>NZ_CP107918.1:0-1287628 GCF_036014195.1 Streptomyces sp. NBC_00442
GGTCGAGCCGCCGAACCAAATGCGGTGGTCGGTGTCGGAGACGATGCGGTCCCCCGTGACGGTTACGGGGTAGGTGAGGAAGCTGTACTCGACGGTGCGGTTCTCGGTGACGTACGGGATGCGCTGGACGACGAGGTGGCCGGCGCGGACGACGACGTCGTAGCCGTCGTCGAGGAGGCGGGACAGGTCCGTGTCACGAGCGAGAGGTCCGGTAGGCATCGAAGACCATCTCCTTCTTCACTCGGACGCTGTGGCCGGCGGTGAGGCTGCCCGTTCCGTGGCCTCCGTGGCCGCGGCTGTAGCGGACGGTGTAGGTGTCCTGCTCGTTCGGCTGCTGGCCGGGGTAGGCGAGGTCGACGACCTGCTCGTAGGTGATCTCCTTCGCCTCCCAGGTGTGGGGACGGGCGTTGACGATGATCGTGACGGACTTGTGCCCGTGGGTTTCCTGGGACATGGGGTCCTCCTGAAGTGGGGAGCGTGTGTTCAGAGTGGTGGGTGCCGGGGCGTCTGGCGCGCCGCCGTGTGGGCGGCGCGTCAGACGGCCGGTCGACGGTGGCGGGTCAGCGCCGGGGAAGGGCGAGGAGGTTGTTGGTCCATACGCCGTCGGCGTGGGTCCGCAGGTGCTTCTCGCCCCGGGCGGGCGTGACGACGGCGACCTCCGTGCGGTGTCCAGCCGCGTCGCTGGTGTAGGCCTTGCCGGATTTGTTCTCAATCCAGTCGACGATCTGCGCCCGGGTGCTGTTGCCGGTGTCGCCGGAGGTTTGGTTGGTCCACCACAGGTGGGTGATGTGCTCGTGCGTGGTGCCGCCGGCCGTCAGGCGCACCGCGGTGATCTGGATAGCCATGTTGCTGTTCCTGCCGTTCCTGCCGGCAACGCTCCAACGGGTTCCCGCGACCGGCGCCCGGGTTCCGTGAGCACCCTGGGTGGGGTGCTTCGCCTGGGACGGACGACGTAACTCGCGGGTAGCCGGGAGTACGTGGCGGGCGAGCCCTACGGGGTGTCAGGAGCAGTCGAGGCAGCGGCCGCTGTCCGTGGGGAACATGGCGGGCGGATGCACGATGAAGCATCCTGGGCAGGTGCGGCCGGGGGTGCGGAGCGGGCAGGCGCAGCGACCACAGTCGGGGCATCGGGGAACGCGGCAGCGCGGGCAGGCGGGTTCGAAGGAACGGTAGTGCTCGTCGCAGTTCGCGCAGTCGTAGTTGCGTGACTGGGGGCCGGTGTCGGGGGTGGGTGGGGTGAAGGCGCGCCAGGGGGCGGAGTCGGTGACGAGCACGGCGACGGTGTAGCCGCCCATGGGGGCGGTGTCAGTGTGCAGTTCGCGTCCAAGGATGCCGTCGCGGTAGCGGATCTGGGTTCGTCCTTGCGCGCGGCCGTAGCCGGTCAGGGCTCGGTCGATGACGGGGATGTCGCCTTGGAAGCTGCCGCGCCGCAGGGGTGGCAGGCCGTGGGAGGCGGCGAAAGCGAGGTGTCCGTCAGGGTCGAGGAGAAGAACGTGACCGGGGGCGGGGAGGTACTGGGCTGCTCGCACGCAGACGGCCATGCGGGAGGCGCTGCTCGACTCCCACAGGCGGGTGATCGCTGAGGCGGTGGGCCCTACGGCGTCCACGTGCTGCTCGACGAGGTGCGTGGGGATCAGGATCTGGGCGGCGAACGCGTCGCAGGCGGCGTCTTCGAGGAGGACGCCGCCGTCGGCTTCCCTGCTGAAGGGCTCCATGAGGTCGAAGCTGGTCTTCTGCAGGTGGTGACCGAGTTCGTGCAGGGCGGTGAAGTCCCGCCGTGCGTGGCTGGCGGAGGTGGCGATGGACAAGCGAGGTGGGGGGCCGTAGTCGTACGCTCCGGCAACGCTGCAGCCTGGTGCCGTCTCGTTCTCGGGAACGTCTTTGACTGTGAGCTCGGGCCAGATCCGCAATTCTGCGAGGGCGCCTTGTGTCAGGCGCTCGATGGCGCCGGGGCGGGCTGCGTCGAGTTCTGTGATTATGGCGGCGGCCTGGATCCGGGCGGCGCCGGCGAGCACGTAGTTGACCACCTCGGGCGTACCTCTCTCTTCTCTATTCGTCCAGGAGGAGTTCGAAGTAGCGGTCGGTGCGTGCAGTCCAGTTCGGCTGGGTGCGGTTTTCTTCGCGTGCCGCGAGCGCGTAGACACCGTAGGCGGCGCGCAGACGGGCGGCGTGTTCGGTTTCGCCGTACTGAGCGGCGAGCTTCTTGACCTGGCTGCGACGCAGGGGCCGGTTGAGTTCGTGTACGACGGTGGGCGGTAGGGCGGGGTTGGCGTCGAGGAAGTGGTCGGCGGGCTGGTCGTGGAGTGCGGCGAGCGTGGCGGCCTGTTCGGCGGAGAGGGGCTGCTGGCCCCTCCACACGTCCAGCGCCAGGGGTGGCGGCAGTTTCAGTTCGGCCGCGAGATGCTGGATGGTGATGTCGTGATCACGAAACACCTGAGAGAGGCCCCCCGACCCCTGCGGGGCCCACCGTGCCGAGGCGAGGACCTCCACGTGGTCGGTGAGGGTGGCACGGTACTCGCTGGCCGCCGCGGACAAGACGGTACCGCTCCCCCACTGGGCGCCGGTCACGGTGTCTGCGATCGTCCGGGGAGTGAGGGCGCCGGGGCGGCTGGTCAGTTCGCTGACCTGCCGGTCCAGCACACACCACGGCACGTCGGTCTCCAGGCCCCACCAAAGTGCAAGTGGCTGCTCCAAAGTGGTCGCCTGGGCGGGCAGGAGCAGCGTGTCGGCGTCGGCGTACCGTTCGAAGGAGACCGGGACGGCACGCACGGTGTCATCGGCACCAGTGGTAGTGATCAGAAGCAGTTGGACGGTGCCTTCCCACACCGCACGCCAGATGTGGCCGGGGCAGGGGTCCTGGGGTGGTGCGGTGGCCACCTGGTAGACGGCGTCGGGCACCCTCAGGCCCGCCGCGGCGGCTACCAGCCTCTGGTAGGCAGTGGTGTGGACAGAGCTCATGCTGTCTCCCCCGTCTCCTCGGCTGCGGTCCATCAGCGCATTCTCTTCTCACTGGGTCCAGACGACGTAACTGGGGCCGTTCACGACGCAGCCTCTTCGCAACGCCTCAGTAGCGCGGCCATCACTGCCTGCAGGTCGCTGTCCAACGACAGGGCATCGCGGAGCATGGTCTTGAGGTTGGACAGGACAAGCACTGCGTGGCCCTGCCGGATCTCCAGCAGCTGCGCCGCGTGATGCGCGTCCTTGTCGAGGTAGGGAAGCAGCAGGCGCTCGTTGGGTGAGAGTCGCTGCCAGATGTCCTCGGCGATCCCCTCCGTCCCGGTCGGGTCCGGCGCGGTAGTGGCCGCATGCTGCTCGACGATGGCGGCGACGGTCCCCTCATCGGCGAACAGCCGGGTCACGCGGGCCGGTGCCAAGAGCTCGAAGCGGGACTCGAGAACCTTTGCGAGGTCTTCCTCCCTTACCGCTCCCTGTGCGTGCTGCAGCACGCAGAGCAGGATGGTTTTGAGGGCGTGCACGGTCTGCTTGGGCGTTGGGCCGGAATGGTTCCAGCGGGTGATGCCGACGCCTCTGACGTGCGCGGCATGGGCGATGAGATCGTCGAGGTCCCCCTGCCAGAGGGCTTCTTCGGGGTGGTCGGCCAGCGCCCAACGCGGCGGGGAGCCGTTGCTCTTGCGGTAGGCCGTGTCCTCGCCCATCAGCCGGGCGATACGGCGCCGCAGTTTGCCGCGGGGGGTCTTCTTCGCTTCGTCGATGAGGTAGTTCTTAATGGAGGTGAGAAGTACGCGTTCCAGGGATTCCTGGTCTGCCGTAAGCGTGAAGCAGCGGGTCACGAACTTCTGCCCCTTGGCGGTCACCATCGCCAAAACCACCTCATAAGCAGCTTCGTTGCCCCACTGTGCGTAGCCCTCAGGCGGTGGAAATCCGTAGGCACGACGCACCTGATGCACCAGCCGCCACAACAGATCGAACGTGGCCGGCCCGAAGCCGCCGGTCTGCAGCTCCTCGTACGCACCACCTGTCACGAGCCCCACCCCGATCCATGCTCCCCACCAGACGTCTGTGGCCGTGGGGTTTCGAGCCCGCATGCACCAGCATCCGCGGACGCATGCGACACACGCATATCCCCTCACTTCGTGGCAGGACCTGACCAGTAGAAACCCAGGCGGTCTTGGCGACGGCGTCGTCAATGCCTTGTATCCGGACGCCCGAGAGGGGCTGTGGGCCGGATCGCTGTTGGCCCTGGTGGGGCATCGTTCGTACGCTACGAGCCGGCAGGCAGGGAAGCCAGTTCGCGCAGGTGAATGGGGGCGTAGGTGCAGGGCGGGCCAGTACTGCGGGCGCATCAGGTCGAGGCGGTGGACGCGGCGGCGCGCGCCTTGGCAGGCACCCCGCCGGCCAGCGGAGGTCTGCGGGCCACGGTGGTCTCGGCGTGCGGGACGGGAAAGACGTTCATGGGAGCGCACATCTCCTTGCGGGTGGCGCGCACAGGTGGCGTGCTGGTGTTGGTACCGACGCTGGATCTGCTGGTGCAGACGGTCGCCGCCTGGCGGAAGGCGGGCCGGGTGGGACCGATGGTGGCGGTCTGCTCGCTGCGGGCGGACGCGGAGCTGGATGCCGCCGGGGTGCGCTGCACTACTGACGCGAGGCTCCTGTCGGCGTGGGCTGGCAGGAAGGGGCGGGTGACGGTGTTCGCCACCTACGCGTCGCTGCCGGTGCTCACCGAGGCTCACGCCTCGGGGCTTCGGCGGTGGGACTTGGTGGTGGTGGACGAGGCGCACCGCACGTCGGGCCCGTGGGGCAAGCCGTGGGCCGCGGTCCATGACGATGCCGTGCTGCCGGCGGACCGCCGGCTGTATCTGACGGCGACGCCGCGGGTGGCCGATCCCTGGGCCGCGGTGGACGACGGGGATGACGAGGCCGCAAGCGGGCCGGCACTGATGGCCTCGATGGACGACGAGACGACGTTCGGCCCGGTGGTGTACCGGCTGACGCTGGCCGAAGCCATCGCCCGCGGGCTGCTGGCCCGCTACCAGATCATCGTGATGGAGATCCGCGACCAGGCCCTGGCGCCGGGGGCGGCGGGTGAGGAGCGCGCGGAGGTGGATGTGGCCGCGGCGCGGCTGGAAGCGCTGACCACAGCCGTACTCAAAGCCGCGGCCGCCCATCAGCTCGACCGTGTGATGACGTTCCATCACCGCGTCGCGGACACCCGCGCGTTTGCCGAGGCATCGCCGGGCGCCTCCCGTCAGCTCTGGGCCGTGGATCCGGCGATCTATCCGCGTCGGGTGTGGTCCGGCTGGCTGCACGGCGACCATGGCATGGCTCACCGGCGCGACGTGTTGGCCCAGTTCGCCCGCGGCTGGGGCGCGGACGGGGTGGTGGTGGAACGCTGCGTGCTCTCCAGTGCCCGGGTGCTGGCTGAGGGGGTGGACATCCCCGAGGTGGACGCGGTGGTCTTCGCCGACCCCAGGGAGTCGATCGTCGACACCGTCCAGACGGTCGGACGCGCGCTGCGGCAGGGGCCCAGCGGTGACAAGGTCGCCTCCCTGGTGGTGCCGGTCTTCCTGTCCCCCGACGAGCGCTGCGAGGACTGGCTGGCATCCGGCTCGTATCTGCCGCTGGTCAAGGTCCTGGCCGCGCTCGCCGCCCACGACACTGACGTGATCGACCGGCTCGCCGCCTGGCCCGGCGGGGACGACACGGGCGCGGCCCCACTGGCCAAGGGGCCGTTGCTGTTCGCCACCGACCGCCATCCCGCTGACATCGCGGAGTTCGTCAGGCTGCGGGTGATCAACGTAGAGCGCCGCGGGTGGCTGCGCGGCTGGACGGCCGCCCGCCGCTTTCACGCGACCCGCGGCCACCTGAACGTCCCCTACCTCTGCAAGGACGGGGCATTTCCGCTGGGCCAGTGGATCGCCGAGCAGCGCAAGGCCAACAAGACCGGCCGCCTGCCTGCCGTACGCATCGACGCGCTGACCAGGCTGGGCATGGTGTGGAGCCACCCCGACCATGTATTCAGCGCTGGGCTGTCGATGGCCCGCGCCTACCATGCCGTCCACGGCCACCTCGCGGCCGGGCACGACGCCGTCATGGACGGCTATCCGGTCGGAACGTGGCTGGCCAACCGGCGCCGGGAGGCACGCCTTGCCGTCGGCAGCAAGGGCGCGTTGTCCAACACGCGCAAGACGGCGTTGGCCGACGTGGACCCGTGCTGGTGCCCCGCGTGGCCGCTGGTGTGGCAGCGCCGTTTCACACTCCTCAAGCGGTACCTCGCCGCGGGAGGACCGGTAGAGATAGCGGAAATCGAGCCGGGTCACATGATTGCCGGAGAAGACGTCGGTGCCTGGCTGGCCCACCAGCGCAGCAACTGGGACACCCTCCACGAGGAACAGCGCCGGCTGCTGGCTGAGCTCAGCGTGACGCCCAGTGGTGGCGGCATCCAGAGCGCGCCGCGTCTCGCTCCAGACCACAAGTTCGCGCGGAACCTCGCCGCTGCGGCCAGCTACGCCCGGCGCGAAGGACACCTGAACGTCCCCCGCCAGCATGTGGAGATCACCGGCGGTACCGAGATCAAACTCGGGATATGGATCGCCAACCAGCGCTCCCGCCGAGCGAGACTGCACCCGCAGCGCATCGACGCGCTCAACGCTCTCGACATGCGCTGGAACTGAAGCCGGCAGCCGGGCCCACCGCAGCGCCGCGCGCACACCCTTCCGTCCACGCGCGCTCGGCGGCTCCCGCAGCCTCGGCCCAGGGCAAGCAGTTCACGCGGGTTCCGCGTGGCCTGGTCATGATGTGCTGGCCTGGGGCTTGTTGACAGGCCGTACACGCAGACGCGGACGCCGGGTGTGCTGGGGGGCCTCTGCGTCGATGCCTGACTCTGTCAGCTCGCGGTAGAACCACTCGATCCCGCGAGCAGGAACGGTGCCGCGCTCCTGGTCAGCGCTGGGCTGGGGTGGGCGCAGCCGGGCCTCTTCGGCGAGCCGAAGCAGGCCGGAGTGCTCCTCGGGACGAATAAGCAGGGGTGTGCCGGGTGCGGGGGTGAGGCGGGTGAAGCGGGCAGCGGCGTGCAGGAAGACGGTCGACCAGGAAGGAACGAGGTGCGTGGCGCAGCCGTCGGTCTGCCCGAGGGGGTCGTGCAAGGCCAGGGTGGAGGTTTCCTCGCGCCAGTCCGCCAGGCGCGCGGTGCCCAGTTGCTGCCCAGCGGCGCCGGTGAAGACCCCTACCGCCAGCGCGGCAGCGAGACGGGGGTGTGCGGTGGCGCCGTGGATGCGGCGGATGATCTCCGCGGTGGTCTGTGACGAGCACGGCCGCGGTCGGGGCCGGTAGCGCCATCTGATCGGCGGTGGGAGGCATCCGATGCAGTGGTCCTCACCGTCCCATTCCGCCAGCCGCTGAAGCGCCGGCACGGTGATCCAGCGGCCGGCAGCCCGCGGCGACACGGCGGGGCGGTCCGGGCCAGGAGCGGCCGCCCCGGCGAGGAGGTCGCCGGCGGCCGAAGCCTGGACGAGCGTGTGGGGCACGTCGGTGAGAGCGTCGCGCAGGGCAGCGGTCGGACGGGAGCGGTGGCACACCAGGACCAGGTGCGCTCCGGTGAACGCCCGCAGGTCGAGCAGGCGTTGCAGGCGGATTCGGGTGAGCAGGTGAGCACGAAGGATCGTCAGGCGTTCTACGGGAAGCGCCGCTAGCCAGGCTGTGGCGGCCTCCCACACCGGGGCGCGCGCATCTGGGAAGCCCGGGAGGTGCGCGGGTTTGCCCAGCGCCACCAGGAGGTCGTGGGCGAAGTAGCGGTCGCTGGTCGTACCCGGCGTGGGGTGGACGGTGACACAGCCGGCCGCCGGGTCGTGCCCGGCGAGCGCCGCACGGGTCACAGCAGCGTCGTCACTGGGGTCGAGCAGGACGGTGACATCAGGGAATGTGTTGTTCACAGGTCTCCGGCGTCGTTTCGTCGGCGCCAGGGTGCGGCGGGCAGATGCGGACGGGTCCGGAAGTACTCACGGCCGGGTGCGGCGGCCGAGCTTGCTGAAGACCCAGCGCAGCAGGTCCCGGTTGACCTCGAGATCCGGGGTGGCATCCAGGGCCCGCCCCAAGTGGTAGGTGATCTTGGCCCAGGTGCGGAAGACGCCATGGGCGGCCACGTCATCGCAGTACAGCAGGTCATCGCCATCCACGCCGTGCCACACCGGGTGGTAGGCGGGGATCGTGGTCAGGACCTCCTCGCGGGTCAGCGGACGAAACTCCTGCCAGATGTGCACCCGGGAGGCCAGCATGTCCTTGCGGCTCAGCACGTCGTAGGTGTTGCCGCCGCCGACGAAGACCACCGCGATATCGGTGTACAGGTCGTCGAACAGGTGCCGGAAGTACTCGAAGGACTCCTCCCGCAGCCACTGCGCCTCATCACAGACCAGCACGCGGAACTGTTCGGCCAGCACGTCTTTCAGCAGGGTGTCGAACGCGGTCGGCTGCCTGGGCGGGCTGCCCGGCAGTTCAAGCACGTTGAACAGGTTGTGTCGGATGTCCAGCACGGTGGGCCGGCCTCGGAACTCAATCCGGCGCGTCGCGCCCGGCGCCAGCTCCCGCAGCGAGGCGTTGACCGACATCGTCTTGCCCAGCCCCGCCGCCCCGTAGACACACATCATCCCGCGCGCGGCGATCACCTCCCCGAGATTGGCCAGCGTCTCCTTCAACGCCGATGTGCCCATCACGTGCGCGTCGGGCAGCGACAAGTAGTGGTCCTTGCGCGGCGACGGGAGCGGGCCGCGTCGCGGGCGGGCCGGCAAGGGGCGAGCGGCAGGTATGGCATTCATCGCGGCGTAAGGATGCTCTCGTCTTCGTCTTCGGGGCGGGGAGCAGTCGGCTTGACCGTGTCCGGTGCAGTCCAGGACGCGGGCATCTGGGCGGACAGCGGCAGGTAGCCGGGCAGCGCCACCTCGGTAAGGTCCGCGGCGGCAGCCGCGCGCAGATGTACCTCGGCCTCCATCTCGGTGACGGTACCGAGCACCTCGGCCGGTGTGCCGCGGGTAGCCGCCGCGTAGCGAGTGCCCCGGTCCTTCTCCGCCGCCGTAAGCAGCCGCTTGAGCCGGTCGGCCTCCCTGGCGCGGGACCGCTTCATCTCCCGGATCTGCTCCGCACTCGCCCGGTTCGACAGGTACGCCGACCCCAGATGCCGGCCCGTCACTGCGTCGTAGACCTCGATCTCGTGCTCGTGGTGCAGCATGTAACGCAGCCGCACCTTCCGCCCGGCCTGCCCGGTCATCCAGGCATCGACGTAGTGGCGATTGCGCCAGCGCACCCCCTTGCCGGTAAGAGTGCGCGCCCGGCCGTCGTCCTCGAGGGTGAACATGTGCAGCGCGCCCGGCTCAGCGTCCTCGATGGGAGTCAGATCTGCTTCCCACGCCGCCTGCGGGGTCCTGCCGGCCAGCGAGCGGAGGTCGTGCTCGGTGTTCCACCAGGCCACCCACTGCCCCAGCAGCTCAACGAACGCCTCCAGCGGCAGCAGCCGCTGCCCGGCGGACGGCTTCCTGCCGCCCTTCAAACGCGGAGCTGCGGTGTAACCAGGCAGCTGAGCGAAGAACATCTGCTTCGCGGCTTTGTTCAACGCCTCCACCGTGCCCTTCAGATGCGGGCTGTAGGCGGGAAGGTCGATGACCGGGACTGCGAACGCGCCCAACGCCTCACCCACCGCCCTCGACAGGAAGTCCTTCCCCCGGTCGACCCGTACCGCCCCCGGCAGGCCACCGAACGGGCCGTGCTCCCCTTCACGGGATATCGCGTCCCTGAGCGCGACCAGGACCGACTCCCGACTCGGGACCTGCGCGGTCACCGCGAACCCGCAGATCACCCGCGTCGCACAGTCGATGAACCAGGTCACCCACGGACGCCCCGGACGGCCATCGATATCAACGTCCACCTTCACCTGGACGTGATCGCTCTCCCACACCTCGTTGCGATGCCCCACCGGGCGCTGAAGGAACACGTCATGGGCCCGGCGGGCGCTCTCCCCACCCCTGAGCCCGGCCCACTGGCCCGGCGGAACATCCCTCGTTATGGCCCGGTACAACGTCGCGAGCGACGGCGCCTGCGCCCCTCCCCCGGCCTCCACGGTGACCAGCTCCCGGTGGAGCGCAGCCGCGTTCCCACGATGGAACGCCAACAGCTTCAACACCCCCGGCGTGACAACAAACCGCTCGCGTACCGCGGGGCCGAAACGATCCTCCGCGCGAGCCGCGGTAAGCCAGCGGCGGACCGTCCGCTCCGACGTCCCAAGCGTCTGCGCCACCATCCGCCTATGCGCCGGTGTCAACTCACCCCGACTCTCCAGGGCCAGCAGCCTGCGTACCGCCACCGGACGCAACACACCCACATCCGCCACAGACTCAACAGACCCCACCCGGCACCCCCGACACACAGTCCGGGCACACCGAACCCCTAAACGATCAAAAAAACCCTACCCCACTTGGAACCCTCAGCTCACTGACCAGCCAATCCTCACCCAGTGACCAGCCGACCCCCACTCCCCGTCCAACCGACACACCCATCAGCAACACACAACACCCCATGAGAACAACCAAGTTGGCCAAGTACACAAAACGATCACTGGACAACAAAACGAGAAACTACCCGGTCAGACCACCGAGATCCCCCAACCAGCGGTCCGCGTTTAGGAAGTGGGTGGGATTCCCTGCAAGGTCATCCGTGCCCCCGCAGGGTGCCCGGGGCACGATCGTGTCAGCGACCGGTTCGGGCAAGACGATCACGGCCGCCGCGTGCGCGCTGGAGAGCTTCGCAGACGGCCGGATCCTCGTGACCGTGCCGACCCTGGACCTGCTCGCGCAGACCGCCCAGGCGTGGCGGGCGGTGGGCCACCGGGCGCCGATGGTCGCGGTGTGCTCGCTGGAGAACGACGCCGTCCTCAACTCGCTCGGGGTGCGCACCACCACCAACCCGATCCAGCTCGCCCTGTGGGCCGGACACGGGCCCGTAGTCGTGTTCGCCACGTACGCCTCACTCGTGGACCGCGAGGACATCGACGCCGAGGGCCAGCGGAAGGTTCGCGGGCCGCTGGAGGCCGCTCTGGCGGGCGGAGAGCGCCTCTACGGACAGCGCATGGACCGGTTCGACCTCGCCATCGTGGATGAGGCCCACGGAACCGCTGGTGATCTTGGCCGTCCGTGGGCGGCGATCCACGACAACGCCCGTATCCCGGCGGACTTCCGGCTCTACCTGACCGCCACACCGCGCATCCTCGCCGCAGCCCGCCCGCAGAAGAGCGAGGACGGGCAGGAGGCAGAGATCGCGACCATGGCCGACGCCCCGGACGGCACCTACGGCGCGTGGCTCACGGAGCTCGGGCTGTCGGAGGCGATCGAACGCGAGATCCTCGCGGGGTTCGAGATCGACGTCCTGGAGATCCGTGATCCCTCGCCCGTTCTCGGGGAGTCTGAGGAGGCGCGGCGGGGACGGCGCCTGGCCCTGTTGCAGACCGCCCTGTTGGAGCACGCCGCCGCGTACAACCTCCGTACGGTCATGACGTTCCACCAGAAGGTCGAAGAGGCCCGCGCGTTCGCTGACAAGCTCCCCGAGACCGCAGCCGCGCTGTACGCCAACGACGCCTCCGACGCCGACCTGGCCGCCGCCGACAACCTCCCCGCATCGTCCATCGACATCGATGTGCCTTCTCCCTTGTGCACCTTGCCCGAGCACGCAGGCGGAGGCAATCAGCGGGTCAGAAGGTGTTGAAGATGACGGAGCGGAACTTCACGTCGGGGGGGCTAGTGAGCCCCTTCTTGATGACTGTGGCGGTGCCGAGGCACTCGAGGTCGGTGTAGACGGTGGCGACGTTGTCGGTGGCGTTCCTTCCGCTCCAGGCGCCGCTGTGGTCCTCGGGCTTGTCCACACCGAGAAGGTCGATGCACTTGTGGCTTGCCGGGTTGTTCTCGGTGTCGGTCTCCGTCCTGCCCTGTTCGTTGGTGAACGTGTAGCTGAACTTGCCGGTGGCGGCGTCGGCCGAGGTGGGCAGGGTGACGATGAGGGCCAGAGCGCCGAGGGCGGCACCGACCGTGTGACGAAGACGCACGTGTACTCCTACAGGCACTGAAGGGGATGTGGAACGTGAGCGCCGGGGTCTGGGGCCTCCCCCCTCAGACTCACCTGACCAGCACCAAAAACCTCTCACCGCCTGGCAGAAGTCACCCATAGGACGGGCGAAGAACCGATACCCCTATCCGCCATGCGAGGGACACCCAAACCATCCGCCCCACCGCCGGCCCGGGAGCAGCACTGCCCCTCCTTCACGCAGCGACGGCAGTGGGGGCAGGAGGCGACACTGTTAAGGAGCAAGCTCAATGGCCGGACGTGGGCCAAGAGGACTCTTGCCTGTTCGGGTTCTGCGGTGACCGTCAACGGGCGGGAGTGCGCGTGGCGGGAAGCGCGGGCGGGGCGGCTGGGTGGTGGGAGGGGGGCAGGAGGCTGCTGTGGTGTTGTTCGAGGAGGCGCTCGTGGGCGGGGGTGAAATAGGTGCGCCAGGCGCCCACCGCCAGGGGCCCGGTGCCGGGGTTGGTGGCGGTAGTGGTGGAGGGGGCGGGCCAGGCCGGTAGGGGGTCAGAGTCGGTGATGGCCGCGTGCAGGCGGGCCAGGGCCTGGTCGCGTGCCGCGGTGGTGCCGCCGAGGGCTGGGCCGGCGAGGTCTTCGTGGGTGATCACGCAGACGGCGGGGTGGTGGAGCAGCCAGCTGCTGCGGCGTGCCTCGTCCATGCCGGGAAAGTTGGGGTCGCTCAAGGCGAGGGTGATCTTGGCGTCCAAGGTGGGCAGAGCAGCCAGGATGCTGTGATAAACGAGGTGTTCGGGCATCGACCCCACAGCGTCGACGGGCCGCGAGAGCAGATGGATCTGGTCGATGATGCGGTCGCGGAGATCGCGGTGGTGGAAGACGATCCGTGGGTGCCCGCCGCTCTGCCAGTGGCGCAGGAAGTCGGCGTCGGCGCGGGCCAGGTCCAGCCCGGTCAGGTACCAGCAGCCCCGGCCCGGCAGTAGCCCGTAGAGGTCCTGCGACGGGATCCGGGCGAGACGGGCTTCGAGAGCCGGTTCGATCGGGGAGGCGTGGGTGACGGGCTGGCCCAGGCGCATCCACCACACCCGCCACAGGGCGCTGACCGCCTCCTGGAACGCCTCCTGCAAGGCGTGTCCTTTGAACTTGAGCAGGCGCACCGCTTCGTGTTGGCCGTAGCCGGCCAGCAGTACGGGGTAGGTCTCGCCGGGGGCGGGCTGCTCCTCCTCGAGCGGGCTGCCGCTCATTGTGCCGTACGAGGTGAAGCCGAGGGCGCTGGTGGCCTGGTTCAGCAGCTGGGTGCCGCTGCCGCGCAGTGAGACGACGATGACCTGGGGCACGAGGGGTCTCCGGGGAACTTAATAGGGCGCCCCCTGGTGCCTGCTCGGTGCGGTGGGCTGCCGGGACGAATGGGATCAGCGGGTTGGTACGGGGTGGGAGTGCGGCTGTGCGGGCATCCGGGTCGCCGGGGTGCGGGACGTTAGGAGGAGGTCTTCGTAGGTGTGGTGGCGGCGGGCGGTGACCCGCTCGTGCAGCAGGGCTGCAGCGCGGGCCGGGTCGCCGGCGTCGATCAGGGCGCGGGCGAGGGTGTCCTGGACGATCTCCCGCTCCACCCGCACCCCGCCCAGAGCTTCGACCTGCCCACCCAGCCCGGCCAACAGCTTCACCGCCCGGCCTGGGCGCCCGGCGGTCACCCAGGCCAGGGCCTGCACCACGGGGGCCAGCACGTCGCGGAACTCCGGGCGCTCGTCCGCGCCGGCGCGGCCGGCCAAGGCCTCCAGGTCGTCGGTGGCGGCCTCGCAGGCCAAGGCCAGGGCCAGGTTGAAGGTGTGGAAGACCTCCGCCATCCCGCCCGGGGCCGCCAGCAGCTCCCGCACGTGGGTCAGGTCGCTGAGGCGGGCGGGCGCCTGGCCGGCCAGCAGCAGCCGCCAGTTCGTCGCCGCCTGCATCCCCACATCGGCCCGGGTCAGCACCTCATCCGCCCGCCGCCGGGCGTCCGCGAAGTCTCCGCAGCTCAGCGACTGCAGGGCCGCATGCCAGTTCAAGTGTCGGAACTGCACGGCCTGCGGATCGCCCGCGAGCCACCCATCGAGGAAAGCGATGGCAGCCGTCCCGGCACCCTGCTCGTGCTCGGCATGCGTGCGGGCATGCGCGGCAACCCCCGAACGGGGGTACAGGCCCAGGGTGTGCTCGGCCAACTGGTGGGCGTCCTCGGTGCGGCCTTGCTCCACCCGCGTCCACGCCTTCCACCCCGCCCACGGCCAACTCTCCGGCCCGGCCAGCGCGTACTGCTCCTCCACCAGCGCATCCCCGCGCTGCCGGTAGCCCGGTCCGGTGCAAGCAGAGAAGGCGCCCAGCATCAGAGCAGCCGCCTCATCACCGGGCCACTGCGCGAAATGGGCCAGCAGGTGCTCGGCCGCCAGCGGGTACTGCCGGTGGGTGTACAGGAAAATCCCGTATACCACACTCGCCTCCCGCGCCCCGGCCGCCTGCGCCGCCTCGAACGCAGCCACCAGCTCGACCTTCAACGCCTCGTCACTCATGCCGCCACTGGTCTGCAAGACCAGCAACGCCCGCGCTACACCGCACTCAGGCTGCTCGGCCTGCCAGGACCGCAGCAGGGGAAGCGCCCGACCGGACAACGCCGCCACCTCCCGCACCACCAGCCGCTCCATCACTCGCCCCCCCTATTCCCCTCCCTCACCGCGTGAGATCACTCAGGCATCGTCGGTCACTAGGAGGGCCCAGGGCCACCACCCCCATTATTTTGTACATTGCCTCCGCCTCCGCCTTCGTCACCGTCGGCGTCGCACACGATGCCGCTGTTGCCGCAGTGGTTGCGGGGCAGCGACACCGGCAGCCGCAGCGCGCTCCCGCTGACCGCTCCGGGGCTCGCGACCGTGGCACCGCTGGCCAGAGCTCCGCCCACGTTGGCGCAGCTGTTGCCGAACGTCGCGTTCCCGACCGAGATGACACCGGCCTGCGCGGCACCGGCCGGAATCAGCCCGGCGCCGACCGCCGCACCCACCGCACCCACCCGAAGAGCCGTGCGCGCCGCCCGACGCGAACCCTCACCCCGGCCCGCTGTATTGGTCATTGCATCCACCGTGCACCTCCTAAGATCCAAACGGCACACCGCAGACGCCTGCCTGGTGCGCCCTGAGGGTGCGCCCTGAGGAAGACCTGTCCCCCCGACAACGACGTCCTCCCTGCCGAGACACGGCCACCGCATGTGTGGCACCGCGGGGATGCTGCGACTCGCAGGACCAGGCTTACGGAGTGAACCCTTTCTGCGGCGGGGAACAGTCCGGTCCGCTCGGGAAGGTGTAGGGCATGCAGCTTTTTGATCTTCCTGTCCCATTGGCTCTGTGCCGGCCTGTCGCGCAGGTGCGGGGTGGAGAGGGTCTGAGCCTGGAGCCGAAATTCGACGGCTGGCGCTGCCAGGTCCTGGCACGCGAGGGCCGGCTGTGGAGTCGGCACGGCACCGAGCTGACCGGGCCGTTCGCCGATGTGGCCGAGGCGGCCCGGTCCCTGCCCGCGTGTGTGTTGGACGCGGAGCTCGTCGCGGTCCTGGACAGCGGGGAGGTGGCGTTCTCCCGGCTGCAGTCCCGCTCCGGACGCGGGCCCCGGCGAGGAGAGGACTTCACTGTCCACCTGGCCGTGTTCGATCTCCTGGCCGTGGGGGACACCGACTGGGTCGTTTGGCGGTTTTGCCCACTTCCTGGTGGGTGGCGGGATGGCGGTTCTTGGAGCCGGGTGAGCGTCCGGGGCCGGGCCGGCTGGGTTTGGGCACCCGGGCCGGGCAGGGCAAGTGGGGTCGCAGGTGCCGAAACCCGCGCCGGACCCGAGTGGGTGTGAGTACCGTGTCGGGGCGGGTGGTCTTCTCCCAGGGCTTGCGCACGTCTGTCGTCAGCGGGGCTGCGAGGCGGAGTTGGGTGTGCGCGACGATGACGATCCAGGTCCAGCGGTCCGCCGCCTGCGGGTCACGCATGCGGGGACGGGCCCAGCCCAGTGACTGTTTGAACAGGCGAAATGTGTGTTCAAGGTCGAATCGGCGCAGGTAACTGGACCAGATGAAGTCGACGTCGTCCGGGGTGGCGCCGGTTGTGGAGGACCACAGCCATACCGGAGGTGCGTCGCGGTGGCGTGGCAGGTGATCGACTTTGAGGCGGATCAGGGTGCCCTCGATGACGGGGAGTTCGCTGCTGTGGTCGATCCAGGCGGACCGCTGCTGGAGCCGGGGATGGAGGCGGTCCCACGCTCGGGCTTCGGCTTTTCCGTAACGAGGCGTGTCGTTCACCGTGACGACCACGGGCTGCGGCCAGGTCTGCGGGTCGGCGAGCCGGAACTCCTTGCCGTGCCTCGGTGGCCGACCACCTCTTGGGTCGTGCACGTGCGGGGGTTTCGGCAGCCGCAGGTTGCGGTCGGAGCGCAGGCGGCCGACCAGTTCCACGGGCAGGTCCCGCAGCAGATAGGCGAGGCGCATGACGTCGTAGCCGGCGTCCATCACGATCAGCATGTCCCGGTCGCCCGGCTGCCACTGACGTGTCGTGATGAGGCGTTCGGTCACATGCCGGAGCTGCCTGGCGGTGACGGCTGCGGTGTCGTCTGCGGGGCCGAGCCGGACGACGTCCAGTACCTGGGTCCAGGAGGTGCGGTCCGGGGTGAGCGCGGCGACGAAGGAGTACGGCCAGCCCGGGATGATCTGCGCCGCCGCTTTCGAACGGCCGTGGACGTGGCAGAAGAGCCGTTCCGGTGCACACGCGGCTTCCGAGCGCAGCCACGGGGAAGCGTCCACGGTGAGCACGAGCCGCCCGCCGAACCGGGGCAACGGTAGCGATGCCAGCAGGTCCTGTAGCTGGTCGGTGTCCAGGCGCCCGTAGTTGAGGGCACCGTACAGCGAGCGACTGCGCAGATATTTCCAGCCAGTGAGTACCTACGTGGCCGGAACATGCCTGTCGACCGGAACTTGATGATCATTACGCTGGGTCGACGGATGGTGCCGTTCTGTGCACCGCTGTTGGCCTGCGTGACCGCAGGTGTCACACGTCGGTACAGAGAGGCTGAACGTCATGACCGAGTCTGGAACGCTGGAGTCGCCGCCAGATGTCTCGTGCAGTTTCAAGGCCGTGGGGCTTCCCGCACGGCGGGACGGTTCTCTTCACGCGAAGCCCGGCGATACGGTCGAGTTCCTCCTGACCGTCACCAACGACTCGACCACCGAGCAGCCTCAACTGCTCCTCGCCGTGGGTGGTAACACCTCTTACGAGGATCCCACTGATTTTACCGTTAATGGAGAGAAGAGGGAGGAACTCGCGCCCGGCACGTTCGGGGCGGGGAACCGCGTAAATTACGGCATCCCCTACACCACCGGCGCGCCGCTGGCGCCCGGTGAGACAATCACGATCCGCTTCTCCCGGCGAATCTCCACCACGCCGAAGGAGCGTGCCATCTGCCATGTTGGTGTTCGCAGCATCAACACCTCGGTCCTCACCAGGATTCTTGTCCAAAGCGTGATCGACACGCACTACGCGGGGCTGGATCTCGCTCTGACGGGCCCGGGTACCGCCGCCGCTGGTGAACAGGCAGCCCTCCGCCTTGACATCACCAACACCGATTCGCTGAACACGGACAACGATCACACCGAGGGCCAGAGCTTGAGGGTGGTCGTTTTCGCCGACTCCCGCATTACCGGGGTCAGCGGGGAGATCCCGAACGAAGGCACGAAGACGGAGGTCAAGCGGGCCGCTCTTCGCAAGCTCAAGGTGCCCGGGGCCTGGTCGAGCACTGCGGGCCTCAAGAAGCTGGCCGTCGGCGCAACCCACAGCGTGGACATCACTCTGACTGTGACGACGGAGCCTTCCCTGTTGGCCGGCACGTCACCGGCCATCATTGAAGTGTGGATCGGCAATTTCGACAAGGTGGGGGTGTGGGAGTTGCTGGGTTCGAAGGCGACCCGGGACGGCCTCGTGAAGATGCAGCAGGCGAACCCGGAGCAGTTTTGGTCCACGCAGTACCAGCTAGCCGTCCCTGCCCCTTCCTCGGTGCAGGACGTCCCTCAACCCTGACTGAGGAAGGCTCCTCCGGGACCGAGACAGTGCTGGGACATCGCAGGGAGGTGGCCGGGGCGCTGCACTTGGAAGGCGCCGGCTGTCGGCGCGGCGCGCGACAACCTCGTCTTGATGTCCTGGTCCTGGTCTGGCGGGCGGTCGCCCTGGTCGTGACCACCCAGACCCTGTTCGGACGCCCGGTCTACTTGCAGCAGTAGGCCGGGCGTCCGGCTCCGCGTCGTCCTGCCCCTGCAAGGCTTATACCGAATATCAGCTTGATCCTGAACGTCTTAATGATCGTCATGGACCTTAAGGATCAAGCTGACGGACCTCAGGATCCGCCGCCGGCCGCTTCGGCCTCTGCGACGGTCCCGTACGCCCGAAGAACGTCGCTCAGCCCAGTGATGCTCAACATCCGCCGGAGACTCGCCGCCACACACGCCAACACGACGACGACGCCCGTCGCGTGCGCCTCCCGCCATACCGCCATCAGCACATTCAACCCGGCGGAATCACAGAACGACATCGCGGACAAGTCCAGCACCACACGGCGCTGACCCTGCGCGATCTCCGCGAGGAGGCGGGCACGGAAAAACGGTGAGCTCTCATAGTCCATCTCGCCGCCGACCCGCACGACTCGGCAGTTCCCTAACGCACTCGAGTCAACTGAGGGCTCCACGGCCACACTCTCCCCACCGCCGCCTCAAGGGGAGACGCCACCAATTGTGACAATCAGCCTACCGAGCTCACCCGCCCCACACGGCGCGCCTCCGACCAGCCGCGTGTGACGACACGAGAACTGAGCTGTTCCTTAAGGCCCCGAAGATCGTTCGGGCCTTAAGGAACAGCTCAGCTTGTTCCATAAGGATTCACCCGGACGTCTGTGAGCCGGGGGCGGGGCCCCCGGGCGCCCCTGCCCTCGCCTTGATGGGGGCGGGCGTCACGCCTTCGGTGGTTTCCATGGGCGTCCGAGGGGTTTTGTCACATGGGCCGACACGGGAGAGGTGCGGCCGGAGTGCCCAAACCTCCTTCCCGAACGGTTGGCCATCTTGATCGGAGGATGCCTGGCGCCGGACACGGCATTACCCACTACCACCGGCTGAACGATCTTGTCCCAGGGTTCGGGGTTCTGCCTGTCCGTGATCACATACCACGCGATGATCCATCTGCACAGTCGGCGCCCACGCACGGGAGCCGCCTTGACCTGGCCGAGGCGCAGAGGGAGAAGTCAATGGCGATCACGATCAAGGGACGCGGCTCCGGGGGCGACGCGGTGATGGCCCCCCGATCGCGCAGCGTCCTGGCCATCCAAGACGGGACGGTGAAGGCGACCGCGCTGGAGGCGGGCAAGTTCTTCCCGCAGACCACCGGCGGCCATTCCGACCCCGCCTTCCACGAGGACACCCCGAACAGCGCTCCGCCGGCCGACGGGAAGATCGCCAGCGCAGGAAACCCCGGCGCAGCCCAACTCGACCGGACGGACATCGAGTGGGCCAAGCACCAGGTGGTCTCGGGGGAGGTCCTGGACGTCACCTGGTCCTTCACCGTGCTCCGCACGGTCCGCCGGTTCAACTACTTCCTGACCAACGCCGACTGGGACCCCACCCTGCCCCTGGCCCGCTCCCAGTTCGAGGACAAGCCCTTCTATACCGTTGAGAACACCCAGCGCCCTTTCTGGAACTACCAGAGTGAACTCGCCGCGCAGTCCCCGACGACGCACAGCATCCCCCTGCCGCAGCGCACGGACTATCAGGTGCTCCTGGCGGTCTGCGAGATCGCCGACACCGGCACCGCCCTGTACCAGGTCATCGACCTGAGCTTCGACAGCTGAGTTGAGCTTGATCCTTAAGGCCCCAGTGATCGTCGTAGACCTTAAGGATCAAGCTCAGAGATGGGGCGAAAAGGGTAGTAGTGGACACCCGGCAAAGGCGGTGCTGAAAATGCCGGGTGATCGGAGCCGGTGTCGCTGCACGATGGGGGCATGGATGACACGACCTTGGTATCCCGTTTCCTACGCGACGGTTTCGTGAAGTTGGAGGGCGCTGTCGCGCCGCGCGTGGCCGCGGACTGTGCGCGGCTGCTGTGGCGGGAGACGGGTTGCGACCCGGACGAGCCGTCGACGTGGACGCAGCCCGTGCACTGGGTGGCCGGCATGGCGCAGGGGCCGTTCGCCGCCGCACCCAACTCCCCGTCCCTGCACCGCGCGTACGACCTGCTCGTCGGCGCGGGACGCTGGGAGCCGCGCTACTCGCTGGGCACGTTCCCGCTGCGCTTCCCGCACGAGGAGGAGCCGGACGACGCGGGCTGGCACATCGAGGGGAGCTATCTGCCGGAAGGCGAGAGCTGGTACTTCACCAATCTGCGCTCCCAGGGCCGGGCGCTGCTGATGCTGTTCCTGTTCAGCGAGGTCGGTGAACAGGACGCCCCGACCCGGATCCGGGTCGGCTCGCACCTCGACGTGCCGAAGGTGCTGGAGGAGTACGGGGAGGACGGGGCGAGCGGGCTGGCCCTCGCGCCCGATCTGGTGGCGGCGTCCGACCACCGGCCAATCGCCCTCGCCACCGGGTCCCCGGGCGACGTCTTCCTGTGCCATCCGTTCCTGGTGCACTCGGCGCAGCCGCACCATGGGGTGCGGCCCCGCTTCATGGCCCAGCCGCCGCTGATGCCGGCCGCGCCGTGCGAACTGGAGCGGGCCGACGGCGCCTACTCGCCCGTGGAGATCGCGATCCGCCGGGGCCTGGGACACGACACCCCGGTCCCCAGCCTTCACTGAGAAACACTCAACCTTCCCTGCGAGAGATCAGCTCACACCTGACAGCCTCATCTCCGAGCTGGCCCGAGAGTTACCCATGGGGAAACAGGCGGGCGAGCAGGTCGCGGCGGTGGGCTTCGACGGCGAGTTCGCCGAGAGTGTCCGGTCCGACGCCGCGGGCGCGCGCGGCGAGGTCGGCGTCGGACAGGCCGACCAGATCGGGGCGCACGCCCGGTAGGCGGGTGGCGAGGTCGCGCCGGTCCATCTCCGTCATGATCCGCAACCCGTCGGCGTCGTCGAGGTGCGTGAAGACGCGCGCGAGTTCGCTGTCGGAAAACGAGGTGAGGTCGGCGGCGAGGCGTCCGCCGGGGCGGACGCGGGCGAGCAGGTCGTCGCGGTCGCGCCGGTCGGCCTCGACCTCGATGCGGGCGCGGTCGCGCTCGTCGAGGACCCCCGTCCGCATGGCGTCGGCGAGCTGCTGGTCGCTCATCTCGCGCGGCGTGCGGGCATCGCCGGAACGGATGCGTGCGGCCTCGGTGAACTCGCCCGGTGCCGGCGCAGTGTTGCGGGGGAGGTTCGAGGCTCCCGGCTGCTCGCGGTGGCGCAGCCGGCGCAAGTCGGGGTGGGCGGTGAGGTGGTCGCGCATGGCACCCTGCCACTGGCGCACCTTCGCCCGTGCGGCCTGCTGAGCTTCGGGGGTGACGGCGGCGGGTTCGCGGGCCTTGTGCTTGCGGATGTTCCGCTCGATCTCGCGCTGTCGCTGCCCGGCCTCGTAGCCGGCGGGATCGCTCTCGGCGGCCCCGGTGCGGGTGACGCCTGGGGTGTAACTACGCGTTCTGTGTCGGCAGTTGGGGTGTTGCAGTCCGGCACGCCTTGCCTCGTCGAGCGATCCGGCGATCTGTACGGGGATCATGCGGCCGTCGTCGGTGGCGTGCTCAACCTCGACCGTGCGCGCCCCGTCCGGGCCGCTGATGCTCAATACCTTGCCCTCCCACGCGCGGCACAGCGGGCACTCGCGCGGGGCGTTGGACACGACGACCATGTCGATACCGGCCGTCGTCAGGGTGCGCATGTGGGCCTCGGTGGCTGCGCGTCCGACGCTGGTCCGTATGGCCATCTCGGCGTAGCTGATGAGCTGCCAACGGCAGCCGGCGCGGTCGCTGAATGCCCGTAGACCGGTGTCGGCGAAGCGGCGCATCGCGTCTTGGGTGGCTTGGCGACGGGTGCCGGTGCCGAGGAGAGGCGTTGCGGTGACCTCGGCGACGATGGCGCGGTACTGGTCGGGGACGGCTCGCAGGATGCTGCGGTGTGTCGCGGTGAGGCGGTCGACGGTCTCTTGTGCGAGGCGGTCGACGGCCTGTGCGTTGGGGGTCACGTCGTCGACCAGGGCGCGAGCGTCGTCGGACAGGGCGCCGAGTTCAGCGACCGCGGCCCGGTGGCCGGTGTTGTACGCCTCGCTTACCGCGTCGAACACGTCGAGGGTGACGGCCTTGCCGAGTTCGTCGACAACGGCCTGCGAGGCGCGGCGGACCTGCTGA
The DNA here is from genome assembly GCF_036014195.1 of Streptomyces sp. NBC_00442. Taxonomy (NCBI): domain Bacteria; kingdom Bacillati; phylum Actinomycetota; class Actinomycetes; order Kitasatosporales; family Streptomycetaceae; genus Streptomyces; species Streptomyces sp. NBC_00442. The sequence goes on from NZ_CP107918.1 coordinate 22,347, forward strand.
ACCGCGGAGAGTTTCCGCGTGGCCCACCCGTGGGCTTCGAGGCCGTCGGCGAGCTGCCGGGCGATGATGCCCAACAGTCGCCGCTCGGCTTCCTCGTACAGGTCGCGGGTCCGCTCGGCGAGCGGTTCGACCTTGCCCGGGTGGATCGGCATGCCCCTCCCCTCTTTCCCTTGCGGTCAATTGAGTCGAGGAGGAGTCTCGTGAATCGTGTTGAGCGCGACAACGCGAGTCTGTGACGATCACGAGCAAGGGAGACTGGGCCATGAAGATGTGGGATCACAAGTTCGTCATGATCTACTCGCGTGATAATTCTGGTCGGGAGGGGCGCATGGAGGAAAGAGCACAAGAGATGCTCGACGACCACAGCAATGATGGATGGGAACTTGTTAGCCATGCCGCGCATGACTACTACCACGTTGGCATGCATGACACGCGAATTATGTGGTCATTTGCATTCAAGCGGCCCCGGGAAAACGGCTGAGGGGCCCCTCGTCTGCGTCGCGCCGATCGAGGTTGATCGAGCCGATCATCGCCCCGTCGATATCGATCACGAAGACGCCAGGGCGTCGACCGGGTATCTCTGGGACCGCGCGTTCGAGCTCATCGCGCGGTTGAGGGCCGCCGAGGTAGGTGCGGACCTCTGATGAGGCGAACAGCTCGATGAATGCCGCACGGTCCCGAGCCTCGGAATCGCGGAGCACGAGCCGTTCGGTGCGTATCGGGGTAAGTGGCCAGGCGACGGCTCCAAGCTCAGTCATGGCAGGCAACCTATCGAACGGCCGCCGAACAGTACGCGCCCTAGAAGAGCGTTTTGTCCTGCCAGGGGTGTTTGGTAGGGCGGTGGTTCGAGCGGTCCGCGGTCGCTCTCCAGAACGGTTCCGTAGGGTTCAATCTGGGTATGGGGAATGCTTTGCGGGACAGGCGCTCGGTTGAGGCGCAGTCAGAGGTGGACAGCCTCGTTTCGGCCGGGCGGAGAGCAATTGTCAAGAGTTGTGGTTCGGGTGACGCGTGATCAGGCAGCCGCGGCCTCCTCGCGCTCGACCAGGACGCTGTTTTCGAACCTTGTTCCTGCCCGGACCAGCGCGACGAGGTGCGCCGCGGTGATCGCTAGCCAGCGCGGCGGCCGCGCTGCCGGCTCCGCGGGTGATCCGGTGAGACTCGGTAATTCAGTTGAGCTGGCTGTTGTGGTTGGCACGTGTCTCGTCGGCAGCGGGTTGTGACGGGCTGAGGCTGGCCAGAAGCTGCAGCGATGCGGTGGCGTCCGAGCCGGGCGGAGCGCTGTAGATCATCATGGTCATGTCGGGATCGTCCGGGGCGCGCATGGCGACGTAGTCGAGGGTGAGGTCGCCGAGCTGGGGGTGGGCGAAGTGTTTCTTGCCTCGTGTCTTGCCCCGGACGTTGTGGTCCGCCCAGAGGCGGCGAAAGTCGTCGCTGCCCAGGGAGAGCTCGCCGATCAGGCTGGCCAGTTGAGGGTCGTCTGGGTGGCGGCCGGCGTCGAGGCGGAGGTTGGCAACGGTGTCGCGGGCTTTGTCGTCCCAGTCGGGGTAGAGGTCTTTGGCTGCCTCGTCGAGGAAGACCAGCCGGGCCATGTTCCGTTCGGCGGCGGGCATGGCGGGAAAGTCGGCGATGAGGGCTCGGGCCATGTCATTCCAGGCCAGGATGTCCAGGCGGCGGCCGACGATGTAGGCGGGGACGCCGGTGAGGGCGTTCAGGGCCTGGCGCATCTCGGCGCCGACCTGCTGCGGGCGGCTGGGTCGCTTGCGGGCGGTGGTGGGGCGGGCGAGGTTGTGCAGGTGGGTGCGTTCATCGGCGTCCAAGCGCAGGGCGCGAGCGACGGCGTCCAGGACGTCGGAGGAGACATTGCGGGCGCGGCCCTGTTCCAGGCGGGTGTAGTAGTCGACGCTGACGCCGGCGAGCAGGGCGAGCTCTTCGCGGCGCAGGCCGGGCACTCGCCGCTGGCCGCCGAATTCGGGGACGCCGACGTCGCCGGGGCTGAGCCGGGCCCGCCGGGCCTGCAGAAACTCGCTGAGCTGCTGTGCGCGATCCATGGATCCAGTGTGCGGATGCCCGAAGCGTTCTGCCTGGTCCTGGCAGACCCAGGCAGGGCCGACCCCGGCTGAGCGGAGCCCTGGGTGGTCCTGGGGTTGGCTTGCAGCATGGATGTCGTTCGCCAGCGGACATCCATTGCAAGACCATCTCACCTGGAGTTTTCTCATGTCGAACACCCTCACCCTCGTCGCCAGCTTCGTCGCCAAGCCGGGCCAGGAGGAGCGGCTGCGAGACGAGCTGAACGCGATGATCGCCCCGTCCGTCGCCGAGGAGGGCTGCCTGGGATACCAGCCCTTCACCGACCCCAACCACCTGGAGCGGATGATCATCCTGGAGGAATGGGTCGACAGCCGGGCGCTCGACCACCACTTCACGCTGCCACACTTCCAGCACGTCGCGAAGGTCTTGGACGAGATCCTCGCCGAGTCCTTCACCCTCCGGAAGCTGACCGACATCCCCAGCTGATCCGCCGGTTCTGCTGCGAGGCGGCCTCTTGCATCACCGGGGCCGCCTCGGCGTTTCCGATCTGCCACCAGCCTTGTGGGGCGGTTGAGATGGTTCAGGCTGCGTGAGCCTGGGGACGTTCGACGAGCTCGCCGTTGCGGAACACCGCGCCGGCGCGGACCAGGGCGACGAGGTGGGGCGCGGTGACCGCCCGCCAGCGTTCCTGGGCGGACTCGACCAGCTTGAAGACCATGGCCAGGGCGGCGGCCGGGCTGCCCGCGCCGCGCGTGACCTTGGTGCGGAGTTTCAGAAGGCCAGCAGCTCGTCGGTCTCCTCGGTGACCTTCTTCACCGCCTTGGGCCACTTCGCCTCGTAGGTGCGGGCGAACTCCTTGACCGCCTTGGCGGCGTGGTCACGGTCCTCGGCGTTGTAGATTTCCTGCAGGGCCCGCTTCGCACCGGGCTGGGAGGACTTCGGCAGCGCGTTGACGACGTTCCTGGTCTTGTGAACCCAGCACCTTTGGTGCCTGGCCTGCGGAAACACCTCCGCGAGCGCCCGCCACAGACCCATCGCGCCGTCCGCGACGACGAGTTCGGGATCCCGCATGCCGCGGCGGCGGCAGTCCCGCAGCAGATCGGCCCAGGACTCGGCCGACTCACGCAGCCCCTCGGCGAGCGCGATCAGCTCCTTGGTGCCGTCCGCGCGCACGCCCATCAGCACCAGAGCACACAGGAACGGGCCTGCCCGAGGCGGACCTTGGGGTGCACGCCGTCGGCCCACACGTACACGTAGTCGGACTCCGACAGGTCGCGCTCCTGGGAAGCGGCGTGATCGGCCTGCCACTGCCTCGTCAGCCGCGTCACCGTCGCCGACGACAGCCCCGCCGAGCCGCCCAGGAACTGCTCCAGCGCCGGCACGAAGTCCCCCGAGGACAGCCCGTGCAGGTAGAGCAGGGGCAGCACCTCGCTGATCTTCGGCGACTTGCGGCACCAGGACGGCAGGATCTTCGAGGAAAACCGCCGACGCTCACCGGACTCGGCATCGACGCGCCGGTCGTTCACCCGCGGGGCGGTGACCTCGATGGGCCCGGCGGCCGTGGTCACCGTGCGCGGCCGGTGACGGCCGTTGCGGACCACCAGACGCCGGCCGGCCTCGTCCTTCTCGGCAGCGAGATCGGCTATGTACTGATCAACCTCCGCTTCCAGGACGGCCGCCAGCATCCGCCGGGCCCCCTCACGGACGATCTCGTCGATCAGGGAGCCGGACTCCGTGGTGCCGTCCTCGTTGACTACGCTGAGCATGGGCGTGCCTTCCCGACCGACGGTGCAACGTCGGTCCACTCGGTGACCTATCGATCACTCGGGAAGGTACGCCCTTTCACGTCCCAACCCGAGGCCGATCCACAGATCTTGAGCATGGCTCCCGGGCGGAACGTGCAGGCCATTGCTGTGATGCGTGAGCGTGTCGGTCTGCCGACGCCGAGTGTGCATGAGTGTGTTGGTCTGGTGGATCAGCGGTTCAGCGTGTTACGGCAGGGGCCGCCGCACTCGTGAAGATGCCGCGGGCGGTGGTCATGCGTCGCGCCAGTTCGGGGTCGATTCGCGTGAGGCGGCGGCTTATGAGGTCGACCATCGCCACCTTGATCATGGCTTCGGAGCGGTTGGGATGCGTCTCATAGTCGCGGGCGAGGCGGCGATGGTGCATGAGCCAGCCGAAGTTCCGCTCGACGACCCAGCGCCGCGGAATGACCTTGAAGCCCTTCTGGGCAGGGTCGCGGCTGGTGACTTCGAGGTCGATGCCGAGGCGGGCACCGGGGTCGATGACCTTGGTGCGGTAGCCGGTGTCGGCCCATGCCTTGGTGATGCGGGGGTGGTCGGCGGCGATGGCCGTGAGCAGGTGGATGCCGCCGACGTTGTCGGAGACGCTGGCGGCGGTGACCAGCACGGTCAGGAGAAGGCCGAGTGTGTCGACGCCGATGTGGCGTTTGCGGCCTGAGATCTTCTTGCCCGCGTCGATGCCCTGGCCGGCGGCCGGGACGTTCGCGGAAGTCTTGACGCTCTGGGCGTCCAGGACGCAGGCGCTCGGCTCGGCGTCGCGGCCTTCGGCTTCCCGCACCAGGCGGCGCAGGAGACCGTTGAGCCGGTCGAGGACCGCGTCCTTCTGCCAGGCGGCGAAGTACCCGTAGACGGTTTCCCACGGGGCGAAGTCGTGTGGCAGGTACCGCCAGGGGACCCCGGTCCGATCGACATAGAGGATGGCGTCCATGATCCGGCGCAGGTCGTGCTCGGGCGGCCGACCGATGTCCAGGCCCTTTCCTTTTCGTTCGGCCCGCCAAGCTGTCAGGGTTGGTTCCAGCAGTTCCCAACGGGCATCGGACAGGTCACTCGGATATGGCCGCTGTCTGCGAGGCATGTTTCCGAAGTACCGATGGCCGCAGCCCCGCCACAGGGCGCACATAGGCGTGACCCGGGGCGTGTTGGGATTCGACAGGAGCGAAGGGACCAAACGGACCCTCGAAGGACGTCACCCGCCCCACCTGCCACAGCAGACGTCCACTGACTCAGCCCACCGCAGCGGTCCACCAACTAAACTGTAATGAAACACCCCTGACAGGACAAAACGCTCATTTAGCTTGTGCTTTATGGTCTGGCCTCGAACGATGCCCCGAACGTGATCGCCCGTAGGTGGATTCCGGGGACGTGAGCACGGGCCTTTGCCTGATGCTGTGCTCCGACCAACGAGGCGCTTGACCGGCACGAAGGCCGTGGGGGAATGAGTCTGCTCCATCAGGATGGTCAGCGGGATGCGTTCGCTGTGGCGTCACACTTCCGGAACGACTTCTACGCATCTCTGACCAGTCGGCGCGATGGCCTGTTCGAGGTCACGGACGCGCTGCTGTGCGCAGACGGGCCGGTGACTTCTCCGGTGGATCTGACACTGCTGGCCGAGCACCGCCGTGGACACGGCGCTCTCTACGGGGCTTTGAACGAGGGCCGCATCGACGCGGTGCGGTTGCGGCGGACGCTGGCCGCGCTGCCCCAGCCGAAGGCCGCCGACGGCCGGCTTGTCCTGGCCGTGGATGTGAGCAACTGGCTGCGGCCGGACGCGGAATGCAGTGAGGACAGGCTGTTCTGCCACACCTTCGGCCGGGGTCGGGACCAGCACCTGATGATCCCGGGCTGGCCATACTCCTTCGTCGCCGCGTTGGAGGCGGGCCGCACCTCTTGGTGCCAGCTGCTGGACGCGGTGCGGCTCGGCCCCGAGGACGACGTCGCCGAGGTCACCGCGCGACAGGTCCGCCGGGTGGTCGAGGATCTGCTCGTCGCCGGGCGGTGGCGCGAGGGCGAACCGGACATCCTGGTCGTCTTCGACGCCGGTTACGACGCTCCGCGCATGGCCTACCTTCTCGGCGGACTGCCCGTCGAGGTCCTGGGGCGGATGCGCTCGGACCGTGTCATGCGCCGGCCGACACCCACGCAGCTGGAGTACGCCGGAGCGTATCCCCAGGGAGGACGCCCTCCGAAGCACAGCAAGGAGTTCCGGTTCATCAAGCCCGAGACCTGGGGCGAGCCCGACGCGGCGACCGTCCAGATCGCCGACCGCTACGGCACAGCCCTGGCGATGGCCTGGGACCGCCTCCACCCTCGTCTCACCACCCGCTCCGCATGGATCGACCACGACAGAGAACTCCCCGTCATCGAAGGGACGGTGATCGGTCTGGAGGTCGACCGCCTACCCGGCGGTGGAGACCCGCTGCCGCTGTGGCTGTGGTCCTCCGCCATCGGTATGACCGGCTCCGACGTGGATCTGCGATGGCAGGTTTTCCTGCGGCGCTTCGACCTGGAACACACCTTCCGGATGATCAAGCAGACGCTCGGCTGGACCCGGCCCAAGCTCCGAACGCCACAAGCCGCGGACCTGTGGACGTGGCTGATCATCGTCGCGCACACCCAGTTGCGGCTTGCCCGGCCACTCGCCGAAGACGTCCGGCGGCCCTGGGAACGGCCGACCCAACCGAACAGGCTCACCCCGGCCCGGGTCCGCCGGGGGTTCAGGAACCTCCGTCCGGCCTTGCCCTGTCCGGCCCGTGCGCCGAAACCGTCGCGGCCCGGCACCGGCAGGCCCCTCGGCTCGAAGAACAAGCGGCCCGCCACCCGCTACGACGTGGGCAAAACCGTCAGACGACCCGAGACCATCATCGAACGCGACCGAGCCAGACCCTGACGAGGTCGCGGGAGACCTCGGCGGTCAGGTCGCAGTGGGTATGTAGGGCGCTGCTGCTTCCTGGGCCATCGTCCGAAGGATGCCTTCGAGAGCACCAAGGCAGGCATCCGCCCGCTCCCTGGCCCATGCAACTGCCAGAGCGGCGCGGCCCTGGCCGGGCCAGGCGGGCCAAGAAATCCAGGGTCTCGCACCGTCTCCGGAGGCTCGGCGTACGTCCCTCTGCTACCGGATCGAACCTGCGGGAGGTGCCCCCCCGTCGTAGCGCTCGGTCGCAGGCTGGACCGCTCTCTCTCCCACACACACCGGTAGCCGGCTCCGTACAGGCAGCCGCGGGCGGTCGCCGGTCGCCCGTGGTGATTTCGGGGATCCCGGCGCAGCCTGGTGGCAACGGGTGTGCCCCGGTCGCGGGCGGCGGTCGGGGCACGGTCGTCAGCTGTCGGGTTGGTCAGTTTTCTGTGGCGTTCAGGGCGAGGCGGTTCACGGTGGCGATGACCTCGTCGGCGAGGGATTGTGCGTCGCTGATGGTGAGGTAGGTGACGTCGGCGACGGTGTGGAGGCCGCGGACGAGGAAGGCGTAGTCCGCGCCGTCTTCGAGGAGGAGGACGATGGGCTTGCCCAGTGCGGAGGCCCAGCCGATCTCGATGTGGGTGCCGGGGGAAGCGGGGTGGCCAGGGAAGGCGACGAAGACGGTGCTCGCGGAGATCTCGTCGTAGTCCAGGCGGGTGCACTCGTCGGGGGTGAGGAACTTCGCGCCCCACGATTCGCGGCGGTGGGCGTTGTAGACGTGGTAGTCCTCGGCCTCCAGGCGCTCGATGAGCGTCTCGAAGCGGGTACGGGCCTCGGTGTTCATGGCGCCGTCCGCGTCGACGAGGGCCTTGAAGGGGCCGCCGAGGAAGACGCTGCGGGTCTGCCGGCCAGCTGTGGTGGGGGCTGCGGTCGTGGTGGTCACTGCTTGACTCCCGTGACGATGTGGAACGGCGGGTGGGCGGTCTCGGCCGGGTTCGGTCCGGGCAGGGCCGAGGGGTCGGACAGGAGGGGTTCCTCGACGGTCAAGTCGGTGAAGCCGGCCTCGGTCAGGACGTCGAGGTAGGTCTGGCGGGGCCAGTGGTGGTCGATGAGCTCCAGCGGCTCGCGTCCGCCGGGCTGGTCCAGGAGGACCTGGCGGCGCTCGCCGGGGGCGTAGGTGCGGCCGGGTTCGCCGCTGCGGAAGGTGGCGAAGCGGACGCCCGTGGTGGCGGGGTTGGTGTCCAGGACCGCGTAGCGGGCGCCGGGGCGCAGGACACGGTGGACCTCGGCGGCGATCTCGTGGAGGACCGGGACTTCGCCGACGTTGATGAAGACGTAGCAGGACATGGCCGCGTCGATCGAGTCGTCGGCGAGGAAGGTCAGTTTGCCGCTGTCGATCTGCCGGTAGTCGATGCGGGGGTGCGGACGCAGGGCCTGGGCGATTTCCAGCATGTGGGGGGAGATGTCGGCGGCCACGACCCGGACGTCGTCGCAGGATTCGGTGACGCGGGTGGCGACCTTGCCGGGGCCGCAGCCGTAATCCAGGACCGTGCGTACGGCAGGGGTGGCGATGCCGAGGGTGCGGAAGACGGCCGGGTAGCCGATGAGGCGCTCGGGGAGGTCGTCGTAGGCGTCGAAGCCGTCGGCGATCGAGGGCGTGGACTGCCAGTGGGTGCTGGTCGTCATGGCGGGATGCCTTTCAGCTGGCGACGGGGACGGGTGCGGGGGCTGCGACGCGTGCGGGGCAGATGCTCGGCCAGCGCTCTTCCATCAGACGGCGGTAGAGCGGCCACAGGCGGGTCAGTTGCTCTTCACCGACGTGTTCCTTGCTGCGGATGCGGCGGTGGATCTCGAAGAGGACCAGGACCTGGGCCCAGTACTCGGGCAGCCCGTGGATGCTCGGATCGGCGGCGAGCCGGTGGCGGCCGGTGCGTAGCTGCTCTTCCACGGCGAGGACCTCGCGTACGTAGGGCCAGTTGTCGCCTTCCGGCATGGACGGGAAGGGACATGCCGGGGGCTCGTCGGACGCCGGGTCGGCGAGGACTTCCAAGGCGCGCGCGTGGTCGGGGTCGTAGAGGTGGAGGGAGCCGACCTGGTGTACGTACGAGCCGAGGGGGACGCCGAGTTCGCGGGCGAGCATCTCCTGGAGGAAGGTGAAGGAGAAGACGTCGCTGGTCATGCCGCGGTAGACGTCGTTGGCGCGCATGAACCCGACACCGTGCAGGGCGCCTTCGCGCAGCAGGAACTGCAGACCGAGGGTGCAGGAGACGTCCGGGTTGCCGGGGACCTGGAGTTCCTCGCCGCGGAAGATCTGGATGACCGCGCGCTTGGAGTCCGGGTCGTCCCGAAGGGTTTCCGCTACGGCCGGCCACTGGTCGGGCCTGCCTTCGGCGGCCCCGAACAGGGCGCGGCCGTAGGCGGTGCCGGTCAGCCGGTGTCCGTCGGCGGAGTACTTGCGGATGCTGGGCGCGTAGTACGCGATGAAGTCGAGGTCGTCCCGGCCTGCCAGGTACCAGAGGGCTTCGGCGAAGTTGAAGACGATGTTCAGGCGCCGGGCCGGCACGAACGGAACCCGCTGGTCGGCCCGCGCGAGCCGGAAGCGGACACCGATCTGCTCGCGGCTGGCGTAGCCGCGCGGGGCGTTGCGGTAGGCGGGCTCGTCGATCAGCCACCGCAGCATGTGTGGGTAGGCATGGTGAAAGGTTTCGAAGTCCACGGAGTCGCTCTCTGCCGACGATGATCCACTCCGGTGGGAACGTACTGTCCGCCCGCCCCGGCCCCTGCCGGGCGGCGGGCTCCGAAACTGAGCGGCCAAGTGGACAAGGCCGCAGGTCAGAAGCGCTCAAGGTAACTCGGACGGCGGAGCCGATCTCTCTCCCAGTTTTCCGGATGCCGCCCACCCATCGGGTGAACCGTTGATCCGGATATGCCGGATAGCCGCAGGTCAGGCGAGGGAGAAACGTCAATTCAGGTACCCGTGTCGGGCATCGGGCGTTAACCGCGCTGCGACTGTGTGACGATCTTGGGTCGGAGGCCGTCGAACCGTCGGCGGGCGGTACCTGGAGGTCCCGATGGCCAGCGGTGTGATGTCGGCGGCGGTACTGCGAGCCTTGGGCAAGTCCCTGGAGATCGAGCTCCGCCCGCGCCCCGTCCCGGGTCCGGGACAGGTACTCGTCCGCGTTCGTGCGGCCGGCCTGTGCCACACCGATCTCCACCTGGCCGACGGCTCCGCCGTCACCCCTCCGCTGCCCATCGTCCTCGGGCACGAGATCGCCGGGGAGGTCGTCGAAGTCGGTTCCGGTGTCCGGGCTGCTCCCGGCGACCGGGTCCTGGCCTACTACTACGAGGGCTGCGGCGCCTGCACCTGGTGCGCGACCGGCTCGGAGAACCTCTGCCCCATCCCCGCGGCCAAGGTCGGCTTCGACTCCGACGGCGGACTGTGCGAGTACTACCTGGCCGGCGCCCGCTCCCTGGTGCCGATCGCGGACAGCGTGTCCTTCGCGGAAGCCGCCGTCCTCGGCTGCTCGGGAACGACCGCCGTACGCGTCGTCAGGTCCGTGGCCCGGACCGTCGCCGGTGAGACCCTCACGGTCATCGGCGCGGGCGGGGTAGGTCTGGCCGTCGTCCAGGTTGCCGTCGCGGACGGAGCGCGCGTCATCGCCGTCGACCCCCACGCGGCGAGCCGGGAACAGGCCCGCCGGTACGGGGCACACAACGTAATCGACCCGACCGCGAGCGACCCGGTCGCCGCCGTCCACACCTCGACGGACGGACACGGATGCGACGTGGTCGTCGACACAGTCGGCAACACGCACTCCCCCGGCCAGGCCGTACGGATGACAGGCACCCGCGGCCGTGTCGTCCTCGTCGGCTACACGGGCAAGCCAGCGAACCTGGACATCCTCGACGTGGTCGTACGCGAGACCGAGATCCGCGGCTCCGTCGGCGCCACCCTCGCCGACGCCCACACCGTCATGCAGATGGCCGAAGCCGGCCGCATCCGCGGACACGTGGAAGCCGAGTACCCCCTGGAACATGTCAACCAAGCCATGGCCCGCCTCGCCGCCGGCAACGTCACGGGGCGCCTGGTCATCACCCCCTGAAGGCAACGACCCCGGTCCGGATGGCCTGGAAGGCGCCAGGCCCATGGGCCACGCGACACCCGGGAGGCTCCGCCCGATATCGAGCTGCACGGACGGTAATACTGGGGATTTGGCCGCCGACGGCGGCGAGGACCAGGCGCCGGCCGGACAGGACTCCGAGCAGGCACCTGCGGCCCCGGTCGCTTCCCCCGCTGCAGACGAGCGCCCCCGCACCCCCGAAGGCATCGAGGCCGAGTACTTTGCTTCGGCGGAGTGGCAGATCCTGCGTCACGCCGACGGGCGGGTCGTCCCCACCCTGCCCGCCGTGCCGGTCGACAGGACCCTGACACAGCAGGAGTGGGAGGACGCGCTCACCATGGACCAGGGGGACCTCGCGGTCGCCGTCCTCGACGAGAAGCTGCATCTGTTGTACCGCCGGGGCGTTGACGACCACCGCCTGTGGCACGCGGTCTTCGACGGCACCGCGTGGTCCGAGCCCATCGCCCTGGAAGAGCAGACCACCGGCGACGGGGCGGCGCTGGCCGCCTTCGACGGCAAGCTCCACGCCGTCTACCCCGCGGCCGGCACCCAACGACTCGTCCACACCGTCCTCGAAGACGGCGAATGGAGCAAGGCCCAGCCCATCGACGGCCACGAGAGCGTCCAGGCCCCCGCGCTGCTGGCCCTGCCCGCCATGCCCAACAGCGCCGCAGCCCTTCTCCTCGTCCACGCCGGCCACACACCGGCCGAGTAACAGCAGCTCTCTCCTACGACAACTGCCCCCGGCCGCCCTGGCCGGGGGGAGTTGGCTCGGGGACAGCCGAGGTGTACGTCGCTGCCACCTACGCGAGGCATCACAGCCTGCCGGTCACTCCGAGAAGTGCTTCTGTGCCTCATCAGCGAGCTGTGCGGCGGTCTTGCCGGTGGGGTACAGCAGCACCGTTCCGGCGGGGACGTCCTGCCCGGCCGGTGCGTCCGGCCAGGAGGGGGGTACGTGGACTTCGCGCAGTGTGTCGATCAGGTCGGGGAATCGGCCCTCCCGGCGGGCTTGGGCGAGGCGGGAGGACAGGTACCGGTACATCGACGGCATGTGCGGCAGCACGCCCTCCGAGGCGAGGCGGTACATGACCTGGCGCAGCCTGATGCCGCCCTCATGGCTCCCCACGATCTCCCGGGCCCGGTCCACGACGACCGCCCACCGGATCCGCTCCCGCGTCATACCGGTACATGCACATGTACCCATCGCGCCCCGGCCGGCTGCCCCCGGTCGAAGCCGGCCTCTCCCACGGCTATCGCGTGGGAGAGGTGTCGGCGACCGGAAACGGCTTGCCCGCGGGGTCTGACCAGCAGATATCCAGCATCCGGTGATGTCGGGTTCACACTGTCGGCAGTGGCCGGCGGAAGTTGTTCAGAGTCCGCTGCCCACGATTGAGCCGCCGAAGGTTCCACCAGTCTGGAAGTTGTTGCCGACGCAATCGGCGGAGCCGAGGATGCCCTCGCAGTTGAGGACGTTGTCGAGGCCGATGCCCAGGAGACCCCCTCCGGGGGGCGGGTCGGCTGCGACGGACGGGGCGTTGACGTTCTGCGCGACCGTGCGCGGGGCGGCCAGGGCGGCCGGTGCGGCGGCCACAGCAGCGCCCAGCCCGGTGCAAACGGCCAACGCGATCGCGGCGACAGGGGCGGTGAAGCGAAACATCCTGACTCCTTCGTCTCCACAGCCGCGGTGTGCGGCTGCCCGCTCAGCTCAGCACGGCCACCAAATGTCCGCAGCTCAGCGCCCTCTCTCCGGGTAGGGCAGCCGAATCGTTGGGACGAGTCCGACGCCCCAGCGCGTGGTCCTCTGCCTCTGGCCAGTAGCCAGCTATCGATGACGGTCACAGCGACGGATCGGAAACTAGGCCCATAATTCGAACACGTGACGCAATGGATTGAGCCACTCATTGCGAGGAGAATCCGCCATAACGTCCCCCGCTCCAGGCCCTATGGCCAGGCCTCAACCGGTCACCTGGTCTCCCCAGACCGGTCCGTGCACCCGCTGCCACCAGCCGTGCTGCCGGTACGGCGTCGGCGGAAATCCCCTGTGCACCACGTGTCGCGAGCGACTGGCCAACGAGGGCCCATGACAGCCGCGACCACCAGCGAGCGGAAAGAGCACGCCGGGCGCAGCACGGTAGAAGGGCATGACGGCAATGGCATACAGCCACCAGCCCGGCCAGGGAGGCGGTAGCTCCCTCGGCTTCGCCAGCCGCCTCCCCGACGAAGCGGCGAGCAGGTGCTGAGCATGTACGACCCGCCTTCATCCGAACTGTCCCGCCTCGCAAAATTGCGCGTCGTGGAGGAGTACCAGGCGCACCAGCTGGAGCGGACGCGCGCTGTGATTCGCGAGTTCGAGGCCGAGCAGGAGCGTCTGCGCGAGCGGGAGAAGAAGCAGCGCATGCAGGTGTCGTGGAAACCGCAGCCCTCGTGCGCGGATGGCGGCGTCGCTCTGCTCCACCGGGGCAACTGCGGCCTGTACACGCAGGAGATGGGGTACCTCAACGCGCAGGAGGCGCAGATCGCGCCGGCCGAGGCGGGGATCGAGCCGTGCCAGGTGTGCCGCCCGCAGGACTGACCTGGGGGTGGACGAACGGCCGGACGCGATCGGGCAGGGCGCCGGTGTGGAAGGCATTACGGCATGACGTGGTCCTTGCCCGAGCCGATACTGACCGTGGCCGTGGCCGTGAACAGTCCGGTACTGCCCGCCGTGCACGCGGCGGAGCCGAAATGGGACGGGTTCCGCGCACAGCTCGCCGTGCACACAGGCGGTCGGGCAGTGCTGCGCTCTCGCCAGGGCACGGACCTGCTCGGGGCCTTCCCGGAGATTGGAGCGGCTGCCCTGGCGCAGCTGCCGCCGGACACGGGCCTGGACGGTGTTATGCGACCTGTCCGGATGTCTCACGCCCAAGGTGCCCCAGGTGAGTCAGCACACCAGGAAAGGGGGCTCTCACAGTACCTGTATCACCAGGGTCTCCCAGCCGTCCAAAACGCCTGTCAATCTGGATGAGTTGAAAGCGCCGACGACACTCCACGGACACGCACTGCAGCGTTAACCACATCAGTTCAGATTCAGCTGCCCGACTGCGCGACCGTGTCGGCGTGTTCTCCCACGACAGAAGGGACGGAGACCAATGGTGGACAACCAATGCACCACGCACACAGGACTTTTCGATCTGAGCGGAAAGTACGCTCTTGTCACTGGCGGCACCAGGGGAATTGGGATGATGATAGCGCGCGGCCTTCTCCAGGCCGGCGCCCGCGTCGTCATCAGCTCACGCAAGGCAGACACGTGCGCGGAAGCGCAGCGTGTGCTGTCCGAATTTGGAGACGTTCAAGCAATCCCCGCTGACCTGTCCAGGCACGACGAGTGTCAGCGCCTCGCTGATCATGTCAAGGCTGACTCGGAACGCCTCGACATCCTCGTCAACAACGCGGGAGCCATGTGGCGCGAGCCGCTGGAGACGTTCCCGGACGAGGCCTGGGACACAGTGATCGACCTCAACCTCAAGTCGCCGTTCTGGCTGGTGCAGGCGCTGCTCCCCGCACTTCGCCAGGCGGGCACCGCCGATGATCCCGCGCGGATCATCAACATCGGCAGTATCGCCGCCATCCACGTCGCTCAGGCGCCCAACTACTCGTACGCCAGCAGCAAGGCGGCACTCCATCAACTCACCAGAGTGCTTGCCAGAGAGCTGGGCCCACAGCACGTCACCGTGAACGCGGTAGCACCGGGAGTGTTCCCGTCGCAGATGATGGCGTCCACGCTCGATGCCATCGGCGACACGATCGCTGCGGCGACCCCGCTGCGCCGGCTCGGCCGCGACGACGACATGGCGGGTATCGCCGTGTTTCTCGCCAGCCGGGCTGGGTCCTACCTCACGGGCACCATCATCCCGGTGGACGGCGGCACCGCGACGACCGCATCGGGTACCCCTTAGATTGCGGGACGGCCTTACGGTGAGGGGATGGCCACGATGGATCTACGCACCGGGATACGGGAGTTCCTCAGCTCGCGTCGCGCCCGCATCACACCCGAGCAGGCGGGCCTGCCCGCTTACGGCGGCAACCGTCGGGTCAAAGGTCTGCGTCGCGAGGAGGTGGCGCTACTGGCGGGGGTATCGGTCGACTACTACGTGCGCATGGAGCGCGGCAGCCTCGCTGGTGCTTCCGACGGCGTGCTCGAGGCGTTGGCCTCTGCCTTGCAACTCGACGAGGCCGAGCGTGACCACCTGTTCCACCTCGCGCGTCAATCCGGGGCGCCCAGCGGCCCACGCCGGCGCAGACCTGCCGTGACGGTGCGCTCGACGCTGCAGCAGGTCCTCGACGCTATCTCCGATGCGCCGGCCTGGATCGGTAACGGACGATATGACGTGCTCGCCATGAATCAACTCGGTCGCGCGCTGTATTCACCGGTGCTGGCCGACCCGAGACGGCCCGCGAACACAGCGCGGTTCGTCTATCTGAACCCCGAGGCGGCCAGAGATCTCTTTGTCGACTACGACCAAATTACCGGTGCCGCTGCCGCGAAACTACGCATGGAAGCCGGGCGCAATCCGCACGACGAGGCGCTGATCGCCCTAGTCGGCGAACTGTCAACGCGCAGTGAACTATTTCGGCAGCGGTGGGCATCTCAGGACGTGCGGCTGCACCGGTCCGGCCGCAAACGTCTGCGCCATCCGATCGTGGGCCGGCTCGACCTGGACGTCGAGTCCCTGGAACTGCCCGCCGAACCCGGCCTGCACCTCAACGTCTACACCGCACCCGCGGGCACACCGACCGCTGACAATTTGACGCTCCTGGCGTCGTGGGCGGCCACCCAACAGACGCTGGCGACCGAGTTCGAAGCACACAACGGATAGCCCACCCCTCTCACTTCGATCACCTCGCTGATTCCGGATCCGTCCACCATCTCGGAGCTTGAGAACGGATGCCTTCTCCGCGCCCCTGACCACCTGCGCCGATGATCTGCCTGCGGATGATGAGCAGTCGATGAGACAGTTGTGGTAGCCCACGTAAACGGCGAGATCGTGGTGTGGGAGTCCGACCGGCTGGCGTTCGAGCGTCTCCAGCAGCGAATGGGTCGCCGCGGCACCGCTGCGGCCTAGGGGCTGTACGGATCCATGATCAACGCGTTGGTAGAACACCTGCGTGGTGAGACGTGAACTGAGCGATGCCGATTGGGTGTTGGTGGAGCCGTTGCTGCCGATAGGTGGGTACGGGCCGTATCCGCACCGGTTGCGGGACCAGTTCGAGGGTGTGGTCTGGCGGTTTCGTACCGGGAGCCAATGGCGTAACGCTGGGCACCTGTGAGGTGCCCAGCCCTGCCGGCCGCTGGCCTGCGGGAAGACGCATGGACGACGCTCGAAGGTGCCCCTGGCGCCGAGCCGGGCTGCATCGGGCGGCTAAGCACCGGTGCAGTGCGTAGCCGGAAACCTACCTTGCGGCGTGATCAAGAAGACCGCCAGACTTGGCAAGCCCTGCAGCCAGCCTGAAAGGACGCCTCCATGAGCGACCAGAGCGACACGACCACCTCGCCGGTACCGGTCGTGGTGACCTACCCCAACAACGACGCGCCGACGATCCCGCAAGGGCATCTGACCGCTACCGGCACGGGCGAGCCCGGAGCTGCGATTACTCTCGCCTACGACTTCTTTCCGGGCTCCTCGCCGATCGGCACCGCGGTGGTCGACGCCACCGGCGCCTGGTCCTGCACCCTAGAGCCCTACTTCGTCAACTCTGCGAAGACCCGGTCCGACGGGGAACACATCGAGGTCCGTCAGAAGTCCTCCCGCCCCACCGCGGCCGAGACCTGGACCAGCTTCAACTTCTGGATCGAATACGACACATCCTTCGACGAAGGCGATCCGTCGAGTAACGAAGGGCCGCCGAACCACGGCGCGTGGCAAGACCTGCGGTAGGTCACGGGCCCGCAGTTCCCACCACGGGGTCCCTGGTTGGGTTCTCAAGGCATGGCGGCAGTTGCACGGGATGGGGTGGCAGCAGTACGAGCCGCCCCTACCTCCCGAGACGAGCCAGTGATCACGTGGTCATCGCCGTCACCCGGCCTGTGCCCGCACGGCTGACTCCGCGTTGCCATTGGCGGAGCCAGCTCACCCAGCGGCCGCAGAAGGCCCGGCTCCGAACCCCGGGACCTCCTGCGCGCTGACTGCCGGCGTCACCTGCTCATCCCTGGAAGGGGTGGCCGTTCAGCGCCGGATGGAACACAGCGATCCCTCGAAGCCCACCTCGTGCAGCCCGATGTCGTGATGGAGATCGCCGTCGACGTCGTTCGTGATGCCGCAGGTCGGTGGCGACACTCAGTGCGGCCACACCGCGTCCGCGCCGACATCGAGGCGGCACAGGTACCGCTGTTCGGCAGCTGACCCGCGCGCGGGGACCCCGCCCGGCGAATCGGTGGGCTATGGAAGCTCGCTGCCTCTTCACCGCGCTCGCTGGTCCACCTGCCGATACGAGGGAACCGTGGCCCCTCCCGCGAGCTGCCAGAAGACGGCACACGGCAGCTTGATCTCGTGCGCCGCACCACTCGCTCCAGTTCGCCCCCTCACGCTGGAAGGAAATACGAGGACGGCTCGGCCCGGGGCGTCCGCAGACCGTGACGCTGCCCGGCCCAGGACACACCGACGAAGCCGTGATTGATCACGAGGCACGGCACTACCAGGAGAACCGGGATCTGTTCCACCAGCATCTCCACGCCGAGACCCTGTTCACGACCGGCAGCGCGAAGGTGTTCAGGGACACCGCCCGGCACTTCTTCGACGTCGCCCGAAACGGCCCCGCATACGTCCCCTCCATCCGAGCTACCCGCACTTCTGCACCGAGCTCCACTCCAACGACGGTATTCTCGGCGACGCGCGCGAGATCCACATCGAGTACTGCGACCAGTGGGACTCATGCCCCTGACCGACATGACCCAGCCGACCATGACGTTCAACGATCACCTCCAGCATCTCGCCGAGAGGGCCCTCGCATCCATCCCGGCCGCCGACGCCGGCGACATCTACGCTGTCTCCTTCCTCATCGACAACGAGGACGACGACCCTCGTCGGCCGACCTTGACGATCGGCTACAACACTGAAATTCAGGCCCGACGCAGCATCCAGGACGCCTCTGACCAGGCAGAAGCCCGCTGGAACTACGCTTTCTGGATCCAGAACGAGCTGGCCGTGGTCGGCGACCTGATCAGCGACCCCGCCGGGGCCACAGCTCGCCAGGAGTGGATCACCGAACTCGGACTTTGGTACGACGAGCCGACCGACCTCGCCGACTGGGATTCCGTCAGCGGGCCACTCGCCGCGCAGATCGAGGCCCGCTTCAACCAGACCTGCTGCCAGCTCGCCCGAACCCTCCACACGACCGGCGTCATCGAAACATCTGTCGGCCGAACCGTGCCGGTGATCGTCCACGAGCTGGAGTACCACGAGGCGATCGCCCGGCAGACCGAGGCCGCCAACCCGCTCGGCCTAGCCGGTGAGTTCACCTCATGGGTCCGCAATGGCTGAGGGATTCGGACCGTTCCAATACCCGACTCCACCATTGGGCACCAGCGGCTCCGGGTCCGCGACGAGGTCGAGGCCGAAGAAGCCCTCGCCCGAGGCCAGTTCCTCGCCGGCATGGCCACCGGCGAGGACCGTCCGGCACTGACCGGCCCGGCTGGCGCCGAGGCCGAGAGGCGGCTCGCCGAATTCGCCCGCCACACCGTCTTCGACGGCCAGGTCGCCACCGACGAAGCCCGCCTTCGCCGCATCGTGGCCCGCCACGAACCGCACCTGCACCTGCACCTCGGAGTCTTCGTCACCTGCGTCTACAACCCCGACCGCGCCCTGTGTCGAACGCCCGGCGCCTCCACCAACCGGCCCGTCCTGGACGACTGCCAGCCCCTCGCCTGCCGCAACACCGCGCTCACCCCCGCCAACCGCAACGCCCTGGCCGACCACCTCGCCCACTTGGAGAACGCCCTCGGCAAGGGCGACCTCCTGGCTCCCTACGTCCGTCACCGCCTTGAGGAACAGCACCCACGCCACGCCCGCGTTCCTCGACCGCCGCACCCCGCAGACCACCGAGTGAAACGTGCGCTGCCTGGCTTTGTTCGCGAGTTTGGGCTCTGGCTCAGCTTCTGCGGTGCCGGCCGGAAGCCAGGGCGTCGGCAAGCCGTGCCCCCGGATCCCCGGTGACGCGGTGTGTGGAGTGTCCGGTGGGCCAGGTCGAGATTCCGTCGTCCACCCATCGTGGAACGACATGAAAGTGCAGGTGGGGCACCGACTGCTCCGATCCCGGGCCGCTGGCGCTGAGGATGTTCACGCCCGATGCGTTCAGGGCGGTCCGCGCAGCCTCGGCCACGCGCTGAACCAGTGCCATCGTCATGGCGAGGACCTCGGGCGGGGTCTCGAACACGTCCGCGTAATGCAGTGTCGGAACCACCAGAGTGTGACCCGGCGCCAGCGGGTTCAGTGGAGCAAATGCACAGGCCACCGGACCACGATCCACCCAACTCGCGGTGCCTTCACGGATGAGCCCGCAGAAAATGCAATCCATGCGACCGACCCTGCCAGACGGGGGATGGCACTCGCCAACCGCTCGGGGTCTGGCGGGGACTGCTGGGACGGCCCACGACTGCACAGAAGTTGTGCCAGAACCCGAGTTTGAACAGCACTTGTTCATCGCTTTGGGCGGCACCCGTACCAGCCGGTGTTCGATGTCCATGAGAAACGACAGCACCGCAGTGACCATATGGAGCAGCGGCTTCCGCAGGGCTGCTTAATAGAGCGGGAAGGCCCAGCCGCCGGGATACCAGGGTTCGCGTTCGCCGCGGAAGGCCGCCGAACCTCGGGAAAGGGCACCACCCCGCACTTCCTTGACGAGGCCAGCGGCCGCGAGGGCCGTCAGCGAAGTGCCGCCGAGGAAGGCCGCGCCGAGTTCCGCCGCCGTCAGCCGCAGGTCGGCCGGAGCGGTCGTGGGCTCGCAGACGGCTTTGCCTGCTTCCGCCTGCAGCCGGTGGCGACCGCTATTCCACGGGCAGAAGTCGTCCCGCACATCCAGCACGAGGTCCAGCGGAAGGATGTAACTCCGGCCGCCCAGAGCCCTGTCCACGTCGGCCAGCCGCAGCCACAGGCGGTCCACCGGCGCGGCCTTGACCGCCCGGGGTTCGATGAGCAGGTGAGGCAAGGGCTCGTCCACAGAGCCCTCGTAGTCGATCCGGCTCGCCAGGTCGATGCCGGCGAGGAAGCGCCACAGCGCCGCATACGCCTGGCGCGAGCACGCTGCCAGTTCCACCACATCCACCACTCCAGCACTGCCGCCGGACCCGTCCGGGGAGGAGCCGTGCCGGTACAACGCGTAGCCGGTGGCACGTCCGTCGCGCTCCTGGTGCACGGCGAACCGCAGCGACGTCGCATCGCCGCGCCGATTCGGATGGTCCGCGAATCGGCCGGCGTGAGCCAGTCCTACCGGTTGGAGGGAACCGCCGGCCCCCGGGCGATCAGGACGTCGGCTTCGTGGCGCCAGCCGAGGGAGGAGTAGAGGCGCTGGCCTTCCTCACTGGCGATGAGAAGACCGGTACGGGCGCCCTGGGCCGCGGCGGCCTCCGCCAGAGCGCTCATCACGGCGCGGCCCATGCCGCGTCGTCGGTGCGCCGCGTCCGTCTCGATGCGATCGGCGATCGCATCAGCGCCGACCACGGCGATGGTGCCGCGCGCCGCCACATCTCCGGAGGAGTCATGGAGGGAGACGACCGTGACTGGTCCCTCCGTGCGGACCTCGCGCTCATACGACGCGGCGGGCGCGTGCTGCGAGTGCTCTGTCAGATCGGTCGTCATGAACCACTCGGACCGGTGGAGCAACTCCAGTCCGGCGGCGCCGACGACGGCTTCGACGGTGCCTGGGCGCAGCGTAGGCACCGTGAGCCAGGTGGTCTGCCGCGCGGCGCCGACGGATGCAGCCAGCCGTGCCAAGGACTCGGGTTCCTCGTCCGCACGGAGCGCGAACACCTCGACCTCTCGGCCGGGTTGGTCGCACGTGGACCGCAGGCCGTCCCCGGCGGACTCGAACGGCTCGGCCTTGGGCAAGGAGCGAGCCGCGGTCCAGCCGCTCAGCCAACGTCGTATCAGCTCTGATTCGATCTTCGCCATCCGGCGATTAGAGCATGCCCGCAATCGGTGGACGGGCGAATGATCAGCCCCCGTCGCCCCCGCCGCCAGGCGACGCAGCCCTCCATTTTGCCGGGTCGGTCCAAGCACAGCTCCGCGCTCGGCCGGCCTCGGCCGTCCGAGTCCCGCCGCGGCCCCCGACCCTGCTCCGGGCGCGCGGAAAACCGGTTGTTACCGTGCACCCGTGCCTGACTCCTCACGCGACACACCAGAAGGCGCCGGCTGGGGCAAGTCCCAACTCGGCACGTACAAAAGGCTGATGCCCGCCCAGGTGGAGAAACTCTCGTGGCTGGACCCGAGAACGCTGTGGCCCGCCCGCAACGGCGTCCTCGCCTCCTGGTTCGGCGACCCGACGGGCCGGACCCGCAGTCGCTGGGTGGAGCAGGCCGTGGCCGCGGGCGCGCCCACCGACGCGATTGTCCGCCGCACCGACGCCGACCACTTCTCCTTCATGGTCATCGGTGACACCGGCGAAGGAGACGATCCCCAATACGCTGTGGTGCCAGGCTTCCTGAAGGTCAGTCAGGGAACGGACTTCGCCGTGCTCGCCAGTGACGTGATCTACCCGGTGGGCAGCACCGACGACTACGGCACGAAGTTCTTCCGCCCCTACCGCGACTACCCGGCGCCCATCTACGCGATACCGGGCAACCACGACTGGTACGAGGGCCTGCAAGGCTTCATGCGGGTCTTCTGTGAGGCACCACCGCTGGGGCCCGAGGCACGGCCCCGCCCCCTGACACGGGCCTGGTTCCGCTCGCTGCTCTGGCACTCTCCAGGCAGGGCCGACGAGCAACGCCTCGTCGCGGCACGGGCGTTGCGCGCGGAACCGTCCCAACAAGCCGTCCAGCCGGGCCCGTACTGGGCCATCGACGCCGGGCCGATACGGATCATCGGCATCGACACGGGCCTGCTGGGCACCATCGACGCCGAACAAGGGCGCTGGCTCCGCGAGGTGTCGCGCGGCGACCGGCCCAAGATTCTCGTTACCGGGTCCCCGCTGTACGTGGACGGCGAGCACCACCCGTGTGCCATCGAAGGCGGCGGTACCGTGGACGCCATCGTGCGTGACCCGGAGCACCACTACGTCGCGGCGATCGGCGGCGACATCCACAACTATCAGCGGTATCCGGTACGGGTGGGCGGCGGACGCACGATCCAGTACGTCGTCGCCGGTGGCGGCGGGGCGTTCATGCACGCCACGCACACGATCCCACGGGTCTCCGTCGCCGACGTCACGGAGGACGAGTACCGCTGCTATCCGCTGCGCGGCGACTCGCTGGCCTTCTACAGCAGGCTGTACGGGCGCCGGCTGCGGATGACCCGCTTCTTCACGCTGACCGAGGCCGAGGCCACAGCGGTGATCGCCGAACGGCTCGGCGTTCCGCCGATCCGCGCGCACGGCGAGCCCGTTCGTGTCACCCGGCGTATGCGCCTGGTCGCCAGTCTCCTTGGCGCCGGCCGCCGCCCCGACCGCAGCGCCCTTCTCCGGCTGCCGGTGCGCAAGACCTACACACAGGTCTTCTCGCCGGGTTCGGCGACGTACAGCCCGCCGTTCTTCAAGTGCTTCCTGCGGCTGGACGTCACGCCTGCCTCGATCCGTCTGCGCTGCCACTCGGCTACCGGCACCCTCGACCACGAGATCGACCCGCCGGTCGAGGACGAGGTGACCATCCCGCTGCCCTGACGCCCTGCATGGCGTGCGCGTCCGGTCACCGCGGAAGGAGTCCTGCCCGCTCCCCGACCTCCGGATCCACCCGGACGGCCTCACCTACCGCTGGAGGTCCGCGCACCGGCCGACGGCACCGCCTACCTCTTCGGCCACGCCGCCCGACCGCGACCTGCCCGCCCCGCCCCGCCCCGCCAGCACGCTCGCTGCTGCTGCTGCACAGGGTTCCTGCCGCACTCGTCACCCGCCCCCGTCTCCCTGTCCGCCGCCGGCAGGAGAGGAGCCGTCGCCGGAGTGTCCCGTGCAGGCGAGGGGCTGGGCGAGCCGGTGCTGCCGCCTTGCGGATCGGTGACCCGGTCGGCCGACGCCGGCCGACCTACCGGGGCCCGGCCCGCCTCCGTGCGGCGCGGTGCACGCCCGTGGGCGCGACCGGCCGACCGCCGGCGTGCCGTGGTCGTGATCTCGTCCACGGCCGCCCGCCTCGACTCCCGCTCAGTCCGGCGGGCCATGGGCACCGGCACGGCCCGCCGGGAGGGATAGAAGAAGCCTCTTCCCGGTCCACAGGAAGACACCGCATGCAGTTAAGCCGTCAAGCCGTAGGTTGGTAGGCCGTAGGTTGGCAGACCGTCTCTTTCTGATCTTGCCGAGGGTCCGGCCTCGGGCCCCGGACGGCGCGCAGAGGCCGGCGAGGGGAAAGCCGGGCGGGTGGGTCGCCAGAGGCCGAAGAAGCGTGTCCACCAGGTGGGCCGTACCGCGAAGTGCTCCAGCGCGCTCAGAAGCGCCCGGACGAGGGGGTCTTGCCCAGCGCCGTCACCGCGAGGGCCGCGACGGCGAGCCCGCCGCCCAGCCACATCACCGCGGTGACCCCGGCGCCGTCCGCGACCAGCCCTCCGGCCAGTGCGCCCATGGCGATCGTTCCGTTGGAACGCCGACGAACAGAGAGGATGCGGCCGGCTGCGGCCCCCTGGTCTCGGGACCCGCAGCCAGCAGCCAGGTCCGGGTGCTGACCGACACTCCGCCGTAGGACCCCAGACGGCGAGCAGTACACCGCCGGTCAGGACAGAGCCGCCGAGCACCGGTACCAGCGCGACCGTGGCCGCCAACACCGCGCTGATCACCAGCAGGGTGGAGCGCGGTGACCGCCCCAGCCGCGAAGCTGCCCGCCGCACCGGCGACTCCGCACACCAGCAGCAGCGTGCCGATCATCCCGGCGCTCGCCCCCGAGCCCCCCTCTAGTACGGGGCGCACGAATGTGCAGGCGGCGAATTGCCCGGTGACCAGCAGCGCCACCACGGCCAGTCCAGTCCGTACCCGCGCCTCGCCGAACAGCCTCATCACACCGCTGAGCCGCACGTCCTGCTCGGCGGCCAGCCTTGGCAGCAGAGCCGCCAAGGCGACCAGAACAACCAGTGCCAGCGCGCCCACCGGCACCAAGGCCGTCCGCCAGTCGGCCAGTTCGCCGATGTACGTACCCGCCGGGACACCTGGCACCGACCCCACCGCGATGCCGCTGAAGATCAACGAGGACAGAGGCTCGGGTCCTCGGCGGGCCGGGCGGCTGAGTGTGGAGGCGCTGCGCCGGGCGGTCTACGAGCACCCGGCGCTCGCGGCGATCGTCAACGGACTCCGCGGCGACGACAGGCTCACTCGCACGCATCGACACCCGCACCCCCACAACGATGTAACGCCGGTCTTCAAGACAAGTCCCGAAGATTGGCGTTACTCACCGCAGCGGTCGGTCACATGTGCCAACAGTGTCTCCACAGGCCACGGGGCACCGTGCGTCAGTCCGAGACCACCATCACCTCAGGCGAAGAGCGGTGTTGAGCCCCATGAGCCGCATCCGAACTACGTCGGCCGATCTACTTCGGCTGGACGAGCGTGTGTTCGTCGCCGAAGCTCGATCCGGTGCGGGTGTATAGGGTGGTTTCGCCGTCGGACCAGCGGATGAGGAGGTCGTCGGGCCAGTTGTTGGAGTCGTAGGCGCCTGCGGTCATGATGGTGTCGTGGGTCCAGATGCTCTGGGGTGCGGCCATCTCGATCTCTTTGCCGAGGCCGCTGGGGCTGGTGTCCTGGTATTGAACGACGCGGCCGTCGGCCCAGCGGATGAGGGTGTCCCAGTTGACGCCGCCGGTGAAGTCGCCCGCAGTGACGAGGGTGGCACTGCGCCAGGCGTCGTCGGGCTTGCGCAGCTGGTGTTCGGTGCCGAAGCCCTTGTCGCCGACGGCGGTGTAGTCGGTGACCTCCCCGTCGCTCCAGCGCACCAGCAGGTCGGTGACGTTGTTCGCGGTGCCGAAGTTGCCGCCGGCGACCTGGTCGGCGTACTTCCAGACCGAGCCGGCGTCGGCGATCTTGATGCCGCCGCCGAGACCGTTGCTGCCGACGTCCGGAAGGATGCGCACTTCGCCACTGCTCCAGACGACCAGCAGGTCCGAGCCGCTGCCGCCGGAGAAGTCGCCGCCAGTCAGTGACTTGACGTCCTTCCAGGTGTCGTTGGGTGCGGTCAGCTGGCGCTCTCCCGTGAAGCCGCCGTTGCCGTCACCGGTGTAGAGGGTGACCTCGCCGTCGGTCCACACCACGATCAGGTCGCCCTTGCCGTCGCCGGTGTACTCGCCGGAGGCAAGGAGCCGGGCATGGGTCCAGGTTTCTCCGTTGCCCATGGAGTACGGAAGCGCGGGCTGCTGATAGGTACTGCCGTGGTCGATCTTGGGCACGTTTCTCTTGGCCTCGTCGTACAGCTTGAAGAACCAGTCGCCGTGCATGGGGCTGTAGGTGAGCCAGTCGACGTTGGCGTCGTTGCCCCCGCCGTTGTAGCCGCCGACGTTCCCGATGATTTCACCCGTTCCCGTGGACCAGTCGATCTTCGAGAACCAGGGGCCGCCGGAGGTTCCGCCGTACATGCCGCTGCATTTGGCCTGGATCTGGTAATAGCCGGGCAGGGCCTCGGTCCGGGTGGGGCAGCGCACGCCGTGGTCTTCGGGAGTGTTGTTCTTGGCGCTGGGGTAGCCGACCATCGTCACGTCGTTGTTGTAACCCGGAGTCCGTGCCAGCGTGTTCGCCCCGACCACATCCTGCACGTTCTTGCCGTCTGCGTTCGGCGTGACCCGGGCGAAGGCGAAGTCGAGGTCTGAGACCGGCTGCTTCGAGTTGTGGACATACCGGTTGTCGACGAACCAGTCGGAGCCGCCAATGCGGTAGAACCCGTAACTCTGCTTGTCCAGCGCGTACTCGGCCCGATACCAGGGTACGAAGACCGCTTTGCCGCCCTCGCAGTGGCCTGCCGTCAGGATCAGGTTCCTGCCTGGGCTCTCCACTACGCTGGCCGAGCACTTGTGGGCATGCATGTCGCCGGTGGTCGGATCCGCCTTGTAGACGAAGATCACTCCGACGGACTTGGCGCCGAGGATGTGCTCAGCCGTCGGCATGGCGGCCGACGCGAAGTTCCTGGGCCTGGTTTCCTTCGGCACGGCCAGGGCACTTGAGTCCGGGGTCGCCACGCGCGCCGGGTCGGTTGCCGAGGCCATTCGCTGCGGCGTCCAGAAGCGGAGAACATCTGCGTCAGACCACCCGTCGCTGTCGACAACGGGCTGCGGAGTGGGCTCAGTGCCGGGCGGTGCGGTCGACGGCGTGGCAGCGGCAGGTGACGGCGGGAGGCCGGTGTTAAAGGGTCTGGGGGGCGATCCAGCGGCTGGCGCTCCCGTCGGAGGACGGACCGTGGCCCTTGGGGTCGGGCTCTTCGTCTCGTCGGCGTGGGCGAGGGTGCCCATGCCGGTCGCGAGCAACCCTCCGCATACCGCGGAAATGACAAGATGACGTATTCGCATGGGTGACGTGCGCAAGAGAGTGCTCTCCGGTCAATGAATTGATGATGCGTCAGGCCATCCCGGCCCAAGGCAGGAAGAAGAATTCGGCGTAACCCGGGGAAACCGGGTCAGGGGGCCGGCGTCGGGTTCTTCGGCCTCCGCGAGCGATGGAAGGCGAAGCCGACTCCCGCCAGGACCAGAACTCCGGCGCCCGAGATCAGCCAGGGCCAGTAATGCTTTTCGGGGGACCCGGCCACCTTCAGCTCGGCAGTACTGGTGCTCTGCCCGTGGTGGCTGGTGACCGTAATCCGGTACGTGCCGACCGGCAGATCCGTGCGCAGAGCGGTGTGCCCGGCATACACCGTGCTCCCGTCGTCGCACCTGCAGCCGGGATCGTCCGGACTGTCCGTCTTGATGGTCAATGGCCCGGGGAACGCCGGCGATGTGACGGTGAGAGCGTTCTCGTTGCCAGCGGCGTGGACGTCCGCGAGGAGAACCACGACGGTGCTGCCCGGTCGCACGACCACCTTGGGCGTGGCATCGTCGACTCCCAGCGGAGTGCCGCCGTGACCGGCGACGAAGCGAGTGATCTCTGCCGGGGCAGGGGCGGTGACCGTCAGATTCGCGCTGGCCACCACACGCCCGTCGCTCGTGGCGGTCACGGGGTACGTCCTTGGCGGGATGTCCTCGCGAAGATCCCCGCCGGTTCCGTAGGGGTACCGCTTGGACTGCGAGGCCCCGGGCCGCTGAGGAGTCAGGCGGATCTGCTGTTTCAGCGCAGGAGAGGTAATCGTCACGGCCTGCCAGCCCGGGGTCATACCCGTGATGCTGACCGCAGCCCGACCCCCCACCTCGACCGTGCTGTCGTCGAACTCCAGCCGCGGCTCCGCCGACGGGCTCGCGGTCGCCGGGACGCCAGGCGCGGGGGCATCTGCTCCTGCGATCCCGCACGGCCCGCCGAGCACGGCCAGCAAGGACAGACCTGTGACAGCCAGGACTCGAACCGATCGATGAAACACGTGACGCCCCCTCAAGCCATTTCTCGTCACGGCACACAGGACGCCGACGCAGCCGCACAGCAGTCAGGTTGGCCGGCTACGGCTCAGTGCCCCTCAGCACAGGACCCAGCAGATTGTGAAGTATTGGAGATTGCTCGCCGCTCGACGACTCCTTTTTGACGGAGACTTCCTGAACCGCATCACAGCGGCGGTTACCCCTGTAGCGATCAGAGCAACAACCAACAGGACAGCAACCGTGGATCCCGCACCCAGCGTTCCGTACATGGAAACTCTCAGTGATCTTGCGATGTCCCCACGCGGGTGTCAAGGAACTATCGAACGCTTGAGCTTTTCTTGAGCAGCGTTGATCTCTTTTCGGAAAAAGAGTCGCGAACGCGCCAGACGGAAGGGCGTCATCCGCTTTCCTGTGGAGGGTCACCAGGGGTGGAGTCGAGGGAGTGAGTCCGTGCCCCATGCGGGAAAGAAGCGGTATCAGCGCGAGCGGAACCGAAAGTTTCGCCGATTCCCGGCCTTAAGAGCCTGGCTCAAATGGACAGTTCACGACCTGCCCACAAGAGGGTGAACTGTATTGGCCCCGGCTGCCGGACCCTTACATCGCTCAGGAACTGCGGCTCAAAGGCTGCCGCGAACGACGGTGCGCCGTGTGCGGCCCCGAACCGCCCTAGCCAGGCACATCCGGAAGCACCTGGCCTCCGCCGCACGAGCCCGCGCAACGCGGCGGCCTCGATGGCCGCAGCCTCGCGGCGATGCCGGGTACGGGCCTGCTCGAAGATGAAGGTATTCTCAACTTCGCTGTTTCCCGACGTGCCCGAAACATGATGGATTCCTCAACCCGGGGAGAGGTGACCACTGTGTCCGAGGCACCCCAGCGACCGCCGCTGCGCGCCGATGCCCGCCGCAACGTCGAGAAGCTGCGCAAGGCCGCCGCGGACGCCTTCTCCGAGCATGGGCTCGACACGCCGCTGGAGACGATCGCGAAGCTGGCAGGAGTGAGCGTCGGCACGATCTACAACCGCTTCGGCAACCGCGATGCGCTGCTGGACCAGGTCGTCAACGAACTCGCCGACCGGCAGGTGCGCGCGGCGATGGCCATCGCGGACGGCATGGTGGGCAGCGCGTGGGACAGGCTGCTGGCCTACGTCGAGGCCATCTGTCAGGCGCAGGCCGACGACCCGGCGTTCAACGACGCGTTCTCCCGCCGCTACCCCAATGCCCCCGCCCTCAAGGCGGTCTGCGACCGGTCCCTGACCTTCGCCACCGAGCTGGCCGTCGGCGCCCGCGCCGAAGGGGCCCTGCGCGAAGACGCCCGGATGGACGACATCGCCCGCTTCTTCCAGGTCAACGGTGACCTCGTGCGGGCCGGGGACGACGCCGGACGACGCCGCGTCCTCGCCCTGCTCTTCGAGGGCCTGCGCGCCCGCACCGGCAGCCGCCCGCTGCCCGACTGAGCCCGGCCGGGACGACGACCTGCCACGGGCGGGGAACGACGACGGTGTCGGCCCTGTCGAGGCGGGACCGACACCGTCGTCGCGCACGACTACGCGGCGCGAGCCGCCTTCTCCGCGGCCTCGAACGCGTCGGCCAGCGACCGCTCACCGAGTGGGACCAAGTGCTCCATGGCCGGGATGTGAGCGGCCAGCGTCAGGTCCACGACGACGAAGGTCGCCTCCATCTCGAAGATCACCGACAACACCGAATCCAGGTAGTTCAGCACGTGCTCGTGCGGCGCCCGGGGCGTGCCGGGGGCGTAGGAGCCGCCGCGGCTGGTCACCACCGTCACCGGTGTGCCCTTCACCTTCGACTCCGGCGAGCCGGCGGTGCGGCCCATCAGGATCACCTGGTCCAGCCAGGCCTTGAGGCTGGAGGGCACCGAGAAGTTGTACATCGGCGCGCCGATCACCACCGCGTCGGCCGCCTCCAGCTCGGCTATCAGGGTCAGTCGCTCGGCGAAGGCCCGAGCCTGCTCATCGGTGTGCTCCGCCGGGTCGAGCAACCCGGCGCTATGGGCGTGCGCGGTGATGTGCGGGACCGGCTCGACGGCAAGATCCCGGTAGACCACCTTGCCACCGGGGTGCTCTTCCAGCCACGTACGACGGAAGGCCTCGGTGACAGCCCGAGAGGTGGACGCCTGGCCCGCGAAGGCGGACGAGTCGATGTGCAGCAGTGTCGCCATGATGCAACTCCGAAATGGGGACGGGGCGTGCGACCCTCCCGCCACAGGCGGCGGACGGGTCGCAGCAGATAACTTGAATCTACCTTCAACTTTATGGGCAAGTTGAGGGCCAGTTCAAGTTTTCTTCGATGCGCGGGATCCGTAAGGAAGGGCTGCCCGATCAACAGGCGGCCCTGCACGGCACGTTGGTTCCCAGAAGCGACCCCCGAAGGGACGCCCGACAGCACCACCACCCCCACCCCCAGGACCGGCGTTGCGAGCAGGGAACTCGATGACCTCACGAGCCTGGACCTCGATCCGGCCGACACCACCACGCGTCAACGGCCGGCCGGCGCCTGCGAGATACGGCGGTTCCGCACGCAAGCACTCCGGCCCGAATGGCACCTCGATGTGATCAGCCCCGCCGCATCGGCCCTCACCTGGAACAGCTTCACCGCTCGCGCCCAGACCCCCCTCCCGCCGCCAGCAGCGGAACAGCCCGTACACGGTCTGCCAAGGCCCGTACGCCGAAGGGCGATCACGCCACGGAGCACGGTCCGGAACCGCCAGCGAATCCCATCGACCAACCAGCGTCGACTCCCCGACCCATGAGGCACACCCGTAGCAGGCAACACCGACGTCAACACCGGCCCCTGTTTCGTCCCAGAGATCCCCACGTCCCACACCGCGATCGTCGCGGGCGCAACACCTGTGGCGGGGCCGCCGTTTGAAGCACGACCCAACTGCCCAGCTCGACCGCGCGGTGCAGGTCGCGGGCATAGGCTTCCGGCTGTTTCCACGCCGCGAAGTGGCCCCCGACCGGCTGCTCCACGTACTCGCGCACGTTCAAGAACGCTTCCGCGTAGCTCCGTGGATCCGGGTTGATATCGTCCGAGAAGATCGACAGTACCGTCGGCGTGTCGCTCCGGTCCGGCAGGGTGACCGGTTCGGTGTATGTCGCGAACGAGGTGCCGATCGTGCCCGTGACCCAGTACGCCGTGATCCAGTACGCCGTGATCCAGGTCAGCAACTCGTCCAGGGTGAACGCCGGTGCGCCGGACCAGGACTCCAGCTTCTCACCGAGCCACGCCGCAGCCGGCCGGTGAGTCGCCGAGAGCCACGGCAAGGGTGTTCGGCCGCGTGGACGGCTCGGCGATGTAACCGCCCTCGCTCCGGAACCACTGCCAGCACCGCCTGGACCGCCTGGTCCGCCTGGTCCGCAGCGCGTGCCATCACCACCCGCTGGTACGACCACCGGCAACACCTCACCCACCGCTGGCAACCACGCCTCAGCCGACCGATCACTGACAGCGCCCACCTCGCCGCCACAAGCAGCTCCTCCCCCGCCCTCCTGGCACACGACCTGGTGATCCATCCCGAAACCGCTGGGCTCGCCCGCACACTCGCCACCCTGCCGAACCGGCCACACCACACCACACCACCGACGACGCTCCCAGCTTCATCGCCCACCGCCTCGGACTGCCCCGCCTCGCAGCAACGCGAACGACCCCCTCCGGGCCTTCCTCACTCACGCTCACGCACGCCACTGAGCAGCACAAGCCCCATTCGGCCCAGCACATTGACGCGGCCTCCCACGGGTGTGCCACCACACCCGAAAAGACCCCCGAAAAGGACCAAGATCATTCCCACACAACTTCAGAACTGCAGACCAGACACCCGAACAACGAGACCGACAGCACCCGCCAGCCCACGCCCGTCACACCAGAACGCAACCGCTTCAACCGTCCCGAATCCCACCCCAAAAGACAGAACACCAGACCGGAACAGCCCAATCCCCTCAAGATCAGTGCTCCGTCACAGTCCAGGAGCAACTCACCACCCAGCTCCACCGCCCGGTGTGCCAGCGCCCCCACCTGGACGGTGGTCGTTGCCGACCCGGCTCCCGCCTCGGATACCGTGTTCCTCTACGGGGTGCCATAACGGATGTGACGCCCCCCACCGGAGGTAGTCAGCGTATGAGCTCAAAGCGCAGCAAGAATCCAGCCCTGCCCGTACTTGACGACGCATTCCGACTCGAGTCGGTCAAGGACGCCGAAGAGTCCACCCGTGACTTGGCCGCGCGGCTGGCCACCACCGAGCTGCGCCGCGCTTCCCACCCGGGCCGGGTCACCTGGGAGCCCACCGATCAGGCCGAGCCCGTACCGGTCCCGCCGACTGTGGTCGATGGTGACGGGGACCTGTGGCTGCGGGACCGGGGCACTGGCACCTGGACCATGCCCGAGTTCAACCCGAAGGAATTCCCGGCCCGCTGTGGCGAGGTTCTGACGTGGAACCAGCTTGCCCGCGAGTTCGGCCCGCTGACCGCACTGGCCGACGACCGTCGCATCGGCGGCGGCCGGCGCTGACCGCGCGGCCTTCTGGGATGTGCACGCCCCTGAAGCGCCCATTAGTGCGACATCCCGTGAGTTCCTCTGAGCCCTGCTTAGCCCTTGTCACCGTGCCCAGGGTGTTGGGCCTCCTAGGACTGCTCTTTGATCTGGTGACGGAGCTTCAGGGTTCCCGACGGGCTCTCACTTCGCCCGATCGATCTGCGACCGGGATGAAGGCGAGACGTCGGCCGCAACCGGAGACTGTGGGGCTGCTGCGCCGGCCTCGTTGAGTCCCGCGGTAGCTGCTCGAACCGAGACACATAGCGAGAGGTCGACGCCATGCCCACCGCCCGGTTCTTCTTCGACGCGGGATCAGGCGCAGTCCTGTGGGCGGCCCCGGAGGACCGGGAGGTGTGGGGGTACCCGGTTGATCTGGACCGACTACCGATCAGTCTCCACCTTCGCGACGGCCTGAGCAGCCTCATAGCTCGCTACGACACGTCCTTGAACTGGGATTACCCCCCGGACCCGGGACCGTGGCGTGAAGCGGAGTGCCACGACTTCAACGAGGCGGTACGCCAAGCGGTCGGCCGCCTTCGCACCGAACTCGGCCCGACATGGCAGATTCAAGACGAGTTCACCGCACTCCACGAAGACCCGGACCTCGACCGCTACCTGGTCGACCCAGGCGGATTTGTTCGCACCTAACCCCGTCGGCGACGCGGTCGTGACGACTGCGTCGCCGACGGCGTACGCCACCGACTGGCCCCGGTCGTCGCCGACTTCGGCCCGCTCGGTGTCAAGCTGGTGCGCACCGCCGAGACCGGCCCTCCGAGTTGACAACGAACCCACGGGTTCATCCCCCGGAGTCAGGTCAATCCGCCCTCGGATTCATGCCGGAGAACCTTCAGTTTCCGTGAACTCGCGCGCCTCACGGCCCTGTTCTCGTATAGCTACGGCAGGTGGCATGTCGCGCTGAGTAACTGCCATAGCCCTCGCTTCCCCGCCACGACCACCTCGTTGAGCTAACGGCGTTGTCGGCTGTTGAAGATCTGGGCCGGAGCCGTGTGGCTCCGGAGCCGTGTGGCTGGGGACCCGAGGCGCTGACCGGGGATGGTGGTTCGGCCCCTGGTGAACGCCGATCCTCCGACAGGACCCGTCCCTATATCCTCCGGACGTGGATGATCAACGCTCGGTCGATGTTGGCGGGGTCCGGCTGGCCTATCAGATCTGGGGTCCGCCGGATGCTCCGCCGCTCCTCCTGTTGCACGCGCTGGGCGAGGATGCCGCCGACTGGGAGGCGGTTGTGCCAGCCCTCGCCAGGAGTCGACGGGTGTATGTCCTCGATCTTCGCGGTCACGGCCGAAGCGACTGGCCGGGGAACTACTCGCTCGAACTCATGCAGACCGATGTGCTCCGGTTTATGGACGCACTGGGGCTTGGCTCAGTGGATCTGATCGGGCACTCCATGGGCGGGATCGTGGCCTACCTGCTTGCGGAGGACCATCCGCAGCGGGTGAGCCGGCTCATTCTGGAGGACGTTCCAGTCCCGCGTCCCCGGGATCAGACCACCCCGACCAGGCCGGAGGGCGCCCTGACCTTCGACTGGGAGATGGTGCTGGCCATCAGGCGGCAGATCGATGTGCCTGACCCCAGATGGTTGGAGCGACTCAGCCACATCACCGCCAAGACCCTCGTGCTCGGCGGCGGCCCACACAGCCATGTTCCCCAGGACGGCGTCACCGAGCTGGCCCGCCGTATCCCCGGTGGCCGCGCGGTCACCGTCCCAGTTGGACACCTGATCCACCACGCAGCGCCGGAGGCGTTCACCGAGGCGGTTTCAGCGTTCCTGCAGGAGAACTGCCGTCCTGCCCCCAACCATGAGCGCGGTCACAGGCCGTAACGCGCGGACGGCCGCACGGGTTCTTCAAGTGTGACCAAGAAGTGGGCCCGCGCGGCCCTGTCCCACCCTGTCTTCACCGGCGTCTCACGTGCACATCTCGGTGGTTTGATCGAGGAGTTGGCCCGGCCGTGACAGGGCCGGCGGGAGTCGGCATTGCATCAAGGGCGGGGCGGGAAGTGTCACCGTGCCGGCGGGGCGCGTCCCAAGCACGAGTTGGTGTTGACCGACCGGGCGCTGCTCGCGCTGGTCCACCTGCGCACTCAGCTCCCGCACGCCGCGCTCGCCGAGCTGTACGGAGTCGGCCGCTCCACCGTCACCGAGGCCATCGGCGAGGTCCGCCCGCTGCTCGCCGACCTCTGCTCGCCGACCGCGGCTTCGCCATCCCCGAGCAGCCTGGACTGCGCCGGCGGACGTTGGCCGACGTGTTCGCCTACGCCCATACAGGAGGCATGACGAATGCACGATCAGACCGCGATGCGCACCGAGGGCATCGCCTAGCAGTTCCGGCTCCACCCGGACGTGAGAGCCGAGGTGGATGAGGGCCCTGGAGCCTGGTGGACGCCACGTGGCCCGGTGAAGTCTCCACCAGAGGGCTCGCTGATTTGATCAGTGGGAACTACGGCGCTGTGGTCACGACGGAGCTGGGAGCGTCCGTCACTGCGGCGCGCTGCTACCCCCTGCGAGGCGGAAGAGCGTCGACTCCTCGTCCTTGAGCAGAACTTCCTGCCGTGACCGGCACCGGCCCAAGCCCCCCGTCGCTGCCTGGGTCCCTGGAGCGGGCGTCGGGCCCCGCTGTCAGGGCCCGGGGTCTGGCACGTCACGGCTTGGGTGGCAGGCGCACCGTGTTGTCAGCCGCGCTTGGAGGAGATGTCCTCTTCGCAGTTGTTGCTGAACTTCCACCATCCGGACCGCTGGTGCGTCCAGGTGACGTGGTACTTGGGATCGTGCCGCACGCAGGTGTAAGCGCCCTGATAGCTGGTTCCCTTGGCGATGAAGAACGCGTCGATGTCGACTTGTTGCCGCCAGCCCCAGTCGGTGTGCGGCTTCACGTAAGCGACGTGCTTGCAGTAGTTGGAGCGGCTGGTCTGCTGGTAGTGGTTGTCGCCCTGGCCGTCGCCGTGCCAGTCGAGGCAGACCGCGATATGCGTATTCGTGCCGTTGTAGATGGTTCCGCAGACCCCAAACCGGCATCCGCCTGCGCTCGCCGGCGCCGACGCCGCGAACAGGCCGCCGGCGGTCAGTACAGATGCGGTTGTGACAGCTAAGACTGTCCTGCGCAGTGACATCCATGACTCCCAGTGCGCCGGTCCCCCGGGGCGGCGCCTCCCCCCGTTACCGGCGGTGCCGGCGATATCCCTTGTACCCCTGGAACCCGGTGAACACTCGTCAGGAAGCGCAGAAGCGGCCGCGGCACCCTGGAAGCGCATGACGCTGTACCGGGCCACGGACGCGGCGCACACCACGGACACGGCGGCCCCGCTGCTCGCCGCATAGTGCGGATACACCAGCACCGGCATGGCTCACTAAACGCTGCAGAGATACCTCCAGGTCGGGCAGCAGGACATTCGCGCTCACAGTTCGCTGGAAGGCCGGCCTCCTCCAGCGCGGCGACCGCGTTGTCGACCTTCGCCTTGGTGGTGTCCGCGAACACGAACGCGACGGGCGCCAAGCCCTCCCGTCCAGTCGGAGGGTGGAGCCTGCGCCACAGCCGCTTGTCGTGGTCGACGTGCTCGATCGCGTCCGGCCGCGAGCGGACCAGGTCCACGATGCGCTTGGCCGCGTCCTTCGGCGGCAGCCGACCCCACGCCCAGTACCGGCGCAGTTTGACCACCAGGTCGTGCGCGTCCTCGCTGCGGCAGTCGATCTCCAGCAGCAGTTCCCCCTCTCCGGAGCCACAGGAGTGCCCCCTGCCACAATGCCGGGCATGAACGCATCAGGAGCCAAGCCCCGCGCGTCAGTTCGCACAGCGCACGACGCTGCGTCGCAGCCGTTGCTGCCCGAGTGGACGCCGCCGGTGTGCGCGATTCTTTTCGGTGTCGCGGTGGCCCTGCAAGCTCCCGGTGCCGATCTCGGGCCAGGTCTGACCGACCCCATCATCGGGCTCGCTCTGGCCCTCGGCGCCTGGTGGATTTTGACGGCAGCCCGCGCGCGGAGCGGTGTGCGCAGGCGCCGCGAGCCCTCATGGTGGGTCACTGCCACAGCCGTGGTCTGCATCTCGGACCCCTCGACGTTCTTCCACAGCACGGCCGTTCTGCGCTGGCTCTACCTCGCCATGGGTATCGGGGTCACCGGGCTCGTCTGGTACCGGCTGCACAAGCCCACCAAAAGCGTCCACGACTGAACTACGCTCGCGGGCACCGCGAACATCACGGAACGTGACAGCCAAACTGGCCATACGTCCATACGTCCACATGTGGGGAATTCTCGCTGGCCGCTGTCAGCCGTAGTGACCGCGGTGGCCCTCACCAGGGCCGGTTCCGGGCGCATGTGGTGCTGCGCGCGGCGCGGGGCCGCTCCAACGCCCGGATCGCCCGGATCGCCCGGGAGATGGGCCTGCACCTGGACACGGTACGTCGGTGGCGAGTCCGGTTCTCCCAGGGCGGCCTGCCGGCCCTGGCCGACGCCGGACGCTCTGGGCGCCCCGTCCGGTTGACCCTGGTACAGGTCGCCGAAACCAAGGCCCTGGCCTGGCAGTTACCAGCCGAGACCGGCATCCCGCTGTCGCGCTGGTCATGCCCGAGCCGGCCGCCGAACTGACCGCACGCGGCGCTACCAGCCCTCTCTACGTCCACCGTGCGCCGCTGGCTCCACCAGGACTCGATCAAGCCCTGGCAGTACCAGTCATGGACCTTCATGCGCGACCCGGACTTCCGCGCCAAGGCCAAGCGGGTACTGGTGGCGGTGCGCCCGCACGTTCGAGGGTGTTCCACTGGGCGCGGAGGAGTACGTCGTCGGCTCAGACGAAAGGACCTCCATCCCAGGCCAGGTGCCGCGGCCACCCCACTCTGGCCGCCCCGAGCAGCCCCGCCATGCGGATGAACCACACCAATGGGCGCGGCGGCGCGCTGGCCTACCCGGCTGCCTACGACGTCCACCGGGCGAAGACCTTCGGCCGCACCGAGGCACGCACCGGCATCGAGCATTTCATGGACGAGCTCTCGGCCGGCAGGGGCATCCGCCGGCTGCGCAATCACGGTGACGGACGACAACGAATCAGGCGCTCGGCGGCATCGGCGCTGTCCAGGGTCGAAGCGATGGGGGTAGGGGCAGGCCTCCGGGTCAGAGTTCGCACCCTCGACCAATCCCAGGACCAACTCGTAGTACCAGGACCACCTCGCCCCGCTTGCGCTGCCCCGTTTTCGCCTCCCTACCGGGTCTGACGATGCGGCGGATCGCCGACCTCTACCCGGGCGAGGCCAGGACGGATGCGTGGGACGGATGCGCGGGACGGATGCGCGGGACGCGTTCAGCATCGCCAATGCGGCTCGGGCCACGCCTCCCGGGCTCTGACCAATGAGACTCGACCAAAGAGAGGGGCCTCCCCTTCTCTGCCCGCACGACCCGTCCGGTCGTCCTATCCGATCGTCCTTTTCCGAAGGCCCGTCAGGTGCCTTGCGCGCCAAGCTACTTGCCGCATGGCGAGCGGTCCGCCACAGTGTGAATGGAGGCGCAGCCAGCGCAAGCAGACCGAGGAGGTCTCGTCATGTACGCGCGCCAGGAGATGGTGGTCCGGTCGGAGAAAACCTCACGCCGACGATGGGCAACGGTCTCGGCCTCCCTCGCCGCAGCCAGTGCCTTGGGGCTGGTGACCGCAGCACCGGCGAGCGCCGAGGTCAAGTCCACTTGTGGCACTTACATCTGCGTGGCCACCGCCTACCAGGGGCGCGACTATGTCCAGGACATCACCGTCACGACCCGAGAGGGACTGCCGGGGACGTTGCGCGCCTTCGTGGGTGATTACCGGGGAAGCAAGGCCGGCGTGTCCCGGTGGCGGTTCATCGTCAACCGTGAGATCAGGGCGTATCCGAAGCTCGCCGTCTGCGGTGGTCTGGACCGTAGCGGCAGGGTCATCGAGAACCATTGCGTGCTGATCCCCTGACTGCCCCTCACTTTCGACCGGCCGCAATTGCGGAACTTGGATGCCTGGTGTCGTGGAAGCCGCATCCTCGCTCGCGTACGAGAAGGCACGACCCCGCGGAACTCCTGAGTTGGGGACGGCCTTCCAAACGAGCTGCCATGCTGCCTTCCGCTCGCCGCGCGGATCAGTTCCACCCGCGCCCAGGCCGGACGGCCGCTGCGCCATCGAGGTTCACCTGGTTCGAGCGCGGCCGAATCCGCCGGCACCCTCCGGGCAGGTGCGCGCCGGGGTCGGTCACGACCGGGTGGCCACGGAGTCGCACGGGCGCACGCCCTCACCCGTCGACTCCGTAGCAGGCGCTTCATCCGTCGCGACACGGGCCACCGGGTGGCGAGCCTGATGGCCGCACCGGCCCGGGAGGCCGCGAGTGCCGCACGGCGTACATGAATGTCGCGATCCCGGATAGGCGGTCATCCATGGTGCGTTTTGGGGCCGTGGCCCTGCTCATTGTGTGTGCCGCCACGGCGGCGACCGTGGCGTTCGTCGTCTCGCCCTGGTGGTGGTTCGCGGGCTTCCTGTTCGGCGTCCTCGCGCTGGTCGGATGTTACGACCTGCTGCAGCGGCGCCATTCGGTGTTGCGCAACTATCCGGTGCTCGGGCACGCCCGTTTCCTCCTGGAGGCGATCCGTCCCGAACTCCAGCAGTACTTCGTGGAGCGCAACTACGACGGCCGCCCCTACGACCGCGACACTCGCAGCATCGTCTACGAGCGGGCCAAGGGCGTGGACGCCGAGGAGCCCTTCGGCAGCGAGCGCGACATGTACAGCCGCGGCTACGAGTTCCTGGTGCCGTCGATGCATCCGGCCGATAAGCCCGAGCACGCGCCCCGCGTGCGGGTCGGCGGCCCGGACTGCACGCGCCCGTACGACATGGCGCTGCTCAATGTCTCCGCCATGAGCTTCGGCTCGCTCTCCGGCAATGCCGTCCTCGCCCTCAATACGGGCGCCGCACGTGGAGGCTTCGCCCACGACACCGGCGAGGGCGGGCTGTCCGATTACCATCTGCGTCCTGGTGGCGACATCATCTGGGAGATCGGCACCGGATACTTCGGCTGCCGCACGAAGGACGGCGACTTCGACCCGGACCAGTTCCGCGAGAAGGCCGCCCACCCGGCCGTCAAGTGCGTCTCCCTCAAGCTCTCCCAGGGCGCGAAACCCGGCATCGGCGGCGTACTGCCCGGTGACAAGGTCAACAGCGAGATAGCCCAGGTCCGCGGGGTTCCCGAGGGAAAGACGGTCATCTCACCGCCGTACCACCGCGTCTTCTCCACCCCACGCGAAATGGTCCGGTTCCTGGCCCGGATGCGGGAGCTCGCCGACGGGAAACCGGTCGGCTTCAAGCTCTGCCCCGGATCCCGCGTGCAGTTCCTCGCCGTGTGCAAGGCGATGCTCGCCGAGGACATCACCCCCGACTTCATCGTCGTCGACGGCGCCGAGGGCGGCACGGGCGCCGCCCCGCTGGAGTTCGCCGACCACTTGGGCATGCCGCTCACCGAAGGACTGATCACCGTCCACAACGCGCTGGTCGGCGCCGGACTGCGCGACCGCATACGGATCGGCGCAAGCGGCAAGGTCGCCACCGGCGCCGACATGGTCAAACGCCTCGCCATAGGCGCCGACTGGACGAACGCGGCCCGCGCCATGATGTTCGCCGTCGGCTGCATCCAGGCCCAGCGTTGCCACACCAACCGCTGCCCCACCGGCATCACCACCCAGGACCCGCGCCGGGCGCGCGCCCTCGACGTCGTCGACAAGTCGGAGCGGGTCCGCCGCTTTCAGGAGGCGACGGTCTCCAGCGCCCTGCAGATCATGGCCGCGATGGGCGCCTCCCACCCCAGCGATCTGGGACCGCACATGCTGCGCCGCCGCGCCACCGACGCCGATGACTTCCGCTCGTACGCGGAGCTCTACGAGTGGCTGAAGCCCGGCGAGCTGACCCTCGATGCGCCCGCAGGATGGGCCGCGGACTGGAAGGCGGCCGACCCGGACAGTTTCACCGGCTGACCACCTCGCCGCCCTGCCCTCCGTCCTTCTCGACGTTCCGTGACGGGACGCACCAGATGTGTGCACCCGCCGACGGCATCCCGTAAGACACTCGTAAGACACACGCAGGCCGGATACCGCAGGCCGGATCCCTTCAGGCCGGCGCCCCGCAGAAAGGTCATGTACTCATGTCTCGTACCGTCGCCCGCCTCTTCACCGACGCGCTGGAGGAACTCGGCGTGCGGCACGTCTTCGGCGTCGTCGGTGACGCGCTCAACCCCTTCACCGACGCCATCCGGACCTCCGAGACCCTCTCCTGGGTCAGCTGCCGCCACGAGGAGGCGGCCGCTTTCGCGGCCGGAGCGCAGTCCCAGCTCACCGACACCCTCGGCGTCTGCATGGGCACTGTCGGGCCCGGCTCCGTGCACCTGCTGAACGGTCTGTACGACGCGGCCAAGAGCGGCACACCCGTGCTCGCCATCGCCGGGCAGGTCCCCCTGTCCGAGGTCGGCACCGACTACTTCCAGGAGGTCGACAACGACCTCCTCTTCAAGGACGTCGCCGTCTTCCGCGCCACCGTCACCTCGCCCGAGCAGCTGCCCGCCCTCCTCGAGGTCGCCGTGCGCACTGCCATCGGCCGCCGGGGCGTCGCCGTCCTCACCGTGCCCGGCGACATCGGCGGCCAGGAACTGCCCGCCGACCGCCCGGTGCGGCTCTCCGTCGCCCGCTCCGAGAACCGGCCCGACGACCCCGACCTCGACGAGGCCGCACGCCTCATCAACGACGGCGGGAAGGTCACCCTGCTCGTCGGCCGCGGGGCCCGCTCCTCGCGCGACGACGTCCTCGCCCTCGCCGACCGGCTCGCCGCGCCCATGGTGCTCACCCTCAAGGCCAAGGAAGGCTTCGAGGGCGACAACCCCTTCCAGGTCGGCCAGACCGGCCTGATCGGCAATCCGGCCGCCGCCCACGCCATGGACCACGCCGACACCCTGGTCCTGCTCGGGACCGACTTCCCTTACCGCGAGTGGTATCCCGAGGGCAAGAAGGTCGTGCAGGTCGACCGCGTCGCCGAACACATCGGACGGCGCGTACCCGTCGACGTGGCGCTCGCCGCCGACGTCGGCCCCACCGTGCGCGGACTCCTGGATCGCGTCGCCGCCCGCGAGGACCGCAAGCACCTCGACTCGGCGCGGGAGAAGTTCACCCACTGGCAGGACGGACAGCGCCGCCTCGCCTCACCCGATCACGACAAGGGCCTGATCGGCAAGGTCCGCTCGGCCTTCGACAACCGCGACCACCTGGTACGCCCCGAGGCGCTCGCCGCCGCGGTGGATGCCGCGGCGGACGACGACGCCGTGTTCACCTCCGACACCGGCATGGCCACCGTCTGGCTCTCCCGTTTCGTAGAGATGCGCGGCAGCCGCCGCCTGATCGGCTCCTACAACCTCGGCTCCATGGCCAACGCCATGCCGCAGGCCATCGGCGCCCAGCTCCTGGACCGGAACCGGCAGACCGTCGCGTTCTGCGGCGACGGAGGCCTGTCGATGCTGCTCGGAGACCTCATGACGATCCGTACCGAGCGACTGCCCATCAAGCTCGTCGTCTTCGACAACCAGCGCCTGGGCATGGTGAAACTGGAACAGGAACAGGCGGGGCTCCCCGAGTTCGGCACCGTCCTGGACAACCCGGACTTCGCCGCGGTCGCGCAGGCACTGGGCCTCAAGGGCATCCGCGTGGAGCGCGCCGAGGACCTCGCCGATGCGATCGAGCGCGCCTTCGCCGAACCCGGACCTGTCGTCCTCGACGTGCTGACGAACCCGGACGAGATCGCCGTGCCCGCCAAGCCTACGGTCCAGCAGGGTTGGGGCTTCGCCATCGCCAAGATGCGTGAGAACGTGCGCAGCATCGGAAGCTGACTCCGGCCGGCCGGCCGGCGCGTCCGACAGCCTCCGGCCGGGGCGCGACCGCGATACGGCCGCTCGCCTGGCGGACGCGGGGCTGGCCTCGGTGTCGAGATGACGTTCTCGTGCCTCTCCTCCTCTCGGAGCGACTCGACGCCTCTCACGCTGCACCCGCTTGCCCCTGGCGGTCTTCGCCAGGGGCACCTCGGAGTTCACGCTCGCCGGCCCTGTCCTTTTCGAGTCCGTCCTTGTGTCCGGCCTGGGTGGCGATGTGGCGGGTCAGGCGAGGGGGTTACTCTCCCCAGTTGCATCCGGTCTGGAGTGCTTTGCCCGCGTCGTAGGGGACCATGTCGTAGTGCCAGGCTTCCAGGTCCCAGGTCGCGCCGCCGGCGTGGCCGCCGCTGCCGTTGGGGTAGGAGTACGACGCGTGGCAGTACAACTGCTCGTACGTCGAGTGCATCTCGCCCTGTGTGGCG
The DNA here is from genome assembly GCF_036014195.1 of Streptomyces sp. NBC_00442. Taxonomy (NCBI): domain Bacteria; kingdom Bacillati; phylum Actinomycetota; class Actinomycetes; order Kitasatosporales; family Streptomycetaceae; genus Streptomyces; species Streptomyces sp. NBC_00442. The sequence continues at coordinate 64,724 of NZ_CP107918.1, forward strand.
TGCGGGAACATGAGCGTGTTGGACCAGACTTGCTTCCAGTTGTCGGCGGAGTCGCTGGAAGCGGTGTCCGAGCGCGACGTACTGGCGAACGCGGCGTCGGTCGGCGTGACATGCGTGGAGCGCTTGTTCTGGTCGGCCAGGTTCATGTAGACCTCGGTCTTCTTCACCCACTTCGAGTTGGTGATACCGCCATAGCCGATGCACGCGGTGTGGCAGCTCTCGAAGGCGTTGGGCTGGCCGCCGCTGTAAAGGATGTAGCGGCCGGACTGGAAGTCCTGCCGCACGCCCGTGTTGTTGTCCTCGTCGCCTCCGACGTAGTCCTCCTTGTATTCGTCGGACGTCGGGTAGCCGTAGTAGCCGCTCTCGTACCCGTTCTGTCCCCACCACCAGCCGGTGACCCCGTGGACGGCGTGGGCGCCGCTGTACTGGCTCCAGTACACGGTGCCGCCCTGGAACTGCTGGCGTAAGCCGTAACCGTCGGGGTTCGTGATCTCGTCGGTGAGGGGGTAGCCCAGATAGCCGCGTTCCCAGCCCAGGTCGGCCCAGTGCTGTCGGATCGCACCCCACGCCGCGTGGGCGCCGGTGTCGGGGGTCCAGTAGATCGAGCCATTGTCGAAGACCTGGAAGCGGCCAACGCCGTCGGGGGTGCCGAGTTCGTCGGTGGTGGGGCAGCCCAGCGAACGTTGGACGCCGGGGGTCTGGGTGTACTCGGTCCAGATGGCGCCGTCCACGGAGTGGGACCCGCAGAAGACCTCGGCGGACGCGGGAGTGGCGCCGACGATGAAGCCGGCCGTGATCGTGGCGAGGGCGAGGGCCGGGGCGACCAGGAGTGTTCCGATACGTCTGAGGGAGGAATGCATGCCTGCTTACTGCCCCAGCCCCGAGTACACCAAGCCACGGCCCGTCGGACGGCCAACGCCCGTGACCACCTTTGAGCCAAGCTTCGTCCCAGACCGGCAACCGCTTCAGCCGCCCGTCGATGGGATCGGGGAAGAACGCGAGGCGTGGGCGGCAACGACGGAGCAGAAGCTCGCCCGGCAAGGACCCCGTCTTCAGGGTCGTCGTCCTCGCCCGACAGACCTCGCGAGAACCCACCGAACGCATCGGAGCGACGTTCGTGTCCGCGTCCGGACCAGGGCTGAATACTGGGATCCATGGGACGGTCCTCCCCCGGACCCGCGCCGCTCTCCCTGCTGCGGGCGTGCCGACCCGGTCGAGACGATTGGCGTGCCGATCGGCGTGCCGATCGGCGTGCCGATTGGCGTCTGGAACCGGCTCAGCGGGTGCGCTCGTAGTGTCGGCGCGCTTTTGCGCGGTTGCCGCACACAGCCATCGAGCACCAGCGCGCGCGGTTGGCGCGGCTGCGGTCGAGCAGGAACAGCTGGCACTCGGCGTTGGCGCAAGGGCGGAGTCGGCCGGGCTGGTCCTTCTCGCCGGCGGCCCAGGCGAGGAGCACCTCGACGGCCAGCCGCGCGTGCAGGGGGGTTTCGACTGTCCACTGGAGACCATCCGAGGTGATCTCAGGAATCTGGCGGACCCCGTCAAGCAGCGGGCTCAGCACGTCTGGGGGGCTTTCTCCGCGCACGACGTTTCGTAGGGCGTCCCGCGCCTCACGCAGCAGCTCCAGCTCTGCGGTGCTGCCGTCGCCGCCATGCTCCCGCGCCCAGCGCTTGCCGTTGGCCGGGTCGCCGAGCTCGTCCCGTTCCTCACCGTTCACCATCGGCCTGCTGTTGAGCAGGTCCAGCAGAACGTCCATCGGGCACCACTCCCTCCTCTAACCGGATTGGATCCATTGACAGGTTAGTCCATGGCGTGCTTGCATGGCGAGGAACTAACCGGATCAAGCATCCAAAGGGGTTACGATGAGTGTGGTGCGCCACCGGACCGCCGTCGTCGACGGCCACGAGATCTTCTACCGGGAAGCCGGTCCCGCCGACGCCCCGGCGATCGTCCTGCTGCACGGTTACCCGACCAGTTCGTTCATGTTCCGCGAACTCATCCCGTTGCTGGCCGACAACTACCACGTCATCGCGCCGGACCACCTTGGCTTCGGCCACTCGGCGGCCCCCCTCGCAGGGGAGTTCACCTACACCTTCGACGCCCTCGCCGACCTCACCGGCAAACTGCTCGACCAGCTGGGCCTGGATCGCTACGCCCTCTACGTCCAGGACTACGGCGCCCCCATCGGATGGCGCCTCGCGCTCCGGCGCCCCGACCGGATCTCCGCCCTCGTCACCCAGAACGGCAACGGCTACGAGGACGGCTTCGTCGAATCGTTCTGGACCGACGTCTGGGCCTACGGGGCGAACCCCGGCCCCGACACCGAACCCGCCGTCCGCGCCGCGCTGGGCATCGACGCCATCCGGTGGCAGTACCTGCACGGCGTACCCGACCCGAGCCGGGTCAGCCCCGACACCTGGCAGCACGACTTCGCACTCGTCTCCCGCCCGAACAACGACGAGGTCCAGCTGGCGCTGTTCCGCGACTACCAGAACAACCGCCCGCTCTACCCGCTGCTGCACGAATTCCTGCGCACCAGCGAAGTCCCGGTACTCGCCGTGTGGGGCCGCAACGACGAGATCTTCGGACCAGCCGGCGCCCAGGCCTTCACCCGCGACGCCAAGGACGCCGAGGTGCATCTGATCAACGGCGGTCACTTCCTGCTGGAGAGTCACCTGGACGTCGTCACGGGTTACCTGCGCGGCTTCCTCGGGCGAGTACTGGGCTAGGTCGTGCCTTCAAAGTCCCCTCTCCATGACCGCTGACCAGCCGAGCGGGCCTGGCTCCGGCTGACGGGCAGGGGCGACGCCATGCATCGCCCCTCCCCCGCCCTCACGCCGTCAGCGTGCCGTCCGGAACCTCACGCACGGAGACCTTGTTGCGCTGGCGGTCCAGGGCGGTCGCCACGACGTCCCCGACACCGTCCGGGTCGTCGGTCTGCGCAGGCGGCGTTTCCGAGCGCTCGATCGCCTTCACCAGGTACTGGGGGTTCCAGGACGAAACGGCCCCCCTGACCGCCACGGACTCCACCCTGCGCTTGCCGACACGCGACTTGATGGCGGACAGGATCTGGTCCGAGTACAGGCCGCCCTCCACCCGGAACAGGCTGGCATGGCCGCCGACCTTGCCGCCATCGCGCAGGTACACCGTGATGGTGAGGCAGCTGGTCACGCTGGGGTAAGTGATCGTGCCGCCCGGCCCGACCTCACCCACCTGCCCCTCGGCGATCGACACCGCCGTGGCAGCGCTCTCGGTGCCGGGAGCGCGCTGCACCGCATGCCGCTCGGCCGGCTGTGCGGTGCCGGCTTCACGCGACTGCGGCTCGGCGCGCTGTACCGACGGGCCGGACATGGCCCGGGTCGCGTTGGCCTCGGCTTCGCGTTCGAAGCGGTCGGAGGGGTCGGAGACCTTCAGGCCCGAGCCGTTGTCGGTGCCCGTCACCGGCCCCTGGCGCTGCTGGATGACATGGGTCAACTCATGGGCCAGGGTGTGCTGATCGCCGCCCCCGTCACCGATGACGACATGACTGCCCGACGTGTACGCCCGAGCGCCGACCTCTGCCGCCGAGGCCTTCGCAGCACTGTCGTTGTGGATCCGCACCTCCGAGAAGTCCGCACCCAGCCGCGACTCCATGTCGGTTCGGGTCGCGTCGTCCAGCGGACGGCCACCCGAGCGCAGCACATCGTGCACCGCCGACCGCTGCACCTCGGGCTGTTCCGCCTGCTGATGCCCACAGCCCGCGCCATGTTGATGCTTCTCCTGCGCCCAGGGATGGCCGGCGTTGCGGAGCATCTGCACGACGGCCGCGTTGCCGGCGGAACTCTGCAGAGCGAGGAGGGCGGACGACGGCGTCCCGCCCCCGGCCCCGGACTTGCGGGCGGTCGCGGATCCGTCCTTCTTGGAGGCGTTGGCGGCGTTCGCTCTGACGTCGTCTCGGTCAGGCATGGCGGGGCTCTCTTCCCATGGGGAAAAACTCCAACTCATCCTGGATACAAGGGGTTTGATCCAAGAGCCAGGTACTTGAGGGCAACAGGGAGGCGCCCCATCGGGCAGATGGGCTTGGCGCAGGCGCGCCGCACCCCCGCTCACGTGGGCCGTTGCGGTCGGGAGGCCCCCTCCGATCCGGACCCGGCACGATCCAGCCATGTTCAGACCCGCACCAGGGCCGGCCACACCCCCGGGGCGTCGACGTTGCAGGCGACGTGGCTTCAAGTCGGCGGCGGCTCCAGACTGTCGCCCGTGCGGCAGTCGCGGTGCGGTATCCCGACGAGCGGGAGGGCCGCGGCGGGCGGTGCCTTCGGGATGACGGGTTGATCAGCCGCTTCACGTTCGGCGGCGCCCAAGACCTCCGCGCTCTCTCGGCCTGGCCCGGCGGCTGCACGACTGCCGTATCGGCTTGCGTCGGCTACGGCCGGCACTCCAGCCTCGCCATCACCTCGCTCTCATCGACACTCGTCATCCGTCTTCTTGGAGCGAGAGGCCATGACTCGACCGGCTGATGCGTCGGACCCCTCCGGTGAAGAAGCCGAGGTCGACCGGCACCGTCATCCGCCCCCAAAGCCTTGGAGCGTGTGCACGAGGATGGGTGCACTGGGCCGCGATCTCGCAGGAAGGCTGGATATCCACACAGCTACGAACGAAACGAGTGCGCATGCAGTGCGAACGAAGGGGAACGCGGTGGTCGTAACCCGACACGAGAGGCCCTGCTGCGATGCTCGAACCTCACCCCAAGACCCTGCGGATCCTCCTCGCACGCTACGCCGAGGCACGGATCGCCCACTCCTGCCACGGTGACCCAGGTGCGGCCAGGGAGCTGGAGGACGTCGCCTACACGCTGTGCGTGATGACCGCGACTGTCTGCGTGGAGGATGCCATTGCGGTCGCGGACACCATCCTTGCGACGGCCCGTGCCGGCCGCCCCGTCGGTGCCGACCGGACCGAGACGGACCTCGCCGCCTAGTCCGCCGACCCGCCGAACGCGTCGGCAATCCGGACCGCTGGACGGCCCGCGCGGAACCCGCTCGACCGCGAACGCGGCCTACCCCACTGTGTCCGTCGGCCCTGGGCAGAAGGCGTGGGCCGTGCGCGACCCCGGAGCCCTGCCGCGAACCCGGTGCGGGACTGGTACGGCAGTTGTCGGCGGTCAGGTCAGGAAGCGCTCGATGGCCTCGCGGGCGCGGGCGTTGGAGAGTGCCGCGTCTGCCAGGGACTGCGCCAGTGCATCGATCCACTCGTCCAGGCCCACGTCGCGCCGAGAGAGCACGATGCCCCGCACCTCGTGACGGATCTGACAGGCCACCCGCCCCCGATTCGTCCGCAGCGAGAGCCGCTGGTCCCCGAGCGCGACGTCCAGTTCCGCGACCGATCCCTCGCGCCCGGCCACACGTTCCGTGACGGAACGCCTGCGCTTGACCCGTACGGCCCCGGGCGGCAGGGAATCCGCCAAATTCGCGGACAGCACGTTGGCGTACAGGTTCAGGTCCGCGCTGTCCTGGCGAAGCGCCGCGGCCAGCAGTTCCACTTCCCCCTCAGGCATCGAGGCTCAGCACCATGGTCGGCTGGGCAATCACGTGGTCGTCGCGCAGGGGGCGCACCGCTGTCCCGATCGCGAAGAACTCCGTGGTGTGCGTTCCCCAGGTGTGCGAGTGCTGTCTCAGCTGGACCGCCACGATGCCCTCGGCTTCCAGGGCCTGCCCCTCCGCCTGCATGCGGCTCATCGCCAACTCGCGTGCGTCGTAGAGCGCCTGGGTGAAAGGCTCGATCTCGACGTTGCGGCCCGTAGTGCTCAACGCCTGGGCGAAGCGCTGGTGCGCCACGTGGTAGACGCACGAGCCCATGACCATGTCCAGCGGTGCGTATCCGGCCCGGATCAGCGTCCAGAAGTCCTGACCGGACAGGTCCGAGGTGAACGGCTTGCCCTTGTTGTTGAGCCAGGTTCCGGTCGCCCCCGGGTCCGCGCCGTCCGCCTTGACCGCCGTACCGACCGCGATGAACTCGGCAATGTCCGAGCCGAACTCCTTGAACTCGATGTCCAGCCGCACCCCGACGATGCCGTCCGCCCCCAGGGCGCTCGCCTCTGCCTCCATGCGGCTCATCGCCAGCTCGCGCGCGTGGTACATGGCCTGGGACAGTTTGGTCAGCTCCTGATTCTTCGTCCAACGGCCGAGCTGGATGCCGACGTGGTAGACCGAGGAGCCGAGGACCAGCCCGAGCGGGCGGAAGCCGGCCTCGCGCACCAGCAGGAACTCGTTCACCGTCAGGTCCGAGGTGAACAGCGAGCCCTTCTGCCCCGGTTGGAGCTGAGCGAGTCGCCGCATCGCGTCCTCGGGTATGCCGTCCCTGGACGGTTGTGCGGCTCCTCCGGTCGGTTCTTGTCCCGTTCGCTCGGTCATGTCAGCGCTCGCGCTCCAGTCTCATGATGGTCAGTGGTCTTGGTCCGGGGGGCCGCTCGGCACGATCGAACCTGGCGATGGAGGTGCCGACGAAGACCGCTTCCGCGCTGAGGTCGCGCGTGCTCCCGATCGTGGGGCAGTCGCGCTCCCACACGCGCAATGTCACGTCGTCCACCACGATCCCGTCGCCGCCGTGCTTCGACGCGTCCAAGGCCAGCTGTTCCCGCGCTTCGTGGCGGACATGGTTGATCAGCAGGGTGTAGCCGTCGATCTCCTGGTTCCCCGCGGTCCAGGAACTCGGGCCCGGGGTACGCCAGTCGTCGTGGCGGGTCGCGAGGGCGATGCCGAAGGCGAGTCCGGTGGGTACCCAGCCGCTGTGCACGAGCTTGGCGAAGTCCTGACCGTTCAGGTGTGACGTGAAGGGCTGACGCGGCCGGATGCGCGAGTGGGCCCGGACCGCGGTGCCCAGCGCCGTGAACTCGAGGCCCCCCGCCGGAAATGCGCCGATCCTCAGCCGCACCCCGACGATCCCGTCACCGCCGAGTGCCCGGCACTCGGCCACCGCGCGCGACAGCGCCAGCCTGCGTGCCGTGTACATCGTCGTCATCAACGGGGCGAACGACGGCCTCCACGCCGAGGACGCCGCTTTCGTGCCGTCCGCGGGCGACCACGCACCCGGACAGCCCCAAACGCCGGAGTACCCGATGTTGAAGACGGCCGTGCCGAGTACCTGACCGGTCGGCTCGAACCCGACGCCCTTGACCGCGGCGAATTCCTCGGCCGAAAGCGCCGAGTCCCAGGTGCGGCCGTCCCGGGGCCCCGCCGTCCCGTCGGCGGCGGGCCCCGGAGGACCAGCAGTTTCCCCTGAGTACGTCATCGATCCCCGTGCCATTGGCCTCACGGCTCACCGCGTTGACCGCGTCGCCGTTCGGCAGCGTACGTCATCGAAGGATTCAGCAAAACGGGGGCCTTCGGCTCCAACAACCCTCCCCTACTGGGCTGGTTGCCGGGAGGCCACCCGCCCGTCACCGGGTGATCGAGGCCGGGATGTCTGGATCATCCCTGCCTGCCACCAACAAGCCCGGAAGGGCCTGTTGACGGTGAGGACCGCGACTTCCGCTTCCGGCGACCCGGCACATCCGGTGCCCGTGCGGGTCGGCGAAGTCGGCGAAGTCGGCCTGAGTGTGACCAGCTCGTCTGCACGGCCGCCGACGCCGTCGTGCCCGGAGGAAAGCAGCCCGCCGCCCCTGGACGTCCACGTCCGGGAGGCGGGCCCCCGGCAAGTCCGGACCGTGCGCCGCAATGCGGCCGGCGATGCCCTGCGGGTGCCGGACACGTCGTAGCGCCGCCCCTGAAGCCGGCCGAACCTGGGCGCCGTTACCGGAGGCGACCTATGTATCGTCGACTGACTCGAAGCTCGAAGACAACGGGGGATCCATGTTCAAGTCATCGGCGCGGGGCGCGGCCGTCGCCTCCCTGGTACTGGCCGCGCTCTGTGTGTCCTGTGGTACGTCACCGAAGTCCGACACGGCGGTCGCGGGTGGGCGTGGAGCCGGCGCGGGAGCGAGCCGGAATGCGTCGTCGTCGGCGACGCCGCAGGGATCGGCATCCGGCGGCGATGCCACCGTGTCCGAGGCGACGCCCGACGCGCCGGCGACACCGGGGGCGGTGAAGGTACGCGACGCCTTCGCCGGGCTCCAGGCGACGCTGGGTGAATCGTGCACCCCCGGGAACTGCGCCTATTTCCTCGGGCGGGTCTACGACGAACTCCACACCATGAACAGCGCCATGAAGGCAGACCCGAAGGGACCGGGTCACTTCCCCGAACCGATCGCCCTGATCAAGAAACTGGACGCACAGCTCGGCGGCGATCGCTCCTTCGGCAACCTCAAGAGCCACCAGACCCTGCTGATCGGGACTCGCGACAAGATCAACACATGGATGCAGGGCCACCCGGAGGACTACCGCTGAAGTAGGTGGGGCGACGCGGCCGAGGAGGATCCGTTTTCTGTTTTCTCCATGTCCAGCTCCCGAGCCGGCGTCTGCGTCTGCGTCCGCGTCTGCGTCTGCGTCTGCGTCTGCGTCTGCGTCTGCAGGACGGTTAGACACGCATGGGCTGCCGTCACGAGGGTCAGGTGGCCGTGCCCGCCGGGGTGGCGGCGGGCTTGGTAGTCGTCCGGGCGCATTTCTGCTCGGCGGTCCGGCCGCACTCCTCGATGGCCCACCGGCTCCCCGCGACAGGAGCGCCCGCCCCCGCTCTGCGGCGATGCCGACGCGCTGACCGGTCATCTGCCGCCGCGCGTCGCGGAGTTGGCGCCAGAGGGTGCCTGGGCGCTGGAGGCGCCCAGTCGGTCGTCGTGCAGCGACCGGGCACCGCGGAGGCGCGCATCTTGCCGTCTGCCGAACGAGCGGCGAGCGCGGGCTCCGTTGTCAGTGGTGGGTTCTACCGTGGTGACACGGCACTTGGTAGGTCTGGAGAGGACAGGGGAGGCGGCATGCCCGAGTGGGCTCTCGCAGTACTCATTCCGGTCGGTCTGTTGGGTGTGGGCCTGGGGACGTTCTGGGTCTGGGCCTGCCTGGGGACGAAGGAACCGGTGAATCACGACAATCCGATGCCGGAAACCCATTTTCGACAGGGCGATGGCATGGGCGGCGGCTGAGCGGCGGCGTGCGGCCCGGCCTGGCCGACACGTGCCATGGCGCCACGGGCGCGCTCCGCCGGTGGGCGGGCGGGTACCCGTGACCGTGATCGTGACCGTGCGGAACCGGATCGGGGGCCGGATATTCGGTGTTCCGCCCGCCCCTCAGGACACACGATGGTGCGCATGACTTTGGCCACCCCCACCCTGCACACCGCCCGCCTGCGGCTGCGTCCCTTCGCCGACGCCGACGCGGACCGTCTCTTCGCGCTGCACAGCAGCACCCACGCGATGCGCTACTGGGACTCTCCGCCCTGGAAGGACCAGGCCCGCGCCCGACGTTTCATCGCGATGTGCCAGAAGATGGCCGACGAACACACCGGGGCACGGGTAGCCATCGACCGAGCCAGTGACGGGGCCTTCGTCGGCTGGTGCGCTCTGAGCGGATGGAACCCGGACTACCGCAGCGCGTCGCTGGGCTACTGCCTCGACGAAGCGATGTGGGGCCACGGCTTCGCCACGGAGGCCGCGCACGCCGTGCTGCGGTGGGCCTTCGACACCCTCGACCTGAACCGGGTCCAGGCCGAGACCGATACCCGCAACGTGGCATCCGCCCGGGTCCTGGAGAAGGTCGGCTTCGTGCGCGAAGGGACGCTGCGGGAGGACTGCGTCGTGAACGGCGACGTATCCGACTCGTGGGTGTTCGGACTGCTCAGGCGGGAGTGGCGGCCGGGCGCCCTGTCTGATCCCGCTCCCGGAAAGCAGCCCTGAGAACTCCTCCCGGAGCCTGCTGCCCGGACGCGCGCGGACCGAACCCCGGTCCGGACGCGCTTTGGGTCCCTTCGGGCGGCCGGCCCGGACAGCGCTGGAGGCGGTCTCCGGCCCCCACCGGCCGGCGGCCGGCGGCCCGCAGCTGACGGCCCACAGCCGGTGCTCGGCCCCGCGCGCCCCTCACTCGCGCGCGGCGAGCCGGGCCGCGAGGTAGGGAGCGGTGGCGCTGCGGCGGGACCTGGCCACCTTGGCCGGCGGGCCGGCCGCGACGACTCGCCCGCCCGTGTCGCCGCCGCCCGGTCCCAGGTCGATGACCCAGTCTGCGGTGGCGATCGTGTCCAGGTCGTGCTCGACGAGGACGACGGTGTTGCCGGCGTCGACGAGGCGGTGCAGCTGGCGCAGCAACAGCGCGATGTCCGAGGGGTGCAGTCCCGCGGTCGGCTCGTCGAGCAGGTAGAGCGCGTGCCCGCGCCGGGCCCGCTGCAGTTCGGTGGCCAGTTTGATGCGCTGCGCCTCGCCACCGCTGAGTTCCGTCGCGGGCTGGCCGAGCCGCAGGTAGCCAAGCCCGACCTCGCGCAGGGTCTCCAGAGCGCGGGAGGCGGCCGGGACCGCGGACAGGAACGTGGCGGCGGCGTCGACGGACAGCCCGAGGACTTCCGCGATGTTCTTCCCGCGGTAGGTGACCTCCAGCGTTTCGGCGTTGTACCGGGCGCCCTGGCAGGCCGGGCACGGCGCGTAGGTGCCGGGCAGGAACAGCAGTTCCACCGCGACGAATCCTTCGCCCTGGCAGGTCTCGCACCTCCCTTCGGGGACGTTGAAGGAGAACCGGCCCGCCGAGTAGCCGCGCGCCCTGGCCTCGTCCGTCGCCGCGTACAGCTTGCGCACCGCATCGAACATCCCCGTGTACGTGGCCAGATTTGACCGGGGGGTCCGGCCGATGGGCCGTTGGTCCACCAGGACCAGCCGGTCGAACGTCTCGACCCCCGACGCATCCCGGACGTCGACCTCCAGCCGCGCCTCGTCGGGTTCCTCGGGTCCGAGTCCGAGATGGCTGCGGACGACCTCGGCGAGCACCTGCGTCACCAGCGTCGATTTCCCGGAACCGGACACGCCCGTCACCACCGTCAGGGCACACAGCGGTACGTCGACGGACACGTCGTGCAGATTGTGGCGGGAGACGCCGCGCAGGCGCAGCCAGCCGTGTGGTGTGCGCGGGCGGTGACCGAGCGGCTCGGCGCGCCCGAACAGGTACTGGCTCGTGGCCGACTCCGCCACCCGCTCGAGCCCGGCGAAGGGGCCGCTGTACAGCACGCGTCCGCCGCCCTCGCCCGCACCGGGGCCGATGTCGACCACCCAGTCCGCCCGGCGTACGACGTCCATGTCGTGTTCCACGACGAACAGCGAGTTGCCGGCCGCCTTGAGGCGCTCCAGCACGTCAAGGAGTGGTTCCGCGTCGGCCGGGTGCAGGCCCGCGGAGGGTTCGTCGAGGACGTAGACGACGCCGAACAGACCCGAGCGCAGCTGGGTGGCGATGCGCAGCCGCTGCGCCTCGCCGGGCGACAGGGTCGTCGAACGGCGCCCGAGGCTGAGATACCCAAGGCCCAGGCCGAGCAGCACGTCGACCCGGGCGACCAGGTCGCCGCAGATCCGGACCGCGGCCTCCGTCGTCTCCCCCGACCGGGCCATCGACGTGGTGGCGTCGGCCTTGGGCCGCCCCGCGACGGGCCGCAGCAGCGCCACGATCCGGGACAGCGGCATCGCGTTGATCTCGGCGATGGAACGTCCGGCGAAGGTCACGGCGAGCGCCTCGGGCCGTAGTCCGCTGCCCTGACACGCGGGGCAGGGCACGCTTCTGACGAACCGCAGCGCCCGTTCGCGCATCCTCTCGCTCTTGGAGTCGGCCAGGACGTGCATCACGTGCTTGCGGGCGCTCCAGAAGGTGCCCTGGTAGCCGTAGTCGATGCGGTCCTCCTCCGGCTCCACGTACACGGAGGGCTGCTCGTCCGTGTACAGCAGCCAGTCCCGGTCCTTCTTCCTGAGCCTGCGCCACGGCCGGTCGATGTCGATCCCCAGGCCACTCACGACACTGCGCAGATTGGCGCCCTGCCAGGCACCCGGCCAGGCGGCGATCGCTCCCTCGCGGATGCTCAGTGAGGGGTCGGGGACGAGCAGGTCCTCGGCGACATCGTGCACCAGGCCCAGCCCGTGGCACTGCGGGCAGGCGCCGGCCGCGGTGTTGGGCGAGAACGACTCGGCTTCCAGGCGGTCTGCCCCGGGCGGGTAGGTACCGGCCCGGGAGTACAGCATGCGCAGCAGATTGGAGAGCGTGGTCAGGGTGCCCACCGTCGAACGCGAGCTCGGCGACCCGCGCCGCTGCTGCAGAGCCACGGCCGGCGGCAGACCGGTGATCTCCTGCACGTGCGGCGCGCCGACCTGCTGGAGCAGCCTGCGGGCGTACGGGGCCACGGACTCGAAGTAGCGGCGCTGGGCCTCCGCGTAGAGCGTGCCGAAGGCGAGCGAGGACTTGCCCGAACCGGAGACGCCGGTGAACGCGACCATCGCGTCCCTCGGTACGTCGACGTCGATGTTCCGCAGGTTGTGCTCACTGGCGCCCCGAACATGTACGAAGGAGTCGCTCGCGTCCCTGTTCACCCTTCCTGGTTACCCGATCGCGCCGGGAACCGCGCGACAGGAGACGCCACCGGCCCAGCTCATCCGGGCATCCGGGCATCCGAAGGGTCCCGACATGTGCACGGCATCAGGTCCCGGGATGCGGCACCTCACCGGCGGTGCCACTCCTGTGCCAGGAGTTCGTAGGAGCGCACCCGGTCGGCGTGGTCGTGGGTGATGGTCGTGATGATGAGCTCGTCGGCGCCCGTGGCCTCCTGCAGCTGTTCGAGCCGGTCGGCGACGCGCGCCGCGGAGCCGACGAACTGGGTGTCGACACGGTCGGCGACCAGGGCCCGGTCCGCTTCGGTCCAGGGGTGGGCACGTGCCTGGGCCGGGGTGGGGAAGGGGATGGCGCCTTCGGCGGTGCGGATGCTGCGCACCCACGGGCCGTATCCGGCGGCCAGCTCGCGGGCCCTCTCGTCGTCCTCGGCGACGACAACGTCGGCCGATACGGCGACGTAGGGCTTGTCGAGGTGGTCGGACGGCTGGAACGCGGCGCGGTAGCCCTCGGCCGCCTCCAGAACGGTGGCCGGGCTGACATGGTAATTGGCCACGAAACGCAGGCCGTTGCGGCCCGCGACCTCGGCGCTCTGGCCCCCGCTGCTGCCCAGGACCCACACCTCCACCTCGGCGCCCTCGCCGGGGACGGCGTGTGCGTCGACACCGTCCGCGGAGCGGTAGTCGCCCCGCAGGAGCGCGAGGATGTCGTCGACCTGCTCGCCGTAGTCCTGGGCGCGTGCGTCCGGCTGACGCAGCAGTTGCTGCTGGAGCAGAAAACGAGGCGACCCGGTCAGGTGTTCGAAGGAGAACCGTGGCGGGATCCTCAGGCCGTTGGGAGCGCGCCCGTCGACGACGGGGATCGTGGTCGGCCGGGGGCTCGTGCTCTGTCCGGGGGGACGGCCGCCCGAGCGGCCAAGCCCCAGGTCGAGGCGCCCGGGGTGCAGGGCGTCGATGAGACCGAACTCCTCGACGGTGGACAGAGCGGTGCGATGACCGAGCTGTACGGCCCCCGAGCCGATCCTGATCGTGGACGTCGCGGAGGCGGTCAGGGCCAGCACCACGGCGGGCGAGGCCCCGGCCACACCCGGGTTGAGGTGGTGCTCGGCGAACCAGTACCGGGCATAGCCGAATCGTTCGGTCTGCCGGGCGAGATCGATGGTGTTGCGCAGGGCGTCCGCGGCGCTGGAGCCGGACGGGATCGGGACCAGGTCGAGGACCCCGAGGCGGATGTCGGACATGATCGGGTGGTGCTCCTCAACTCTCGGTGGGCGCGATCGCCGGCCCGCGCTTCGGCGCGGATAGCCGGCCGGAGACCCGCTCGGACTCGGACTCCCGCTCGGACTCGGACTCCCGCTCGGACTCGGCAAGGCGCGGGGCCCAGGGGAACGGCGGGTCGGGGATGTCACGCCGCAGAACGGGGGCGATGCCGGACTGGAAGAGTTCGAGTGAGTCCCGGTGCTGGGCATGGGTGAGCCCGCTCGCCTCGGCACGCAGGTGGAGCACGCTGTGCCCGAACTGCTCGTGGTAGCGGTGCACTTTGTCGATGATTTGCTGCGGGCTGCCGATCAGCGCCGAGCTGCGTTCGACGAAGTCCTCCAAGGTGGCGAAGACCGGCTCCACGCCCGCGCTCTTCTGGAACGCGAGCTGGCCCTCGAACACCGGCCGGTAGGCGGCGATCGCTTCCTGTGAGGTGCGGGCCGCGTAGTAGCCGGCCGTTCCCGCGCCGACGACGGCCCGAGCCGGGTCGTGACCGTAGTGCTCCCACCGCTCCCGGTAGTGGCGGACGAGTTCGGCGTACGGCTCGATCGGGTGGGTGACGTTGGCCGAGAAGAGGGGGTCACCGTAGCGGGCGGCCAGATCGACCGACTCGCGGCTGGTCGCGCTGCCGTGCCACACCCGGATGGGCTGCTGGAGCGGCCTGGGCCACACCTCGGCGTCTGCCAGCTCGGGGCGGAACCGCGGCAGGGCGCTCACCCTGTCCCGCCGCCAGATGCGGCGGAACAGCTCGTAGCTCTCGGCGTTGCGGTCCCACTGGTCCTCGGGCGTGACATGGAACAGCTCTCGCTGGGCAGTGCCGTTGCCCTTTCCGATGATCAGGTCGAGGCGGCCCGCCGACAGGTGATCCAGGGTCGCATAGTCCTCGAACGCGCGTACCGGATCGAGCAGGCTGAGGGTGGTGACGGCGGTGAACAGTCGGATCCGGGAGGTCAGTGCGGCGATGTGGCTCAGTACAACCGGCGGCGAGGAGGAGATGAACGGCCTCTCATGGCGCTCACCGACGCCGAATCCGTCGAACCCGAGCTCCTCGGCCAGCCGCGCGTTGTCGACGACCTCACGGAAACGCTCGTTGGTGGACTTCTGGACGCCGGTGACCGGATCCGGGGCGTGCACGATGAGGGTGACGGCCAGGAACTTCATGACGCGGCCCGCCCGGCCCCGGGCTCCGCGTGGGCGTCGGGATGGGACAGCCCGAGGTGGTCGCGGAGCGTGGTGCCCGTGTACTCGTCGCGGAACACCCCCCGTTCCTGGAGCAGCGGGACCACGGTGTCGGCGAACTCGTCCAGGCCGCCCGGGGTGATGTGCGGGACCAGGATGAAGCCGTCGGCGGCGTCCGCCTGGACGAAGGAGTTGATGGTCTCGGCGACGGTGGCGGGCGTGCCGATGAACGACTGGCCACCGGTGGTCTCGATGACCAGCTCGCGGATCGACAGGTTCTCCGCCGCGGCGCGCTCGCGCCACTGCCTGGCGACGACGAGCGGGTCCCGGAACCTGCGGACGCTGGCCCGGCCGCGGGCAATCGTGTTCTCGCCGGGGTCCGGGTCGACGTCGGGGAGCGGGCCGTCCGGGTCGTAACCGGACAGGTCCCGGTTCCAGATGTGTTCGAGGTACTTGATCGCGGTCCGACCGCTGACCTGTTGACGGCGTATCTCGTGCGCGCGCTCCTGTGCCTCTGCCTCCGTGTCGCCCAGGACGAAGGTCGCCGCGGGAAGGATCAGCAGTTGGTCACGGGCCCGTCCGTGGCGGGCCAGGCGTCCCTTGACGTCGGCGTAGAACTCCAGGCCCGCCTCCAT
Source organism: Streptomyces sp. NBC_00442 (assembly GCF_036014195.1). Classification (NCBI taxonomy): domain Bacteria; kingdom Bacillati; phylum Actinomycetota; class Actinomycetes; order Kitasatosporales; family Streptomycetaceae; genus Streptomyces; species Streptomyces sp. NBC_00442. Next base: position 80,267 of record NZ_CP107918.1, read on the forward strand.
TGTGCTGTGCCGGCTGAAGATGGCGTCAGCACCAGAAGCCGCGAATTCGCGCCCCTCCTCGGAATCGCCCGCCTGGAAAATCACCGGACGGCCCTGCGGGCTGCGCGGGACGTTGAACTGCCCTGCGATGTCGAAGTGCTGTCCTTGGTGGGCGAACGCTCCGGCCCGCGCGTCCTTGACGAAGATGCCGGAGTCTTGATCGGCGACGAGTTCTCCGCCGTGCCAGGAGTCGAACAGCTCGGTCGCGGTGGAGAGGAACTCCTTGGCCCTGGAATAGCGCTGCTCCTGTGGCAGGAAGCCCCCGCGCCGGAAGTTCTCGCCGGTGAAGGCGTCCCAGGAGGTGACGACGTTCCAGGCGGCGCGTCCGGCGGAGAGATGGTCAAGCGCGGCGAACTGCCGGGCCACCTCATAGGGTTCGTTGAAGGTGGAGTTGATGGTGCCGGTCAAGCCGAGGTGCTCGGTCACCGCGGCGAGCGCGGACAGCACGGTGAAGGTGTCGGGCCGCCCCACCACGTCCAAGTCGTAGATGAGACCGCCCTGTTCGCGCAGACGGAGCCCCTCGGCGAGGAAGAGGAAGTCGAACTTGGCCCGCTCGGCGGTCCGTGCGAAGTGCGCGAACGAGCTGAACTCTATGTGGCTGCCCGCCCGCGGGTCGCTCCATACGGTGGTGTTGTTGACGCCGGGGAAATGGGCCGCGAGGTGGATCTGCTTGAGGGGCTTGCCCGAGGCCGCCTTGCCCGGGACCGGTGTGCTCGTGCTCTGCTTGCCGGACGTCGGCTCGCTCGTGCTCTGCTTGCTCATGGTCGTACGACTCCTCCGGCTTCAGGCAGCGGCGTAACGGTTCGCGGGGCGGGCCAGTCCGAGGAGCCCGCGCAGGGTGTCCGCCTCGTAGGCATGCCGGAAGGCGTCCCGGCGCTGGAGTTCGGGCACCAGGTGCCGCGTGATCTGCTCCAGGTCGTGACCGATCGCTCCTGGACGCAGCCGGAAGCCGCTCAGGCCGGCCCGGCGCCACTCCAGCAGGAGGTCCGCCAGCTGCCCGGCGGACCCCGTGAACACCTCGGCGTCGCTGGTGTAGACGTAGCCCGCGAGACGGTCCAGACGCTCCTTGCGGGCGCCGGCCGCCGCCGGGTCCTCGTCCAGGAACACCACCAGGTCACCGAAGATGTGCAGCGGCTCCTCCTCCCGTCCCGCCACGGCCTGTGCGGCACGGATGTCGGCGACGACGGCGCGGGCCTGGTCGGTGTCGTGCGGGGTGACGAAGCCGATGTCGGCCGAACCGCCCACCAGGGGGAAGCTCGCACTTCCGTGCGCGAGCGCGCTCACGACGGGCTGTCCCTGTGGCGGCCGGGGGGTGATCGAGGGTCCCTTGACGCTGAAGTGCCTCCCCTCGAAATCGATGTAGTGCAGCTTGTCGCGGTCGACGAAACGTCCGGTGGCGACATCGCGGATCTCCGCGTCGTCCTCCCAGCTGTCCCACAGGCGCCGCACCACCTCGATGTGGTCGGCGGCCTCCCCCAGGAGCTCGGCGCTCAGTTCGCGGCCTTCCGGTGTGTCCCTTTCGTCGAAGCGAAGACGCGGGACGGTCCGGCGGCCGAAGTGCGCGGCCTCGTTCTGCCGTGCCGACACCTGGACGCGCACACCCGCACGACCGGCGCTGACGTAGTCCAGCGTGGCGATCGCCTTGGAGATGTGGAACGGCTCCGTGTGGGTGGCGACCACCGTTGGGATCAATCCGATGTGGCGCGTGAGAGGGGCGACCCGGGCGGCGACGAGCACCGCGTCCAGCCGGCCCCGTACCTGGTCGGTGCGCGCGTCCGGCTCGATGGGGTGCGAGGACTGCGGCCCGAGCGAGTCCTCGAACGTCACGAAGTCGAGCCGACCGCGTTCGGCCTCGGCCACGAGATCGGCCCAGTAGCGGGCGGTGAACAGGTCGTGGGGCCGGGCGTCCGGCTCACGCCATGCGGCGGGGTGCCAGCCGGCGCCGTCCAGCGCCACGGCGAGGTGAAGCGGGGGTTGTGCGGACACGAGAAGGGTGCCTTCCTGGTCGACCGTAGGTGATCACCGAAGCCCCGTTGCACAGGGCCGCTGCGAGGAACGGGTCAGGAACGACACAGTGCGCAGGCCACCCGTTGCAGATCGATGTGGAGCCGCGAGTACAGGTGGACGCAGCCACGTGCGGCGCAGATCTGTGTGGCATGGCCCTGTGTGGCGCGGACCTGCGGGGCGCGGACCCGGGCGGTCGGGGTGAGCGCAGTGGGATGGGGGAACAACACGGTCACCTCCGCTCTTTCATCCGCTGGTCCGCTCACGAACGGGCCCTGCCGCGCTCGGCGCGGCAGCCCATCTCCTCGCACGTTAGGCGCATCCGGACGGACGGAGGTGTAGGGCGTATTGCGGTTCCATGAAACCGTCCGGGCGCGGCTTGGCCGGCTCGGTGGCGGGCCCCTCCATGACGGGGACGGACCAGTCCACGATGTGCACCGCAGCCCCCGCGGCCTCAAGACCTTGGCAGTGGGCATGGTGCAGGCGGGCGATGGCCTCCAGGTCGAGGTGGGCGGCGAAGGCGGGGTGGGCGGCCAGACGCCGTGCGTAGGCCCACAGGCACGGATGTCCGGCGATGTGGCGGACGGCGGCGGCGTCCAGGTGCAGACGGTGCACGACGTCGAGTTGCACCAGGGTGACCCACAACTCCACGTCGGCTGAGGTCATTTCGTCGCCCAGGACGAAGTCGTGATGAACGAGCCGCCGCTCCAGTGAGTCCAGGGAGCGGAGCAGGGAGCTGAGGGCGGCCTGCCGCGTCGCGGCGTCGGCGTCGGCCCGACCGGCTTGCTGTGCCGCCTCGTTGACGCCGTACTCGCAGAGGCGTCCCACGGACTCGATGTCCTCCTCCGCGCCGGCGGGGTGGAGGACGGGGCGGCTGGAAGCGTCGTCGCCGAAGTGCCGTGCCAGGTCTCGGAGGATGCCCGGTGTGTCCGTGCTGACGATCCGGCCCGTCCAGTCGTCGCTCAGCACCGGGGCGGTGGCCGGCCCGTGATGCCGGTGCGAACTGGCCTCGTAGAGCGGGCGCAGCGCGCGGTAGCCGCCGTCGAGGCTGTCGGGCACAGCCGGCAGCAGAGCCACCGGGAGGGTCTCTCCGAGGCCGAGCAGGCTGTGGGTGATGGCGATCCGCAGACAGTGGGGGCAGGACGGCGAGAGGTGGAGGCGGTAGCGGCGCGACACGGCGTAGTAGCCACTGCTCGCGTCGGAACCGATCCTTCCCCGGAACGCCGGTACCGAGGGCCGGGAAGGCCGGGACGGCACGATGGGCGGGGGTGCGGCGGTCATGTGTCTCCCTGGGTCCGGCTCGTCCGGTCTCTGGTTCCCAAAGGCGCGGCGAGCGGTGCACGTGGCGTGGTGGGCGCGCGACGGTGTCGACGCGCACCCGTACCCGGCAGCGATGCGGGCGCCCGTGGGCACCCCCGGTGTCAGCGCGGGGAGTTCGCCGCGCTGCAGACACGCAGGAGATCGATGTGGCGGCGGGAGGTCAGCAGGAGAGGCGGCCGTGCGGGCTCCACGGCACGCACGGTGCGGTCGGTGCGGTCGGTGCCGACAGCACGGTCGGCGCGCACAGCCCGCGTGGTGCGCACAGCCCGCGTGGTGCGGACGGCACGGTCGACGTGGACCGCGGGCGACTCCTGACGCTCCATTGTTCCCTACTGATTCACTAGGGTTCCTTCCTTCGGAGTCTCCGGCTGTCTTGGCACCACGTCAAGAGGGCCTGCACGTGGATGGGTGCGACATGTGCCGTCGCGGTCACGCGGCCCGTCCGGCCGGCAGGGCCGCGCGGCTGCCGAGGGCTTCGGAGAACTGGTCGACGACCTGCGTGAGGGCCTCGGCCGCGGCCGGCGCGACGGTCAGCGTGCCGTCGGTGCCCACCACGAGGTCCTGGTCGAGCGTGAACCAGCCCTGGACGATGTGCGCGGCACCCATGGAGCTGAGGACCGGACGCAGCGCGTAGTCGATCGCCAGGACGTGCGCCGTACTCCCGCCGGTCGCCAGTGGCAGGACGGTCTTGCCGACAAGGCCGTACTGCGGCAGCAGATCGAGCAGGGACTTCAGCAACCCGGAGTAGGCGGCCTTGTAGACGGGCGTGCCGATCACCACCCCGTCGGCACGGGCGAACAGTTCGGCCGCCGCGACGATCGCCGGGTGCCGGAAGTCGGCGCCGAGCAGGGCCTCGGCGGGAAGGGTGCGGACGTCCAGAGGGATCACCTCGTGTCCCTGTGCCGTGAGCCGCGCGTCCAGGTGACGCAGCAGGCGGGCGGTGCGCGAGGTGGCGGAGGGGCTTCCGGAGACGGAAAGGACGGTGGCCATGGCGGATCCTTCGGGGAGAGGGCGGTGCGGGTGAGGTATGCGTGCGGTGTACGTGCGACGCGTGGGTGAGGGGCCGCGGACCGCGGCGCGTTGCGGCGCCGCGCCATCGGCGCCTATGTGGTGGTCCTGGGTAGTCCGGGCGGGTTGATCCCGGACGTGGTCACGGCCTCGCCGGACAGGCCCCAGCGCTCCAGCACCTTCTGGTAGGTGCCGTTGCGGATGATCTCGTTGAGCGCGTCGGCGAGCGGCTTGACCAGGCCGCTGTCCTTCTTGGTGGTGGCCGCGATGAGGCCCTGAAGGGTGGAGCCGGCACCGGAGTAGGTACCGACGACCTCCGTCTTCCCGGTGCTGGCCGCGTGGTAGGCGGCGGTCGGGTTGGGGCCGAGGTAGAGGTCGATGCGGCCGGACTGGAGCGCGAGGTAGGTGTCGCTGTCGTTCTGGTAGTACTTGATGTTCACCGGCTTGCGGCCGGCCCTCTCGTTCTCCTTGCTCCACTCGATGAGCAGCTTCTCCTGGTTGGTGCCGCTGCCCACGGCGACGGTCCTGCCCGCCACGTCCTTCGGCCCGGTGATCTTCAGGCCGCTGCCCTTCTTCGCCTCGAAGCCCAGGTTGTCCTCGCGGTAGGGGGCGAAGTCGTACTTCTCCTTGCGTTCCTCCGTGACGGTGATGTTGCTGAAGCCCACGTCGTACTTGGCGCTGTCCAGGCCGACGAAGATGTTCTCCCAGGACACCGTGTTGATGTGCGGTTCGAGGCCGAGCACGTCCGCGACCAGGAAGGCGATGTCGGGCTCGACGCCGATGACGGTCTTGTTGTCGGTGGCGTGGAAGGTGAGGGGGGCGGCGGAGCCGGTCGAGCCGACGATCTCCAGGGTTCCTCTGCTGCGGATCTTCTCCGGGACCTCGGCCGCTATGGAGGCGACTTTGCCGGTGGTGACGCGGTTCTGGTCCGGACTCAGGTTGATCTTCGTCGTGCTGCCGGACGTGGCCGCGATCTCGGTCGTGCCGCCGTCGGTGGGGTTGCCGCACGCGGCGAGAACGAGGGCGGTGGTGAGTCCCAGCGCGGCCGCGGTGGTGCGGCGGGTGATCGAGGTGGGCATGGTCGTGCTCCTTGACGGAGGTGAGGGGTGCGGGGTGGTCAGAGGACCTTGGAGAGGAAGGCACGCGTACGTTCGTGCCGGGGGCGGTCAAGGACGGCCGACGGCGGGCCCTGTTCCACGACGAGTCCGCCGTCCATGAACACCACGGTGTCGGCGACCTCACGGGCGAAACCGATCTCGTGCGTCACGACGATCATGGTGGTCCCGGAGCGGGCCAAGTCCTTGATGACATCGAGGACTTCACCGACGAGTTCGGGATCGAGCGCCGAGGTGGGCTCGTCGAAGAGCAGCACCTTGGGTTCGAGTGCGAGTGCGCGGGCGATGGCCACGCGCTGCTGCTGGCCTCCGGACAACTGCCGTGGATAGACGTCGCTCTTGTCGGCGAGTCCCACTCTCCGCAGTAGTCGGCGGGCCGTTTCCTCCGCCGCTCCGCGCGGGCGGCGGAGCGCGGAGACGGGAGCCTCGATGAGGTTCTCCAGCACGGTCAGGTGCGGAAAGAGATTGAAGTTCTGGAAGACGAACCCGATGTGGGTGCGCTGCTTGAGAACGTCCTTCTCCTTCAGCTCGTACAGCTTGTCGCCGGATCGGCGGTAGCCGATGAGCTCGCCGTCGATGCTGATCCAGCCGCGATCGACCTTCTCCAGGTGGTTGATCGTGCGCAGCAGCGTGGACTTCCCGGAACCGGACGGCCCGAGGACCACGGTGACGTCGCCCGCACGGACCTGGAGGTCCACGCCGCGCAGCACCTCCAGCGGACCGAAGCTCTTGTGGACGCCGCGCACGTCCACCATCACGCCGTCGCCCGCAGGCCTCGCCTCTTCGACGGCCACCGTCACATCCGTCACATCCGTCACGTCGCTCATCTGCTCTCTCCCAAGGGCGCAAGGGCTACGACCGGCTGATTGCGCCGGGCGGCCGACACGCGCGCGGCGCGGACGAAGCGCCGGGCGCGCTGGAGCGGAGTGGGCGGCGGGGTGCGGTTGGCGCCCCGGGCGTATCGCCGCTCCACGTAGTACTGGACGACGGACAGCAGGGACGTCAGCATCACGTACCAGGCGGTGGCGACGAGGAGCAGCGGGATCACCCGGCCGTTGCGGCCGTAGACCACCTGCACCTGGTAGAACAACTCCCCGATGGCCATCACGTAGACCACCGAGGTGCCCTTGAGCAGGCCGATGATCTCGTTGCCGGCCGTGGGCAGGATGGCGCGCATGGCCTGCGGCAGCACGATCCGGCGGATCTGGCGCAGCCGCGGGATCCCCAGCGCCGCCGCGGCCTCCAGTTGTCCGTGGTCGACCGCGATGACGCCGCCGCGCACGATCTCTGCGGCGTAAGCGCCCTGGTGCAGCGTCAGGCCGATGACGGCGGCGCCCATGGTGCCGATGATGCTGTTGCTGTCGACGGACCACAGCACCGGGCCGAAGGGGACCCCCACGCCCAACTGCTCATACAGCGCACTGAGGTTGAACCAGAACACCAGCTGCACGATCATCGGGATGGACCGGAAGATCCAGATGTAGGTCCAGGCGACGGTCTGCAGTACGGGGCTGCGCGACAGCCGCATGAAGGCCAGGACGGTCCCCAGAACGAAACCCAGCACCGTGGCGTAGGCGGTGAGCTGGAGGGTCACCCACACCGCCTGCACGATCGTGTCGGACAGAACGTAGTCGCGGAAGACGCCCCACTCCCAGACCGGGTTGGCGGACAGCCCGTGCACGAACTGGGCGGCCAGCACGGTCACGGCGGCGGCGGCCACCCAGCGGGCGTAGTGACGGGCGGGGACGACCCGGAGCGAAGCAGGGTCGTCCGGCGCGGGCGGGGCTTCGCGGCCGCCGCCCAGGACGGCCGCGCCGGGCGGCAGGGTGTCGGTGATCGGTCTCATCGTGGTGTTCCTGCTCGACTCTCATGTGTCCGGGGCGGATTGACTCGACTCTCATCCGCAGAGGTCATGTGCTCAGAACCCATGTGCTCGCGGCTCATGTGCTCGCAACTCATGTGTGCTCGGGCGCGTTGATCCGCGACGACTCGATCCCGGAGGAGGAAGTGCCCCACTTCTTGAGGATGCGGGCGTATGTACCGTCCTTGATGAGCTCGTTGACGGCGGCCTGGAACGCCCTGGTGAGCGGGGAGCCCTTGGTGAAGGCGAAGCCGACGTCGAGGCGGTGGTACTCGCCGAGGAAGGCGGTTCCCGACGCGGGCTGCGCCGCCTGGTAGCGCAGGCCGTTGATGGTCGACATGATCACGTCGGTACGGCCCTGCTGGAGCGCGGTGAGAGTCGCCCCGTTCTCCGAGTAGACCTTCACGTCGTAGGGCTTCTTGCCCGCCTTGGCGCATACGCCCTTCTGCGCGGTGAGGGTCGCCTCGAAGGTGGTGCCGACGCCGGTGCCGATGGTCAGGCCACACAGCTGGGTGAGGTCAGTGACCTTGGTCTTGAGCGCGGTGTTGCCCTTCTTCACCGCGAAGCCCTGGCCGTCGTTGATGTAGGTGACGAAGTCGATGCTCTTCAGGCGGGCGGCGGTGACGCCGAAGTTGCCGGTTCCGAAGTCGTACTTGCCGCTGCCGAGGGCCGGCAGGATCGTCTCGAAGGATGCGTCCTGCCGCTCCAGCTTCACGCCGAGGACCTTGGCCACCGCGTCCGCGATGTCGATCTCCTGGCCGGCGGCCGGCTTGTCCGGCCCGTTCGGGTAGTACGCGCCGGGCGGGAACCCGATCGAGCTGCCGACGCGCAGCGTGCCTGCCTTGCGGACATCGGCGGGCAGCAGCGCGGCGACGGAGCCCACCGCGTGGACGGCGGCGACCGGATCGTCGGACGGCGCGGGGAGCGCCTGGGCTCCCCCCGGCGCGGCGCCCGCGGTGTCGCCGGCCCCGCAGGCGGTGAGCGTCAGCAGGGGCAGCAGCGCGATGGTGGCGGCCGCCCGCAGTCGTGTTCCGGTGGTACGGGCGCTCACAGGTCGGCTGCCTCTCGGTGGGGTGGGGCGGGCGGCAGGTGCTTCTCGAAGGGCAGCGGGCCGATGGTTTCCGGGTCGGCCTCGGTGTCGAACAACGGCGTGTAGCCGGTCGTCAGGTACAGGCCGCGGGCCTCGGGCTGGCGCGGGCCGGTGGTCAGGTAGATCCGCCGGTAGCCGCGGCCGCCGGCCTCGTGCTCCAGGTCGGCGACGACGCGTCGGGCCAGACCACGCCTTCGGTGGGCGGAGTGGGTCCAGATCCGCTTCAGTTCGGCCGTGGTCTCGTCGTAGCGGCGGAAGGCGCCGCCGGCGACCGGCTCACCGTGTTCGAGGAGCAGGAGCAACGCCCCGCCGTACGGTGCGGTGAACTCCTCGTCGGGATAGCGGGCGAGTTCGGCGTGGGCGTCCCTGCCGTAGCGGGCGGAGTATTCGTCGCCCAGTTCGCGCAGCAGGGGACGCACGCGGGGGTCCGCCATACCGACCTGAATGACCGTCACATGCGGGACGGGCAACGGTGTTGGGGTGACGGCGGACGTCATGCGGTCACCGCCGCGAGGGGCTGCGGGGTACGGGCCGCCCGCTCCGCGTCCCGCCGGGCGACCTCCTCGCGGACGATCGGGATCACGTACCGTCCGAAGTCGATCGCGTCGCCCAGCAGGTCGTAGCCGCGGGCGGAGAGGATGTCGACGCCGAGGTCGTAGTAGTCCAAGAGGGCCTGGGCGACCGTCTCGGGAGTTCCGACGAGGGCGTTGGAGTTGCCCGCGCCTCCGGTCGCCGCGGCGGTCGGGGTCCACAGGGCGCGGTCGTAGCGCTCCCCCGCCTCGGCGATGGCCAACAGGCGCTGGGAGCCCGCGTTTTGAGGCGGCACGGCCTGCGCTCGCCCCTGGCCGCGGTCGCGCTTGGTGACCGCCTCGCCCTTCTCCCTGCGGGCCTTGATCGCGCCGACCGTGCGGCGGGCCTTTTCCCAGGCCAGTTCCTCGGTCGGGGCGATGATCGGGCGGAACGCCACCTGAATGCGGGGCACGTCGGTGCGCCCCGCGGCCCCCGCCGCGGCCTTCACGGCCGCGATCTGCTCGGCTGTCTTGTCCAGGGGCTCGCCCCACAGGCAGTAGATGTCGGCCTCGGCGCCCCCCGCCGCGTACGCGGCCGGTGAGGAGCCGCCGAACGACACGTTGGGGCGGGGGCGTTGGACCGGGAAGACATCGCTCACGAAGTCGTGGAAGCGGTAGTGCTCGCCCTCGTGGTCGAACGGTTCGTGCGTGGTCCAGATCTTCTTGACGATGCGGATGTACTCGCGGGTGCGGGCATAGCGCTCGTCCTTGGTGAGGGTGTCTCCCTCGCGACCCTGCTCATGGTCGTTGCCGCCGGTGATGAAGTGCACGGTCAGCCGGCCGTCGCTGATCTGGTCGAGGGTGGCGAAGGTCTTCGCGGCGAACGTCGGGTAGGAGACGTTCGGACGGTGGGCCAGCAGGATCTGGAGGCGGTCCAGCCGGCTCGCGATGAACGCGGCGGCCGGCGCGGGGTCCGGCGATCCGGACCCGTACGCGAACAGCACACGGTCCCAGCCGTGTTCCTCATGCGCGCGGGCGATCCGGAGAGTGAACTCCTTGTCGAAGGCGGCGCCTGAGCGCGGGGTCGTTTCGGAGCCGTCGTGGGTGGCGGCGATGCCGAGGAATTCCACTGGCATGGGTGATGGCCTTTCCTCAAGTCCTCTGGGCCCGTGCCGTTGCGCAGGCAGCGGGCGGGTACGGCGGAGCAGCCCTGGGAGCGGCCGTGCATGACGGCGCTCCGAGGGTGCGGAGCCAGATGGTGAGCAGGGGTGATGACGCCGGGCGCGCGGGCTTCGGGCGCGGCGGGGCGGGGCGGTGGGACCGCCGGGCGGTGGCAACGCGTCCCAGGTCCCGCCGGTCTCTTCGTCCGCTGATTCAGCGCTGCATCAGCGCGTGTCCGGCGCGCGATCGACGCCTGTTCAGCGTGTTCCAGCGCATGCGTACGACGGTCCGGCGAAGGACGAACTCGGCCCGCGACGGGGTCACCGAGGGAGGGAAGGGCCGGTCAGAGGACCCGCTGCCGCGTCAGGCGCAACACGCCGCGGACCACACCCGACCGAAGTCGATGTGGTCACGGGTGACCAGGCGCTGCTCGGCATTCATGCGCATAATTGAGCAGTACATCGCGCTTCTCGTCAACCACGGCCCGGATGCCGGACCGGTACCCCGCGGTTCTTCCACGTGGTTGACACATCCGCCCGGTGCGCCCATACGATCGGGAGCGGACCGGCTCCGCCCCCGCGCGGCAGCCGTACCGGCCGCGTTGAGGGACGCGGCGAACACGATGACGCCGAGCGCGGCCCCAACCTCCTTTGCCCACATGGGACTTGTCCGCCGTTCACGCAGATGGATCGCCGGACGGGCACCCATGGGCGCCTCCCTCCCCCTGGAGAGCCTCCTGATGGTCTCGCCGCCCAACGTCGCCGCCTCCTCCCCCATCACCGCGTCCGCCCCTCTTCCGGGACAGCCGAAAGCCCCCGCCCGTCCGGACCCTGACGGCGATCTGCCACGGATCGTGCCGCGCCGGCAGACGGGCCGCCGGCTGGCCGCCGCCGCCGCGCTGCTCGTCTTCGCGATGGTCGTCAACTCCGTCGTCCGCAACCGGGCCTTCCAGTGGGATGTCGTCGGCCGGTACTTCACCACCGCGGCCGTGGTGGACGGCCTGCTGCTCACCTTGTGGCTCACCGGCGTGGTGACCCTGCTCGGCTTCCTGCTCGGCATCCCGCTGGCCGTCATGCGGCTCTCTGCCAACACGGTTCTGCGGACGCTGAGTTGGGGTTATGTGTGGATCTTCCGGTCCACCCCACTCCTGGTGCAGCTCCTGTTCTGGTTCAACATCGGCGCCCTCTATCCGACGCTCGGCCTGGGTGTGCCCTTCGGGCCCCAATTCGTCACCGTCAAGACGGTCAACCTGCTCGGCCCCACCCTCACCGCCGTCATCGGCCTGACCCTGCACGAAGCCGCGTACGCGGCAGAGGTGGTGCGCGGAGGCATCCTCTCGGTCGACGCGGGTCAGACCGAGGCGGCTCAGGCCCTCGGAATCGGGCGACGGCGCTCGCTGCGCCGGATCGTCATCCCCCAGGCGATGCGCTCGATCGTCCCGACCGCGGGAAACATGCTGATCGGAACACTGAAGGGCACGAGCATCGTCAGCGTGCTGGCCGTGCACGACCTGCTGTACTCGGTGCAACTGGTCTACAACCAGACCTACCAGGTCATCCCGCTGCTGATGGTCGCGACCCTCTGGTACATCGCCGTCACGACCGTGCTCAGCGCGGGGCAGGTCTACGTCGAGCGGCATTACGCCCGCGGCTCCGCGCGTGCACTGCCCCCCACGCCACTGCGAAGGTTCAGGGTCCGGGCGGCCGCGCTACGTGCCCGGCTGGCCAGAGCGACGGCACCGGACGCTGCCCCGGCGAAAACCGACGACCGGTGATCCGACCTGCGGTTTCACCTTCCCCATATTTCCCATCGATTTACTAGGAAAGCATTGACGGTCCGCCCCGCCGGTGCGCAGGATGGGCACATGGCCCCCACACAGCAGCGGCTCGTCCGCCGTCGGCATGTCGACTTCGGTCACGTCATCAGCGCCGCCTGTCGTCACGCGTAGGGCGAGCCCCTCCCGTAGTGCACGCCGCGGCCGCGGCGCTTTCGGCCCAGGCCGCTCCCTCGGCACCGCGCCCGTCGCGTCATGACACGTCGCGTCGCGCCACGTCATAGAGCTGCGCACACGGACACGAACTCGTGCTGCCGTCAAGGACGTTGAGCCTGGCCGCTGCGCCTGGGGAGCGCCCAGCGGCTCCGTTCCTCCACCGTACGGCGCGTGGCCCGCACGCACACACCCGACCGGCGCGGGGGCCCAACACCCCACCCTGCCCACGAGCTTGAGGAGACCACCGCCATGGGCGTTGCCGCAGCGCCGTCCCTGCCCGCCTCGGATTCCGACCGGGCCGCACCCAGCCGCACGCACTGGCCACGAGTGGCCCGCGAGACGGCGGACGACCTGGCCACGGACGCGGCGGCCAGGGAACAGGCGGGCAAGGCTCCTTTCGACGAGGTGTCCCGGCTGCGTGAGGCGGGACTCCTGACGCTCCTCGTACCGCACGAGCTCGGGGGCGGCGGCGCGGACTGGCCCACGGCCTATGCCGTCGTCCGGGAGATCGCCGCCGCCGACGGCGCGGTCGGTCAACTGCTCGCCTGTCACTACTTCTTGTCGTGGAGCGCCCGGTTGTTCGCCGCGCCCGCACTCGCCGCCGAGATCGAGCGGAAGACCGCGGCGGAGCAGTGGTGCTGGGGCGGTGGGCTCGGCCGTCAGGAGCTGCCTCTGACACTGGTCAGAAAGGCGGGTGGCTATGTGCTCGACGGTCGCCAGAGCTACGCGACCGGCATCCTGGTGGCCGACCGCCTCGCCGTGCGCGCCGAGCGTGCCGACACCGGCGAACCACTCGCCGTCGTCGTCGATTCCGCGCGTCTCGGCGTGCGGATCGACGACGACGCCGACACCTTCGGCCAGCGGCTCGCGGCCGGCGGGAACGTGGAGTTCGATGCCGTGCCGGTCGCCGCCCAGGACGTACTCGGCTCCCTGTCCGCGGACGAGGACGTGCTGTCACCGCGGGCCGCTCTGGCCGCGCCGGTCGGGCGTCTCCTCTCGGCCCAGCTCCTTCTCGGCATGACCGAGGGGGTGCTCGCCGAAGCGCGTGAGTACAGCAGGGCCGCCCACTCCCCCTGGCGCCCGGACTGGCCGATCGGCTCCCCCCAGGACCCTCAGGTGCTGACCACCTACGGAGAGCTCACCGTCCTGGCCCGGTCCGCGTCCGCCCTCGCCGACCAGGCGCTGAAGGCCGTGCACGGCGGGCTGGCACGCGGCGAGGACCTCACCTACGACGAGTACGCGGAGATCTCCGTCCTCGTGGCCGTGGCCGAAGCCGCAGCCTCCCGAGCGGCACAGGAGTCCACCGCCCGAGCCCTGGACATCATCGGCGCCCGATCCGTGTCCGCGCGACTGGGCTTCGACCGCTTCTGGCGCAACGCACGGGCCCACACACTGTACGAGCCGGTCACCCATCGGCTGCGCGACGTCGGCGACTACTTCCTCAACGGCGCGCACCCGCCGTTCGTCCTGCCTGTCCGGCCTTGACCCTCGCGGGCGCCACCGCGGGCGAGGGAGACCGGATCACCCCTCCCCCGCCCGGCGCCACGCCCGCGACGGACGCCGACGGAAGCCATACGGGATACTGCGCTCATGAGGATCTCAGCCAGGGCCGACTACGCGGTACGCGCCGCGCTGCAGCTCGCCGCGTCACGGGATGCCGCGCCGCTGAAGGCCGAGGCCATCGCGGACGCCCAGAACATTCCGCACAAATTCCTCGAAAGCATCCTCAACGACATGCGCCGGGGCGGTCTCGTGCTCAGCCAGCGCGGCGGCAACGGCGGATACCGGCTGGCCAAGCCCTCCGAGTCCATCAGCATCGCCGACGTCATCCGCGTCGTGGACGGTCCGCTGGTATCGGTACGCGGCGTACGCCCCCCGGAGCTGTCCTACACCGGCCCCGCCGAGTCGCTGCTCCCCCTGTGGATCGCCCTGCGGTCCAACGTGCGCGAGATCCTCGACGGCGTGTCCCTCGCGGACGTCGCCTCCGCCCAACTTCCCGCACCCGTCTCCGCGTTGGCCGAAGCACCCGGCGCCTGGGTGAACCCCTGAATCGCCGTACCCTCCCCCGTGACCCCGGCCCCGTAACCCCGAACGCCCCCGCTCCTCGCCGACGTCCGATCCCGAGAGGCGCCATGTGGGCCAACTACCGACGCCCGTGCGGGTGTTGGAGCGCATCGAGTTCCGCTCGGGCCTGCTCGGCTGCCGTCCGCGTGACCTTCGCCCGATGATCGGCCTGCTGGTGGCGGCGAGCCGCGGCGTCCGCCTCGGTGGCACGGTGGCCACGTTCCGCGCGCGCGGTCTCCAGCCTGCCCTGGAGTCCCGCGATCTGCCGGTCGAGTTCGTCGAGCCGTGACCGGCTCAGTGCCCATGCCTCCCGCGCGAGCGCGAGCTCGTCATCGGCTTCGCGATACGCCTGCGCGGTCCGGTCGGCTTGAGCCTGGGCCCGCTTCTCCGCCGTGATGTGCGCCTTGGTGTCCGCCTTGGTGTCCGCCTTGGTGTCCGCCTGCCGAGGCTTGTGCGCCGGGGCCGCCTTGGCCGTGGGCGCCGGCGCAGTGGCGCCGGGCGCCGGTTCCAGGCCCGCGAAACCGACGGCCGGCGGTGGCGTCTTCGTCAGAACACCCCCGGCCCAGGTCCGAGCGGTTTCCGGGTCCGCGAGAACCGTGTGCAGGATCTCCTCGACGCCGTGCTGAACGGCCTCGGAGACGGGCTGACCCGCTTCCTCCGCGAGCTCACGGGCCTGCCGGGCCATGGCAGCGACCACCGCGTGCCGCTGGTGCGACAGTTCCCGCAGCTCCTCCCCGGCCAATGCCCGGTGGGCCTCACGCAGTGCCTGTCCCAGCTCCAGCAGTCGCCGCGTCCGGTCCGCGTCGGAGCGCGCCAGAAGGTTCGCGGCCCATACCACGAGGGTCGGCTTGCGCAGAGCTTTGATCTCCTTCGCCACGGCGCTCTCCCCCGCGGAACGAGCCCTGGCCGCACAGGCGTCCCGTTCGGCGGTGAACTCATCCGGCCGCAGCCCGTACAGCTCCCGCGTGATCGCGTCCACATCAGCCACATTCATCACTGTCCCGCACGCATCACACACCAGCACGCGGGACGATCCGGACGGCGCAGACCCGCCGCGGCCGGCGCCGGCCCCGTCGCCCCGTCGCGCCTGCGCGCCGGCTGCGAGGGCTTCGGTCCGTACGGCTGCGAGGCATGCGGGGTCCGAGGAAAAGGGCACGGTTCTGCGGGGTGCTCACCAGATGAGGGCGCCGTTGGCCGAACGGATTCGGAAGGAGCGCCGGGCTCATGAGAGGGCACGCATCCCCGCACCCGTGGGGGGGGCGGAGGGCTGGGAGGATCCGCCCGCCTCGGTAACGTGCGCGCGACGGCCGAGGGGAGGGGGGCGGCGCGGTGACGGACAGCGGTTCGGGGTGGATCGGCGAGCACTGGTACAGCGGTGCGATCACCAAGGACGGGATGCTTTTGCGACCTCAGCCTCACGGCAGTGCGCGGTGTGGACCCGGTGGACTTCGTGGTGTGCCTGGGCGCCGATCGCCGCATGGCCCAACGGCCGCCGCTGTTCAGGGACTTCGACCGACCGAGCGTGAACCCGGGTGACAGCGTGGCCATGTTCGGCCGCAGCGGCGCGTGGACGTACGTCGTGGAGGTCGAGCGGTCCACCTGGCACCTCGGCTTCCTCGACCGGCTCGGCCAGGACACCTTGGTGGAGCAGGGCGACGAACTCCTTTGCCTGGACCGCTTCCTGCACGAGCACCAGTGGGCGTGTTACGTCGACGCGGCCGGCTAGGTGAGTTCCGGTGAGCTGGGTGACAGCCTGCTGCGGACCGCTGTCCCGCCCAGCGACCGGCTGGGGGCGTTCGCCGCACTGGACGGGGCCATGCGCCGGGCCGGAGCCCTGCGGGGCACCTTCCCCGGCTGCGCCGACCCAGGGGACGAGGACGAGGAGTTCGCGAAGCAGCTGTTCGCGGCGGTGGGCGAGCACCTCGGGCTGTCGCTGCCACGTCGCGAGATCGAGCTGGGGCCGCTGCCGGCAGTTCACCTGCCCTCGCCGGTGTGATCCGAGGTCAGCGGGGCACCTCACCCTTTCGGCCCGGGACTCGCCCCCGCATCCCTCGCAGGGCCGCGCAGTCCTGTTCGTACGAGGCAACAGGGCCAGCACAGGCGTCACGCGGCTGCACCCGCGGCCTCGGGGCCGCCGTCGGCGGGTCGTCGCCGGCCCGAAGGCAGCACCTCGGCGGTGATGAAGGCGACCGCTGCCGCGAGGATCACCAGGGGCATCAGGCCGGGGGTGTCCAGCAACAGGGCGACGAGCACGACGCTGCTCACGGGGAGCCGCAGGGTGGCCGCCGTGGCCGCCGCCATACCGATGGCCATCGCCGGGATCACTCCGAGGCCCGGCAGGGGGGCGAGCAGCACGCCGGCGGCGGCGCCCAGGAAGACGGCGGGGAAGATCGGGCCGCCCCGCAGGCTGCCCAGGCACAGGGTGTAGGCGGTTCCCTTGAGGGCCAGGACGGCGAACAGCGCGCCGACGCCCCAGGTGTGCGGGTCGGAGGCCAGTGCGCTGAGGGCGGCCTGGCCGGACGTGGCGACCTCGGCGGGTGAGCGGCCGGTGCTCAGTGCGTAGACGGCGGCGCAGGCCGCGGCGCCCAGCGCGCACAGGACGGTCCGCACGATCACCGCGTCCTTGGTGAAGGTGGCCACCCTCTGCCCCGCGCCCAGCACCAGCCGCATAGCGGCAGCGATGGCGATGGCCACGAGCAGCGACCACAGGACGTCCGGGGCGTCCAGACGTGGGGGCGCCGACGACAGTTTCAGGCCGAGGCTTCCCGTACCCAGTCCGGTCCAGCGTCCCAGGGCGGTGAAGACCAGGGCACCGAGCCCGCTGGACAGCAGGGCGGGCAGCAGGACGGCGAACAGCCGCGGACCGCCCACCCCCGCGATCTCGATGAGGAGGACGGCGACGACCAGCGGGTTGCCGAAGATCGCCGCGATGGCCGCGGCGGCGCCGGCCGCGCCCATCAGCGCCGTGCTCTGCGGGGTCACGGGTGCGCGTGCGACATCGCGGAACAGGAGGGCCAGTCCGCCGCCCAGGGCGATCAGCGGTGCTTCCGGGCCGAGGACGGCACCGAACGGCAGGCTCGCCAGCGCGGCGAGGAGCACGCCCGGCAGCGTATGGGGGGCGGTGCCTCCGGCGTGCAGGCCGGAGGCCGGGATGTGGCCGCCCGCGCCGGGGAGCCGCGAGGCGATCAGGCCGACCAGCAGGCCGGCGACGAGGAGGAGGGGCAGCGGCCACCACCATGCGGGCGCGTCCCACCCCAGGTCGTGGGGGAGGTCCACCCACAGGAGGCGTTCCGATTCGTGCAGCGCGACCAGGAACCAGAAGGCCGCGAAGGACACCGGGATGCCGACGAGAGCGCAGAGGGCGAGCATCTTCAGATAGCCGGGAGCCAGCAGCATGTCCCGCAGCCGGTCTGCCTCTTGGGGCTGTGAGCCCGCGGGGGCGGCCGCGTCGGGCGGAGGGCTGGGCTCGGCCATTGTGAGTTCCTTCCCATCGCCTCGGCGTACCGGGGCACAGCCGGCTGCGAGCCTGAGGTGACCGCGGCGTCACGGACCCTGTGACGCAGGTCCCACCGTCGCACAGGTTCCTC
Source organism: Streptomyces sp. NBC_00442 (assembly GCF_036014195.1). Classification (NCBI taxonomy): domain Bacteria; kingdom Bacillati; phylum Actinomycetota; class Actinomycetes; order Kitasatosporales; family Streptomycetaceae; genus Streptomyces; species Streptomyces sp. NBC_00442. The sequence goes on from NZ_CP107918.1 coordinate 98,015, forward strand.
GCCATCCCTGGTCTCGACCGAGCGCGACACGGACACTCGGCCGACGGCGTGCGGCTGTTCCGCCGGCGAACGGCCGTCATGGTCCGGCATGCGCGGTACCGGTCCGAGGTGCAGCGGCGCCGTCGTACGTGCAGACACCTTGGTCCGACCGGATGACGAGGCGTGACACCCGACCTGCACGCAAACCGTCAGCGGTCGGCCTCAGGCGTGGCTGAGGATGGCCAGCAGCGCGCCCGCCTCCGCAAACAGCTGAGCGGCGAGCGCCCCCCGCCGTACCCGCACCGCCGGAGCGGCCAGTGCGACGAGCAGCGCCAGAGCGCCAGTACCCACGCTCCACTCGAAAGCCCAGCTCGGCAGGCCCGGAGTGCATTGCACGCCCTGGGTCAGACATCCGGAGGCCCTGTCCGAGAACAGCGTCACGATTCCGGTCACCACGGCCGTCGGCACGAAGAGGAGGGCGGCCGCGGCTGCCCACAGCCGGGTGCGGTCCTTCGGCGACGTCGGCAGAGGAGGGCAGGCGGGAACGGAAGCGGATACGGAGCAGTTCATACCCTCATCCAACGCAGCGGGCTCGCAGCGCACAGCCGCCCGCATACGCAGATCCGGGGCGTGCGGATACTCAGACAGGATGCGCCCGGCCGGAGCCCCCAGGAGTCGTCCTGCCGACAGGAGCGCAGCGCCCCGCCCCGCCGGAGGCTCGCGCGACGGCGAAGCGGTCCCTGCATTCGGGGGAACTTTGCACGCAACCTCCCCTGTTCTCGGTATCGACCACGATCGGGCCGCGGGGACGCGCTATGCCTGTGCGGTGATTCCGATCCGGTCCCGCGCCATCGCCGCGTTCGCGGTGTGCGGCGCCTTGTCCCTCTGCGGCCTCTGCGGCCCGGTTGCCACAGCCCGCCCGACGGGTGGCGCCGCCCACATCGCGCTCGACCCGGTCGATGCCCTCGACGCGGTCGTCACCGCCGTCCCGCCGGCCAAGCTGGGCCTCAGCTGGCATGCCGGCTGCCCGGTGCCGGCCTCCCGGCTACGGCTCGTGCAAATGAACCACTGGGGCTTCGACAGCCAGGTCCACCGGGGCGAACTCGTCGTCCGCGACCGGGCGGTGGCCCCGCTGCTCCACGTCTTCGCGCAGGCCCTCCAGGCGAAGTTCCCCATCCGGCAGATGCGGGTGATGGCCGAGTTCGACGGCGACGACGAGGCGGCGATGGCCGCCGACAACACCTCCGCTTTCAACTGCCGCAAGGTCACCGGCGATCCGTCCGAGGTCTCCCAGCACTCGTACGGGGACGCGGTCGACATCAACACCTTGGAAAACCCGTACGTCGATGTGAACGACACGGTGTATCCGTCCGCCGGAGCCGCGTTCCTGGATCGGTCACAGCAGGTGAAGGGCATGATCCATCCCGGTGATGCGATCATCGAGGCGATGCGCGAGGCCGGCTGGCAATGGGGCGGCCGCTGGGATCCCCCGGACTACCAGCACTTCTCGGCGAACGGGCGCTCGGCGTAACCGCCCAGGTCAGAGTTGCGCGGGCCGTGCGGTACAGGGAGAAACGGCCAATTCCCGTGGCTGCTCGGCCACGCGAGGCGGGGACGGCGTCTACTGCTCGTTGATGAGGCTGGGGAGTTTGCGCATGTCGTGGAAGACGATGGCGCCGGGGCCTTCGAGTCGTTCGGCCGGGGTGAGGCCGCCGGCGTAGCCAAAGGCACGCATCCCGGCGGCGTGGGCGGCCTGGACGCCGGGGTAGCTGTCCTCGACCACGGCGCAGGCCGCAGGATCGACGCCCATCCGCCGTGCCGCGTGCAGGAAGAGGTCGGGGGCCGGCTTACCCCGGGAGACCTCGGTGGAGCTGAAGATGTGGCCCGTGAACCGGTCGTAGAGTCCGGTGACGCCGAGAGTGTGGCGCATCTTCTCGTGGGAACCGCTGGAGGCGACGCAGACCGGCAGGGTGATCTCGGCGAGTGCCTCGGGCAGCCCGTCCACGGCCTCGAGTCCTGCGTCGACCGCCTCGCGGTGACGCTGCATCAGCTGCTCCCACCAGTAGGCGGCGATCTCCTCCCCCAGCCGCTGGGCGATCTGTTCGCAGATGGATTCCCGTGAGCGCCCGATGAACAGGTCTATGACGTCCGCCTGGGTCAGCGGCCAGCCGAGCTCCGCCCCCAGCTCGATCTGGATGCGCACGGCTATGCGTTCACTGTCGACGAGCACACCGTCACAGTCGAATATGACGAGTTCAATCGGCTTGATCATTTCCGCAGCATAAGCTGCTTGCCGGGTCATGCGGCCATGATGCGTCCACGGGCGTGCGTTCCCGACCGTGTTCGCAGCCCCGGATCCTCGATGGCCATCAATCGGGCACTCGGGAACGTACGCCCCTCGCGTGCAACCCGGGGCCGATCCACAGGTCTTGAGCAGGACGCGAGTGCAGCGACGCGCGGCGACACGAACACTCGCGCGGACGGGCGCTCGCGCGACAGAGCGGGCCGGAGCAAAACCAGCTGCGCGCAGTGACAGCACCCGGAAGGATGGCGGGCATGCCAAGCCCCACCGTGGAAGAGCTCCTCGCCCGCGTTCACGGGCTGACCCCTGAACGCGCGCAACAGATCGGTGATCAGATCGATGAGTGCAGACGGCGGCTCACCGCGAGCGGCGACATGGATGCCGTCCAGCAGCATCTGAAGGACCAAGGCGTCAGCACCTTCCAAGCAGTGATGATCACCATCAGGCTGCTGGACGACGACCATCCGAGCAGGCTGCGCGCAGCACGAGAAATCGTGGAGTGCAGCCCGGCCCGAACACACGGCTCCGCATAGGCATGCCGGCCCGCGAGCAGCGCACCAAGCTCATTCGAATCCGGTACGCGCTCTACCCGTGGAACGTCGTGACCTCCTCCAGCGGGGCCCGGCCCGTCGTCACTTGGTTGACCGGTGCGGATCCGTCGGCGTAGCCGAAGGAGACGCCTGCCAGCAACTGTCCCTCGTTCAGGCCGAGTTCCTCACGGACCGTGTCGGCGTAGAAGCTCAGCAGACCCTGGGGGCAGCTCGCCACCCCGTACGCCGTCATCGACAGGAGCAGCGTCTGCAGGTACGCGCCCACATCGGCGGCGAGTCGCGCTCCGCCGTCGCCGGTCACGAACAGGAACGCGGCGTGCGGTGCGCCGTAGAAGCTCAGACTCCGTGCGTTGTACGCCGCTCGGGCCTCATGATCGTCGGGGGCGATGCCCAGGGCTCCGTAGAGCTGTGCGCCGAATGCCGCGCGGCGCGCCTGGTGGGCCGGTGCGTACATGCCCTCGGAGTACGGGAGGTCGATCGTCGTGCGGCGCTCCGCGTGGGCCACCCGGAGTGCGCGCGCCAGTCGGTCGCGGACAGCGCCGCTCACCACCTCCACCCGCCACGGCTGCGCGTTGGAGTTCGAGGGCGCGGCGCCGGCCAGGCGGAAGACCGCGCGCATCGTGTCCTCCGGCACCGGGTCCGGGCGGAAGGCGCGGGTCGCGCGACGGCCTCGTATCAGCGCTTCCGCGTGGTCACGCAGGTCGGTGGATGCGAGCGGGCTCATGGGTGGGGCACTCCTCGGCAGCCGGCAAGTAAACGGGAGCGTTTACATGCCGGACACTAGCAGCTCGACGCCCCTGCGAAGTAAACGCGCCCGTACACTTGGCGCATGAGTGCGACGAGTGAAGCCCAGGCCGGGACCGCGGCGCCGCAGAGGCGTGGGCGCGGCGGGCGCGAGCGCATCCTGGCCGCCGCTGCCCGGCTGTTCGCCGCCCAGGGGATCAACGCGACCGGCATGGAGCAGGTGGCCGAGGCGGCGCCCGTCTCCAAGCGCACGCTCTACGCGCACTTCCGGACCAAGAACGACCTGGTCGTGGCACATCTCCAGGACCTCGTCCCCTCCGGGGCCACGCTGGAGAGCGTCCTGACGCGGCAGGACGTTCCGCCGCTGGAGCGGATCCTCGGGCTGTTCGACTCGCCCGCACCGGATGCGTCACCGGTGCGCGGGTGCCCGTTCATCGACGCCGCGGTGGAGTTTCCCGATCCGGACAGTGCCGTTCACGCCTATGCGCGTGAGCAGAAGGTGCGGATGGTGCAGTTGGTGGGTGTGCTGGTGACCGAGTTGGGGTGTCGCGAACCGGCCGCCCTCGCCGAGCAGTTGGTGATCCTCGCGGACGGGGCCGCCAGCCGTGCCATGGTCCTGAACGAGGCCGGCTACGGCCGGCACGCGCGGGCAGCGGCGGAGGTCCTCCTCGCGCACTCGCTGTCGGGCACGTCCCGGCAGCACTGAATCGGCCGGTTCCGTCCGCCATACGGGGGTCCTGCGCCGCGCCGATTTCCATCGACACCTCGTAGGCGCGCACCCGCGGCGGAACGCAGAAGCCCCCTTGCCTCGGGAATCCGTCCGAGTGGACCAATCCGAAGCCTGCGCGGCCCCGAATCACTGGCGAATACGGCGCCGGGCAAGCGGCGCCGCGCGAGGCTGGAGGCGACGGGCACAGTGGAGCGGCGACAGATAGCCGTAGTGGGCGGCGGGGTGGCGGGACTGACCGCCGCCTACGTGTTGCAGCAGGCCTGCGACGTGACGCTGTACGAGGCCGACGAGCGCCTGGGCGGGCACGCCCACACGCACGAGGTGGCCCAGGCGGCGGGCGGCACGGTGCGGGTCGACAGCGGCTTCATCGTCCACAACGAACGTACGTATCCCCTGCTGCTGCGCCTGTTCCGCGAGCTGGGGGTGGCCACCCAGGACGCGGAAATGAGCATGTCGGTGCGGTGCGACGGATGCGGCCTGCAGTACGCGGGCGCGCGTGGGCTCGCGGGGCTGTTCGCTCAGCCCCGCAGGGCGCTGAGCGGTCGCTATCTGCGGATGCTCGGCCAGGTCCCCGCGTTCCATCGTGCCGCGCGGGCGGCGCTCGCCTCGGACCGTGACGGCACGATGACGCTCGGGGAGTTCTTGGCGGAGGGCGGCTTCACGCCGTACTTCGTGCACCATTTCGCCACCCCGCTGGTGTCCGCGGTGTGGTCGTGCGCCCCGGAGACGGCCATGCGGTATCCGGCCACGTACCTGTTCCAGTTCCTGGAGCACCACGGCATGCTGTCGGTCCGAGGGGCGCCGCAGTGGAAGACGGTGACGGGTGGCTCGGTCGAGTACGTCGGCCGGGTCGTCAAGCAGCTCACCGCCTGTCACACCGCCACCCCGGTGCGGGCGGTGCGGCGCGCCCCCGGCCGGGCCGAGGTGATCACCGCCGATGGTGTGACGAGCACGTACGACGCCGTGGTGATCGCCGTCCATCCCGATCAGGCCCTGCGGCTCCTGGCCGATCCCACCCCGCGGGAATCCCGGGTCCTGAGTGCCTTCCCGTACTCGCGCAACCACACCGTGCTGCACACCGACTCCGCCCTGCTGCCCAGTGCCCGGCGGGCCAGGGCGTCCTGGAACTATCTGATGCCCTCCTGCGAGTCCCCGGCGGACACGGTCCGCGTCAGCTACGACATGGGCCGGCTGCAACGCCTGGATTCCCCCGACCCGTACATCGTCACCCTCAACGCCGGGGACCGCATCGACTCCGGCCAGGTGCTGGCCCGCATGACCTATGAACACCCCGTCTACACACGGGAGTCGGTCGCCGCGCAGCAGCACCTCCCCGGGCTGAACACCCCGGTCACCGTGTACGCCGGCGCCTATCACGGCTGGGGATTCCACGAGGACGGGTGCCGCTCCGGTGTGCGGGCCGCCGCCGCTCTGGGGGTGCCGTGGTGACCACCATGACCCCTGCCCCGGTCCGCGCCCGGCCCGCCCCGGCGCTGTACGAATGCGTCGTTTCGCACGTGCGTACCGCTCCGCTGCGGCACGCGTTCAGCCACCGCACCTACATGTGGCTCGTCGATCTCGATGAACTGCCGATCCTGCCCCGCGCGCTGCGGCCACTGGCCCGCTTCGAGGCGCGCGACCACTTCGCCGGGACGGACACGACGCTGCGCGCCGGCCTCGACCGCTTCCTCGCGGCGCGGGGTGTACGCCTGCACGGGGGCCGGGTCCTCATGCTCGCCCAGGCGCGCGTGCTGGGCTACGTCTTCAACCCGCTGTCCCTGTACTGGTGCCACGGCCCCGGCGGCGATCTGGTCGCCGTGGTCGCCGAGGTCCACAACACGTACGGCGAACGCCACTGTTATCTGCTGCGCACGGACACCGAGGGACGGGCCGTGGTGCCCAAGGAGTTCTACGTCTCTCCGTTCTTCCCCGTGGACGGTGCCTACCGGATGCGTCTGCCCGAGCCCTCCGACCGCCTGAACCTGAGCGTGCAGCTGCGCCGGGGCGACGAGCGGCCGTTCACCGCGACGGTGCGAGGCGCGCGTACTCCCGCGACGCCCCGCCGCCTGCTGTCGGCGGCGTTGCGTCACCCGTGGTCGACGCTCGCCGTCGCGGCCGGGATCCGCAGGCACGGACTGTGGCTGTTCCTGCGCCGCCTGCCCGTCCATTCCCGACCCAGCCACTGCCTCCAGGAGGGCATGAAGTGAAGGCCGCAGTCTCTTTCCCCGACAGTTCGACCGGGGCCGCCGCGCCGCCCGCAGTCGTGGACGCGTCCCGGTGGCCGGACGTGGCCGGGGTGCCGCGCAGTTCACCGCTTCGGACAGCCGTGGCGGCGTGGGTCGTTCGGCGCGCCCTGGGGCGGCTGCCGCTGCGCGTACAGCTGGGTGGCGCGGCTCCCACCGGGGACCGGGGGCCGCTGGTCACCGTGCACGCCCCTCAGGCGTTCTTCCGGCGCCTGGGCACCGACGGGCTGATCGGCTTCGGCGAGTCCTACATGGCCGGGGAGTGGGACACCGACGATCTGGTCGGAGTCCTCACCGTCCTGGCCGCGAACGTCTCCTCGCTCGTTCCGCGTCCGTTGCAGGCACTGCGCGGTCTGTGGGCGCACCGCCAGCCGGCCGCGGAACGCAACAGCCTGCACGGCGCGCGCAGCAACATCCAGCGCCACTACGACCTGTCCAACGACTTGTTCGCGCTGTTCCTCGACGAGACCATGACGTACTCCGGTGCCGTCTTCCGCGGCTTCCCCGCCGGCCGGCCACAGCTGGCCGAGGCTCAGGGGCGAAAGATCGACCGGCTGCTCGACCTGGCTCAGGTGACGCGTGGCACCAGGGTGCTGGAGATCGGTACCGGCTGGGGCGAACTCGCGTTGCGCGCGGCCGCGCGCGGCGCACACGTCAAGACGGTGACGCTGTCCCGCGAGCAGCGCGACCACGCGGCCGCACGCATCGCGCAGGCCGGCCACACCGGCCGCGTCTCGGTCGAGCTGTGCGACTACCGCCATGTCACGGGCGACTTCGACGCGATCGTGAGCGTGGAGATGATCGAAGCCGTGGGCGAGGAGTACTGGCCCGTCTACTTCGACACCCTGGCCCGCCTGCTCACTCCTGGCGGACGGATCGCGCTGCAGGCCATCACGATGCCCCACGACCGCGTGCAGGCCACCCGCGGCACCTACACCTGGATCCACAAGTACATCTTCCCCGGCGGTCGCATTCCCTCCGTCGAAGCACTGGGGCACGCCGCCGAAGCGGCGGGCCTCGCGACGGTGCACGACGACGCGTACGGGCCGCACTACGCCGAGACCCTGCGGCTGTGGCGTGAGCGCTTCGCCGACCGGGGCGGTGACGTGGCGGCCCTCGGCTTCGACGGCACCTTCGCCCGGATGTGGGAGTTCTACCTGGCCTATTCGGAGGCCGGGTTCAGAGCTCGCTACCTCGACGTGCACCACCTCGTACTCGCCGGGGCGGGTGCGCGGTGAAGGGCGTGGCGCCTCGCCTGGCCGAGGCCGTCCAGTCGTACACCGGGGCCGCTCTGCCGGTGCGGCTGCGCGCCTGGGACGGGAGCGAGGCCGGACCCGACGGCGCGCCGGTCGTCGTCCTGCGCTCACCGCGCGCCCTGCGCCGTCTGATGTGGGAGCCGGGTGAACTCGGGCTGGCCCAGGCCTACATCAGCGACGAGCTCGACGTCGAAGGGGACCTGGCCGCCGCGCTGAGCACGGTGTGGCGTTCGGTCCGCGCACGCCAAGTGCGGCCGGGCCGCCCGGGAGCTCGACGGCATGTGACCGCCGCCCTCACCGCCCTGCGCTGCGGAGCCGTCGGCCCGCGCCCGCCCGCCCCGCACGCACCGCAGGCGCGGCTGCGCGGCCGGCTGCACAGCACCGAACGCGACCGGGCCGCGATCAGCCACCACTACGACCTGTCCAACGACTGGTACGCACTGCTCATGGACGAGTCCATGGCCTACTCCTGCGCCTACTGGACCCGCCCGGACGACCCTTCGTACGGTCTGGCCGAGGCCCAGCGCGACAAACTGGAGCTGATCTGCCGCAAGGTGGGCCTGACGCCCGGCGCGCGCCTGCTGGACGTGGGCTGCGGCTGGGGAAGCCTGTCGCTGTACGCGGCACGCCACTTCAAGGCGCGCGTCACCGCGGTCACCCTGTCGCGGGAACAGCGCGACTTCGTCACGGCGCGCGTTCACGAAGAAGGTCTCGACGATCTCGTCGATGTCCATCTGCGGCACTACCGGCACATCACCGGCGCCGACTACGACGCCGTCTGCGCGATCGAGATGGGCGAACACGTCGGCGACGCCCACTACCCCGACTTCGCCGGCCGGCTCCACACCCTGCTGCGCCCCGGCGGCCGTCTCCTGATCCAGCAGATGTCGCGGACCGGGCACGCCCCCGGTGGCGGCGCGTTCATCGAGTCCTACATCGCACCCGACATGCACATGCGGCCCCTGGGCGAGACCGTCGCCCTGCTGGAAGGCGCGGGCCTCGACGTGTGGGCCGTGGAGTCGCTGCGCGAGCACTACGTTCGTACCATCGCCGCGTGGCACGCCACCCTGGAAGCACGGTGGGCGGAATTCGTGGCCCTGGCCGGCCAGGAGACGGCCCGGGTCTGGCGTCTCTACCTCGCCGGCGGGGGCCTCGCGTTCGCCGAACGCCGTATGGGAGTCGACCAGATCCTCGCCGTACGCCCCGGCACGGACGGCACGGCGACCATGCCCGCCACCCTGTCCGACTGGTACCAGCAGAAAGGCATGTGATGGCCGGCTTTCCCTGGCACGCGTTCGCCACCGGGCTCCTCCTCACGGCGGCCGCGGTGCTCGCCGTCATGCTCATCACCTTCGCCGTCGCCGTGGTCACGGGCATGCACCGGGTGGTCGATGTCGCCTGGGGCCTGGGGTTCACCGGCGCGGCGCTGGTCGCGTACACCGTCTCGGCAGGCCACGGCGATGATGCGGGCCGGCTCCTGGTGACGCTCGCGACCGCGATCTGGGGGCTGCGTCTGGCCGCGCACATCGCCTGGCGCGGCCGCGGGCACGGCGAGGATCCGCGCTACGACCGCATGCTGGCGAAGGCTCCCGGCAGCCGCAACGCCTACGCCCTGCGCATGATCTACCTCTTGCAGGGCGGCCTCATCTGGCTCATCTCTCTGCCCGTCCAGGCCGCGCAGTTCACGCCCGGCCCGCTGGGCGCCGCCGCCCTGACCGGGGGCGTCCTGTGGGCCGCGGGGCTGGTCTTCGAGTCGGTGGGTGACTTCCAGCTCGCCCGGTTCAAGGCCGACCCCGCACACCGCGGCCAGATCATGGACCGCGGCCTGTGGGCGTGGACCCGGCACCCCAACTACTTCGGCGACTTCCTGATCTGGTGGGGCCTGTTCGCCATGGCCTGCGGGACGTGGCAGTCGGCGGCGCTCTCGCTCCTGTCACCGCTGCTGATGTCGTTCCTCCTCACGCGCGGCAGCGGGAAACGCCTCCTGGAAGAGCACATGAAGGACCGCCCCGGCTACACCGCGTACGCGGCTCGCACCAGCGGCTTCGTCCCCCTCCCCCCACGCCGTCACCCCTCCTCCTCGACGGCGCGGCCATGACGTCCTCCCCCGGCTCCGCCGACGACACGGCGACGGCCTCGCGTCACGCTGCCAGGCTGAGTGTGCGCACGGCGCCCCCGAACCCCCAGGCCGCCGTGGTGCTGCTGCACGGCGGGCGCGCCGACGGCCTCGCAGCGCCTCCGTGGATCAACCTGCCCGCGCTGCGACTGCGTTTCTTCGGGACCGCGATCCTGCGTGCCCGGCCCCGGAACACCCTGCTGCTCGCCTCGGTGCGCTATCGCCGACGCGGCTGGAACGGGCCGTTGGCCGACCCCGTCCACGACGCCCGTGACGCCCTCGACGAACTGGGCCGTCTCTCCCCCGGCCTCCCGGTCGTCCTCGTGGGCCACTCCATGGGCGGCCGTGCTGCCCTGCGGGCCGCAGCCCACCCATCGGTACGCGGCGTCATCGCGCTCGCCCCCTGGTGCCCGGCGGGCGAGCCCGCCTCCCACCTGCGGGACAAGACCGTCGTGATGCTGCACGACCCCCGGGACCGCGTCACCCGGGCCGATCTGACATGGGCCTTCGCCCGCAGGGCCCGCGCCCAGGGCGCCGATGTGCACGCGGTGAAGATGCCGCACGGCGGCCACACCATGCTCCACGGCGCCCAGGGCTGGCACCACATGACCGCCCTGTGCGCCGCCGCCGTCCTGGACGGCACACCGCCGCCCCATCCGATCCCGTCTCTCTGACCACCCCGATCTCCTCTCCCTCTGCGTCAGTACCCCGTCAATGGGCGGAGGCCCCGAACTCGGCATGCCGGGCACGCAGCGCGAACTCCGCGTCATCACCCGGCTCGTGCGCGGGAGGAGGGAGAACCACGCGACGCGCCTCCTCGCGTGCCTCGGCCAGGAGGGCCCGGAACTCCTCGTCCGTCATCGCAGCTCACCTCGTCACGGTCCGGCCCGCGTTCTGGGGCCTCACTGGGGATTCGTTCCTGGACGACGTGCAGATTGCTCTGTCGTGGGGTCTGCTACGGCCATGCGTGCCCCCGCGAGGGCCGTGGCCGTGAAGCCGGCCGGTGTTCAGGGCCCCTGAGGCCCCTGAGGCCCCGGCGGACCGCCGGACCGCCGGACCAAGGCCAGGGCGTGCGTGAATAATCAGGGCATGTTTTCCGACTTCACGCACGGCCACGACGGTGAACGCCTCAGCGGTATCTACGCCGGTGATCCCTCCGATCCCACCGTGGTGGTGCTGCATGGCGCGGGCAGCAGCAGCAAGGAGCGACTGCTCCCGCTGGTAAGGGAGTTCGTGAACCGCGGCTGCCGAGGGGTGGCCCTCGATTTCTCCGGGCACGGCGAAAGTACGGGAGAACTCGGCGAGTTGAGCCTGCGGCGACGGTTCGGACAGGCCGTCGGGGTGATCGATGCGTATGGCGGCGCGGAGGGGCCGCTGGTCCTGGTGGGCTTCAGCATGAGCGGGCAGACGGTGGCGGATCTCGTGGCGCACTACGGGGATCGGGTGACGGCGCTGGGGCTGTGCGCGCCCGCCGTGTACACCGAGGAGGCGTGGGACGTGCCCTTCGGGGACGGGAACGGGCGGTTCAGCGGCATCATCCGGCGGCCGGACAGCTGGCGGGAGGCGCGTGCGCTTCAGGTGCTGCGGGCGTACGAGGGCCGGGCGGTGCTGGCCGTGCCGGGCACGGACGCGGTCATTCCGGCCGCGGTGACCGAGTCCGTACAGGAAGCGCTGGCCACCCGCTCCCAGTACACGCGGTTCGAACTTCCCAACGCACAGCACCAGTTGGCGATGTGGTTCCGCGATCACGGCGAGGACCGGCGGGAATTCGTCGACGCGGTGCTGACCGGCCTCGACGACCAGGGCTGGTCGGCTACCCGTACATGGGTGGCCAAGCAGCTCGGCAACGGCCGTGAGGTCACCGGCTCGCGCCTCCTGTCCGGTGGCTGGAGCTCCCAGATGCGCCGGCTCAGCCTCGACGACGGTACCGCCCTGGTACAACGGACCTTCGTGAAGCCGTTCTTCCGCCATCACGGCCCCGGGCTGCTGACCCGCGAGGCGTCCGTCCTGACGCTGCTCGCCGGGCAGGAGAACATTCCGGCGCCCGACTTCGTCGCCGTGGACGCCACGGCCGAACACTGCGACCACCCGACGCTGTTGATGTCCGCGCTGCCCGGCCGCGTCCGCGTGGACGAGGACGACCTGGCCCGGCGCCTGGACCTGCTAGCGGCTCAGCTCGTCGGCATCCACGGCGTCGTACCGGACGAAAGACCGCGCACGTACCAGGCGTGGACGCCCCCGGAACGCGTGCGCACCCCCGACGGCCCCCTGTGGGAGCGGGCCGTCGACGCGCTCCGCCGGGAGCCGCCGGCGTACGACGGCCGCTTCCTGCACCGCGACTTCCACCCCGGGAACGTACTCTTCGCGGGAACCGGTCCCACCCTGCGGATCACCGGCGTCGTGGACTGGGTCGAGACGTCGTGGGGACCTGCCGACCTGGACGTGGCGCACTGTTCGACCGCGCTCGCGCTGCTGCACGGGCCGGCGCACGGGCTGGAGTTCCGCGAGCGGTACGAGGCACAGGGCGGCCGCTGCCTCGCCGACGACCACGACCACCTGTACTGGCGGCTGCTCGACGCCCTGCACTACTGCCCCGACGCGGCGAAACTGGCCGGCCCGTGGCGTGAACTGGGCCGGGACGATCTGACGTCCGACGTGGTGGCGGAACGGCTGGAGGCGTACGTGGACGGACTGCTGCGGCGATACGGCTGACCGATCGTGATCACTCGCCCGCGCGTGGCGGACGGGCCACTCCACCGGCCCCAGGACAGCCCGCTCTCATCGTCGAGCTCCTGCGGGAACCGCTCGCCGTCGGCACCATCCGTCCTTGACGCACGGCATCGAGGACGAGGATGTCGCCCACCTCATGGGCGATGGGCGGCGGGGAGCATGACGGTCAGGGAGTTCGTTCCTCGGGGGTGCGAACGGAGCGCGGTGTCACCGCGTCCTGTTCCGCGAGGTGGCTGTCCATGGTGGTGTTCAGGCCGGCCATGAACGCCTCCACCTGTTCCAGGAACTGGGGCGGGTAGTGCGACATCGCGGCGTCGAGGCGGTGGGCGAGCGGGCCGAAGAACTCGTCCGCCCGTTCCTGGATGTGGCCGCCGCTGCGCAACGTGACGATGCGCCGGTCGGTGTGCTCGCGGGCGCGGGTGATGTGCCCTGCCGCTTCGAGGCGGTTCAGGAGGGCGGTGGTGGCGCCGGTGGACAGGGAGATCCGCTCGCTCAGCCGCGCCGGCGACAGGGGGGTGCCGCGCTCCTCGGCTGCGGCGATCTCCAAGACCGCGGTCGCATCCGTGGAGTGCAGGCCCAGCCAGGCGGCGAAGCGCCGACTGAGTTCGGTGTAGTGGCCGCCGTAGATCCTCAGCGACTCCATCAGCCGCTCACGCTGCTCCGCGACACCGTCGCGCACTGCTTCCTCCACGCCTCCGCCCTTCTCCCGCCGCGCGAGCCGCGCGGTCCCATGCTCGGCAGCGATCCGCGTGGTCCGCGCGCCCACTCCGCTTTGACAACCTACCGGCATCAATTTACCTTCATGGTGGAATTGCTTCACCGTGGAGGTATCTGGCGTGCACAACCCGGCCCCGACCCCCGACGAGACGACCGAGCCCTACCGGTGGCGATGGCTGATCCTGGTGGTGATGATCGTCGCGGAGATCATGGACCTCCTGGACGCCTCGATCGTCAACGTCGCCGGACCGGACCTGGAGAAGTCCCTCGGTGCCGGTTCCGTCGGCCTGCAATGGGTGATCGGCGGTTACGCCCTCACCCTGGGCGGCGGGCTCGTGCTCGGCGGCCGGCTCGGCGATCGCTACGGCAGGCGCCGGATGTTCCTGATGGGACTCGCGGCATTCACCACGTGCTCCCTGCTGTGCGCGATCGCGCCGAACATCGGGTCGCTGATCGCCTTCCGCCTGCTGCAGGGCACCGCCGGAGCGATACTGCTGCCCCAGGGCCTGGGTCTGCTGCGGGAGAACTTCTCCGGCCCCGAGCTCACCAAGGTCTTCGCGGTCTTCGGGCCCGTCCTGGGTCTGGGCGGCATCGTCGGCCCCGTCCTGGGCGGCTTCCTGATCGAGGGCGACTTCTTCGGCCTGGGCTGGCGGTCGGTGTTCTTGGTCAACCTGCCCATCGGCATCGCGGCACTGATCGTCGCGGCGCGGTTCGTGCCCAAGAAGACGGGCGACCGCGCGGTACGGGTCGACATGGCCGGCGCCGCCCTGGTCGTGGCGTCCTGCGCTCTGCTGGTGCTGCCGCTCAACCAGGGGCAGGAGGAGGGCTGGCCCCTGTGGACGTGGCTGTCCATGGCGGCCTCGGCGATCGGGTTCGTTCTCTTCGCCCTGCACCAGCGCCGTGCGGCGGCCGCGGGCCGCGAGCCGTTGGTGACCCCGGGCCTGCTGCGCAAGCCGGCCTTCACCGTGGGGCTCGGCGGCATCGCCCTGTTCTTCGGCGGACTGATCGGCAGCCAGCTCGTACTCACCCTGTTCCTCCAGATCGGCCACCGCTTCACCGCCGGAGAGGCGGGTCTTGGCAACCTGCCCCTCGCGGTGGGAACCGCGATCGGCGGCGCGGTCAGCGGCGCGTTCCTCGCCGACAGGATCGGCCGCAAGGTGCTCCAGATCGGACCGCTGGTCCAGCTGGCCGGAGCTGCCGTGCTCTGGCGCGAGCTCGACGGCCTCGATGCCGCCTCGGTCTCGATCTGGGACATCGTTCCCGGAGTCGCGGTGGCGGGCGTCGGCGCCGGCCTGGTGATCGCCGCCCTGTTCAGCTTCATCCTGGCCGCGGTCGACGACGACGAGATCGGATCCGCCTCCGGTGTCCTGTCGGCGGTCCAGGCGGTGGGCGGCTCCATCGGCGTCGCGGTCTTCGGCTCGGTGTTCTTCGCGCGGGCGAAGACCGGTGACTTCACCGGCGGCTTCCACCGCGCGTTGATCGTCCAGGCAGGGCTGCTGGTGGTCTTCCTCGCCATCACCTTCCTGCTGCCCAGGAAGGGCCGCCCCGAAGAAGAGCAGCACGGCATCAACCCCGAGACGACTGTCGACGGCACCGGCACCGGCACCGAGCAGCACGTCACCGCCTGAGCCCGGCTCACCGCGTGAGCCCCCCGAAGCACTCCGGCCAGTCGGCGGGCTGGTCGTCAGGGTGGTCACGGTCACCGGTCGGGGCCCCCAAGGCCGGTGTCGGGACTGCGACTTCGGGACAGCGACGCGCAACGCCCCGCGCGGAACCGGAAGGCCGCACCCGGAGGCCCGAACCCGCAGGCCTGGACCGGGCGGCCGGAGGTCCACGGGTTCACGTGCGGGGCGCCGCTCACGTGGTGGGGGCCGTCAGACCACGGTCAGGGTGTACGTACCCGTGCCGTCCTGCCTGCCGCTGGAGTACTGCCGGATCAACTCCCCGTCCGCGTAACGGTCGTGGCCCAACATCGAGCCGGTGTACTTGTTCTGCACACCGATCTTCGAGCTGCCCGGTACGTCACGGTAGATGGAGAAGCGCTGGAGGTCGTCCTCCCCACAGGTGGCCGTCGTCAGGTAGGCCTGCTCCTGGTTGGCGATGGCCGCCGGGATGGTCGCGCATCCGCCGTTGCCCCAGTTCCACAGGGACGCCTCGATCACCCCGTTCTGCTCCGTCACGTTGCAGAGTTTCCAGTTGTCCAGGTGGGCGCTGAAGAAATTGGATTCGCGCAGGCGGACGCCGTCGTTGGCCAGGAGCGGTGCGCTCCAGTTCAGCGGCTTGCCAGGGACGTCGATCCGGTAGACGGCGGGCTGGCAGTTCAGAGCGGCGGCCCCGACGGCGGGGGCGGCGGCCGGACCGCCGGCGGCCTTCACACTCTTCTCGGCCGTGGCGGCTCGCTCGGCCCGCTCGGCCTCGTGCCTGGCCTTGGCGGCCTTCGCCGAGGGGACCGGCCCGGCCGCGTGCTTCGCGGTGGCGGTGGCGGAGCCGCAGTCGAGGAGGTCCTGCGCCTTGCGCATGATGCTGTTGGCGGGGACCTGGTCCTCGCAGCGCACCGCGCCTTCCTCCAGGGTGGTGAAGGTGGTGTAGCTGCCGGTGTCGGATCCTTGGATCCACTTCAACGCCCAGCTGCCGTCGCCCTGTTGGACGCGGTTGCAGTTGAGGCTGCCGTAGGTGCCGGTGACCTTCTTGGTGCCCTTGTAGAGGCCGTAATAGCCGGGATTGCGGAAGTTCCACGTGACGGACGTCGACGTGCTGCTGGTGGAGGTGTAGTTCACCTGCACGTTCAGGCCGAGGCTCGCGCCGACTTTGCCGAGCGTCTCGACGGCGAAGCTGCCTTCGACGTTGCCGGTGAGGCCGACGGACACCGAGATGGTCGTCTGGACGCTGGTGTTGACGGTCTGGGTACCGGTCGAGCCGTTGGTGACGTACCAGCCGTTGAAGTGGGTGATCGTCGGGGTCACTTCGGAGGTCTTGATGTACGGGTGCCGTGTGCCGAGGTCGGCCGCCGTGCAGGCGGCGCCGGCCTCGGCCTGCGCGGTGGTGGCGGGTGCCGCCTTCGCGGGTGCGGCGGCCGAGGCGGCGGCCGGTGAGACGGCAAGTCCCACGGTGGCCACAGCGGCCGAGGCGGCACAGGCCATGAGTGTTCTGCCTATGTGGCTGACGGGTTTTGTGGGGCGCATCGTTGCCCTTTCCCCCTGGTTGTTTGTGTTCGGTCAATGGGTGAACGTAGCGGCCGCGGGGGTGGCGGCGTGAGCCCGCAACGGGCCAAAAAGGATCAAGGAGGGGCTTATTCCGCTCCTGTGCGGGCGGGCCCCTGACCGGTTCGATCCGTGGTGGACCCGTACACCACCGATCGAGGGGAACCACGCTTTGAAACGCGTCAGACACCTGCTCGCGGCCGTAGCCGCACTCGCCCTCACCGCGGCCCTCCTCGCCCTGGGCGCCTCACCGGCCGCCGCCGCACCCGCCAAGGCCGCCCCCAAGGGCCACGGCACGTGCAAGTCCACGGCCCCGGGGTCCCAGGCGCGCCGCCATGGCACCGGCTGGACCTGCGGCAAGGCGGAACCCGTCGCCGTCCCTTCCCAAGCCATTGCCAAGGCCACGGCCAAAGCCACTGACACCGAAGGCACCGCGAACGAGCCCTCGGACGGTCCATGCCCCAAGGGCCGGAACGCCGACCGGCACAACTACTGCTGGGGCGAGAAGTTCACGATCACGGCCTTCGACACCGACGGCAAGGAGACAGGCCACTCCGTCGTCGTGGCCTTGAGCTTCGCCCGCCTGAGCTCCTCCAGCGGAAAGTGGACGGAGAACCTCGCCGTCAAGGCCACCGAGATGGAGGGCGAAGCGAAGACCGTGTCGATGGACCTGTCCGCCACCTGCAGCGGCCTGTGCACCGTGGACGCACCGGCCTGGGGCGGCGCACCCATAGAGCTCTCGCTCGGTGACGAGAGGACCGGGAACCTGTCCTTCACCTCCAGCGTCACCAAGGGCACCAACTCGTTCATCTACCCCACCTACACGTCGTTCGGGACGATCCTCGAGGCGGGCGGCGGCCTTGCGAACCCGGTGAGCTGGAACGGCCACCAGCTGCGCTGTGATGCGCAGGTCGGCCAGTACCCCGGCTGCATCGTGATGGGGCACATGGCCAACGTGACCATCCGCGAATCCGCCTACGGGGCAGCCGCCATCGCCTACGCCTGGGCGCAGAGCAACCTCCATGGCGGCAACTTCGGCACCGAGACGAAGCCGCTGCAGCGCAATTCCGGAGGGAGGACGGAAGCGGCCAAGAAGCGCAGGCAGTCGTGCACGGCGGCCCCGCTGCCGTTCAAGCCGGACCCCAGTGTCGCGAACGACTCCTGCGACGAGTTTCCCTTCGCCAGCTCGGTGCAGGGTGGCACGAACGGCTCCGACTGCACGGAGATCATCCCCAGGAAGACCGACGGGGTGTGGCACGTCGATGTCGTACGGGACAGCCCCCACGGCAGTAACGCACCCTGCATCCGGGCCCATGTGCCCCTGCCCGAGAACACGGGTGCCGGGGGCGAACTCGGCCGAGCCGTCGTCGCGGACCGCATACTCGAGATGGAGTGGTACGAGGTGATCCTCGCCCCCTAGGCGGCGGGCCTCCCTCTCCGGGGCGTGGAGAGGGAGGCCCCCCGGGGCGGGCCCGGCGCGCGAGCTGATGTGGTGCCGCTGAAGTGATGTGGGCAGCCCTCGGCGGACCCCGACGGAGGCGGCGTGGTTCAGGCGTGGGGGAAGGCCATGACGGCCAGGGGTGTGGTGGTGGGGTGTGGGGAGCCGCCTGTGGGTTCGAGGGTGATGCCCATGCCGGTGGCTTGGTCGACGGGGCCGGTGAGCAGGACTGCTTCGGTGGTTTGGGTGGGGTTCATGAGTCCGGCGGGTCGCATGGTGCCGGCGTCGTTGAACCAGAGTTGGTAGACCTTTCCTGCGGGGGGTCGTGTGAGGCCGGAGGCGAGGAAGACGGCTTGGTCGCGGCTGCGGGCGATGACGAGGGTGGCGTTGGCGCCGCCTGTGACTGGTCCGGTGGTCGCTTTGGCGTCGGGGGCCGTCAGGACGTCGGCCAGTTGCCGGTACTGTTTTTGGGCGGACTTTGCCTGGTCGCGTGCGGTGTCGGCCCGCTGGTGCTGCCAGGCGGCGGTGCCGCCGAGTGCGACGGCGGCGGCGAGGCAGGCGGCGAGTGCGAGGCGTGTCAGGGTGCGCGTGCGGCCGGTCCGCGTCACGTGGGGTGCCAGGGGTGTGGTGCGGGGCGGGTCCTGGCGTACGGTGCTGATCCTGCGCAGGACGTCTGCTTTCAGCGCTGGGGGAGGTGTGGTGGTCATGGCCAGGCCGAGACGGCCTGCGGTGGCGGCGAGTTCGCGGACTTCCTGGGTGCAGGGCTCGCATTGGGCGAGGTGGCGTTCGAATTCCGTGCGTTCGTCGTCGAGGAGTGCGTGCAGGGCGTATGCGCCGGTCAGTGTGTGCAGGTCGGCTCCGGTCACGCGGTCACCCCCAGGCAGTCGCGCAGCCGGATGAGTCCGTCGCGCAAGCGGGTCTTGATGGTGCCGAGCGGCACGGACAGCAGCTCGCTGACCTCTCGATAGGTCAGCCCCCGGTCATCACGCGCGGTCCTGGCCAGGAGCTCGGGCAGGTCGGAGCCGGCCTGGCGCACACCGTCGCTGTGCGCGACCGCTCGCACCCGCTGATGCTCCTGGAAGGTTATGGCCATGACAGTGATTCGGTGCCCGAAGGCCAACGGATTGCTGCTCGCCGGGGATTTCCCGCCGCCCGGTCCGCCGTCTTCCACCCGATGCGCCACCACCACGCCGGGGATCACCGAAAAGGACAGCTTGCGCCCGACCGTCCCCTGACCGCCGCTCGCCGTCACCCGCTGGTCCTCACCTGCACGGCGCGACCGCTCTCGTCCTGCTGGCCGGTCAACTCCCATACGTACGTGGCTACTTCCGACAACACCACTCCGGGAGCCGGGAGTACGGGCGAGAGTTCGGAAGCACATGGGCAGGGCGGTCGTGCGTCGCCGCGCCGGAAGTCAGGTGTGCCGGAACCCGTCGGCGCGCGCCGCGTCCAACTCGGTGCACCGCGTGGCGAGCCTGGCGGGGACGCGGGCGGAGCGGGCCGTGCGTAGGCGCGTACACACTGCCGCCATGTGCCGATGTGGCTGCGGAACACGGCCATGCACCTGGGGTTCTGTCCGTCGGGAGGGCCCTCACGGCACGTCAGTCATCCGCGTGGCGCAACTCGTTGGGGTGAATGGCCAATCCCGCGGCCCGTCGGTTCCGAATAGGAGCCGTGATGAAACTTCTGAGCAGAGGGTTCCGCCTTCCGCTCGCAGCCCTGTCCGGACTGCTCGCCGGGTTCGCCGCGCTGGCCGTCGCCGAGCTGGTGTCCGCTGCGGTCCGGCCCGAATCCGGGCCGGTGATCGCGGTGGGCGGCGCGGCCATCGACCGCACGCCTCCCGCGCTCAAGGACTGGGCGATCCGCCACTTCGGCACCAACGACAAGCTCGTCCTTCAGCTCGGCATCCTCGGCGTCCTGGCCCTGCTGGCCCTCGTGCTCGGTGTGCTGGCGCTGCGTTTTCGCCGGATCGGGGCCGCCGGGATCCTGCTGTTCGGGGTCGTGGGGGCTCTGGCGGCCACCAGCCGCCCGGACTCGACGAGCGCGGCGGACGCCCTCCCGTCGGTGGTGGGCTCCCTGGCGGGCGCGGGACTCCTGTACCTGCTCATCGGGCGTCTCACCACGCCGCAGAGCACCGCCGAAGCCGAGGGACCGCCGACTGACCGGATGTCCGTGCGTGCGGACGGCTGGGACAGGCGCGGCTTCGTCATCGCGGCGAGCGCGGCGGCTGCCGCCTCGGCCGGCGCCGGGCTGCTGGGTAGGTCCCTGAACAATTCCCGAGGCCAAGGAGCGGTCGCCTCACGGGGCAAGGTCCTGCTCCCGGCGCCTGCCTCCGCGGCCCGGCCGATCCCGCCCGGTGCTGTGCTGCACACCCCCGGCATCAGCCCGTTCGTCACCCCCAACGGTGACTTCTATCGCGTCGACACCGCCCTGGTGATCCCGAAGGTCGATGCCACCGCATGGCGGATGAAGATCCATGGGAAGGGCGTCAGCCGGCCTCTCACTCTCACCTTCCAGGACCTTCTGAAACGTCAACTGATCGAGCGGGACATCACGTTGACATGTGTCTCCAACGAGGTCGGCGGCCCCTATGTGGGGAACGCGCGGTGGATCGGGGTGCCGCTGGCCGACCTGCTCAAGGAGGCGGGGGTGCGGCCGCCGTCTCGCGGCGGCCCGGCCGATCAGCTCGTGGCGCGTTCGGTGGACGGCATGACGATCGGCACGCCGGTGGAGGACATCATGGACGGCCGCGACGCGATGCTCGCCGTCGGCATGAACGGCGAACCTCTTCCGTTCGTGCACGGCTTCCCGGTCCGCATGGTCGTGCCGGGTCTGTACGGCTACGTCTCGGCGTGCAAGTGGCTCCAGGATCTGGAACTGACGACGTTCGCCGACTACGACTCGTACTGGGTCAAGCGGTCCTGGGCGCAGAAGGCGCCGATCAAGACCGAGTCCCGCATCGACACCCCGAAGCCGTTCGCGCGCCCGAAAGCCGGGACGGTGATGGTCGCCGGGGTGGCCTGGGCACAGCACCGCGGGATCGACCGGGTCGAGGTCCGCGTGGACGACGGCCCGTGGACGCGGGCCGACCTGGCCGCGGAGGACACCACCGACACCTGGCGCCAGTGGTCCCTGCCCTGGAAGGCCGATTCCGGGCCCCACACCCTCACGGTCCGGGCCACCGATCGCACCGGTCGGACACAGACCGAGCAGCGCACCCCCACCATCCCGGACGGTGCGAGCGGCTGGCACTCGGTGGTGATCACCGTGGACTGACGCACCCCGCTCCGGGATCGCGGGAGCCGCGCACCCCATGCCGTCCGGGCCCACCGGCCCGTCTCACCCTTCGCACACCTCACACGTCACCACAGGAGAAGTCATGAACACCCTGAGTTTCCGCCGTGCCGCGATCGCCGTCACCGCCGCCGCCGTTCTGCCGCTCGTACTGACCGCCTGCGGAGGCGACGACAGCAAGAAGGACAGCTCCGCCTCCGCGTCGGACGCCCCCGCGGCCCCCGCACCCTCGGGTGCGCAGTCGTCGGCGGCCGGAGACTCGTCGATGACGGACAAGCCGTTCGGCTCGGCCTGTGCGACGGTGCCGAAGGACGGCGCGGGGTCGTTCGACGGCATGGCCAAGGACCCGGTCGCCACCGCCGCCTCCCACAACCCGGCGCTCTCCACGCTGGTCGCCGCGGTCAAGAAGGCCGGCCTCGTCGACACCCTCAACAACGCACAGAACATCACGGTGTTCGCTCCCACCAACGACGCCTTCGCGAAGATCCCGAAGGCCGACCTGGACAAGGTCCTCAACGACAAGGCCACCCTGACCAAGATCCTGACCTACCACGTGGTGGGCCAGAAGGTCACGCCCCAGCAGCTGCAGAACGGCTCCTTCGACACCCTGGAGAAGGGCAAGGTCACCACGTCCGGCTCGGGCACCTCGTACAAGGTCAACGACTCCGCCAACGTGGTCTGCGGCAATGTGCCCACCGCCAACGCCACCGTCTACATCGTCGACACCGTCCTGATGCCCAAGTAAGCGAGAGCACACCGCGGCCACCGAGCCGTGACGGCGCGGACGAGCCGGAGTGCGCAGGCCTTCCAGCAAGGGCCCACTCCGGCGCGTGCGCGCGTCGCTCGTCCGGGCTCGCTCGTGCGGGCCCGCTTGTCCGGCAGGTTTGTGCGGCTCGCACGAAAAAGTACAGAAACCGTGAATCGCCACCAATCCGACCGCGGCAGGCGCGCCGAATACCCAGTGCGGCGTGCGACGGAACGCGAGCCACGACCCGCCATTCCCGGCACCGGACGCTCCCTGAGGTCCACTCGGCCGGCACCTCCTTCCGAAGGAGGCGGTGCGCGTCGCGAACCCCTCGAAGGAACGAGTCATGAACAGCATCCGCATCAGGCGCTCGGCGCTCATCGGTGCCGTCGCCGTAGCGTTCCCGCTCGCCCTCGCCGTGGTGCCGCTCGCGGCGTCCGCCGACAGCATGCCCGGCCCCTTCGGCCCGGCCTGTACCAGCGTGCCCAAGCAGGGTTCCGGCAGTTTCGGCGGGATGGCCAAGGACCCGGTCGCCACCGCCGCCTCCCACAACCCGGCGCTCTCCACGCTGGTCGCCGCCGCCAAGAAGGCGGGCCTGGTCGACACGCTGAACAACGCGAAGAACATCACGGTCTTCGCGCCCACGAACGATGCGTTCAGCAAGATCCCCAAGAGCACGCTCGACAAGGTGATGAACGACAAGGCCCAGCTCACCAAGATCCTCACCTACCACGTGGTGGGACAGAAGATCACGCCTGACCAGCTGGGCAAGGGCAGCTTCAAGACCCTCGAAGGGGCCACTCTCACCACGTCCGGATCCGCCTCGGCCTACAAGGTCAACGGCCGAACCAACATCGTGTGCGGCAACGTGCCCACCGCCAACGCCACCGTCTACATCATCGACAGCGTCCTCATGCCCACCTCGTGAGCGGATGCGGGCCACACGGGACCGGGTTCTGGGAGCCCGGTCCCGGACCGCTGTCGGTGACACAAGCGTCGCGGCCGCCGATCGGTGCTACGAGTCGGTCTCCCAATTGCATTTGGAGGCGAGCATCTTCGCGAGCTTGGCGTCATTGTCCCCGGTAAGTTCGGGGCGCCAGGTTTCCAGATCCCACGTCGGACCGCCGAAGTGCCCGCCACTGTTGTTGGGGTAGGAGAACTCCGCGTGGCACATCAGCTGTTGGTAGGTCGAGTTGTTCTGGGTCTGCGTGGCGCCGGGGAACATGCGCGTGTTGGACCACACCTGCCTCCAGTCCTCGTTCACGTCACTGGCGGCGTCGTCGGTGCCGAGGACGGTCTTGAAGGCGGCGGCCGTCGGGGTCACGTGGACGGACGTCAAGCGGGTGTTGGACCAATTGATGTAGACCTCGGTCTTGTTCACCCACTTCGTGCTGGTGACGCCGCCGTAGCCGATGCACGCGGTCTGGCAGGACTCGAAGGCGTCGGCCTGACCCCCGCTCCACAAGAGGTACTTGCCGGACTGGAAGTCCTGGCGCACACCGTTGTTGTCGTCGAGATTGCCGCCGATGTGCCCGGCGTTGTACTCGTCGCTGGTGGGATAGCCGTACGTCCCTCCTTCGTACCCGTACTCTCCCCACCACCAGCCGATGTTGCCGTGCACCGCGTGTGCTCCGCTGGCGGGTGACCAGTAGACCGTGGCGTTCTGGAACTGCTGGCGGACGCCGATCCCGTCGGGGTTCTTCAGCTCGTCGGTCAGCGGGTACCCCATGTAACCGCCCTCCCAGCCGTGCTGGCCCCACTCCTGTCCGACGAGACCCCACACCGCGTGCGCCCCGGTGTTCGGGCTCCAGGAGATCGAGCCGTTGTCGAAGACCTGCCGGCGGCCGACCCCGTCGGGAAGGCCGAGTTCATCGCTGGTGGGACAGCCCAGGGACTGCTGCACACCGGGCGTCTGGGTGTACTCGGTCCAGATCGCGCCGTCGACCGAGTGGGTTCCGCAGAAGGTTTCCGCGGACGCGGGGGTGGCCTGGACGCCCACCAGCAGAGAGGCGACGGCCGCACAGGCGGCGAGCGGGGCGAGGGGCCGTACAGCCTTTGGTCTGTTCATGACCAGCAGTATCCACGGACGCGGACGGTGCGGACTGCGGGAGAAACAGCCAGAGTTCGAGCCGCCCATGGCGTCGCCGCGGTGGCCGCGATGTGCGGCGCCGCCGAGGACCACACGCCGAACCACCGCTCCGCGCACCGCAGGAACACCGAGCCGAGCTCGGCGGCGCGCAGCCCCTGCGGACGAGAGCGGCTCCCGCCCGAACCGCATCCCAACTCGGGTCATATGGTGGGGGTATGGCCCCGCGCTCTCAGCGGGGCCATGCGCCGTCCGAGCCGTCGGCACCTTCCCTTCTCCAGAGGTACATACGTCATGAGCCAGCCACCGCAGCCGCCACCTGGTGCCCCGACGGAGTTCGGGCCGCCTCCCGCGGCGTTCGGGCCGGTCGTTCCGCCCATGCCCACCGCCCCGCCGACGAGCGTCTCTCTGCCGAAGGTCCGGCGCGCGCGGCAATGGCCGGCCTTCGCCCTCATCGCGGTCGGGATCGCCCTCGTACTCGGTTCCGGGACCGTGTATCTGACGTCGGGAGGCGCCGGCGCCAAGGGCGGACCGACCGCCGGGGCGGCCGAGGGTACGAGCAAGGGGGCGGGCAGCGGCGAGCAAGGGCCCCCGCCCGAGGGCAAGTTGCTCTTCCACCAGTTCGCTCCGAAGGCCATCAGCGCCACCGACCGGGTCGCCGGTGAGTGGGCCACGGACAAGGTGTACGCCAAGGCCGGTTTCAAGGACATCACCGGCTACGACCGGGCAAGCGGCGCGCAGCTCTGGAAGCTTCCCCTTCCCACGCCGGAGTGCGCCACCACCCTGCAGAGCACTGCGGACGGTGTCACCGTGATCGCGTACGACGACGAGAAGAAACCCACCTTCGAGGGCACCGGAGTCTGCTCCAACATCGCGGCGTTCAACATCACCACAGGGAAGATGCTCTGGCACACCAGCACACCCGTTTACGGAATTTCCGCCGATGGGACCGGTGACGCACACCTCTTCGTTCAGGAGATCGCCATCAGCGGCGGTACCGCCGCGGCGGGCAGCGCAACCGACGGAGGCGCCGCCTGGGACATAGCCACGGGCAAGCTGCTGTGGAAGCCCACGGCCGGCGCCGACAACTGTCGGGACGACGGCTACGCCGGAGGACCGGCGCTGGTCGCCGTCCGCCGCTGCGGCGACGTCGACAGGCCGTCCCTCTCGGTGCAGACTCTGGACCCCGCGACCGGCCAGCCGCTGTCCACGTACAAGGTGTCCTCCGCGTTCAGGGACGTGCACGTTCTGTCCTCCAAGCCCCTGGTCATCGGCGGCTACCCCGGCGGCGACAGCTCAGGCGCCAAGGTCTCCGACATCTACTCGGTCGACGCGACCGGCAAGGAACTGGCACACATCACGATCCCCGACGAGAAGTACGCCATCGACTGCAAGCTGGAAGTGGGAACCTGCCTCGGCCCCCTCGCAGGCGGCGGCAAGCTGTTCCTGCCGACAGCCGAACACGCCAACGTCTCGCCCGACGTTCCCGGCCACACCAATGAGTTCGTCGCCTTCGACCTCGCCACCGGCCAACCGGCACCGGGCCGTGTCGACGCGGGTGACGGGGGAAAGCTGTTCCCCATCCGCATGGACGGCGACAACGTCATCGCCCTGCGCACGCCGCCCGTGTACGGGCACGGCGAGGTGGTCCGCATCGAGGGTGCCACCATGAAGAAGACCGTCCTCATGCAACTCCCGAACGACGACAAGGTCTTCAACCGGGCCATCGAGATCTACGACTACCGCAACGACGACCTGCTGTACGACAGAGGCCGGCTGTACGTCGGCGATCGCCTGATGGACAAGTCCGACGACGAGATCGACGGGCCGCACTACCTGATCAGCGTTCTCGGAACCACCTGACCCCCCAACGGGGTTGGGCCATCTTTCCCGACACCCCAGATGAGGATGCGCGATGAACCGCAACCCGGCCACTGGACCTCAGCAGTCCCCCGGCCACGGCCCGAGCCCCCACCCGGCTCCGCCGGCGCCGGCGACCGTCGGCAGGAGCAAGGTGGCGACGGGCCTTCTCCTGATATCGACGGTCCTCATCGGCTTGATGGCGGGCCTCTTCTTCGCCTTTGACATCTCCGTGATGCCGGGTCTGGCGGCGGCCGACGAGCATACGTACGTCATCGCGATGCGGTCCTTCAACAAGGCGATCGACGGCAACGGGCTGTTCGGCATGGTGTTCGTGGTCGCCCTGCTGACGTCCGCGGGCTCGGCCGTCGTCGAGTTCCGCAAGGGGCGCCGCGGTGTGGCGATGTGGGTGGCGGCGGCGTCCGTGGCCTACCTCGTCGTCCTGGTGATCACCTTCTCCGTGAACATCCCGCTGAACAACGAGCTGGCCGACGCCGGCAACGTGGCGAAGATGACGGACTTCTCGATCGTCGACAGGTTCAAGGGCACCTGGGCCACCACCAACATCGTGCGCACCCTGCTGTGCACCGCTGCCCTGACGGCCCTCTCCCGTGCCCTCGTCCTCTACGGACGTGCCACCCGCTGAAGCCCGCGGGCCGGCCTTCTCAGGTGCCCGGTTCAGCCAGATGCGCGGCGACGCGGCGGGCGTCGTCCGTGCGGTGCTGGCTGCGGTAGAGGCTCAGTGCGGTGGTCCACTCCGTGCGGGCCTGTTCGAGGTCGCCGCGCTCGGCGTGGATGTCCGCGAGGTTGGACCGGATGTCGGCCTCCCGGTTGGCGTTCCCGATGGCCTGGAAGTGGCCGAGGGCCTGACGGTAGGCGTAACAGGCGCGTTCGGTCCGTCCGGTGCGCCAGGCGATGTGGGCCAGGGTGTCCCAGGTGGCGGCCTGGCCCTCGCCGTCGTCGTGGAGCCGTAGCAGCGGCAGGGCCTGCAGGCAGTGCTCCTCGCCGCTGCTGTACCGGCCGAGGCGGGCCAGCGCCCACCCCGTGCCGTTCAGCGCGTTGGACTCGCCGACCTGGTTGCCCAGGCGCCGGTATCCCTCGACGGCCTGCGCGAAGTGCGGCAGGGAACTCTCATAGGCGTTGATGCGGACGTGGACTTCGGCGAGCGCATGGTGCGAGCGGGTGCGGCCGGGCAGGTCGTCGTGGTCCGTGAAGTGGGCCAGCGCCGCACCCAGATGGGGCAGCGCCTCCTCGTGACGGCCGGCCTGCGCGAGGGCGACGGCGAGACGCTGACGGGTGTGGGCGGTCAGGGAGGCGTCTTCCGTCGCACGCGCGGCGTCCAGGGCGAGGTGCCAGGCCCGGATGCTTTCGGCGAAGAGCCCGCGCCGCCACCGGAAGATGTGCAGCGAGGACACCAGCTGGCACAGCTGCCGGTGCGCTCCGTGGCTCCTGGCCGTCGTGACGATCTCCTGGAGGCACGCGTACTCGTCCTCGAACCACTCCAGGGCGCTGTCGGCGTCGGCGAACCGCAAGGGCGCGGGGCCCGGCTCCGAGCTGCCCAGGGGGTCCTGTGCCGTGCGGTGGGGGTCCAGGGCGCTGTGTGCCGCGTGGGCGGTGTGGACGTAGAAGTCGATGAGCCGCCCCGTGAGTTCGGCGCGCGTTCCGCTCGCCAGACCCGAGGCCCCTTCCCGCGCGTACAGCCGGACCAGGTCGTGCATCTGGTAGCGCCCAGGGCGGTTCTCGCGCACCAGGCAGGCCTCCTCCAGCCTGCGCAGGATCCCCCGGGTGCGGGCGGGCGGACGGTCGGCGAGATGGGCCAGCGCGGCGAGGGACGCGTCGTGGTGCGGGACGAGACCGAACAGGTTGAGCAGGTCCGCGGCCGCGGGGTCCAGCGCGTGCTCGGAGGAGGTGAACAGGGCGCGCAGGTTGAGGGACATGTCGCCCGCGTCGAGGGCGTCCAGGCGGGTGCGGGGATCGCGCAGGTCCTGGGCGAGCTGGTCCAGCGAGGCCGGCGGGAGGTCCACGGTGTGCGCGGCGGCGATGTCGAGGGCGAGGGGCAGCCCCGAGCAGGCCCGCACGATGTCACGCATCGCCGGTGCGCGGGCCGCGGCGGTTTCGCCGACGCGCTCGGCGAACAGGCGCGACGCCTCCGCTTCGGACAGCACGCCCAGCCGAACGGTGTCGGCGCCGTGCCGGACCTTGAGGCCGTTCAGAGTGTTCCTGCTGGTCACCAGGGTCCGGCAGCCTTGGCCTCCCACCAGGAGCGGCAGTACCTGTGCGCTGTCCCGTGCGTTGTCGAGGACGACAAGGACGCGCCGGCCGTCCATGAGCGTGCGGTACAGCGCCGCCCGGCCCTCCTCGTCCGGAGGCAGCTCGTGTGCGGCGGCGCCCAGGGCCATGAGGAACGCTTGGAGGACGTCGGCGGGGGCGGCGGGCCGGGTGTGCGGGCTGAAGCCGTTGAGCTGGGCGTAGAGCTGGCCGTCGGGAAACGCCTCGATGTGCTGGTGCGCCCAGCGCAGCGCCAGCCACGTCTTGCCGATGCCGCCCATGCCCGTGATCGCACAGACCGCGGGCTGGTCCGCCCCGGTCCGTGCGGCCAGGGCGTCCAGCAGTCGCAGTTCGTCCCGCCGCCCTAGGAAACCTGCCGGAACGGCGGGGAGTTGGCGCGGGACGCGCGCCGGGGCGGGTGCGGGTGGACGGGCTGCGGACGGGCCGGTGGCGACGGCGGCGGACGGGCCGGCGGCGGGCGGGCCGGGCGAGGGAAGGTCCAGGGTGTCGTCGAAGACGAGGATGCGCTGGTGGAGCTCTTGGAGGCGGGGCCCGGGATCCGCGCCCATCTGCTCCACGAGGTCCGCCCGCAGCTGCTCGTACGCGGCGAGGGCGGCGGCGGGCCGGCCGACCCGGTAGAGGGCCAGCATGTGCTGATGAGCGAGGAGTTCGTCCAGTGGGTACGCGTCGGCAAGGGCCTCCACGGACCGGACGACCTCCGCGTGGCGGCCCTGGTCGAGCAGGAGATCGTGCCGGGCGACGGTGGCGTGCAGGCGCTCGGCGTCCAGGGTGAGGCGGTGCCGGTCGAGCCAGTCCGAGTGCACGCCGGCGAGCGGACGTCCGCGCCACAGTGCCAGCGCCTGCTCGTAGGCGGGTCCGGCGTCCTGCCAGGTCGCGCCGCGCGCTCGCTCGACCAGGTCGCGGAAGCGGAACAGGTCCACGGCCGCCCGTTCGGTGCGCAGCACATAGCCGGCGGTCGTGCGCTGGATGTCCCACTCGTCGCGGCCGGACGAGGACGCCCGCAGGGCCCGGAGGCGCGACATGTAGCTGTAGAGCGCGGCGACGGCACGCGGTGGCGGCTCCCTCCCCCACACCCGGTCCACCAGCGTGTCGACGGGGACGGGCCGGTCGGCCTCCAGGAGGAGCACGGCGAGAACGCAGCGCTGGCGTGGAGTCCCGGGTACGACGTCGGATCCGTCGAAGCTGATGCCGACATCCCCCAGGAGTCTGAATTCCGTACCCATAGGCCCCTCGTCCGTGTGGCCCCTTGTTCGTCCGGCTCCTCGAAGCGACCCCGCAGGCCGGGCCGCCCTTCGCGCCGGTCGTTCCTGCCTCTGCAAGAAGATAGCAAGGTCGTTGCAGGGCCGGTGCGGGACGTTGGTACGGCTCGAAGACGCCGCTCGGCGGCGTTGCTCGAAGACGCCGCTCGGAGAAGGGTGGGAGGCGGGGCCGGGCCGTGCCGGAGCCACCGAATGGCCGGAAACCGCCCCACGGGGGTGGGCGACGACCGGATCAGGCTCCGCGGCAACGCGTCCCGACGCCCGCGCCCCCTTCTCCGTACGGCGACCCGTCGCGCTCCGCTCCCGGGGCCCCACTGGCAGGGAGAACCATGAACAAGCACGCCGTACGCACCGGACTCATCGGCCTCTCGGCCGCCGTCGGCCTGGTCACCGCCACGGCCGGTGTCGGCCATGCCCAGCCGCTGACCACCGCCCGGCCCGCGGCCGCGGCGCTGCCGGCCTCCGGCTACAGCGTCGTCCCGTACGAGAACGTCAACGTCCGCAAGCTTCCCCGGAAGAACGGCGCCTACCTGGCCACGCTCACCGCGGGCAGGACCTACACCGCCTACTGCTGGACCCTCGGCGACACCGTGACCGACCACGGGATCACCAACAACATCTGGATCGGCTTCGCCGACGGTTACAGCAGCGCCGTGTACTTCAAGGGCAACGAGTACGCCAACCTGCCTGTCTCCGCCCGCTGCTGACGCCCCGACAACTCACGTACACAGAGGGGGACTTCATGCGTACTCCATCACGAGGGGCGGGCGTCGTCGTCACCGTCGGCGCCGCGCTGGCGTGCCTCGGCGTATCCGCCCCCTCGGCCTCGGCCGCGGATGCCTGCGTCGTCAACGGGCCCGCCTACTACTGCCACAACGCCTACGGCGCGGCCGTCTACGACAGCTTCGACCATCCGGGCAAGGTCGTCGGCCGCATGTACACGACGTACAGCTGGTTCAGCTGCCGGATCGACAAGGGAGCGTACGTCGGTGGGCCGCACCCCTACCGCTGGCTGATGACGAAGGCCGACAACGGGGTCTGGGGTTTCATGAAGGACACCTCCATCAGCTCCGAGACCAACCCGGTGATCTCCTGCTGACGAGGGGTGCGCCGCACGCCGCCCCGGCCGGCCCCGGCCCGTCGCCGCCGCCGGCCGGGAACGCGAAAACGCTCGGCCGGGAGATCCCGGCCGAGCGTTTCGTGCGTCTGCTGCCCTCTGAGGGCTGCCAGTGACGGCTACCGCCAGAGTGGCTCAGTACCAGTGGTGGGCGGACCAGAAGTTCCAGGCGCCGACGGGGCTGCCGTAGCGGGAGTTCATGTAGTCCAGACCCCACTTGATCTGCGTGGCGGGGTTGGTCTTCCAGTCCGCGCCGGCCGAGGCCATCTTCGACGCCGGCAGGGCCTGGACCAGGCCGTAGGCACCCGAGGAGGAGTTCGTGGCCTTGTGGTTCCAGCCACTCTCGTGAGAGACGATCTTGCTGAACGCCTCGAACTGCGCCGGGTCCTTGATCATCTGCTGGGCGATCGCCTTGGCGTTCGTCGGGGCCGCCGCCTGGGCGGGAACCGTGGCGAACAGGGAACCGGCGACACCGACGGCGACGACGGTACCCGCGAGGGTCTTCTTGGAAGCGGCGATGCGGCGGATGACTGCGTTGGACACAAGAGGCCTTCCGAAGGGGACGAGGACGGTCGCGGCATGTCGAGGACATGAGGGAGCCACTCACACGGAGGAGAGGGGTTCGTCTGCGGCGGGTGAAGCACCCGTGCCGCCTGGCGACTCATCCAGTTCTACC
Source organism: Streptomyces sp. NBC_00442 (assembly GCF_036014195.1). NCBI lineage: Bacteria > Bacillati > Actinomycetota > Actinomycetes > Kitasatosporales > Streptomycetaceae > Streptomyces > Streptomyces sp. NBC_00442. The sequence goes on from NZ_CP107918.1 coordinate 129,347, forward strand.
GATGCCCGCACCGCCTGGCAACGCCCCCCTCCTACTAGCCGCCTTCGCAGCGAAGGACGTCCGGCCCGCTCGCACGGGTGGGAATATCTGCAGGTGAGGCACCCTACGGCCGACCTTCATCGCATCACTTGGGCTACTAACACAACCCATATGTGACGTGGGTCCTGTGGGCCGCCTCACCATATTTCTGCCCGAAAGTGACAGATTGCTACGATTCATACCCTTTAAAGGGATGGGTTCGGGCGGTCGCAGACCCCGGATATCGAAGGCATACGGGAGGCAGGGCCACGGATCGCCATGGGCGTGTCACGCCACGTGGCTGCCCTGCCGACGGCTCGGCCTCAGTGCAATTGCTCGGCCAGTCCGATGATGATGCCCGCCGGGCCGCGGAGGTAGCAGAGCAGATAGCTGTCCTCGAACCGGGCGATCTCGCCGAGGAGTTCGGCGCCGTGGGGGCGCAGACGGGCGACGGTGTCCTCGATGTCGTCGACGGCGAACATGACGCGATGCGTGCCCAGAACGTTGTGCGGCCGGTCGCGCGGACCGGTCCCGATCAGCGCGGGGCTGCGGTATTTCGCCAGTTCGAGCCGGCTGTGGCCGTCCGGGGTGCGGACCATCGCGATGTCACAGTGGACGCCGTCGAGTCCCGTGCACTGGTCGGCGACGAGGCCCTCGACCTCGGCCCTGCCTTCCAGCTCCATGCCGAGTTCCACAAAGAACGCGATCGCGGCGTCCATGTCCTCGACGACGATGCCGATGTTGTCCATCCGCTGAATCGCCATGCCGGTCTCTCCTTCTTCTACGCGGCCTCGTGCCGCCTCGTGCGGCCGGGGAAGGCCGCTGGTGTCCCTGGGACGGAGCCGGTGGCACGTTCTCGACATCCGCAGCACACCGAACTCCGAAAAAGCCGGTCCCGAGCGACGTGCGAGCGGAACACCCGCCGGAGCGCCTGTCTCCGTGGATGTTCCGCGCCCCCGGTCGCGTCAGGCCCGAACGGTGAGCCAGGCGCCCAGACCGCTGCAACCTCGCGCGTCGTGCGTGGTGCTGCGGTAGCCCGCGGGGATCGGTGAGTACGGGCAGGTCCAGATGCCGTTGCGGACCACCTGGTGGTACCAGCCGCCCACACCGCTGCAGCCGTTGCGGTCGTAATTGGTGATGACGTAGCCCGACACGATCGGCGACCCCGAGCAGGTCCATATTCCGTCGCGGACGGGCTGCTGCAACCACGCGCCCGCGCCGTTGCAACCGCTGCTGTTGAACATGGTGATGACGTATCCGGGCGGAACGGCCACCCCGGGGCAGGTCCATCCCCCCACCGCGGCGGCCCGCGCGCCACCGTCCGCGGCGGCTGCCGTGCCGGCGCCCGCCCCGGTGAGCACCGCCGCGAGCAACGCGACCGCCCCCGCCACCGCAGCCATCCTGGCGCGGAACACCGCTCTCACGGAACGGCTCCCTCTGTGACCGACTTGGCCCTTCACTGCACACCAGTCCTCTCGGTTCGCTCGGTTGACGCCGACCGGAGCCGTCCTCCTTGGACGACGCCGATCCCCCCTCGCCCCGTCATCCAGTCGAGGCGCCAGAGGCTCCAGAGGCGTCTGGGGCCGAACCTAGACGTCCACCCCCTCGTTCCGCCCCGGGTCGGTGCCGCCGGTGACCGGTTTCGGCCACCCCCGTCGGTCGTCGACACCACGCCTGCGCACGCGAGTTGGCGCGACACCTCCACCAGCCGTCGAATCCGGCCCCCGAACCCCGTCAGGCGTACAGGGCGTTGATGGCGTCCTCGACCGTGGGCCGGAAGGTGAAGAGCTGGTCGAGGCCGATGATGCGGAACACGTGCATCAGGTCGTCGGGGACACCGACCACGGACAGCGGGGTTCCGGCGTCGCGCGCACGCCGGTCGGCGCCGATGAGCACGGTGATGCCGGTGGAGTCGCAGTACGCGAGGTCGGACAGGTCGATCAGTACCGGGACGCCGGCGTCGAACGCCGTTGCCTGGATGACCCGGGAGAGCTCCGGCGCGGTGTGGTGGTCGAGCTCACCGGCCACGACCACCACCCTGGCCCCCCGAGCGTGGGTGTGGCTGGAGGCGGTCAAAAGGCGATCAGTCACTTGTTCTCCTGGGCTGTTCTCCTGAGCGGGCCGAAGTGCTCGGTGGGGCGGGACGGGCAGGGCGAGCCACGCGGTGACGTCACTCTCCCGGTACCCAGATCGGCGAAGAATTCGTGCACCGTGGCCGTCGGATTGCCGGCCTCGCGGCCGGCGTGGGGTGTCAGGTGGAGGGCCGGTCCTCCCGTCGGGTCACAGGTCGTCCTATCCTACGGATCACGTCAACGAGCTTTCCCTGGATGAACCACGGTCACCCGGGTATCTCACAGGTCGTGGCGATCAAGGCGCTCGGCTGCGGGGACCGTCGACCGGGCGCCGAAAGGCCGTGCTCGCGCACCGGCCGTCATGAACGAAGGGGTGGGCAGTGACGCGTTCCGAGGGTGCCGGCCCGGAGGCGACGGGTGCGGGTACGACCGATGTGTTCGCCGCGGACACGGTCGTCGGCCGGGATCTGGCTCTGGTGGACTGGGCGGGCTCGACCCCGCTCGGGGACCCGGAGGGCTGGCCGCAGAGCCTCAAGACGACCGTGAGCATCCTGTTGTCGTCCAAGTTCTCGATGTGGATGGCCTGGGGCCCGGAGCTGACGTTCTTCTGCAACGCCGCCTACCGGCGCGACACCCTGGGCCGCAAGTACCCGTGGGCCCTGGGGCGGCCGGCGAGCGAGGTCTGGGCGGAGATCTGGCGCGACATCGGCCCCCGTATCGACACCGTCCTCACCACGGGCGAGGCCACCTGGGACCAGGCGCTGCTGCTGTTCGTGGAACGCTCCGGCTATCCGGAGGAGAGCTACCACACGTTCTCCTACAGCCCGCTGCGCGACGACGCCGGCCTCGTGGTCGGGATGCTGTGCGTGGTCAACGAGGAGACCGAACGGGTCATCGGGGAACGGCGGATGGCCACGCTGCGCGACCTGGGCTCCGATCCCAGTGTGGTGCGCACCGAGCAGGAGATGCTCGACTTCGCGCGGGCACAGCTGAGCCGCAACCCGCACGACCTGCCGTTCACGCTCACGTATCTCTTCCAGGACGACGGCGCCGCGGCGCTGGCCTCCGTCACCGGAATGCGCCCCGGCCACCCGGCCGCCGTGCCGCTCATCGCGCCCGGCGCCGGTACGGTGTGGCCGGCGGATCTTCCCGCCCGGGGCGAGACGGTGGTGGTCCCGTTGGACGGCGCCGTGTTCGCGGACCTGCCTACGGGCGAGTGGGCCGAAGCGCCTCTTGAGGCGCTGATCGTGCCCCTGAAGCAGCAGGGCGGCGACCCGTACGGATTCATGGTGGTGGGCCTGAACCGGTACCGGGACCTGGACGACGGATACCGCGGCTTCGTCGAACTGGTCGCCGGGCACGTCGCCACGGGAGTGGCCAGCGCCCGCAGCTACCAGGCGCAGCAGCGCCGTGCGGAGGAACTCGCGGAGCTGGACCGGGCGAAGACGACGTTCTTCTCCAACATCAGCCACGAGTTCCGTACGCCTCTGACCCTGATCATGGGGCCGGTGGAGGAGCTGCGCCAACGCCAGGGGGACACGGGCGGGCGTGAGGAACTGGAGGTCATCCACCGCAACGGGCTGCGCCTCGGCAAGCTGGTCAACACCCTCCTGGACTTCTCCCGCATCGAAGCGGGCCGGATGCAGGCGAGTTACGAGCCGGTGGACCTGGCCGCCGTGACCAGCGAGCTGGCCAGCGTGTTCCGTTCCGCCGTGGACCGGGCCGGCCTGGACTTCCTCGTGGACTGCCCCGCACTGCCCGAACCGGTCTTCATCGACCGCGGCATGTGGGAGAAGGTGATTCTCAACCTGCTCAGCAATGCGCTGAAGTTCACCTTCGAGGGCTCGATCAAGGTCGCCGTGGGTGTCGAGGACGGTGTGGCGACGGTGACGGTCGCCGACTCGGGGATCGGCGTCGCCGCACAGGAGATGCCCCGCCTCTTCGAACGTTTCCACCGCATCGAAAACGCCCGTTCCCGCTCCAACGAGGGCAGTGGCATCGGTCTGGCCCTGGTGAAGGAGCTGGTCGCGCTGCACGGCGGGGAGATCACCGCCACTTCCGTCGAAGGCCGGGGCACCGAGTTCACCATCCGTCTGCCGTTCGGCTCCGCGCACCTGCCTGCCGATGCCGTGGTCGCGACGACGCATCCCGGCGCGGCTCCCACCGTGACCGAGCCGTTCGTGCAGGAGGCCCTTCGCTGGCTGCCCGGCGAACAGACCACGGCCGTGTCCGGCGCGGTGGAGAGCGTGGCGGCCGAGAGCCCCGACGGCCAGGTCCCCGCCCCGGATTCGGCCCATGTGCTGATCGCCGACGACAACGCCGACATGCGCGAGTACCTCACCCGCCTGTTGCGCGGGGCTGGGTACCGGGTCAGCTCGGTCAACGACGGCCTGGAGGCGCTGCGGGCCGTCCGCGCGCACACGTTCGACCTGGTCATCAGCGACGTCATGATGCCCCACATGGACGGGCTCGAACTGCTCGCGGAGCTGCGGTCCCACCCCCGGACCGCGTCGGTCCCCGTCGTGCTCCTGTCCGCGCGAGCCGGGCAGGAGGCCTCCATCGAGGGGCTGCAGGCCGGTGCCGACGACTACCTGGTCAAACCGTTCGCGGCCGCCGACCTCCTCGCCCGGGTACGGGCGAACATCGCGTTGGCACGGCTGCGCAGCCATCACGCGCGCTGGCGCACCGCGCTGGTGGAGTCCTTGCAGGAGGCCTTCTTCGTCTGTGACGAGGAGGGGGCCGTCATCGAGATCAACACGGCGTTCACGGACATCCTCGGCTACGGGGCGGAGGGCCTGCCCTACCGGCCGATCCACCCGTGGTGGCCCGACGCCGTCACCGACTCCGAGGCGCACCGCCAGGTCGGCGACGCCTTCGCCGTGCTGCTCGGCAGCACCAAGGGCTCCTACACCATTCCGATAACCCACCGGGACGGGCACCGCCTGTGGGCGACGGCCACGTTCAACCAGGTCGACGATCCCGACACCGGACGCCGCGTGACGGTCGGCACCTTCCGCGACGTCACGGCCGAGCACTACGCCATCCAGCGCGAGAGCGCCCTGGCCGCCCTCAGCACGTGTCTGTCGCGAGCCACCAGCCTGTCCGAGGCCCTCGCCGGGGCCCTGCGCGAGCTGAAGAAGCTGTGGCGCGCCCGGTCGGTCGTGGCGGCCGTGTTCGACCACGGAGACGAACCCGCGCTGACCTCCACGGACCCGGCCCTCATGTGGCCGGACCTTCCCGCCGAACGGCGCGGCTCGCTCAACGCCCTGCGGCACGGGCCGATCCTGACGCCGGTCGTGGAGGCCACCGGGGCCGGCATCCTCCTGGAGTTCCCCGACGGCCCGCTCGCCCTGTCGATCGACCTGGGCGAGAACCGGCCCTTCACCGGGGAGGACCAGCTGCTGCTCTCCCTCCTGGCCGGTCACCTCGCGCAGGGGCTGAACCGTGCCCACCAGATCGACCAGCAGCGCGAGACCGCCATCGCCCTGCAACGGGCCATCCTCGGCCCCTCTCGGCTGCCCGACGGTTTCGCCGTGCGCTACGAACCCGCCACCCAGCCCCTGGAGGTCGGCGGCGACTGGTACGACACCGTGGCCCTTGCCGACGGTCGTATCGGCATCGTCGTCGGCGACTGTGTCGGCCGGGGCCTCGAAGCCGCCAGCGTCATGGGCCAACTGCGCAGCGCCTGCCGCGCCTTGCTGCTCCAGGACGCGAGCCCCGCGCAGACGCTGATGGCCCTGGACCAGTTCGCGGCCGGCGTCCCGGGCGCGGTGTGCACGACCGTCTTCTGCGGCGTCCTGGACGCCGAAACCGGCCGGCTGACCTACTCCAGTGCCGGCCATCCGCCCGGCATCCTCGTCCGCCCGGACGGCACCACTCAGCTCCTCGAAGACGGCCGCTCGCTGCCGCTGGCCGTCCGCGTGGGCAGTCGGCGTCCCGAGGGCACCTGTGTCATACCGGCCCGGTCGACCCTCCTGCTGTACACGGACGGGCTCGTCGAACGCCGGCGGCGGCCGCTCAGTGCCGGTATCGACCAGGCAAGTGAGGCCCTCCAGGACGGCCGCAACACCGCCGTCGACCAACTGGCGACCGACGTGATGTCGAAGCTCGCTCCCGCGGGCGGCTACGACGACGACGTCGCCCTGCTGCTCTACCGGCATCCCGCGCCGCTGGAGATGTCCTTCCCCGCGGAGTCCTCGCAGCTCGCCCCCGTACGCAAGTCGCTGCGCAGCTGGCTCGACCAGTGCGACCTGCCTCCCACGATGGTGCAGAACATCCTGGTCGCCGCGGGCGAGGCCTGTGCCAACGCCATCGAGCACGGCCACCGCGACGCCCCGGGCGACACCATCCACTTCCGGGCCGAGGCGTTCGTCGACGATCTGCACCTGACCATCGCCGACAGCGGCAGCTGGAAGGCTCCGCAGCCGGAGTTCAACGCCCACCGCGGCCGTGGCATGGGCCTGATGCGGGCGCTGATGCAGCGGGTCACCGTCACCCCCGGCCCGTCCGGTACCACCGTCGACATGCACACGAGGATCTCCTGATGACCACTGCCCTGACGCTCACGCACGATGACCGGCCCGACGGCACCGCGCGGGTGACCGCGGTCGGTGAGATCGACATGAGCAATGCCGGTGAGCTGGCCGCCGCCCTCGCGCGCACCGCCGGGCCCCTGGTCCTCGATCTCACCGGCGTCGAATATCTCGACAGCGCCGGCCTGAGCGTGCTCTTCCCGCACGCCGGCCGTCTCCAGCTCGTCGCCAATCCCCTGCTGGACCCGGTCCTGACCATCTCCGGTCTGGCCGGCCTCACCTCCGGCGACGACACCCGGCGCTAAGTCCACGCGGCCGAGGGCTGGGCGGGGGACGGAGCCGCGGACGGGGCGGTGAAGTAGTCGCCGTCCTTGGGGCGTTGGTCCGAGTCACGGCGGGGGCGCAGGGCGGGTTCCAGGTGGGGTATGTGCTTCGAGCAATGGACGTACGCCTCCTGCACCGTGATGTAGATCCACAGTTCGGGCTTGCGGCCGGGGGCGGTGTCGAGGGGAATGCGGGCGTGGGCCGCGCGCGGGTCACCGGCAGCCACCACGGCGGCGGTCCCGTTGATGTGCAGACCGATGTGGTGGTGGGTGAAGTCCATGAAGAGCAGGCCGATATGGGGGTTTTCCATGATGTTCCCGGCGCTGGCCAGGACCCCGTTGCCGCGGTATTCGGGATAGGTCAGGGTGCCGTCGTCGAGCACGGTGACGAATCCCGGTGGTCCCGCCCGGAAGCTCGCGTCACAGTGCCCCGTTCTGCCGGCGGTCGAGATGAACATCATCGACTGGCGGCCGATGAAGTCCCGCATCGGCGGTGTCAGAGCGCTGTGCACCTGGCGCGAGTAGAAGGAGTCCGCGCGCTCCTGCGTGTCGAGGTGTGCCTGAAGGGCCCGCTCCCCCTGGGAGGGCATGGGGTGGGAACTGTTCACAGCGGTGCGTTCTCCTGGGGGTCTCGTGCCGGAGCGAGCGGCGTGTTGAGGACGGGAGTGTCGAGGGGGTCGTGGTGGATTCTGGCCATGGGCACGCCGCTGCCCAGGAGGGTACGGGCCGCGGAGATGACCATGTCGGGCGGCCCGCAGAGGAACGCCTCGTGCTGGTCCCAGGGTCCGAACTCCCGCAGCACCTGCGGGAGCGTCCCCTCGCGGCCCACGATGTGCTGGTGGGAGACGGCGGCCCGGACGGACAGCCAGTACTGGCGCTGGGCCATGCGCAGCATGTCGTCGAGGCCGTAGAGCTCCTCCGCGGTGCGGGCGCCGACGAAGAGGTCGACATAGCGGCGCATACCGCTGCGGGCCGCCTCTTCCAGGATGGCGCGAATGGGGGCGAGCCCCGTGCCGCCTGCCACACACACCAGGTCGCGGTCTTCGGCCGCATCGAGGGTCATGTCCCCCTGCGGGGGCCCGAGTTGGACGATGTCACCCAGGACCGCATGATGGACCAGGGCGCTGCTGACGGTTCCGCCGGAGACGGCACGGACGTGGAAGGTGAGCGTGTTGTCCGGCCGCGGGGCGTTGGCCGGAGAGTAGTGGCGCCAGGCCAGCGGTCTCCAGGACGTTTCCATGCTGACGTACTGACCGGCGGCATAGGGGTAGTTCTGGTCGGGCCGGACGGTGATCTCGGCGATGCCGTGGCCGCGGGGCACGTGGCCGACGATTTCCGCCTTCCATGTGGCGGGGCGCAGGCGGCTGTCGTCCTCTGCCGCGAGGATCATGACGCGGGCCGCCGTGTTGTAGGCGTGGGTCCAGGCCGAGGCCATCTCCTGGCTCCAGGCGGTCCCGGCGTACCGGGCCAGCGCCGCGAGCAGGCATTCGCCGACGGCCGGGTAGTGCGCTTCGAGCGTTCCGAACTTGCGGTGGTCGCGGCCGAGGAGCGTGCAGAACTGGACGAGGCGGGGCGGGTCGTCGACGAGTTCGATGATGCGCAGCAGGCCCCGCAGCAGTCTGTCCCGCTGGACGTCCATGTCGGCGGGGAAGAGCTCGCGTACCTGCGGGTAACGTGAGAAGAGGATGGCGTAGAAGTAGACCGTCACCTCACCCGCCTGCGGTTCGATCACCGCCAGGCCGGCGCGTACCAGGGAGATCTCCCGCTCGGTCAGACCCATCGTGTCCGGCCCGGGAGCGGGGCTCTGCGGCGGAAATGCAGCGGAGGGGGCCGTGGGGGGATCGTAGGTTCTCGGCGGCGTTCGTCGGGGCACAGAGTTGTCGCAATCGCAGAGACCGCCGCATCAGACGTGCTGAACGGCGGATGGACGGGGACATGGTGGGTCAGGCGGTTCACCTTCCGGCAGTGGCGATGAGACGACAATGATCGTCTTCCCCTGTATTACTGCGCCAGTCATCTCTGAGCCGTTACCGCACGGCCGTCCTAGCGGGGAAGCTCCGGGTCCTGCCCGGCGAGCCCGTCCCGCGCCGGCGCCTCGACGGAGGCGGTCCCGCTCAGCTCCGCGTTGAACTGGGCGCCCATCAGGAGCGCCAGGTTGGAGAGCCACAGCCAGATCAGGAAGATGACGAGGCCGGCGAGCGAACCGTACAAACGGTGGTAGGTGCCCACATGGGAGGCGTAGACCGCGAATCCGAGTGAGGCGGACAGGAGCAGGACCACCGCCAGGGCACCTCCCGGCGCCATCTTCCGTGCGGCGCGCGACGAGGCAGGGCCCGACCGGTAGAGCACCAGCACGAGGAGAACCGCCACCGCGCCCAGCACCGGCCACCGCAGGGCGTCCCAGGCCGCCTGCGGCACCTGCCCCCAGTTCAATGCCCGGCCCACTCGCTCGGCCAGGTTCCCGGTCACCGTCAGGGAGATGATGGTGACGAGCAGCAGGGCGATCAGGGACACCGCGGTGAGGATGATGCGCGGGGCGGTCCTCCACACGGGGCGGTTCGCGTCCTCACGGTGCATCGCGTGCAGCGCACGCCTGAACACGGCCAGATAGCTGGAGCCGGACCACAGGGCGCCCACTCCTCCGAACACGATCAACAACCACGCGGCGGACGTCTGCTGCGACATGTCCTGCAGATTGCTGCGCATCAGGTCGCGCGCCTCGGGCGGAACAGCCAGCGTCACCCGGGCAATTACTTCGGGGGCGGCCGTCGGTACGGCCAGTCCCAGAACCGAGAGGATGACCAGCATGACGGGGAAAAGGGCCAGCACGGAGTAATAGGTCAGAGCGGCGGCCCAGTCGGTGACGTCATTGTTCCAGACCGCAATCGGAGTTCTCCGCAAAGCGCTCCACCATGAGCGTTTCATGTAGCTACCCACTCCCCTGCTGCGCGTCGGCCTCCCGTGCGGCAACCTTACGGCTCCCGCGCACGGCATCGACCTGGGGGTTCGGGCGGGTGCGGCCAAGCCGCCAGCACAAGAGCCCCGGCCGACCCGGCTCCCTTCTACCCCCGAACGGGCCGGCCACACGGCCGTGTCAGGGGCAAAGTCGGCGCGAATCCTCGACGCGGCGACCGCGGAGGAAATTGTGGCCGGATGGCGCACGGCACGGATACGGCCGCATAACCGGCGCAATGGGAACGGAATTGCGGCACATGCAAGGGCGCGAGAACGAAATCGGTCCGATCACCGGCGGCGCAATGGGTCATACGGCTGGGCTGTGCGGAGCGCGATTGCTCGGCGCGGAGCGCACACGTGCCGGGGGAACTTCCGCTGTATCCCCGCCGCGTGGCGCTCCGCCCGCGCGTGGTGTCAGGCGGACCGGCCGGCGTCGTCGAAGTCGGTCGAGGCCGACAACTCGGCCCATGCCAGCAGGTCCCGCTCGAAGGCCTCACGTCCGGCCCGGACGAGCCGAAGCGCGTCGTTGCCGAGCAGCAGGCGCGTCGGCGGCCGGTCGGCCGCCACGATGGCCAGCACCGCGTCCGCGGCCTTGCCCGGGTCGCCCGGCTGGTGCCCGCTGCCCTGGACGCGCCGGGCGCGCAGCGGCTCGAACAGCTCGTCGTAGTCGGCGATCGTGCGGGGTGCGCGGACCATGGAGCGGCCGGCCCAGTCGGTCCGGAAGCTGCCCGGCTCGACGGCGGTGACGTGGATGCCGAAGGCGGCGATCTCCTTGCCGAGTGCTTCGAGGATGCCCTCCACCGCGAACTTGCTGCCGTGGTAGAAGCTGAGGCCCGGCATGGTGATCAGGCCGCCCATCGAGGTGACGGCGATGATGTGGCCCGAACGTCGTTTGCGCATGTGCGGCAGCACGGCCTTGATCAACGCCACGGTTCCGTAGACGTTCACCTCGAACTGACGGCGAAGGTCGTCCATCGACGACTCCTCGAAGAGGCCGTCATGGCCGTACCCGGCGTTGGCGACGAGCACGTCGACCGGACCCAGGTCGCGCTCGGTCTCGTCCACGACCGTGTCCACCGCGTCGTGGTCGGTCACGTCCAGGATGCGGGCGTGCGCGTCGCCGGTGAGCGCCTCGAAGGCGAGGGCGTCGGCGGGTGTGCGCACCGTGCCCACCACCCGATGACCCGTGGCCAGCGCCGCGCGCGCGAGTGCGCGGCCCAGGCCGGTACTGACGCCGGTGATCAGGAATGTCTTGGTGTCCGACACAGGGGTTCCCTTCGTGCGATGCGAACAGGGGGCGGCCGAGGGCGAGTTGGGCCACGACCGGTCCCGATGCGTTTCACTTCAGCACCGAAATCCGCCGCCGACCGGCTTCCTGGGGGTCCGCTTCGCCCCGGGGACCGCCGGACCGGGGGACTGCCAGACCCCCTTTCGCCGGCCGTCGGGGCGATCGTGGGCCCTATCGTGAACGCATGGACCGCAACACACTTCTCGGTGAGTTCCTCCGCTCCCGGCGAGCTCGGATCACGCCGCGCCAGGCGGGCCTGTCCGACGACGGCGGCCACCGGCGCGTGCCGGGACTGCGCCGCGAAGAGATCGCACATCTGGCGGGTGTGAGCGTCGATTACTACATACGCCTGGAACGCGGACGCCGGCTGAACGTCTCCGAGACCGTGCTTGACGCCATCTCGCGCGCGCTGCGCCTCGACCCCGTCGAACGCGCGCATCTGTTCCAGCTCGCCAAGCCCGGCCCCGGCAGGACCCGCCGCGCGACGACGCGACCGCAGCCGGTGCGCCCTGGGCTGCGCGACCTGCTCCGGATCCTCGATCACACCCCCGCCCTTGTGCTGGGGCGGCGACTTGACGTACTCGCGTCCAACCGGATGGCACGTGCGCTGCTCACCGACTTCGAGGCGCTGCCGCACCGCGAGCGGAACCTGGTGCGGTTCATGTTCTGCGACGAGACCGCCCGTTCGCTGTACACCCACTGGGACACCCACGCCCACGACATCGTCGCCTCGCTCCGGCGCGACGCGGGACGCCACCCCCACGACCCGCTGCTGGCCGAACTCGTCGGCGAACTCTCCATCGCGGACGAGGACTTCCGCGGCTGGTGGGCCGACCAGAACGTGTATCGGCACACGCACGGCACCAAACACTTCCACCACCCGGTCGTCGGCCCGCTCACCCTCAACTACGAGTCGCTCACCCTGCCCGCCGACCCGGACCAGCGGTTGAGCGTCTACACCGCCGAGGCGGGCACCGGCTCCGAAGAGGCGCTGCGGCTCCTGGACGCGTGGATGCGCCGGCCCGAGGCTCAAGAGGTTCAAGGAGGCTCTTGACCCTCACGTGGCGTCAGGCCGCATAGTCGGTGCCGTGGAAGATCACTGGATCGTGGGACGCGTGGCGGAACTGGCCGGCGTGAGCGTCCGCACGCTGCATCACTACGACGAGATCGGGCTCGTGCGCCCGTCGACGCGGACCGCGGCCGGGTACCGGGCGTACTCGGCGGACGACGTGGAGCGGCTCAGGTAGGTGCTGGCCTACCGGCGGCTGGGCTTCGCCCTGCGCGACGTCGCGGAACTGGTCGACGACCCGTCCACCGACGCGGTCGCGCACCTGCGCCGGCTGCGCGGCCTGCTGGTGGAACGGCGTGATCGCGCCGACTCCATGGTGGCGGCCCTCGACAGGGAGATCGAGACACGGGCGAAGGGGCTGACCGTGACACCGGAGGAGCAACTGGAGATGCTGGGTCCGCAGTTGTACGACGCGATCGGCGGCGCCTACCCCGCGACACGGTGTACCGAGCCACGGATCGCCGCGCAGATCTGGGACGCGCTCGGGGACGCGCGGACGGTGCTGAACGTGGGGGCCGGCACCGGTTTTTACGAGCCCACCGCTCGCGATGTGACCGCGGTGGAGCCGTCGGCGGTCATGCGGGGACAGCGGCCCGCCGGCTCGGCGCCGTGTGTGGCGGCCGCGGCGGAGAACCTGCCGTTCGAGGACGAGTCCTTCGATGTCGCGATGGCCGTGTCGACCGTTCACCACTGGGGGGAACCGTTCGCGGGGCTGCGCGAGATGCGGCGCGTGGCCCGCCGCGTGGTGGTGCTGACGTTCGACACCGACGAGCCCCGGTGGCAGGACCGGTTCTGGCTCACCCGCGACTACCTGCCCGAGTTCGCCGGCGTCCTCGCGGACTTTCCCCCGCTCGCCGCGATGGCCGGCGCGATCGGCGCCCGCGTCGAGCCGGTGCCCGTCCCGTGGGACTGTGCCGACGGCCTGTTCGAGGCGTACTGGCGCAGGCCGGGGGCGTATCTGGACGATCGCGTGCGCCGTGCGATGTCGGTGTGGACGAGGGTCGGGCCGAAGGCCGAGGAGCGGGCGGTGCGCAGCCTCGGGGACGACCTCGACTCCGGCCGCTGGGCCGAACGCAACAAGGACCTCGCCGACCTCGACGCGGCAGACCTCGGCCTGCGCCTGCTCATCGCTTGACCTCGCCGTGCGACGGTGAGATCGGCGCTGGGGTCGCTGAGGTCGATGTTCCGCACGTCCTGCCGCGCTGGGCGTACCTGGTCTCGATCGCGCCGAGCGCGGCCACCCTCCGCAGTCGTTGCGGCAGGCCGCCCCCGCCGCGTGAGTACGTGACTCGGATACGTAACTGAGTAGGACACCTGAGTAGGACAACGGTGCCGGCGGCCCTGGCCCGGCTGCTGGGATGGCCCCATGACGCCGACCCCGAATCCCCCCTCCGCCCAGGTCCCCGCTCCCTCCGGTGAGGGCTCCGCTTCACACGGTCTGGGTCCTGCTCTGTGGCTGTCCGGTGCCGCAGCCGCCGTGATTCTGCTGTTCGTCGGGGTCGCGGAGGGCTGTACGGCCATGTCGGGCGGCTCGGTCCGCTCCGAAGCGCAGTTTCTGGAGCACGTTCGCGATACGCAGGCTGCCGGCGAGGACGTCGTCCGCTCCCTGGGCGCGATTCCCAGCTCCGTGGTCCTGGACAGGTCCAGCTCCGACGCCTCCTGCAAGGACGACCTCGGCGTCGACGGGGACGACACCGAACGCGATCAGCCGACCGTCACCTGGGCCCCGGACTTCGGTGACGGCGACGCCGGGTACCGCGCCGCGGTGGTCACCCTCCGCAAGAGGTGGACCGAGCAGGGGTTGAAGGTGACCACGCGGCCGCAGGCGGATCCCGTGACCGGCAAGGAGACGGGCCTGCAGGAGATCCGCACCACCGATGACGGGGTCACCCTGTCACTGAGCCCCGGCCGGCGCACCGGCGAAGGCCTGGTTGTCGCCGACGGCGGCTGCGTGCGACACCACGGCGTCTGGACCGATCAGGACGGGAAGTAGCACGAGGCGTACGCGGCGCGGTCAGCGCAGCCCGAAGCGTTCGGTCCAGACGGCGACGTCGGCGGGGGTCGTGTTGCCGCCGCACACCACCAGGCCGAGCCTGGCATCCGCGCCGACGCGTTCCAGTACCTGGCGTGCCGCGGGAAGCAGGCAGCCTGCGGCGGGCTCGGCCCAGACCTTCGCGTGGTCGGCCAGATCGAGGGTTCCCTGGACCGCCTCGGCGTCGGTCACTGTCAGGACGTCGGTGACCAGCGCCGAGACGTGCTCGTAGGTGAGCCGCGAGGCGCTGGGGGCACTCAGCGTCGAGACGATCGAGGACAGTTGGACCGGTACGGGCCCACCGGAGGCCAGGGCCTCCGACATCGCGCGTGCGCCTTCGGTCTCCACGCCCCAGACGCGTACGCCGGGGCGACGCGCGTGCAGGGCGGTGGCGACGCCGGAAATCAGGGCTCCGCCGCCGATGCTGACGAGTACGTCGGTGAACTGCCCGGCGTCTTCCGCGAATTCCAGACCGACCGTGCCCTGGGCCGCGATGACGACGGGGTCGTCGAAGGGGTGGACCAGGGTGAGCCCCTTGGTCCGTAGCTCTTCCACGAGGGCGAACGCGTCGGCCATGGTGTCGGCGAGGATGACGCTCGCCCCGGCGGCCTCGGCGATTTCCACGGCGCGGCCGGGGGCGGACCGGGGCATGACGACGGTCGCCCGGATGTCCAGCGCGCCGGCCATGACTGCCACGGCGATGCCGTGGTTGCCGCCGCTCACCGCTGCGACCCCGGCGGCGCGTTCGGCGTCACCGAGGGAAAGCAACTTCGCCGTCGCGCCCCGCGCTTTGAAGGAGCCTGTGCGTTGCAGGAGTTCCAGTTTCGCGGTGACCGGCGCACCCAGGAGCGCGGAAAGACCCGGGCTTGTCACCGTCGGGGTCCTGATGACATGCCCGGCGATCCGCTCGGCCGCGGCTTCCACGTCCGCGACAGTGATCAGCACATTCGCCTCCGTCATAGGAATCACATGAATTCGAGCGCCGCCCGCGCCGGTTGCCGCGTCCGGGCCGGATCGTCCACGACAGCGGGCGGCAGGGCGGCATCCGTACGGCATCGGCAGCGCGGTGACCGGCCGCGCGACAGTCCGGTCATCCTACGTCGGCCCCTGTGGGCCGCCGCGCGGCCGCGGAACCCCCGCCGCGCACCGTCCGGCGCGGTGCGGCCGCTGAGCGACCCGCCGGGGCTGGTCCGCGCGGGCGCGGTACGCCAACCGCGGCTGCGCCCCCGCGTCCTCGCGGGGGCTGCCGCACGACCGGGACACGGCCGACGTGGCGGTCACCTTCCCGGCGATCCCGGGCCGGGGCGGTGCGGGTCAGGCAGGCTCGACTGTTTGCACGAGGCGTTGGAAGACAGTCATGCAAGGCAGGCAGTGGTGGTCGGTCTCCTTGTTCTCCGCAGGCTCGAAGGGTTGACCACACAGGGTGGTCCGCTGGTTGTGGGCGACGACGTGCCACACCTGATGGGCACCGGTGACGGCTGCGCCGACGTGCATTTCGTACATGGCGGCCTCCTTGAAGTGGCAGCACTCCAGAGCACCACGGGCGCCCCGGCCCGGCCCCGATGAACAGGCATTCGGGTGAACGTCCACCCCAGGCGCGCTCTGCGGCGCGTACCAGAGGGCGCCCCGGAAGGGACCGGACGGCCGGAAGCTCCGGACCGCCCCGACGGGCGGAGCACGCGGGCCGGCCTCCCTCGGGGCGGCCTCTCCCGCCTGTCTCGCTCAGCTCCCCTCCTCGGCTTCCGGCACCGGAATGAGGGCCACGAACCCTGCCAGCGCCACCACGTGGACGAGCACGATGACCGCCCCTCCCGCCACCAGGACGAAGCACAGCGGGAGAAGCAGGAAGAGCCCCGTCTGCACCCTGAGTTGCTCCATGGGTACTTTTCGGGCTCGGCATGCCATCACCATCAGGATGAGCAACGACGGCACACCGATCCACAGGAAGAAGCCGGGCGCAGCGGACATGTAGTCCTTGAAGGAGTCGAATCTCGACATCTCCACGAACCTGCCCGGCTGATGCGGATCGTCACCCGGAGGGCCACACACCGCCGTCACGATCCAGCCGATCCCGAACACCGCGCAGTATCGGACAGCGCAGGTCCGAAGCCACCCCTCGTCCATCACCACTCCCCCGCTCCACTTGGTCTCCCCCCAACCCTACCCTCGACTTGAACACGTTCAACTACGGACCCGGCCGTCACCCGGCGCACATGGCCGGAAGCCGTCGCGTGGCGCAAGTCACGTGGCGTGGCGCAGCCTTAACGGCATTCCCGAGGGATGGACCGCCGGCGACGGGCGGGGCGAGGTGTGGCACTGTGATCTGGGCCCGCACGCCCTCGGATCAGGCTTCGGAGAGGAAACTGATTGTGACCGACCCCAAGAACAGGCTGGACGCACTGCGGGCGGACATCGAGCGCCGCAATCCCGGCCAGCCCGAGTTCCACCAGGCCGTACGGGAAGTCCTGGACACCCTGGGCCCCGTCATCGC
Organism: Streptomyces sp. NBC_00442; assembly: GCF_036014195.1. NCBI lineage: Bacteria > Bacillati > Actinomycetota > Actinomycetes > Kitasatosporales > Streptomycetaceae > Streptomyces > Streptomyces sp. NBC_00442. Next base: position 146,127 of record NZ_CP107918.1, read on the forward strand.
GGCCCGCCCCGAGTACGCCGAGGCCGGGCTCGTCGAGCGGCTCGTGGAGCCGGAGCGGCAGATCATCTTCCGGGTGCCGTGGACCGACGATCACGGCCGGGTGCACGTCAACCGCGGCTACCGAGTGGAGTTCAACAGCGCGCTGGGCCCGTACAAGGGCGGCCTGCGCTTCCACCCGTCGGTGGACATCGGCGTGGTGAAGTTCCTCGGCTTCGAGCAGATCTTCAAGAACGCCCTGACCGGCCTCGGTATCGGGGGCGGCAAGGGCGGCAGCGACTTCGACCCGCGCGGCAGGTCCGACGCCGAAGTCATGCGCTTCTGCCAGTCGTTCATGACGGAGCTGTCCCGGCACATCGGCGAACACACCGACGTCCCGGCCGGTGACATCGGCGTCGGCGGCCGCGAGATCGGCTATCTGTTCGGCCAGTACCGGCGGATCACCAACCGCTGGGAGGCCGGCGTCCTGACCGGCAAGGGGCAGGGCTGGGGCGGTTCCGTGATCCGCCCCGAGGCCACCGGTTACGGCGCCGTGCTGTTCGCCGCCGAGATGCTGAAGGTCCGCGGGGAGTCCCTGGAGGGGCTCAGCGCGGTGGTTTCCGGCTCCGGAAACGTGGCTCTCTACACGATCGAGAAGCTCCAGCAGCTGGGCGCCAACCCGCTCACGGCATCCGACTCCTCCGGCTACGTGGTGGACGAGAAGGGCATCGACCTGGCGCTGCTCAAGCAGATCAAGGAGGTCGAGCGGGGCCGCGTCAGCGAGTACGCCACCCGGCGCGGCCCGTCCGCCCGCTTCGTGCGCGAGGGCCGGGTCTGGGAGGTGCCGGCGGACGTGGCCTTCCCCTCGGCCACGCAGAACGAGCTGGGCGCCCAGGACGCGCGCACGCTCATCGCGAGCGGCGTCAAGGCGGTCTCCGAGGGAGCGAACATGCCCACCACGCCCGAGGCCGTGCACCTCTTCCAGGAGGCGGGTGTGGCCTTCGGGCCGGGCAAGGCGGCCAACGCGGGCGGTGTCGCCGTCAGCGCGCTGGAGATGGCCCAGAACGCGAGCCGGGTCTCGTGGAGCCGTGAGCGGGTGGAGGACGAGCTCGCCGGCATCATGCGGTCCATCCACGCGGTCAGCCACGAGACGGCCGAGCGCTACGGCGCCCCCGGCGACTACGTGACGGGCGCCAACATCGCCGGCTTCGAGCGGGTCGCCGACGCGATGCTCGCCCAGGGCGTCATCTAGCGCATTCCCGCGAGACGTCCAGCGGGGCCCGTCGGCGTTGTCCGGCGAGTCCCGCCCGGTCGTCCGGCGCGGGCCCGACGGGTGTCCGGCGGCACCCGTCGGGCCCGCCAGGCGGATGGCGGCGCGATCTCGCCCGGCCGGTGGGCAGCGCGTTGTCGGCGTCGTCGTGCATCTCGACGGTGCAGCGGGTGGGACAGCAGCGTCTGGAGCGTGCTGGAGACGAGCGTGGCCCGTTGGATGCGGTGGCGCTGCACGGGGCCGAGCCGCTCCTCGGGGTCGAACCAGCTTTGCGGCACAGTGAGTTGAGGGCTTGTCGACTGCCAGCCCGCCAGGATCACGATCAGCCCGTAGGCATGCCCGTAGGCATGAGGGAGGGGCAGCGGGACGAGGGTGCGGGTCATCCGCTGTCTGCTCGCCGAACGCGACCTGACGCGGGCCCTGTCCGGACACGCCACGCCCGGCATGCTCGGCGGGGAGATCCTCGCGGAGACCTGACCGAACGCGTCGGGGGCAGCCGCGTCGGCTCAGCGGGCTTCTTGGGGGGCGGCCAGGGCGGCGTCTTGGGGGGCTTCTTGGGCAGCGAAGTCGGGGAGGCCGGTGGAGAGCAGCTCTTCGGCGCCGTGGTCCAGGAGCCGCTGAATGTCGGTGGAGCGGGGCAGCATCGTCTTCTCGTAGACGCGGACGGCCTCGGCGACGCCGTCGCTGTCGGACAGGGCGAGGGCGAGTTCGCATGCGTCGAGCAGGGCGAGGTTGACGCCGCCGCCGAGCGGGGGCATGAGGTGGGCGGCGTCGCCGAGGAGGGTGACGGTGGGGTTGTGTTCCCAAGTGTGCGGAACGGGAAGGGCGTTGATGGGGCGGTCGACGTAGACGCCGTCGTTGTCGGTGATGAGCCTGCGCAGAGCCGGTGACCAGTCCCGGTACTGCTCGAGGAGGTGGGCGCGGACGGCCTCGGTGTCCTGGACGGTCAGGCCGCTCGCGGCGATCCAGTCGGCGGGGACGCGCTGGATGACGTACACGCGGATGTGGTCACCGCTGTTGCGCTGGGCGAACAGGCCGCGTTCGCCGTCGGCCGCGGCGGCGCCGCCCTGACCGACAAGTGCGGCGACCTCGTGGTGACGGCTCTCGACGTCGTGGAACCATCCTTCGAGGAAGCTGACGCCGGTGTATTCGGGGAGGGCCGGGGAAACCGCGCGGCGCACCGTCGACCAGGCGCCGTCGGCGCCGATGACGAGGTCGGCTTCGATGGCGCTGGCGTCGTCGAAGCGCAGCCGACGGGGGCCTTCCGCGGAGCCGTCGACGGACCGCAGGGTGTGGCCCCAGCGGACGGTGCCGGGTTCGAGCGAGTTCAGCAGCAGGTCGCGGAGGTCACCGCGGTCGATCTCCGGCTTGAAGCGTTCGCCCTCGTCGGGGGTGTGGCGGAAGAGGATCGTGCCCGCGGGGTCCAGCTGGCGCATCTCCTGCCCCTCGGGGCGGCAGATGCGGAAGAACTCCTCCAGGAGCCCGGCCTCGCGCAGGGCGATCTGGCCGTTGTCCTCGTGCAGGTCCAGGGTCCCGCCCTGGTCCCGGGCGCCGGGACCGCTGTCGCGGTCGTACACAGTGACGGCGATGCCGTGGCGCTGGAGAATGCGGGCGCAGGTCAGACCGCCTGGGCCGGCTCCGATGATCGCGATGCGGGGTGCGGGCGCGGTGGGAGTGGTGTTCATGGTGGTGCTCCTTTCGCAGGGTCCGGCAGTGCTGCCGGACCCTACGGGCGTGGGTGTCAGCGGCCGGGGGCGACGGGGGCCTTCCCGGAGATCTCGGAGGGCTCGCGGCCATCGGCGGGCGCCGGCGGGCCTGCCTTCTTCAGCGGGACTTCGATGACGAAGAGCGCGGCGGCGAAGGCGAGGGCGCAGACGAGCGCGGCGGTGAGGAAGATGTGACCGGTGCCGTCCGTGACCGCGGTGAGGTAGGCATCCTTGGCTCCGGCGGGAAGGTGTCGCAGCGCGTCCGGGCCGGGGTCGCCGCCGGCCGGGAGGGCGGGCCGGACGGCACGGGTGAACAGCGAGCCGAACACCGCGACTCCGAGGGACCCGCCCAGGCTGCGGAAGAGGTTGACCGAGCTCATGGCCGCGCCCATGTCGCGCAGGGAGACGCTGTTCTGGGCGATGGTGCCGGCCATCTGCATCGTGAAGCCGAGGCCGATGCCGACGAGGACCATGTACAGGCCGGTGAGCAGGTACGAGGTGTGGACGTCCATGGTGGCCAGCAGGCCGAGCCCGGCGACCAGGAACAGGGTGCCGACGACGGGGAAGACCTTGTACTTCCCCGTGGCGGACATGACCTTTCCGGCGAGGGTCGAGACGATCACGACGGGGATCATCATCGGCAGCATCAGCAGGCCGGAATTGGTCGCCGATGCTCCCTGGACCGTCTGCTGATACAGCGGCAGGTAGAGGCCCGCGCCGAACAGGACCACACCCGCGGCGAGGATCATGACCATGGCGAGCGGGTAGTTCCGGTGTCCCGTGAACACGCTCAGCGGGAGCAGAGGCTCATCGACGCGCTTCTCGACGAAGACGAACAGGGCCACACTCACGGCCACGACCGCGCCCAGCGACAGGATCTGCCAGGAGCCCCAGGCGTAGGTGCTGCCCGCCCACGTGGCGGCCAGGACGATCGCGGTGATGGACAGGGTCAGCAGCGCGATGCCCGCCCAGTCGATCTTCGCCCGGATGCGCTGGGCGGGCAGGTGCAGTTTCAGTCCCAGCCACACCAGGGCGGCCAGACCGAGCGGCAGGTTGATGTAGAAGGCCCAGCGCCAGTCGAAGTGGCCGGTGACGAACCCGCCGAGGAGCGGGCCGCCGATGGTGCCGATCGCCATGACGGAGGCGGTCATGCCCTGGTACTTGCCGCGCTCGCGCGGCGGGACGAGGGCGCCGATCAGCGCGAAGGCGCCCGCGCCGATGCCGCCGGCGCCGATGCCCTGCACGACGCGGAACGCGATCAGCTCGCCCATCGACTGCGCGGCTCCGCACAGGGCGGACCCGGCGATGAACACGGCGATCGAGGCCAGGTAGAGGGACTTGCGACCGAAGAGGTCGCCGCATTTGCCCCAGATCGGCGTGGTGACGGCGGTGACGAGCGTGTAGGCGGTGACGACCCAGGAGATGTGCTCCAGGCCGCCGAGGTCGCCGACGATCGTCGGCATCGCGGTGCTGACGACCATGTTGTCGAGCATCGACAGCAGCATCGCGAGCATGACGCCGAGCAGTACCCAGCGCACGTTTTTCGGTACGGCCGGTACGGCCGTGGGGCCTGCGGAAGGCAGGGAGGCGGTCGTGGGCATGGCCGATCACCCCTTTCGGGCGTGAGAGGGAAGACAGAGGGGCGGGTCCCGGATCCTGCCCGGTGCCCGCCTCCCCAGAAAAGCACAACGGATTAATAAGTGCAACAGTTCACCTTTTTCATCGACACAACCAGAGAGGTAGGGTGGAGGCATGCCCGAGAAAGAGACCTCCCTCGCACCGGTCGCGCCCGTGGGGCGGCGCGAGCGGAAGAAGGCCGCCACCCGCCAGGCCATCGCGGACGCAGCGCTGCGCCTGTTCCTGGAGCGCGGGTACGACGACGTCGGCATCCGCGAGATCGCGGACGCCGCCGATGTCTCCACGACCACGCTCTTCAAGCACTTCCCGGTCAAGGAGGCCCTCGTCTTCGACGAGGAGGCCGACAAGGAAGCCGGATTGCTGGCCGCGGTGCGCGACCGGCCCGAAGGCCGGTCGATCCCCGCGGCCCTGCGCGAGCACGCACTGAGCACCCGCATGGCGGCGATCCACGCCGATCCGCGCTTCAGCGAATTCTTCGCGCTGATCAACAGCACCCCGGCACTGCGCGACTACCAGCAGGCCATGTGGCTGCGCCACACCGACGCTCTGGCCCGCGCCATCCAGGAGGAATCCGGGCTGCCCCAAGACGATCCCGCCTGCAGGGCCCTGGCCCACTTCGCCCTCGAAGCGCCCCGCGCCGCCCGCGGCCACGACGATTCCCGTGAAGCCGTCGTCCGCGCCTTCGACCTGCTCGAAAACGGCTGGGCCGCGCTCCAACCGGACCGGTGAGGCGGGCGGCGGGAGTCGTCCGGCCGTGGCCGGTCACCCTGCGGCCACGGCCGGGGAAAACACGGAGGGAGCGCGGCGTGTGCCGGACTGCCTCTGACGATGCCGACGGTGCACGCGTCGCGCACCTGGGCGTCACTCACTGGCGGCCAGCAGTTCGTACTGAGCCCTGCGAGCCTCCAGGAGAACCTGCGCCGCCACCGACTTGTCCGTGTCGGAACCGGTCGCGGCGACCTGGCCGATCGCGGTGCCGAGCTGATGGACGCCGTCACCCAGCAGTACATGGACGGCCGGTACGGCTGCGTCCACGCCGCCCCGGGGCCGGGCGTACGGGGCGACCGTGCGCCGCGCGTCGCCATGGGTTTCGGGCCGCTCCAGCAGCGCAACTGCACCGCGCGAAGCGGTAGTTACCGGGCGCGATGCGCCCAGGGGCGCCGCGGACGCAATGCCGGGGCCGCGCCCCGCGCCCCTTCGACGGCCGCGCGGACGTCCGCGCGGACGGAGCCTCTGCCGCCCCGGCCCGGGACGGATCCGGCCTTCCGGCGCTCGGGAGCGGGGCGCGGGGCGCGGGGCGGAACCGGCCTTCCGGTGCTTGGGGACGGACTCGAATCGCTCGCGTCATGATGGGGCCATGACGCACACCGCTCGCCGCATGTTCGAGCTCCTGGAACCCGTCTGCCTGGTCACCTACTGCGCCGACGAGTGCAACCAGGAGCTGGCCGCGCTCGGCCACCCCACCTACTGGGACGGCTACTTCGCCAGCCGCGCGGCGCCCCTGGGGCGGGTGCCGGCGCAGGTCGTGCACGCGGCCTTCTACAACTTCGCCGAAGGTGAGGCCGCGCGGCACATCCCGCGCGCGTGGGAGACGATCCCGCCCGAGGCGTCCGTCGCCGCGCGGGAGCGTGGCAGCGCGGCATCCCTGCGCAGGATCCTCGGCGAGCGGCTGGCCGGCTCCCCCGGTCTCGTACGCGCCGCGGACCTCACCGCGAAAGCCGCGACGAGCGCGCCCACGGAAGGTCGGGTGATGTACGCCGGGATGCGCACCATCGCGGTGCCGGGCGATCCGGTCGCCCGGCTGTGGCATTGCGCGACCATGCTGCGCGAGCACCGCGGTGACGGCCACGTCGCCGCTCTCGTCGGCGCACGCATCGGCGGCACCGAGGCCCACGTTCTCTCCGCACTGGCGCAGGGCATCCACCCGCCGCAATCGTTCGGCCGCATCCATCACCTGCCCGAGGAACGGCTGGCCGCGGTCATGAACGGCTTGTACGAGCGCGGACTCGTCGACACCGACGGCCGGTTCACCGATGCCGGCCGCCGGACACGGCAACGCATCGAGGCCCTGACCGATGAGCTCGCCGCCCCACCCTACGACGCGCTGTCCCCCGCGGAACTCGACGAGCTGATCAGGGAACTCGAACCGATCACCGCGACGCTCGTGGCCGCGGGGTCGCAGTGACGCGATCGGCCGTCGCGCCGACGCGGGGCAAGCGGCAAGCGCTCCCTCTGCCGAGGGGGCAGGACCCCCGACGGCCCGGCCGGCGCACAGCGGGCGTGACCTCGACGGGTTAGTGCGGGAAGCTGCGTGGCGGACGGGTCACGACGGTTTCGCGGAACTCGGCGATCCGCGCGTGCACTTGGCGCATCAGATGGGTCTCCTCGATCCGGTCGAGATAGAGGCAACGGGCTGCCAGGCCGGGGAGGTCGAAGGCGAAGTACAGGGACATCAGCGGGTTCACGAACAGCTCACTGCCCCGGGTGCGGTCGGTGAACCGGACGTCTCCGAATTCGCCGCGCACGGCCGCCGCGACGGAACCGTTCACGATGCTGGGACGCTCCGCGGTGTGCTGCTCCGCGTGCGTCACCGCGTCGAGGTAGAGCCCGCCCTCGCGAGTGGCTCGCGGAATGGAGAAGGCGCCGAGGTAGGCGCCGTCGCGCTCCAGCGCCGCGATGTTCTCCAACACCTGTACGTGGTTGACGCCGTGGTACGCGTCCACACCGAAGCCGACGGAAACGACGAGCCGCGTCGGTATGCCGTCCAGGGCCGCCAGCGCCGCCACGCTGGCCATGTCCTCCTCGGGAGTGCCGAGCCCGGCTTCGTCACCGCGCATCAGAATGTCCGTACCGCCGTCGACCAGCACCACGGCGTCGATGTGGTGCAGCTCCGTCAGCGCCTGGTAGGCGGCGCGCAGCGGACGCACCCCGGTCTGGGGAAAGGCGTACACCGTGGACGGGTAGCCGTGCCGGCGGAGCCACTGAGCGAGGGTCCGCTCGGGGAAGTACGCCTGGTGCAAGGCGGTTTCCGGGGTGACGGCGGCCAGGTCGGGGGCGGCCCAGTCTTCGCTCGGGAGACCTTCGAGTGCGCTGAAGGAGAGGTTCGCGAGATACACCTGCTTGCCCTGGTGCAGGAGCGAGAGAGCCAGCGGCAGCCCGGAATAGATGTCGAAGCCGCCGCCCGCGCCCGCGACGAGGATGCGTTCGGCCTCGGCGAGCCGAGCGAAGAGGGGGTTGGAGTGGAGAGACGTCATGACGATCATTGTCGGTCGGCTCCGGAGCAACGTGCTGCGACGTCGGAACCCGGTGGAACGCCCGACCCCCAAGGGGGTTTGTCAGTGCGGCCGGGTAGCGTCGTGGCATGAGTCGGATCATCTCGTACAGCACGGCGGATACATCGCACGTCATCGGATTCCTGGGCGCCGCAGGGCGATTCACGGATGAGCAGCGGCGGCTTGCGGGCATCATGCGCGAGGAAGCGCGGGGCGCGCAGAAGGAGATCGACAGGCAGGATCTGGGGTGGGAACTGACGGTGCCGGAGGCGCTGGAGCACCTCCTGGCCGGGCACGCGTCCTCAACCGCCGTTGCCGCCGGCAACGCGTATGCGGCCGCCATGCAGGTCGTCATCGACTGCAACGCGTCGGACCCGATGGACTTGGGGACGTTCTCCAGGCCCGCCACCTTCTTCGGCGAGCTGGACAAGGAGTTGCTCCGCCTGGGCGTGCCTGCTGACCTGCTGCCCGGGGGTTTCATCATGGGCGGCCTGCCCGCCGGGTTGCCCTTCTCGCTGCCGTCGACCGAAGACGCCATGGAACGCTTCGGCTACTGGCCGCTGGAGAAGACGCTGCCCGCGGCCGATGCCTACCGGGCGGTTCTGGACCGTGTCGACGAGGCCTTCACCTACGATCTCGACCAGCTCGTCGAGAAGCTCACTTGCGAGCACGAGGAATGGGTGGTGAGCCAGGACATCGACTGGTACACCCAGGACACCGTCTTCTTCTCCATCACCGGCTGACACACAGCCGTCCCCGCCGCATGGGGTTGGCCACGCCGTTTTCGCTGGTGCGAGGGCTGTCCGACGGGCCGTACCGGGTCGGGCCGGGCCGTCAGGGCTCGGCGTGGCCCCCGATGGTCAGCTCGACGTCGTCTCCCGCCCGGCTGAACTCTCGGATCAGCCAGGTGCGGGGGTCGATGGCGGTGCCGGCACCGGTGGTGTAGGCGGGGACGGCGAGCACGGGGCCCGGCCCGTCTTCGGTGCGCAACTCCGCCTCGGTGACCACGTCGTCGGACAGACGCAGCCGCAGTTCGACCGGCCACGGGTCCGCCGCGAAGGCAGAGGCGTCAGGAAGCCCCTGGACGCGGCAGCGGGCCCCCGGGAAGAGGTGTGTGTGGCTGCACACGGCCAGGAAGGTGTCCGCTCCGGCCGGTCCGGCGGAGGGCTGGTTCATGGCGGGGCTCCTCTATCCACGGCGGCGACGGGCACGGGTCACTCTCGCGTCCACGACGGCTGAGCCACGGCATTCCACGGGCGAGCCGCCCGGCCGCCACCCGGTCGGAGCCGCGGGAGGGTTCGGATCGGAGGGGCGGGCTGCCGATCGAGCCAAGCCGTGACCGACCGGTCCGGGACGGAGGGAGTGCGGCGTCAGAGCCCCTCCGTACCCCCCCTCCACTCCCGCCACGGCCTGCGGCTGCACGTTCACGCCCTTCGCGCTACACACCGTCATCCAGGGCGCGCAGGTCACGGCTGCGCGGCAGGTCCTTGACCAGGTCCAGGACCGCATCGTGCAGCAGGCCGTTGGTGGCCAGCACCGTCATGTCGCCTTCCAGTACGGACCCGCCGCCCAGGTCGGTAACCCGGCCGCCTGCCTCCGCCACGATGACCGGCAGGGGAGCCACGTCTTCGTACCCCATCGGCGGACCGGCGACCACGACGGCGTCCGCCCGGCCGGTGACGAGGTCCACGACGCAGCCCATCGACGCCATCAGGAAGACTTCCCGGTGAAGGGCGGTGAGTAGTTCCTCGGGCCAGCCTGCCGGGTTGAGCGCCTGGGTCCTCGCCCCACGCGTGCTGGTCCGTCCGGTGACCCGGGCAGGGTGGCCCGACGCCGGATCCGGGTTCTCCCCGGTCAGCACCCAGCAGCCCAGACCGCGTCCGGCCGCGACCATCTGCCGGCTCATGGGCAGGTTGATCACGCCTATCGCGGGGCCGTATTCGTCCTCGTAGGCGATGTCGTTCGAGAACACCGGCCACCGGCGGGTGAACGACGTGGTGCCGTTGATCGGGTCGATGATCCACCGCCTCCCCGACATCCCGGCCGTCGCTCCCATCTCCTCGACGTAGACGCCGTCCTCGGGCACGTGGCGGGCCAGCTCGCTCCTGACCAGTTCCTCGACCGCCAGGTCGATCTCGGTGACCTCGCTGCCGTCGTCCTTGCGGCGGCTCCCCCATTCCCCGAAGAAGCCCCGCGCGGACATCTGCCCGGCACGCGTGGCCAAGTCGACGGCGAAGTGCAGGAGTTCACGGTCCGCGGGCGGGGCATCGAAGGTGTGATCCATCCGATGAGCCTGCCACGACTCCAGCTCATCCGGCGACCCGAGCCCCGGTCGGCCGGGCGCTCGCTACCCGTTCCGCCCCCGACCGTTCACGGACTCTGGCCCGGACGCAGCGCCGACACGTCGAAGGCCGCTCCGCATATCCGCAGCGAGTTCGCCGGAATGCGCAACGCCACGGTGGAGCCCGGTGGATAGGCCTGGATCCACGTCGCGCTCTGCCAGCAGGGCTTGTCCGACACGCCCTCGTTCACCGTGTGCAGCGAGGCATAGGCGGGCTTGCCCGGCGACAGCAGGACGAGCGGCAGAGCGCCTCCCTCACGCTGCGCCGGTGCACCGATGCGAGCACCGGAGGCGGAGAGGAGCGAGACACCCGGGAAGCCCAGCAGGCCGCAGGCCGACGTGCCCGTGTTGGTGAACACCAGGGGTACGTAGATGTTGCCCGCACCGGGTGAGATCCGGCCGAGGGAGACATGGAGCCGACCGGCCGCGCAGCGCGGGGCTCCGGCCGTGGAAGCGGATGACGGACGGGCGGCTGCGGGGGTGCCGGCGGGCGGCGTGGCCGCCGGGGTGTGCGGCGCGGAGGCCGTTGCGCTCGGCATGGACTCGCTCGCGCTCGGCGTCGAGTCCGTCGGGACCGGCGTGGTGGTGATGTGTTGCGGCGTCGAGGGCGACTGGGAAGCGGAGCCGCCACCCTCACCGCAGGCCGTGGCCACCGTCAGCGTGGCGAGCACGACGGCACCGATCGGCGGCAGACCTCGCCAGGAACGCCGTACAGGAACGAGGGACCTGTGCATGAGACTCCTTCCGTGCGGGCGGGCCCCGGCACGGTGCCCCCGGCCGGACGGCCCCCATCACTCCCTGTCCTCCCTGGGCAGAGGGGCGGGAGCCGGACGCGTACGAGTTCTCTCAGTACTGCGGCTTCCCGGGAGTGCGCCGTTCAGTCATCGCACGGCCATCGCACTGTGATCGCACTGTCCTTGCCCTGTGCGAAATGGCGGCTTACGGCACCCTCCATGGCGTCGCGGTCCCGGTCGCCCGAGCCGGCCCACACCGGACAACCCGGCCGACGGCCGCTCAGGATGGCGGGAGCACGCGGGTCTCGTCCGCTCGCTCCGTGAGCCCCGCATGCTCCATCTGTTTCCTGTGCCCCATATGCCTCTCGCGCCTCCCCCACCCGCCGATCTGGAGTCGAGAGACTTCGGCACCGTCCTCGAACCGCCCGGCGGATGCTCCCCACGCCCAATTCCGGGCATCCAGCCCCTCGGAGACCATCGTGTTCCAGCGCGCCAGATCCGCCCGCACCGGCACCGGCACCCGCACCCGCACCCGCACCCGCACCCGGCGGCGGTGTCCCACGAGCCTTCTGGCTCTTCTCGGGTTGCTGGCCGTGGCCGCCGCCTCACCGATCGCGGCCCCTGACGCTCGGCCCGGACCGCCCAACTCGGCGTCCACGGTGATGTCCTCGACCGTGGGCGCGACTGTGCGTGCGACGGCGGGTGGTTCGACCGCCCTGACCGGATACGCGATCCAGTCCACCGCCCGAGTCCCCGATACGGCGGCCTCGGTATCGTCACCCGGCTTCCCGACGGTCGGCTGGCACCGAGCCACCCGCCGCTCCACCGTGCTGGCCGCTCTCGTCGCCGACGGCACCTACCCCGACCCGTTCTACTCCACGGATCAACAGCGCATCCCGGCGCGCGAGTTCGCCGTACCGTGGTGGTATCGCAGCGACTTCGTTCTCACCGGCGCCGGGGCCCGTACCCACCTGGACTTCAGCGGCGTGGTCTCCGCCGCCGACGTCTACCTCAACGGCCGCCGCATCGCCGACGCGGGTACGACTGCCGGCCTCTACCGGCGGCACGACATCGACGTCACGAAGCTCGTGCACGCGGGGGTCAACACGGTCGCCTTCCGAGTCCGGCCCAACGACCCGCGCAAGCACTTCACTCTGGGATGGCTGGACTGGCTGCAGCCGCCACCGGACGCCAACATGGGCATCGTTCGTGACGTCCTCGTTCGCCGCTCCGGACCGGTGACCCTCCACGATGCGCACGTGCTGAACCACCTGTCCGTCCCCTCACTCGCCAGGGCCGAGCTCACCGTGAAGGCCCAGGTCCGCAATGACTCCGAAGTGGCCGCCACGACCACGGTCACCGCGGTGGTCTCGCCCACAGGCCCAGCACGCACCGCCGCCGCCGCCGCCGATTCCACCCCTCTCGCCTCGCCCGCCCCTTCGTCCACCTCCTCCGCCCCGCCGGTCGCCGTGACCGCGCGTGGCGGCGGAAGGATCGTGATGCGGCAGAGGGTCACCCTGCGGCCCGGCGAGGCCAGGACGCTCGTCTTCGACCCGGGGCGATATCCGCACCTGCGCCTCCACCGGCCCAAGGTGTGGTGGCCCGCCGACATGGGTGCCCAGAACCTCTACCGCCTCGACCTGACCGCGACGGCTGCGGGAAGACTCTCCGACGCCGTCGGCCACCCCTTCGGCATCCGCGACATCAAGGCCCCTCTCAACGCCGCCGGCGCACGCCAATACGCGGTCAACGGCCGGCCCCTCCTGATCCGCGGCGGAGGCTGGTCGGCCGATGAACTGCTGCGCTGGGACACCGTCGCGGCCGAGGACCGCATCGAGGCGGCGCTCGACGCCGGGCTGAACACCCTGCGTCTGGAGGGCCACATCGAGCCGGACGAGTTCTTCGAACTCGCCGACCGGCACGGGATCCTGACACTGCCCGGCTGGGAATGCTGCGACAAGTGGGAAGCGCAGGTCAACCACGTCGACACGGGCGAGCAGTGGACCAGTGCCGACCGGGTGACCGCACGGGCCTCCATGGCGTCCGAAGCTGCCCGGCTGCGCGACCACCCCAGTGTTCTGTCCTTCCTCGTCGGCAGCGACTACCCGCCCGACCTGCGGACCGAGAAGGACTATCTCGACGTCTTGCGCGCCGCCGACTGGCGCACACCGGTCGTCCCCGCGGCATCCGACGTCACCACGTCCCCGAGTGGCCCGTCGGGCATGCACATGACTGGCCCCTACGACTGGGTTCCCCCCGCGTACTGGTACGACAAGCGCGAAGGCGGCGCGAGCGGCTTCAACTCCGAGACCAGCGCCGGCCCCTCCATCCCCACCCTCGACACCCTGCGTCGCACGCTCTCCCCCGCCGAACTCGACATCCTCTGGACGAAACCGTCCGCCCCGCAGTACCACCGTTCCCCTTCACCCGTCTTCAGCACCCTGGCGCTGTTCAACGACGCACTCGCCCATCGCTACGGCCCACCGCGCAGCCTCGCCGATTACACCGCGAAGGCGCAGCTGGCCCAGTACGAGAACGTCCGGGCCCAGTTCGAGGCCTACGCCCGCAACGCCACGGACACGACGGCGCCGGCGACGGGGGTCATCTACTGGATGTTCAACAGCGGCTGGACCTCGCTGCATTGGCAGCTCGTCGACCGCTACCTCGACCTGGGCGGCGCCTATTACGGCGCGAAGAAGGCCAACGAGCCCCTGCACATCCAGTACTCGTACGACGACGCGAGCGTGACCGTCATCAACCGCCGGCCCGGCCCCGCCACCCGGCTGCGCGCCGACATCACGCTGGCCGGCATGGACGGCGGCACTCGATACCACCGCGTGGTCAGCGACATCCGGGTCGCCGGGGGCGGCGCGAAGACCACCGTGCTGACCCTTCCCTCCCACGCGGGTGGCCCGAACGGCACATACCTGGCACGGCTGATCCTCACCGACCGTTCCGGCCGCGAGGTGAGCCGCAACGTCTACTGGCTCTCCAGCCGGCCCGACACCCTCGACTACGGCGCCACCGACTGGTACCACACCCCCACCACCAGCTACGCCGACCTGACGGGCCTCGACTCCCTGCCGCCCACCGCGGTGACCGCCACCGCGCACACGACCCGTCACGCCGACGCCACGTCCACCACCACCGTCACTCTGCGAAACCCGGGCGTCGGCCAGGGCGGAACCGGCCCGCCCGCCCTGATGACGGACGTCCACCTCGTCGACCGCAACGGCGCCCCCGTACTCCCCGTCCGCTGGAGCGACAACCACGTCACCCTGTGGCCCGGTGAAACCACCACCCTCACGGCCACCTACCGGACCCGCGCACTCCGGCACGGTCTCCCCCGCGTCCGGCTCTCCGGATGGAACACCCCCACCTCCGATGTCGTCCCCGGCCGATAGTGCGGCAGCGCCTCCTCGTGTTGACTGAAGGCTGAACACACCGACATGACAGGAGCATTCATGCCCACCAAGGCGCTGCAGATTCCCACCGCCGACGGCCGGTCAGACGCGTTCGCCGCCTTTCCCGAGGGCGGCGGCCCGCACCCCGCGGTCCTCATGTACGCGGACGGCTTCGGCATCCGGCCGGTGCTGCGGGACATGGCCCTCGAACTGGCCGGCCACGGCTATTACGTGCTCGTACCCAACTTCTTCTACCGGCACGGCCCGGCGCCGGTGATCGAGCTGCCCGAGTTCATCGGAGCCGAAGAGCGGCCCGCGGTCTTCGCGCAGCTGATGCCCCTGATCCGGGAGCACAGCGCCGAACGCACCGTCCGCGATGCCGACGCCTATCTCCGGTTCCTTCACGCCCAGCCCGAGGTCGCCGCCGGGCCGGTCGCGGTGACCGGCTACTGCATCGGCGGCCTCCTCGCGGTGCGCACCGCCGCGGCCCATCCCGGGCAGGTGGCCGCCGTCGCCGCGTTCCACGCTCCCGTGAGCGCGGACGGGACCGATCTCTTCACCCGGCTCGCCGCCCCCGTCCACTTCGGCCACGCCGCCGGCGACCTGACGCCCGAGGCCCTGGCCGAGCTCAACCGGGCTCTGGATTCGGCGGGTGTCGAGTACACCTCCGAGATCTATCCCGACAGCGTCCACGGCTTCACCATGGCCGACACCGACGCCTTCAGCCCGGCGGCGCGGCAGCTCCACTGGGACCGGCTGCTCCCTCTGCTGGACCGCACGCCGGCCGGCCGCCGAGGGTAGCGTGGAAAACCTGCGTCAGGGCGTGGGTGCCGTGGACGTCGCCCGTCAACGATCTCGGTAAAGGTCGTGGCTCGGTGTCGATGCGGCCCGGTGTCGTTCGACGTCATGGTGAGGGCGCCGCCTGCGGCGGCCCGCTCGCACGATGACGCGACAGGACCTGAGGAGAAACCCATGGAACAGCTGCTGAGAGTCATGAACTTCAACGTCTCCAGTGACGGCATCGGCGCCGGTGAGCACCAGAGCCTTGAGCAGCCGTTCGGCCTTGAGCGCCCGGAGAGGTTGTTCGCGTGGGCCGGAGCCACGGCGAGCGGTCCCCTGCGTACGGAGTCGGGAGGGAGCCGGGGGCTCGACGACTACTTCACGCGGGACTTCGCGCGCAACATCGGTGCCGAAATCATGGGCCGCAACAAGTTCGGGCCCCAGCGGGGACCCTGGGAGGATGACGAGTGGCGCGGCTGGTGGGGCCAGGAGCCCCCGTTCCGCACTCCGGTGTTCGTGCTGACCCATCATGAGCGCCCCTCGTTCACGCTCTCCGACACGACGTTCCACTTCACCGACGGCGACCCGGCCTCGGTCCTGGAGCGAGCGCGGGAGGCCGCACAGGGCAGGGACGTCCGACTCGGCGGCGGGGTCACGACGGTTCGGGATTTCCTCGACGCAGGCCTGATCGACACCCTTCACGTAGCCGTCTCGCCCCTGAAACTCGGCACCGGACTACGCCTGTGGAACTCCCCCGACGAGCTCACCGACCGGTACCACCTGGAGGTCGTGCCAAGCCCCAGCGGCGTGACGCACCACCTGTTCTGGCGCAAGTGACACAGGAGTGACACAAGGCCGGTACGCATCCGGTCCCGCAGGTACGTGCTCCCCTTCGGACGCGTACCGGGCCGCTTCGGATGCGTACCGGTGCGAGCCGGCCGTCATCTCACCCCGTCTGCGCGGCGACCGGCCCGTTGGGGGCGGGAGGCGTCGACGCGGGCCGTCGCGTTCCAGCCCGCCTCGATGAAGGCGAACGTGTCGTCGATGATCTGGGCGGCCCCGTCGAGGTCGCGGAGCGAAGGGATGGCCCCCAGGCAGGTGCGGGCCAGGAGCCGGCACGCGACGTCGGGGGCATCGAGACCGAGCTCGGCGGCGATGGCCTGGGCGAGCGCCTCCTCGTGACGCAGCCACATCCGGGCCGAGTGCTCGCGCAGGGCCGGAGTGGCGTCGATGAGCCCGTGGAAGCGAGCGAGTTTCGGTTCGCTGCGGGCGATCCGCACCACCTCGTGCAGCCAGCCGCGCAGCGCCTCGGGGATGGAGACTCCCTCCGGCCGCCGGCGCACCACGTCGAGGAGCGCCGCTTCCTGCTCGGCGTCCTGGTCGAAGACGAGGGCCTCCTTCGACGGGAAGTGGGCGAACAGGGTCGCGACGGCGACATCGGCCTCCTGCGCGATCTCCCGTATCCCCACGTCGTCGTAGCCGCGCTCGAAGAAGAGCCGCAGAGCCGTGTCCGCGATCGTTCTGCGCGTCTCCGCCTTCTTCCGTTCACGGCGGCTGACCTGCTGCGTCGTTCCCATAGGTGGACTATAACAGTTGTATAATCAGAACTGTTCTGTTTATAGTGCTGTTCTGGGTCGGGCGGCGGGAAGACCGCCATGAGCACCGCACGGGTCGCCGCGCCGGAGTCGGTGAACGCCCCATGCGCGTTCCTCGTGGCGCCCCTGCTCGGCGGCCACTGCGACCGCATCGGCAGGCGTCCGGTCCTGATCATCAGCACCTTCGGCGCCGCCGCCGGCTACGCCCTGTTCGGCGTCGGCGGCGCACCACCGCCCGCGGAGTCCATGCCGTCCGAGGCACCTCGGACACCCCGCACATCCCCCGACAACCCTTCCGCGAAAGGACCCCTCATGAGTGAGAACACCCCGCGCATCGCCGTCATCGGCGCCGGCCCCGGCGGCCTGCTGTGTGCCACCGTCCTGCGTCAACACGGCATCGAGGCAACCGTGTTCGAGCGCGACACCACCCCTGCCTCACGCGACCAGGGCTGCAGCCTCGACCTCGACGAGCACACGGGGCAGGCCGCCCTGCGTGTCGCCGGCCTCCACGACACCTTCCTGTCCCTGTCCCGGCCCGAGGGCCAGGAAATGCGCGACTACGACCACACCGGCCGCCTCACCGCCCACACCTTGGAGTCCGCCGGCCCCGCTCGCCCGGAGATCGACCGCACCGATCTGCGCGACATGCTGCTGGGAGCGCTCGGCACGGACCACATCCGCTGGGACAGCCCCGTACGCGCGGTGGCCCTCACGCCGGACGGACGGGCCCGCGTCATCCCCCAAGCCGGCCCTGCCGAGGAGTTCGACCTGGTCATCGGGGCCGACGGCGCCTGGTCCAAGGTCCGTCCCGTCCTCTCCGACGCCGTCCCCCTGTACACCGGCAGCACCTTGATCGAGACGTCGTTCACCGATGTCGACCGCCGCTACCCCGACCTCGCCGACATGGTCGGCCACGGCATGATGCTCGCCGGCGACCCCGCCGATTCGACCCACATGCTCATCGGGCAGCGGGACGGCAAGGACAGTGTCCGCGTGTACGTCGGGCTCAAGTGCGAGCGCGACTGGGCCGAACGCGCCGGTGTCGACCTGGCCGACACCGAAGCCGTACGCGCCCACTTGCTCACCCATTTCGCCGGATGGCACAAGGACCTGCTGCGCCTGCTCATGGACAACGAGGGCCCGTTCATCAACCGCCCCGTCTTCCGCATGCCCTATCCGCACACCTGGACGCACACCCCCGGCGCCACCTTGCTCGGTGACGCCGCACATCTCATGCCTCCCGCCGGCCAAGGCGCCAACCTCGCCCTTGTCGACGCGGCCGACCTCGCCACCGCCATCGTCGCCGCCGTCGAGGACGGCTCCGGCCTCGACGCCGCCGTCGACCGCTACGAACAGGTCATGCACCCACGCGGCGCACAGGCCGCGGAGGAATCCGCCCGAGCCCTGGAGCAGTGACTCCCCGCCCCACCGGCCCGGGTCACCGGCACGCGTCGATGCCGAGCGACCCGCCCGCCGGATGACGACGCGTATCGCCCGTGCCGTCGTATCGCTCGTACGAGGGGGCATGGCCGGAACATCAATGCCCGCGCCCTCTCCTCGACTATCGTCCGAACCCGGGCCCGCCTCCCGCCGGGCAACTCCCGTGCGGGCACTGCGTTTCACGCCGGTCAGCGCAAGCGTGGCCGGCCGCCCTCGGCACCATCCGAACCCCGCCCCTCACCCGCCGCACACCGCACAGGAGACGCCATGACCGTGTCCGACCGTTACCGCACCTCCTGGGACGGCTTCTGGGAACAGAGCTCCGGCGAACCGGGCGAACCCTTCTGGGACGCGGACCCGGCCCTGACCGCGCGACGGGACCTCGACCACCTCGCCCCGTACGCCGACCGCTCACTCCCGATCGCCGACCTCGGCTGCGGCAACGGCACCCAGACCCGCTTCCTGGCCACGCGCTTCGCCCGCGCCGTCGGCGTCGACCTCTCCGCCGCCGCCGTCGCCCACGCCCGCCGCGCCGACCCGGACGCCACCGCCGCGTACGAGCAGCTCAACCTCGCCGACCCGGTGCAGGCAGGCGCCCTGCACGAACGCCTCGGCGACACCAACGTCTACATGCGGGCCGTCCTGCACCAGAGCGACCCCGAGGACCGCCCCGCGGTGGCCGCAACCGTCGCCCGGCTGGTCGGTGCGCACGGCCGCGCCCTCGTTCTCGAACCGACCGGCGCGGCCAAGGAGGTCATCGCCGCGATCGCCGCGCAGCCCGGCGGCCCGTCACTCAAACTGCGCCGGGTCAAGGAGCACGACCTGCGCCCCGGTGAAGTGGCCGAGGGCGAAGTCGCCGCCCTGCTGCGCGCGGCCGGCCTCACCGTCCTCGCCGAGGGCACGACCGCCCTCGTCATGAGCGAGACCCACGCCGACGGCACCCCGGTGGAACTTCCCGCCCGCTGGTTCGTGGCCGGCCGCCCCTGACCCGCAGCCCCACGACGCCCCGTCGCCCGCCGACAGGTGGGTCCGGCGGAGCGAGCAGTGGGGACGAGCTGCTCATATGGGGCCGGTGGGGTTCCATGTGGTGCTTCCGGGGTAGGCGGGGCCGGAAGCCGGTTTCTTCCCCTGGGGGTTGGCGGTCAGCGCTTCGCACGGAGGAAGCTGAGGGTGTTCACGGTGGACGTCAGGCGGGACGGGCGCAGTGTGGTGTTCGCGCTGCGGGGAGAGCTCGACCACGACAGCGTGGCGCAGCTGCGCGAGGCCGGGAGCACCGAGCTGGTCACCGGGCGGACGGCGGGGCCGGTGGTCGTCGACTGTGCCGCGCTGTCGTTCTGTGATTCCTCGGGCATCGGTGAACTCGTGTGGCTCCACCAGCAGATGTCCTTGCGGAGCCGGGCGATGCGGCTGGCGTCCGTGCCCGCGAAGCTGTCCCGGTTGTTCGAGTGGACGGGTCTGCATCAGGTGCTCTCCGTATACGCCGATGTGAACGGGGCTCTGGCCGCGGACCGTGGTGCGGACAAGGGCATGTGCCGCGGTACAGGCCGTGGTACGGCCCGGGATGACGCCTTTGCTGCCGGTACGGAAGTCCCGGCCCAACCGAATGAGGGGCACCACGCATGACGCGTGTACCGGAGCCGCAGCTCGACCGGCCTTTCGTGGCCGCGGGCGCATCGGGTGCCGCCGGGGCCGGGGCGGAGGAAGATCTTAGGGCGCTGTTCGGACAGTCGACGGCCGTGTTCGCTTCTCTGGCCGGTCCGGCGCACATGGTGGAGACGGCCAACAGCGCGTTCTTCGCCGCCATCGGCGGCGGGACCGTGCGCACCGGCATGCCGTTGGCCCAACTGATACCGGAGCCGGCCGCGCAGGGGTTCGTCGCCGTGCTGGACCGCGTCTACCGCACCGGAAAACCCCACACGGGGCGCGATGCCCGCGCGCTGCTGGGCCACGGCGACACGGCGCGGGAGGCGTTCTTCGACTTCT
Organism: Streptomyces sp. NBC_00442; assembly: GCF_036014195.1. Lineage (NCBI taxonomy): Bacteria > Bacillati > Actinomycetota > Actinomycetes > Kitasatosporales > Streptomycetaceae > Streptomyces > Streptomyces sp. NBC_00442. Next base: position 166,266 of record NZ_CP107918.1, read on the forward strand.
CCTACGAACCCCGCTTCGACGCCGGCGGGAACGTCATGGGCGTGCGCATGATCGGGGTGGAGACCACCCAGGTCAAGCACGCCCAGCGCCTGACGGCGGAGCACCGGGCCCTGCTGGAGCAGATCGCCCGCCAGGCCCCTCTCCTGGAGGTGCTGGACGGGATGGCCCACGTCATCGAGGAGTTGGCGCCCGAGGAGGTGCTGGTCTCCGTCCTGCTGGCGGACGCCGACGGCCGGCACCTGCGCCACGGCGCGGCCCCGAGCCTGCCCGACTTCTACAACCAGGCCATCGACGGCATCGCCACCGGCGAGGGCGTGGGCTCGTGCGGCACGGCCGCGCACCGGCGGCAGCCGGTGATCGTCACCGACATCGGTGCCCATCCCTTCTGGGACGACTTCCGCGACCTGGCCGGCCAAGCCGGCGTGGCCGCCTGCTGGTCCACCCCGATCCTGGCCCGCGACGGGTCCCTCCTGGGCACCTTCGCCATGTACCACCGCGTGCCGCGGGCGCCGCAGGAGGCCGACCTCGCGCTGGCCCGCGTCTTCGCGGGCACCGCCGCCCTGGCCATCGAGCGCGACACGGCCGAGAAGGCCCGGCTGGCGGCCGAGGCCCGCGAGAAGGCCGCCCGCGCCGACCTCGCCTTCCTCCTGGATGCCGGCGCCGCTCTCACCTCCGACCTGGACGCCGGCCAGACCCTCCAGCGCCTCGCCGCCTCGTGCGTGCCGCGGCTGGCTCCGCTGTGCGCGGTGGACGTCATCGAGGGCGGACGGGTGTGCCGGGTCGCCACCGCAGCCCCCACCGTCGCGCAGCAGGACCTGCTCGCCTCGCACGTCCCGGTCTACGACGCCGCCGACGACGCCGTTTCGCGCGTGCTGGCCTCCGGCACGAGCGAAGTGGCCCGCCGAGTCCCCACCGGGCCCGGCCCGTGGCACGATTTGGGAGTCACCGGCTACCTGTGCGTTCCCCTCATGGACCGCGGCAGCGCGTTCGGCACCGTAACCCTGCTGTCGACCGGCGAGCACACCTTCGACGGGCACACCGTCGCCCTGGCCGAGGAACTCGCCCGCCGCGCGGGCTCCGCCGCCCACAACGCCCGCCAGTACACCCACCGCGCCACCCTCGCCCGCGACCTCCAGGCCGGCCTGCTCCTGCCGGACCTGCCGACCGTGCCGGGTACCGATGTGGCCACCTACTACCACCCCGCGGGCGAAGGGCTCGACATCGGCGGCGACTTCTACGACGTCTTCCCCCTCGACGACGGCCGTTGGGCCTTCCTGCTCGGCGACGTCTGCGGCCGCGGGGCCATGGCGGCCACCACCACCGCTCTGGTCCGCCACACCGCACGCGCCGTCGCCCCGTTCCTGCCGGGCCCCGAGGACGTCGTGAAGGCCATCAACCGGGCCCTGACCAACCGGCCCGACAGTCACGGCGGGGGCTTCGTCACTCTCGTCTACGGGCAGCTCTCCCCCACACCGGAGGGGCTGGACATCGAACTCGTCCGCGCCGGCCACACTCTCCCCCTCCACATCGGCGACCGAAACACCGCCCGGCCGGTCGAAGCACACGGTTCCCTGCTCGGCATCTCCGCCAATCCCGACGTGACACCCCACCATCTGCGCCTGCGCCCGCACGAGAGCCTGCTGCTCTACACCGACGGCATCACCGAGGCCCGGGACGCCGACGGTGAACAGTTCGGCGAGCAGCGCCTCGCCGATGCCCTGACCGAAGCGCCGCACCGGCCCGGTGCCCGACACGCCATCGACGCCGTGATCGGTGCCGTGCGTACGTTCACCGGCGGCCAGGACATCGACGACGACCAAGCCGTCCTTGTCCTGACCGCCACGACGCCCTGAGCCGGCAGGCGCGCGAACCCCGCCGCGGCCCTCCTGCTTCGGAGGTCACCCCCTGCGGAGGGGGACGCCCTCGGACGGCAGCCTTGTCCGAGGACCCGGTCTCACTTCAGATGGCGAGTGAAGAACTGGGCCGCGGCGTCCCCGGCGAACTGCGGGACGCCGGTGTGCCCGCCCATGTTGGCGTGCAGGGACTTCTCCTTGGAACCGAAGGCGTCGAACAGGTCCAGGGCCGCCTGCCGGTCGTTCCCTTCGTCGTCCCATTGGAGCAGGACGTGCAGGGGAACGGTGACCCGTCGGGCCTCCTCGAACATGGCGCGCGGCACGAGACTCCCGGCGAAGAGGCCCGCGGCCACGATGCGCGGCTCGACCACCGCCAACCGGATGCCGATGGAGATGACTCCTCCGGAGTACCCGACCGGGCCGCCGATGTCCGGCAGGGAGAGAAGGGCGTCCAGGGCGGCACGCCATTCGGGGACCGCCCTGTCGACGAGCGGAAGGACGAGGGCGTCGATGATCTCCTCGCTCACCGGCTCGCCGGCGCCCATGGCCCGGCGCAGGTCGGCGCGGGCCTGGTCGACCGCCGGCCAACGGGGCCGGCTGCCGCTTCCGGGGAGCTCGATGGTGGCGGTGGCGATGCCCTGCGCCGCGGAGTGCAGGGCACGGGCCACCAGCCGGGGATACATCTTGTCCAGCCCGAGGGGAGGGTGCCCCAGAAGGATCAGCGGCACCGGCGCGGCAGATGAGGCGCATGCGGGTGTCCACAGGAAGCCCGGGATCTCGCCGAGGGTGAATGCTCGCTCGGCGACGCCGTCGTCGAGCCGTCGTTCAGAAGTGAAGTGCATGGTCGTGCCTTTCGGGAGTGACCGGAACGGCGCTCCCGGACGACGACCTATCGCCCGACCGTGACCCCGGAGGGGAGCACCCATGTCGATACTGCGTTCACGGGTACCACCTCCTCCATCTCTCGCACGGCCACCGGAAATGTACCAGCGGCCACCCCGCGCCGGTCAACCGGATTTCGGGCCCGTTCGTCCGGCCGGCCACGCCCCCTCGCGCATCGCGCCCCGTCCCCGCCGTTCCGGTGCCGGCCGTCGGCGCGCCCAGGAAAAAGACATCGTTGTCGCGGCGCCCTATCCGTGCCGCATCCGTTGTGGCAGGCTCCCGTCTGGCCGGATCATGCGGCCGCGTACGGCGTCCGTACGAGCACGGTCGGCCACGTCCACGTCCAGCTCCTCGGGCCGGGTCCCGCGGCCGTGCGTACCGCATCGCGGAGCGCCGCCGCGCGGCGCAGACCGGTGGGCGGGTATGCGGCTGCCGCTGGTTCGGCGGACGCGTTCCTGAGGGAAGTCCAGGCGACAGGAGGCTGATCCACCATGCGCATCTTCGATCGGAGCAGAGTGCGGACCGCCGCACTCGCGCTCGTGGCTGCCGCGGCCCTGGTGGGCGGCGCGGCGGCGACCGCCCCGGCCGCGACCGCGCCGGCGCCGGCCAAGAAGGGGCCGACCTCGGTGGCGTACGTCGAGGTGAACAGCGAGAGCATGCTCAACGTCGGCAAGTACACCCTCGCCAACGGCGGAGGCAATGTGTTCGACGTGGCCGTCATCTTCGCGGCGAACATCAACTACGACACGACCAAGAAGTCGGCGTACCTGTACTTCAACGACAACGTGCGGCGCGTCCTCGACAACGCCCAGACGCAGATACGACCGCTGCAGGCCAAGGGCATCAAGGTGATGCTGTCGGTGCTCGGCAACCATCAGGGCGCCGGCTTCGCCAACTTCCCGTCCCAGGCCGCGGCCACCGGGTTCGCCAAGCAGCTGTCCGACGCCGTGGCCAAGTACGGCCTCGACGGCATCGACTTCGACGACGAATACGCCGAGTACGGCAACAACGGCACCGGCCAGCCCAACAGCAGCTCTTTCGTCTACCTGGTCTCCGCCCTGCGCGCGAACATGCCCGGCAAGCTCATCTCCCTCTACAACATCGGCCCCGCGGCGTCGAGCCTGTCGTACGGCGGCGTGAACATCTCGTCGAAGTTCAACTACGCCTGGAACCCGTACTACGGAACCTGGGGTGTTCCGGGCATCGCGCTGCCGAAGTCGGGCCTGTCACCGGCGGCCATCGACTTCGCGTCGACGTCGGCGAGTACGGCGGCGAGCCTCGCCAAGCGCACGGTGAGCGGGGGCTACGGCGTGTACCTCACCTACAACCTGGACGGCTCCGACCGGCACAGTTACGTCTCCAGCTTCACCCAACCGCTGTACGGGAGCGACGCGGTCTACACGCCGTAGCCGCGGCTGCGGACTCCGCCGACCGGCGCGCCCGGACGTCGCAGGCGTCCCGGACGCCGGTCAGCGCGTCAGGAAGGCACGCAAGGCGTCGACGAGCGCGGCCGGGTTGTCCTCCTGCACATTGTGGCCCGCGTCCGGGATCACCACGAGTTCGGCGTCCGGAACGCACGCCACCAGGCGTTCCGCGATGGACTGCGGGAGTACCCTGCTGCGCCCGCCGCGCACCAGAAGGACGGGCAACTCGGCTAATTGCAGAGCGAGTTGGTCGATCGCGGTGAGAATGGCCCGGAAGTCGGGCGGTCGCGGGTCTCCCTTCGGCAGCCAGCCCCCGCCGGGAAGGGGGCGGAACAGGGTGCTCATGCGATAGGTGACGCTCGGCCGGTGGGCTCGCGGGTTGACCCGCATCGCGGCGTCCACGACCGCGTCGAGTCCGGCGACCGGGCCGAGCCCGGCCATGAACGCCCGTACCCGCCCGGTGCTTTCGAAGTCGACGCCGGGTGCGACATCGACGAGCGCCAGGCGCTCGACGCGGTCGGGGTACGCGTCGGCGGCATGGGCCGCGACCACACCGCCGAGCGACATCCCGACCAGTCGCACCCGGTCGAGGGCCAGATGGCCGGCCGCGGCGATGACGTCCTCGGCCAGGGTGGCGATGCGATAGTCGTCGCTCCAGTCGCTGTCGCCGTGGCCGCGCAGATCCAGGGCGACGAGGCGGGCGGCCCCGCGCAGCCCCAGGCACACGAAGTCCCAGGTGTGCGCGCTCAGCCCGCCACCGTGCAGCAGCAGGACGTCCGGGACGTGCGGGTCATGGGGGCCGGTCGCGCCCCAGTCCAACGCGTGCAGTCGGCAGCCGGCACGGGAGTAGAAGACCGCGGACGGCGGTGAAGGGTCCTGGATCGGGACTCCCAGGGAATCCGCCAGGTCCGTCATCGAGGGAATTCCGGCCCGTCCGCCCATCGGTTCGTCCTCCCCGGCCCGCTTACCTTGACATCTCAAGGTAAGCCCGCTGCCTTGAGGGGTCAAGGTAAGGTGAGCGTGTGGCTGCCCGCGTACGACGTACACCCGACGAGGCCAAGCGGCTGATCCTTGAGGCCGCGGCCGGACTGCTCGCCGCGGGCGGTCCGGCGGCCGTGCGAGTACGGGCCGTCGCCGCCGAGGTCGGGGTGTCCGACGCCGCGGTCAATCACCACTTCGGCACCCACGAGCAGTTGCTGTCCGCTCTGTTGCGCTTCGGCGGGTCGAAACTGAAGTCCGAACTGCGCACCGCCCTCGGCGGATGGAGCGACGAAGCGGCCGACCCCGCCGGGCTCGTCCGCGTCCTGTCCGCGCTGTACGCCGACGGGTTCGCCGAACTCGCCCTTGCTTTGCGGCAGTTGGGATGGCGGGACACCGGCAGCGGGATGCTGGACGAGGTCGTGGACCGCCTGCACACCACCGCTCGGGCCGCCTGTGCGACCACCGGCCGGACAGCCCCTTCGCGTGAGACCGTCCAGCTCACGGTGGCCGCACTGCACCAAGCCGTCGCGACGGAGCCGCTGTTCGGCGACGAGTTCCGCAGGAGCGCCGGCCTTGACGCGGGCGCTCGGGATCGCCTGCTCGACTGGTGGACCGAGACGCTGCGCTCCATCCTCGCCGGGACCGACTGAACCAACTCGGCACCGCTTGGCCGTAGATGGACGGCGCCGAAGCGGACGACGCGCCACAGACTCCTCCCCCGCGCCCCTCGGACATCAGCCCTGGCCGCCCTCTTGCTTAATGGTCAAGGATCGTTGACCATTAGCGGCATGCCCACTGACGATCTTCCCGAGACGCTTCACGTCACGACCGACAAGCAGCTCCGCGCCGTCTCCAGCCTCACGCGTCACCGCATCATGGCCGTGCTCCGCTTCGAGCCCGCGACGATCACCCAGATCGCCGAACGCGTGGGCCTCGCGAAGGGAAGCTCCAGCTACCACGTACGGCTGCTCGAACGGGCCGGCCTGGTGAAGGTGGTACGCACCAGGAAGGTCCGCGGGGTCACCGAGCGGTACTACGCCATGGCCGCCGGGTCGATCGTGCTTCCCGACCCGGGCGAGGGCGGACGGGACACGCTGATGCGGCACGCCGTCGCGGACCTGGAAGCGGCGCCGAAGGATGCCGAGCGGCACGTGCGGATGGCCCATCTGCGGCTCACCGACGAGCAGTTCGCGGAGCTCGGGGCGCGGCTGCACGCGCTGGCCGACGAGTTCCGGGAGCTGTCCGACCCCTCGCTCCCCGACACCTCACTCGTCTTCGCGCTGTTCCGGCCGGCGTCGCACCAGCAGCCCGAGGGGAGCGCCGGATGAGCACGGACGTACGGCAGTTGGGGACCGGGTTCGGGCGCCTGTGGACCGCGCAGACGGTGTCCTCGCTCGGCGACGGGGTGTCGCACGCCGCGCTGCCGCTGATCGCGTTGTCGCTGACCCGGAATCCGATGGCGCTCGCCGTCGTCACGGCCGCCGGAACACTGCCGTGGCTGCTCTTCGGGGTGCTCGGCGGCGCGCTGGTGGACCGCTGGGACCGCCGGCGCACGATGTGGGCCACGGACGCGCTGCGCGCCGTGCTGCTCGCGATACCGGCGGTCGCGGCCGCGCTCGACCTGCTGAGCATCCCGCTGCTCGCGGCCGTCGCCTTCCTGCTCGGTCTCGGCGGTCTGTTCTTCGACACGGCCGCCACGGCCTATCTGCCGGATCTGCTCGGCCGCGACCCGGCGCTTCTTGAACGCGCCAACTCCCGTCTGCGCGGCGCCCAGACCGCCGCGTCCGGCTTCGCGGGGCCGCCCGCGGGCAGCGCCCTGCTGGCGCTCGGGCGCGCGGTTCCGCTGCTCGCCGACGCCGTGTCGTTCGCGCTGTCCGCCCTGCTCGTACGGTCGCTGCCCGCCGCGCCCCGGCCCGTACCGCAGGTCCGTGAGTCACTGCTGCGGCAGGCGCGGGCCGGCGCGTCGTATGTGTTCCGGGACCGGTTGCTGCTCGGGCTCGCACTGCGCCCGGCGGTCGGGAACATCGCCTTCCTCGCCGTGGAGACGGTCCTCGCCCTCTTCGCCCACGACCGTCTCGGCGTCGGCACCTTCGGCTTCGGCCTGCTGCTCACGGCGGAAGCCACCGGCGGCCTGCTCGGCGCGGGCATCGCCTCCTTCCTCGGCCGGCGACTGGGCACCGGCACCGCCCTGACCTGCACGGCCGCGGTGGAGGGGCTGGCCATCCTGGGCCTCGCCGCCGCCCCGAACCCGTACGCCGCGGGCCTCGCACTCGCCGTCTGCGGAGCGGGCATGGGCGCCACGATGGTGCTCGGCCCCTCCCTTCGGCAGGCGATCGTCCCCGCCCACCTGATGGGCCGGGTCGCCTCCACCTCCCGCATGCTGGCCATGTGCGCCGCGCCGTTCGGCGCCTTCCTCGGCGGCTGGCTGGCCCACGCGTACGACGTGCGCACCCCGATCTGCACCGCCGCCGCCCTCCTTCTCACCATGACCGCCATCACGGCGACCATGACCAGCAACCGCCGGGTCGAGGCGGCGCTGCGCACCGCGGCCCCGGCCGGCGATCCCGACCGGCCGGCGCCTTTGAATCCCGCGCAGCAGAGCGCCAGTTGACAGCCCACGCGGCCCGGAGGGGGCAGCGCCCCGACGTCCCGTGCCGGCGCCGCGCGACAACCCCCCAGCATCGCCGGGGCCGGGCCCTGGGCCTGGTCGTCGAACCGTACGGGTTCCGCGCCGGGGAAGCCCTGGTGGTCCACGGGGCGTGCGGACGGCTCTTGTCCGCAGGGGTGACCGCCTGCCACACTCTGCGCCCATGACTTCGAACGTGCGGCGTGCCGCGGGAACGCAGACCTTCTCCGACACGCTGCTTCGCTGGTTGTGGATCAAGCGGCCCTCGACGGCGAAGGACAGCGAGGACTACCTCGCCGGAACCACGCTCAAGGTGTCCTGCTTCTCGCGAACCCTTGCGGAGGGCTCCGCCCGTCGCCAACCCGGCTACCTCCACCTCACCCACGGGCAACCGATCACCTGGCACCGTTCCGGCGGCCGATCCGTAGTGCTGAGCCCGCCGTTCGCCCTGCGCCCGTCCCAGGCAAGGTCCGGGCACTGGAAGTTGGCTTGCTTCGACCTCGACACGGCAGAGGGCTCCCGCGACCTGGTCATCCCCAAGGCCGACGCCGTTCTCGTCCAACAGGCGCTGCTGGCGGCGGCCCAAGAAGCCGGCGGGGCTGTAGGTTGAGCCGCTCCCTCAGCAGTGGGTCCTGCTGAAACTCCGGATTCCATGTCGCGTCAGCAGTGGGCCGATCGGCTGATCTTGAGCAATCGTGCCGGTCGCCGGGACGGACCGTTGGGTTGAGGTCCGGTGCAACAAGCGGAGAATCTTTCCCGCTTCCCCGGAGGCGTCGCCGAGTTCATGAGTCTGCTCGTGCTCGGCGACGCCCGACGTTTGCGGTGGTCAGGCCGTAGGGGAGCGGGTCGCGGTGATCACGACGGATGTGTAGGGCATGGTGGCGTGGCCACCGAGCTTGTCGATCGCGGTCCCGGTGCTGTCCAGGACCTGCGCCATTTTGTCCGCGGGGAGTTGGGTGAGGCCGCCGAAAGTGGGGAGCTGGTCGAGCCACTCCTCCCGGGAGTAGGTACGCTCCCAGGCGAAGCGCCACTGTTCCGGCTCACTGAAGCTGCCGGTCTGCCGGATCCCGTTGGCGATCTTCGCGAACAACGGCTGGTAGGCGTCCGCGGCCGATCCTCTGAGCAGGCCGGGGTTGAACGGGGAATCGGGGGCGACCCGTTGGAGTGCTTCGGTGAGGGCGTCGATCACCTCGGCCGGGAGCTGGGGGACGTGGTGGAAGGGGGCGAGTCGGCCGCCGGGCCTGAGCACCTGGGCCGCCTTGGCCGCGCCGGCGACGGGGTCCACCCAGTGCCAGGCAGTTCCGGCGATGACCGCGTCGAACTGCCGCCCGGCCGGCTGCCAGTCCTCGAACCTGGCGACCTCGACCTCGATACGGCCGCGTCGCGCGAAGGCGGCCATCCGCTCGTCGGGCTCGACACCGAGCACCGTGCAGCCGGCCGCCCGGAACTGCCGGGCCTCGATGCCGGTTCCGGCTCCGACGTCGAGGACGTGCCGGCCGGGGCTTGCCGCGACGATCCTGTCCACCAGGGCCTGGGGATACGGCGGTCGGGCGCGGTCGTAGCGTTCGGCGTCCACTCCGAACGACTCGGCCGTCTGCCGGTGGCGGTGGGGCTCGGGTCCGGACGTGTCCGGCTGTCCCTGCGATAAAGTGGGCATGCGCCCACACTAGTGGGCGATTGCCCACTTGTTAAGGCGGGGCGACCCGGAAAGGGAGACAATGCCGTCAGGGGTGCACCTCCACAACGTGCGCGGCCAGTTGTTCGAAGCCGCCGAGCGTGTCCTGCTTCGGGACGGGCCCGACGCGTTGACCAGCCGGGCGGTCACGGAGGAGGCGAACTGTGCCAAGGGTGTGCTGCACCGGCACTTCGCCGACTTCGACGCCTTCCTGGCGGAACTGGTCCTCGATCGTGTCCGCGGCATCGAGGACCGGACCACGACTCTGCGCGCGACCGCCGGGACCGGGAGCGTGGTGGACAACCTGGTCGACGCGCTGCAGGATCTGTTCGGTCCGGTCACGGTGGCGATCGTCGCGCTCATCACCTTCCGCGACGGCCTTCGCGCCCGGCTGCGCGAGGCCGGTCTGACCGGCATCCCCCTGGCCATGCAGGGCACCGCCATGATCGCCGCATACCTCACCGCTGAGCGGGAGTTGGGGCGCCTGGCCGGTGACGCAGACATCGACACACTCGCCCCCACCCTCGTCGGGGCCGGGCACCTGCTGTTCGCCGACCGGACAAGCGCCCCACCACAGACCGCCGCCGTCCGCAAGATGGTGACCACCGTCATCGTCGGCGCCTTGCGACCGCCCCAGCCGTAACCTGAACGCCCAGGTCGCCGACCACAGGTGCTGCTCACGCGACCCGGAGGATTGCCAGCCGACTGCTAGAGATCGACCGACACTGCTAACGCGGACCCGGAACCTACAGGGGCTGGGCGAGCGGTGGTCGGGAGCGGTCCGCCGAGCACGTAGGATGGTCCTACCGACGCGGGGTGGAGCAGCTCGGTAGCTCGCTGGGCTCATAACCCAGAGGTCGCAGGTTCAAATCCTGTCCCCGCTACTGCACGACAAGAGGGCTGAGAACCGGACAGGGTTCTTCGGCCCTCTTCTCGTTTCCCGTGCCCGGATCCCGGCCGATCTGCGGATGCGGCGCCTGATGTGAGCGGGGAACCGTCGGCCGGACCGCCCCCGTGGGCGCGGCCCGGCCGCGGTGTTGTGAGGAGTCACCACTTCCTGACGATGTGTCAAATAGCTTTGTCGCGGCGCCCCGTCGTGGCGATGACCACCGCACCCAGCACACAGGCGACGCCGGCCGCGAGGTAGGCGAGGTGGTAGCCGGTGAGTTGGTCGTCGCTGGTTGCCGCTATCAGGACCATGACCGCCACGCCGACGCTCGCGCCGATCTGTTGTGCCACCACGTTCACCGCGCCGGCGACCGCGTGGCGCTCGGGCTCGACGCCGGTGAGGCCCGCGGACGTCATCGAGGGGAAGTTCAGTCCCTGGCCAATGCCGCTGATCACCAGGCCGGGCAGCACGTGCAGCACGTAGTCGCCCTGGTGGGGCGTGCTCATCCACAGCGCCGTCCCCACGCCGATCAGGACGAGCCCGACGGTCATCAGCGTACGGGGCGTGTACTTGGCAAGGAGGCGCCCGGTGGCGAAGTTGGCGGTCAGGAAGACGCCCGCCGACATCGGCACCAGGGCGAGCCCGGACTCGACCGGCGAGTACTTCAGCATCCCCTGCAGATACAGCGGTGCGAAGAACAGCATCCCCACCGAGCCCATGTACTGGAGGAACGCCGCCAGGCTCGCGGACCGCACCGAGGAGAGCCGGAAAAGTCCCAGCGGAAGCACCGGGTCGGGCGTGCCGCGCTCGCGTGCCACGAAGAGCACCAGGCACAGCACCGCGGCGCAGAGTGAACCCCACGCCACCGCACCACCACTGCTCGCGCCGACGACCAGCAGGGTGAGGCCGATCGTGCCCGAGATCGCTCCGGGCAGGTCGAGGCGGCCGCCGCGTCCGACACCGCCGGGCAGCCCGGCGCGCGTCGCGGACAGCACCGCCACGCCCACCGCCACCGAAAACCACAGCACCGAGCGCCAGCCGAAGAACTGGGTCAGCACACCTCCCAGCATCACACCGCCGCTGAAACTCGCCGCGCCGACCGCGGCGTACACGCTGAAGGCCCTGTTGCGTTCCGGTCCGGCCGGGAACACCTCGGTGAGCAGGGCCAGCGCGGCCGGTCCCGACAGGGCCGCTCCGATGCCCTGGGCCGCTCGCGCACCAAGCAGCATCGCGGTGCTCGGTGCGACGGCGCCGACCAGCGCGGCCAGCGTGAACAGGGCGATCCCGGCCTCGAACACCCGGCGCCGGCCGAACACATCGGCCAGCCGTCCACCCACCAGCAGGAAGCCGGCGAAGGTGACGGCGTAGGCGATCATGACCCATTGGAGGGTGGCTTCGTCGAGGTGGAAGCGTTCCCCGACGGACGGCAGGGCGGCGTTGAGGACGCCCAGACCGCTCACGTCCAGAGCGAGCGCCCCGGCCAGTACGCCGAGTGCCAGGCCCGGCCTGTGTCGTTGCATCACGTCGGTCGTCGTCATTGGGGCCCCCCGAGAGACTCACGGCCGGCCCGCGCCGGCTCGCTGCGGCAGAGCCGTAATCGGGCGGCTGCCGGATCGGCCGGCGGGGCGGATGTCCTGGAGGGCTCGGGCGTACGACGGTGCCGGTCCGGCTTGGGTGGTGCGGCGTCGGCACCGGCCGCGGATGGCTGCTTTGCGATGGCGAGTTCTATTCGTTCGGTTCGTTCGGTGCCCACCACCGGAACACGGGCGTCGGCCCGCGCAGGCTCGTGGTCCATGATTTTCATGCCATGCAGCTTGCAGTGCGTCTGGTGCGCTGTCTACCCGAACCATGCGCCCACCGGCCGTTGTCGGACCTGGTCCCAAGGAGCCATCGGGGTAACCCCTTCCGAAACACGCGGATTTGAAAAGCGGGGAATCAGCCACTCCGGGGTCCGGAACGCGCCAGTGCACTTCTGACCCACAGGGAACTCTTGTTTTCACCATTCACTGGGTGGCAGTCTGAAGTGGTCGGTCCGGCGAGCGCCTCTCGTTGTGGTGCGGTCCATGCCGGTCACATCATTCTCCATTTGCCATTCCTTACCCGGGTGAAATCGGAGCGCCATCCGGTTCACCCAGGCGTACTCGACGGGGAGTTGATTCGCAGTGCATCCACTTGTCGTCCGCTCTCACGTCTCCACGTCCGGGACAGGGCACCCATGCCCACCCGGGCGAGCAGCCCTTCGCCTCTGACCAGGCATTACCCTCCCGACTCCCCCTCCCCTACGGCAGTCGTCACATCAAGGCGCCCTTTCCCGCGCCATGAGCCATTCCCATGGCCGTCCCTGTGAGCACCGAATATCAGTTCCGGACCCTTCGACGTCCGCGCTCTTCGTCGCGATACCACCGTGCGCGCGGCAACTGCCCGTATTACGCAGCCATTTCATGGCTCACGGAATAAAAGAGCCCTTGACCATTCGGCCGCAAAGCGTCACCGGCCCATTACGCCCGCCCTGTTGAGGAGCCGCAATGCCCCACGAGCGCGCAGTGCGAGATGCGCATGCCCTGTCAGAGATTCTGCTGTCGCGTGTCGCCGAGCTGATGGACTCACCCGATGAGGCCGTGGATCGCTGGACACCGATGCACCAGTACGGCCTCGACTCCGTCAAGTTCTCCACGCTCGCCGCGGCAATGTCGGATCTGCTTGGCTGGAAAGTGCCCGTCACGTGGATGTGGCAGTACCCGACGGTCGACGCACTGTCCCGTGCACTCGCCGAAGGCCCGCGTTCCGCGACGAAGTCCGCTCCGAGCAAAGACCACCGGGCGGCGTCGCACGAACCCATCGCCATCGTGGGCATCGGCTGCCGCTTCCCGGGCGGACCGGACCCGTCCGCGTTCTGGCAGCTGCTGTCCGAGGGCCGGGACGCCGTCGGCCCGGTGCCGGCCGCGCGGCGCGACCTGCTGGGCGACGCGGTGCGCTGGGGCGGATTCATCGACGGCATCGACCGGTTCGATCCGCTGTTCTTCGGCATCTCGCCGCGCGAAGCCGTCCAGATGGACCCCCAGCAGCGTCTGATCCTGGAACTGGCCTGGGAGGCACTGGAGGACGCGGGCATCGCGCCCGGCAGCCTCGCCGGCACCGAGACCGGCGTGTTCATGGCCTCCTGCTGGGGCGACTACGCGGCGCTGGCGCACTATCGCGGGCCCGACGTCCAGATCACCCCGCACACGGCGACCGGCATGCACGACGGCATCATCGCCAACCGCGTCTCCTACGTACTCGGCCTGCAGGGCCCCAGCATGGCCATCGACGCCGCCTGCGCGGGATCCCTCGTCTCCGTGCACACGGGCTGTCAGTCCCTCTGGATGGGCGAGAGCGACCTGGTGCTGGCCGGCGGAGTCAACCTGAGCTTCGTCTCCGACTACTACACCGCCATGGACGCGATGGGCGCGCTCGCCCCGGACGGCCGCTGCAAGTCCTTCGACGCACGGGCCGACGGCTATGTCCGCGGCGAGGGCGCCGGAGTGGTCGTCCTTGCGCCCCTGAGCGTGGCCCTGGAACGCGAGCTTCCGGTGTACTGCGTGATCAAGGGCAGCTCGTCCCAGAACGACGGCGTGAGCAACGGGATGACCGCGCCCAACCCGCAGGCGCAGGAACTGATGCTCCGCAACGCCTACCGCCGGGCCGGCATCGCACCCGCCCAGGTGGACTACATCGAGTGCCACGGCTCCGCGACACCTCTCGGCGACCCCATCGAGGCCAACGCCATCGGAGCCGTCCTGGGCGGCGACCGCAAGGACCCGTTGCTGCTCGGCTCCGTCAAGTCGAATGTCGGACACCTGGAAGCGGCCGCCGGCATCGTGGGTCTGGTCAAGCTCGCCCTGTCGATCCGCAACGGCGTCCTGCCGCCGAGCCTGCACTATGCCGCGCCCAACCCTCAGATCATGTTCGAGGAGTACAACCTCGCCGTCCAGGACCGGTTGACGCCATGGCCGCGGCGGTCCGACGCGCGCCGGGGCGGTGTCAGCTCGTTCGGTTTCGGCGGCGCGATCAGCCACGTCGTGGTGGAGGAACTGCCGCGCCCCGAGGGCGCGCTCGTCCTGCTGGCCGGGGACTCCCGGGAGGCGCTGGCCGAGCGGGCCGCGGCGCTGCGGGACGAGACCGATCTGCGTGCGGTCTGCCAACGGGCGCCCGGTGAGGGCGGGTTCAGGCTCGCGGTCACGGCGCGCTCCATGCCCGAGCTCAGGACCAAGCTGGATGCCTTCCATGCCGGCGCTCCGGCCGAAGGACTGAGCGTCGGCGAGCCCGCCGCGCGTGCGCCGCGCGTGGCGTTCCTGTTCTCGGGCAACGGCTCGCAGTGGGTGGGGATGGGCAGGCAGCTGCTCGCCGGCATGCCCGTGTTCCGCCGGTCGATGATGCGCTCCGACCGGCGGATGCGGGAGCTTGTGGGCTTCTCGCTCGTCGAGCAACTCCTCGCGCCCGACGGCCGCATCGACGACATGGACGTCTTCCAGCCGCTGCTGTTCTCCCTCCAGGTCGCGCTCGCCGACGCATGGCGCTCGCTGGGGGTGGAGCCGGACGTCGTCGTGGGGCAGAGCGTCGGCGAGTTCGCCGCCGCGCACATCGCCGGTGCGCTCGACTTCCAGGACGCGTCCCGGCTGGCCGCCCACCACGGCCGGCTCCTGCAGCACCTGGCCGTCGGACGCGGTGACGGCCTCGCCGTCATGGCCGGCGCCGACGTGACCGGGCAGTACCTCACCGAAGGCCTCACCCTGTCCGGCTACAACGGCCTCAACTCCACCCTCGTGACCGGCACTTCGCAGGACATCGACGATCTCGCACGGCACCTGACCGAGGACGGCGTCACCAGCCACCGGGTCCGGATGGGGCACGCGCCCCACTCACCCCTGATCGACCACGTCCTCGCCCCGCTCACGGCGGAGCTCGACGGCATCGTGCCGCGCACCACGCGCATCCCGATGATCTCGACGGTCACCGGCGAACGCGTGGACGGCGCGGAGCTCGGCCCCGGCTACTGGGCCGCCAACCTGCGCCAGGAGATCCACATGGTCGGCGCCCTGACGGCCCTGCGCGACCACGACATCGACGCGGTCGTCGAAATCAGCCCGCACCCCCTGCTCCTGAAGTCCGTCTCGGAGATCCTGCCGGCGGCCACCCTGCCCTCGCTGCGGCGCGGCGCCGACGAAGCGTCGACCCTGCTCGGGTCGCTCGGCGCGCTGTACGCCGCCGGGCTCTCCGTCACGCCCGCCCCCTTCCTCGCGGGAGACGGGGGACGGCACGTCGCCCCTGGCCGGGGCGGTGGTGCCACGGCCGAGGCGCGGCCGTACCTCGTGCCCGTCACGGCGCGTACGGCCGCCGCGCTCACCGACACCTGCCGCGAGCTGTCCAACCACGTCGAGCGCCACCCCGGGCTGCGGGTCAGCGACCTGTCCTACACGCTCGCGACCCGGCGCACCCACCACAACCACCGGATCGCGCTGTTCGCCCGCGACCGGCAGGACGTCCTGGACGGACTCGCCCGGATCGCCGCCGGCCAACCGCACCCCGACATCGTCACGGGTACGGTCACCGGCGGCGGCGACCGGCGGGTGGCGCTGGTGTTCTCCGGCGGCGGTACGCAGTGGGTCGGCATGGGACGCGAACTCATGGCCTCGCACGCCGGGTTCCGCGGGTGGATGAACGCCTGCGACGCGGCCGTGCGCGCCGCCGGCGGCTGCTCGGTGCTCGACGAGCTCGTGGCCCCGGCGGACCGGTCCAGGTTCGAGGAGATGGACTTCCAGCAGCCCGTGCTGTTCGCCTTGCAGGTGTCGCTGGCGAAGGTCTGGCTCGACCTGGGCATCGAGCCGGCCGCCGTCGTCGGGCACAGCCTGGGCGAGGTCGCGGCCGCATGTGTCGCGGGCGCGCTGTCGCTGGAGGACGCGGCGCGTGTCGTGGTCGCCCGGTCGCACCTGCTGGAGCGGAAGGCGGCCGCGGGCGCCATGATCTCGGTCGACCTGCCGGAGCACGAACTGCTGCCGCGGCTGGTCCCGTACGCGGAACACGCGGCGATCGCCGTGGTGAACAGCCCCACCAGTGCGGCGGTCTCCGGGTCGCCCGAGGCCGTCGCCGCGCTGGAGGCCGACCTCGAGCGGGACGGGATCTCCACCCGGCGGATCCGCGTCGAACGGCCGGTGCACAGCCCCGGCATGGACCCGCTGACCGAGCCGCTGCGCGCACGCATCGACGGGATCACCCCGCGGGCGAACACCATCGAGTTCCGTTCCACCGCGCTGGCCGACACGGTGAACCCGGTCGTGGACGTCGACTACTGGGTGCACAATCTGCGCAACCAGGTGCGGTTCGCCGAGACGATCGCCTCGCTGGTGGACGACGGTGTCGGCACGTTCATCGAGATCGGCCCGCACGAGACGCTGCGCGGCGCCGTCGAGGAGATCGCGCTGGCCCGCGGTGTGCAGGTGCACGCCGTCAACTCCCTGCGGCGCGACGAGAGCGACGTCCGCTGCCTGCTCGGCGCCGCCGCCTCGCTCTACGTCAGAGGCCTCCCGCTGACCTACGACTCCTTGTTCACCGACGACGTCGAGGTCGTGGAGACCCCGCTCGTGCCCTGGCAGAAGGACCGCTACTGGCTGGACACGGCGCCCCGCCCCCAGGCCCTTGCCTCAGCGCCCGCCGCCGAGCCCGCCGCCGAGCCCGTGGCGGCGACCGTGCGGCCGGCGGCGGCCGAGGCGGCGCCGGGCCGGCCGCTGGGTGACGTTGTCCTCGACGAGATCGCCGACGCCGTGGGCGTGCCGGCGAGCCAGTTCGGCCAGGGCACCCACCTGCGCGAGTTCGGCCTCGACTCGATGCTCGCGCTCCGCCTCGTCAACAGGCTGCAGTCGCTCTTCGGACACCGGGTGTCGCCCGTGGTGTTCCTGGACGGCCGCACCGTACCGGAGGTGGTCGGCCACATCGTCGAAACCATCGAAGGGCCGGCCGCGGCCCCGCCCGCTGCCGCAAAGGACCCCGCCCCCGCCCCCGTCCCCGCCGCGAAAGCGGCGCAGGTCCCGGGGCCCCGGGACTTCCTGGACGACCTGTCCGAGCTCGACGCCGAGGAACTGGTGGAGGAACTGGTCGCGCGCGGACTCCTCGATCCCGCCGACACCCCCGCGGCGCAACGGCTGCGCGCCGGCGGTCTCGGCCTCGCGGTGGCGCCGGCCTCGCACGGCCAGGCCTCGCTGTGGTTCATGCAGATGGTCGCGCCGGACGCCGTGCCCTACAACTTCATGGTGGCCGCCCGGATCCGGACCAAGGTGGACGAGACGGCGCTCGAGGACGCCGTACGCACCGTGATGGAGCGCCATCCGGCGCTGCGCACCCTGTTCGTGGAGGCGGGCGGCAGCCCGTACCAGGTCGTCCTCGACGAGCCGGTGTACGAGTTCGTCGTGGTGGACAGCGCGGACCTGGACGACGAAGAGGCCCGTGAGGAACTGGCCGAGTACGGACACCTGCCGCTCGACATGGACAACGGGCCGCTGGTCCGGGTGGTCCTGATGGCGCGCGGACCCGCCGACCACTACCTGCTGGTGCTCGTGCACCACATCGCCTCGGACGCCGCGTCCGCGGACGTGATGATCCGGGAGCTCCAGGAGTACTACGAGGGCGCCGACCCCGCGGACGGCGAACCGGTCTCCCCCTACACCGAGTTCGTCGAGTGGGAGCGCCAGTGGCTGGCCGGCCCCGCCGCCGACGCGGCGCTGCGGTGGTGGTCGCGCGAGCTGGCCGATCCGCCCGCCCGTGTCGAGCTGTCCTCCATGGAGCGCCCGCCGGGCGTCACGTACGAGGGCCGCGACCTGACCCTGCGCTGGAGCCGCGAAGAGACCCGGCTGCTACGGGAGTTCGCGGTACGCGAAGGCGTGTCGATCAGCAGTGTCGTCCTGGCCGGCTTCTTCGCCACGCTCAACCGGGCGGCCGGAGCCGAGGACTCCGTCCTCGCCACCGCCATCGCCCAGCGCGGCGAGCCCGGCTGGGAGTCCGCCATCGGCTACTACCTGAACACGGTCCTGGTGCGGGCGCATCCCGCGGGCGACCGGAGCTTCCGCGATCTGCTGCGCGAGGTCCACGCCTTCTCGCTGGGCCTGTTGGAGCACATGAACTACCCGCTCGACCTCCTGGCGTCCGCCCTGAAGCCACCGAGGGCCGAAGGGCGCTCTCCGTGGTTCGACGTGGTGGTGAACTGGCTGTCCTCGGACGCCTTCCCCCGGTCGGTGAAGCTCTTCCACGGCATAGGGGACACCATCGAGCCCGACGGCGCCCTCCCCCTCGAACCGCTTCAAGTGCGCAGGCACCTCGCCAAATTCGACCTGGAGATCTCGATGGCCGACATCGACGGCGAGGTGGTCGGCCACATCCAGTACAAACCGAGCTACCTGGAAAGGCAGACCGTGACGGACCTGCTCGCGCTCTACCGCACCGTGCTCTTCGACTCGATCGCCCGCCCCGACCTGGCACTTCAGGACGTCGCGCCGAGCATCCGCCCCCAGGGGGCGGACCAGTGAGCGACACCCTGCACGCCGCCTTCGTCGAGCAGGCGGTCAAGAATCCCGACGCGCCCGCGGTCTACTCCGACGCCGGCGTCCTGACCTACGACGAACTGAACGAGCGGTCCCGCGCGCTGGCCGAACGGCTCGTCGCCGACGGCGCCGGCCCCGGAGTGCCGGTCGGCATCTGTGTCGAGCGCACCCCCGACCTGGTCGTCGGCATCCTGGCCATCCTGCGGACCGGCGCCTGCTATCTGCCCCTGGACCCCAACTACCCTTCCGAGCGGCTGGCGTTCATGGTCCGCGACAGCGGGACCCGGATGCTGCTGACCACACCCGCGTCCCGGGCCGGCTGCCCCGCCGGGCCGACCGTGGTCGTCCTGGGCGAGACCGTGACGACGGAGCCCGGCGAGCGGCCCGTGCCGGTCGTGCCCGATGACACCGCCTACATCATCTACACGTCGGGATCCACCGGCCGGCCCAAGGGCGTGGCCCTCCACCATCCCGGCTGCGTGGCCATGCTGGCCGAGATGGACCGTCTCTTCGAGGGACGCGACCTGAGCGGTGTCTCGGCGGCGAGTTCGGTCTGCTTCGACATGTCCGTGATGGAGATCTTCGCCGCACTGTGCCGCGGCGGCGCCGTCGTGCTCGTGGAGAGCGCCGTCCACCTGCCGGACAGCCGGTACGCCGACAGGATCACCCACCTCAACGTCGTCCCGTCCGTGATGAACAGCCTGCTCGACGCGGGCTCGCTGCCACCGAACGTGCGTACCGTGGTGTTCGGGGGCGAACCCCTGCGGCGCAAGCTCGTGGACCGGGCCTACCGGGAGACCGGCGCCGATCGCGTCTACAACGCGTACGGCCCCACCGAGGGGACCGTGTTCTGCTCGGTCGAGCTGGTGCCCGAGGACGAGAGCGATGAGCCCACCATCGGCCCGCCGTCGCCCGGCGTCCGCGCCTACGTGCTCGACGAGAACCTGCGGCAGCTGCCGGCCGGCGTGAGCGGCGAGCTGTACATCGGCGGCGTCGGCCTCGCCCACGGATACGTCAACCGGCCGCGCACCACGGCCGAACGGTTCGTGCCGGACCCGTTCCTCGACGGCGAACGCATGTATCGCACCGGTGACGTCGTCGCGTTCACCGAGGACGGCGCGCTCCGGTTCGGCGGCCGCGCCGACCACCAGGTCAAGCTGCGCGGGTTCCGCATCGAGCTGGAAGAGGTCGAGGCCCGGCTGACCGGCTGCCCCGAGGTCCGCGAGGCGGCCGCCGCCGTACGGGGCGGCAGGCTCATCGGGTACGTGGTGCCGGAGGGCGACGCCCGCGAGAGGGTCTGGTCGGACGCCGCTCTCCAGTCCGCGATCACCGGCAGGCTCTCCACCCAGCTGCCCGACCACATGGTGCCGGCAACGGTCGTGTTCCTTGCGGCACTTCCGCTGGCGCCGGGCGGCAAACTCGATCGCTCCGCGCTGCCGGAGCCCCCCGCCCCGGCGTCGTCCGGCGGGCCCATGGCGGCTCCGAGCACCGCGACCGAGATCGCGCTCGCCGAGATCTGGGGCGAACTGCTCGACCTGGAACCGGCGGGCATCGACGTCCATGCCGCCTTCTACGACCTCGGCGGTGACTCGCTGCTGCTGATCCGGCTGGCCCGGCTGATGACCAGGCGGTTCGACCGTCGCGTCCGGGTGCCCGATCTGTTCAGTTTCCGCGACATCTCCTCCCTCGCCGGCTGGCTCGACGACGACAGCGGCGCGGCACGCGAGGCCGTCACGTCGGCCCGTCTGCGCGCCGGCACCCGCCGCGCGGCGCTCCGTGGCCGCGCCGCGCCATCCGGCCGCTGAGCCCCACCCCTCGACCCGAAGCAGGAGCCCTCTCATGACCGACAGCCCCGAGCAGGACTACGACCCGGGCGATGTTGCCGTCATCGGCATGTCGCTTCGCGCCCCCGGAGCCAGGAACAAAGAGCAGTTCTGGGACAACCTCGTCAACGGCAGGGAGTCCGTGTCGTTCCTCGCCAAGGACGACATCCTGGTCGACGAGACCCTGATCCACAGCCCGTTCTACGTGCGTGCCTGCGGCGTGCTCGAAGGGTACGACCAGTTCGATCCGTCGGTGTTCGGCATCAGCGACCGCATGGCGGCGGCGATGACCCCGGAGAACCGGCTGTTCCTGGAGAGCGCGTGGGAGACGCTCGAGGACGGGGGGTACGACCCGGACCGCCTGAAGGCCGAGATAGGCATGTACGGCGCCAACAACCCGCAGACCGCCGCGCTCTACAGCTCCCCGCCGGACCGGGTGTCGGTCGGCCCCGAGGCGATCGAGGCGAGTCTGGCGTGGTCGCCGGACACCATGACGTCGAACGCGCTGTACTACATGGGGCTGACCGGGGAGGCCGTCACCGTCGCCGCCGTCTGTGCCGGTTTCCACTACGCGGTGCACCTGGCCTGTCAGTCGCTGCTGCTCGGCCAGACCGACATGGCGATCGCGGGCGGCGCGATGGTCCGCCTGCCGCACCCGCGCGGTCACCTGTGGGAAGAGAACCGCGTGCTGTCCAAGGACGGCCACTGCCGCCCCTTCGACGCCAACGGCACCGGCACCGCACTGTCCAGCGGCGTCGTCACGGTGCTGCTGAAGCCGGTCGCCCAGGCCGTCGCCGACCGCGACCACATCTACGCCGTGGTCAAGGGCTCCGCCGTCAACAACAACGGTGTCAGCGCGATGGCCTATGGCCTGGCCCAGCCCGAGCGGCTCAGCGCGTGCATCGCCAACGCCATGGAGGTCGGTGGCGTCACCCCGGACACCGTGTCGATGTACGAGGCCAACGGCCTCGGCCTGCCCATGACCGACGAACTGGAGGTCCACGCGGCGGACATGGCGTTCGGCAAGCAGACCGCCACCACCTCGATCGGCGGGGTCAAGGGCAATGTGGGCCACGGCGGTGTGGTGTCGGGAGGCTTCGGCGCGATGAAGGCCGCGCTGGCCCTCTATCACCGCAAGCTCCCGGAGACCATCAACCTGACGGAGGTCAATCAGGACATCGACTTCCCCAGCACCCCGTTCGTCCCGCAGCGCGAAACGGCGGACTGGGATCCGGAGCCCGGCATCCGCCGCGCGGGCATCACCTCGCTCGGGGGCGGCGGTTACAACGCCCACCTGGTCCTGGAGGAGCCGCCGGCCCTCGCCGGGCGCGCCCCCGAGGACGCCGGCAGGCCACGGCTCGCCACGCTGTCCGCCCTGGACGACGACGCACTGGCCCGTCAGCGCACGAGGCTGAAGGAGTGGCTCGCGGCCCATCCCGAGCAGCGTCTGGACGACATCTGTTACAGCCTCAACCTGGGGCGCAAGGTGATGGCCCGCCGGTGGGCGGCCGTCGTGCGCAGCCGCGACGAGCTGATCGCGGCCCTGTCCGAGGAGTCCCCCGGCGGCGGGGTCACCTCGACCGCCGCCGCGCCGCACGTGGACGCGAGCTCCTTCCAGCGCGGCGACAACGGGATCCTGAGCTCCGGGACGGACACGCGGGCGCTGTCGGGTCTGGCGGCCGCCTGGGTGAGCGGCGAGCGGGTCGACTTCGGCGCCCTGCACCTGGGGGAAACCAGCCACCGCGTGCCGCTGCCCACCTATCCGTTCCTGCCGCGCCGGTTCTGGCGTACGGACTGGTGAGCGTGAGCACTCCGGCACTTGACCCTGCTCTGCACCCGGCTCTGGAACCGGCACTCCACCCGGCACCGGACACCGTGGACCTGGGCGATCCCGGCACCTTCGCCGGCCGCGGCCTCGACGGGTTCTGGCGCACGCTGCGCGACACCGCCCCGGTGCACTGGAACGGCCCGGCCGACGGGCGCCGGGGGTTTTGGGTGCTCTCCCGCTACGACGACATCATGGCCACCTACCGGGACAACGTGAACTTCACGTCCGAGCGCGGCAATGTGCTGGTCACCCTGCTGGAGGGCGGCGATGCCGGCGCGGGCAAGATGCTGGCCGTCACCGACGGGCGGCGCCACCACGAGTTGCGCAAGATCCTTCAGCGGGTGCTCTCGCCGAGGGTCCTCGATCAGGTCGCCCGTACGGTACGGACCAACACCCGCCGCCTGGTGCGCGAGGCCGTCGAGTCCGGCGGCTGCGACTTCGCCGAGGAGATCGCCGGCCGGATCCCGATGACCACGATCGCGAACCTGCTCGGCGTGCCCGGACAGGACCGGGAGTTCCTGCTCTCGCTGACCAGGACGGCGCTGTCGACGGACGACGAGGGCGTCGACGAGGTCGAGTCCGAGATGGCCCGCAACGAGCTCCTGATGTACTTCATGGACATCGTCGAGGAGCGGCGCGCGGCCCCCGGCGACGACGTCATCAGCATGCTCCTCGGCAGCTCCATCGACGGTGTCCCGCTGTCCGACGAGGACGTCGTGCTCAACTGCTACAGCCTGATCATCGGGGGCGACGAGACCAGCAGGCTCACGATGATCGACTGCGTGCGCACGCTCGCGCGGGAGCGCGTGCAGTGGCAGCGGCTCAAGGAAGGGAAGGTGGCGATCGACACGGCGGTGGACGAGGTGCTGCGCTGGGCCTCGCCCACGATGCACTTCGGGCGCAGCGTCGTCCACGAGACCGAACTGCACGGGGTACGGCTGCGGCCCGGCGAGATCGTCACGCTCTGGCACGCGTCCGGCAACCGGGACGAGCGCGCCTTCGAGCGGCCCGGGGTGTTCGACCTCGGCCGCGCCCCCAACAAGCATCTGGCCTTCGGCTACGGCCCGCACTTCTGCGTCGGCTCCTACCTGGCCAAGGTGGAGGTCTCCGAACTCCTCATGGCACTGCGGGACTTCACCACCGGCTTCGAGCAGACCGAGGAGGCGCTGCGCATCCGGTCGAACTTCCTGACCGGGTTCTCCACGCTGCCCGTGCGGTTCTGGCCCGATCCCCCTGGACTGAAAGAGGTCGATTGATGAGCGGCAACCCTTTCGATGCCGGCGGCGAGGCCGACTGGCTCGTGGTGACGAACACCGGCGGACAGCACGCGTTGTGGCGGCCCTGTCTGGACATGCCGCGGGGCTGGCAGGTCGTGCACCGCGACCCGGACCGCGACGCCGCCCTCGACTACGTCGAACGGCACGCCACCACGGTGGCGGGAGCACACCGGGGGCACGAGTGAACATCTACCTGTCGGGGCGGGGGGCGTTCGCGGTGCAGGTCGGGGACGCCCTGCTGGACGAAGGACACAAGATCGTCGGCGCGGCCGCGCCCCGGCTGCGCCGGGGGCAGTGCGACGAGAGCAACGCGATGTCCTGGGACCGGCTGCGTTCCTGGGCGTACCCGCGCAGCATCCCGTGGACGGACTCGGCCGAGCTGCGGGCGATACACGTCCCCGACGGCGTGGACATCATCGTCGCCGCGCATTCGCACGCCTTCCTGGGCCGCCGCACGCGCGCCAGGGCCGCCGTCGCCACCATCGGCTACCACCCCAGCCTGCTGCCCCTGCACCGTGGCCGTGACGCGATCCGGTGGACGATCCGGGACGGCGACAAGGTCACGGGCGGGAGCGTCTACCACCTCACCGAGCGGACCGACGCCGGACCGCTCGCCGCGCAGGAACACCTGCTGGTGCCGCCGGGCTCGACCGCGCAGAGCCTGTGGCGCGAGCACCTGGCCCCGCTGGGCGTGCGGCTGCTCCTGAAGGTGGTCGCCGATCTCGCCCAGGACAAGCGGATCGAGGTTCCTCAGGACGAGACGCTGGCGACCTGGGAGCCGGCGATGGATGCGAAGCCCCTGTTCAAACCGGAACTCATCGCACTGCCCGGCTCGGCCCCGGTCGACGGCAGCAAATGGGCGCTCCACCAGCACTGAAGCACGCCCGCTCCGCGCATCGTGCTCCTTGTCGTCGGCGCCGACAAGGAGCACGATGGGTACCGGAGGCAGAACGTCCGCATGGGTCGGACCTGGCTGCCGTACGTACTGCCGTACACGTGTCGGGTGCGCACGCACCCTCCCCAGGCCGAGCCCGCCGTTGTGGACAGTGGACATCGGCACCATTGCCGGAGAACAAGGGCCGCCCTGCGACAACCGGTCGGTCGTACGACAACCGGTGGGTCGTCGTACGACAACCGGTGGGTCGGGGCATCGGCCGGCCTCGCGGGGCCACGGTGCGCCGGGTCGGCCAACGAGCGGAGGACTCGATGTCCCTCACCGTCATCATCATCATCGTCGCCGTCGTGGTGGTGCTCATCGTCTGCGCGGTGGCGGCACGCAGGGTCATGGTGCGCCGCCGCGGGTTGCAGGAGCGGTTCGGCCCCGAGTACGAGCGCACTGTGGAAGCGCAGGACAGCCGCCGGGCGGGCGAGCAGGAACTGCGTGAGCGCGAGGAGCGTCACGACGCGCTGGACATCAAGCCGCTGCCCGCCGCCGCCCGCGACCGCTACTCCCGGGACTGGGCCCACGTGCAGGAGCAGTTCGTCGACCGGCCCGACGAGGCCGTCCACGACGCCGACCGGCTCGTCACGACGCTCATGAGCGAACGGGGCTACCCCACGGAGGGGTACGAGCAGCAGCTCAGGGACCTGTCGGTCGAGCACGGAAAGACCCTGGAGCACTACCGCGCCGCCCACGACGTCAACGACCGCAGCAGCAGCCACCGGGCGACCACCGAGGAGTTGCGCGGCGCGATGGTGCACTATCGCGCGCTGTTCGAGGAGCTGCTCCACGACGGAGACCGGCCGGGCAGGGACGCGGCATGAGACGGCGGCCGAGGGACGGCGGGCGCGGGTGCGTCGCGGCGAACGCCGTGGCGCATGGAAGGACGAGAGCACGGATGGATGTGCGGCGATGAACAGCATGGAGACACCCCGGCCCGGCGGCGGCGACGCTCTGTCCACGGAGGATCTGACCGGAGCCGGGCGGCGGGACACCGACGGCCGGGACACCGAGAGCGCGGCACCGGACCTCACCGACACCCCGCCGGCCTACCCCGGCGAGGCCACGGCTTCGGCCGGCGCCGGCCCCGAGGACCGAAGGGACGACGCGGGGCAGGCGCGGGCATCGGCCGACGAGCCCCGCCGGGCCGCGGAACCGGCCGGGGAGGAGGAGCCGCTGCTCGGTGGGGAGGAAGAGGAGTTCCGCGCGAGGTGGCAGCAGATCCAGAGCCGGTTCGTCGACGACCCGCGGGAGTCCGTCAACGCGGCCGACCAGCTCGTCGCCGAGACGATGCAGGCCCTCGCCACGACCTTCTCGGCGCACAAGCGTGACCTCGAAGGGCAGTGGCATCGCGGCGAGGAGGTGGCGACGGAGGATCTTCGCGTCGCGCTGCAGCAGTACCGCTCGTTCTTCAACCGCCTGCTCAGCACCTGACGGCCGGACGGAGGGCCGGTGGCGCGAGGCCTGGCGGCACGGCGATCCGGTGCGTGCTGTGCTTGGGTGTGGGTGAGATGCCGAGCGGTAGGCGTGCGACGTCAGCGACTGCCTGCCGCCGTCCACCGATGCCAGGAGGGGAAGCGTGGAGAGGGAGAGCCTGCGGGATCTGCCCGAGTCGGCGACGGAGTCCGACGGTTCCGCCGTGGTGCGTGTGCTCAGCTACAACGTCCGCTCCATGCGCGACGACGTCGCGGCCCTGGCCCGGGTGATCCGGGCCTGCCGGCCCGATGTCGTCTGCGTACAGGAGGCGCCGCGCTTCTTCCGCTGGCGCAAGGCCGCCGCCCGTCTCGCCAGGGCCTCGGAGCTCGTGTACGTCTCGGGCGGCGCCACCGCATCCGGCCCCATGATCCTCTCCTCCCTGCGTGCCCAGGTGGAGCGCACGCAGGACATCCTGCTCCCCCGCACCCCCGGCCTGCACCAGCGCGGCTTCGCCACCGCCGTCCTGCGGTTCGGCGGCGCGAGGCTCGGGGTGCTCAGCTGTCACCTGAGCGTCAGCGACCAGGAGCGGTTCCAGCAGGGCGGTCTGCTCCTCGGTCAACTGGCCGCCCTGGACGTGCCGTACGCCGTGGCCGGGGGCGACTTCAACGACCGCCCCGACGGCCGCACCTTCGGCCTCTTGGCGCACGCGCTCCAGGACGGCTGGGCCACCAGGCCGTGGGGACGCGAACACACCACCCGTCTCGGCGATCCGCTGCAACGGATCGATGCGGTCTTCGCGACACCGGGCGTGGAAGTCCTCGGCTGCGGGGTGCCGATGGGGCTCGCCGGAGTGGCGGAACAAGACCTTCGCACGGCCACGGACCACTTGCCGGTGCTGGCCGCGTTGCGGGTACCGGCGGTTGCGTAGACGGTGCGGATACCTGCGGTTGCGTAGATGCCGGTCGGGCCGGTCCTGACCGCACCGGCCGCGCCTCAGGAACCCGCGGCTGCGCCCCCGCCCGCCGGAACGGGCTCGCTCGTGTCGTCGTTCGGCACACGGTCCTGTCGGCTCATCGTGGTGACGAGGGTGGAGGAGATGTGGGCCAGGGTGGGGTCCGCGGCGATGAAGAGCGTTTCGACTCCGGCCAGTTCGCGGTTCATGCGGGCCATCGGCATCTCGTAGTCCAGGTCGGCGACGCCGCGGACTCCGCGGACGACGACGCCGATTCCGGCCCGGCGGCAGTAGTCGACCAGGAGGCCGCCGGTGTGGGAGTCGACCGTGACGTTGCCGAAGTCGGCTGCTGCCGCGCGGAGCCGCTCCAGCCGTTCCTCGACGGGGAAGCGGCCGGTCTTGTTCGCGTTGACCATCACGCACACGACGACCTCGTCGAACAGGCGGGCAGCACGCCGGAGTACGTCCTGGTGCCCCTGCGTGACCGGGTCGAAGGATCCTGGGAAGAGGGCTCGCATGATCGGAGAGCGTAACAAGCTGACCGGTCCGGCCGGCCCGGCCCGGCCGGTTCAGCCGGTTCAGCCGTTTCAGCCGTCTCAGCCGTTTCAGCCGGCGAAGGTTCCGGCCAGGCGCCGCGGGGTGATCCTGACGACCACGCGCACCACCTCCGCGGGCAGTTCCACGTACTCCTCACCCGCGCCGGGCCCCTCGTACTTCTCGGCCAGGGCGACGGCCACCTTCCGGCCCAGGTCCTCGGCCACGGTCGCGCTGCCGCGTACCTCCAGGTAGCGCTGCGGGTCGGCCCGGTCGTAGACAGTCAGGCTGACCCGCCCGTCGCGTTCCATGTTGGTGATTTTGCGGCGGCCCGCCGCCGAGGAGATCAGCAGGTCGTCGCCGTCCCGGCCGACCCAGACCACCGAGGTCTGCGGGCTGCCATCGGGATTGACGGTGGCCAGCACCGCGGGATGCGCGGCGTCAAGAAGCTCGCGGGCGGCGTCGTTCAGCGTGATCGTCACGGCCGCGACCCTAGCCACCGGCGTAGATCGGTGTCGACCGTTTTCCGCGGCCGGCTCCCCCGCCGGACACACCCGTCCGCGCCGATCACGTGAAGCGCGCTCCGCTCCGGCAACGGTTCAGGTGGCCGACAGGATCGCTCGCGTCACGGCCGTGACCGACGGGGCGGGGCGGCCCGGGAGGCGGGCCACGAGCAGCCGGCGGACCTCGGGGGGTGCGCCGTCGACGCGCAGCAGGCTCACCCCGGCCGGCAGCAACGGCGCGAGCCGGGCCGGCACCGTCGTCACACCGAAGCCGCGGGCGACGAGGTGGAGCTTGGTCAGCCAGTCGCGCGCGGAGTGAACGATGCGCGGCCTTCCCGGCAGGCCGGGCCAGGCCCCGAGCATCGGCTCGGTGCTCGATGACGGGGTCGCGATCCACGCCGCTTCGAGCAGCTCGTCGACGTGAACCGCGGTGCGCCCCGCGAACTGCCCGGCCGACGCCGCGGCCACCAGCAGTTCGGTGTCCGCGACGGTTTCCACGCGCAGGCGCGGCGCGTCGCCGTCGAAGGGCCGGTGAGGTGGCCGGGACGTGAGTACGGCGAGGTCGAGCGAGCCGGCGCGCAGCGCTCGCGTCAGGCTGGGGGTGGTGCCCTCGCTGGTGGTGACCGTGATCTGCGGACTGGCCGCGGCGAGATGGGCGAGCGAGGCGGGCAGGATGGCCGCACCCGCGCTGAGGAACACCCCGAGCCGTACCACTTCGGTGCTCGAAGCGGCGCCGGTGAGCTCGCGCTCGGCCGCCGCGAGCGAGGCAAGGACCGTGTGGGCGTGCCGCAGCAGGGTCAGGCCGGCGGGGGTGAGCCGCACCCCGTCCGGGCGGCGCTCGAACAGGATGGTGCCCGCGCCGCGTTCGAGGGCGGCGGCCTGCCGTGAGACGGCCGACTGCGTGTAGCCGAGGCGGGTGGCCGCCGCGGTGAAGCTGCCGGACTCGGCGATCTGTCGCAGGACCCGTAGTCCCGTAGTGGAGACGTCCATGCGAACTACGCGTACCAGGGATGCCGGATCGTCGCTTCCCGCATGGCCGGACGGCTCCTAGTGTCGGATCTACCGGCACGGACGAACGCGCGCAGAGCAGCGTGAACGTGCTTGATCTGGAACGGACTTGGAGGTCATCCCGTGCGAGCGGCAGTTCTGACGCGGTTCGGCGCCCCGCTGACGGTCCGGGAGGTGCCCGACCCCGAGGCGGGCGGCGGCGAGGTCGTCGTCGAGGTCCTCGCCGCCTGCGTGGCGCCGTACGCAGCCGAGGTCTTCGACGGCCGGCGCAACTATCCCCTCGCCCCTCCCGTCGTGCCCGGTGTCGGCGGCGTGGGGCGGATCCTCCGCGTAGGCCCGGACGCGACGAGGCTGCGCGTCGGCGACCTGGTGTGGTGCGACCCCACGGTGCGCTCGCGGGACGATGCCCTGACACCCGACATCGCGCTGCAGGGCTGGAGTTCGCGCGGCGAGGGCGGCGCGCGGCTGGCCGAGTACATGCACGACGGTTCGTTCGCCGAACGGATGCGGGTTCCGACGGAGAACGTCTTCCCGCTGCCCGCCGAGGCGGGCGACGACCCGGCCCGCTGGGCGGCCCTCACCGTGCACGCCATCGTCTACGGCGGGCTCACGGCCGGCGGGCTCGCGGCCGGCGAGACGCTGCTCGTCAGCGGGGCCACCGGCAACCTCGGCAGCAGCGCGGTCGCGGTCGCCCTCGCGATGGGAGCGGGCCGCGTGGTCGCACCGGGCCGCAACCAGGCCGCGCTCGGCCTCCTGGCCGACCGGTTCGGGCCGCGGCTGCGCCCCGTCGCGCTGACCGGCGACGAGCACACCGACCGCGCGGCGATGTCCGCGGCGGCGGCCGGCCCGATCGACATGGTGATCGACCTGCTTCCGCCGAGCGCACCCGGTACGGCGTCGCGCGCGGCGGCGATGACCGTGCGCGAGTACGGCCGTGTCGTCCTCATGGGCGGCGTCGGCATGCTGGGCGGCGACGACCTCGCGCTCCCGTACCCGTGGATCATGCGCAACTCGATCACCGTGCGCGGGCAGTGGATGTACCCGCGCCCGGCCAACGCCGGCATCATCCGGCTCCTCGCGTCGGGCACGCTCGATCTCGCCCCGGAGCGGGTGCGGTCGTTCGGCCTCGATGCCGTGAACGACGCCGTCGCGTACGCCGCCGCGCACAGCGGCCCGTTCGACCGGACCGCTCTCGTCCCGGCGGCCGGCTGATGACCGGCGGGCCGCCGCCCTGGCGCAGAGAATGGGCGCGCGGGACCGCTTTCGGGGAATCCGTCATGTCTGGGGCCGAGTTGCGGCAGGGTCGTTCCCGCGTCCGTGTCGGGGCGCACACGTGCCGGACACGCACGGCACGCGCAGGCGACGGACAGCTGGAGGGCCCGCCATGAGTGAGCAGGAGACATGGACGACGGAGGAGTTCGGCCCGTCCCACACCGGCTCGGTCGGCGTGCTCCTGGCCGACGGCACCGTCCCGCCCCCGGTCCACCTTCCGACGAATTCGGGTGCGGGCGGCCCCTCGGTGTCGCAGTGGAGCGTCTATGACGGTGCGGGCTTCGGGCACGGGCCGCGCGCGGTCGCGCTGCGCGCCGTGTGCTCCTGCGGCTGGAACGGCCCGGAGCACCCGCTGGACTGGAACGAGATCGCGGACCAGGACTTCTACGAGGCGGGCGCCGGCTCGGCGGACACCTGCATGCGGGACTGGGACACGCACACGGTCGACGTGGACCGCTCGGCCACTCCCCTGCCCGAGGCGGTGGACGACCTGCTGACCCAACTGCAGGACAGAGTCGAGAAGTTGACGAAGACATCACCACTGGCGGCGCTGCGCGCGGCCCGTCGCATGGAAGTGGCCGCCGCCGAGGCCGGGTACTGGGCCGCCCACGGTGCCCGCAGTGACGCCACCGTGGCCCAGGCCGCGACGGCCCTTGGCCTGAGCGAACACGAAACGAAAAAGGTGATGGCCCGCTTCGGCCGCTGGAGCCTGTACCACTGAGCACGGGCCGTGCGGTGCATGGGCCGAACCGAGCTAGTGCGAGCGCCCGGGGGCGGCCGCGGTGAGCACTTCGCGGGCGGCCCGGGTCCCGGACGCGAGGGCGCCCTGGACGGATCCGGTGGCCCGGTGGTCGCCGCACACGTAGCGCCCGGGGGCGACGCGGGTGGTACGGGTCAGCGGCCAGGGAGGGATCATGGCGGGCAACGCCCCGTGCACGGTGTCGACATGGAGCAGATCCCAGCCGGCGGTGTCGGTGCCATAGACCTCGCCGAGGGCGGCACGCACCTCGCCCTCGCGCTCGACACCGCTCTCGCCGAGGACGGACGTGCAGACGAGGGCGCTGCCCGCGGGCGCATAGGTGGGTGCGACATCGCTCTGCACACAGGTGTTGAGGAATCGGCGCCTGCTGTCGAGGACCAGGGTCGGTTCACCCAGCGGGGACGCCGGGGCCACGTGGTGGTACGTGGACACGGTGCGGGTGGGTGGAATCTCCAGGCCCGGCAGCAGTCGCGCCGCCGCGAACGCCCCGGTGGCCACGACGACCGTGGGGGCCTCCCAGTGGCCACCGTCCTCGGTCCGCACACCCTTGTCCGTCAGGGCCTGCGCCGCGGTGTCCAGGACGAGGCAGTCCGGTGGAAGGGACTCGGCCAGCTGTGCGGGCACGGCGCCGATGCCCTCGGCGGGCAGGCACAGGGTGCCGCGGAGCATGCTGCGCCAGACCAAGTGGAAGAAGCGGGAGGAGGTTTCCAGTTCCTCCTCCAGGAAGACACCGGACAGGAAGGGCCGCAGGAACGTCTCGATCAGTGCGGGCGAGATACCGGCCGCGGCGAGCGCGGTCTCGGTGGTGCGCTCAGGGCCGCGCTTGAGGGCCCGCACCGGGCTCAGCATGTCCAGCGCGCTGACCAGGCCGAGAGCCATCAGGTCGCGGCCCGATGCCAGGCGGCCCGGGACGAGGTCGGCCGTCCGGCGGGGCCGGCGGGTCGGATCGGTGAAGAGGCGGGAGCCCTGCGGGGTGTGGATCAGGGCGCCCGGCGTGAAGGGCCGCAGCCTGAGCCCACGGAGATCGAAACGGCGCTTGACCTGCGGATAGGAGGTGTTGAACACCTGGAATCCGCGGTCCAGGAGAAACCCGTCGACCCGGTCGGTGCGGACTCGCCCGCCCACGGCGTCGGACGCCTCGAGCAGGCGTACGGTCATGCCCGCGCGCGTCAGATCGGCCGCACAGGCGAGCCCTGAAAGGCCGGCTCCCACGACGACGGCATCGGCCTGTGTGCTGGTCACGTTTCCTCCGGCGTCATCGCGAACCATGGCAGAGCGCTCAGCGTGCCACGCCGACGGGCGACCGTGCGGGTAGGCCACGCACCCGATCCGCCCATCTGCCGATCCGCGTCGCGACGTCGCGTGCGAGTGCGTCACGAGCCCGGTGACCAAAGGGCGATGGCGGGGGGTGTGCGCGGTGCGACCGATCGGGTCGCACCGCGCACACCCCCCGCCATCGGACGGCTTCGGGCGCCTTCGGACGGCTTCGTCAGAAGCGGCCGCCCGTGGCGCGGGTGAAAGGCCCGTGTCCGCGCCGGGCGGTCACCCGACCGAGACTGTAGGCCCCCGCGAGGGCCGCCAGGACGCCGCCTCCGAGACCGGCCGCTATCTGCTTCCGCTTTTGGACCACCGTCCAGGCGGTCGACGCGGCGTGAAGCGACTTGCCGGGCATCGCGGACAGCCTGGCGCCACCGGCCTTGGCCTTGGAGCGCAGTGCCACCACACCACGGCCCGTGGTGTCCTTGGCCTCGGATGCCGCCGACTTGGCCTGGTTCGCAGCCGACTTGGCGGGGGCCGCAGCCGATGCAGCCTTGGTCGTAGCAGACCGAGCTCCGCCGCTCGCGGAGCGAGCCGTGCTCTTGGCCGCGGCGCTCTTCGTGGCCTCGTTCTTCTTCGCTGTTTCCGACTTCGCTGTTTCCGACATGCAGTCCGTCTAGCCGCGCTTGCGCAATCGAAACAAATGGCTGGCAAATGAATCCTGTTCCGCGTCGGCCTTTCAGGAAGCGTGGTGACAGGGTGCGTTGACGGGTCGTGTGTGCAGGATCTGGTCGAGGTAGCCGGGACCCGACGCCGGAACGACCTGTGGGGCGGTGCGGTAGCGGAGCGTTTCGGTCTGCCAGGCGTGGTAGCCGCTCATCCATGTGGACATGATGTCGACGTACGTGGTCACGGCGGACCGTTCCGCCCGGCCGAGTCCGAGTTGGACGCACAGGGCCGGCACCTGTCCGGCGAGTTCGCCGAAGTGCCGGACACGCGAACTCACGTGTCCGCACGCGTCGTTGATGGCCTCGTCACGGGTGAGGTGCCGTGCGGATTCGAGGACGAGGACCAAGTTGTCCATGTCGCCGCGTGCCTCCTCCTTCTCCACGGAGTACACGTCGTTGCACATCAGTGTGACGTCGATGGAGGCCTGACGCATGATGCGCAGTTGAGGCGCGTGGAACGCGGCAGCGGGAACGGCGATGTCCACGGCGCGTTCACCGAGGGAGAGCGGAATGTCGGTGCCGGCGATGCCCCGGCGGACCTGGAGGTAGGTCTCCATGTCGGCCGGGGTGCCACGGAGGCGTCCTATCGCTTCGTGGGCCTGCGCGGCGAAGTAGTACTCCCACTCGTGGGCGGTCCGCGCTGTCCAGGCCGGACGGGCGCCGCGGGTCCCCCGGGCCCGGATGTCGGCGAACGCCGCCGTGCACGGGTCGGCGCCGGTCGGTACGGCGCCGCCGTGGGCGATGTCGATCAACTGCTGGCATACGCGGGCGGTCCGGGCGGGGTCGCGGCCGAGCGGGCCGTCGAATTGGTCGTCGAAGATGAAGAAGAAGGCCATCGCGTCCGCGCACAGATCGAGGGCGGGCCCCTCGGCATGAGGAAAACCGAGGGCGGCCAGGCGCGGCATGTCCCAGGAGTCGTACCACGCCGCCGAGCGGTCGTCGGACACCAGGCCGAGACGGCGGACCCATGCGGCGTTGTGCCGACGGGCCCGGTCCAGGCCGGGGCTGATCCGTGCGGGGCCGGGGAGGTCGAAGTCGATGTTCTGGGGCATGGGTCCTCCCTGTCGCGCGGAGCATGCGTACGCGGGGCGTGGGTGCGGTGGGCGGGCGGCTGGCCGGGTCGCGGGGCAGCGCCCGGCTGGGACCGGCGCGACAGCAGGGGGTGGTCGCCTCTGCCGAGCCGCCCCGCTCGGCGAAGCTCCTCGGCCGAACGCTGTGAGCTGGACGAGGCGTGCGGCAGGTGAGGGTCCCCGTCCCGCGCGCCATTCGCGGCCGGGTGCCCGCGGTCGTGGTTCAGCCGCCGGCGGGGCCCGGCTGCTCCGTGCTCTCGGGGGCGGACGGCGACTTGAGGTCGAGCGCGAGGGGTTCGGCGCCGGGGCCCACACCCAGCCGTGCGAAGGAGTGGGCCATGGACACGCTGACGCTCTCCGGCGTTCGGAACACCTCGGTGCTGCGGATCGCGGACAGGTGCTCGCGGATCGACTCCGGTGTGGGTTCCTCGTCCCACAGCACGCCTTCGGTCGCGCCCAGGAAGATCCGGGCGACGCGACGACCCGCAGCGTGCAGCAGTTCCCCCGTGCAGGGCACCGAATCGTGGGCCAGGAAAGCCACCACGGCGGCCACGCGCCGGGCCGGGAACAGGTCGGTGAGCAGGGCGGCCGTCACTGCGTCGTCGTCAAGGGCTTCGAGGGACATGCGGGTGGCGGCGATGGGTACGACGGCGTTGACCTTGATGCCGTGCGCGGCTCCCTCGGCCGCCAGCGAGGTGGTCAGACCGAGGACGGCGCCCTTGCCCGCGGCGTACACGCTGAGTCCGGTGTCCCCGAACAGGGCGTCGGAGCATGTGTTCACGATGCGCCCGTACCGCGATGCGACCATATGTGGCCACACGGCACGGAGCATGCTCAGTGTCCCTCCCACATGTGTGTTCAGCACACGTGCACACTCCTCGTCCTGGAGCTCGCCCAGCGGGCGCAGGATCGAGATCCCGGCGTTGTTGACCAGCACGTCCAACCGCCCCCAGCGGTCCGTCGCGGTCCTGGTGAGCGCTTGCGCGCCGGCGGCGGTCGAGATGTCCTGGACGTCCGCCACGGCCTCCCCGCCGCGCCGTCGTATCTCCTCGGCGACCTCGTGTGCGGGCGATGGTGACGCGCCGCGCCCGTCGGTCCCCGTTCCCATGTCGTTGACGACCACACGTGCGCCCCGCGAAGCGAGGAGCAAGGCGTATTCCCGGCCAAGCCCACGGCCGGCGCCCGTCACCACCGCCACCCGACCGTCGAAACGGACCTCGTCGACTGCCCCCACCCCGCCCACCGCCCTCCCGGAGGACGTGTGATTCCCCCGCGCCGGGATTCCCGCCCACGGTGATTCCCGCGCACTGCGATTCCCTCGCACACCATCGCCTGCCGGAACGAATTCGGCCAGGGAGCGTGGAAGACCGTCCGACGCACCCACGGACACCCCGTGCGCGCATGAACGCTCCTCCACGCGCCGTTGTGCGCACGGCAATTGTGTGCCCGCGCGCAGTGGCCGGCTCGCCCTCGGAACGGGGCGAACCCGGGGGTCCAGTGCCGGCCGGGCGGCGCTGCTCCCCCCTGGCGCCGGCGTCGGCGTCCGGCGTGCCGGACGTCATGAGCCCGTGCCGACGGCCCCGCGGCGGGGGCCGCCACCGCTCCGGCCGAGGCCGGTTTCGCGTCCTCTATGCTTCAAGGCGGCCGCGGCACGGTGGCTCGTCGTCGCACGCGGCGCTGGGGCACGGGTCCGTGGGACCGGGCCCCGGACGGCGTCGGGGACGGTGGCCCGTACCGCAGCCCTGGTCCGGGCCGGGACCGCGTGACGCCGCTCACGAAAACCTTGGGGAACCGCGGGACCACCGACAGGTGTCCCGGCCCTGTGGGGTGCCCGGCCCGCCCCAGTACAGAAGACCCCCAGGGAGAAGCGAGGTATGCCGGTGATCTGCGTCGGAGGCATGATCGGGATCGGCAAGACGAGCGTGGCCGAACTGCTCGCCAAGGAGCTGGGCAGCGAAGTCTTCTACGAGAGCGTGGACGACAACCCGATCCTGCCGCTGTTCTACACGGCGAGCCCCGCGGAGATCCAGGCCAAGCGCTACCCCTTCCTGCTCCAGCTCTACTTCCTGCAGACACGATTCGCCTCGATCAAGCAGGCGTACAAGCAGAGCGACAACATCCTCGACCGGTCCATCTACGAGGACTGGTACTTCGCCAAGGTCAACCACGACCTCGGCCGGATCAGCTCCCTCGAAATGCAGGTGTACGAGGGGCTGCTCGGCGAGATGATGCGCGAGATCGACGAACTCCCCTACCGCAAGGCTCCCGACCTCATGGTCTACCTGAGGGCCGACTTCGATACGGTGCTGCACCGGATCGGGCTGCGGGGCCGCGACTTCGAGCAGGACGAGGCCCTCGTCGAGTACTACCGGACCCTGTGGTCGGGCTACGACGACTGGGTGCACACGCACTATTCGGCGAGCGATGTTCTCGTGATCGACATGAACCACACCGACGTGGTGGGCAACCCCGACGACGCGGCCCGGGTGGTCCGCGAAGTCAAGGACGCCCTGGCGACCAGCGCACACCGAGGCTGATACGGGGCGCACGCGCGGACGGTACATGCGCGGCGGGAGTCGCGCGGGCGGTGCCGGCACGGTCGGCTGCCGCCCATGGCCCTGCGCGACCGGCAGCCGACCTCGTTGGTGTACCGAGCACACACGCTCACAGGCTGCGCGCGGTGATGTCGCCGCAGGCGGTCGTCGCGCGGATGTTCAGGGCGGCCGCAGCGCCTTCGGTGTTCCTGAGCGCGTTGCTGACGCGGCCGTAGGACGTGCCCGCGTCCAGCGTCGCCGAGGCACCCTGGGCGGCGCCGACCGTGATCGCCCCGTAAGCGGTGTTCAGGGTGAGGGCACCCCGCGCGGCCTCGGTGATGTGGATGTCGCCCGCCGCCACGGTGATGTCACCGTCGCCGACGAGGCGGCCGACCCGGACGTCCCCGGCGTGGACGTTCAGCCGAAGCGTTGCGGCCTCCTCGATGTGAGCGGCGCCGTGGGCCCCGTCGAAGGTGACGTCGCCGAGGGGCCCGGTCGTGCGGAACTCGGCCGCACCCGCCGTGGCCACGACGCCCGAGCCAGCCGGGAGCCGCACGGACACGTCCAGTGCGCCCGAGGCGCCGAAGTACTGGTTCTTCACCGGGGTTTCGATCCGCAGGACCCCGTCCGCGAACACGACCGTGGTCTGGGCCGCGGCCTGCACGTCGCGTCCCTTTGCGGCGTCCGCGGGCTTGACCTCGACGGTCACGTCGGCCTGTGCGGCGGCGGTCACCCGGACCCGGCCGGCCGGGATGTCCAGAACGGCGGTGACGGGGGCGGTGGTGGAGAAGGTGGAGGTGGAGGTGGAGGTGGTGAGCTTCTGCATGACTGACTCCGAGCGTCTCGTTGTCTTTCGCGGTGTGCGGCTTGTCCGCCGCGTTGTGCTGCAGACAATGCGCGGCACGGGTTTCAGTCGGGCATCACTGCGGATTCAGTCGGATTCAGCCGGGTCCAGCCGCGTCATGCCGGCCCGGATCCGGCAGGTGCCCCAGGTGCCCCAGGTGCCCCTCGACACGCTCACGCAGAAGGAGGTGGGCCTCCCAGCGACGCGGCAGCGGGCCCGGCGGCCCTTGGACGACGCGAGCGGCGGTGACACTCTCGCCGTCCTGGAGGTGAGAAACACGCTCGAGGCACCTGCTCGTGAACCGCTGCACCGCCATGAATACCGACGCCCGCTCGTCTCGCGCGGCGCGATCGGGGACGTGTTCACCGTGCTCGGGCCGAGTGGGCAGAAAGTTCGCATCGACCGGATGCTCCACGAGGCCCAACTCACCGCAGATCCGCTCCACGCGAGCCGGGAAGGAGTCCAGGACAAGATCCCATCGGGCGGCCTCGCGAAGCAGTGCTGCAGGATCCAGCCGTAGCTCCACGAAGTACCGGTAGATGTCTGCCCTGTCATTTCCCTGCTGCCATGGGGGCGCCTCCTCATCGCCACCGTCCCGGCGGCCACCGCCCACAGCCACAACGGACACCTGGCGGGCTTCATGAGCCAGTAGGCATGGATCAGCAAAGGACCGACTGCCCTGGGGAGTGGCCACCGACCCACCAATGACCAGCCAGTTGTCGTCGTAGGAGTCGCCCCGGACCGCGGCGAACCGATAGCGCAGCGGACGGAGCTCGACACTGCTCGCGTGATCCCCTCAGAAGCACTGCCACGGGATGCCGCGGCCCGGATGCGTGATTCAGGAACCTACGGAGGACTGCCGGACATCGTGCTCGGCCCTGTCCAGCCATTTGGTGAACCAGCCGCTGAAGGTGACGGGCTTGCCCTCCGCGTCGACGAGGGGCTCAAGATCCGCGTCGTCCGCTCGGGGATCGGACCACATAGTGCCGCGGTGGGAGCCGCTGATGACCAGCCAGTCGCGCTGAGCACAGCCGCGGTCGCAGATCACGATGGCGCCGGCGGTGCGCTCGGGGTTGAACATGACGGCTTCCCATCGTTCATCCCACGCCTCGATGGCGGTATCGAAGTCCTCGATTTCCTCGAAGTCCTCCTCCTCGGGACGCTCGGCCAACAGCCGTTCGAGGACCTCTGGGTCCGGGCCCTTGTCGGGGAACGGTTCAGCAAGCTTGGACAGATCGGCCAGGTCGGCACCGTCGCCCTCCCAGCGCCAGCGGCCCTGAATGCGTCGCACGGGAAAGACGCCATAGGACGGCCCCGCGCCCCCGGCGGCGACCGTCGCGAGGTAGTCCCGGTACTCCGAGGGCAGCCGCACGCCTATCTGGCCTTCCAACTCGACGATCTCGTCCTCGCCAAGCGGATCCTCGAGCATCCACCGATGACCGAGTGTCCCGAACACCTTCTGGCTCGCCGGGAGCGTGCTCAGCTCCACGATCCGCTTCCTCACTCCGGCCCAATCCAGATCAACCATGCGGCGACCCTGTTCCGCCCCTCCCATGGACCCCCGACGCCCCCTCTACGCAGGAGACTGGGCGGGCCTGGCGTCGGAGCTGAGCACCCACAGGTGACCGAACGGATCCCGCACCCTGCCCTGTCGCTTGCCATAGGGGCGGTCCTCCACCGCGACGACGATTCCGCCGCCGAGCTGGGCCATGCGCTCCGCGGTCGCCGCCGGATCGGGCAGGTCGATCGTGAGCAGGACGGGTGAGCCGCCCACCGTCAGCGGGTCGTGCCAGCCCCACTCCTCGACGCTCTGCGCGAGCGCGAACGCCCCGGCGCCGAGGGACAGTTGGGCGTGCACCACGAGCCCGTGGTCGTCGGTCACCCGCTCTGTCAGGGTGGCTCCGAGTGCCTCGACGTAGAAGTCGATCGCGGCGTCGGGATCGCGGACGAGGAGCTTGGGCTGAAATTCACTGGTCATGGTTCGAGGGTGGCGGTGGAGAGCGCCTTCCGCCTTGTAGATTTCGGCCCTCCTCCGCCAGCCAGGCGGTCGGGGTGGTGCACATCAGGTCCTGGAAGTCGCGCACCAGGTGACTTTGATCGTGGTACGAGCCCTCTGCCGCGATCTGCGCCCAGGATGCGGCTCCCTGTCCCGTGCGGCCCACGACGGCGCCGAGCCGGGCGATCCGAGAGGCGAACTTCGGGCCGATCCCCATCGCGTCGCCCATGACCTGCCGCAGCCGGCGCGGGCCGAGGTGGACCTGTCGTGCGAGCTCCTCCACGGAGAGCTGGCCGTGGCTCGCGCGTATGGCCTTCAGCGCCTCGATCGCGTACGGGGAGAACTCGGGCTCGGCGGCCCGCGCCAGACGGTCGAGGAGCCTGCGGCGCATGAGCGGAGCCCGTTGATCGGCCGGCAGGGCGGCCAGTTCCTCGCTCAGAAGGCCGAGCCAGGGCAGGAGTTCACCGGCGTCGACCCCGCCCGCGTCCACTTCGTCGAGCGGGATGCCGGTCAGTCGTTGAGTGGCCCAGGGTGCGAGTTCCGCGTACACCGTGGGCTGGCCCGGACGGAGGGTGAGGGAGGGCGTGGCCGTGCCGGGTCGCATCATGCCGGTCACCACGGCCTGAACGCGCCAGGCGCGGCCGGCGTAGCCGATGTCGAGGGGGCTCCCGAGACTGACGACCAGGCGTGAGCGCAGTAGGGGAACGGCTCGGTGCAGGCGAGGGGGTCCGGTGTGCTCGCTGGCGAAGACCGCGCCCATGCCGACCGCCCGACAAGCCTGACTCAGCTCCACGGCACCAGTCTCTCACCGGCGCGTGCCTCCGACGACGCGGCCGACCGGCAGGCCGGATGCACGATGACGCGACCATGCCGTACGCGGCTCATGGACAGGTGCGGAATGGTTCCAGAGACAGCGAGTGGTGTTACGGGCCGTGACCGTTGTGGCGGGTCCGTGCCGTGCGCCAGTATGTGTGGACATGAGCGAGATCTCCGACCTGGTCGCCCTCCTCGGACTCGAACCGCATCCGGAAGGCGGGTGGTTCCGGGAGACGTGGCGCACCGGACCGAGCGCCGTTCCGGACGGCTATCCGGGGCGGCGCCCCTTCGCGACCGGCATCTACTTCCTGCTGCATCCCGGCGAAGCCTCCCGCTGGCATCGGGTGCGCTCGGACGAGCTGTGGCTGTGGCATCGGGGCGGCCCGCTGACGCTCCGCCTCGGTGGCGGCGCGGCCACCCCGGGGACGGAGTCGGTCGCCGTGCTGGGACCCGACATCGCATCCGGGCAGCTGCCCCAGCTCCTGGTGCCGGCCGGCGCGTGGCAGTCCGCCGAGCCGGTCGGCGCCGAGCCGGTCCTGTTGTCCTGCGTCGTGGCACCAGGCTTCGACTTCGAGGACTTCGAAATGCCGTAAAAGCTGTAAAGGCTGTAAAGGCTGTAAAGGCTGTACGTCCGTGCATGCCGTAGGTTCCCCGTTGCGGGTGATGTCGCGGCGGCGCTCCGCCGCCCCCGCCACCCAGCGTTCGGCGCCCCGGGCCGGCCGGGCCGCCGCGAGAGGGCGGGTTTGTGGCCCGCCGCTCTCGTGGCGCTGCCCCGGCCCGCGGGGGTGGCGTCATGCCGGCTCCGCGGGGCCGGGCCGCGGATGTTCAGCGCGGGCGCTGACGGGTCCTCAGCGGACGTGCACCGTCACCACGTCCGAGGCGTGCAGGCGAACGGGCTTCTGGTCGTGCTTGCTGGTCAGGCCGTACAGGACCGCGCGGAATCGCAGATCGCCACCGCGTGCCGACGTGCCCTGAGCGGTGACCCGCGCGTCTCCCTTGGCGGGGGTGCTGCACGTCTCCTGGTGCCACCCTTCGCCGAAGCCGTTCTCCTCCACGCACAGCTGGTGCAGGTATCCGGCGCTGTCGTCGCCGCCGTGCGCCGTGACGGTGATGGTCTTGCCGACCTGAACGGTGTGCGGGGCTGTGATCTCCACCGCGCCCTTGGCGAAGGCCGGCGCGACGGCCAGCGACACGGAGGCAAGACCCAGCGCCCCGATCACAGCCACCCGGCCGGCGCGCGCCTTCATCCCGCTCTTGCCGCTCGTGCCGCTGGTGTTCGTCCTGGTCATGCACTTCCCCTTCCACGGATGTCGACGGAGCCCCGCGGACGGTGAGGTCCGCCCCGTCGCGAAGGCGCCCAACGCGCCTTGCCGTCCTGCCAGATGGGCCTGCGGGACCGCCCGTTGCGGTGCCGCCCGCGTCGTTACGAATTCACGACAAAACCCGCCGGTCCGGGGCCGATCCGGCCAAGGCTCATCAATTGCTCGGCCCGGTGGGCCGGAGGCTACGCAACGGTCTCCGTCGGCGCCTCGTGCGGGCCTTCGGGGTCGAGCCGCGGAAGCACACGGTCCAGCCAGCCGGGGATCCACCAATTGGTGCGTCCGAACAGGTACATGGTCGCCGGGACGAGCAGCAGGCGCACGACCGTCGCGTCGAGGATGACGCTGACGCCGAGCCCGAGAGCCAGCATCTTCACGACGACGTTCGGCGAGAGCATGAACGCGAGGAACACGCTGGTCATGATGAGGGCCGCACAGGTGATGACGCGGGCCGTCGCGGCAAGACCGGTGGCGACGGCCAGGTGGTTGTCGGCGCGGTGCAGCCAGGTCTCGCGGATGCGGGCCAGCAGGAAGACCTCGTAGTCCATGGAGAGGCCGAAGATGATGGCGAACATCATCATCGGCACGTACGACTCGATCGGTACCTTCTCCGAAACACCGACCAGGTCGCCGCCCCAGCCCCACTGGAAGACGGCGACCACGACGCCGTACGCGGCGGCGATGGAGAACAGGTTCAGCACGGCGGCCTTGAGCGCCACCAGGGGGCTGCGGAACACGCAGAGCAGCAGGACGAACGCGGCGGCGA
Organism: Streptomyces sp. NBC_00442; assembly: GCF_036014195.1. Lineage (NCBI taxonomy): Bacteria > Bacillati > Actinomycetota > Actinomycetes > Kitasatosporales > Streptomycetaceae > Streptomyces > Streptomyces sp. NBC_00442. Next base: position 208,806 of record NZ_CP107918.1, read on the forward strand.
CGACCACGCCGATGATCAGCGGGAGTTTCGAGACGAGGGTGTCGGTGAAGGTCTGGCCCGACACGGTGGGGCCGGTGACGTAGCTGGTCGCGCCGGTGCCGGCCAGCGCGTGCGGCACGGTGTCGTCCTCAAGGGTGTGGATCAGGTCGGTGGTGGCCTGGTCCTGCGGACCGGTGGCCGGGACGACCGTACTGACCAGGAGGGCGTGGTCGGGGCTCGGCTTCGGGGGCGTCACCGACGCGACGCCGTGCACGGTCGACAGGTCGTGCTGCAGGGTGTTGGCGAGGGTCTGGCTCTGTGCCGGGTCGGCGGCCTGCTGGCTGTCGAGCCGGGTGACGACCGTGACCGGGCCGTTGGCGCCGGGCCCGAAGCCCTCGGTGATGAGGTCGTAGGCGCGCCGGTCGGTGCTGGTGGTGGGTTCGGCGCCGGCGTCGATGTGACCGAGGTGCATCGAGCCCACCGGGATGGCGAGGATCCCGAGCACGGCCAGGCCGCCGATGAGGAAGAGCCACGGCCGGCGGCCGACCTTGGCCGCCCAGCGGTGCCATACGTCGTTGGTGCCGGTGGGCTCGGCGACCGGCGTACGGACGTGCAGGCGGTCGATGCGTCGGCCGAGAAGCCCCAGGAGGGCGGGAGTCAGTGTGACGGACGCCGCCGCGGCGACGATCACGGTCAGCCCGGCCGCGGCGCCCAGGGTTCCGATGAAGCTCATACCGGAGACGTACAGTCCGGCGAGTGCCATGGCCACGGTCGCTGCGGCCACCAGGACCGAGCGCCCGCTGGTGGCCACGGTCCGGCCGACCGCGTCCGTGGGTTCCGCGCCTTCCTGGAGGAGTGCGCGGTAGCGGGTGGACAGGAAGAGCGCGTAGTCGATGCCGACGCCCAGGCCCATCATCGCGGCCAGGGTCGGGGCGGCCTGCCCGAAGCTGAACTGGGAGGCCAGCAGGCCGAGGCCGCCGAGGCCGACGACAAGCCCCACCACCGCGGTCACCAGCGGCAGTCCGGACGCGGCCACGCTGCCGAAGCCGATCAGCAGCACCAGTACGGCGACGCCGAGGCCGATGGCCTCCGAGGTGAGGTCGGCGGCCTTCGGCGCGGCCAGCTGGCCCAGCGGATCGCCGTAGTCGACGCTCACGTGGTCGGAGCGCAGCGGCTGGACGGCGTCGTCGACCTTGCCGACGTACGCGTGGTCGAAGCCGGCCGGGTTGCTGGTGAACGTGACGTTGATCTGAGCGATGGTGCCCTTGGCCGAGACCGCGCCGGGTGTCGTGAGCGGGTTGCTCACGGCGGTGACGTCCGGCAGCTGCTGCAGGTTCTTCACGGCGGCGGCGACGGCCGCCTGGTGGTCGGCGACCGAGCCCTGATCCGACTTGATCACGATCGGCGCCGAGGTTCCCGATGTGACGCCGTGCGCCTTGAGCAGGTCGGCGCCGGTCTGGGTGCTGGTGCCGGGCAGCGAGAAGCTGTCGGCGAAACTGCCTCCCCAGCGCCGGTCGGCCACCGTGCACGCGACGAGCAGGACCAGCCAGAGGATGACGATCCGCCAGGCGTGCGTGGCGCACCAGCGTCCCAGGCGGTGCAGCCGTCCGGTGCCACCGTCGGCGGCCGATGCGTTCTTCATGGTCGTGACCCTGTCTGCCGGGTGTCCGGTGCCTGTTGGTCTTCCCTGCTGGTCCCAGCGTCAGTCAATGGTCATCACTGCGTCCCGTTCTTCGTGCCGCGCTCGGTCACTCGCCTCCACTCTCCGTGCCACCGGGCCCGGACCCTCAGCGTTGCTGGGCCGTACGGGTCATCATCGTGCGGCGGTGCGGGGGCGCGGCGTCGGGCGATGTCGGCTGAGCCACTTCCCTTGCGGCCCGCCGCGTTGAACCCTTGGAGCAGTCTTCCGGCCGTGACGCTCCACGGTCGGGCGGCCATCCTGAAGGGGGCAGGGCATGATCGGAACGGTTGTAGCGGGGCTCGCAGGACTGGCCGGTGTGATCCTGGGAGGATGGCTGTCGATGCGGGGCCAGGACCGCATGGCACAGCGCGAACACGAACGGCAGTGGCGCGACGTGCGACTGCGCTTCTATTACGACTTCTTGGCGGCACACCGGAAGTACGTGGCGTTCGTTCAGGAGCCGACCGCCCGTATCTCGGCGAAACCCCACCCCCGTTCCCCCGGGCACCTCATGCCACTGTTCGACGAGGCGGGGCGTCCCTACAAGGAGATGCTGGAAGCCGGGTTCACCGCGATGCGACTCGTCGCCCTCAGCCCCGAGACGGTCGGCACGGCCGTGCGCATGGTCGCGGACGCACGCCAACTGGCGGCGATGCGTGCCACGTGCAGTGCGACCGAACTGCCGTCGGATGTGTTCCGGAGCCTGTGGGAGGAGGAGCAGCGGTTCCTCAACGCCATCCGTGGGGAACTGGGGCTCCAGCCGATGGAGCGCGACCCGAACGCCACTCGTTGAGTTCCCGCTCACGCCCCGCCTCCTCCGCGCTCGGTGCTGCGCGCTCGGGCATGCCTGTGGACGCTCCACGTCCTTGCGGCGCCGCCGGGACCCTGCTTGCCTTGGGTGGCCTCGGGGACGGGGAACGACGTCATGACCAGGGAGGCGGGGAACATGGTGGGCCTGATACTGCTGGGCGTGCTGGCACTTGTTGTCGGCGGGTGCGTGTGCGTGGTGTGGGCGGGTCGAGGGGGACCGGCCTGGGTCCGTGGCGTGGCGGCGGTGACGCTCGCCCTCGGCGACGTGGTCCGTGGCTCCGAACGCAGGCGCAAGCGTCGCCGGAGCTTGAACGGGAACCCCAGCGGCGAGGGCTGACGACTCCTGCGCAGCGGGGACAGCCGCGGGAGCGAGCCGCGGGAGCGAACGGCCCTGGGCCGGGATGCCTGGCGCGGTGCGGGATGATCGCCGGCTCGCGGCGCCGCCTCGGGCCCGGCGGGCCGGCGCTCCCGCGGGCCGCGCTCGACGCACGCACGTGGCCTGCGGCCCGCGTGGCTGTCCGCCCGGCCTACCCGGCTGTCCCTCAGCCCGGCTGCCCGGCCGGCCTACGGATTGGTGCCCGGGGGGACGTAGCCCTCGCCGATGCCGTTGTCCGTCTCCGGGACGCAACCGGGGACCTTGCGCACCACCGACATCTGCAACGTGCCGATCTGCCCTTGGGCCGCCGTCGTCGCCACGAACAACAGGTGGTCACCGGCCGGGACGGCGCTTGGCCTGATCAGGGAGTAGCGCCCGTCGATCCCGTTCTCGCCACTCCCTGGAGGGAACACCTTCATGGAGTCGACGTCGCCGTCGTAGACGACCTTGGTGCGGCACGAGGCCGAGAACGTCGTCACCGTCGCGGGAATGCCCGCCTGGGCGAGGGCGGCCTGCAGCCCGGGGACGCCCTTGGGGCTCATCACCCGCACCGCGAGCGTGCCGTCGGGCACGGACTTCACCGCGTAGTCGGCCGTGACGATGTCCAGGCCGCCGCCTGTGGACTGGCCCGACGGCGCGGCCGCTGTGCCGGTGGCGGTCTGCTTGCCGTGCGTACCGCCGACAAGCGGCACGCCGACGGCCACGGCGACGGCGGCCGCGACGGCGCCCAGCGTGAAGCCGAGGCGACGGCGCGGAATGCGCGTCCGGGCGCGCAGGCCCGTCCGGGGAGCCAGGGCGGCCGCGCGAACGTCGAGTTCGTTCGCGAGTTGCTGCTTGAAGTGCACGGGGACGTTCACCGGGTGGCCTCCAGAACGGCTATGCGATGGTCGACGCGGGTCCGCTCGGCGGCTCGCAGGGACTTACGGGCGCGGTGCAGGCGTACCCGGGCGGCAGTCGAGCTGATGCCCAGGGCCTGCGCGGCCTCTCGTGTGGTCAGCCCGTCCAGGGCGACCAGGTCGAGGAGTTCGCGCAGCGGGTCGGGCAGCGCGGCATGGGCGGCCGCCATCTGCCGGACGGAGCGGGCGGCGTCGATGCGCCCCTCGATGACCCCGATGTCCTGGTCGTCCAGCAGCCTTCGGCCGGAGATCCGGGCAACCGCGTGCTGTTCGCGGACGCTTCCCCGGAAGTGCGCGGAGATGACGTTGCGGGATATGCCGTACAGCCAGGCGACGGGTGCGCCGCGCCTGGCGTCATAGGTGTGCGCGTTCTCCAGCGCGGCCAGGAAGATGTCCGCCGTGAGGTCGGCCGCCAGGTGCGGGCTGTCGACGCGCCGGGTGACGAAGCCGAGCACGGTGTCGAATTGCTGCTCGTAGAAAGCGGCGAACCCGGCGGGGTCGCGCACGGGTGGTGCTGTCGAATGCTCCGCTGGCACGGATTGCTCCTTGGGGCAGGCGGCGTGTGGTGCCTTACACCTCTTCTTGGCCGCGGCGCCCCGAAGCGTTACACGCTGCGTACGGATTCCCGACTCGCTCAAGAAGTTTCGTACGGTTCGGTCATATTTCTTGAAACACGGCCTCATATGGGCGAATTGACGGGTTGTCCGACTACAGGATGGCACTGTGATCAGCCTGTCGACGACAGGTGTCCCGCGCTGGCCTCGTGGGCGCGCGGCACATATGTGCAGAGGCCACCCCCCGAAGGTGTGGCCGTTGATGTCCTGAGGAGCACCTTGATGACCGTCACCGAAGTCCCGACGAAGGCCTTCCCGACATGTCGAGCCGCCGCGCCCTTCTGGCTGCTCCTTGGCGGTGGGCTGGACCAGGATCGGATCACCGCCGAACTCGTGGGCGGTTTCGAGCGCGTTCTCGGCGACCGCAGTGCGGTGGTGCGGACCAGCGACCTCGTGCTGGGCATCTGCGAGGGGCGGCTGACGCTTCATGACCTGCACGGCACACAGCTCGCCGCTCCGGAGCTCGCCTACGCGCGCCTGTCCACGCCCAGACTCTCCACGGACCGGGAGATCACCCTGCTGCGGCACCTGGAGGCGATGGGCACGGTGCTGCTCAACCCCATCGACGCCGTGCTCGCCTGCGTGAACAAGTTCTGGCATCTGCAACAACTCGCGGTCGCGGGGCTCCCCGTACCCGACACCCGCAGCTATGTCGACGCGCCGATGACGGACGTGCTGCGGGCGGGGGTGCCCGAGCCGTGCGTGGTGAAGTCGGTACGGGGCCATCGCGGGCGACGGGTGTTCCTGGCCCCGGACACGGCGATGCTGCACGACGTCCAGGGCAGCCTCAGCGACGAGGCGCCCTACCTGTTCCAGAAGTACGTGCGTTACTCGCACGGACGGGACCTGCGGGTCATCGTCGTCGACGGGCGGGCCGTCGCGGCGCAGGTGCGGGTGGCCGCGGGCGACGGGCTCAAGTCGAACCTGGCCCAGGGCGGAACCGCCACGCCGTGCACCGGCCTTCATCCGGCCGGGGAGGCGTTGGCCGTGGCGGCGGCGGAGGCGCTGGGCCTGGGCGTCGCCGGCGTGGACCTGCTCTTCGAACCGGACGGCAGCTTCACGATCTGCGAGGTGAACGCCAACGTCGGATGGCGAGAGCACCTCCATCAGGTCGTGCCGGCCATCGCCGAGGCGTGCGACGCGCGATTGCGGTGCCCGACCGCGCGGTGACCGGGTGACGTGACCCGCTCGGTCGGGCCTTTCCTGCGAGGCCTTCGCCCGCGCGTACGGAGCGAGGCACGGGCAGGCCGCATCGCAGCGCACCGCGTCGCCCCGGCGGAACCGCACAACGCCGTTACCGGGCCTGCCTGTTGAGTTCCGGGCAGGTCTGTTGAGGCGACCCCTTGAGGTCCGTCGTCGCCGACGCGTTTTCCTGACATGCGGCGCACGTAGTCGAGACTCGCTGTCGACGTCCCGTGCGTGCGCCGACGAATCCGAAGCCCAGGAGGATACGGTCGTTCGCCCCAACACGCCCTGCGACAAAGGCACCGCCGGCCCCACGCACGCGCCCGCTGCGGGCGGTGACGGGAGCCGGCGGATGCTCAGGTCCCTGCGGCACCGGGAATTCAGGCTGCTCACCCTCGGCCAGCTCGGCTCCCACACCGGTACGTGGATACAGAAAGTGGCCCAGGCCTGGCTGGTTCTCGACCTGTCCCACGGTGACGGCACGGCGCTCGGCATCATCACGGCGCTCCAGTTTCTGCCGCTGCTGCTCTTCGGCCCCTGGGGCGGGGTCCTCGCGGACCGGTGTTCACTGCGGAAGATCCTGCTCATCACGCAGTCGGTGCTGTGCCTGGTCTCCCTGGCCCCGGGGATCCTGGCCGTCACCCATGCGGTGAGTCTCCCGGCCGTCTACGCCTTGGCGCTGGCGATGGGGCTGACCCTGGTGGCCGAGAAGCCGGCGCTGCAGTCCTTCATCGCGCAGACCGTCCCCACCGTCGACCTCCCCAACGCGGTGGCGCTCGACACCGCGGTGTTCAACCTCGCCCGGATCGCGGGACCCGCCCTGACGGGCCCCGTGATCGGCGTCTTCGGTGTCGCCCCCGCGTTCTTCCTCAACTCCTTCTCCTACCTCGTCGTGCTCGGCGCCCTGCTCCGCATGAAGCCGAGACACCGGCACGGTGATCCGGGGCCCGTCCGGGCCCCGCGGTCCACCGGCCAGGTACGGGAGTTGCTGCGTTACGTGCGGGCGCGCGCGGACCTCGGCGCCCCGCTCGTACTGGTCGGCGTGGTGGCGGGGTTCGGCATGAACTTCCAGATCACCACCGCCCTGATGGCGAGCGACGTCTTCCACACCTCGCCGGCCGCTTTCGGGCTCGGCTCGACCGCGTTCGCGGTCGGGGCGGTCACGGGCTCCGCGGCCGCGGCCCGCAGAGGCACCTGTGGGCCCGGATATCTCGTGGGCACCGCGTTCGGGTTCGGTGTCCTGGAAGTCATCACGAGCACGATGCCGAGCCATGCGGCCTTCCTCGTGATGCTGGTGCCCACCGGCGCCGTACTGATCCTGTTCATGACCGCCGCGAAGTCGGCGCTGCAACTCGGCACGGACGACGCCATGCGCGGCCGGGTCATGAGCCTGTACACCCTCGCCTCGCTGGGCACCACCCCGCTGACCGCCCCGCTCATCGGCTGGATCTCCAGCACGACGCACCCCCGGGCCGGACTCGCGGTCGGCGGCCTGGCCTCGGCGCTGGCCGCCGGATGCGTGGGACTTGGCCGACAGCGGGCACAGCACCAGTGGCCCGCCCTCTTCCTGCACCCGGCCGGTGGCGTGGCACGTGCCTTCCACCGGCTCGCGGGACGGTAGACCACGCGCGAGGACGGGAGGCGACACCGGTCATCGCCGAGGGCGACGCGCGTGCCGGGCGATGCGCTCGCCCGGCACGCGCTACCCACTCAGGAACAGCTGCAGTTACAGCAGTTCGGCGGCGGAGCGCAGCAGAAAGACGCGCTCACCTCCGTCATGCCGTGGCCTGCCGTGAGCGACTGGCTGTGCTCGTCGCCGGCCAGCGAGTCCAGGTCGAGGTCCAGCGCGAGGTCGGCGACCGCCGCAGCGAGCGAGGGTGAGCCGTTGCCGTTCTCGTTCATCAAAGCCCTCCTTTCGAACCTAATGGAGCATCAACGGGCGTATGTGGACGTCCAGTTGGGACACTAGCGTGACGGTTGGGGAACTGGGAAGGGGGTGGACTAGACCATTCGCCTCGGCTAGTGTCGGCCGCCCGGAGGCCGCGAGCGCAGCCTCGACCGGCGCGTTCACGCCTGCCAGAGCGCGTCCACGCCGCGCGATCCCCAGGAGGTGCGATGAAGCCGAGACTGCTTCCCGACACCCATCTCCTGCCCTCCGACCGGGGCGTGGTGATCAGTGGACCCGGACGCACGGCCGCCCTCGCACAACCGGGCATCTACCCGTGGCTGGAGCGGCTCCGTCCCTTCCTGGACGGCCGCAGCACCCTGGACTCGCTCACCGCCGACCTCCCGCCCCAGGCCGCGCGGCATGTCCGCACCCTGGTGGAACTGCTGGCTCGGGAAGGCTTCGTGCGGGATGCGGCCGCGGACCTGCCCCATGGACTGAGCCCACAGGTGCGGGCACGCCACACCGCGCTGATCGACTTCATCGCGGCGCGCGCGGACTCGCCCGAGTACCGCTTCGAGCTCTATCGCCATTGCGCACCCCTCGTGGTGGGTTCCGGACACATGGCCGGCGCCGTGGTTGTCGCCCTGCTCGCCTCGGGTGTGGCACACGTACGCCTCCGGCCCGGCGAGTCCCGAGGACATCCCGCGAACGCGACGGACATGACGCGGCTGCGCGCATGCGTCGCCCTGCTCCAGGAGGACGTCGGGTCCTTCCGCTACGAGGAGTTGAGCGGCGACCTCCCCCAACTCCCGGCGGATGTGGGCGTGGTGCTCCTCGCCTCCGACGCACCCGACCCGGAGTCGGCGCATCTGGCCCACACGCTCACCCTGGGTGGCGGGCTCCGGTACGGCCAGGCGGTCGGCCGGGGCGACTGCATCGCGATCAGCGCGGTCACCTCCCCCATGCATGCCACGGGCCCCACCGCCTTCGGCGGGCCGCCGGGCGCCGAGGCCCATCCGGGGGCGGCGAGCGCCGCGAGCACCCCGAATACGGCCAATTCCCGCGCGGGTGAGCGGAGTCCGTACCTCGGCGGCCCGACGGCGGCCCTCGCAGCCAACCAGCTCTGCATGCACCTGCTGCGCCAGATGGCGGGGCTGGACGTGCCTGGGCTGGACGCACCGGGACTGGACAAGTCGGGACTGGACATATCGGGTCTGGATCATGACCTGGACGACGGTTCGGACGCCGGCCCGGACGGCCACCCGGCTGTCGGCCCGGACGGCCACCCTGGCGACGATCCGAACGAAGTCCCCAAGCGCGACCGCGCCGACAGCCCGGCCGGCACCCCGATCACCACGGCAGAAGGTGTGGCCACACAGTGGTCGGCGGCGGCCGGGGGCGCGCTGCTGGACCTGGTCACCGGACGCTTCCTCGGCGCGGAGTCGACATGACAGGCGAGCTGACAGGCGCACGGACCGGCGAGCTCACCTGCGCGCCGGCCGGGCCGCTGGACGTCGAGCCGAGCGGCGTGACCGAGCGGGCCCCCCGGGCCCCCGGGCGCACCGAGCCGTTCCCCCCGAAGCTCTGGGCCGATGCGGTCTACTCCCGCCGAGCCATTCCGGCCACGCTCGCCGCAGGCCACCCCGCGCCGGGACGGGCCGACGCGGACCTCGACCCGCCTCTCCAGGGGCTGCGCCTTCCGCTGGAGCCGCCGCCGCTCCACCTGGCGCCCTCCCCCGGCTCCCGGGCCGGCCTGACCGAACCGGCCGTCCTCGCCGCCCTGTTGCACTACTCCTACGGCCTGCTCCAGCACGACGTCACTCCTGGCGGCCGGCCCCTGCACCGCGCGGTCGCCTCCGCCCGGTGCCGGTACCCGAGCGAACTCACCCTGGTCACCCCCACCACGGCGTTCCGCTTCGATCCGCTGCACCATCAACTCGTCCAGATCAACGGGTCAGTGACGACGAGTCAGCATGCGCAGCCCGGCGCGTCCCAGTACGCCGTCATCACCAGCCGATTCGCCCGCACGGCACGGCTCTACGGCGACTACGCTCCGCGCCTCTGCGCCCAGGAGGCCGGCATGCTGCTTGGCGCGGTGCACCTGACGGCCGCCGCGCTCGGTCTGGCCACCCGGCCCGGTCAGGACCGGGACACGCTGGACGGTCTCTGCGCCGACCGGCTGCCGGCGGCCGAGCATCCCATGGGCTACCTGGAGATCCTGCCCACCACGCAGCCCCCGGCGGCCGGGCCTTCGTGGCTTTCGGCCGGCCTCGCACCGGCCCTGCGCGCCCGTCACTCCGGAGCCGCGATATTCGACCCCGACCCTGCCCCGGCGCCCCGGGCACTGCTCGCCGATCTGGGGGCCACCCTGGCGGCCGCGCCGTTCACCGACTTCTCCTGCCATCTCCTGGTGCGGCGGGTCGCCGACTCCGCCTCCGGCCACTACGTCCACAGCTACGGCCGCCTGTGGCAGGTCCGCGACGGCGACCCGCTCGCACTGATGGAACGGATCGGGCAGACCGAGGGCCGGGTATCGGTCAACTTCCGCTCGACGGCGTGCACCGCCTACATCGCCGTACGGCGCGGCACCGCCGTCGCCCGGTACGGCACGGACGCCTTCCGACGACTCCACCTGATCGCGGGATCGGCGGCGCACCTGCTCTGCGTGGCCGCCGCGCGCCATGGCCTCTCCGCGCGGGTCCACAACGGCTATGACGCCGCCGCCGCGGAGCGCCTGCTCGGCCTGACCATGGACGAGGAGACCGTGCTCTTCCAGGTGGCCATCGGCGCGGCCCGGCCGGGAGCCGCCTTCCGTGTCCCGGTGGTGTTCTGATGGACCGGATCATCACGTCCACGTCTCCGCATGCGGGCACGGGCACGAACGCGAGCACAAGCACCGGCATCGGCCCCGGCATCGGCACCGCGCCGGAACCTCTCCGGCCCCGGGTCGGCGTCCGGACCGCCGGGCTTCCCACCACCGCGCTCGACGCGTCCCGCATCCCGCACAGCACCGAACTCGCGCTGAATATCGTGGCGTTGGACCGACGACTGGCCGACGATGCGGACCGACTCAGCGATGCGCTGCACGCGCTCATCGGTACCGAGCGCGCCCGCCCGTACAAGGCCAGGCTCGTGGGCCTGCGCCGCGCCGTGCACCGCGGCGCCCGCATCGGCCCGCTCGTGGAGGCGGCCGCCCCGCGGGAGGTGCTGGGTGCCGCACTCGCCGAGCACCTGCGCTCTCATGCCGCTCTGCACGACTCGCGCGCCGACCTCTTCGCCGCACTGGAACGCGTCCTGCCGGCCGAGACCCGCTCGGCGTCGCGGGCGCTGGGCGCGCTCGTCCGGGATCCGGCGTTCGCCACCGGTCTCGACCACTCCAGCCCGGACCTGTACGAGGATCTGCTGCGCTGGGGCGGGCGTGAGGGGGCGCGACGGCGTCCGCTGGACGGAGCGGCCGTCCGGCTGGCCAAGTACGCGGGCCGCGCGATGGCCAAACCGAGCCCTTCGACGACCTTCGCCGCCAGTGGCTTCGGCGTCTGGGCATCCACCGGCGTCGGCGTGCTCCTGCACGGTCACGCTACGGCCCAGGTGGCGGAGGCGGCTCTGCTGCCGCTGTCGCGGATCGCCGCCGCTCTCGCCCTCGTACCCGAGCTGGGTGACGCCGTTCACCTGCGCGTCAATCCGTCGGCCACACCGGCGCCCTCCCCCGAGGGTGAGCAATGGGTGTTCACCGCGCCCGGCCCCTCGGGCGCGGTGCGCACTCTGGCCGCCACGCCCGCGTTGACCGCGATCCTGTGCGCCGTCCGTGAGGCAGGCAATCCCCGACGACTGCGCGACCTGCTCGGTGCGGCCGGCCCGGGTGATGTCGCGAACGCCGTCATCGCCCGGCTCGTGCGGCTCGGCATCCTGGAGGTCCGCCTCGGCCTGCCCGACCAGAAGCTCGACGCCGCCACGCTCTGCGAGTGGCTCGGCAGGCATCTGCCCGAGCAGCGGCATGACGACCGCCTCTCCCTCCTGCACGCCGATCTGCGCGCCGTCCGCGACCAGGTCGACGCGGCCCGGAGCGCCGCCCCCGGTTCCCACCGACGTATCGCCTCCGCTGTGCGGCGTCACCTCGCCGACGCCGCACAACGCCTCCAACTGACCGGTTTCGAGGGGCATTTGGGGGCGGGTCCGTCGCACTTCCATCACACGGTCGCCGTCGGCCCGGCCGCCACGCTCGACCGGGTCGCCTGGCAGCCGGCCCTGGCCGACCTCGCTCTCGTACCCGCCCTGCTCGCCCCGTTCGACACCCTCGCGCCACCGCGCGCATCGCTCCCGCGGCACGCCGTCGCCGCCTACGGTCCGGGTTTCCAACGGTCGTTCACCCGCTTCCTCCAGGACTTCGGCGCCCGGTGGGCGGCCGCGGCGTCGCAGGCGCCCACCGCGGGCGACGCGCGGCGACAGGACGAGCTGCGCCGCCTGATCCGCGACACGCCGACGGCGCCCGACGGCACCCTGCGCCTCGACCCGCGAGCCGTACGCGACCTCAGCGGCGCCTGGCCCGACCCGGCCGCCTCCCGTGACAGCCACGCCTGTTACGTCCAGACCGTGCCCCACGCGACCGGCGGTCTCGGCCTTGTACTGAACACGGTGACCTGCGGCCACGGCACCGGCCTGTCCCGGATCTCGCGTCTCCTCGCCGAACCCGCCCCACCCGGTGACCGAATGGCCGACGATGATCCGGGCGGTCCCCTCTACGCCGAGTTCGACGCCGTCTTCGGAAGCGCCCTCAACCAGCGTGCCCCCGCGACCCGTTACGCGATCGACCTGGACGGCAGCACCTCGCACCGGCCTCCCGAGCTGCTGATCCGCCCCGCCGACCTGGACGTCGTGCACGACCGGAAGACGTGGCGCCTGCATCTGGTGCACCGGCCGACGGGACGCGTCGTTCGGCCGCTGCACCTGGGGCTGCTGGCCACGCCGCTCCTCCCCCTGCAGGCGCGGGTGCTGGTGGAGGCCTTCGGGCAGACGTCGTACGCCTTCTGGTCGGACTGGCCGCAGCTGTGGCGCCTCCTGCCGCCCGATCGGACCGCGAGGGTCGGTCGGGACGCGGACGCGGACAAGGATGCGGCGCCCGGTGCGGGTGCGGGCTCGGGCTCGGGCTCGGGCTCGGGCTCGGGCTCGGGCTCGGGCTGGACGGCCATGCCGCGTCTCGCCGTCGGCACCGTGGTGGTGCGGCGGGCGACGTGGTTCGTCGACCCGGGCCGCGCTCCCGCCCGCGCCCCCGGGGAGCGGGACGCCGCCTATCTCGTCCGTCTGCACACCTGGCGCGCGGGGCTCGGCCTGCCGCAGCGCTGTTTCCTGCGCGTCCTCACCCCGCGTCCCGCCGACGGCTTCACGGGCCCCGCCCTGCACGACAAGGACCGCAAGCCCCTGTATCTCGACTTCGCCCACGCCCATCTGCTGCGGGTCTTCGAACGGGCCGCGGCCACGGGCCGCCCACTGCTGCTCACCGAGGCGCTGCCCGACCTTCACGACGCGCCGGCACGCCAGGACGGCCGGCGTCACGTCTCCGAGTTCGTGGTCGAGGTCACCGCCGCCCCGCTCCCGGCGGCACACCCTCGGGAGCGCGCATGACGGCCCGCCCGAGCCGGAACCTACCGACACCGGTCACACCGGAGGCGCAGGACCGCTGGGTCGGCGCCCACGTGTTCACGGGCCATCCACTCGACCTGGTGGTGAGCACACTGGTCCCCCAGGTCGTCGCGGAGCTGCGGCGGCAAGGCCTGGCCGACCGCTTCTTCTTCATCCGGCACTGGCAGGGGGGCCCGCACGTGCGACTGCGGGTGCGTCTCACCACGCCGCCGGCCGAACCCGCGGTACGCCTCATCCTCCACGACCACGCGGCGGCGCTGTTCCGCCACCTCTCGCCGTCACGACCGATGACGGAAGGTCACTACCGGTTGCTGGCGCAGGAGTTGGCAGCCTTCGAGCCGGAGACCGAGCCCGGTGTCCTCGCCCCCAACGACAGCCTCGCCTTCGAGACCTACCGCCCCGAGCACGGCAAGTACGGCCATGGCGTCGCCCTGCGTGCGGTCGAGGACGCGTTCGCCCTCTGCAGCGAGCTGGCCGTCGCGGCCGTAGGGGCCCCATGGAGCCCGGCGCAGCGGACGGCGCACTGTTTCGCCCTGCTCGCCGGCGCCCTGGACCACGGGGACGAGCCGGGGCGGCCGACGGCGGACGTGCTGACCCAGTACGGCGCCAGGCGCGCCGCGCTGCTCTCCGTCGCCCGCGCGGCACGCGCAACGGTGCCGAAGGACGCCGCTCCGGCCGGCGCCGACCCGGTGCGCAGATGGCTCGCGGCCTGCCGCGGCGCGCAGCGGCACGCGGCCCAGCCTGCTGTGCTCGCCGGCCATCTGACCCACCTGGCCTGCAACCGCCTCGGCATACGACTGGGCCAGGAAGCCACTCTGCGCGCCCTGGCCCTGCTGGCGGTGGCGGAGTTGACGAGCGGGAGCACCCCGCGTCGGCGCGTCGCCGAACCACCGTGACCGCCCCCTGATCGGGACAAGGACGGGCCGGACAGCCGGCCGGCCGGACAGCCAGCAGAGAACCGCCAAGGAGCGACTCGCGTGACAGCCATCCCGCCCAGAGAAGTGCCGCAGTGGCGCGCGGCCCACATCGCGTACTTCGGGGACGACACCGACCAGCTGATCCTGCACGCCGTGCGGCCCGTGATCGAGCGCTGTGCCGGCCACGTCGCATCGGCGTACGTCCTGCGGCACTGGCGCCGGGGCCCCCATCTGCGCCTGGTCGTCCGGGCCACGCCGACCGTCTTCGACGAGCTGGTGGCACCGGCCGTCTCCGAGCTGATCGGGGGACATCTCGGAAGACGGCCGTCCACCGCGGCGCCCCTGGACGAGAACGCTCTGCTGCCGCTGCACCGCCGGCTCGCCGCGGCCGAACGCGAGCCAGGACCGCTGACCCCCTTCTACGCGGACAACTCGATCACCTGGGAGGAGCACGACCGCCGGGTCGATGTGCTGGGCTGTCCCGTCGGCGCCGACGAGCTGGCGCTCTTCTACGAGGAGACCAACGGCCTGCTCTTCGAGCACTTGGAGTCGGTCGCCGCGGGAATGCCACGCGAGACGCTGGCCCTGCGCCTGATGCTCGCCACCGCGCACACCCTGTGCCGGCACCCGCAGGACCCGTCGATCCGCCGCGGTTTCGTCTCCTTCCGCTCCCACGCGGAGGGCTACTTGAGCACGGTCGGCCCCGAGGTGCGGCACGCCTTCGAGCGGCGGTACGCGGCCAACCGCGCGGCGCTCACCGCTCAGGTGCGGGGTGTGGTCGCGGCCTTCGACTCCACGGCGCCGGGGGCCGCGACCGCGCCCGGCGAAGCGGCGGCCCTGCACCGCTGGGTGTCCACGATCGATCCGCTGGGCGGCCGCTGGACCGCGCTGTACGAGGCCGGCGAGATACCCGAGGCGGAGATACCGACCGACGAGGAGAACGGCACCGGCCACCTGGTCACGGCCAGCCAGCTGCACCGGGTGATCAGCCGCAGCGCGACGTACAAGCGGATGATGTACCGCGATCCCCGCTTCCTGCGCTACCGCTTGATGCTCAACTACACCTACCTCCATCTCTCCCGCCTCGGGCTGCCCGGTCTGACCCGCTATCTGCTCTGCCACCTCGCGGCCGACGCGGTGGAGGAGGTCTACGGCGTCAGCGCCCTCGACCTGGTCCTGGCCACCGCCGCGGACGGTTCCGGCGAGCCGGACACGACGGCATCGGCGCACGGTTCCGGCGAGCCTGGGACGACGACCGCGGCCCAAGGCCCCGATGCGCCGGCCACCGTCCGCGCGGCGGCGAGGACCGACGGATGAGGGCCACCTCGTCGACTCCCCCGTCCGACGTCCGCCCCTCGTCCGACGCCCACCCTGTGTCCGACGCCCGCCCCTCGTCCGACGCCCACCCTGTGTCCGACGCGCGCCCTGTGTCCGACGCGCGCCCTGTGTCCGACGCGCGCCCTCCGTTCGGCGAGACCGGAGGGGCGTCCGCCCGTCGCTTTCACGCACGTCACGGCAGCGTGCTGCCCGTCATCGACCCGGCGGCGGGCAACACCGCGCCCAAGCACCATCCGGGCGTGCCCGTCCTGCCCCTGCCGTTCCCCGCGGCCGTGCCATCGCTCCCGGGCATCCGCGTTCCGGACACCTTTCCGGAACGTCTGGGCGCGCTCCTCGCTCTGCTCAACGGCGTCACCCGCATCGACTGGACCGGCTCCGGGGCGCGTGCCGGCCGGTCGGTGCCGTCCGGCGGCGGCGCCTATCCGGGCGAGGTGTACGTGGCCACCGGCTCGGGCCTGTTCCACTATCTCCCCTCGGCTCACGCACTCGAACTCCTCGGCGGCGTCGACCTGCGCGGCGACCTCACCCGCGCACTGGACCGGCCACCGGTGCAACAACCCGAGTTCATGGTGCTGATCACGAGTCGCCTCGATGCGAACCTGGGCCGCTACGGCCCCTTCGGCCACCGTCTTCAGGCCCTCGACACCGGCGTGCTGACCGGGCAGGCGCTCACCTTGCTGGAATCGGCCGGCGCCGCGCCGATGGCGCACGCGCGTTTCGTGGACGAGGAACTGGGCCGTCTGCTCGGCCTCGATTCCCGGGCGGAGCACGTCCATGCGGTCGTCACCGCCCGGTCGCCCGGCGCGATCGCGCCCGGGGCGTCGCTGCTTCGACGCCGTACCGCGCGGTGCGGTTTCGAGCCGGCGCCCGTCCCGTTGGGTTCTCTGCTCACGGTCCTGGAGGAGGCTTCACGGCCGCTGCCCCTCGATCATGCCGCTCCGGTCGGCTGCGACGTGTACGTGGTCGCCCAGCGCGTCAGCGGCCTCGCTCCCGGCTGTCACCGGCGCGAGGCGCGTACGGGTCGCCTCGTACCGGTCGACGGGGACGTCACGCCCCGGGGTCTCTTCCCGCCCGGCGGTCCGGGAGAACTGGCGGGCTTCGAGGCCGCCTGCGCCGTGCTCGTCACCGGCGACTACGAGGCGGGCTATCCCCTGTACGGCGACCGTTGGTACCGGATGCTGAACCTGCGGGCGGGTGTCGTCGGCCAGCGGATCGGCCTCGCCGCGGCGCGCGCAGGGCTCGGAGCGGGGCTGCGCTGCGACGTCGAGACCGCGGCCGCCGATGCCGCACTGAGCGCGTGTCCCGACCGCACCACGTTGTTCGCGGCGTTGCTCGGCCAGGAACGCGGCAGCGGCGCACCGGCCTGTCATCTGTCCGGCCGGAGCCGCGAGGCCGGCCGCAAGGGGGCGCCGTGATCGTGCCGGACATCCCGGCCGCACCGAACCCTCTCCGGCCGAGGACACCGTGATCACTTCCGCGTCCGTTCTCCTTCTGCGCTCCGACGTCTTCCTGACTCCGAGCGGCAGCGGCACCGTCCACGTGCGGTCCAGCCGCGGCACCGATCTGATCGCGGCGCCGGGCATCGCCGGCTGGCTGGACCGGCTCGCGCCGTTCCTCGACGGCACCCGCACGGTGGACATGCTCCTCGACGGCCTCGACGGGCCCCGTCGCTCCGTGGTGCTGCGCGTACTGCAACGCATCGACGGGCACGGCCTGTTGGAGGACCTGGCGGCGCGCGAACCGGACCCGCGCACCGTGCGCTACCCGCGCGTCAGGGCGCTGGTCCTCGGCACGCCGGCCGCGGTGGGCGCCCTGACCGACGCGCTGCGGCTCACCGGCCTGTCGGCCATCACCCCGGTGACCGACCCCGAGGCCGCACGGAAGGAGCTGGCGACGGGCGGCCACGACGCGCTGCTGCTGCTCGCGCGGGGCGACGATGCGGGGACCGTCGCCCGGCTCGACGACGAGTGCCGGGTACGGGGCGTGTGGTTCGCCGCCGCCGTCCGGGACGCGGAGTCCTGGTGGCTGGGCCCGATGCTCGCCCCCGGCGCGGACCGTGGTGCCGGCGGCTGGCTCGGCGGCTGGCTGCGCGTGCACGGAACGCGGAGCACCCCTCGCATCCCTCATGTTCCGTGCGGGGCAGCCGAGTTCGCCGCCACTGTGCTTGCCCACCATTTCCAGCGGGACTTCCTCGCCGCCACCACGGCAGCGCCGGACGGGCCGGGGCGCCTCACCCGGCTGGACACCGCGACCCTGACCACCACCAGCCACCTCTACCGCCCCCACCCTGCCGCGGTGCCGGCCGCGCCGGAGTCGGCGGCGCGGTTCCTCGCCAGGATCGCTTCCCTGCGCGCGGGACCTGCCGTCGGCCCCGAGGAATTCTCCCGGCGCGCCGCGGGCTGCATCGACGAGCGCGGCGGGCTGCTCGCGGAACTCGACGAGGGCGCTCTGCCGCAGTTCCCCCGGCATGCCGCGCGGGCCGTGGTCCGTGATCCGCGCACCGGCCGGCCTGAGCACCAAGTCCACGCCACCGGGGGCGACTTCAGCGCGGCTCGGCTGCGCACCGCGCGCCGCGCATTGGCTCGGTACGCGCTGCTCGCCCTCGACCCGCGACGGTACGTCGCGGCGCCCGCGGGCCCCGCACTGTGGGCCTGGTCCCCCGGACGCGACACCGCCCACCTGGTCCCGGCGGCCTCCGTGGGCGCGCGGGGGCAGCGCCCGCCGCGGGGCCTCGGCGCCGGTGCCACCTTCGACGAGGCGGTGACGGAGGCGCTGCGCGACCTGCGCGGCCCCGCGCGCGACCCGCTGAT
Source organism: Streptomyces sp. NBC_00442 (assembly GCF_036014195.1). Lineage (NCBI taxonomy): Bacteria > Bacillati > Actinomycetota > Actinomycetes > Kitasatosporales > Streptomycetaceae > Streptomyces > Streptomyces sp. NBC_00442. The sequence goes on from NZ_CP107918.1 coordinate 226,937, forward strand.
CGTGCCGCTCGATCACGATCCGGCCGCGACCGACGTCCTGCCCTATCTGCTGAGAGCGGTGCCCTGCGATGGCTGATGATCTCCTGTCGGACGCCGTGCGGGTGCACCACGACGGCGGTCTGCTCGGCCAGGCCCTTCTGCGCCGGTCGCGGGCTGTGGCACAGCCCCGTTCCGGGGTGCGGATCGTCGCGGCCGACTCACCTGACGCCGTGTCACAGTGCGTTCCGGGTCCGCCGGGCGGCGGGCAGGCGTACCTGTTCGTCGTCGCGGAACTGGACCGCGTGGTCATCGGCCCGCTGGTGCGCCCCGGCACACCCGGCTGTCACCGCTGTCTCGCCGCGCGCCGCGCGGGGGCGCGCGGCGACGCGGCCGAGGAAGCGGCGCTGCGCGCCACGTACGGCAGCCGCCTCACCGGCACGGTCTCGCCGCTGCTCACCCCGATCGCCGCCGACCTCGCCGCGCGCCTCGCCCTGAGCCGGCTCGCCTCCACACCGCCGGCAGAAAGGACCGTAACCGAACGGCACGTGACCGCCGGCCCGCACGACATCGCCCCGCACACCGTCACCGGGCGGCCCGACCCCGAACGCGATGTCACCCCGCACACCCCCGGCGCGCATGCCGTCACCATGCTGCGTCTGGACGGCTTGGAGATCAGCCGGCACCTCTTCGTGCCCGACCCCCACTGCCCGGACTGCGGCGGCCTGCCCGACGATTCCCCGGGCGGCGCCGTGATCCCGCGCGTCGCCCGGCCCAAGCCGGACCCGGCGGTCCTGCGGGTGCGCGACCTGCGCACGGAGCGTGCGGTGCTCGAAGCCCGCTACGCCGACGACGAGACCGGCGTGCTCAAGGGGCTGCGCACCCGTGGACTGCACACCCTGCCGTTCGCCGAGGCCAAGGTCGGGCCGCCCGAGTCGGTGGACGGGGGGTACGGCCGCGCCCTGGACTTCCGTACCGCCCGGGTCACGGCGATCGCCGAGGCTCTGGAGCGCCTCGGCGGCGGGCGCCCGGGGGGACGGCTGACCGTGGTGCGCGGCAGCCATCGCGAGCTCTCCGCCCGCCACCCCGGCAGTGTCCTCGACCCGGCGGCCACCGGAAGCCACGAGCCGCACCGCTACCAGGAACCCGGCTTCCCCTTCCAGCCCTACCATCCCGGCCTGGTGCTGCCGTGGGTCTGGGGCTACTCCCTCACGCGCGAGCGGCCGGTGCTGGTCCCCGAGAGCCTGGCGTACTACCGCCTCGGCCGGCACCGGCCGCCCTCCGTCCGCCCGTTCGTCTCGGAGATCTCCAACGGTTGCGCGCTCGGTGGCTGCATCGAGGAGGCCGCGCTGTACGGCCTGTTGGAGCTGGCCGAGCGTGACGCGTTCCTGCTGACCTGGTACGCCCGGCTGCCGGCGCCCGCGCTCGACCTGCGCACCGCGCGCGACCGGCGCATCGGCCTGCTCGCGGACCGGATCAAGGAGCGCACCGGCTACCGCGTCGAGGTCTTCGACGTGACCGGCGCCGAAGGCATTCCCTGCTTCTGGGCCGCCGCCATCGACGAACAGCCGCGTGTCGGCGCGGGCGCCGGGCCCGCCGCGCCGCGCCCCGCCGTGCTGTGCGCCGGCGGCTCGGGGCTCGATCCCGAACGCGGTGTCTTCGGCGCGCTGCACGAACTGGTCACCGCCGTCGAGGCATACGGACTCATCTACCCGCAGCGCGTCGAGGACGCCGCCCGCATGCGCGAGGACCCCGAACAGGTCCGCCTGATGGACGACCACGCGCTGCTCTACTGCGACCCGGTCGCCGCCCGGCGTCTGGACTTCCTGCTGGCACCCGGAGGACGGGCGCCGCGGGAGCGCCGCGATCTGCGTGAGCTCGCCGACCGTCACCCCTGGCCGCACCACACCGACCTGCGGTCGGATCTCGACGAGTTGGTGGGCCGCTTCCGCGCGAGCGGCCTCGAAGCGATCGTCGTCGACCAGACCACCCCGGTCCACGCCGCTTCGGCGCTTTCCTGCGTCAAGGCCGTCGTACCCGGCCTGCTGCCCATGACCTTCGGGCACCACCTGCGTCGCATCACCGGGCTCGACCGGGTGCTGACCGCCTCCCACCGCCTGGGCCACTCCCCTCGGCCGCTCCAGCCCGAAGAGGTCAACCCGCATCCCCACCCCTTTCCCTGACCGCCACGGCACGACACACCCGAACGGCGGCAGGGGGCGCTCACCCGTCGAACGCCGGGTGGATGCCTGGAATCGCCCAGCATGATTAACCCGCACGTCCCGCCAGCCCTCGAATGTAGTGTGACCAACTCGCGCGTTACCCTTCGCGGGCGCTTGTGTCGGGTGCCGCCACGGGGCGTCGCGCGGGGGCAGCCAGGGAGGGGGCGCATGGTGAACAACAAGGACGCGTTGCGGCAGTTGCTGCAGTGGAAGCGCGGGCAGATCGACCCGTCGGAACTCGGCATACCCAAGCGCACGGGGCGGGGCCGCCGTTCCCAGGGGCTCTCGCAGGCACAGGTCGCGCAAGCCCTCTTCGTGACGGAACGCACGTACGGCCACTTGGAGCGGGGCGACATGCCCGCGCCCAGCCAGGAGTTCCTCGACTCCGTGTCCAAGGTGCTGCGCCTGGAGGAAAGCGAGCGGACCGCGCTCTACATCTACGCGCTCGGGTACGAGCCGCCCACACCCCTGGACCCCACATCGGGGATGAGCGTCGCGCCCGCCTGGCAGCAGGCCGTCAACCGGGTGACGGGGCAACCCTGTTACATCAACGATGTGGCGTGGAACATCCTTGCCTGCAATCAGGACTTCGTCTCGATCTTCCCGCAGGTGGAGGGCCAGGCCCCGCGCCTGCCCGAACAGAACCTGATCCGTTGGATGCTGCTGCGTGAGGACGCGCGCGAACACCATCTGCTCGACTGGGAGAGGCAGTGGGCCGGTCCTGTGGCGTCACAGCTGCGGGCCGCGGTGGCCACACACCCCAAGAACAAGGACCTCAAGCAGCTCCACGAGGAGGTCTGTGACGATCTCGTGGCGGGGCCGATCTACCGCAGCCCCCATCTCACCTACCGCCATCCCGACGGCGACACCCGCGGCATGCGTCATCCCGGTTTCCCGGGACCGCACAGCGAGGCTTCCCCACGGGACAGGTGCTGCGAGCGGCACGCTCCCTCTCAGCGGGGCACGGTCACCATGTGCGCGGCCCAGCCGTGCCTGAGCCCTGGCGCCCGGTTCTTCTTCCTGGTGTTCCAGCCCACGCCCTGAGCTGATGCGCTGCCGCCGAAGGCACGGATCCGTCGCTGAAGTTCTGTCCCTGTCACAGGAGTTGTGGCTCTGTGTCCATGACATACCAGGGGCGCGCTTGCCACTATGGCGTCATGGACACGATGCGGGAGACCGGGCCCCGGCTGCTGATCACCACCACCGGGGACCTCGACGCGCTGCGTTCGCTCGGCGACTGGCTGCGCCACGAGGACGAGTTGCGCGGCCATTTACGTCTGGACCGGGCGTCCCGGGCGGCGCCGGGCGAGATGGGCGGCGTGCTCGATGTGCTCAGCATCGCCCTGGGCTCCGGCGGGGCGGGCGCGGTGCTCGCCCGTTCGCTCACCACCTGGCTCACCCACCGCCACGCCGATGTGAAGGTCACCGTCACCGCGCCCGACGGCCGCAGTGTCGAGGTCGAGGCGCACCTGCTCCACGACGACGTACCGGGGTTGATCCGCGAGATCGGGCGGCTGGCCGAAGACCCCGGGCAGCAGGGGTGAGCCGGTTTCCCGATCCGGCCCGGTCGCGCGCCGTCCTGATCGGTGTCGGCCACTTCCCCGATGCGCCCCGGCTGGCGGACCTCCCCGCCGTACAGGAGAACGTGGCCGGTCTGTGGCGGCGGCTCACCGACGGTGCCACGGGCGTACTGGACGCGGAGCACTGCGAGGTGGCGGACCCGGCCGGCTCCACCGCCGATCTCGGACGCGCCATCGGCCGGGCCGCCGAGGAAGCGACGGACCTGCTGCTCATCTACTACGCCGGGCACGGCCTGGTCGACGACCGGGGGCGCCTCTACCTGGCGACGAGCGCGACGCGGTCGCAGGCACCGAAGTACAGCGCCCTGAGCGTCGACCTGCTGCGCGAGGACCTCGGCGGCAGCGGCGCGGCCGCCCGCGTCCTGATCCTGGACTGCTGCTTCTCGGGGCGGGCCGTCGAAGTCATGACGGGCGAGGACGGCCTGGTCGACGGCCAGCTCTCCATCGCGGGCACGTACATACTGACATCCACCACCGCCAACGCCCCCTCGTACGCACTCGCCGGAGAGCGGTACACCGCGTTCACCGGGGCGTTGCTCACGGCCCTCGACAGCCCGCGTCCGCTCTCCCTCGACGAGATCTACCGCGGCATCGCCGCGGACCTGCATTCCCGCGGGCTGCCCCGGCCGATGCAGCGGGCCACCGACACCGCCGCCGATCTCGCGCTCGCGCGCGGCCCGGCCGAGCCCGACGGCCCCCGAGCCGTGCCGGTGAACGAGATCCGGTTCCACCGCGGCCCCGCCGCGACGAGGAAGCAGATGACGGGGGGCCTGGGAAAGATGCTGGGGACCATGGCGCTTTTCACGGCCGGCCTCGCGGTCCTTTGCGCCGTCCTCAACCACGATCCCGGCTGGCTGCTGGCGATGCCGGTGTGGTTCGGGGCCATTTCGGTTCTCATCGCGCTGATCACCGCTGTGACCCTGTTCTCGACACCGCGCGAGGCCGAGCTGATCATCGACCGCTCGGGTACCACGGTGCGGATCCGCAAGAAGGGGGAGATCACCTACTCCTCGCTGATTCCCTGGCGGGACATCTCCCACGTGGGCGTCGGTTCGGTCAACCCGCGGGCCAGGCAGGTGTACGCGGGCAACCATTTGCTGGTGGTCCGGTTGCGGCCGGGAGTCCCCTACCGCGAGACCAAGGGCATGCTCTTCCCCGACCAGTTGCACGGGCTCGGCTACCGCGTCGTCGCGACGGTGGGATCGTTCAGCGCCGACAGCGCGCAGATCCTCGCGGCGCTCGATCGGTTCGCGGGCGACCGGGTGCTGCACACGGAACAGGAATTCCTGGCTCGCGATCCCCGCATCACACCGTCCATGTTCTGACGTGCCCGGTATCCGCTCTCCGGTACGCGTGCGCCACAGCCCCCCTCCCGGGTCGCGGGCATCCAGCGCGGACAGGCCTGGCGGTACGCCGTTCGGGAGAGGCGTGCCAGGATCTGTACCGGACAGTAGCTTCACACGTGCGACGAGAGGGAGCGGTCGGTATGGGGCGGGTTTTCACAGTGAGCAGCAGCATGGTCGTCGGCGTGCCGCCCGAGGTGGCGTACCGGGCTGTGAGCCGCCCGTCCGACATGGGGCGGTGGAGCCCGGAGAACCTCGGAACGACGGGCGCGGCCGGAGAGGACTCCGCCGAAGTCGGTACGTCGTTCGTCGGGCGCAACAAGCGGGGCCTGTTCCGCTGGGTGACCAAGTGCACGGTCACCGCGGCCGACCCGGGCAGCCGTTTCGCGTTCCGTGTCCACGCCATCGGGATCGGCCGCCCTCGCCTGCGTGGTCCGATCGCCACCTGGGAGTACCGCTTCGAACCGGTCGAGGGCGGCACACGGGTCACGGAGACGTGGACCGACGACCGGAAAGCGTGGCCCGACGTCGTGGCCGGCGTCTTCGACCGCATCGCCACCTCGGGCAGCACGTTCGCCGACTTCCAGTCGCGCAACATCGGCACGACGCTGCGGAATCTCAAGCGGGAGCTGGAGAGCGGCACGGGCTGAGGCCCCTCGTGCCGCAGCCCGCGGCCCGCTCCCCGGCCGGCGAAAGGGGAGCGGGAGAACGCGGTAGATCGCGGGAGGCCGCTGCCGAAAACTCCGCTCGTGTACGGCAATCCGACGACGCTCCGGCTCCGAATCACCCTCATGACCATGAACCGCCGGGAGGATCAGCGGGTGAAAGAAACCGTGCACATCAGCGGAGCACGCCAGGCCGGCCCCGACCTGCCCGAGCTCCTGGCCAGGACCGCGCGTGGTGACGAGCAGGCGTTCTCGTCGGTGTACGACGCGGTCATCGGCCCCGTCTTCGGCCTCGTGCGCAGCGTGCTGCGTGATCCGGCCCAGTCGGAGGAAGTGGCGCAGGAGGTACTCGTCGACCTGTGGCGCACGGCCGCCCGGTACGAGCCCGAGCGCGGCGGCGTCATGAACTGGGTCCTGACCCTCGCACACCGGCGGGCCGTGGACCGGGTCCGCTCGGCCCAGGCCGCGGCCGAGCGGGAGAACAAGGCGGCACTGCTCGCCAGGACGCCCGCCTTCGACGAGGTGAGCGACGAAGTGGAGACCCGGCTGGAGCGGGAGTCGGTGCGCCGCTGTCTGCGCGCTCTGACGGAGTTGCAGCGCGAGTCGGTCGCGCTTGCCTACTACCGGGGGCTGACCTATCGAGAGGTCAGCGAGCTGCTGTCCGTGCCGCTCGGCACCATCAAGACCCGCTTGCGCGACGGACTCATCCGGCTGCGCGACTGCCTGGGGGTGACCGCGTGACCGGAGCCGACCTGCACACACTGACCGGCGCATACGCCCTGCACGCACTCCTCGACGACGAACGCACGGACTTCGAACGCCACCTCGCCCAATGCGAGCCCTGCACCCAGGAAGTCCGCGAACTCGCCGCCACCGCAGGCCGTCTCGGCCTGGCCATGACCACCACACCTCCCCCGACGCTGAAAGCAGACGTCCTGCGCAGGATCAGCACCGTACGCCAGGACCCGCCCCGCACCACACCCCTGGCCCCCCACGTGACGCGGACCGGCCGCACGCGCACCCTGACACGCCTCGCACTCGCCGCCTGCCTCGCCGCCGCCGTCGCACTCGGCGGCACCGCCGCCTGGCAGCACCAGCGGGCCGACACCGCACGCGACCAGGCAAAGTCCGCCCAAAAACAGTACCGGCAACTGGCCGACGTCCTGACGGCCCCCGACGCCAAAGCGACCAGCGGACCAGTCACAGGCGGCGCCAACGCCACCCTCGTCATCGCCCGCAGCCGCGACCAAGCCGTCTTCCTCGCCTCCGGCCTCACACGACCCCCCGCAGGAAAGGTCTACCAACTCTGGTTCAACGACGCCGGCACCATGCGACCCGCCGGACTCATGAACCCCACCCAAACCACCGAAGCAGTCCTGCTCACCGGCCCCGTCGACCAAGCCACCGGCATGGGCATCACCCTCGAACCCACAGGCGGCTCCCCACACCCCACCACCACACCCCTGGCCGTCATGGCCTTCCCCCAGGCGTGAGCCCGTCCGCCCATGGGCGCCATGGGCGGACTCCACATTCCCGGTACCCGGTAGTGGTCCAGCGGCCCGCCGGGCAACGGTTCCGGCGGGCCCGCGCCGAACCCGGGTCAGGGGAACGGGGGCGCCAGTACGGCCGTGGGGTCGTAGCGGTGTTGCAGCGCCCGGAGTCGGGACAGGTTGCCGCCGTGGGCCGCGCGTGTCTCGGTCCCGGTCTCGGGGAGGCCCGGTCGCAGTTCGACGTTGTAGAACCCGATGGTGTGCGTGGCCAATGCCTGCAGGGTGTCGCGGGCCCACGTTCTGCAGGCCTCACCGGCGGCGGGCTCCTGCCACACCGCGTTGAGCGGAATGCTCCATTGGGCGTCTCTGCCCCAGAACGCGGTGGCGGTGTCGTCGATGTCGGCCAGTGCGCCGCCCGTGTGCTGGAAGTCGATGCGGCATGCGCGCGTGGGCGCGATGCGGATCCGTTCCGCGAGGGATGCGGCGATCTCGGCGTCGAGCGTGGCACCGGTGAAGGCCGCCTTGCCGAAGAAGGAACCGCGCGGACCGTCACCCGGGCCGGGCAGTCGGACCGGTTCGGGCTCGGCGCCGCCGGCTCCGGGGATGGCGAATTCCGGCAGTCCTGCCGGAGTGCGGACGGTCGTCTGCGAGCGGTAGAGCGGCGACGCGCTCCCGTCGAAGACGGCGGAGGTCGCCGACGCGGCCCGCGCGAGGGCCTCGTCCCTCGGGCTCGCGCACACGGTGTGGACGAACAGGACCGGTTCGTCCGGTGAGAGCGGGGTGTGACCGAGGACCGCGCTCATGGTGGTGTCTCTCGGCAGCTCGGGAGCGACCCGGAAGTAGGTGGCGAGCGCGTCCAGGCCCACCACTGCCCGGTGGACCCGGACCGGGCCGGCCTCGTGGGTCCGCAACACCGCCGACGTGACCACCCCGACGGTGGGCGCGCACCCTCGGACCGCCCACCACAGGTCGGCTTCCTCGCCCGAGCTGCGCTCCGAGAGGTGGACGACGTCGCCGGACGGGAGCACGACCTCGACCCCGACGAGATGATCGAGGGTGAGCCCCAGGGACCTCGTCAGATGGCCGATGCCCCCTCGGGTGGCCATCCCCAGCCCGGCGTGCCCCACGACGCCGACCGGCACCGTTCGGCCGGCCGGGGCGAGGACCCCGAGCATGGTGGCCATGGTCGCCCCACCTTCGACGATCACCCGTCGTCCGTCCGTACGGGCATGGTGCAAGTACGCCGAGAGGTCCAGCATGACGGCCCCGTCGGCGACGCAGTTCGAACTCAGGCCCCCGCCCCGCACCGTCACCCGGGTCGCCGTCGCCGTCGCCTCTCTCATCACGGTCGCCACGTCGTCGGCGGTGCGGGGCGCCACGACGCACACAGGTCGTCGAAGGGCGGCCTCCGGAAAGAAGACCCTCGCCAGAGCGTGCTCGTACCCCGCGCTTCCAGGTACGTACACCAGCGGTCCGAGCGCAGACCGCAACGGTCCGACGATGTCCGCCGACGGGCGGGCCAGGGGTGCGGAAGGGGCTGCGGGGGAAGTGTCGTTGCTGGGCACGGAGGCTCCGATTCCCGGTGATGACGAGGGTTTCGGGCGAGGGCCTTCGGTTGTCCCGGCTGGATGAAGAGACGAATTGCGCGGCACACTAGAGGAGTTGAGGGCAGCACACAAGACACCGCGGCCCGGCGGCCGCCCCGGAATTCCTCGCCCGCCGCCCGCAACGCCGGCCGACCGGAGCACCCAGCCCCACGCCCCGCGTCCGCCCTTGGGGACCAACGAGCCAGCCAGTATCGGTGAGACCGACCATGGTCGCGCCACCGTGATCCAGCAGCACAAGCGATCCACCATGACGGGCGCCCGCCGAACTGCCAGTCGTGCACCTCACTGTCGGCGTACCGGTCCGGGGTCAGGGTGGCTCGTGCCGTGTCCGGGTCCGGCACTTGGACCAGCGCTGCGGTGCCCAGCCAGGTGGCGCCGTGGTCGGACAGCAACGGTCCATAGGCGATCAGCTGGTTCCGGTCGGGCGGCACCGTGAGGGCGGCGGGTCATCCGGGTCGGCCCGCTGCTCGCAACGGGCATCCGGTGCCGACGCGCGCGGTAAGTTCGGCGCGCAGGGTGGCGAGTTCGGCCATGCGTGCGTCGACGAGCTGGATCTTTTCCTCGAACAGCGCGGACAGTGCTTCCGCGACGTCCGGCGCCCCACGCAGGTCCTCGCCGGTCCGTGCGATCTCCGCCAGAGAGAATCCGAGTGTCTGTGCGGTGCGGACATAGTGCAGCCAGGCCACTGCCTCGGGTGGGAAGTCACGGTATCCGTTGTGCAGGCGCCGACCTGCGATGAGGCCGACCTTCTCGTAGAACCTGATCGTGTCCCTGGTCATCCCCGTCTGCGCGGACAGCTCTCCGATGCGCATAACCCAACGCCCCCCTTAGGACAATGAACTTGACCTTGGACCGTACTCCACTGTTTAGCGTGAGGCGTCGCTGACACCAGACCAGCTGGAGCCTCCTCATGATCCGTCCCTCTGTCCCCTCATGTCCCGCCCATCTTCGTGTCGTACGCGCGAGCGCCTGGTACGACCTCGCGGTCACCGCGGGGTTCGTGACACCGTGGACGTACGCGCTGGTGCACGACGCGCTGTCCTCATTGGCCGATACACTCGGGTGGGGCGTCCTGCCCGCACTCGATCCGTGGCAGACCCTGTACGCGAATCTGATGGGTTCGGTCGTGGTCGTCTGGGCGGCCCTGCGCATCGTCCGACCGCTGCCGGTGCACGGACTGTTCGACGGCATCGCGCGCATCCTGTTCTCAGCGTGGATGGCGTACGCACTGGCCCACGGTGCCTCGCGGATACTGTGGCCGTTCTTCACCGTCGAGGTCGCGTGGGGCATTGTCCAGCTTGTGCCCTGGCGGCGGAACCGGCACAGCAACGCCGGCTTTGAGCACCAGACCGGCCAACCGGAACGCTCAGCGGCCAACTGAGGCGCTCAGTTGCACCGGCCCGGCGTTCCTGCTCCCGCGTCGCGTGTTCAGAAGTCCAGGTCGAGCTGGTCGATGCCGCCGAGCTCGACGTCCGACAGTCTCAACGCGCGCGCTTCGAACGGGCGTTGGGCGCAGGCCGGGAAAGGTGCGCGGTGTCATGCCGAGCCGGAGCGAGAGTCCGGCCCCGGACGCCGCCGGACGCCGCTGCCTTCATGCGCCGGCAGTGTTGACCTTCACCCTGGGGGAGCCCGCAGCATCGGACGGGCCGGGCGACGTACCCGGCAACGAGGAGGTACGCGCATGGGTTTGCTGACCATCGGCACGTTCGCGAGGGCGTCCCGGCTGTCTCCGAAGGCGCTGCGCCTGTACGACGAGCTCGGTCTGCTGACTCCCGCTCGCGTCGACCCGGTGACCGGCTATCGCCTCTACGCGCCCGAGCAACTGGGCCAGGCCCGACTCGTCGCCTGGCTCCGCCGGCTGGGGATGCCGCTCGCCCGGATCCAGCACGTCTGCACCCTGGACGCGGCTCGCGCGGCCGAAGAGGTCCGCGCGTTCTGGGCCCGGGTCGAAGCCGATACCGCCGCGCGGCGGGACCTGGCCGTCTTCCTCGTGGACCACCTCTCCCGGAAGGACCCCGACATGGCTCCCGACGCCCTGCCCTTGGCCATCCGTTACGCCGCCCTCTCCGACACCGGCCGCCGCCGCGCGGCCAATCAGGACACCGCCTACGCGGGATCACACCTGCTCGCCGTCGCCGACGGCTTCGGCGATCGGGGAGCCCTGGCCGGCGCCGCGGCCATCGACGCGCTCAAGCACCTGCAGACCGACGGCATCGCGGCCGGCAGCCTCCTCGATGTCCTCGACCGTGCGATCGAGGAGGCCAGGCAGGCGGTGAACGGCGTCTCGGGTGCCGGTTCTTCATCCGACGAGGCCGGGACCACGCTGACCGCGATGCTCTGGACCGGCTCACAGCTGGCGCTCGTGCACATCGGCGACTCCCGCGCATACCTGCTGCGTGACGGAGAGCTGTTCCTGATCACGCACGACCACACCCTCGTGCAGGCGATGGTCGACGAAGGACGTCTGCGTCCGGAGGAAGCAGCCTCGCACCCTCAGCGGTCCCTGCTGCTCCGCGCTCTCGGCCACGGCTCCGACGACACCGCGGACATGCGCCTGCACGACGCTCACCAGGGCGACCGTTACCTGCTCTGCTCCGACGGCCTGTCGGCCGTCGTGCCGGACGACGAGATCCGCCGGGTGATCTCCGGCATCGGTACCCCCGAGCACGCGGTCCGCGAGCTCGTCGCCCTCGCCAATGGGTCCGGCGGGCCCGACAACATCAGCTGCGTGGTCGCCGATGTCGTCGTCACGAGGTCCCAGGTCGCGGAGACCCAGGAGGTACACGAGGTCGCGGAGGCACAGGACGTCGCGGAGGCGCAAGAGGTCGCGGAGGCGCAGGAGTTGACGGTGGCCCAACAGGGCGGCCGACGCTAGCCGTTGAGCGTGGACATGAGCGCGGGGGCGTAACGCTCGCCCGCGGCGATACGCCGCGGCGCACCGGCCTCGATGGCCGCCAGGTCCTCGGCGGTGACCGTGATGTCCGTGGCCGCAACCTTCTCCTCAAGGTAGCGGCGGCGCTTCGTGCCCGGGATCGGCACGGCTCCCTGGCGCATGACCCACGCGAGGGCGGGATGGGACGCGGTGACTCCCTTCGCCGCCGCAAGCCGGCCGACCTCGCGGACGGCCTCGCGGACGACGTCGCGGCTGCGCTCGAAATTACGGCCCGGGAAGGAGCGGGGTCGGTGCGGCGGAAGTCGTCTTCGGTGAAGCCCTCGGGGCTGGTGATCCCGCCCGAAAGGAATCCGGGCCCAGCGGGGAGTAAGCGACCAGGCTGATAGCCCAGGTCGGCCGGCGTGTCGGCGACACCGTCGCTCTCGACGCCCCGCTCGACCAGCGAGTACCCCGCCTGTACGGCCGACACGGGGTGGACCGCGTGCGCGCGGCGGATGGTGGCGGGCGCCGCCTCGCTCACCCCGATGGCTCCCGCCTTGCCCTGCGCGACCAGCTCACCCATGGCGCCCACCGTCTCCTCGACGGGCACCTGCGGGTCGACGCGGTGCAGGTAGCGGTGCAGGTAGTAGAGGTCGACGTGGTCCGTGCGCAGGTGCCGCAGGGAACGCTCCAAGGAATTGGCGGATGTATTCCGGCCGGCCGTTGTGGCCGCGCGGCTCGCCGTCGTCGGTGATCTCGACGCCGGTCTTGGTGACGAGGACCCGCCGACCTACGCGGGCGTCTTGTTCGATTCGACGCCGGATGACGACGCCCCGGCCCACCAGGCAGAGGCCGAGGGCCGAGGGCCGCAAGCCGAGGGCCGAAGGACGCGTCGAGTACGTCTGCGGTAGCAGTCGCCGGGTGCGACCGCGCGACCGCTCCGGCGACGGCCTCCCGTCCCCGCTTCTCCCCGCTCACTGACGTCGGCGAAGATGGGGCCTGCCCCATTGGCCGCCCGAGCAGAGGAGTGCTTGCGCAGATGCCCGCTTCCGGTTCCCCGTCCGGTTCCAAACCTCCGACGATCGCCGATGTGGCGCGCGTCGCGGGGGTGTCGCGCACGACCGTCTCGCACGCGCTCAACGGCCTGGGCAAGGTCGATCCCCGGACCCGGGAGCGGATCAAGCAGGTCGCCCTGGACCTCGGGTACCGGCCCAACTTGCGGGCGCAGCGGCTGCGTACGGGCCAGGCGAAGGCCATCGCACTGGTGTCGTCCATGCCGTTCGCGGTGGCCGGCGGACCGTCGCGGCTCGGGTTCTACATGGAAGTGGCCGCTGCCGCCGCCGAGAGCGCGCTCGTCCATGACTACGCGCTGGTGCTCGTGCCGCCCGTGCAGTCCGAGTCCGCGCTCTACTCCCTCGACATCGACGGGGCCATCGTGGTCGAGCCCGACATCGATGACGCCGCGGTCACACAACTGCGCGGGCGGGGGCTGCCGTACGTCGCGCTCGGCCGGCCCGTAGCGGCGGACGACCGTGCGCCGTACGTGGATCTGTGGGGGGAGGAGGTGGTGACCGTGCTCCTGACGCATCTGCGGGAGCAGGGGGCCAGGCACCCGGCCCTCGTCGTGGGTTCGGGCTCGCGGCATTCGTCGGTCGACGCCCGGTCCGCGTACGAGCGCATCGCCGCCGAGCACCAGTGGACTCCCCTCGTCGAGGCATGGCCCGAGACGGGCGGCGAGGAGGAGGCGTACGAGCGCTGCACGGCACTGCTCGCCGCACATCCCGAGATCGACGCGGTCTGTGCTCTGGTGGACGCGTTCGCGGTCGGGGCGGTTCGTGCCATCCGGGACAGCGGGCGCTCCATCCCGGACGACGTCATGGTCGCCACCCGCTACGACGGATTGCGTGCCCGTACCTGCCAACCACCCCTCACCGCGGTCGACCTGCATCTGGAGCGGGCGGCGTCCGACGCGGTGGAATTGCTGCTCGCGGGGTTGCGCGGCGCCGCGGCCGCACCCGCTCCGGCCGCGGCGCCCGCGCCCACCCTGGTCGCGCGTGCTTCCTCGCTCAGGCCCCGGCGATGAGGACGGTGCCGGAGACCAGCGCGAAGACGAGCACGAACAGGCGCATCCTGCGGGCGTCGATCCGCTGATGGACCACCCGGCTGAGCCAGGCGCCCACGGCGATCGCCGGGAGCAGCGCGGCCGCCCAGCCCAGATCGGCGACGCGTCCCTCCCCGGTGGCGAACAGCAGCGCCAGTGACGCCACTTCACCCACCAGGAAGCAGGCGGCGACGGTCGAGCGGAGCTCGGCGGGGGGCCGGTGCTGATAGACGAGCGCGAGCGGGGGCCCGCCGACGCCGGTGGCCGTCTCCGTGAGACCGGTCACCAGGCCCGCGCCGACATACGCGACGCGGCCCGGCGCGAAGGCGGGTGTGGCCAGGCTGACGAGCGCCGCGAGGACGGTGGCGCCGCCGACGAACAACCCGACGCTGTGGTCCGGAATGAGCCACAGCAGCGCGAGCCCGCCCGGTGTCGCGGCCAGCCGGGCCGCGGCGATCCAACGGGCCCCCCGCAGGTCGAGCGAGCCGCGTTCGCGCCAGGCGACGTACAGGTTGAGCGGGATCATCGACGCGAGGACGAAGACGGGCAGGAGTGACGGATCGACGATCCCGGCCACCGGGGCGACCACCAGCGCGAAGCCCAGCCCGCTGCCGCCCTGGACGAACGCGGCGATCCCCACGGTGACGGCGAGGATCACCAAGGTCTGAGTGGTCACTGTGCTGTGCTCCGGTTCCGTGCTGCGGGATGGTTCTGTGCTGCGGGATGGTCCTGTGTGGGTGCGGCCTGTGGGGTTGCCGCCTGTGGGGTTGCCGCCTGTGGCGTCGTGTTTCGTGCAGTGGTCGTGGTCTGTGGTGTCGCGCCCCATGGGGCCGCGTCCGCGCCCCGTGGCGTCGCACCCCGTGTGGTCGCGCTCCGGGCGGCCGTGGCGGTGGGGTGGGCGCGGGTGATGGGTGCCCGCGCCACCGCTGTCCTGGCCAGGGCCGCTGCGCGGCGGACGAGCGCGGGGCCGTCCCAGTCGGTGGGCTGCCCGTGCCACATTCGTAGCCGGCCGGCCACGAAAACCGCGCTGATCTGGTCGCGGTTGCCGCGGCGTACCAGCTCCCAGGGCAGGTCCCAGGACAGCGCGAGTTCGGGGGTGGAGACGTCCACCAGAAGGAAGTCCGCCGCCGTCCCGACGGCGATGGTGCCCGTGCTGCCGCCCAGGCCGACCGCGTCCGCTCCCCCGGCAGTGGCATGCTCCAGCCAGGTCCAGCCCGCCCCGCAGGACGAGTCGCCCGTGGTCAGTCCGTAGGCCAGGCGTTGGGCGAACTCCGCGGCCTCGGCGAGCCGGAAGCCGTCGCCCCGGGTGCCGTCCGTGCCGATGCCGAAGCGGACGCCGCGCTCGGCCAGCGTGGTCGCGGGGGCGACGGCGTTGCCCTTCCAGGCGCTCGCGACGGGGTTGTAGCTGATGGCGGTTCCCGTGTCGGCGAGGAGCGACACCTCCCGAGGCGCGAGCAGGGTCGTGTGGGCGGCCAACAGGTGGGGGCCGAGCGCGCCGACGCTGTCGAGGTGTTCGAGGGGCCGAAGGCCGTGCCGCAGCAAGGAGCGCTCGATTGCCGCGAGGTGTTCGTTGACATGCATCTGCACCACGGCTCTGGCCTCGGTCGCGAGGCGTCCCGTCGCGTGCAGGGTGGCGTTGGTGGCGGCCTCGGGGATGGAGATCGCGAGGGAGGGGTGGATGAGCGGGTCGTCGGTGTACGCGGCGAGATGCTTCTCGGCGCGCTCAAGGACCACGGCGGAGTCCTGGTCCTCTCCGGCGTCGTCGCAGATCAGGCCGAGGACGCAGCGGATCCCCGCGTCCCGTGCGGCGCAGGCGACGACGTCGGTGTCCACGTCGGCGCGCGTCCCGGCGTCGGTGACCGTGGTGAAGCCGCCGCGCAGCGACTCCAGCGCGGCGAGCTTCGCCGCGACATAGGCCGATTCCTCGTCCAGTGCGCCTTCGAGGGGCACCCACACCCGGCGGAATATCTCCGACGGTTCACCGAAGGCGAGGGCCGCGCCGAAACTCTGGGTGAGATGGTGATGGCTGTCGACGAAGCCCGGCATGAGCAGATGGCCCGGCAGCCGCAGAGCCTGGAGATGCGGGTAGGCGCGCTCCACTTCCTCGGTCGGCCCCACCGCCTCGAACGAGCCCGCGCCGACGACCACCGCGTACAGCTCCATGACTCCTTCCGGCAGCAGGACGGCGTCGGGAATGAGGAGCAGGGGGCCGCGCGCGCGCAGCCGGTCCTGGATGTGCTGGTTCATCGGGTGCCTTCGGTGCGCAGTTCGGAGCGTACGGAGAACCGGGCGGCGATGGCCGGACCGGCGTGGTGGAACAGGACGTTGAGGACGGCGGCGACGAACGCGCCGACCGCGACGCCGCTTTCGAGGAGGATGCGGACGGTCGAGGGGAACCCCTGGTAGACGTCGGGGACGAGGATGGGCAGCAGGCCGAGGGCGAGGGCGACGGCGCAGATGAAGGTGTTGGTGTGCCGGTCGAGGTCGCAACGGGCGAGCATCTGCACGCCGAGTACGGTGATCACCGCGAAGACGACCATGGCGGTGCCGCCGACGACCGGGGCGGGCACGACGCTGATGGCGCGGGTCACGGGTGCGAGGAAGCCGATGGCGATGAGTACGATCCCGGCGGCAGCCGTGACGTACCGGCTGCGGACGCCGGTGACGCGGACGATCCCGATGTTCTCCCCGCTCGTCACCATCAGCGGCATCCCGAACAGGCCGCCGAGCGCCGAGACGAGCGCGTCACCGCGGATCGTCCTGGGCACCGCCACGCGCTGATCGATCTCCTTGCCCACCGCCTCCGCGTTGATGACGGTCTGACCGGTCGCCTCCGCCATGGACGCCAGGCTGTAGAGCATCAGGGGCAGGGCGGCCAGCACGTCGAACCTGGGCGACCCGAACGGCATGAGCCGCGGCATGTCCACCCAGCCGCCCTGCGTGAGATGGCCGAGGCTCACGTCGCCGAGGAACAGCGCGAGCACGGTGCCGGCGACGAGGCCGAGCATGACGGAGAGTTGGCGCAGTACGCCGCGGAAGAGGAGATGGCTCACGACCGTGAACCCGATGGTCGCCATGGCGAGTCCGATGTGGCCCGGGTCGGCGAATCCGTGCTCGCCGGGGCGCCCCGTGACCAGGACCGCCCCGACCTTCACCAGATTGACGCCGACGATCACGATCATCGTGCCGATGACCAGGGGCGGGAAGTACTTCAACAGCCGGGCGAAGAGCGGCAGTACCGCGAAGGTGAAGAGGGCGGTGAGCATGACCGCGCCCGCCGCGACGCGCAGCCCGTGCTCGTCGGCGATGGCCAGGAAAAGGATCAGCGGCGCGCCGCCCGGCAGCATGACGAACGGCAGCCGGGGCCCGAACTTCCACAGGCCCAGCGACTGGATCAGCGATCCGACGCCGGACAGGACGAAGGCGGCGGAGAGCAGGTCGACGGTCAGCCCCGCGTTCAGGCGCAGGGTGGCGCTCATCAGGAAGATGGCGGAGATGGGAGTGGCCGCCATGACCAGCACGTGTTGCAGCCCGAAGAGCAGGATCCGACCCAACGGGCGGGACTCGTCGACGGGGTGGGGGGACTCGGCGCCGACGCCGGGAACGGGCGCGGCGGACGGATGGGCCGAGTCTCCGACTGATTCGGGGGTGGCGGACAAATGAGCTGCGTCTCTGACTGGTTCGGGGGCGGCGGACGGGGAGCGGCGGGGACGTGACACGTGCGAGCTCCGTTCGGTTCGCGAGCGCGGAATTCAGCCGTGGACCGGCCCGGACGGGAGCCACACACGATCGGCCAAATCGATTTGGCCGCCAGTATGGAGAGGCCGGAGAAGCGGCGTCAAGAGTGAGGGCGTGGCGAAGTGGAGCGCGCACTTCCATGCCGTGTCGCACGGGCGCGGGGTTCAGCCACGGGCCGGGGCGGACTCAGGGCCGGTGCGGGCAGGGCGCTGCCGATGACGTCGTCGCCCATCACCAGGTCGAAGACCTCGATCGCCTCGTCGGCGGCGCCCTGCGGCATCACCGAGGCGAACGCGACCGGGGGCCAGGCCCCGGTTGCCACCGAGGTCGGCGACCGCCCTGGGCGCGGGCGGCCTTCCCGCAGCGGATCAGCGCCTGGAGGCGCCGGGGGGATCGAGGACAGGTCCCAGCCGCTGCCGCCCAGGGCGTTCAGCGACTCATCCCGCTCCACGCCCTTGGCCACCCTGCCCTCCGAGATGTCCGGCGGGAGCGGCGCATCCGGTCCATCTCCGATATCCGCTTCCTGGCGGGTACGACGACCAGCTGCTGAAGCTGCGCGGCCCGCTCGGGCATGGGCGCGCGGCCGCGAGGGTCGCCCACAGCGCTTCTCCGCCCGCTGGTACATCCAGCGAGTTGTTCTGCGGCGTCGTCCACGACGGCGGCGGAGACGTCCTCGGGGTTGTCGCAGAACCAGCAGATCACCGAGTACCGGCGACAACCCCACGACGACCCCGTCCGCCGCGGGGCGAGCAGGTAACGCGGGGCCACGAACGCCGCGATGAGGACATCGCCCGGCTCTCCCCGCTCAAGCACCGATACCCGAACCTGCTGGCACCACCCGTTCGCGTGATGTTCGCCGAATCGGCCGCTGTCAAGCCAGGCATACGACGCCGCATGCTTGAAGATCAACTTCTCGATGACATGGCGCGAGAAGGCGGGCCCCCTTTCCGATGACTTCATTCGCGGCGCAGGACTGTACGGTGCTGGCCGGACGAGCCGGCGACCCTTGCCTGGCCCCGGCGCTGCTGGAGGACATGTTCCGGCTGCGCTACGAGATCTTTCACCGGCGGCTGGGGTGGGCCGTTGACGTCAGCAACGGACGTGAACGCGACGAGTTCGACGACCTCGACCCCGCCTACGCCATCGCGGTCCATCGCCCCAGCAACGCCGTGGTGGGCTGCGTACGCCTGCTGCCCACCGCAGGCCCGAACATGCTCAGCGACGTGCCGGCCTTCCAACCGGCCCTGCGGGGCCGGCCCGCGCCGCGCTCACCGCACGTCTGGGAAGCCAGCAGGTTCGCCATCGACCCCCGAGTTCGCCACGGACCAGCAGGCACGCCGAGGCCCCACCTCAACCCCCGAGGATTCCAGGCCGTTCCCCGGGCGCTGCTGGCCGCTGTCGGCGACTACGCGGCAGATCGCGGGGTCGACGAGCTCGTCGGACTCTCCGGAGTCACCGTCGAAGCCATGTTCCACGCCAGCGGCATCCCGACCACCCGCATCGGCGACCCGCCCTGCCGCATCGGCTCCGTGCTCTGCACGGCCTACAGCTTCGCCGTCGCCGACCTTGTCGCACTGGCGAACCGGGTTCCGCACACGGCCACATCGGCCGAAAGCATCGTGACTGACGTTCTCGCAGAGGCCCCCTCATAGTGTTCCCACCTCGGCGGAGCCTTCGTACGGCGCCACCGCGATCGCCGTCGGCCGTTTCCGCTCGCTGACGGTCAAGGACGGCGCAGTCCACACCTGGGGGGAGAGCCGCGACGGGCTGCCCGATGTCCCGGCCGGCCTCGGCGCCGGGGCCACCGCGACCGCTGCCGGCCCCTCGACGGCACCGCAGCGGTCCCGGCCCAGCGCAAAGGCCGCCACGAGTACGCCGACCGCTTCGCCCGCTCGGGGCCGACCTCTGACATCACACGCTGTCAAAACCTGTGACGGCCACGCCGGTTCTCTGGTCCGTTCCTACCGGACCCCCGGCCCTTACCGTCCGGCTCCCGGACCCCCGCCGCGCCCGGAGCGGGACGATGACGACGACATCAGGCGATGCCGCCTTCCAGATACAGGGACCATGCCAGGAGGGCGACGCCGGCCGTCGACAGCAGGGTGCGCCAGACGTTGGCGCGGACCCAGGGGCCCTCGAAGGCGCGTCGTACCGAGGCCGGGTCGCCGAGGGTGGCGGCGGGGCCGGCGTGCTCCAGGCATTGTTCAGGGGGATGTTCACTTTGGCGGTGACGGCCATCGAAGCACCGCAGCAGACCAGGGCCGCGATGAGCGCCGGCAGGACGTCGCGCCCGGTGGACGGCACGTGCAGGAGCAGGGCCAGGGCGGTGAAGACGAAGGCGCCGAGGTAGCCGAGCAGGAACCACCCGTTGAGGATGGCCGTATTGACCCGTTGCATGACCTCGACGGCCGTACGGTCGCCGACCAGCCTGAGGCCCGGCATCACGGCGACGGAGAAACCGTAGAACAAGCCGCTGACCAGGCCCATCGTGACCGTGGCCGCCACCAGCGAGACCCAGCGCGCGGTTTCCATCGTGCCCCCTACTTGTGCGTCCTCACCGACCCCGGGCCGTCGCACCGGGACGGGAGTCGAGGGCGGAGGACGGGAGCGGCGGACGGGTCATGGAATCGTCAAGTCACGGCGATCATACGGATGCAGAGGGCCCCGGGGGGCCCATTTCGCACGGGGGCAAGCCACTGTGCGCCACCGAGCCGGGCCCCCACTGCCCTGCACTACCGCACTGCCCTGTACTGCTCTGCGCACGCGGCATACGGGCATACGGGAAGGCCCGGATCCTTAAGGAACCGGGCCTTCCCGTTTCTGCCGTCTACGCAGTAGCGGGGACAGGATTTGAACCTGCGACCTCTGGGTTATGAGCCCAGCGAGCTACCGAGCTGCTCCACCCCGCGTCGGTAAACACCACCGTACGCCATCTCCAGGGGCACCGTTGACCAACAGCTTCCGGGCGCCCCCGGGGCGCGGCCTTCATAAAGGCTCATCCACCACTGCCTCAACCGCCGCCGCCTCCACGCGCAACGCCTCAAGCGCTCGACGTCTCAAGCGCGCTCGACGCGCAACCGCTCACTCACCCACTCACTCACCCACTCACTCACCCACTCGCCCACTCACCGCCTCGCTCAACCGGCGCGGCGCGTGCCCCGGCGCGTCAGGTGTCCGCTCATCGCGGCGGCGGAGTCCAGAACGCCATGGATGTAACGGCTCCGGGTGGAAGCGCCGCGCATCTGACTCCGCGAGGCCAGGAGAGCCACGGCTCCCGCCACCGCCGGCCCCTTCCACACCGCGACCGCGATCGCGTCACGGTTTTCCAGGGGCGACGGGCCGACCGCGAAGCCGTCCTCGCGGATGCGGCCCAGTGCACCGCCGACGCGGGGGCCCTCGCCGAGCGCGGCCAGAATCGCCAGCCCGCAGGCATCGGCTTCCAGGGGCGCACGCCACAGCTGCTGAACCGACTCCCTTGACGCGGCGAGCAGTTCACCACTGTGGGAACCCAGAACGCGCTCCGCGCAGATCCGTACAGGAGGTCCCACCAGAAGCGGAACGTAGATCATGGCGATCTGGCCGGTACGCGCCTGGAGGGCGACCAGCTCGGCCCGGATGGCGGGCGAGGTGTGTCCCACGGGGGGCGGAGACGCAGGCGCGGTCCGGGGGGCGGCCGGCGCGAACTCGCGTCCCTCGGTGAGGGCGTAGCGCCCTCTGCTCCCCCGCGACTCGACCTCGCCCGCTTCCATCAGAGCTCTTAAGTACCGGTGCGTGGTGGCGCGGGGAAGCCCGGCGCGGGTGGCGATGTCGGCCAACGGGTGCGAGCCCGGTCCCAGGACACGCACCGCCCTGAGTACGGCGATCGTGCGGGCGACGGCACTGCCGTTCCCCTCCGGTGGCGACATGACAGCAGCAGAATGCGACAACGCGAACTCCCCCTCGTGGTTGAGGCCCTTCGCGACTCCCACATCGCGGCCGGGCCCAGAGCGATTCTGCTGAACGGAGCCCGGCCCCTGCCAGGCCCACCATTTTCCGGTAGGTGAACTTCAGGAACGACACGTTCCTGTAATTCGAATCCCCTCCTCCACTCCCCGCCGGAAAGCGGGCAACAGCCGGGGCAGGCCGGGCCGGAGTCGACTCCAGACATCACAGGACTTCACAGACTTCGAGGGCCCTTTCGTGCTCGCGAGCACCCGTCAGTAGCGGTTCAACACAGTGTGAGTAGCGCAACCCAGGGCTCTCACCAGGCAATTCACCGCTCATTGACAGCAAGGATGAGGTGCAGCAGTATCGCTTGTGCACTCTGACCGGCCGCAGGCCGAGCGCCGCACGACGCTGCTCGCCACCGCGGCCGGGCAGCGACACAGGGGGTGGGTTGACGGTGAACAACAAGGAGGCTCTGCAGCAGTTGCTGCGCTCGAAGAGAGCCCAGGGGGATCCCACGGAACTCGGCCTGCGCCGCCTGACCGGGCGTGGCCGGCGCTCGGCCGGCCTCTCCCAGGCCCAGATGGGTCAGGCGCTCTACGTCTCGGAGCGCACGTACGCTCTGCTGGAACGCGGTGAGATGTCGGCTCCCTCGGCGGAGTTCCTCGACCACGTGGCGCAGGTCCTGCGGATGGAAGAGCGCGAACGGGCCGCCCTGTACGTGTACGCCCTGGGATACGAACCTCCCCACCCGCTGGACCCCGACGCCGGCACCCATGTGCTGCCGGCCTGGCAGAAGGCAGTCCAGCAGGTCACCGCGCCCAGTTACGTCGTCGATGTGGCCTGGAACATCCTGGCCTGCAACGACGCGTTCATCCGCATGTTCCCTCAAGTGCCGGGCACCGAGCCGCGGTTGCCGGATCAGAACACCATGCGATGGCTGCTCCTGCACGAGGACGCGCGCGAACACCACCTGGTCGACTGGGAGAAGAGCTGGGCCGGTCCCGTGGCGGCCCAGCTGCGCACCGCGGTCGCCTCGCACCCCAACAACCAGGGGCTCCAACGTCTTGACGAAGAGGTCAACGACGACCCGGTGGCCGGCCCCGTCTACCGCCAGCACATCGCCCACGTCCACCCCGACGGCGACGTACGCCGCATGCGCGACGCGGGGACACCGCCGGCGCCCGGCTCGCCGGGAGACCGGTGCTGCCCGCGCCACGCACCCTCCCAATTGGGAACGGTCACGATGTGCGCGGCGGGCCCCTTCGCCTCACCCGGCACCCGCTTCTTCATCCTCGTCTTCGAGCCCACGCGGTGAACTCGCCCGCGTCAAAGCCCTGTTGTGCCAGACCGCCACCGTCCTTGCCGCTGCGGCCATCGGCCGAGCTAGATTACGTAACCATGACCTCCACAGCGCGACTCATTCCCATAGCCCCCGGAGTGCACGTCTGGGCCCCCGACGGGGCGGACCGCTGGGGCCTTGCCAACTGCGGGCTCATCGCCTCCGGCGGCGAGGCCGCCCTGCTGGACACCCCGTACGCCCTGGACCTGACCGACACCTTCCTCGCGGCGGCGCGCGCAGCGGCCCCGGACGCACACATCGGCACGGTGTTCACCACCCACGGCAACGGCGACCACAGCTGGGGCAATCAGCGGGTCACCGGCGCACGGATCATCTCCACCCGTCGCACCCTCGAGCACCAATGCCTCGAACCGACGCCGGAGCAACTCCGCGCCCTCATCGAGGAGACCGACCCCGATCAGCCCCTGGGCTGGTACTTCCGCCGCCACTTCGGGTCGTTCGACTTCAGCGGCATCACCGTCACACCACCCACCGACACCTTCGAGGGGCGGCTCGACGTACGCGTCGGCGACATCCTCGTCGAGCTGCACCAGACGGGGCCGGCCCACACCGTCGGTGACCTGATCGCCCACCTTCCCGAGCAACGCGTGGTCTTCACCGGCGACATCGTCTTCGCGGGCGATCACCCGTGCCACTGGGCGGGCCCCCTCGCCAACGTCATCACCGCATGCGAGGAGATCCTGGCGCACAACCCCGACCACATCGTTCCCGGCCACGGTCCTCTCCTCGACCAGGACGGCCTGCGGACGCACATCCAGTACCTCACCGACCTCGCCGAGCAGGCCCGGGAGCTCCACGCACGCGGCTGCACGCCCACCACTGCGGCCCAACACCTCATCCGCGAGAAGCGCTACCCGGGACTCGGACTCGAAGAGCGCCTCGCCATCACGCTCGGATCGGAATTCCGTCACCTCAACAACGATCCGGCGGATCCCGAGATCCTCTCGCTGGCCATCGAGGCCGCCACCATCGCCTGGCACAACAACACAGCCCGCCGGCCCGCCACTTCACCCAGCTGACCCTCCCCCGCGACCTCCCGGCCGTCCCAGCCGGCGGAACACCGACCCGCCACGGTCCCGGCCAGTGGAACGCCACCGGCCCGCAGCGGCCATCGTCTTGCCTCGCCCGGCCCGCGGGGCTCAAATAGCCACATGGTGCTCATCCGAACTCCAGCGGGGGGAGAGCACCAGCACACCGAACAGGTCTCCCACGACACACGTTCGGTGCACGATCGGGTTCAGCGCGACAGGGGACATGTCTGCACCCGATCAAGGATGCCGCCGTCGGCCCCCTGGCGGCGGCATCCTCCATTCCCCCTCTCCTTCCTCCCCCTCCCCCTCTGCGCTGGTGCGCTCTGCTCTCTGCTCCCTGCTCTCTGCGCTGTGCTCGCTCCGCAGGGAGTCATGCCGCCACCTTCCCACCGCCTTGCGCGGCGCCCTGCTCGTCCCGCACCGAACGCGGCTCCGCGAGACTCCGGCCGCGCGTGCTTTCCATCCCGCGCCATTGCGGACGCAGCCCAGCCAGGTTCGTGGTGAGGAAGTACGTGGCACCGCAGACGAACAGCACCGGAACCAGTCCGACCGCGGTCACCGCCGCCCCGCCGATCAGTCCGCCGAGCGGGATGCCGGCCCAGGCCAGCGAGTCGCCGAGGGCGTTGACCCGGCCCAGCATCCGGCGCGGCACGCGCTCGACGAGAACGGCACCCAGCACCGGATTGACGAAGCCGCCGCCGAAGCCGCCGACCGCGAAGACGACCAGCACCACACCCAGCGGGGCATGGAAGGCAAGGATCAGGAACCTCGGCGCCCCGGCCAGCAGGAATCCGGCGAGGACCACCATCCGTCGTGGCAGCCGGTGCGCGGCCACCGCGGCGATCAGGCTTCCACCGACGGCCGCGGCCCCCATCACGCTGCCCATCAGACCGATCACGGTCGGACCGCTGTGCGACTGCCTGGCCCAGACGGGTATGAGCACCGAGATGAACGCGGCGTCCAGCAGGTTGGTAATGCCGATCATGACGATGAGGGTGCGCAGGAGCGGTTCGCCGCGGAGGAAGGCGAAGCCCTCTCCGAACCGTTGCCAGTAGCCCGGTCCCGTCTCTCCGGCAGGCGAGAGGGGTTCCTCGGCCGCACGCCCCATCCCGCGCGGCAGCGCGAGCTTGATGATCACCGATCCGAGGGCGAAACAACCCGCGTTGACAGCCAGTCCGGTCAATGGACCGAGCAGCGCCACCAGGGATCCGCCGACCGCCAGGCCGACGGTGGACGCGAGCCGCTCGATCACGCCGGACAGACCGGTGGCCCGCTCCAGCGGCACCCGGCCGCGCTCGGCCGCCTCCGGGACCATGACGTCCTTGGCCAGGTCGCCGGGTCCCCTGGCCGCGCCGATCAGCGCGACCAGAACCAGCAGGAGGGGAAAAGAGAGCCGGTCCAGGGAGTGGAGCAGGGGAACCGAGGCGGCGGCGGTCGCGCTGACCAGATCGGTGGTCCACGAGACGGCCCTCGGGCCGGTCCGGTCCACCAGCGGACCGGCGAGTGCCTTGACCACCACGTAGGGCGTCATCTCACAGAAGGCGACCAGTCCTGTCTGGGTGGCGCTTCCGGTGGTGACGAGAACGAACCAGGGCAGGGCCACCACGGAAATCCGCGTTCCGGTCAGCGACACGGCCATGGCCGCCAGGACCCCGCCCAACGGGCGTAAGGACCTCCGGCCGGACACGCCGCCGGTCGCCACGGTCTCGGCGGTCATGAGGTCGCGCTCCCTTCCTCGTCCTGAGGGCGGGAAGCACGAGGGCCGGAAGCCCGAGGGCGGGAGGCGAGGGACGCTGTGGCGGACGCATCCAGTTCCGGCAGCATCTGCGTGATCACGGCGACCCGTTCGGCTCCCGCGGGGGCGCTCGCCGCCGTCTCGGGTGCGTCTCGCCGGTAGCGCGCGACGACTTCCGCCAACTCCCGGTACAGGGCGGTGGCTTCATCGGGTGTGAGCCGCAAGGCCCAGTCGCTCATGTCGAAGGTGTTCCGCCATGCGCGGGGCATCGTCTGCAGGTCGTTCAGGGCCTGCTGCGTGCGCAGGGCGTAGATGGCGGCGACGGACTGCTGGTAGGCCAGTGCGGCCTCGGGCTCGCGTTCGGCCAGCTCCGGATCGTTGAACCACGTGGTCCGGTGCACCGAACGCCACCAGCGCTCCCGCGCGTTGCCCCGCTCGGTGTCCTCCTCGACGAATCCGGCCGCGCCGAGCTGCCGGAGGTGGTAGCTCGCCGTACCGGAGTTCACCCCCAGCCGCTCCGCGAGTCGGGTGGCCGTCGACGGGCCGTACTTCCGCAGCAGCCCGACCAACTGCACGCGCACCGGATGCGCCAGGGCACGCAGCCCCTTGGCATCCAGGACAACCGAATCATCGTCAACGCCTGGGCCGTCGGGCCCTTCCAGTGCATCAGCCATGCGGGACACGATAGACCGCGAAGACTTCTTCGCAAAGACTTCTTCGCAAAGAACTCTTTGTGGTTCGTTCGGTCCGCTCGCGCCGTCTCGCTCCTCGTCCAGCGCCGACCGATACGGAGGGCCGATCACCTGGGAGGTGCGGCTCTCAGTGGTGTTCTCGCTGGTGTTCTCGCTGGTGGTGTCATTCGTCTTCGGCCGCGAATGCCTGGGCGACCGCGAGGCTGTCCTCGTAGACGTGGTGGCGGGTGACCAGGCCGTTTTCGAAGGTGAGGTGCAGGGCGAACCGGGCACGGTACGCACGCCCGGTTGAGCGGGCGGTCTGACGGATCTCGCCGATCACGACGGCGTCGTTTCCGTCGACGAGGATGCGCTCGACCTGGGTCGCCACCTCTTCCGGCACGTGGTGCTCTGCGATGTCGCGATAGTGGGCGGCCACGTCCGCCCGGGTGGAGCGGTGACGGATCCAGGGGGTGGCGGCACGACCGTGCTCGGCCTCGGGCCAGTTCAACTTCCAATCGCCCCGCTCGGCGTACAGCGCGGCGACGCGATCGGGGTCGCCCTCACCGATCGTGCGCAGCAACTCCTCAACCGCGGTGCGGGTGTTCGGGGATGTGGCTGTCGATGTGGCCGTGGACATGGTTGGCCCCTTCGTATGGCTGCGTGCGGCTCCGTGTGGCCCGCCTCGTGCTCACGTGGCGAGAACCCGAAGCTAGCCGCAACGCCCGGCCGGGACGATTACCTCCGAAGTAAGTAGCCGCCGGCCCCGACAGGATCCACCTGTGAGGCGCACGCTAGATGCTCCGGGTGTAGCGCAGCTCCGTGAGCTCCACGTCGTCGTAGGTGTCGCTCTGTTCCTCGCCGTCGGCCACGTAACCGGCCTTCTCGTAGAACCGTCGCGCCCCCTCGTTCCCGCCGAGCACCCATAGCGCGACGGTGCCGAACCCCCGCGCCTTCGCGCACGCGTGGGCCGCGTCCAGCAGGGCGCGGCCGATGCCCTGTCCGATCAGGTCCGGTCGAACGTAGAGGGCGTACACCTCACCCACACGGGACTCGGGCGTCGCTCCCCGGTAGGGACCGACACTCACCCACCCCACCGGACCGGCACCGGCGTCGGCCACCAGATCGGATCCCTGCCTGCGCGGGTCGGACATCCATGCACGGCGTTGGCGCGCGTCGTCCTCCACACTCATGCCGTCCAGGTAGGGCTGCGGGACGAGGCCCGCATACGCTGCCCGCCACCCCAGCACCCGCACACGGGACACGGCCTGGACGTCGGCCCCGGTCATCTCACGTACGTCCACCATCGCCCCACCCTATGTGTGCGAGTTGTGCGCGAGCCGCACAAGAGAGAGCGGTGCCCACCCGCGCGGGCGAGACAGATTGCGAACTTCAGGAGACTCCGGTCGACGGGCGGGGCAGAAGCGTCCCCCCCTGCGACGAGCCTCGCACTGCCCCGCCCTCCCGGCACTGCCCCACCCTCCGGGTCCTCCGGGCGCCCAGGACGTTCAGCGAAGTTGGCACGTCCGCGCGCCTATGGGGTCAGGCACCACATGACGTCGGACCGCGTGCCGGCGGCCACTCATGTGGTGCGGACACGCCGTCAGGCGCCGGCCTGGACCGGGCCGATGACCGTGCCGGCGCTGACGGTCAGCCGGCCGTGCGCCGTCGACTCCCCCGGGATCACGCCTCCCGGCGCCCTGAGCGTGAAGGCCGCTTCGTCGGCCAGGGCGCCGCTCCTGCCGTTGGGTACCTGGATGTCGAAGTGGACCGGGTGGCCGGGACCGAACGTCACCACCTTGTTCTGCGCGCCGTACCGGCCCGCAGTGACCCGGTCCGGGGTCCCGTGGTGGGAGAACCGCACACCGGTCGGCGACCCGGCCAGCCGGCACGCTTCGTACCCGTGTGCCGCGGTGAGGGTGACACGGTAGTGGCGGTGCCCGGAGGAAGCGGGGGCGTCGGTGATCTTCGCGAGGTGGTTCGCCGGGCGGCACGCGGAGGGAGCCTGGGCGGTCGAGGGCGACGACGCCTGGGCCACTCCCGCTCCCACCACACCGGCCAGCACGGCGGCGGTGGCGGTGGCCGTAGCGGCGGCGACGATCTTCCGGGCGATACGCATCACGCGTACTCCAATCCTGTTCGCGGCCCACGAGCGGACCGCTGGAACCGTGGTCACCCTCCTACCTCCCCGCCGAGCGGATCCACCAATGTCATAAAACCGTCACAACCAGACCAAACACACACTCGGTGCGATGCTCATGGGGTCGGGGCGGTGGCCTCGACGGCGAGGTGGGTGGCCAGTTCCGTGCGCCGGCGGACACCCAGTTTGCGGAAGCTGTTCGTCAGGTGGGTCTCCACCGTGCGCAGCGCGAGGCGCAGCAGCGCCGCTATCTCGGGGTTGGAGTGGCCCTGTGCGGCCAGTGCGCAGATCCGCCGTTCGCTGCTGGTGAGGGCGTCGGCGCCGGTCTGGCAGGCCGCGGCCCTGCGGGCACCGGCAGCGGCGAGGAGGTCCGCGGCGACCGTACGCAGCCGGTCCGCGCCGATCCGTTCGGCGTGCCGGGCGGCGGCCCGCAGGCTTTTCCGTGCGGCGGTGAGACGGCCGGCGTCGCGGAGCATGCGTCCGTGGGCGGCGAGGGCGGAGACGAGTTCGGGGGTGGTGTCGGTCGTGCGCAGCAGCTCGACGGCCTGTTCGACCATCTCCAGGCCCGTCCGGCTGCCGGTGGCGGCCCCCAGCGCGCACATCGCGCGCCCGACGCAGCGCGGGGTGCCCCAGCGGCGGGCCGTCTCCAACTCCTCGGCTGCCAGGGCGACGGCCGCGCCGGGGCGGCCGAGGAGCAGGTGGCAGTCGGCCGCGGCGGACCGCCACGGGGTGACGATCGGACTGTTCACCTGTCGCGCGCTCTGCCGGCGCCCGCACTCCAGGAGGTCGTCGAGTGCGGCGGCCGGGTCGCCCTCGGCCAGGCTCAACAGGCCGCGGGCGTACAGGAATTCGTTCCATTCCCAGGATCCGTGGGAGCTGTCGGCGGCGATGGAGTCCGCGAGCCGGCGGGCTGCTGCGACGCGGCCCGTCTCCGTGAGGGCGATGACGGCCTGGCCCACCAGGTGCGCGTTGCCCGAGCCCGAGGAGACGGGGTGTGCGGGCGACCCGGCCAGCACGCCCCAGCCGTGGCACGCGTCCAGCGTTTCCCGGTAACGGCCGCGCATCACCAGGCTCTCGGCGCGGACGCTGAGCAGACTCTGATAGCCGGGGTCGACCAGCGGGCCGTGGTGTCCGGACATGCCGTCCTCGACGAGACGGTCGGCGAGGTCGAGGTGGTCGGCCCACTGGGCGAGGGTGGCGGCGGAGGCGAGTACGTACGTCCGGGAGAACGGGTCGGTTGCTTCGGCCGTCACCTCGCGGGCGACCGTCGCGGCCTCGGTAGCCGACAACCGGCCGCTGGTGGATTCGAATTCGGCCAGGAGGGCGCGGGCGGCCGGCGCCGGGCGCCCGGGGGAACGGGCGGCCAGCCTGCGCAGCCGGTCCACCGTTTCGAGCCAGCTGTGTCCGTCGTGGGAGGCGATGAGGGCCGCGGCGCCCTGGACCGCGTAGGACAACTCGGGCTGGTCGGTGAACCGTTCGGCGAGTTCCTCCATCACCTCCAGGGCGGTGGAGGTCTGACCGCGGGCGGCGAGCGCGGTGCCGAGGGCGTTGGCCGCCTTGAAGACGCTCTCGTCGGATTGCTGTTCCAGCCGTACGGATTCGGCGAGGTGCCGTACGCCCAGGGCCCGTTCCGCCGGGCCCAGCGTCACTTCGAGGCTGCCCAGTTCCGTCAGTACGGCGCCGCGCCGGCAGGGCGGCAGTGGTTCCGCCAGCGCTCGTCGCAGGAGATCGACGGCCTGCTCCACCCGCCCTTCGCGCCGCGCGGTACGGGCGGAGCACAGCAGGGTCTCGGCGGCCCAGGAGGGGCCGCTCCCGCCCGCCGCCAGGAGATGGGCGGCGACCGCCTCGTCGGATGCGCCGCTGTGATGCAGCAGTTCGGCGGTCGCGCGGTGCGTCTCGGCCGAGCGGGGAAATCTGTGGGGTGCCGGCCGCGGGCGGAGCGGGGCGGGGGCGGGTGGCTCCCGCAGGGCCGCCGCGGTGGCGCGGAAGCGGGCTTCGCCCTGGCCGGCGCGCGCCGCGGCACCGGCCGGCGTGCCGTGCGCAGGGTCCGGGGCCCGGGAGGCGGGCGGAGCCCCCTCGCCCGTGGGCCGCCATCCCCTCAGGGGTGCCCACGCGATCTCCCAGCGGTTGCCCTCGGGGTCCGCGATGCAGGCCGACCGGCCCCCCGAGGGGTGGTCCGCGGGTTCGGCCACCGCGATGGCGTCGGCGGCCACCGCGGCGGCGAAGGCCGAGTCCACCTCCCGTGCGCTGTCCACGGAGCAGGTCAGCGTGATCCCGGCCCACCCCGTGGCGCCAGGGGCGCCGCAGGGCGTCGTGCCGGGCGGCTCGGCCGCGGGATGCAGCACCAGGAGCACGCCGGCGAGCAGGAATCCGGCCCGGCCGTTGCCGCTGCCGGGTAATTCCGCCCATCCCAGTCCGCGGTAGAACCGGCGCAGTCGCGGCACGTCGCGTGCGCCGAGGGTCACTGTGCAAAGACGTGAAGGCACCTCAGACATGATCAAGATCTTGCAGTTGAGGCAGGCCGGTTGACAACAGGGGCGCCGCGCAAGGCGCCGGCCGGTCCGCTGCCGCACCCGGGCCTTAGGTTCGTGGTCTTCCACGATGCCTCGGGTGCGCGGGTGCCTGCAGAGTGGGAATCGCTTCGGACCGCGGCGGTCCGCAAGGCCATCCGGTGCGGGGAGCGAGCGTTCCGGGCGGTTGTGGAACGGATGTGTTCTGCGTCCGGACATCCTCGGGGTTCATCGGGACTGCCTCGACGATCGGGAGCGTGATCTCATGGACAACTACCTTCGGTACTGCCAGGCCGGTTCGGACTTCTACGACCACCCGGGCGACAGCGCCGGCGAGAGCTTCGAGCCGACCGGCCGACGGCCGCCCGAGGGCTGGTCGCTCTCCCACGACGACGCCTGGAGCCACTTCGTGCCCGACGGGCACGAGTTCCCCGAGCAGGGCTGGAAGGTGCACGTCTCGGTCGTTCCGCGGGACGCCGCCGAGGTCATCGACATCGTTGCCAAGCACTGTTTCGGGCGCCGGCTGCCGTTCAAGGTCCTGACCAGCCCTCGGACGCACCGGCGGATGAACAGCAAGTACGCGCCCCGCGGCAGCAGCGGCAAGCTCATCACCCTCTACCCCTCGGACACCGGCGAACTGCACAGCGTGCTGGCCGAGTTGTCGGTGCCGCTCGAGGGGCGTGCGGGTCCGTACATCCTGAGCGACCTGCGCTGGCGCGAGGGACCGCTGTACGTGCGCTACGGCGGGTTCCGGCGGATGCACACCGTGGACGACAAGGGGCACCGGGTGCTCGCGATCCGCCGGCCCGACGGCGCTCTGGAGCCCGATGTGCGGGGCCCCGGCTTCCGTCCGCCTGCCTGGGTGGAGGTGCCGGACTTCCTCAAGGAGGAGATGGCGGCGACGGCCGCGGCCGGGCGGGCCGAGCCCCCCATGCCGTACACGGTGGAGAAGGCGCTGCACTTCTCCAACGGCGGCGGCATCTATCGCGCATCGGATCCGGATTCCGGCGAGCTGGTGGTGCTGCGCGAGGCGCGGCCGCACGCGGGGATCGACGGCAAGGGGGACGACGCGGTCGCGCGTCTGTACCGGGAGGCACGGGCGCTGCAGGCACTCGGGGACCTCGACTTCGTACCCTCGTTCAAGCGGACGTTCACCGTCTGGGAGCACCACTACCTGGCTCAGGAGCACATCGAGGGCAAGACCCTGTGGGACTTCCTGGCCGCCCGCAATCCGGCGGCCCGCGGGTCCGCCGACCGCGCCGACTTCGCCTCCTACACGAAGACCGCGCTGGGCATCCTCGACCGGATCGAGGCGGCGCTCGCCACGCTCCACACACGGGGTTACGTCTTCGGCGATCTGCATCCCCGCAATGTGATGGTGCGGCCCGACGGGCGGATCGCGCTGGTGGACTTCGAGGTGGCCCACCGGCCCGGTCTCGATCCCGCGCCGGCCATCGCCTGCCCCGGGTACGTCGCCGAGCACGCCTCGGCCGGCACCGCCCGGGACACCTATGCCCTCGACTGCGTGCGCATGGCGCTGTTCGTGCCGCTCACCCTGATGCTGGACCTCGACCCCCACAAGGCCGCGGAACTCACGGACGCGGTCGGTGAACTCTTCCCCGTTCCACCGGAGTTGACCCGGCAGATCCGCTCGGGCCTGAAGCGGCCCGCCACGCCGGACAGGAACGGCCCGCGGCCCGCCGGGGCGTTCGCCGCGGCGGCCGAGGACCTCGACGGTGACGCGATGCGCACGCTCATGGGCTCGTTGGCGGACGCGATACGGGCGAGCGCCACGCCCGAGCGCGCCGACCGGCTGTTCCCCGGCGATCCGAGGGGCCTGGACGACGGTGGCTACAACCTGGCCTACGGCGCCGCCGGCGTCCTGTACGCCCTGCGGTGCGCGGGCATGGAGACCGACCCCGGTCATGTCCGATGGCTGACGGACACGCTCCGCCGGGCACCGGCGGCCTGCGGACTGCACACCGGCTTCCACGGCGCCGCCCTGGTCCTGCACGGCCTCGGGCACGAACAGGAGGCGTACGACGCGCTCGACCGCGCCGCACCGCAGGCCGCCTCGACCCGGTCGCCCGACCTGGAGGGCGGGCTCGCAGGAGCCGCCCTGGTGCTGCGCCATGTGGCCCGTGCCACCGGCGACGCGCACTGGCGGGACGAGCTGGCCGCCATCAGCGTCAGGCTCGCCGACATCGTGACCTCGACGGCCGCGGGCGGCACCGGCGTCCGGGCCGTCACCCGGCCGGGACTGATGTACGGGTTCACCGGAGCCGCCCTGTTCTTCCTGCGCCGCTTCCAGGAAACCGGTGACGCCGCCCATCTCGACCACGCCCGGTGCGCCCTCGATCTCGATCTGGCGCACCTGCGCACGGACGACGTCGGCGAGGTGGCCCTGGCCGACGGCGGGCGGCT
The DNA here is from genome assembly GCF_036014195.1 of Streptomyces sp. NBC_00442. Lineage (NCBI taxonomy): Bacteria > Bacillati > Actinomycetota > Actinomycetes > Kitasatosporales > Streptomycetaceae > Streptomyces > Streptomyces sp. NBC_00442. Next base: position 260,329 of record NZ_CP107918.1, read on the forward strand.
CCTGCCCTACCTCGGCTTCGGCGGTGCCGGGCTCGCGGAGGCCATCGCCCTCTACGGCCGGTACCGGCCGGACGAACGGCTCGCCGCGCTGCACCGCGGGATCCTGCGGGCCTGCCGGGCACCGTTCACCGTGGAACCCGGTCTGTTCATGGGGCGCGCCGGGCTGATCACGACACTCGCCTCGCAGGAGACCCGTCCGGCCGTGCTGTCCACGCTGGCCGGCCATGTCCGCCGCCTGTCCTGGCATGCCGTACCGCGCCACGACGAACGGACCGGGACGTCCGGTGTCGCCTTCCCAGGGCATCAACTCCTGCGTCTGTCCATGGACTTGAGCAACGGAACGGCGGGAGTGCTCCTCGCCCTGCGGGCCTGCGAACGCGCCGCGGGCCCGGCACCGGGCCCGGCGAGGACGGACCCGGCCGATGCGGCACGCGCCGAGTCCGCGCGGGCCGAGTCCCGGTGGGCCGAGGCGGCCGGACTGCCCGCTCCCCCCATCACGCCCGCTTGAGGGCGCCCAGAGTTTCCGGTGCCGTCCGGCACCGGATGGTCCAACACCACAGGAGGCACGCACATGAACGCGATTCTCGAGCTCCAGGAACTGCCCGTCGACGAGATCGACGGCGAGGGTGAACTGGCCCTCATGAGCACCTCCAGCAACCACTGCACCGGCCTGACGATCAACTAACGCACGGACACCCGTGGCCCCGGGCGCCGCCACCTGGCGGTGGCGCCCGGGGCCCGGCACAGGGAGAGGCGGAGGGACGGCGATGGCGGGGACGACGGCGCCGGCTCTGCACCGCAATCCGGCTTACCTGCGCCTGTGGGTCTCCTCCACCCTCTCCTCGCTCGGCACCTTCGCCTCGCTGGTGTCCCTGCCCCTGCTCGTCCTCGCGTCCTCGGGAAGCCCGGTCGGTGTGGGCCTGGTCGGTTTCGCCGGTGCGTCGTGCATGCTGCTCGCCCTGCCCTGGGCCGGGCTGCTCGTCGACCGGGTGGGGTGGCGGACCGTGATGGTGCGGGCCGACCTGGTCCGGGGCATCGCCTTCGGGGTCCTGACGTACACGGTCATGACCGACCGGGTGGGTCTCGCCGGGATTCTCGCCGTCAGCGCCGTCAACAGCGCACTCGGTGTGCCGTTCGCCTCGGCCGCGGCGACCGCGTTGCGCGCGGCCGTGCCCGCGCGGCAGCGGTCGGCCGCCCTGTCGGTCAACCAGGGGCGGGCCGCCGTCGTGACCATCCTCGGGCCGCTGGCCGGAGCCGTCCTCTACGACGTCTCGCCCGCCCTGCCGTTCGCCGTGGACGCCCTGTCGTTCTTCGCCTCCGCCGCACTCATCGCGACGCTGCCGGCCGCCACCGCGGGGCCCACCGGCCGGCCGGCCGCACGCTGGACGGACATCACGGCGGGATGGCGCTTCCTGCGCGGCCACCCGTTCCTGCGGTACATGACGCTCAACATCGTCGTCGCCGACTTCGGGATCAACGGCGTCATCGTGGTCCTCGTCGTCGGCGCGTCCCTGTCGGGCGACGCGCTGGGCACGGGCTTGATCACCGCCTGTACGGGGGCCGGGAACCTGCTGGGTTCCGCGCTCACGCTGCCGGCGGTACGGAGGCTGCGCCCCCGCACGCTGATCCTCGCCGCCACCTGGAGCGGCGCCCTCGCCGTGGTGGCGATCGCGGTGACGGACGGCGTGCTCGCGAGCGCGCTCCTCGCCGGCTGCTTCTGCATAGCCACCCCGGTCGTCGGGGTGCTCACCAACAAGGCGCTCCTGGACGATGTGCCGCAGGACATCCTCGGCCGGGTCCAGAGCGTCTTCCAGACCGTGCCCCGGCTCGTCGCGGCCACCGGCCCGGTGGCCGCGGGGCTTCTCCTCGCGGTGCTGCCCGCGCGGGGTGTCGTGCTGTTGTTCGCGGTGCCGCTGGTGGCGCTGGCGCTGTTCAGCACGCTGACCCGGGCTTCGCGGTGGGGTCTGGGCGACGCGGCGCGTCCACCATCCGCCGCTCCTGACCGGGGTGCCTCATGAAGATACGTGTGCTGGATCGTGCCGAACACCGCGGCGCCTTCGACCTGTTCCGCGACAGCCTGCACCAGCCGCCCGTCTCCGACGGGGACTGGGCGCAGCTGTCGCCGTCCCTGGAGCCGGGGGGTGTACGGGGTGCGTTCAACGACGGGCGGCTGATCGCCATGCACCAGTCCATGCCCACGCGGATCGTCGTGCCGGGCGGTCAACCGGTGCCGGTCAGCGTGCAGTTCAGGTTCGCGGTCGGCATCGGGCACACCCGCAAGGGTGCGGGGACGGCGCTGATGACGCAGGCGCTGCGGGCGACGCCCGAGCCGCTAGCCCTGGTGCGGCCGAGCGAGGGCGGGATCTACGGCCGGTTCGGATTCGCGGTGGCGACCCGCTGCCGCGACGTGGTGGTCGACCGGCGCCGGGCCGTTCTCACGCCGGACGTACCGCCGGGCGGGCATGTCGGTGTGCCGGATCAGGGTGAGGGCACGGCAGTGTGCCGCGCGGTGTACGAGCGGGCGTGCTCCCGCCCCGGCGGCATCGGCAGATGGCCCTGGTACGAGCAGCTGTTCACCCACGAACTGGCCGCCGCCGGGCTGTTCTCGCGGGTCGTGGTCCACACCGGCCCCGACGGCCCGGACGGGTACGTGCGCTACCGGGTCGGCGGGGGCGGCGCGGCGGGGGCGCGGCGCACGGTGCTCGACGTGGAGGAGATGCACGCCCGTACCCCGGGGGCGTGGGCGGGACTGTGGCGATACGTCCTCGGTATCGAGCTGGTCGACGAGGTACGGCTGCGGGGGCGCCCGCTCGACGAGCCGGTCGAGTGGCTGTTCACGGATCCCCGGGCGTGCCGGGTCACCGATGTCCGCGACGAGGTGTGGCTGCGTGTTGTCGACGTACTGGCCGCCCTGCGGGCCCGCACGTACGGCGTCGGCGACGGCGTGGTGATCGCCGTCCACGACCCGCTGCTGCCCGGCAACCGCGGGCGGTACCGGGTGGGGAGCGGCGAGGTGCGCAGGACCGACGATCCTGCTCAACTCGCCCTGTCCGTCAGCTCGTTGGCCGCCCTCTATCTGGGCGCCGTGCGCCCTTCGGCGCTGGCGGCCGCGGGAGGCGTGAGGGTGCTCGACGCCGCGGCGCTGCCCGCCGCCGACCGGCTGTTCGCAGCGGCACGGGAGCCGTGGTGCGGCACCTACGTCTGAGGGACGTCACGCCATGCGGACCACGACCGGCACCTCGGGGGCCCGGCGGCCGGCGGCGCGGCGGGCCTCGCCGGGGGTCGGCCCGGTGGCCAGGACCCGGCCCCCGCCGACCGCGAACCACATGCCGTCGGGCAGGTCCTGCGGCACGGGAACCGCGAGAGCGGCCGTCAACTCCGGTGCGGGAGGCGTCCGTTCGCTCCGGGGCCGGGCGTGGACCGCGGCGCCGGCGCGCCAGTCGAGCGTGCTGCGTTCCCCCGCGTACCTGCGGGTCCACAGCCAGTACTGCGCCACGATGAGCGGCCCGAGGACCGTCAGGAGCGGGAAGCCCGCGGTCAGCGAGCCGATCGCGAACAGCAGGCTCACCACGCCCGTGACGGCGACGCCGACGACCGCCGCGGTCAGCCCCGCGCGGCGCCCGAACGCACGGGTCGCGACCAGGGGGAAGAGGATGAGGAGCAGAAGGTCGCCGAGCCCGATGGCCACGGGTTCCGCTCCGCCGGTCAGCGCGAACAGGGGCGCGAACGGACGGCCCTGCACCTGGGTCACGAAGTCGAGGGTGACCCGGGTCAGGGTGGTCGCGACCAGGTCGTAGCAGGTCAGCACCGCCGCGAACGCGGCCACGTGCACGGGCCGCATCCCACTCTGCGCCCAGAGGTTGGCCACGCCCACCACGGCCACGGCGAGCAGGACGTCCGTACAGACGCGCACCGCGCCGGGACGGCCGGCGAGCGCGAGGGCCACGGTGAGGGCCGTCGCGCCGAGGGCGAGGAGCCAGGACCGGCGGCCGCCGCAGACGGGTGCGAGGGTGAACTGCACGGCAAGGCCGAGCACGAGGCCGAACAGGGCGGAGACGGCCGCACCCGGCAGGGAGAGGTAGAGCAGCGGCGCCAGGACCACGCCGACGCTGAGCACGACGATGTCACCGGCGGCGTACACCCCTACGGGCGGCCGGGGCATCCGGACCCGCGCGAAGTAGCCGGCCGCGCCCGCGATGAGCGCGGCCGCGCAGGCGCTCAGGGCGACAAGGGCGAGGGGGTTCATACGCCGCTCCCGGTCCGGGAGCCGGCCGTGCGGGCCGACTCGAAGGTGTGCTCGCGCAGGTCGGCGCGGAGCGGTGCGGTGGGCGGAAGGTCGGCGCGGTCGTCGTGCAGGACGATGGCGGCCAGCGGCAGCCCTGCGGCGGTGGCGCGGTCCTCCAGCCGGCCGAGCAGACCGGCCGCGGGCAGGGCCCGCACGAGAAGGTGCAGATGGACGCCGCCGCCCGGCTCCTCGGTGAGGGTGTACCGGGCGGGCAGCGGCACCTGCGGCTCCGCCTCGATCAGGTCGAGCAGGGCCCGGGTGGGCAGTTCGGCGCTGCGCGGCCCGCTCCAGCGGCCCAGGACCGCCGACGTGGCGGGCATGTGGGCCAGTTCGCAGCCGGGCTCGGCGTCGGGGATGCGGACGAGGTCCCCGGTGGCGTAGCGAAGGAGAAGGGTGCATTCGCGGTAGGGGACGTACGGGGTGTGCACGATCATGCCCGTCGCGCCGGGCGGTGTCGGCTCCCAGGTGAGGGGGTCGAGCACCTCCATGTGGCCGAACTCGCTGGTGTGGTGCAGGTGTCCGGCCCTACAGGGGGTGGCTCCTGACGGCAGGGTCTCGGTCATCAGGTACGAGGTGGAGACGGGCGCGCCGAAAACCGCCTCGGCCCTCTCGCTCAGCGGTGTGGACAGCACCTCGCCGCCGACCCCGATGCTTTCCAGGCCGAAGTCGGCGGCTCGCCAGCCGCCGCTCTCGGCGAGTTGCACGAGGGCCGCGAGGTAGGAGGCCGAGGCCGTGAGGTGGGTGATCTGCGGGGACTTGCCGGGCAGTCCGAGCGGCGCGGCGAGGCGGTCGAGGGCGACGGAGGGGTCGACCGTGCCGAACTGGACGAAGGAGGCACCGACCCGGGTCGCCGACTCGGCCGCGTTGAGCAGGGGCAGGGTGGCACGCGAGCAGCCCGCGTAGGCGAGGGTGTGACGGGGGCGCAGGCCGAGGCCGAGGGCCGCCGAGATCGTGCTGAGCGCGATGGTGGTGTCGAGTTCGGCGCGCGAGTACCAGACCGCGGTGGGTGTGCCGCTGGTGCCGGTGGTCAGGGCCATCAGGGCGGGGACGGCCGCGGACGAGACGAACGCGGTCGGCATGGACCGCAGCGCCTTCTTGGGCGTGACCGGTACACGGGCGAAGGATTGAGCGTCCAACTCATCGGGGCTCAGCCCGAGTTCGCCGAACACCTGTTGGTAGTACGCGGTGTGCCGGACGGCGGCGCGGGCGGTGGCGCGCAGGCTGCGCCGGGTGACGGTGAGACGGACGTCGGGGTCGATCTGCGCGGCCTGGCCGGACTGGCCCGGCAGGAGCGCCGAATCCGCCCCGGGTTCACCGAACTCGGCGAGGGTGGCGACCAGGTCACGGGCGATCCGCTCCAGGTCCTGCGGGCGGATCCGGCGGTTGCGCAGGATCGCCATGCCGTAGCGGAGTTGACTCAGGGCGGTGCCGAACACGGGGCCTCCTGGCCTGGACCGGACAGTGTGTCGCCCGGCCCAGGCCGGGGCCGGGGCCGCGGGAGATCAGGCCATGTGCGCGAACATCGCGGCGGTGAGCGTGCTCAGTGCGTACTTGAGGTAGTGCTTGACCATGTGTCGGTTCCTCCCTCGTCGGGCGGCGGCTCGGTGCCGGCCACGTCCAGCGGTGCTGAGCTTCCGGTCGGATCGGCCGGTGAGCAGCGGCAGTCTAGGGACGTTGGGGAGAGCTTCACCAGATGTCGTGACCACTTAATGTTCACGACTTTCACGCATCGACTTCACATCGGCCGGGCATCGGACGCCGCCCCTTCGCGATGCCCGCGCGACGCCTGCGCGGCACCTCCGCAGCCCCTTCGCGGCCCCTTCGCGGCCGGAATTATGGCCTCCACCACACCCACCGGAAGCGCCTCGTGGTGAGGTGGCCCCATGCGTACACGCCCTTCTTTCCTGCCTGTTCTCGCGGTGGCCGGCCTCCTGCTCACGGCCTGCGGGACGGAGCACACCGGCACCGGGAGCGCCGGCGCGCCCGCGCCGGCGTCCGGAGCGGTCGACGACGCGGGCAAGGACGGCGCGCGGATCACCTCGCTCACCCTGCCGTGGCGCTCCCCCGCGCCGGACGGCAGCGCTTCGTCCCCCGCCGCGGATCCGGCGGGCACATCGGGGCTCCCCCTCGACGACCCCACCAAGGACTCGGGGATCGTCGCCACTTTCGCCGTCACCAACACGGGTACGCGGAGCCTGACGTACTCGGTGGCCGTCACGTTCATGAGCGGCGACGGCGGGGCGATGGCCGGGGGAACCGCGACCGTGCGCGACGTCGGTCCGGGAAAGACCGTGAACGGCTCGGTGCGGGCCGGGCATCTGCCGCCCTCCACACCGCGGATCACCCGGGCCAAGGTCTCCCGGGTGACCAAGGTCCCCGCGGGCGAGGCGCCGGCGGCGCCCGGCGCGTGCCCCGCCTCCGGCATCCGGGTCAGCTCCGACGAGGGCGACGCGGCCATGGGGCTGCGCATCGTCGGCCTGCATCTCGACAACTGCGGGACCCGCGACTACACCGTCGAGGGCTATCCGCTCCTGGAGCTCCTGGACGGCGATCTCAAGGCCGTCGACGGCATCACGATCCTGCGCGGCAGCGGCGGGATCACCACCGGTGCCGGGCCGGACGAGAGGCCCCGGCGGGTCACGCTCAAGCCCGGCGAGTCGGCGATCTCCTCGTTGGTGTGGCGCAACACCACCGAGGCCGGCACCCCCGTGAACGTGCCCTATGTGCGGGTCCGCGCCAAGACGGGGGCCGGCCCGGTCGTGGTGACCCCGGATCTCGACCTCGGCACCACAGGGCAGCTCGGCGTGAAGCCGTGGACCAGGGCGAAGCCGGCGGGCGCGGGGGCCGGCCGGCCGTGACCCGCTGCGGCCCGGTCAGTGACTGCGTCGGCGCCCGTGGCGGGGTCGCGCGGTGTGGCCGAAGCCGAAGGCGAGAAGGACGGCCATGATGAGCGGCGGCAGCGAAAGCATTGCGAGCGTCATGCACCGCGCCTGCCCGCTGCGCGGGCGCTGACGCTCTTCTCACCCGCTCGGCCCAACGCGCGGAACGCCCCTGGACGGGCCCGGCCAAGGCGTGGAGCGGATGTCGGCCGTTTCGCGCCCGGAGTTGCGGTAGCTGTGACGGCCCGTTTGTGGCGGGGTTGGAGGCAGGGATACGGCTTCGCATCCGGATGCCGACCTCTCCCCCGACAGTCAGGAGTGATCCGCATGAGCACTGGTGACATGTTCAACCGCCCGGAGGGGCTCAAGGGCCTGGTGGCCTACGACCCCGAAGGAGAGAAGATCGGCGGTGTCGAACAGGTCTACCTCGCCGACGACTCGGGCCGCCCGGAATGGGTGACGGTCAAGACGGGTCTGTTCGGCACCAAGGAGTCCTTCGTACCGCTGGCGGGCGCCCGCCAGGACAGCGAGGCTCTGCATGTCGCGTACCCCAAGAGCCTGGTCAAGGACGCCCCGCGCATGGACGCCGAGGAGCACCTGGACGTGGACGCGGAGCGTGAGCTCTACCGCCACTACGGCGTCGACGGCCACGGCACGCGCACGCCGGGCCCCGGCGGGGCCGCCGGAAGCGTCGACGTACCCGGGAACGCGACCGGCACCGACGTCCACGGCCGGTACGCCGAGGACGGGGAGTCCATCGTCCGCTCCGAGGAGCGGCTGCGCGTCGGCACCGAGAACGAGCAGGTGGGCCGTGCGCGGTTGCGCAAGGTCGTGGTGACCGAGGACGTGTCGACGACCGTTCCGGTCAGCCACGAGGAGGTCCGGGTCGTGCGCGAGCCGATCCGCGAGGGCGACCGGGCGCGTGCCGACATCGGCGAGGCGGAGACGGAAGTCACGCTCCACGCCGAGCGGCCCGTGGTGCGCAAGGAAGCCGTTCCGGTCGAGCGGGTGCGCCTGGAGACGGAGAAGGTCACCGAGCAGCAAGAGGTGAGCGACACCGTCCGCAAGGAGCAGATCCAGTACGACGACGCGACCCGCAAGGACGAGCGCCGTCGCGGTGACGGGCGGGGCGACAGGGGTCGCCGCTGACCCGGCCGCGGTTGTCCGTCGCCGCCCGCCGTCCCGGGTGACCCCGGGACGGCGGGCGGCGTCACGTGTTCGCCCCGCGCGCGGCCCGGTGAACCGGCCCGCGCGGCCCTTCAGCCGGTCGGTTCGTCCGGTATGGGATGGCCGGGACGCCTGCTGCCGGAGTGCGGGGCGCCGCGGCGGCCCGTGCCCGCCTCGTCGGTGTCGGGGATCTCCGGATCCGGCTTGTCGCCGTGCCCGCCGCTCTCGGCGTGGCCGGCGGCGTCCCAGGGGTCGCCCTCGGCGCCGGCCTGCTGGTCCGGCAGATCGTGGGGTACGGGCTCGGGAACGGGCGCTCCTGCGTCTCCCGGCCCCTCGGGCCTGCGGTCGCTCACGGTGGGGTGCTCGCTTTCGGTCGGAAACGGGTGCCCCGTCGCGTACCCCGCGCGGGCTGCTGTTCACCCCATTCGTCGGACCCGGGCCATACCGATCCTCTACGGTACGAACAGGCCGCTGCTCACCGCGGTCCGTACGGAGGAGGAATCCTGTGCTGTCTCGCTACGGCCCCCAGAACGCTCCCGCGGGCGACGTGGGCACAGCGCTGATGATGATCGACTCCCGGCTCAAGGGCATCCACAACAACACGGCCGGTGGCGACGCTCAACAGCGGGCGCTGACAAAGCAGTTCAACGCCTCGCTCAGCCCGGAGGCCGTCGATGACGTGCTGGACGGCACCTGCACCCTGATCTACATGTTCATGACGTGGCTGCGCCAGGCCCACGAGGAGCACGACAAGGACGTCATCGAGTACGTCGTGCCCAACCTGGTGGCCTCGATGCGGATGATGCCCAAGAGCATCAGGCCCGAGGCCATCCCCACCATGGCCGCCCTGGTCATCGCCGCGAGCACCGGCCTGAGCCCGAATCTGTGGCGCAAGCAGTACGGGGACTGGACGGACGCGGAGATGACCCCGCTGGAGGCCACCGCGTTCCTCCTCGCGGAACACATCAACCGCATCACCGACGACCCCGACTTCGCCACCCGCCTGATCGCCGAAGCCCTGCCGTCGTCGGACGACTTCTAGGCACGGCGCCCATCCGGGCCCGGCCTCCCGGGCCCTTCGGTCGGGTCCTTCGGTTCCTCCGCGTTCTCCGGGGTTCTCCGCGTTCTCCGGCGTTCCCCGGGGTTCTCCGCCGCGTTCTCCGGCGTTCCCCGGGGTTTCTGACATCGCCGGGCTTCCGGGCCCCTCATCGCACGCCGGCCCACTCCTGGCGGCGAACTGCCCTTCAGCCGTGCCGAGTTGGCGGCGCGCCGCCGAACGCGCGGCAGTTCCTCACTCGCGTCCCCGCTCCACCGTGCCGGCGATCCGCCCTGCCGGATAGGGAAACCCCTCGCCCTGCGCACAGTGCCTGTCCGGCACTCGCGCGGTCGCGGACACTCGTGCGTCGACGCGGCTCCTCCCCGAGCCGCGTTATCCGCACCCCCCGCACGTGTCCGCCGCCTTCCTCACGCGCTCTGTGCACCAGCGGCGGCATCCCCCGTGCACGACGCGAAAGGAACCCCCACTCCTATGGAGATACGAAGAGCCGGGAGACTCTTGACGGCCGCGCTGGCCTGCGTGTCCGTGTCCGCGATCGCCCTGCCCGCCGCCACCGCGGCGCCCGTACCGCGGCCCGCGCCCACGCCCGCCGGCCCCGGGGCCTTCGCCGCGGCTCCCTACACCGCCGACCCGGCGCCCGCCGTCCGCAGCCGCGTCGTGGACGCCGCGCAGAAGGCGCTCGCGGCCCACGCCGGGGCCGCCCACAAGGCCGACGGGGACGCGTTCACGGTCCGCAACCTGGTGGTCGACCACGACGGTTCCGCAGCCGTCCGCTTCGACCGCACGTACAAGGGGCTTCCCGCGTACGGCGGCGACGTCATCGTGCATCTGAAGAAGGACGGCGCGTACCAGTCGCTCGCCACCGGCTCGCAGACCTCGGGGGCGGTCTCCACCGAGCCCCAACTGGCCGCGTCCAGCGCCGTGAAGGTGTCCAGGGCCGCGTTCAGGGGCAGCGTCGGTTCCGTGTCCGACGCACACCTGGCGGTCCAGATGCAGGGCGCCGACGCCACCCTGGTCTGGGAAACCGTGGTCAGCGGCGAACGCCCGGACCGCACACCGAGCCGCCTGCACGTTTTGGTGGACGCCCGTACCGGCAAGGTCGTACGGACCAGTGACGAGGTGAGCACGTTCGCGGCCGAGGGGGCAGCGAACGGCGGCGTCACCTCGAAGGTCGGTGCGGCGGCGCAGGCCGCCGCACCGACGGTCGCCGGCACCGGCCAGTCGATCTACAGCGGCCGCGTCTCCCTCGACGTCACCCAGAGCGGCAGCGGCTACTCGATGCAGGACCCCTCGCACGGCAGCGGCTACACGACCAACCTCAACCACGCCACCAGCGGCACCGGTTCGGTCTTCACCAGTTCGAGCGGCACCTTCGGCAACGGCTCCACCAGCGACCCCGCGTCGGCCGGCGCGGACGCGCACTACGGCGCGGCTGAGACGTTCGACTACTACAAGAACGTGCAGGGACGCAACGGCATCTTCGGCGACGGCCGGGGCGTTCCGTCGCGGACGCACTACGGCAACGCGTACGTGAACGCGTTCTGGGACGGCACGCAGATGACGTACGGCGACGGGCAGAGCAACGCGCGTCCGCTGGTCGAACTCGACGTCGCGGGACACGAGATGAGCCACGGCGTGAGCGGCGCCCTCACCGGCTGGGACGAGACCGGCGAGACCGGCGGCATGAACGAGGGCACCAGCGACATCTTCGGCACGATGGTCGAGTTCTACGCCAACAACCCGGTCGACAAGCCCGACTACACCATGGGCGAGCTCATCAACATCAACGGCGACAACAAGCCGCTGCGCTACATGTACAACCCGTCGCTCGACGGCTCGTCGCCCAACTGCTGGAACAGCGGCAACGGCAGCCTCGACCCGCACTACTCGATGGGTCCGCTGAACCACTGGTTCTTCCTCGCGGCCGTCGGCAGCGGTGACCACGGTTACGGCAACAGCCCCACCTGCAACAGCTCCACGGTGACCGGCATCGGCAACGACAAGGCCGCCAAGATCTGGTACAAGGCGCTCGCTTCCTACGCCAACAGCAGTGAGAACTACCACCAGGCGCGGACCGACTCGCTGAAGGCCGCCGCCGATCTGTACGGCACGCACTGCGCCGAGTACAACACCATCGACGCCGCCTGGGCGGCGGTCAGCGTCACCGGCGCCGACCCCGTTCCCGGCAGCTGCACCAGCCAGCCGGGCGCGCCCTCGGTGACCAACCCGGGCAGTCAGAGCGGCACCGTCGGCACCGCGGCCTCCCTCCAGATCCAGGCGAGCGACCCCGGCGGCGAGACCCTCACCTACAGTGCGACCGGCCTGCCCGCCGGCCTGTCGATCAACGCCTCAACCGGGCTGGTCACCGGCACTCCGACCACCGCCGGCACCTCCTCCGTGACCGTCACGGCGAAGAACACCGACAACGCGACCGGCACGGCCTCCTTCACCTGGACCATCAGCGGCGGCGGCAACCCGCCGCAGGGCTGCGGCACCATCCCGGCCTGGAGCGCGAGCTCCAGTTACGTGCCGGGTGACCAGGTCGCGTACAACGGCCACAAGTGGTCCTCCCAGTGGTACTCGACCGGCGCCGAGCCGGGCGCGGCCGGATCCTGGGCGGTCTGGAAGGACGCGGGCGCCTGCTGACCGGGGCGGCCGGCCTCGCCTTCTGAACGACTTCAACTCGCCCATACGAACGGGCCGTTGGTCAGCCGACCGACGGCCCGGTCGGCATGTCCGCGACCGGCCCGCAACCGCACCGCCGGCCGCGGCGCGAGCCGCCGCCGGATCGTCGATTGGTCTTGACCTTTCGGCGAGCACGGTCCTACATTCGGCGCGGCAGCACGAATGACCGGTTCACGCCCGGTGTCACAGGCGTGAACGAGGCTGTGTCCGGGAGGGCTTGCGATGACCGAGCCGACCACCCTGCCGACGAGCCCCCCGCCGCGCGCCGTCGAGCGCACCACCATCGGTGCGACCGCGCGCTCCCAACTGGCGCACGGCGGTGGTGTCCTGCTGACGGGCCCGGCCGGCATCGGCAGGACCACGCTGGTGTCGCAGCTCGTCGCGGAGCTGCGCGGCCGCGGCCACCGGATCCTGCGCTGCTCGCCCTCCCCCGCCGACGAGCACACCCCGTACCTCGGACTCATCGACCTCCTGGCCGACCTCGGCGACCATGCCTTCGCCGCTCTGGCCCCGCACGAACGGGCGGTCCTGGACAGGGCGCTCCTGCGCAGCGCGGAGCCCGCGCGCGACGAACCGGGGGCGCGGAACGGTACAGCGGGCGGGCGTGACGCGCTCGTCCTGCGGATCGCCGTCCGCAAGGTCCTCGCCCTGCTGTGCGGCGCCGGCCCGCTCCTCCTGGTCGTGGACGACGCCCAGTGGCTCGACCGGCCCACCGCGGACATCCTCACCCACCTTGCCCGCAGGGCCGATCCGGGCATGTCGGTCCTGGCCACCGTGCGCTCCGGCGAGGGTCCCGAATCCTTCGCGGCCGGCCTGGGCGACCGCGGCGGCGTACTGGACCTGTGTCCGCGGCCGGCCCGCCGGATCCCCGTGCCGCCCATGACCGCCCACGAGGTGGCTGAGCTCCTTGAGCGGCACGATCAGCCCTCCTGGCCCGGCCGGCTCGTCGCGCGCCTGCACGAGGCGAGCGGCGGCAACCCCCGCGCCGCCCTGGAACTCAGCTCCGCCCTCGACGAGCGCGTACGCCTTGAGGGTGCGGAGCTGCCCGACCCCGCCGAGCCCCTGCCCGTCCCGCACTCCTTGCGCCGGCCGATCCTGGACCGGATCGGAGCGCTGCCCGACCGGGCCCGCCGCACCCTGGTCGTCGCGGGCGTCGCCGTGCGCCCCACGGTGCAGCTGCTGCGGCGCGCGGGCCGCACGCACGCCCCGTGCGACCTGGACGCCTGCGTACGGCAGGGGCTCATCGGCGGCCTCGCCGCCTCGGACCACGCGACCATCAGGTTCCTGGATCCGCTGACGCCGATGGTGCTGCGGGCCGAAACGCCGTACGAGCAGGTGCTGGACGCCCATCGGGCGCTGGCCGATGCCTCCGACGACCCCGTCGAGCGTGCCCACCACATCGCCCGGCTCGCCGCGGGCCCCGACCCGGTCGTGGCGGGCCGTCTGGCCGCCGCGGCCACGGCGGCGCGGCGCCGCGGCGCCCCCGGGACGGCGGCGAGACTGGGCCGCCTGGCCGCCGAGTACACACCCGCGGGACAGACGGACGTCGACATCGACCGCAGGCTCACCGCGGCGCAGGACGCCATCGAAGCCGGCGACCTCGGCTTCGCCCGGCAGCTCGCGCACGAGGTACTGGGCGACGCCCGGCGGGCCGCCGACCGCGTCAGCGCCTGGAACGTGGTGATCGACTCGTGCGGGCAGGCAATGGCCGAGATCTCCGACGTCTTCCCCGAGGCACTGCGCGACGCCGCGGGAGACCCCGGGCTGCTGGCCCAGCTGCACTACCGGATGAGCTGGCGGGCGTGGATGGTCGGCGGCTCCGCCGCACGCGCCCACGTCCACGCCGTGCGCGCCGCGGGCCTCGCCGCACGGACCGGCGACCGGCGCACCGAGCTCATGGCGCTGACCCAGCGGGCCGCGCTGGAACTCTTCCTCGGGCTCCCGCAGGCGGAAGCGACACTGGCGGCCGCGCTCGCCGCACCGCACGACACGCACGCCATGACGCATCACAACGGGCCGCTCTACCTCAAGCACCGATTCCATCTGGTCCGCGACGAGTTGGACGAGGCGAGAAGCGAACTGCGCACCTTGGTGTACCGGCTGCGCCAGCGGGGCTCCGCGGACAGTCTGAGTCAGTGCCTCATCGGTCTCGCGCAGGTCGAGATCGAGCGCGGACGATGTCGGCCCGCCCTCACCATCGCCCGGCAGAGCCTGCGGATCACCGAAGAGGCGGGCCTGAGCCAGGGGCCCGCCTGGTACGCGGTCGCGCTCGCCGAGACGGCCGGCGGCAGCCTGAGCCGGGCCCTCGCCGCGGCCGAGGCGGCGGAACGGCACAGCGAGGACGACAACGACCGGCTCTTCCTGCCGCGTGCCCTGCACGCCGCCGGAAGGATCGCACTGTTCGCGGGACAGTACGAGCGGGCCGCCGAACTCCTGCGGCGGACAGGCGAGTTGGAGACCGCGCAGGGGCAGCAGGACCCGGCGACCCGGCGGTGGCACGCCGACCTCGCGGAGGCTCTGGCGGCCGTCGGCGCACCGGACGAGGCGGAGGCCGTCCTCCTGGCGGGACGCCGCAAGGCCGCACAGCTGGGCCGGCCCGGCGTCCTTGCCACCCTGGACCGGGCGGAGGCGGCCATCGATGTGGCACGCGGCCGGCCCGCCCGCGCGGCAGGCACGTTGGAACACGCGGCGACCCGCCTGCGCACCATCGGGTATCCCCTGGAGGAGGCCCGCACCAGGGTCGCCCTGGGCCGGGTCCGGCGCCTGCTCGGCGACGAACCCGCCGCCCGCGCCGCCTTCTCCGGCGCGCTGCGCGTCTTCACGATGGCCGACGCACGGCCCTGGGTCGCGACGACACGGGCCGAGCGCGACCGCGCGGAGGACGGCAGAACCCGCGTCCCCGAGGGCGGCTCCTGGTCGGACCACCTCACGTCGACCGAGCGCAGTGTCGTGACCCGTGTCGCCCAGGGCGCCACCAACCGGGAGATCGCGGCCGGTCTCGTCGTCAGTGTGAAGACGGTGGAGGCGGCCCTCACCCGCGCCTACCGCAAGCTGGGCGCCAAGTCGCGTGTGGACATCACCCGCATGGTGATGGCACAGCCCACGGCTTAGTCCGGGCCGGCCGACGGGCGCGCGCCCCGGCGGGCCGGCCGGACCGCGCGCCCGCTCCCGTACGATTCCGGAACGGGCGGGGCCGTAGCGCAGAGGTCGACGCGCGCGGTCTCCAAAACCGCGAGGACGCCGGTTCGAATCCGGCCGGCTCCGCCCGCCCGCCCGGGGAAGCGGCCGCCGGCGCGCGGCGCACGCGGCCGACTCCCCACGGGCGGACGCCGGTTCAGGGCGTGGTGACCGCGTTGCGCCACACGGTGAGGTCCACGCTGACGTACTGGCTCGGCGCGTCCTTGGACGCGAAGCCGAGCACGGTGACCAGGCCGTAGTGTCCCGATCCGGTCTTCACGCAGATCCGGGATCCCTTGCCGACCTTGTCCGCGGTGATGGAGGTGGTGTACCGGGTGTTGGCGCGGCAGCCGTCCAGCGAACCGGGCTCGCCCGCGTCGAGCAGAGCCAGGGTGTTCTTGCTCTGGTTGGTGGCGAGGGCGTCCCCGTTGACGATGTCCCGCGAGTAGCCGAAGTCCCCCTCGTAGTTCACGTCCAGCTGCTGGGGCCGCGGCGGTTCGTCGGCGAAGGTCACCGAATAGCCCTGGGGGATGCTGATGTTGTTGTACACGGCGGGCTTGGGCGCTGTCGGAGCCTTGCTCTTCCCGGTGCCGGCTCCGGTGCCCGCCCCCGCGCCGGACGCCGCGCCGCCCGACTGCGACGCGCTGCTCCTTGCGCCGTCCTTGGCGTCGTTGGACCCGCTGCCGGCGAGGTGCCCCACCATGTACGCGCCGCCGCCGACGAGCGCGGCGACCGCCACCCCCGCGACGATCAGCCCGGCACGGTTGCGCCTGCGGGGCGCCTGCGGCGGGAACCCGGCGCCGGTCCCGGGAACCGCGTAGTTCGGGTAGCCGTGTGGAGTCCCGGCCGCCGGAGCGAGCGGCTGGCCGGCGTTCTGCGGGTGGGCGTTCTGCGGGTAGGCGTAGCCGCCCACCGCGTGCGGGTGAACGGCCTGCGGCTGTACGGAGTTGGGGTACGCGGGCTGCGTCGGCGCGTGCGAGGGCGGCGGCGTGTGCGGGGCACTGTGCGTCGGCGGATGCACCGGGGGCGGCGTGTGCGCGGCCGCCTGCGTCGCGGGGTACGCCGCCGAGTTGGGCGGCGCCGCCTGCGTCGGCGGGTGCGCGGGCTGCGGCGGCGGGGTCGGGGCGGCGGCCTGGGTGAGGTCGGCCGCGTACGACGAGGGCAGCCAGCCGTCCGGGCGCCGCAGCGCCGGGTCCTGCGAGGCCTCGCCGCACATCTCGATGATCCGGGCGGTGGACGGCCGCCGTGCGGGGTCCTTGTTGAGGCAGCCCATGACGATCTCGCGCAACTCGTCCGGCAGCCGGGACAGATCGGGGTCCTCGTGCACGATCCGGTAGAGCACCGCGTGCGAGGCGCCGTCACCGAAGGCCGCGGCGCCCGTCGCGGCGAACACGGCGATCTGGCCGAGCGCGAAGACGTCGGTCGCCTCGGTGCAGCTCCTGCCGGCCGCCTGCTCGGGCGACATGAACGACGGGGTGCCGACGCTGACGCCCGTCCCGGTGAGCGCGGTGGCGTCGGCCGCACGCGCGATGCCGAAGTCGATGACGCGGGGGCCGTCGACGGCGAGCAGCACATTGGACGGCTTCAGATCGCGGTGCACGATGTCCGCGCGGTGGATGACCTGAAGCGCCTCGGCGATCCCGGCCACGAGCAGGAGCACGGTGCCCACGGGCATCGCTCCGTGGGCGGCGACGGCCGCGTGCAGGGAAGGGCCCTGCACGTAGGCCGTGGCCAGCCAGGGGCGCGGGCCGTCGGTGTCGCTGTCGATCACCGGTGCGGTGTAGAGGCCCTGGACGCGCTGCGCGGCGCGCACCTCCTGCTGGAACCGGCGGCGGAAGTCGGCGTCTTCGGCGAACTCGGGACGGATCACCTTGATCGCCACGGGCCGGCCGCCGGGCGTGTAGGAGAGGTACACCTTGCCCATGCCGCCGGCGCCGAGCCGGGCGCTGAGGAGGTATCCGGCCACGGAACGCGGGTCGTCGTCGGCCAGGGGCTGGAACACTCCCGGGTCCGTCGCCGAACCGTCCGGTCCGCCGGCACGCCCTGGTTCCCGCTGATGATCCGTCACAATTCTCCCCGCGTGTACCTTTACCCAACGCTTACGGCGCAGAGCCTATCGAAGGCGGGGATCGGCGCACTCCCTCGGCGCCGGCGCGGGCACGGCCACGGTGGAGCGGGGCGGCCCGGGTGTGACCGGCGGCCGGCATCGCGGTCGGGCGCTCGGGCGTTTCAGGCTCCCCGTGTGAGCAACTCGGCCAACTCTTCCGCGAATTGGGTGAACCGGTCGAGCCGGGGTCCGCGGCGGGCTGCACGGAAGCCGTGCCGGCGACCCCAGAGCGAAGCCTCCACGGCATGGAACTGGGACCAGCGCCGTACACGCTCCCGGTCGAGTTCCGCGGCCTCGGAGAACACGTCGAGGATGCGGTCGACGGCCCTGCCGAGGTGGTTCGCCTCCAGGAGGGCCGGCGCCCGCGACTTGAGAAGTGTGCCGCCGTCGTAGGCGGGGTCCCCCGCGTATCCCTTGGGGTCGACCGCCAGCCACGGCTCACGGTCCGCGCGCAAGATGTTGCGGGCATGAAGGTCACCGTGGATGAGGCTGTCCGGCTGGTCCCGGCCCAGTTCGGCGAGGGTCGCCACCGCGGCGTCCAGCGCCGCGCGCGACAAGGTGTGTGCCAGCTCCCCGGCGTCCTCGCGCAGCCGCTCCGTCCGGGCGGCCGCCCCTTCCCGCAGCCGGGGCAGGCCGGGCGGGGCGGGTACGGCGAGACGGCGGTTGAGCCGCCCGGCGACCGCCACCACCTCGTCGCCGTCCCCGACGTCCGCGAGGGTCCACGCCCGGACGCGTTCGAGCAGCATCGCGAACCGTTCGTCGCGGCGCTCCAACAGACGGACCGCCCCGCGCCCGCGCCACGCTGCGAACGCGTCCGGCTCGTGGACGTTGCCGGGGTGCGGGAACGACACCTTGAGGACGGCCCTCTCCCCCGCCCGGCGCCGCACGGGCACGACGACGCCGACACCGCCGTGCATGACCCGCCCGTCCGGCACACAGTCCCACCGACCGAGCAACTCCTCGACCACCCCGGGCAGTTCGGCGAGCCATTCGGCCCCGCGCCGCCCCTCACGCGCGACGGTGCCCCGCGCGAACTCCTCCGGCATCACGATCATCCGGGCACGATACGGGGCGCACGGCACGGAGCGCTCAGCTCTGGACCGCCGGCTTCAGGACCTCCTCGCACCAGGTGCGGAAGGTGGTCGGGCTCTCGGTGTGCGGGGTGCGCCGGACACCGGCGTCAAGGCCGTCGTCCTTCGCGCGCATCATGTCGACGTAGCCATCGACGAACGCGCTCCCGAGTCCGGCCGCGGTCAGGGCGGCGCCGAAGTCGTCCAGCGACTGCCGCGCGTAGCGGATCGGACGACCGAGCACGTCGGACATGATCCGTGCCATGTCGTCGGCCGAGAGGTCCTCGGGGCCGAGCACCGGGACCTCGCCGGTCCCCGCCCACGAGCGGTCCAGGAGCAGCCTCGCGGCGGCCGCCGCGATGTCGCGGGTCGCCGCGGCGGGCGCCGCGCGGCCGGCGGCCACGGTGTCGGTGAACACTCCCTCGTCGCGGATCGACGCCGCGTGCCGCAGCAGGTTGTCCATGAAGCCCGGGTTGGCGAGCGCCCGGTAGGCGACGCCCGTGCTCGCGATGAGGTCGTCCATGGCGAGCGACGCGGTGACCAGGCCGGCGCGGCCGGCGACGGGCGTGCCGCGGCCGAGCGCCGAGACGCCGACGACGTGCCCCACCGCGTGGGTGATGAACGCCTTCGCGGCGGCGCGGGTGAAACCGCTGTAGGCAGCGTCCAGGCTCGCGGCCCGGGGGTTCGGCGGGACCAGCCAGAAGACGGCGTCCGCGCCGGTGAACGCCGCCTCGACGACCTCGGCGTCGCCGTGCGAGCCGGTCACGACGTCGACGCTGTCCCGTACGGAATCAGGGAGCTTCGCGGGGTCGCGCACGATGACGCGCAGGTCTTCGCGGGGGCCGGGGACGCTTCCGGGGACGCCGTTGAGCAAGGTGTCCAGGACCTGGCTGCCTATCTGGCCCGTGGGGGCGGTGATGACGATCATGTGTCGAGTCTCGGGCGGCCCGCCCGCGGCGTCCAATGCCCTTCCCGACCCATTGATACCCTCACGGCATGGATCTGGACCTGCGCAAGCTCCGCTATTTCGTCGCGGTGGCCGAACACCGGAACTTCGGCCGGGCGGCGCAGGCGCTCTACATCACCCAGCCGGTCCTCAGTCGGCAGATCAAGGCGTTCGAGCAGGAATTGCAGTGCACGCTGCTCGTGCGGACCACCCGCAGCGTGGAGCTGACCGCCGCCGGGGAGCGCCTCCACGAGGAGGCGCGGACGATTCTCGCCGCCGTCAGCACCGCCGTGCGGCGCGTGCACGACGTCGAGCGCGGTGTCCAGCGCCTCGCGGTCGCCTTCTCCCCCGGACTCCGCGTCTCCGAAGCGGTCCGGGCGTTCACCTCGCGCCATCCGAATGTGGAGATCGACCTCGTCCCCGCTTTGTGGTGGGAACAGGACGCGCCGCTGCGGGACGGCCGGGCCCAAGTCGGTTATCTGCGGCGGCCGTTCGACGACTCCGGGCTGCGCACCCTGCCCATCGGCCGCGAGCCCAGAGTCGCCTGCATGCCAGCGGCGCATCCGCTGGCCGGCCGTGACGAGCTCACCTCCGCGGACCTGGACGGCGAGCGCATCATCGACACTCCTGTCCGGCGGACCGCGTCCCTGGAGGAGAAGTTCGAACGCATCGCCGCAGGATCCGACATCGCTCTGGTCCCCTTGAGCGTCGCGCGTTCCTACTCCCGCCCGGACCTCGTGCACGTTCCGGTGACGGACGCCCCCGGGATCGAGACGTGCCTGGCCGTCCTCGGGGGCGGGCGCGAGAGGCTCCTGCGCGACTTCCTGGCCGTGGCCGCGTCCACGCTGCGGGACGCCTGAGGACGCCTGAGGCCCATCCGCGAGCGGAGCCGAACCCGCTACGCCCCTCCCGCGGGTCCGCCGGTCCGCAGGCGTGTCGGGGTTCTGTCGGTGGCGGCCGCGGTGTGTCGGTGCCTTATCGGCGAGGGCTGACACCGTGGGCGAGTGCTCACCCACGGCGCTCGCCCTCGGGACCCGGTCTCAGGACCCGTGCTCAGGACCCGTTCTCAGGACCCGTCCTTGGCATCCATGCTCGGAACTCGTCCTTGGCGCCCGCCGCGGGCCGCACCCCCAAGCCCCCTCCGGCATCCGCCCCAGCGCAAGGAGCCCGTCATCGTGTCCTCCTCCTCTCAGATTCGGCCGTGGGACGTCCGGCGGCTGCCGTCGGCGGTGGGCAGGACGTTCCTGGTCACCGGCGGCAACGCCGGAATCGGCTACTTCGTCGCGGAACAACTCGCGGCCACGGGAGCCGTCGTCGTGCTCGGCAGCAGGGACCCGGCGAAGGCGGACGCCGCCGCGGACTCGATCCGCTCGCGCGTCATCGGAGCGGACGTACGGCATCTCCGGCTGGATCTCGCCGACCTGCCCTCCCTGGAGAGGTCCGTGGACCGGCTGGACATCGGTCATCTCGACGCGGTCGTCCACAACGCGGGGGTCGCGCTGGACGATCCGGCGCGCAGGGAGACCGAGGGTGGGCACGAGTTGATGTTCGCCACCAATCACCTCGGCCATTTCGCACTGACCCGGTGGCTCGCCCCGCTCCTGTCCGCGGCCCCGGCGGCCCGCGTCGTGACGGTGGGCAGCTTCGCGGCGCGGTCCGAACGCCTGGATCTCGACGATCTGCAGTCGACCCGGGACTACCGGCCCAAACGCACCTACGGCCGATCCAAGCTCGCGCAGATGTCGTTCGCCTTCGAACTCGACCGTCGCCTGCGTGCCGTCGGCAGTACGGTGCTCAGCGTGGTCGCCCACCCCGGCGGCGCCCTGGACTCGCTCACGCCCGCGCGCCCTCCGGTCCATGCGAGCACCCCCGGCGAGCGGCTGCGTGCCGCGCCCGCGGGACTCGTGCTGCAGGGCAAGGACGCCGGGGCCTGGCCCGTGGTGCGCGCCGTCCTGGACCCGCGGGTGCGGGGAGGGGATCTGTGGGGGCCGAGAGTCTTCGGCCTGCGAGGGTTTCCCCGGTCCGAGACCGCCCTCCCGCACATGACCGACCCTGCCGTGGCGGCCCGCCTCTGGTCCGCCGGCGCCGAGCTGGCCGGCACCCACGATCCGTACCTCGGGTTCGGCGGCTGAGGTCACCGGGGCTGCGGACATGCGCCGCGGTGATGCGGACGCGGGCCGTGGTGATGCGCACGCGCGCCGCGGCCGATGCATGGGACCGGGTCCCGCGGTGCGTGCCGTCCCACGTCAGAGGATGTGGGCCGCCATCGCTTCGGCGGGCAGTGAGGGGTTGGCGGCGGCCGCCTCGGCCACCTGCCAGTCGTCGTCGGCCAGGAGCCGCGTGATGACCGACGGCGCTAGGGCCGGGTGCCCTGCGGCCATGCGCCGGGCCCGTTCGTCCGAGAGACAGACGAACAGCGCGGCGGGCGTCGCGTGCCGGTGCCGCGCGATCGCGTGGAGCGCCTTGCGTGCCGGAGGTTCCTGCCGGGCCAGTTCGTCCAGGAGTGCGGGTGTGGCGTCCGGGTTGGCCGCCACCTGGGCGGTGACGCGGGCTCCGTGCAGGCCGAGCATGGCGCGCAGCTGCGCCTCGCGCAGGCCGGGGTGCGATGCGACGGCAGCGACCACCGCGGCGTCGGGGTCGGTCGCGAGGGCGTCGCGGATTTCGGCCGGCAGGTCGCGGCGCCTGGCCACCAGCAACCTGACGGCGGGGATTGGGGATCGGGCAAGGCGCGCCGTCTCCGCGGGAGTCGCCGCGGCGATCCGCGGCAGCGGGGCGGCGCCCTTCTTCATGGTCCCGGCGACATCGCTCAGTACGTCGAGCGGTAGGGACGGATTGCGGGCCAGGGAGCGGCGTACGTCGATGTCCCGGGCGTCGGCCAGCGTGCGGAGCACCTGCTCGCCGACGGCGGCGTTCTCCGCGAGGTCCGCGCGGACACCGGGGACGGGATCGGCGGCGAGCCGCTCGTACACCGCGGCCGGCAGCCCCGGGCGTCGGGCCACGGACCAACGGAGCAGCGCCGATTCGTGGCCGGCGAAGCGGGCGGCCGCGTCGGCGGGTGTGGCGGGATTGTCCAGCGCCGCCCGGCGGAGGGCCTGCACGGCCGACCCGTGGGAGCCGTCGCACCGGGCCCCGGGCGGCAGGGCGCAGGCGAGCCGCGGGCATGCGCGCTCGTGGACGAACGGGATCGCCTCGCGCTCGCAGACCTCGCACCACCGTGCGGGCGGCAGACCCTCGCCGGTGAGGAGCGCCGCCAGCAGGTCCGGGGGCGTGACCTCGTTGGCCGCCGCGGCGCGACGCACCGCGGTGTGCGGGTGCCGGACCAGCCCCGCCACGACATCCGGCACGTCGCTCCACAGGGCGAGTTCCGCGACGACCTGTACGTCGGGGTCCACGGCGAGCGTCCTGACCACGTCGGACGGAAGACCGGGGCAGGCCGCAAGTCGCGCGCGGCGCGCGGCAGATGGATCGGCCACGAGCCGGCGCGCCCACCGCTGATCCCCAACCCCCTCGTCCAGCAGGGCGAGAGCCAAGTCCGGGTGGGACACGGGGTCGACGTGCTCGGCGCCCGGACGTCCGGCGCGCGCGAGCTGGACGGCGCAGTCCTCCCCGTGCGAGGCCAGGGCGAGCGCCTGCGCCTGGGTGAGATCCGCGCGCGCGGCCAGGGCCGAGGCCACGTCGCCGTCCGCGACGGCCGTCAGTCGGTCGACGAGGTGGGACGGCAGAGCGGGATTGGCGGCGAGGCCGCACAGCACGTGGTTCATGCCTGCCATCGTGCAGGGGCTTTTTCCGGACAGCACGCCCTTTTGCTGGGAGCCTTGTCCCAGGCGACCGCGCCACCGCTTCGATCGGATCACGGGACCGACGACAGGGCTCGCGGTCGTCGGCGTCCGGGTCGCGCCCGGACGGGGTCGCCGCGTCCGCGATGGCTCAATGCCGCTCCTTCTCACGGCACTTGACCAAGGGCGTGGGTCCCGCCGGCGCGGTGCGCGGCGCGGATCGTAGCCATCTCTGGCATGTCCCACTGGAAAATGCCAGAAGTTCCTCCTTCTCGCGACACGGGGCGTAACTTCTCCGTCACTGCGGCAGTGGAGTCGTGCCGCGGCGACCTGTCGTCACGTGACCAAGGAGGGGATCTTCGCGTGCCCGGAATCGACGAGTGCCTGCTGGAGACGATGCGGCTGCCCGGCGCGCTCGGGGCAGCTCTCGTCGACTGGACCAGCGGGCTCGCTCTCGGCACCATCGGCGATTCGCCGGGCGGTGACCACGAGGCGGCCGCCGCGGAGGCCGCCGAGTTCGCCAGGAGCGCCGTCGAGCACCCCGTCTTCGCGCCCGGCTCAGGGGAGGCGGCCGATGAGCTTCTGGAGGACGTGCTCGTCACCGCGCAGGGCGGCTACCATCTGCTGCGCTTCGTACGGACCGCCTACGACAGCAGCGTCTTCCTGTACCTGTGGCTCGACCGCGAGCTGGGCAATCTGGCGCTCGCCCGCCTGCGCCTGCGCGATCTGGCCGAGCGATTGGTACTGGCGTGAGCCCGACGGCGTCCACCACGGACGAGCGCCAACTCTCGCCGATGCTGAGCCGGTTGGTGGCCGAGCGGGCGACCGGGGCGCTGCTGCGCGACACCGGCACGCTCTATCTCGTCGACGGCCAGGTGGTGCACGCCGAGAGTCCGTCCGCCCCCGGCATCGACGTCCTGCTCACGGTGAGCGGCAGGCTGCGCCCCGAGGGCTGGCAGTGGGCCGTCGACCAGGCGGGGGCGCGCGGCGCGGTGGGCCGGTTCCTGGTCGACAGCGGCCAGGTCACCGACGGCGAGCTCGAACTGTGCCATCTGGGTGCGCTGTTCGACGCGGCGTTCTTCACGCTCTCTCCCGGAAGCGGTCCCACGCGCTTTCGGTACGGAGTGGCGCACTGGATCGGCCCGGTGCGGCCGGTGCCGGCCTGCTCGGTGGCCCGAGAGGCCGCCAGGCGCCGGGAGTTGCTCTCCCGGCTGTGGCCGCATCCGGAGGTCGACACGGCTCCTGTGGTTCCCTCGCCGGGCCTGGGCGGGGCGCCGGTCACCGCGCGCCGGCGCGCGCTGCTCGCCCTGGCCGACGGGGTGCGCACCCCGCAGGACATCGCGCGGCTTCTCGGCCGCCCGGCGTTCCACACGTTGGTCGACGTCCGCCGCCTCGCGGCGTGCGGCGCGATCGAGACTCCGCTCGCGGCGGTGCCGCAGCAGGGCATGCCGGCCCCGGTGGCACTGGCGTCGGCGCAAGCGGAGTCCATCGCGGACGTGGCCCTGCTGCGCAGGCTGCGTGACGGCCTCGAGGCCACGCTGTGATCCGCGTCCGCAGGCAGCGCGCCGAAAGGAGACAGATGATGGCGGCAGAGGCGGAGGTCCTCGCCGAACTGCGCAGACTCCGGGTCCGGTTGCCTCAGCTCAGCGGGGCGATGGCGGCCAGTGTCGACGGTCTGGTGCTGGCCCAGGACTCCACGAGCGAGGCCGAGCCGCTCGCCGCACTGACCGCCGCCGCGCTCGGCGTCGCCCAGCGGCTCACCGACACGGCGGGCCAAGGCGCCTTCCGTGAACTCCTGTTACGGGGCGACGACGGCTATGTGGCCACCTACGCGGCGGGCTCGTCCGCCGTGCTCACCCTCCTCGCCCAGCCCCGCATCAACGTGGGACGGCTGCATCTCGAAGCCCGCCGCGCGGGCGCCCGGATCGGCGACCTGGTCGACGGCAGCCTCGGCCGACTGGAGACCCCATGACTCCCACCCGTCCCCGGGCCGACCGGCCGGGGAACACATCGGACGGAAAACAGCGGAAAGGAAGCACGAATCCCATGGCCAATACGGAAGCCGCGCTCAAGGAATCGATGTCCCTCATCGAGGGGACCATCGGTGTGGCCCTCGTCGACTACAGCAGTGGCATGGCCCTCGGCACCCTGGGTGGCGGCAAGGACCTCGACCTGGCGGTGGCCGCCGCCGGGAACACCGACGTGGTGCGCGCGAAGGTGCGCACCATGGAACTGCTGGGCCTGAAGGACGAGATCGAGGACATCCTGATCACCCTGGGCTCCCAGTACCACCTGATCCGGCTCCTGACCGGACGCAACCACAACGGGCTCTTCCTCTACCTGGCCCTCGACAAGAGCCGGGCCAACCTCGCCATGGCCCGGCACCAGCTCAAGAAGATCGAGGCCGAACTGGAGGTGTGAACCGCGCCGCCGTGCCAGTGCCCTGTGCGGCGCCGTCCTCCTCGGGAGGTGGCGCCCCGCAGGGCGCGGGCGTTTTCAGGCGGACGGCGAGGTCAGCCCGTCGAGCGTGAGCGTGAGCAGCCGTTCGGCCTGGTCGCGCTGGTCCGGAGCGGCCGATGTGAGGGCGATCCCGGCGAGGGCCGCGAACACGTCGGACGGGCGAATGTCCGAGCGGAGGGCTCCGGCGGCGACTCCGGCCTCCATGAGTGCGGTGATCGCCGCCTGGATCAGCGCCCGGCTATGGCCGTAGGGGTCGCTTCCCGAGGCGACGACGGCCCGCAGCGCTTCGGCCATGCCGAGTTTGGCGGTGGCGTAGTCGATGAAGCGGCCCATCCAGGCGCGCAGCGCCTCGCGCGGCGGCATCGAGGCCAGGAGGCCGGGCACGGCGTCGCACAGGCGGGACACCTCGTTGCGGTAGGCCGCCTCGATCAGGGTCTCCCGGGTCGGGAAGTTGCGGTAGAGCGTGCCCGTGCCCACGCCCGCCTCCTTCGCGATGCGCTCGTAGTGCGCGTCCAGCCCCTCCTCGGTGAACACCCGCACCGCGGCCGCGAGGATCTTGTCCCTGTTGCGCTGCGCGTCCGCCCTCAACGGGCGCCCCGTCTCCTGTGCCATCGACGGCTCACTCCCTCGTCCCTTGCTAAGTGGAGGCGCCTCCACTTAATGTGGAGTCAACCGGCGGCGCCTCCGGTTTCACCGTAGAGCATGCGCCGCACCCACTCTTCCCCGGGAGAATCCACCATGTCGCACATCGAGGGCAAGGTCGTCGCGATCACGGGCGCCAGCAGCGGGATCGGCGAGGCCACGGCCCTCCTGCTCGCCGAGCGCGGCGCCAAAGTGGTGCTCGGCGCACGCCGACCCGACCGCCTCGAGGCGCTGACCGCCCGCATCGTGAAGGCCGGCGGCCACGCCGCGTACGCACCCACGGACGTCAAGCGCCGCGAGGATCTCCACGGCCTGGTCGACCTGGCCTGCGACCGGTACGGCAGGCTGGACGTCCTGGTCAGCAATGCCGGCGTCGGCCTGATCTCCCCCATG
The DNA here is from genome assembly GCF_036014195.1 of Streptomyces sp. NBC_00442. Taxonomy (NCBI): domain Bacteria; kingdom Bacillati; phylum Actinomycetota; class Actinomycetes; order Kitasatosporales; family Streptomycetaceae; genus Streptomyces; species Streptomyces sp. NBC_00442. Next base: position 286,973 of record NZ_CP107918.1, read on the forward strand.
GACGAGCTGCGCGTCGAGGACTGGGAGGAGATGATCGACGTCAATCTCAAGGGCGTCCTGTACGGGATCGCCGCGGCGCTGCCCGTGTTCCGCAGGCAGGGATTCGGACACTTCGTCAACACCGTCTCCACCGCCGGGCTGCGCATCGTGCCGCGCCAGTCGGTGTACGCCGCGACGAAGAACGCCGTCCGTACGCTCTCGGAGGGCCTGCGCCAGGAGGCCGGCGGCAATCTGCGCGTGACGGTCGTCTCGCCGGGCATGACGCGCACGGAGTTCGCGGACTCGATGACACCGGAGATGAGGAGCGAAGTCCTCGACACCATGGAGAAGATCGCGATCGCGCCCGAGGCCATCGCCCGCGCCATCGCCTTCGCCGTCGAACAGCCGGCGACCGTCGACGTGGGCGACATCGTCGTACGGCCCACGGCGCAGAGCTAGGACGCGCTTCGCCCGCCCAGGCATCCGGCTCGGACCGCGTCAGCGAAGCCGGCTGGCTGGCTGGCTGGCTGCGGATGCCCCTTTGCTCGTCACCGCAGAGCTGACCACCCCTCAGCATCCGTCAACTCACCCTGGCTGCACGGGACTTGGCGCTGCCTGCGCGTCGAGCGCGCGGCGCGTGGCAGGGTCCGCGGGGTGCCGCACGATGAGGTGCAGGCCGGGCTCCTCGGCCGCGGTCAGCTTGGCCTGACGGAACGTCAGCAGCCCGAGCCGCGGGTGGTCGAAGCGTTTGAGTGCCGGCGTGAAGCCCGCCACGTCGTGCCGTTCCCAGCGCGCGCGGAACTCCGGATCGACGCCGGCGACATCGTCGACGATCTCGTCGAATCGCGGATCGCCCGGGTGCCGGTCGGCGGAGGCCCGGAACTGCGCGAGCACCGCCCACGACTCGGTCTCCCAGTTCTTCAGGACCGTGCGCATCGGCCGCCATCCGTAGAACAGCCAGATCATGTTGCGGCGCTCGACGGGCAGTTGGTCGAGTCCGCCGTAGATGGCCGCCTCGGCCTCGTTGTGCGCGAGGACGTCCCAGTGCCGGTCGAGGAGGCAGGCCGGATGGGGGGCCAGTGCGGCGACGGTGGCGCGCAGATGGTCGCCGACGGCCGGGCAGCCGTCGGCGGCCGCGTGCGGATCGATGTCGCTCTCGCCGGCGAGGTCGAAGACGTGACGCCGCTCGGCCCGGGTCAGGCGCAGGGTGGTGGCGAGCGCATCGAGCACCTGGCGCGACGCCGCGATGGGCCGCCCCTGCTCCAGCCACGAGTACCAGGAGACGCTCACGCCGGACAGCAACGCGACTTCCTCGCGGCGCAGTCCGGGTGTTCTGCGCCGGACACCACCGGTCAGGCCGACGTCGCCCGGAGTCAGGCGCTCACGCCGCGAGCGCAGGAAGGCGCCGAGCGCGGCACGGCGTCGTGATGTGTGATCGTCCATGGTGAACGGCAGCCTATTACCCCCACTCCCAGGATGATCCGTGAGTGCCGGGTGGCCGGACCGGCCCCCGGCGGGCCCCACGATCGGATCATGACTACGCGTACTCCAGCGGCGGCACCGGCCGTACGCCCCGACACCCGCGCCCCCCTACCACTCGCCCTGGCCGCCTTCACCGCCAACTTCGACCGGTTCGCCCTCGCCCCGATCCTGGTGACCGTCGCCGCCGCCCTGCGTGTCCCCCTCACCACCACGGTGGCGCTCGCCGGCGGATACGCCCTCGCCTACGGCCTGTCGCAGCCGTTCTGGGGGATCCTCTCCGACCGGGTAGGCAGGCTTCGCGTGATCCGTTTCGCCCTGTGCGTCGCCGCGTTCGCCGGCCTGGCCTCGACGGCTGCGCCCGATCTCGCGACGCTCGCCGCGCTGCGCGTCCTCGCCGGTTTCGCCTTCGGCGCGGTGGTGCCCTCGTCGCTGAGTTTCGTCGGCGACACGGTGAGCCCCGAGCGACGTCAGGGCGCGCTCGCCGACCTGATGGCGGCGCTCGGTCTCGGCAGCGGCCTTGCGGCGCTGTTCGCCGGAGGGGTCGCGACCTGGCTGAGCTGGCGCCTGGTGTTCGCCGTTCCGGCCGTCGCGGCCCTCGCCGCCGCGGCCGCACTGCGCGGCACCACCGAACCGGAACGCGTTCGCGTCGGCAGCGTGGCCGTTCAGATCGTCACCGTCCTGCGGGCCCGCTTCGCCTACGTCGTCGCCGCGCTCGGCGTGGTCGAGGGCGCCGCCCTGCTCGGCGGCCTGACCTTCGTGGCCCCGGCCCTGCACCACCGCGGTCTGTCCGACGCCGCGGCCGGCTCGATCACCGCGCTGTACGGCGCGGGAACGCTCGTCTTCACGCGTGCCGTGAAGGCACTGGCGCCACGGATCACGCCGCAGGCTCCTGCGGCGATCGGAGGTGGGTTCGTGCTCGCGGGGTATGCGACGGCGGCCGTGGCACCCGGCGTGTGGAGCTACGCCCTCCTGGCCACGCTGCTGGGAGCGGGCTGGGCGTTCCTGCACTCGACGCTCCAGGCGTGGGCGACGTCGGTGGTGCCCGAAGCACGCGGTACCGCGGTGTCGTTCTACGTCGCCGCGCTGTTCGTCGGCAGCGCGCTCGGCACCGCGCTGGGCGGCGGGGCTGCCGCCGAGGGGCGGTTCGGGGTCGTGTTCGGCGTGGCCGCCGCCGTGACCGTTGCGCTGACCGTCGCCGTCGTCGTCGGCCGGAGGCGGTTCACCGTCCGCGGGTAAGTCCCCACGACGGCCCGTTCCCATCCCCCGGCAGTCGGTCCACGACCAGGAAAGGCACACCATATCCATGAGCACGAATCCCCCGCCCCGCACACGGACCCCGCTCACCCACTACACGCTCGCCGAACTGCGCCGCCGCACGAGCGTCAAGTGGACCGAGTTCCCGCCCGACGTCCTGCCGATGCGCATCGCCGAGATGGACACGCCGCTCGCCGAGCCGATCGGGGCCGCACTGATCCGCGCGGTGTCCGACGGCGACACGGGCTACGCCTCTCCCGGGCGCCTGCCCGCGTCGTTCGCCGCCTTCGCCGGCCGCCGATACGGCTGGCACCCCGATCCGCCGGCCATGCGGCTGGTCCCCGACGTCATGACCGGCATCGTCGAGACCCTCCGCCTGACCACCGAACCAGGCGACACGATCGTGGTGAACACCCCCGGCTATCCGCCCTATTACTCGCGGCTCGAAGGGCTCGGACTGCGGCTCGTGACCAGTCCGCCGGCCCCGGGACCACACGGGTACGCGCTGGACCTCGACAGCCTTGAGCGCCACTTCGCCGCGGGCGCCAAGGTGTACCTGCTGTGCAATCCGCACAACCCGACCGGGACGGTGTTCGCGCGCGACGAGCTGATGGCCGTGGCCGGCCTGGCCGAACGGCACGGCGTGCGGGTCGTCTCCGACGAGATCCTCGCGCCCCTCGTACATCCGGGACCCCGGCGCCACATCCCCTTCCCGTCGCTCGACCACCCGGCGGCGGCCCGTTCGGTCGCCCTCGTGTCGGCCTCCAAGGCGTGGAACCTCGCCGGGCTCAAAGCGGCGCTGGCGGTGCCGGGGCCCGAGGCCCGCGCGGTCGTCGCCGCGCTCGACGGTGAACTCGACGAGGGATCAGGGCTGTTCGGGGTCCTGGCCGGCGAGGCGGCATTCACCGAGGGCGAGGGGTGGCTCGACGAACTGCTCCGTGCGCTGGACGGAAACCGGAAGCTGCTCGCGGCCGAGCTCGCCCGCACGCTCCCCCGCGTCGTCTGCCGTCCCCCGGCCGCGGGCTTCACGGCGTGGCTCGACGTCCGTCCGCTCGGCCTGCCCGGAGACCCGGCCGAGCGGTTTCTGCGTGCGGCCAGGGTCGGAGTGTCGTCGGGGGCACGGTTCAGTCCCCTCCAACGGCCCGGGGAGCCCGGTTCGGGGCACGGTTTCGTCCGGCTCAATTTCGGGACGCGGCCGGACGTGGTCGTCGAGGCGGTGCGGCGCATGGCCAGGGCCGCGCAACTTCCGCGCCAGGACTCGTAGTTGAGTGTCAGCGAGCAGCGGACCGCGACCGGCTCGCGGCGGCGCGCGGCCCGCTGCCAGTTCTTCCACGACATCGGCGTGCACTGAGCCGCCTCGCCCGGCCGGGCGACGAGCGGGCCGGGCGGAGCCGTGCGGTGCCGCCCCGGATGAGCTGCTGGCAGCAGCCGGTAGCCTGTTCGGATGTCTTCCGAATCAGGGGGCGCCTCGGTGCGTGGTGAGCATGTACGCGAGGCCGTCGCCCACTGCGTTCGAACCGTTTCCGGCGTCCCGGCCGCCCGATGGCGCGTCCCCGCCGGTGATCTGGAGTGGACGTGCTGGGAGACCCTTGAGCACCTCGCGGACGATCTCCTGACCTACGCCCTGCGTTTCGGGCTCGCGCACCCCATGGGCGTGGACCGTGTCCCCCTGCGGATGTCGAGCGATCGCCCCGGCGGCCCGGCCAACGTCGTCTTCGGTGACCGCGCGGCGGGACCCGAGGGGCTGCTCACCGTGGTCGAGGCGTGCGGCGGGCTGCTCGCCGCCGCTGTGGACGGCGCCCCTGCGACCGTTTTGGCGCCGCACGTCTTCGGCGCCTCCGACCCCGAGGGCTTCGCGGCCATGGGGGTGACCGAAACCCTCGTCCACACCTACGACATCGCGCGGGGCGTCCAGCGCGACGGGGCCCCTCCGGAGGAGCTGAGCCGACGGGTACTGGCCCGGCTGTTCCCGGACGTCGCCATCACCGACACCGCTTCCTCCGCCCTGCTGTGGGCCACCGGACGCGTGGAGAGCCCCGAGCGCCCGCGCCGCACGGACTGGCGCTGGCACGGGGCGCCGCTCGCGCCGTGAGCGACGGCGCGAGCGGCGCCCCCGACGGCCTGGGCACCGTCGGGGGCAGCCGGGGCGCGTGGCCCGCACCCTCACGGCGTCATTTCTGACCTACCGTCAAATGGCCATCGCTTCCTGGATCCAGCGGTTCACGCGGTAGGGCAGCCACCACGCGAGGTCGCCGACCTGAAGCACCAGGCGCTCCTCCAGGAAGTCGGCCAGGACCGCGGCCGGCACCGATGCCGCGGGGGCGCCATAGGTCAGGGCCGCGATGACCTGCTGGTACTCGGGCTCCTCCGCGGTGAAGCGGCGCAGCTCGCCCCAGCGACGGTCGCGGATCTGGACGAAGCCGGGGCCCTGCCTCCACAGGCACTTGCAGAGGTAGTGGCCCTCGCGCCAGCGCCGCAGGTCGCCGGCCGCGTCGCCGGGGCCGTGCAGGCTGCCCGGCGGCTGGAGGTGGCTCAGCGCCCGCCAGGTGTCGTCGGGCGCCTCTGGGTCAAGGCGCAGATTCCACTCCACGAGGACGGCCCGCGCCGTGAGGTCCCGCACCAGGCTCAGGGTGCGGACGGCGCGGACGGCCGCGCCCGGAGCGGTGAGATCCGTGAGGTCGACGGGCTCGCGCAGCTGGACGCGTCGGGCGCCGGACTCCCACAGCCGGTCGCTCTCCTCGCCCGCGGGGCCGGTCAGTTCGATGGCACCGAGGAACATGCCCGGCAGGGCGCACGCTTCGGGGTCGTAGTCGCGCCAGGCGGAGACCGTGAGGGCATCGGTGGCGGTGGTGAGGGCGGTGCTCATCGGGCTGATCCTCCTGCTCTCGTGCCGGACACGCCGGGGTCAGACACTGACGGGCTCGGGCCGGGCGGGCTGTTGCGCGGCGTCGAGCGCGGCCTGCGCGTGGCGCATGAAGTCCAGGCGCAGCAGATCCTCGTTGACGGCGGAGGGTGCGATGTGGACGTACTGGCCGCCGTCGGTGAAGACGAGGCCCAACGCGACCCAGGCGTCGAGCAGTTGCTGCACCTCGTGCTCCTCGCGTGCGGCGCCCTTGGCGCGGGCCGCCGCCTTGCGGGTGAGCGCGGCCGTCGCGTGGGGCTGGTCGAGGAGGCGGAAGACGGCCAGTTCGAACGGGTCGGTCAGTTCCATCGCCCGCCAGGAGAACGCGCGCCGCCGGCTGACGAGGACGATGCGGTCGCCGAGGTCGGTGTGGGTGAGCCGGGCGTCGGCGTGGTGCTTCTTCCAGGCGTCGAGCGCGTTGTTGAGGGCGCCGACGGTGGGCTCGCTGATGCCGCGTTGCGGCGCTTCGAAGACGTACGCCAGGTCGTAGAGCTCGGACTCGGGCAGGTCGTAGGTGAAGCGGTAGTGCTCTTCGGGGCGCAGCCCGTCGAAGCCGAGTTCGGGCCGGTTGAAGTACGGGCTGAAGCGCTCGATGGCGATCCGCGCCGACAGGTCGACCGGCGGGTCGAGGTGTTCGAGCGCGGGTATCTGCGCGATGACGGGGTCGTAGTCCTCGGCGGTCTCGCCGGGGAAGCCGTGCAGGTAGTTCCAGGCGACGGAGAGGCCGGTCTCGGCTCCGTCGCGGAGCATCCGCACGTTCTGGCAGCCGCTGACGCCCTTGTCCATCAGGTCGAGCACCCGGTTGTTGAGGCTCTCGATGCCGGGCTGTACGTAGATGAGTCCGGCTTGGGCGAGGGTGCGCAGTTGGCTGCGGCGCATGTTGGCCTTGATCTCGATGTGCATCCTGAGGTCGTAGCCGCTCTCCATGATGCGGGGCAGCACGGTGGTGAGGTAGCCCATGTCGAGGATGTTGTCGACGAGGTACATGTCGAGCACCCGGTGCTTGCGGGCCAGTTCCATGATCTCTTCGTAGAACGTGTCGGGGCTCTTGGAACGGAACTGCATGAACGATCCGTTGAGACCGCAGAACGTGCAGTGGTGCTTCTCGCCCCACCAGCAGCCGCGCGCTCCCTCGACCACGAGCTTGGGCTCGGCCCAGTTGCGGGCCACGGAGGCGGCGAGGCGCTCGAAGTAGCCGCTGTAGTCGGGGGCGAGGATGGTGGCGGGCGGCAGGGGGCTGGTCGCCATCGGGTTGACGATGCTCTTGCCCTCGGCGTCGCGGTGGCACAGGCCCGGCACGGTGGCCAGTTCGTCCCCGCCGGCCCCTTCGGCGATGGCGGTGAGGAGCTGCGGGAAGGCGGCCTCGCCCTCGCCGCGGATGACATGGTCCACGAACGGAAAGTTGCGGTGGACGGCCTCACCCTGTTCGCCGTCGCAGTTGGCGCCACCCATCACGGTCACGATGTGCGGGGCAAGACGTTTGACGTGCTTGGCGGCCGCGAGTGCGGCGGTGTTCTGCTGGAAGGTGGAGGTGAAGCCGACGACGTCGGGCGCGTAGTCGACGATCCGCCGGGCGATCATCTCCACGAACTCCGGTACCTGGCGATGGAGTTCCCGCGACATGCGCAACCGGGACTTGCGCAGTTTGCCCTTCATCGCGGCCGCGAACTCCTCGTCGCGCCACGTGGGATCGTCGTAGAGCGCCGAGGAGAACACCCAGTCGCCACAGCCCATGAAGTAGGAGGAGAGCGAGTAGTACTCGTAGTCCTCGGCGGTGAATTCGGTGCGCTCGGTGATCCAGTCGGTGAATTCGAGATTGGCGTGCAGGACCTCGGCGCGGGCGCCGGGCACACGTTCGTCCACGCTGCGTTTGAGGATCCCCAGGGCGAGCGAGGGCAGGTCGATCGGCGACCAGGGCATATTGACCAGCAGGACACGCATGTCGGCTCCTCGGTGGGTGCGGAGACGTGACGGGACGGGGGCCAAGGGGCCGGATGCCAGGAGGCGCGGCTGTGCCGGTCCGGCGGTGCACCGCCGGACCGGCCGCGAGGATCAGTCCTCGTCGCCGTCCTCGGCGTTGCGGAACGGAACCGTGACGGTTATGCCGATGCCCGGCTTGCGGTTTTCCTCGTCACCCGCGAGCGGGTCATTGTGGATGATGTCCTTCTGCATGGCAGGAACTCCTCTCTGTGTGGGTGGTGCCTTGTCCGGCGGGCGCCGGCAAGCGCACCCGTCCGGTGTCCCCGGCCCGGTCGGAGCGGGGAGTCTGGGGGGCGGCGGCGCGGGGCCGCCGGCGCAGTTCGCGGTCGAGGAAGACCACGGCGCGGCGCAGGACGGCCACGTGGTCGCCGGCCTCGTAGCCGTCGTGGCCGGTGTCCAGCCACATCGACTCGTGCCGTACGCCCGCGTGGTGCAAGGCGGTGAGGTAGGCGCGCACCTGGCCGGGCGGGCATTTGACGTCCCGGCTCGCGGCGACGACCAGGAGGGGGGCCCGGACCGCGGCGGCGTAGTGGAGGGGCGAGCTCCGCTCGTACCGTTCGGGCACCTCGTCGGGGGTGCCGCCGAACAGCCGCTCGTCCAGGGCACGCAGGGCGGGGGTGGTGGTGCGGTGCGCGGCCGCGCAGTCGGCGACGGGTTTGACGGCCACACCCGCCTGCCACAGCGCGGGCTGCGTGCCGAGGGCGAGGAGCACCAGGTAGCCGCCCCAGGAGGTGCCCCACAGGCCGGTCGCGTCGGCGCGGACGACGCCGCGGTCGACGAGGTCGGCGCGGACCGCGGCGAGGTCGGCCACCTGGGTGAGGCCGACGCCCTCGCCGAAGGAGCGCCGCCAGCGCGGCCCGTAGCCGGTGGAACCGCGGTAGTTGACGCGGACGACGGCGAAGCCCGAGGCGACGAGGGAGTGCACCACCCCGTCGTAGGCGTCCCGGTCGTGGTCGGCGGGCCCGCCGTGCACGAGGAACACCGCGGGCACCGGGTGGCGGTGCCCGTCGGGCAGGCTGAGCAGCGAGTGCACCGGGCCGTCGGGGCCCGGCGTCCACAGGTCGCGGTGCTCGCCCGGCACCCTTGCGCCGACGCCGTGGGCGGGGGGCAGCGCGGTGCCCGCGGTGGAGATCATGCGGGGCGGGGTCGCCGTGTCCGTCCAGAGGTAGTGCACGTCGTCCCCGGTGCGGGGGGCGGCGTCCAGCAGGGTCCCGCGCGGCGTCGGTACGGGTTCGACGGTGCGCTCCGCCAGGTGGACACGGTGCAGGGTGCTGCGACCGTACCGGTCCTGACGGACCAGGACCGACCGTCCTTCGGGGTGCCAGCGTGCGGTGATCTCGGTGTCGAAGGCGCACCAGGAATGAGTGACGGTCCCGCCGTCGGGGCTCCAACTCGCCAGTTCGTAGCGGTTGTTGGTCTCACGGACGAGGAGGAGCTCGATGCGGTCGGCGACCGGCGCGAAGCCCAGGGCCCACAGGCGGCCGTCCGGGCCGTCGCCGGCGAGGACCGCGTGCGGGGTGCCGTCGGCGGCGAGCACGGTCACGGCCCGCGCCGAGCCGGCCGCGGCGCTGACCGCGAGGAGGCTCCCGTCACGGGTGATCCCGGACAAGGTGGCGTGGCCGTCCACGCGCGTCACTTCACGGGCCGTCGCGCCGCGCCGGCCGAAGTGCACGGTGGTCGACCGGGCGTCGCCCAGGCCCATGGCCACGTGCGCGTCGTCGCTGACGGCGAGACCGCGCGATTCCCCTTCGGGTACGCCCAGAAGGCCGGGCAGGTCGGGGCCGCCCGCGAACGGCTGGAACCGCCACCGTCCGCTGCCGTCGTCGTCCTCGTCGAACCACCACACATGGCCGTCGTGGTCGATCGCGCCGTGCAGCGTGCCGTGCGGGCGGTCGGTGACCCGGCGGGCGCGCAGTGCGGCCGCGTCCCAGGTGAACACCTCGCACCGGCCCTCGGCGTCGGCGGTGAACACCATCCGGGTGGGGTCCTCGGCACACACCTCGGGGAGTGCGGCCCGGTAGACCTGGTAGCGGCCTGTCATGCCGTCACCCCCGTCAGCCTGGCCCGCACCACGGTCGTCCACCAGGCCAGCGCGGCCAGGACGCCCGCGCAGACCACGGCGGGCGCGGCCGTCCCTGCGCGGGTCACGACGACGCCGGCCACCACGGGCGCCAGCGCGGCCGACCCGCCGACGGCGCTCGCGAGGACCGCGCCCGTACGGGCCTGCAGACCCGGCGGGGTCTCCTGCAGGACGCGGGACTGGAGCACGACACCGACCAGCGGCATGAGCAGGCAGAACACCCCGAACAGCGCGCCGTACGACCAGGGCCCCTCGGCGGTCGCGAGCCCAGCGGCGAGGGGGACGAGCAACCAGGTCACCGTGATCAGCAGGCGTGCGGCGCCGATCCGGCCCGCGAGGCGCGGCGCGGCCAGTGACCCGGCGAGCCCGGCGGCCCCCGACAGCGCCAGGACCAGGCCCATCGGCCAGCCGCCGTGGCCGCTCTTCTGGAGGGTGAAGACGGCGCCGTAGTAGAGGGCGACGATCACCCCGTTCACGGTGGCGGTCCAGGTGACGACGAGTCGGAGCACGGGTGACGTACGGACCAGGGCGAACCCGGCGCCCAGCTCTCCACCGATGCGGTGCAGGCGGCCGGGCCGGCGGGAACGGGCAGTCGCGGGAAGGGAATTGGGCTCGGGCTCGGCGGGGGCCAGTGCGGCGGCCGCGGCGTCGGGAGCGGCCGGTGCGGCGTCGGGAGAGTCCGGCCGCGATGCTGGAGCGGCCGGTACGGGTGCGGGCGCGTGCGATCCGGGTGCGGTGACTGACAGATCGTCAGGGAGCGCTCCGGCGGGGGCCTGTTCGGTCGCCCGCGCGGCGCTGTGGGTGCGCGGCCGCAGGTCCGATCCCAGTGCCCGTACGCATCCCGCGGCGACGGCGTAGGTCACGGCGTCCGCGACGAAGGGCAGCGCACGGGCGACCTGGTAGAGCGCGCCGCCCAGCGCGGGGCCCAGGATCAGCGCGCACTGGTCGCCCGCCGAGAGGCCGGCGACCACGCTAGGGCGGTCGGCGGGCGGGGCGATCATGGCTACGGTGCCGGCGGCGGCGGCTTCGTACACGGCGGTCGAGAAGCGTTCCACCAGGACCGCGCCGAGCAGGAGGGTGAGCGGCGGGCCGCTCGTCGCGGCGGCCGCCGCGACGCCGGCCATGGCGAGCGCCGAGACCGTCGCGGACCAGAACATCACCGGTTTGCGCGCGCCGCGGTCGGCCGGAACCGCCGCGAGGGGTGCGAGGAGCAGCCCGGCCGCGGTGGACACCCCCGCGACGAGCCCCACCAGCGCCGCCGAGTGGCCGAGACCGAGGAGCAGCAGCGGCAGCACGACTCCGGACGCCTGGGTGCCGAGCGCGTCGGAGGCGTTCGCCCACCAGAACAGGCGGACGTCACGTGCCGGGGTGCGGCGCGCCGCACTCCGAGCGGTGGCGGTGCCGGGGCTCATCAGTGCCCCGCCAGCGCCGCAGATGCCCCCGGGAACTCGGGGGACTCCGTTGCACGCACAGCCACCCCACAGTTGGTCGGGTTGCGAAGAAAATGTGCAGGAATCGAAACGAGCGGGAGCCTAACCAGGCGTCAGCCGGAGCCACAAGAGTTCTGTCCCCGAGGCCGGAATCGAACTCCGTAAGGGCCCGGCAAAGAAACCGATTGCTCCGGCCGGAGCGCACCCCCGCGCGACGGATCGTCCGTGCCGGTGGAAGCGGGGAGGAGGCGGCGCCGTGCCACTACGGCGGAGGCCTCCCTGAGATCCCGCTCCTCCGCTTCGCTCGGGCGAACTCCCGTGCCCCACACACCAGTTCGCGCACGCCACCTGGCATATGCACATTTCCGCCGGTGAAGCGCCCCCGTCCCTCCCCCGCTCGGCCGGGGCGGGAACCACGGGTCCCCGCGCCGCGTCGCGCGCGGACCCGGGGCGCTTTCCGGCACCCCGGACCGGCCCTTCCCCAGAAGGGTTCCGTCCGCCGCGCTCATTGGCTGAAAACGGATGGGCCCCGGTCGCGTCATCGACCGGGGCCCATCCTGTCGCGGCGACCGGGACGGCTGGAAACGCCGCCCCGGTGCCGCGCGGAGGGTGCTACGGCGCCATCTCGTAGGCCCCCGCCAGCGCCTCGACGCGCTGCCACACGCGAGCCGAGCGTGCCTCGTCGACCACGGGACGCCGGACCGCTCCCAGCGCCCACTTCTGCTGTTCGCCGGTGGCGGAGTCCTTGCCGTGCAGCTCGACGGCGTGCGCGGAGAAGTCGCGTACGAGGACGGCGAAGAGCTCGTCGAGCACGTCCTGCTCAAGGCCGGTCAAGTGCGCCTGCTCCAGGATCAGTTGACCGTGCACCACCAGCGCGAACAGCTGGCCGACGGCGAGGAGCAGGTCGAGGTCGCGGCTCTGCTCCTCGTCGGGCGCCGCGGTGGTGACGAACGTGCACAGCGCGTCCGCCTGCTCACGGAAGCGGGCGACGTTGGGCACCTCCGCGAAGGCGTCGAAGGCGGTGCGCCAGTCGTGGAAACGGATCGCCCCCAGACCACGGGCGGGCCCCTGCCGGAAGAGGAACGCGTCGTCGGCCGCGTCGAGCCGGCTCGGCACGGGTGCGTACGCGACCGGGTCGAGCAGGTGGTTGCCCATGAACTTCAGGATGAGTGCCAGGTTGACGTGGACGGTGCCCTCCAGCTTGGGCAGGCCGCGGATCTCGACGGCCGCCTGCGCGAAGTAGTTGTCCTTCTCGAAGCCCTTGGCGGCGATCACGTCCCACATGAGGTCGATGACCTTCTCGCCCTCCGTGGTCACCTTCATCTTCGTCATCGGGTTGAAGAGGAGGTAACGGCGGTCGTCGGGGCCCGCGGAGCGGAAGTAGTCCACGGCGCGGTCGCTGAACAGCTTCATCCCGACGAGGCGCACATACGCGTCCGTCAACTCGCGTCGCACGTGCGGGAAGGCGGTGACGGGGCGGCCGTAGAGGACACGGTGGTGGGCGTGGGTGACGGCCTCGTACATGGCGTGTTCGCAGATGCCGATCGAGGCGGTGCAGAGGTTGAACTTGCCGACGTTGACGGTGTTGAGGGCGGCGTCGAAGGCGGCACGGCCGGTGTGCAGGATGTCGCCGGCGCCGACCGGGTAGTCCACGAGGCGGAACTCGCTGACGTACTTCGAGGAGTCCACGACGTTCTTCACCAGGTGGTACGCCTCGTGGCGGCTGTCGGCGGCGAAGAAGACGTAGCCGTCGGGGCCCTCGATGTCGGTGCGGCGGCCGAAGACGGAGACGAGTCCGGCGGCGTTGCCGTTGCCGATGTAGTACTTGGAGCCGCTGGCCCGGAAGCCGCCGTCGCCGTCGGGTTCGAGCAGCATGTCGGTGGAGTAGATGTCGGCGCCGTGCGTCTTCTCGGAAAGCCCGAACGCGAACACCTCGCCCTGGCCGAGGAGTTCGGCCGCGCGGGCGCGGGCATCGGCGTTGTCGCTCTGCCAGACCGGCCCGAGCCCCAGGATGGTGACCTGCCAGGCGTACCAGTAGTCGAGCCCGTAGAAGCCGAAGATCTCGTTGAGCGCGGCGATGCGGGCGGTGTCCCAGCGCTTGTCGACCTGCCCCTCACCGGCCACGGACGCCGGGGTGAGGAAGGTGGCGAACAGCCCTTCCTCGGCCGAGAACGCGAGGAAGTCCGCGAGCCAGGCGCGCGTGCGGTAGTCCTCGATCAGCCTGCGCTTGCCGCGCCCCTCGAACCAGTCGATGGTCGCGCGCAGCAGCCTGCGGGTCTCGGGGTCGAAGTGCGTCGGGTCATAGGTGCGCGGGTTGAACAGCAGCGGGTCGGCCACGGTCATCTGCCTTTCGGGACAAGGGGGTTGGGGGGAGGTTGGGGAGCGGTGGGAATGCTGAGCGGAGATGAGTGGAGAGGCGCCAAGGGGTGCGGTTGAGGCACGGGCGGTGCGATCGCGTACGGGCTTCGAGGCCGGCAGGGATGCGGTCGCCGGGGTGGCGGCCGGCCGGATGCGCGTGACGGCGTAGCGCGCGGCCGGGATGCGGGTCACCGGCCGGCCGGAATGCGGGTCACGGCCTGACGGCCGGAGTGCGGTCCTGGTTGTCCGCCCGGCACCGGTTCAGTGGCCGGTTCTGAGCCGGTGCAGGGTGGCGATCACGTCGTCGAGCCAGGTGAGCGTCATGCGCTCGTACGCGATGCCGCCGCGCAGGACGACGTGCTGCAACTCCCGCCCCGCGTCGGGCGGCCCGGGAAGCCCGGTTTCGCCGAAGTCGCGCCGCTCGCCGGCGAGATAGCGCGCGAGCCGGTCGGCGTGCGCCTGGCGGTGGCGCTCCACCTCGCGCAGCAGCGCGGCCGGGTCGTCGAACGCGGCGCCCCGGATCTTCACGGCCAGCTCGTGCCGCACGCTCTCGGGTTCGATCGGTTCGTGCAGCCACCGCGAGAGGGCGTCACGCCCGACGGCGGCGACGGAGTACTCCTTCTTGTCGGGCCGGCTGTCCTGCGCCACCTCGCGGGCGTCGATCCAGCCGTCGCCCTCCATGCGCTTCAGGACGCGGTAGATCTGCTGGTGGGTCGCGGCCCAGAAGTAACCGATGGACCGGTCGAACCGCCGGGCCAGCTCATAGCCGGAGCCCGGCTTCTCCAACAGCGAGACGAGAATCGCGTGCTCAAGCGCCATGCTCGAATCCTTCTATGCAACGAGTTGCATAGACAAGCGACAGCGTCCAGGTGAGACACGGCTCACCCGACCGGGGCACCGGAACGCGGCCCCGGATCCCGTCGTTCCCGTTTGGGCCGCCGGGGCGCGGGCACTGGCAGGGATCGGAGCGGAAAGAGCGGAAAGCATATGAAACCGACCATCCGCGCCGAACGACCCGTACACGGAAGCACGAGGTGAGTCATGAGCGACGACGGCATGGCGGACGACGTCTACCAGCCCACGGGCGGCAACGAGGAGCAGCAGGACGCCGCTCCGCTCGACCTCCAGGACGCGGTCGACGAGCGCACCTATGACGACATGCTCGACGAGGGATACTCACCGCCCGAGAAGCCACTGGGTGTCACGAAGACCGGCGTCACGGCCGCCGAGCAGCATGAGGGCGAGTCCCATGACGAGCGGCTGAGCCAGGAGGTTCACGACGACACGGAACTCCCCGCGGACGACGGCATCGGAGATCTGCCCGGCGGCGAGGGCGAGCCGCTCGATCCGGAATCGGGCGTCGAGCGCGCCGGACGCCTGGTGGCGCCGGACGAGGGGGCCCGCCCGGACACGACGAAGGAGATGGTCGGATCCGACGAGGGCATCGACGGGGGCGCGGCGGCCGCGGAAGAGGCGGCGGTCCACGTCGTACCCGAGGACCAACTCCCTGCGGAGCCGGACGCCGCAGGCTGAACTCTCCCTCAGGCGTAGGTACCGCCCCGCGCGGTGCACGCGGCGGGCGGGGCGGGCGGGGCGGACAGGGGAGCGACCCGAGGGCGCGGCACCCGCAAGGCGCCCCCACTCCCGATGCCGGCCCCTGGTTCGCTCGTCCCGGCTGCCCCCACCTGCCCCACCCAGCCGGTCCTGCCGCCCTGCACGCGGGTGCCCCACCCAGCCGGTCCTGCCGCCCTACACGCGGGTCATGCCTCCGGATCCTCCGTCACAGGCAGGCACTCGGCGAGCAGGTCGACGACGTCGCGCCAGGCTCGCTGCGCGTGCCGCGGGTGGTAACCGACGCCGGGACGCACGGTGTGGTCGACCGACGGGTGATGGAAGGCGTGCAGGGCGCCGCCGTAGACCGTGAGGCGCCAGTCGACGCCCGCGGCCTGCATCTCAGCGGTGAACGCGTTTCGTTGCGCGGGCGACATGATGGGGTCCTCCGACCCGACTCCGGCCCACACCGGGCAGCGAATGCGCGCCGCCTCGCCCGGTCGGCCCGTGAGGGTTGCGTTGACCGTCCCGATCGCGCGCAGGTCGACGCCGTCGCGCCCGAGTTCCAGCGCGATGGCGCCCCCGGTGCCGTAGCCGACGGCGGCTGTCCGGCCGGGGTCGGTTCGCGGTTCGGCGCGCAACACGTCGAGCGCCGCGTGGCCGATGCCTCGCATCCGGTCGGGGTCGCCGAGCAGCGGCATGCAGCGGGCCAGCATGTCGTCCGGGTCGCCCAGGTAGCGCCCGCCGTGCAGGTCGAAGGCCAGCGCTACATATCCCAGCTCGGCGAGGGTATCGGCCCGGCGGCGCTCGACATCGCTGAGCCCCATGCCCTCCGGTCCGAGCAGCACCGCGGGCCGGCGGTCGACACCGGCCGGAAGCGCGAGGTGCCCGATCATCGTCAAACCGTCGGCCGGATACTCGACCGAACGTGTCGTAACCGTCGTCATGCAACTGGACCGTAGTGATCGTCGAGCCCGAACGGCCGGGGTTCCGCCGCCGGCGGAAATTACCCTCCCCAGGAGGCGGGTTCGGCCCTGTTGGGGTCGGATGCCGCACCTGTGCAGCGCGTAGAGCGATCTGGCCGCCGCCGAGCGGACGGCCTGGCCGGCACCGGGGAAGAGCCGGGGTGGAGAGCGTGGGCGAGGTTACGGCGTCCGGCCCGTGTGCGTACGAGCGTGCAGACGACGCCACGGATGCGGTCCGCAGCCAGGTGCTTCTCGGCGTTGCCGGCCAGCAGGGCGATGAGGAACTCGGCGAACGACCGGTCCTCGCCCCGGTAGCCGCGGATCGTCGACGGCGCCAGACACTTCTCACCCGCCGGGGAGGCCGACCACTCATCCAGGTGGGCCGTCGTCCATTGCCACGGTTACTCGTTGGCGAACTGAGGACCCGGCACATCAGCAGCATCTCCGGCTCGGTCGGCTCGCCCTCGATCTCACGGGCAACAGGCCTGCTCTCGCCGACGCCACGCCACGCCACGCCACGCCACGCCAGCACCACGCCCGTGCCGTAAAGGAACTCTTGACGCGAGTCGCATGTAAAGCCATCCTTTACGTGTGACCGATGCCCCTCCGTCCCTCAACGCCCTGAGCGCCCAGCTCGCCGAGCAGGCCTCGGCTCTGGCGGCCGCCGCGGGCAGCCCGCTGGCCTCCCCCGCCTATCTCGATCTGGTCCGGCGCGCCCAGCACGTCGACGCCGTGGCCGAGCAGGTCCTGAAGCTCTGCGTGCAGCAGTCCCGGGACGCGGGTCATACCTGGCAGGAGCTCGGAGACCTGCTCGGAGTCACCCGCCAGGCCGCATTCCAGCGCTTCGGCAAGCCCATCGATCCCCGGACCGGAGAACCCATGGACAAGACAGTGCACATGACGGACGCCGCGGAGCGCGCCCTCCAGATCGTCACGGATGTCCTCGAAAACCGGATGGACGCGGCGCGGCCCACCTTCAACGCGGAGGTCCTTGCCGCCTTCACCGACGAGGTGCGGGCCAACGGACTGGCCTCCGTCGCCGGACTCGTTGGCGCGTTCGAGGGCTTCGGCGACGGCGAGCCGTTCGTACGCCGCATCGGCGACCACACGGTCGTCGACATCCCGCTGCGGTACGAGGCCGGCGAGATGAAGGCGCGGGTCTCCTTCGACACGGACGAGAAGGTCGCGGGCCTCGTGATCATCCCGAAGGAAATCCCGTGACGGGAACGCTTTTCTGACGACCCGTCAATTAGTGCGCAGAGAAAGCGTGTTCCGCAGATCCAAACGTAGTCCCCTGACGGCGCGCGCCGGGCCGAAGCAAGCTCAGGCTCCGGCCCGGCGCACAACGCTGCCGGGAGACGACCCCTGGGTCGTCCGGTCGGGACTGTCAGGGGTAGGAGACCACCGTGGACGGGACCGTCGAGGTTCCCGACGTCGGGGAACCCGCCTCGTTGATGACGTGTTCGTACTGGCCGTTGCCGCCGAGGGAGACCACGAGTACGTCGTGGAACTTCACGCCCGCGGCGTTCGGCGCCGCGAAGCCGTGGTGCTGGACGATGCCCGTGTCGGCGGTGTAGTTGCAGTAGCTGCCCAGGCCCCACGCCTCGTGTGTGGTGACGTTGGGGCCGACCTTGTACGCGGCGTAGCCCTTGACGCTGCCGTCCTGAACGGCCGCCTGGTTCGGGGCGTCGTACGCCTTCTCGTTCTGGAAGAACACCGTGCGGCCGCGCTGCCCGAACCACTGCACGTCGTACTTGTTGAAGTGCTCCACGAACAGTCCGGTGCACAGCACGTCGTCCCCGTTGACGACGACGCCGTAGTCGGCGCGGTTGGTGTCCCAGCCGACGCCCGTGCCGTGGTCGGCGCGCCAGACCCAGGTGTGGTCGACGATGGTGTTCCGGCTGTTGATGACCATGCTCGTGGTGGCCTTGCCCGCGCCCGCGCCTCCGACACGTACGAACACGTCCTGCACGGTGGTGGGATTGGCCGAGTGGTCACGCGACGCGCCGGCCGGGCCGACCTCCAGCAGGGTCGCCGAGTTGACCGGCCCCGCGTCGATGAGGAAGCCCGCGAGACGTACGCCGTCCACATCCGCGACCCGCACCGCGGTCGCCCCGTTGTCCGGCACGATCGTGGCGTAACCCAGGCCGAGTACCACGGTGTTGGCGCGGTTGACCTGGATCGGCTGGTCGACGTGGTAGATGCCCGGTGTCAGCAGCAGATGCAGCCCCTGCGTGAGCGCCTGGTTGAGGGTGGCCGCGCTCACCCCGGGCTTGGCCACGTAGAACTGCGAAAGCGACAGAGAGGTGCCCCGCGGTGTGCCGCTCCCCCAGGTGACCCCGCGCGCATTGGTCCGCTTCTCGGGCAGGAAGACGCGGTACTCGCTGCCGTTGAGGTACAGGAACGGCTTCTCCCGCGAGACCGGAGTCGTGTCGAGCGTCGTGTACGACGGGTTCGGGAAGCTCTGGGCGGGGGCGCCCTGGACGCCGGAGAACACCATGTTCCACACGGCGTTGACCCAGCCGCCGATCACGCTGTCGCGGGTGTACCACTGTTGTTGTGAGTACGGCCCGACCTGGCCGTCGATCCGGCTGTCGGCGATGTAGCCGCCGCTGGCCCAGCCGTAGCCGGACGGAGCGAGGTTGAGGCCGCCCCGGACATGCATCCGGCGGAACGGCGCGGCTTGGGCGACGGCCCAGCGGTCGGTGCCGTTGACCGGCACGAGGGCCAGGTTCTCCGCGGAACGCCAGAAGTTCTGCGTCGCGTTGCCGTTGGCCCAGCCCGCGTCGACCGTGACGTCTCCGTTGATCGTGGTGTCGTCCGGGGAGAGACCGAGGCCGGCGATGGAGGTGTAGAAGCCGATCTGCGCGTTGATACCGCTGTAGGTGCCCGGCTTGAACAGCAGGGCGTAGCGGCCGGTGCCGAACTGCGCCGACTCCTGCTGCCGGAAGATCTGGTCCAGGCGGGCCTGGATGCCGGAGGTGGAGGGGTCGAAGACCACGACGTTGGGGCCGAGGTCGCCGCCGCCCGGCAGGGCGCGGGGGCTCCCGGAGACGGCGGTCCCAGGGGATGCCGGGGACGCGGGCGCCGCGGCGGCGGGCGTCGCCAGGCCCGCCACGAGGGGGGCCGAGGCGGCTGCGGCGGCGACGGCGCCGAGCACGGTGCGGCGGGCTACGGAAGAGGGGGTTCCGGACGGGGCATCGGGCGGAACAGGGGGCATGGGGAGACTCTCCTGGTTCAAGAGGTGAACGAAGGGGGGCGGGGGAGCGCTCTCTCGCCGGGGAATGCTTCATCCCGGTGAACTCAACGTCAAGGGTTGCGGCAGAAATCCCCGGGGTTCGCGTTCACATGTCGTCACATCCCTGGTGAGCGGGGTTCCGGGGACGCCGATGGTCCAACTGGGCTCAGGGGATGTGCCGTTGCGGCCGTCGCTCGGGCTCGGCGGACGTCTCGTCTTCTCGTGTCGCGCCCCTTGACACTCCCGCCCGGCCGCCCGGAGACTCCAGGACTGGGAGAGCGCTCTCCCACTCTCTCGCTCCAACCACGGACCGCGAACCACGGACCGCGAACCACGCCCCACGGGCCGTGGCAACGGCCACGGACGACAGTCCGGCGGGTTCCGATTCCCCCGGGGGCCCGGGAAGCCGCGCCACCGGCGAACCCGGTCGCACCCCCTCCCCGCTCCCTCTCGCCCTCTCCCCTCCCACCCCCCCAACTGCGCAATCTTCAGGAGGACTTCATGCCACGGAGATCGAATCTCCTCTCCGGCACCCTGATCGCGAGCGCCATGCTGCTGACCACGCTCGGTCTCGGCGGCGTCGCCATGAGCGCCGGCACGCCCGCACCGGGTGGCGCGGCCTCGGCGTCCCTCGGGACCGACCACACGGCGCACACCATGGCCATGACCATGGCCGCGTCCACCGCCACCTCGGCGGACGACCCCGACGGCGACGGCTACATCCCGGCGAACCCCCCGGTCACCGGCGTCTCGCCGTCGACACAGGACCCGCCGCACCGTTACTTCCACGAGTTCCAGGCCAACTGTTCGGTGACCCACACCGCCCCGGACGATCCCATCGTCTACCCGCAGCAGCCGGGCAAGTCCCACGACCACACGTTCATGGGCAACACCACCACCAACGCCAACAGCACCACCGCCTCGCTGGACGCGGGCTCCACGACCTGCAAGGCGCCCGGAGACAAGTCGGGGTACTGGATGCCCTCCTTGTTCAACGGCGCCCAGAAGATCCTGCCGGTCGGCCCTCAGACGATCTACTACAAGGCGGGCGTCACCGACTACACCAGCGTCCGTCCCTTCCCCAAGGGCCTCCGGTTCGTGGTGGCCAGCCCGATGCAGTCGGCCGACGAGTTCCGTCACCACCCCGGCTTCGTCGAGGGCTGGGAGTGCGGCGACAGCTTCTTCAACGTCAACTTCCCGGTCAACTGCCCCAGCCGGGCCGACGTCCAGCTCAACATCCGTTTTCAGGCGCCCAGTTGCTGGGACGGGAAGTACCTGGACACGCCCGACCACAAGAGCCACATGGCCTACCCCGTGGTCAAGCCCGGTACCAACGACAACGTCTGCCCGGCCGACCACCCCGTCGCGCTGCCGATGATCGAGTTCAAGATGGCGTTCCCGGTCAACGGGGACCTCTCCCAGGCGAAGCTCGCCAGCGGACCGAGCTACTCCTTCCACTACGACTTCTTCAACGCCTGGGACGACGCCACGCTCAAGGCACTGGTCGACCACTGCGTGGTCGGCGGTCTGCAGTGTGACGCGCGCGGCTACGACCAGACGCACCCCGAGGCGGGCGCGGCTCTGGACGCGAACTACCGGCTCCCCTGAGGGCGCGGCACCACCGCCGCCCTCCCCCCGTCCGGTCGGCCCGGCCGTTTTCCGTCCCGCCGCGGCCGGGCCGACCTCACTCCCCGCCGCACTCCCCCGCACCCCCACAGAAGAGGACACCGTGACCCCACCACCGCGTATCCGATCCCGTCGCCTGCTGGCGCCGCTGGCCGCGGGCGCCCTGACCGTCGGCGCTCTCGCCGCCCTGCCCGCGGCCACGGCGCATGCCGCGGGCAGCGTCGTCAAGGTGACCGGCTCCCAGGGCAACTGGCAGTTGTCCGTGGACGGGCAGCCGTACCAGATCAAGGGCCTGACCTGGGGACCTTCCGTCGCCGACGCCAACACGTATATGCCCGATCTGCAGTCCATGGGTGTCAACACCATCCGCACCTGGGGAACCGACGCCTCCAGCAAGCCCCTCTTCGACTCCGCCGCGGCCCATGGCATCAAGGTCATCGCCGGGTTCTGGCTCCAGCCGGGAGGCGGTCCCGGAGCGGGCGGCTGTGTCAATTACCTGACGGACACGACGTACAAGAACCAGGTGCTCGACGAGTTCCCGAAGTGGGTCCAGACCTACAAGGACAACCCCGGGGTCCTGATGTGGGACGTCGGCAACGAGTCCGTGCTCGGCCTGCAGAACTGTTACAGCGGCGACGAGCTGGAACGACAGCGCGATGCCTACACCACGCTCGTCAACGACATCACCAAGAAGATCCACGGCATCGACCCGAACCACCCGGTCACCTCGACCGACGCCTGGGTCGGCGCCTGGCCCTACTACAAGAAGAACGCCCCCGACCTGGATCTGTACGCGGTCAATTCCTACAACGCCGTGTGTGATGTCAAGTCGGCCTGGCAGCAGGGCGGTTACACCAAGCCGTACATCGTCACCGAGACCGGGCCCGCCGGCGAGTGGGAGGTGCCCGACGACGCCAACGGCGTGCCCCAGGAGCCCGGCGACCAGGCCAAGGCCGACGGTTACACCAAGGCGTGGGGCTGCATCACCGGCCACAAGGGGGTCGCGCTGGGTGCGACGATGTTCCACTACGGAACCGAGTACGACTTCGGGGGCATCTGGTTCAACCTGCTTCCGGCCGGACAGAAGCGGCTGTCGTACTACGCGGTGAAGCGGGCCTATGGCAAGGACACCTCGCACGACAACACCCCGCCCGTCATCTCGGCCCTGGACGTCGAGGGCGGCGCCGCCGGCGTGCAGGCCGGCCGCGACACCATCGTGGACGTGCGGGCCACCGACCCCAACGGCGACCCGATCACCTACGAGGTGCTCGACAACAGCAACTACGTGGACGGCAGCAAGCAGTTGGTCTCCCTGCCGTTCACCAACCTCGGCGGCGGCCGGCTGAAGTTCACGGCGCCCGACCGGACCGGCACCTGGAAGGTGTACGTCAAGGCGACCGACGGCCACGGCAACGTGGGCGTGGAGACCCGCTCGATCAAGGTCGTGCCGCCCGTGGTGAACGGGACGGACATCGCCCGCGGCAAGCCCGCCACCGCCTCGTCGTTCCAGGCCAGTTATGGCGACTGCCCGTGCACGGCGGCCAACGCGGTGGACGGCAACCCCGCCACGCGCTGGGCGAGTGACTGGAGCGACCCGCAGTGGCTCCAGGTCGACCTCGGCACACGGTCGTCCTTCAGGCACGTGCAGTTGGTGTGGGAGGCCTCCTACGCCAAGGCGTACACGATCCAGACCTCGGACGACGGCCAGAACTGGCGGACGGTCCGCACGGTGACCGACGGCAACGGCGGCGTGGACGACTTCGACGTCAGCGGCACGGGCCGTTACGTACGGGTCAACGGGACGGCGCGCGGCACCGGTTACGGCTACTCGCTGTACTCGTTCGGCGTCTACAACTGACGGTTCATCAAGGAACGGATGCAGGGTGAATGACGAGGGGGCGGGGATGAACGACGACGAGCTCGACCTGCTGATGGACAAGCTCACGCTGCGGGCCAAGGTCGGGCTGCTCACCGGCGCCGACACCTGGCGCACGGCGGCGGAGCCGGCGGTCGAACTGCGGTCGTGGGTGATGTCGGACGGGCCGGCCGGGGTGCGCGGTACGTCGTGGGACGAGCGGCACACCGCCGTCCTGCTGCCGTCGGCCACGGCGCTCGCCGCCACCTGGGACGAACCGCTGGTCGAGCGGCTCGGCTCTCTCCTCGCCGTCGAGGCGCGGCGCAAGGGCGTGCACGTGGTCCTCGCGCCCAACCTCAATCTGCATCGCAGCCCGCTGGGCGGCCGGCACTTCGAGTGCTTCTCCGAGGACCCCGAACTGACCGGCCGCATCGGTGCGGCCCTGGTGCGCGGCATCCAGGCGCACGGGGTGGCGGCCACGGCCAAGCACTTCGTGGCCAACGACTCCGAGACCGACCGGCTGACCGTGGACGTGCGGGTCGGTGAGCGCGCGCTGCGCGAGGTGTATCTCGCCCCGTTCGAGGCGGCGGTGGCGGCCGGTGTCCGGCTCGTCATGGCCGGCTACAACGCGGTCAACGGCACGACCGCGACGGCCAGTGCGCTGCTGGACGGCGTGCTCCGGGGCGAGTGGGGCTTCGACGGCGTCGTCGTCTCCGACTGGGGGGCGGTGCGTGCCATGCGGCCGGCCGCGCACGCCGGGCTCGACCTGGTGATGCCGGGGCCGGAGGGAGTGTGGGGCGAGGCGCTGGTGCGGGCGGTCGAGGCGGGGGACGTCGCCCCGGAGGCCGTGGACGAGAAGGTGCGGCACCTGCTGCGGCAGTCGCACTGGCTCGGCGAGCTGGGAGCGCCCCGTCCCCGGCCGCGGGTGAGTCCGCGCCCGGACCGGGTGCGGGCGATGCTGCGCCGTGCCGCCGCCGCGGGCACGGTCCTGCTGGCCAACAAAGGTGTCCTGCCGCTCAACGCCCACGGCCTGGCCACGGTCGCGGTCATCGGGGCACACGCCGCCCGCACCCGTACCCAGGGCGGCGGCAGCGCCGGGGTGTTCCCGCACAGCGAGGTCGGCGTCCTCGACGGTGTCCGGGCACGTCTGCGCGGCCGCGCGAAGGTCGTTCATGTGCCGGGCCCGACTCCGGCCGGGCCCCCTCCCGCGCTGGACGGCACGTGGTGCACCGATCCGGGCTCCGGGGCGTCCGGGATCCGGCTGCGCGTCCTCGACGCGGGCGGGAACGAACTCCATTCCGAACGGCGCTCCAGCGCCCGCCAGTTGGAGCCCCCGGTGCCTCCCGGCGCGCACACGGTGGAGATCAGCGCCAGGCTGCACCCGGCAGAGACGGGCCTGTGGACGCTGGGCATCGCCGGGTTCGGTCGCATGAGCCTGCGTCTGGACGGCAGGGACGTCCTGGCGGGCGACTTCGCCCGGGAGACCGACGACCCGGCGCTCGTCCACGTCACACCTCCCTTGCACACGGCGGCCGTCCACCTGGCGGCGGGCAGCGCTCCGGTGCTCGTCGCACGGCGCGAGCTGGCACCCGGCGCCGGTCGCGCGGTAGTCGTCAGCGCGGCGCCGCCGGCTCCGGAGGTGACGACGGCCGTCGCCGCGGCCGCCCGCGCCGCGGGCCGGGCTGACGTGGCGGTCGTGGTCGTCGGCACGACGGAGTACGACGAGTGCGAGGGCCGGGACCGTGCCGGCATCGCGCTCGGGCCCGAACAGGACGCCCTGGTGCGTGCGGTGGCCGCCGCCAATCCCCGTACGGTCGTCGTCGTCAACAGCGGCGGGCCCGTGGAGATGCCCTGGCGGGACGAGGTCGGCGCGCTGCTGTTGTCCTGGTTCCCCGGGCAGGAGGGCGGCACGGCGCTGGCCGACGTCCTGTTCGGCCGCGCGGAGCCCGGCGGGCGTCTTCCCACCACCTGGCCCGCGGAACTGCGGGACGCCCCCGCAGTCGACACATCTCCCGTCGACGGGCGGCTCACCTACGTCGAGGGCATCCACGTCGGACACCGCGGCTGGCTCCGGTCGTCGCGGACCCCCGCCTACTGGTTCGGACACGGGCTCGGCTATACGACGTGGGCGTACGAGGAGGTGACGGCGCCGGCCACGGTCCGCGCGGGCGATCCGTTCACGGTACGGGTGCGGGTGCGCAACACCGGTCCGCGTACGGGCCGCGAGGTCGTCCAGGTGTATCTGGCCCGGCCCGGCGCCGTGGTGGAGCATCCCGAGCGGTGGTTCGTGGGGCATGCGGCGGTGTGTGCGCGGCCCGGGGAAGCGGTGACGGCGCGGGTGGAGGTGCCGGCGCGGCTGCTGAGGCACTGGGACGAGGAGAGCGGAGAGTGGCGCGTCGAAGCGGGGCCGTGCCGGGTGCTGGCGGGCCGCTCGGCGGGGGACGTGCCGCTGGAGCACGACATGGAGCTGTATGCGCGGGACTGAGCTGGTCACACTCGCTGCGGCCCGGCGGGCCAGGAGGAGGGAGAGCGCTCTATACGGTGTCCCCGGCGTGCCGTTAGGGTGCGGGCATGAGCAGGCAGGCACCCACGTTGGAGGACGTCGCCCGCGAGGCCGGCGTCTCCCGGGCGACCGTTTCCCGTGTCGTGAACGGCGTCCGCAACGTGGACCCGGCGATCCAGGAAATGGTGCAGCGGGCGATCGAGCGGACGGGATACGCGCCCAACCGGGCCGCACGGTCGCTGGTGACCCGGCGCGCCGAAACCATCGCGCTGGTGGTGTCCGGCGCGGGCAGCGGGCCGGACGAGAGCCAGGAGGCGTTCGCCGCGCGCGTCTTCGCCGACCCCTTCTTCGGCCGGGTGGTCGCCGGTGTGGTGGGGTTTCTGCGCCCGCGCTCGATGCATCCGGTACTGATGTTCGCCGAGTCCGCCGACGACCGCCACGAGGTGCTCACGTATCTGCGGCAGGGCCGCGCGGACGGCGCGCTCGTGGTCTCCACCCACGCCGACGATCCCCTGCCCACGCTCCTGGCGGCGGCGAAGCTGCCCGCCGTGCTGTTCGCCCGCCCGGCGCGACCCGTTCCGCTGAGCTATGTGGACCTGGACCACCGGGACGGCGGCCGGCTCGCGGCGCAGCGGCTCCTGGCGCGCGGCTGCCGCCGGCCCGCGACGGTGGCGGGGCCGCTCGCGGTGACCGCGAGTCAGGAGCGGCTCGCGGGCTTCCGGGACACGATGGCCCGCAACGGCCATCCCTATGTGCCGGTCGCCGAGGGCGGTTTCACGCTGGACAGCGGCGTCGCGGCCATGGCGCGACTGCTGGACGAACTTCCCGATGTGGACGGCGTGTTCGCGGCGAACGACCTCATGGCGCAGGGCGCGTGCCAGCTCCTTCGCGAACGGGGGCGGCGGGTCCCCGACGACATCGCGGTGATCGGCTTCGACGATTCCGGCATCGCCACGGCCTGCCGTCCTCCCCTGACGACGGTGCGGCAGCCGGTCGAGGCGATGGCGGCGGAGATGGCGCGGCTGCTCGACGAGCACATCCGGGGGCAGCGCACCGATCCGACGTCGGTCGTCTTCGACCCCGAACTGATCGTGCGCGCAACGGCCTAGCGGGCGCCCGCGCAGTTACCCGCGCCCCTGGCGGGGTCGACCCTTGGCCGGGGTCCGGCCAAGGCCACCTCGGCCTGTCGTGCGGCGTGCCCGGCCTACGAGTTCGTTGGATGAGACACCTTGCTTTACCT
Organism: Streptomyces sp. NBC_00442; assembly: GCF_036014195.1. Lineage (NCBI taxonomy): Bacteria > Bacillati > Actinomycetota > Actinomycetes > Kitasatosporales > Streptomycetaceae > Streptomyces > Streptomyces sp. NBC_00442. The sequence goes on from NZ_CP107918.1 coordinate 313,416, forward strand.
CTTGACGCCTCACTTACGACGCCGCTTAACTCACGTCTTAAATTAAGCCATGTGGACCTTCAGGAGTCGAACGCGGTGTCGGCTCACGAAGGGGATCCCACGGCTTTCGACTCCCGGAAAGGGACACCAGGCCATGCGCACCATCAGAGCCGCGGCCGTAGGCGCCGTCACCCTCTCTCTCGCCCTTGCTGCCACGGCCTGCGGCGGCGGTTCGTCCACCGGCGGCGGATCCAACGACTCGCCCAAGACGCTCACTTACTGGGCCTCCAACCAGGGCGCCAGCATCTCGGTCGACCAGAAGGTCCTGAAGCCCGAGCTCGACAAGTTCGAGAAGCAGACGGGCATCAAGGTGAAGGTCGAGGTCGTGCCCTGGTCGGATCTGCTGAACCGGATCCTGACCGCGACCACATCGGGCCAGGGGCCCGACGTGATGAACATCGGCAACACCTGGAGCGCCTCGCTGCAGGCGACCGGTGCGCTGCTGCCGTGGGACGCCGCGAACTTCGCCAAGATCGGCGGCAAGGACCGGTTCGTCGACTCGGCGCTCGGCTCGACCGGCACCCAGGGCAAGGACCCGGCAGCGGTGCCGCTCTACTCGATGTCGTACGCCCTCTACTACAACAAGCAGATCTTCGCCGACGCCGGCATCGCCAACCCGCCGGCCACCTGGGACGAGCTCGTCGCCGACGGCAAGAAGATCGAGGCGAAGGGCAAGAACGGGCTCGGGGCCGAAGGGTCCAACCTCTCCAACAACATCCACCAGGTCTTCGTCCTGGCCAAGCAGCACGGCGCGGACTTCTTCACCGCGGACGGCAAGCCCAGCTTCACCAGTGACGGCGCGGTCGCGGCCGTCAAGGAGTACGTCGACCTGATGGCCAAGGACAAGATCGTCGGCGTGAGCAACGCCGAGTACGCCCAGAACCAGTCCTTGAGCGACTTCGCCAAGGGCAAGACGGGGATGGTGCTGTGGCAGACCGCGTCGGCCACCTTCAAGTCGCTCGGCATGAAGGATTCCGAGTGGGGCGTGGCCGCCGCACCCGTGCAGTCCGGGGCGCCGGGGACGGGCGCGCAGACCAACTCCATGGTGGCCGGCATCAACATGGCGGTCTTCAAGAACACCCACAACCTCGACGGCGCCGCGCAGTTCGTGAAGTTCATGACGAGCGACGCCGAGCAGAAGATCCTCAACACCGCCTACGGTTCCATCCCTCCGGTCAAGGCGGCCCAGTCGGACCCGGCGTTCAACGCCCAGGCCACCGCGGTGCTCCGTCAGACCCTCGCCTCCAGCGCCCAGGCGCTGCCCCAGGTGCCGGACGAGTCCCAGTTCGAGACGGCCGTCGGCACGGCGGTCAAGGACCTGTTCGCCGACGCGGCGGCCGGCCGGGCGGTGACCACCGACTCGGTGAAGGCCCGGCTGCGCAAGGCCGAGCAGCAGATGCCCGCGAAGTGAGCCCGGACACCGTCATGACGACCACAGCCCCCGAAGCCGGCACGCGCGCGGCGCCGGAAGGCTCCCCCGGTGCGGCGCGCGGCCCGCGCCGCACCGGGCGGATCCGGCGCATCGGACTGCCGTATCTGCTCCTGCTGCCCGCGCTGCTCCTCGAACTCCTCGTTCACCTGGTGCCGATGGTCATCGGCATCGCCATGAGCTTCAAGGAGCTCACCCAGTTCTACATCCGCGACTGGGGCACCGCCCCGTGGTCCGGGCTCGGCAACTACAAGCTGTCGGTGGACTTCGACGGGCCGGTCGGCGAGGCCCTGCTGCACTCCTTCCTCGTCACCGTCTCCTTCACGCTGCTCTCCGTCGGCCTGTGCTGGCTGATCGGCACCTCGGCCGCCGTCTACATGCAGGACACCTTCCGCGGCCGCGGCCTGCTCCGGGCGATCTTCCTCGTGCCGTACGCGCTTCCGGTGTACGCGGCCGTCATCACCTGGGCGTTCATGTTCCAGCACGACAACGGCCTGGTGAATCACGTCCTGCACGACCAGCTGCACCTCACCGACAAGCCCTCGTTCTGGCTGATCGGCGACAACAGCTTCTACGCCCTGCTGACCGTGTCGGTGTGGAAGGGCTGGCCGTTCGCCTTCCTCATCGTGATGGCCGGCCTGCAGAACATCCCGCGGGAGCTGTACGAGGCGGCGGCCCTGGACGGGGCGGGCCTGTGGCAGCAGATCCGCCGCATCACCCTGCCGTCGCTGCGCCCGGTCAACCAGGTGCTCGTCCTGGTGCTGTTCCTGTGGACGTTCAACGACTTCAACACGCCGTACGTCCTGTTCGGCAAGTCCGCTCCGGAGGCCGCCGACCTCATATCCATCCACATCTACCAGGCGTCGTTCGTCACCTGGAACTTCGGCACCGGGTCCGCCATGAGCGTCCTGCTGCTGCTCTTCCTGCTGATCGTGACGGGCGCCTACCTGCTGGTGACCTCCCGCGGAAGGAAGGCGGCCGATGCCTAGCACCGTCGCGGCGTCCCGGCCGCAGCACCGCACACCCACGTCTCCGATGGCGCCACCACGTTCCTTCCTGTGGTCCCGGCGGATCTTCCTCACCCTGCTCACCGGCTTCGTCCTGCTGCCCGTGTACGTCATGGTCTCCAGCTCGCTCAAGCCCCTCCAGGACGTGTCGGGCAAGTTCCGCTGGCTGCCCAGCGGTCTCACGATCCGCCCGTACATCGACATCTGGTCGACCGTGCCGCTGGCGCGGTACTTCATGAACTCGCTGGTCGTGGCGGGCACCGCCACGGTGTGCTCGGTGGCCATCGCGGTCTTCGCGGCGTACGCGGTCAGCCGCTACTCCTTCCGCGGCAAGCGGGTCTTCACGATCACCGTGCTGTCCACGCAGATGTTCCCGGGCATCCTGTTCCTGCTGCCCCTGTTCCTGCTGTACGTCAACATCGGGAACGCCACCGGGATCGCGCTGTTCGGCTCGCGCGGCGGACTGATCCTGACCTACCTCACCTTCTCGCTGCCGTTCTCCATCTGGATGCTGATCGGCTACTTCGACTCGGTACCGCGCGATCTGGACGAAGCGGCGCTCGTGGACGGCTGCGGGCCGCTCGGTGCGCTGTTCCGGGTCGTGGTGCCCGCCGCCATCCCCGGCATCGTCGCGGTCGCCGTCTACGCCTTCATGGCCGCGTGGGGCGAGGTGCTGTTCGCGTCCGTCATGACCAACGACGCCACCCGCACCCTCGCCGTGGGCCTGCAGGGCTACTCCACCCTCAACGACGTGTACTGGAACCAGATCATGGCCGCCTCACTCGTCGTCAGCGTCCCCGTCGTCGCCGGCTTCCTGCTGCTCCAGCGCTACCTCGTCACCGGCCTCACGGCGGGCGCCGTCAAGTGACCGCCAACTCGCGTATTTGGAAAGGGACTTCCGTGTCCGCACCGATCGACTTCGCCGCACTCCCGCACGACTTCCTGTGGGGCACGGCCACCTCCGCCTACCAGATCGAGGGAGCCGTCGACGAGGACGGCCGCACGCCGTCCATCTGGGACACCTTCTCGCACACCCCCGGGAAGATCGACAACGACGACCACGGGGACATCGCCTGCGACCACTACCACCGCTGGCCGCAGGACGTGGAGCTGATGCGCCAACTGGGCGTCGAAGCCTACCGGTTGTCCATCGCCTGGCCCCGCGTCGTGCCCGGCGGCGACGGGCCCGTCAACCCGAAGGGCCTCGACTTCTACGACCGGCTGATCGACGGCCTGCTCGCCGCCGGCATCACCCCCTCCGCCACGCTCTACCACTGGGACCTGCCGCAGAGCCTCCAGGACCGCGGCGGCTGGCCCGAGCGCGCGACCGCCGAGCACTTCGCCGCGTACGCCTCGGCCGTGGCCGAGCGCCTAGGCGACCGGGTCACGCACTGGGCCACCCTCAACGAGCCGCTCTGCTCGGCCTGGATCGGCCACCTGGAAGGCCGGATGGCGCCGGGGCTCACCGACCTGACCGCGGCGGTCCGCTCCTCCTACCACCTGCTCCTCGGCCACGGCCTCGCGGTCCAGGCCGTGCGCGCCGCGGCCCCGGGCGCACAGATCGGCATCGTCAACAACCTCTCCCCCGTGCACGCGGCCAGCGACCGGCCGCAGGACCTCGCCGCCGCCCGACGGATGGACGGGCACACCAACCGCTGGTGGCTCGACCCCGTCCACGGCCGCGGCTTCCCCGCCGACATGCGCGAGGTGTACGGCGTCGAACTGCCGGAGCGGCCGGGCGACTTGGCGACGATGGCCGCGCCGCTCGACTGGCTCGGGCTCAACTACTACTTCCCGGCGTACGTCACCGACGACCCCGACGGACCCGCGCCGTACGCCCGTTCGGTGGACCGCGACGGCGTGCCGCGCACGGGCATGGACTGGGAGATCGACGCGGGCGGCATCGAGAGCCTGCTGCTGCGCCTCACCGAGGACTACGGCGCCCGGAAGATCTACGTCACCGAGAACGGCTCCGCGTTCCCCGACACGGTGCGCGCCGACGGCAGCATCGACGACCACGAGCGGCAGGACTATCTGGAGCGCCACCTCGCGGCCTGCGCCTCCGCCGCCCGCAAGGGCGCCCCGCTCGCCGGCTACTTCGCGTGGTCCCTGCTCGACAATTTCGAGTGGGCGTACGGCTACGACAAGCGCTTCGGTCTCGTCCACGTCGACTACGACACCCAGGCCCGCACCATCAAGGGCAGCGGACACCGGTACGCGGACCTCATCCGTGCGCACCGCGAGCGGGCGGCCTGAGCGTCCGCCTATCCGGCCGGAGCCGGTGGTGGCGCGGCGAGGGCGACCGGGCCGGGCACCTCGAAGGCTCCCGGCTCCGGGCGCCAGTCGCGCCACCGCTCCCACCACCGCTCACCGCTCTCGATGCGCTCCACGACCTCCGCGGCGGCGTCGCGGACGGCTTCCGCCTCGCCCGGTCCGAAGCCGCCGGCACGCACCCGGTCCTCGAAGTGGCCGACGTCCTTCCACGTGTAGGAGGAACCGTCGGCGGCGATCACGAGGTCGAGTTCCTGGTCGAGCGTGTCGAAGCCGTCCGCCGTGCGGCGCAGGGGCTCCTGGAAGTTGACGTACCAGTCCTGGAGTTCATCGCCCCTGAACCGGGCCCACACGGCATACCCGTCGCCGGCCCGTTGCAGCTGGAGCACCCCGTCCGACTGCCAGGTGTGCTCCAGGTGGACCCAGGGGTGGAGGCCCCACGTGAAGGTGCCGCCGCCGAAGGTGATCGGTGTGCCCGTCGCGAGGTATGCGGCGAGCAGCACACCGTCGTCGGCGACGACGCGCAGGGGATAGACCATCCACTCGCGTCCGTCGAGTATCTCTCTTCTGACGACGACATCGCCGCTGTGAAAACGTGGCTCCATGGCGAGCCACTCTAGGTGCCGGGTTCCGCGCGGCCCGAATGGGGGCCGTATTGCCGCATGCGGCGGCATCGAATCCGGAATGCGCCGCCGGGGCGGGTGTGTTCAGGAACCGCTCGCCGTGTCCCGCAGCAATTCCGGTACGAAGTCCGCGCCACGGGACGGGGCCGGATATCTCAGGTGAGCCAGGCGGGCCTGTTCCTGGCGCATGTGCATGAAGGACTCAAGGATGTATCCGACCATCAGCACAAGGACCGCGATGATCATGATCGCGGCCGCGAGCACCGCGGTGGGCAGGCGGGGCACGGTGCCGGTCCTGACGAATTCGGTGACCAGCGGCAGGCCCAGGATCAGGGAGACCAGCGTCAGCAATGCGGCGATGACGGCATGGAATTGCGAGGGGCGCTGGCGGCGGGCGAGGCCGAGGATGAGTTTCAGAATGCGCCAGCCGTCCCGGTAGGTGCGCAGTTTGCTGACGCTCCCGGCCGGGCGGTCCTTGAAGTCGACTTCCATCTCGGCGGTGGGCAGGCGCAGGCTGAGGGCGTGCACCGTCATCTCGGTCTCGGTCTCGAACTCCCGCGAAAGCGCCGGGAAGGACTTGACGTAGCGGCGCGAGAAGACGCGGTACCCGCTGAGCATGTCGCTGACGTCGTTGCCGAAGAGCGAGCGCACCGTGCCGGTGAGCATCCTGTTGCCGACCGCGTGGCCGGCCCGGTAGGCGGTTTCCACGATCTCCCGTCGGGCGCCGACCACTTGGTCGTAGGGGCCTTCGAAGAGCAGGTCGACCATCTCGCGTGCGCGCGACGCGTCGTAGGTGTCGTCCCCGTCGATGATGAGGAGCGCGTCGGCCTCGATGTCGGCGAAGGCGCGGCGAATCACATTCCCTTTACCCTTGCGCGGCTCATGCCGCACGAGTGCGCCCGCCTTCAGGGCCTCGGCGACGGTGTCGTCCGTAGAGGCATTGTCATATACGAAGATGACCGCCTCGGGAAGGGTGGCCCGCAGGTCGCTGACGACCTTTCCGATCGCGGCTTCCTCGTTGTAACAGGGAATGACACACACAATCGCCGGATGCATCAGAGGACCCTCATTATGTGAAAAAATCCAGTGGTTCTGGGCGCCGAGTGAGCAGATGGTACCTCAGCTTGTCCATTCAGCTTGATTACCTTTACGTTCTGGTCATGCTGCAACTCACGGCCTTGAGCCGAGTGGTATCCGAATGGGTGCGGAAGATCTGGCGAGAAGTCGCGGCCTTCGGTGTCGTCGGTGCCGTCGCATTCGTGGTGGAGACCGCGAGTTTCAATCTGCTGATTCTCGGCGCGTCCTCCGCCGACGGCGGGATCATGGGGACATCGCCCGTTCTGGCCTCGGTGGTGGCCACCCTGCTCGCCATGACGGTGAGTTGGTTCGGCAATCGGTATTGGACCTACCGGGACCGGCGTGGCGCCGTGGACCGTCGCGAGGTCGCGTGGTTCGTTGCCATTAACCTCGCGGGCATGGCGGTGACCGCCGTTCCCGTGTTCGCCTCCCGTGAACTCCTCGGTACCGGTTCGCCGTTGAGCGACAATGCGGCCCGGCTCTTCGGCTGGTCGGCGGCAACGGTGCTGCGCTTCGTCGCCTACCGCACCCTGGTCTTCACTCCCGCAGGAAAGGACCCCGCCCACGTGCCCGCAACCGTGAGCAGATGGACCACCGCCTTGGACGGCGCCTGGCGGCGCGGAACCCTCTGGCCGTGGTGCCTCGGGGCCGTCGCCGCGCTGTGCGCCCTGGCGGTGAACACCGTCTTCCATCCGGGATATCTGAGCGAGGACAGCGCCGACCAGCTGCAACAGGCCCTGGGCGAGCGTCCGGTGACCGACTGGCATCCGCCGGTGATGGCCCTGCTGTGGCGGATCCTCATCCATGCCACCGGTGCGATCTCCGCCATGGCGGCGCTGCAGAGTGCCGTGCTGTGGGCGTCGCTCTGGGTCCTGGCCCGGCTGGTGTGGAAGAGGACCGGCAGCCGCGGGCTCTCCCTCGTGATGCTCGCCGTCGGCCTGGCACCCCACGTCCTGACCTTCACGGGCGTGGTGTGGAAGGACGTGCACATGGCGTACGCCCTGCTCGCGACGGTCGCCGTGGCGCTCACCGCACGTGAACTGCCGCCCGGCAGGACGGCGTCGCGCTGGGCGCTGCTGGTCCTGGGCGTGCTGTTCCTCGCCTACGCCGTCCTGGTCCGCAAGAACGGCCTGCCCGCCGTGATCCCCGTCTTCGTTCTGCTGGTCCTCGCGGTGTGGCCCTCTCCCGGCCGCCGGCGCTGGCTGGCCGCTTCGGGGATCCTCGTCGCGATCACGGCGCTCTGCAGCGTCGGCGTGTCGCAGGCCACCGACCCGGTGGCCACCCGCCAGTACGCGCAGATCCCCTTGGACGACCTCACCCATGTCCTGACCCCGGCGCAGATCGGCCCCGCGGCCGAGGAGGCCGGAGCGAGCGCGGACTTCCGGGCCCGCCTGGTCACCGCCACGGCCGTCTGCGCGCGGCGGCAGGTCCCGGCCGACGTGTACTTCAACTGCTACCCGCGGGACCGTTCGCTCGGGGCCACGGAGCTCGGCCGCAACGCCGGCGTACTCACCCGGATGTGGACGCGGCAGATCCCGGAGCACTGGCAGGGCTACGTGGCGTACCGGGCCCGCGTGTTCTCCAAGCTGCTCTTCCAGGGCAACCTGCCGTTCTTCGACGGCACCTCGACCAAGCTCGCCGCCCTGAGGAGCGCTCCGGTCAATCGGACCCTGGAGTTCACCGTGCGCAACTACGTGACGGGCTTCGTGCACGACGTGCCGATGCTCTTCCAGGGCTGGTTCTGGTTCGCGGTGTCCCTGGTGTTCGCGCTGCGCCGCCGCTGGGCCGGCCCGTACGCCAGGGAACTGCGCCTGCTCGGGGTGAGTTCGGCCCTGTACATCCTCGCCTATTTCCCGACGGCTCCGCAGTCCAACTTCCGTTATGTGTACTGGCCCGCGCTTGCCGGGACCATCGGCCTGGCGGCCGTCCTGATCGGGCATCTGGCGCGTCGCCGAGCCGCGGTGGACGGCGCCGCGGGGCCGGCGGACGCCCGTGCGCGGGCCGGGACGGCCCCGCCCGCCACGGCGCTCCCCGCCGAGGCGGAGGACGCCGGGCCGCACGAGGACGCCACCGTCGCCGGCTGACGGCGGTCGCCTCGCAAGGCGTGCGGGCACGGCTCCCCGAAGGCAATGAAAAGGTCAAGCGTTTCCCATCCGGGTCAAGATTCACGCGCGTACGGCACTTATCGGACGCCTACGGAATAGTCGCCTGGGGAAACGGGTTTATGTCGCACGTACCCCCTCGCGGGTGCCGCCGCCGACCACTCCACGCCTCCGGAGGCCCCGCAATGTCCCAGCCGACACCTCACCAGCAGGCCGCGCCCCGCGGCACCCGCGGTGTCGTCCCCGTCCTCGCCTTCGCCGGCATCACGGTCGCCGTGATGCAGACGCTGCTCGTGCCGGTCATCAAGGACCTGCCGGTCCTGCTCAGCACCTCGCCGTCCAACGCCACCTGGGTCATGACGTCGACCCTGCTCGCCGGCGCCGTGGCCACCCCGATCATGGGCCGGCTCGGCGACCTGTACGGCAAGCGCCGTATGCTCCTGGCCAGCCTCGCCATCATGGTGGTCGGCTCGCTCGTCGCCGGCTTCACCAGCCAGCTCCTCGTGATGATCGCCGGCCGCGCCCTCCAGGGCTTCGCCATGGGCGCGATCCCGCTCGGCATCGGCCTGATGCGCGACCAGCTGCCGCGCGAGAAGCTCGGCTCGGCGATGGCCCTGATGAGTTCTTCCATAGGCGTCGGCGGCGGCCTCGCACTGCCCGCCGCCGCCCTGGTCGCCCAGCACACCGACTGGCACGCGCTGTTCTTCGGCTCGGCCGGCCTGGGCGCGGTGGCCATCGCGCTCACCCTCCTGTTCGTACCGGAGAGCGAGGTCAAGGCGTCGGGCACCTTCGACGTGCTCGGGGCGGTCGGCCTGTCGGCCGGCCTGGTCCTGCTGCTGCTCCCCATCACCAAGGGCAGCGACTGGGGCTGGGGCTCGACCACCACGCTCGGCCTGCTCGGTGCGGCCGTCGTCTTCCTCGTCCTGTGGGGCGTGATGGAGCTGCGTCTCAAGGCGCCGCTGGTGAATTTGCGTACCAGCGCCCGGCGCGAGGTGCTCCTCACCAACCTCGCCTCGACGATGGTCGGCGTGGCCTTCTACGCCATCTCGCTCGTCCTGCCCCAGCTGCTCCAGCTGCCCGCCGCCACCGGATACGGCCTCGGCCAGTCGATGGTCGTGGCCGGTCTGTGCGTGGCGCCGCTCGGCCTCACGATGATGCTGACCGCTCCGGTCTACGCCCGCCTCTCCGCCAAGTACGGCCCGAAGACCACCCTCATCCTCGGCATGCTGATCATCGCGATCGGGTACGGGGCCGGCCTCGGCCTCATGAGCGCGGCCTGGCAGACCATCGTCATCTCGGTGATCGTAGGCGCGGGCATCGGCCTCGCCTACTCCTCGCTGCCGGCGCTGATCATCGGCGCGGTCGACCCGTCCGAGACGGGCGCGGCCAACGGCCTCAACACCCTGATGCGGTCCATCGGCACCTCGGTGTCCAGCGCCGTCATCGGCATGGTGCTCGCCAACACCGCGCAGCCCTTCGGGCCCGTCGCACTGCCCACCATGCACGGCTTCCGCATCTCGTTCCTGATCGCCACGGGCGCCGTCGCCGGCGGTCTCGCGCTCGCCGCGTTCCTGCCCAAGGGCCGCCCGGCCGCCAAGCCGCAGCTGCGGGCCAGCAGCGAGGAGGACGCGGTCCTGGAGCTGGTCACCGAGGCGCTGGCCGCCTTCCACGGCCAGGTCGTCGGCGCGTCCGGTACGCCGGTGGCGCACGCCAAGGTCACCCTCATCGACCGTCACGGACGCCAGGCCGGCTCCGCCCACACCGACGCGAGCGGCCGGTACGCGGTGCCGGTTCCGCAGGGCGGGGCCTACGTCCTGGCCGCGACCGCCGCGGGTCACGCGCCGTTGGCGTCGGCGGCCACGCACCACGGCGGCGAGGGCCCGGTGACCGTGGACCTGGCGCTGCCGGTCCCGGTCCAGTAGCAGGCCGCACACACCACAGACGCCCCTCAACTCCCGTACCAGACAGAGGAGTTGAGGGGCGGCTGTGTGATGTCACCGCTGGGGCGAGGCACTCGGCGAGGCCGAGGCCGAGGCCGGGGTGCGGCAGACGCCGCCCTCGACCATCTTCAGGTGCCCCGCCACGACCGGCCGTGCCGCCTTCGCGGCGGCCTGGATCTGGCTGTCCTTACCGGACTTCAGCTCCTGGTCGATCAGCGTGAGGACCTGCTGATGCCCGCTGCTCTGGATCTTCAGCCAGGCGACGTCGTACGCCTTGGTGCCGTTCATGGGCTTCAGCGAGGACAGGCTCTTCTGCTGGGCCGCGCTGGGTTCCTTCGCCAGCGAGATGTTCTTGCTCTTGGCCAGGGTCGCGCCCTTGGCGTCCAGCGTGGTGTGATCACGCACGATGACATCGGCGACCTGCTTCACACAGGCGCCGTTGGCATGCGTGCGCGCGTCCTTGCCCGCGGCGATCTCGGCCAGGTTGGCCTGGTGGACCGCCTGGAGGAACACCGCGTCGGCGGTGGCGGACGGGCTGGCCGCGCCGAACGCGGGCGCCGCGCCGGTGACGGCCAGCGCGGTGACGGCGGCCGCGGTTGCGCAGGTGTGGGTGAATCGCATGGGGACCTCCACGTGTCCGTGGACCGGATGAGGTCCACGTAGGCGTTCGGACGGCGCGTGGGGAGGGCGCCCGTCCGGACTTTGCTCAACGCGGATCATCGTAGGTCGGCATGCGCACGCCCGCCCGTCCAGATCACTCAGCGTGACGGAAGCGGCGGGCGCCGCGCGGGGACGCGTGGAGCGGCGGCACCGCCCCTCGGGTCAAGCTGCGGGGTACGGGGCCGCCTTGAGGCGCCGCGCGAGATGGCCGGCGTTCGCCGCGAGGGTGGCGGTCGTGCCCGCCGTCGTCTTGGGGGTGCTCGCGAGATCGAGGTAGTCGGTCCCCTGCATCGCCTCGCCGACCCAGTAGGTGACCGCGCCGGGTGCCAGCGTGAAGCCGACGTCGTTGAGACCCTGGAAGATGTCGGCGCCGACCTTGTGCGCGCCGTCCTCGTTGCCCACCACGCACACCGCGGCGACCTTGCCGTAGTAGAGCGGCCGGCCTTCGTCGTCCGTCTGCGAGATGTCCGCGTTGAGGCGCTCCATGACCTTCTGCGCAATGCTCGAGGGGTGGCCGAGCCAGATCGGCGTGGAGATCACGAGAATGTCCGCGCCGAGGATGCTGTCGCGGATCTCGGGCCACGCGTCGCCGTCACCCATGTCGGTCTCCACGCCCGGCTTCACGTCGTGGTCGACGACGCGGACGACCTTGCCGGTCACACCGTGCTCGGCGAGCGACTTCATGGTCTGCTCCGCAAGGAGCTGGGAGCTGGACTCGGCGGGGGACGGGGAGAGGGTGCACACGAGCGCGACGGCGCTCAGCGGGACGGTGGACGAGACATCGGTACGCGTCTGATTCATATCCATGCATCCGCTACTGCCCCGCCGCGCGTCTCCCTATCTGTCCTGTCTGTCCTGGCCCGCTCGTGGGTGGCCACCATTCGATGAGGAGCATGGTGGCGTCGTCGAGCAGGTCGCTGTCCTCGGCGTCGAGGATGGCGTGGATGAGACGACGCAGCGACTCCGCGGCCAGTTCGCCCGAGGCGGTGGCCAGAATGATGGAGTCCGTGAAGCGGTCCATGCCGAACTCACCGCCGCCGGCGGTGCGGGCCTCCGTGACGCCGTCGGTGTACAGCAGGACGCGGTCTCCCGGCTCCAGGGCCAGTTCGTGGACGGCACGCGGGTCGTCGCTGAACCTGGCCGGGAGGCCCATGGGAGGCTGGGGGGTGCGTTCGAGCGCCCCCGCCACGACGCGTCCGCCGCGGATCAGGACCGGCGGCGGGTGCCCGCAGTTGGACCAGCTGAACAGCCCCGTGGCGAGGTCGAGCTGGGTGAGGATGCCGGTGCAGTACTTGTCGGGCAGCCACTGGGCGAGCGCCTGGTCGATGGTCTCGACGAGGTCGAGAAGGCCCGCGCCGGCCCGGCGCGCGTTGCGGCAGCCGGCGAGGGCGACCGACGTGGTCAGGCCCGAGGCGAGATCGTGGCCCATGGCGTCGAGGATCGCCGCGTGGAGGGTGGACTGGGTGAGCGAGTGGTCGAAGGCGTCGCCGCCGATCTCGTACGCGGGTTCCAGCACCGCGGTGGAGACGACGTGCGCGTTGCCGATGGTGCGCGGCGGAAGGAAGGCACGGAGCATTTCCGCGGGCAGCTGCATGCGCTCGGCCCGCGCGCGGCGGGCGAAGCTGTCGCTGTAGGCACGCTTGGAGGTGATGGCCATCGCCACGATCCCGGTCAGCATGCGGCAGCGTCGCAGGCGGACGGCGTCCACGGAGCGGGTGCGGACGCCGAGCACTCCGAGCCGCTCGGCTCCGTCCACCACGGGCAGCCACAGGCACAGGAAGCCGGTCTCCACGTCCTCGATGCGCAGGGAGACGGTCCGGTAGCACCAGCCGGCGACGGACGCGTCGATGTCCAGGGTCGCGAGGCCGTCGGTGAGCCCGACGAGGCGGCGCTGCTGAAGGTCGGTCAGGTAGATGTCGATCTCGCCCAGACCGAACGCCTCGGCACATCGGTTGACCAGCACGGGGAGGTCCATCGGGGTCGCGCTGTGCGCCTGGGCGAGCAGATCCTCAAGCAGTCTCTCGCCGCAGCCCGAGTCCCGGGTGTCCTCCGCGTTCACGGCCGACCACCTCCTCTCCTGAGGCAGTCTCACATCCCGCATCCCGTCACGCCCGCTGTGTTCGGCCGCTCGCCGGGCCGCGTCGCGGGTCGTCGTGCGCGGCCCGGACGGCGGCGCACGCGGGGCGCGCGCAGGACGACACGAAGCGGGGCGGCCTCGTGGGCCGCCCCGCTTCGTGTGGCTCAGTGGCGTCAGCTGTTCTCGGCCTGGAACATCCAGGCGTGCTTCTCCAGCTCGGCCGTGAGAGCGATCAGGAGGTCCTGGCTGACCGGGTCCGGCTCGTCGGTGGCCGCGATACGCTCACGCATCCGCTCCACGATCCCGCCGAGCGCCACCACCAGGATCTCCACCGCATCCGAATCCTTGATCCAGCCCTCCGGCACCGTCCCCAGCGCACTGGCCCCCGCCACCGAACCCGCACGCCCGTCCGGATTCACACCCAGCGCCGCGGCACGCTCCGCCACCGTGTCCGAATACTCCCGCGCCGTGGTCACCACATCATCGAGCTGCAGATGCACCGACCGAAAACGCGGACCGACCACATTCCAGTGCACCTGCTTGGCCGCCAGCGACAGATCCACCAGATCCACCAGCGCCCCCTGCAAGGCCGAACCGACGACCTTCAGCTCCGCATCGGACAACGAACTCTTCACGACAGACACTGCTTTACTCCCATTCGGATTCGAGGGGGACGAGAGGGGGGTCATGGGGGTTACGGGGTTATGGGGTTATGCGGGTTACGGGGTTCAGGAGGTGTTACGCGGGGGGACCGCCGTAGTACCGGCCGATGATGTCGCGGTACGAGGGGTCGTCGAGGTGCGTGGCGGGTTCGAACTCCGGCGAGTCCTTGACCTGCTCCCTGGTGAGGGCGACGTGGATCCTGTTGTCGTCCGGGTCGAGCCTGGTCACGGTGCCGGCCGGCAGCAGCACGCGCTTGCCGAAGATCCACGGCCCGGTGTCCACCACGAGGTGCGCCGAGCCCACCTCGTCGGAATGGCTGTCGACCTTGCCGATGCTCCCGTCGGCCGCCTCGACCTTCCATCCGCGCAGATCCGCCCCGGATAGATGGCCACTGGTGTCCTTGAAACCCCAGAGATCGAGATCGCTGTTCGTCACAGGTTCGCCCCTTCCGTTCGTTGTCGCGGCGGGCTTCAGCCGCGTCGTCCGCGTCGGCCCGGCGATGCCGCGCGTCCCTCCGCGCGGCCCCGGTCAGCGCCTGAAGGCCTCGTTGGCCTTCTCCTTCTCCTCGCGCGTCTCGCCCTTGACCTGGTCGATGCGGCCCTCGGCGGTGAGCCGCTCATTGCCCGTCATGCGGCCGAGCGCTTCCTTGGCCCTGCCCTTGGCCTGCTCGGTCTTCGCCTTGGCCTTCTCGTCGCGAGCCATGTGATGTGCCTCCACCGTGGATCAACTGTGTGGACATCACTACGCCTGGCCGCTCCGGACGATTTCAAACGGGCCGGCCCGAGCCCCGTGCGGGTCAGCCCGCGGCCAGCACCTCGGTGAGGAACGCGTCCACGTCGACCTCTTCCCGGCCCGGCGGGACGACCTCGTACGTCTTCTCCAGGAAGTGGCGCAGAGCGGGTTCCCACGCGGAGAACACCGCGCACCCCCAGGTCCCGTCGAGACCGCACCCGGCGAGTTCGATACGCGTCTCCCGGCGGCCCTCGACGATCTGGGGCGCCACCCGCACGTCCCCGTCGCCCGTCGCCCGGTGCAGCCCCTGGGCCAGCAGGTCCCGCTCGATCGTCCACACGACGGCGATGTCCTGCTGCAGCTCGAAGCGGAGGCCGACCGCGAACGGGTCGTCGGCCCCGTAGGTGAGCCGGGTGACCACCGGGACGCGCTCCGCCCCGTCGGCCTCCAGGTTCATGAACACGGTCTCGCACAGGGAGTTCACAAAACGCCTCCAGCATTCGGGCTCGGGCAGGCGTCGGTTCTTCCAGGAACATCGAACGGCGGCGGGACCCCGGCCCGCATCGGGGTCCCGCCGCGGGTACCGCGGACGGCCAGGTACCGCGGGCGGTCAGGCCCGCGCGGTGGCGTCCTCGGTCATGCCGGCGCGAAGCTTGGTCAGGATGCGCGACAGCAGGCGCGAGACCTGCATCTGCGAGACCCCGAGCTCCGCCCCGATCTCCGACTGCGTCATTTCGAGGCCGAACCGCATGCTCACGATCCTGCGCTCACGCTCGCTCAGGTCTCCCATCAGGGGCGCGAGGGACTGGAGGTTCTCGACCTTCTCCATGCCCGGGTCGTCCTCGCCGAGGAAGTCGACGAGCGTGCGGCTGCGGTTTCCGGCGGCGCCGCCCGCGTCCTCCGTGTCGGCCGACATGTCGAGCGAGCCCGCGGTGTATCCGTTGGCCGCGACGAGACCCTCGACGATCTCTTCCTCGTCCCGGTCCAGGTGGGCGGCGAGCTCCCGCACGGTGGGGTCGCGGTCCAGGTCGACCGCGAGCCTCTCCTTGGCCTTCGCGATGTCCACGCGCAGCTCCTGGAGGCGCCGGGGCACGTGCACGGCCCAGGTCGTGTCCCGGAAGAAGCGCTTGATCTCGCCCACGATGTACGGGACGGCGAATGACGTGAACTCGACCTCGCGCGACAACTCGAACCGGTCGATCGCCTTGATCAGGCCGATGGTGCCGACCTGGATCACGTCCTCCATCTCGCCGCTGCCCCGGTTGCGGAAGCGGCCGGCGGCGAAGCGCACCAACGACAGGTTCATCTCGATGAGCGTGTTCCGCGCGTACTGGTATTCGGCCGTGCCCTCTTCCAGTACCTGGAGCCGCTCGAAGAAGACCTTCGACAGCTCACGGGCGTCCTTCGGCGCCACCTTCCCCGCGTCCTCGACCCACGGCAGCTCCCCTACGCCGGGGTCCATGGTCTTGGCCGCCGGCCGGTCCGTCCGCTCGCGTACCGTCACTTGCGCCGCTGCCATGAGGACAACCTCCCTAGTCGCCAAAACTATGTCCGTCGAAGCAAGCGTCTGCCCCGGGCCGTCGGGAACATGTACTCCGACCCCCAACTGGCTGAAGCAGTCGGCCGGGGACCGGCGCTCACCGGGCGCACTCGACGGCGGGAGGGTTCAGCGCGGCAGGGCGACGCAGACGTTCTTGCCGCCGTCGGCGGCCGGGGTGACGGCGACGCTCTTGGCGAGGTAGCGGACCAGGAGCCAGCCGAATCCGCCTTCGTACCCACGCAGATCAGGGGTGCGCTCCCGCGGCGGCACGGGGCTGGGGTCGCGCACGCTGATGCGCAGCGTGGCGGGGTCCGCGGCGAGGTCCAGGGACGTCGCTCCCCCGGCGTGACGCAGAGCGTTGGTGACGAGTTCGGAGACGATGAGGACGGCGTTCTCGATGCTTTCCTTCGACGGCGCCGGCACGAGTGCGGCGAGGAAGTCGCGGGCGGTGTCGCGTGCCTGGGCGGCCGTCGTCGGCCCCGTGACGGACGGGTCGAGGTCCGGCGGCGAACCGGTACCGGTGGTGGCAGGCGGGCGAGCCATGGGCAAAACCCCCAGATGATCGGTCCTGGGTCAGATGTCGTGGTGTCTGTATGTCTCGGTATCTGTGTGCTGTGCTCCTGCCCGCTATCCCCTTGACCGAACGTGTTCATCCCACGTCCTGGTCCGACCGGATCGCGTACGGGGTCCGGGCCGCCGGGCCCGGCACACGCCGGCCGAGGCGTTACGCGGGGGTCCCCGGTGCGGGATCGGGCTGTGTCTCGGCGGCCTTGGCCATGTTGCGGGCCATGCCGCCGAAGACGATGGAGTGGAAGGGCGAGACGCTCCACCAGTAGGCGTGTCCGAGCAGCCCGCGCGGATGGAAGATCGCCTTCTGCCGGTAGAGACTGCGCCCGTCCCCGTCCGGTTCGATGCGCATCTCCAGCCAGGCCAGGCCCGGCAGCCGCATCTCCGCGCGCAGGCGCAGGAGGCGGCCGGGAACGATCTCCTCGACCCGCCAGAAGTCGAGCGAGTCGCCGACCCGCAGCCGGTGCGCGTCCCGGCGGCCGCGGCGCAGGCCCACGCCGCCCGCCAGCCGGTCCAGCCAGCCCCGTACCGCCCAGGCCAGCGGGAAGGAGTACCAGCCGTTCTCGCCGCCGATGCCTTCGACCACGCGCCACAGGACGGCGGCGGGCGCGTCGACCGTGCGCTCGCGCTCGTCGGTGTAGAGGCTGCCGCCCGCCCAGTCGGGGTCGGTGGGCAGCGGGTCGCTGGGCGCGCCCGGCAGAGCGGCGTTGGACCAGCGCGTGTCGACCTGCGCCTCGCGGACGCGCCGCAGGGCCAGTTCGAGGGCGTCGTCGAAGCCGAGCGGGGCGCCCGGCTCGTCGGGCACGTACCGCGTGATGTCGTGTTCGCCGCAGACCACTTCGTGGCGCAGGGACTCCGCGAGGGGCCGGGCGATGGCGCGCGGCACCGGGGTGACCAGACCGATCCAGTGGCTGGAGAGCCTCGGGCTGAGCATCGGCACCGGCAGGATCAAGCGGTGGGGCAGACCGGCGACCTTGGCGTAGCGCTCCATCATGGCGCGGTAGGTCATGATGTCGGGGCCCCCGACGTCGAAGGCCCGGTCGACCTCCCGCGGCATGCGGGCGCTCGCTACGAGATAGCGCAGCACGTCGCGGATGGCGATGGGCTGGATCCGTGTGCCGACCCAGCTGGGCGTCACCATGACCGGCAGGCGCTCGGTCAGGTAGCGCAGCATTTCGAACGAGGCCGAGCCGGAGCCGATGACGACGGCGGCTCGGAGCACGGTGGCGGGTACCGCGCCGGCCAGGAAGACCTCGCCCACCTCGGCGCGGGAGCGCAGGTGCGGCGACAGCTGCCGCACCGGTACATCGGCCGGGGTGAGCCCGCCGAGGTAGACGATGCGGCGGACCCCGGCACCGGCCGCCCCCTGTGCGAAGGTGTGGGCGGCTTCGCGGTCGGTCTTCTCGAAGCCCGCCCCGGTGCCGAGGGCGTGCACGAGGTAGTACGCGACGTCGACGTCGTGCAAGGCGCCGGCGACCGAGTCGGCGTCGGTGACATCACCCCGTACGACCTCGACGCGGTCGGCCCACGGCTGGTCGCGCAGCTTCTCCGGGGAGCGCGCGAGGCAGCGCACGTGGTGCCCGGCCTTCAGGAGCTCGGGCACGAGCCGGCCGCCGATGTATCCCGTGGCGCCGGTCACCAGGCACGTCAGCGGCCGGGCCGCGTCGCGCTCCGTCTCGTCTCCTGATGCCACGGGGCACCCGCTCTCTGTGCTCGCGCGCCCCGGCGGTGCCCGGCTCTTGCGCCGGGCACCGGGGCACGCTGTCGACGGGGTACACGGTGGCATCCAGGATCCGGACATCGCGGCATCCCGTGTGCCACCGGTGTTGCGCGGGCCGGGCCGCCGGTGTCGCGCGGCCCGGCCGGGGCGCTGGGGAGTGTCTTCAAAGTGGCGTCGTCGCCCGCGAGTCCGACGGGACTTCGAGGACACGGCCTAGGGCACGACGACGCGTTCCACGAGGAGCCGTACGGCCGCCGCGATCGATTCGGCGTCGATGCCGGCGAGACGCAGCTGTTCCTCGGGGCCGGCCGATGACGGCATGGTCCGCACGCCGAGCCGCACCAGGCGCGGCACCGGGCGGCCGTCGGCGAACGCCTCGGCCACCGCGTCGCCGATCCCGCCCTGCACCCGGTGGTCCTCCACCGTGACGAGGCAGCCCGTCGCCTCCGCGGCTTCCTGGAGGGTCCGCGCGTCGACGGGCTTGACCGAGTACAGGTCGATGACGCGCACGGCGATGCCCTCCCGGTCGAGGAGTTCACCCGCGCGCAGCGCCTCCTGGACCGTGACGCCGGCGGCGACGACGGTCACCCGGTCCTGGTCGCTCGACCGCAGGACCTTGGACCCGCCGGGGGCGAACCGCTCGTCGGGGCCGTAGATGACGGGGGCCTCGCCGCGGCCGGTGCGCAGGTAGCGCACCCCCGGCAGGTCGGCCATCGCGGCGACCAGCTGTGCGGTCTGGTTGGCGTCGCACGGGTAGAGCACGGTGCTGCCGTGTACGGCGCGGAACATCGCCAGGTCTTCGAGGCCCATCTGCGACGGCCCGTCCTGGCCGATGGAGACCCCGGCGTGCGAGCCGACGATGTTGATCCCGGCCTGGCTGACGGCGGCCATGCGCACGAAGTCGTGGGCGCGGGTCAGGAAGGCGGCGAACGACGAGGCGTAGGGGACGTAGCCCCTGGCCTGGAGGCCGACGGCGGCGGCGACGAGCTGCTGTTCGGCGATGTAGCACTCGAAGTAGCGTTCGGGGTGGGCCTTGCCGAAGAACTCCGTGCGCGTGGAGTCGCCGACCTCGCCGTCCAGGGCCACCACGTCCTCGCGTGCCGAGCCGAGCGCGGCGAGGGCCTGGCCGAAGGCGTCGCGGGTCGCCACCGAGTCGCCGACCTCGAAGCGCGGCAGGTCGAGGTGGCCGATGTCCGCGTCGCGACGGGCGGGGGCGGAGGGCGGCGAGGACACCTCGACGCGGACGAAGCGGGGGCCGCCGAGTTCCTCGATTGCGGCGTCCGCGTCGGGCAGCGGCTTTCCGTGGTGGCCTTCGCGGTCCTCGACCTCGGCGACCCCGCGGCCCTTGAGGGTGTGGGCGATGACGGCGGTGGGCTGCGACGTCGTGGCCGACGCCTCGGCGAACGCCGCGTCCACCGCCTCGATGTCGTGTCCGTCGATCTCGATGGTGTGCCAGCCGAAGGCCTTCAGGCGGCGGGCGTACGCGTCGAGGTCCCAGCCGTGGCGGGTGGGGCCGCGCTGCCCGAGCCGGTTCACGTCGATGATCAGCGTGAGGTTGTCGAGGTTCTCGTACGCCGCGTGCTCGGCGGCCTCCCAGACGGACCTCTCGGCCATCTCGCTGTCGCCGGACAGCACCCACACCCGGTACGGCGCGTGGTCGAGCCGCTTGCCCGCGAGCGCCATGCCGACCCCGACCGGAAGCCCCTGCCCCAGCGAGCCCGTGGCCACGTCCACCCAGGGGAGCCGGGGGGTGGGGTGCCCCTCCATGCGGCTGTCGCGGCGGCGGAACGTCAGGAGTTCTTCGTCGTCCACGACACCCGCCGCCCGGTACATCGCGTACAGGAGCGGGGAGGCGTGTCCCTTGGAGAGGATGAACCGGTCGTTGCCGGGGTGCTCCGGGTGGTCGAAGTCGTAGCGCAGGTGGTGGGCGAGCAGGACCGCCGCCAGGTCGGATGCGGACATGGAGGACGTGGGGTGGCCGGAGTTCGCAGCGGCGGCCGCGCGCACGGCGTCCACCCTCAGCTGCTGCCCCAGGTCGGCGAGTTCCAGCGCGGCTTCGCGTTGCATGTCACTCCTTGCGTTCGACGGCCCGGCGGGCGGGCCCGTTGACGGGCGCGATGGCGGTGGCCGGGCGGGACCGCGGGGCCCGCGGTCCGGGCGCGCCTTCTGCGGCCACGCGCGCCGCGGGCCACTCCCGCGCCGGGTATCCCGGCGCGCCGGGCCCAAACGGCACATGGCGTCCCCACCGGAGCACGGGCGCGACGACCGGACCAATCCTTCGCCACGCCCGCGCCGAATGAGCGGTGGGACGGCCGGAGTCCAGGAGGATCGGGGCCGTCGGCACAGTGCCCCGGCATGCCGCACGACCCGCACCCGGCCGCGCCGGCGCGGCCGTTGCGGTGCGCCGACGTCCCCAGCCCGTCGCCCCCAGCCAGTCCCCCCGAGACCCGAGGAGCCCGTCCCGTGTCGGTGTCCGTAGTCCTGTTCACGTCCGATCTGCGGTTGCACGACAATCCGGTGCTGTCCGCCGCGGTGCGCGGAGCCGATCAGGTCGTCCCGCTGTTCGTGGACGACGACGGGGTGCGGGCGGCCGGATTCGACGCCGCCAATCGCCGGGCCTTCCTCGCCGACTGCCTGGCCGACCTGGACGCCGGACTGCGCGAGCGCGGCGGGCACCTGGTGGTCCGTTCCGGTGATGTCGTGGCGGAGGTGTGTTCCGTCGTGACGTCGGTGCGCGCGGAACGGGTGCACCTCGCGGGCGGCGTGAGCCGGTACGCCGTGCGGCGCGAGGAGCGGCTGCGCACGGCGCTCGACGACATCGGATGCGCCCTGTCGGTGCACGACGCGGTGGTGACGGTGCTCGCGCCGGGCGCCGTCACCCCGGCGGGCAGCGACCACTACGCGGTGTTCACGCCGTACTTCCGGCGCTGGGCCGAATCGAGCGTCCGGGATGTCGCCCCGACGCCCCGCGCCGTTTCCGTGCCCCGGATCGCGGCCGGCAGCGTGCCGCGCCGCGCCACGGCGGACGGCGTGTCCCCCGGTGTCATGGAGGGCGGTGAGACGGCGGGCAGGAAGCGGCTCCGGCAGTGGCTCGCGGGCGGCGTCGCCGGGTACGAGGACGGCCACGACGATCTGGGCGGCGACGCCACGTCGCGCCTCTCGCCCTTCCTGCACTTCGGCGCGCTCTCCGCGACCGAGCTGGTCCACCTGGCGCGACGCGAGGGGTCGTCGGGCGCAGAGGCGTTCATCAGGCAGCTGGCGTGGCGGGACTTCCACCATCAGGTGCTGGCGGCCCGGCCGCGGGCGGCGGGCGAGGACTACCGCGACCGCGGCGACCGATGGCGCTCGGACGAGCGGGAGATCGCCGCGTGGCGCGGGGGACGCACCGGATACCCGCTGGTGGACGCGGCGATGCGACAGCTCGCCCACGAGGGGTGGATGCACAACCGGGGCCGGATGCTCGTGGCGAGCTTCCTCACCAAGACGCTCTACACCGACTGGCGGATCGGCGCCCGGCACTTCCTGGAGCTGCTGGTCGACGGGGACGTCGCCAACAACCAGCTCAACTGGCAGTGGGTGGCCGGGACCGGCACCGACACCCGGCCCAACCGCGTCCTCAATCCGGTGGTCCAGGGCAAGCGCTTCGATCCGCGCGGCGACTACGTGCGCCGCTGGGTGCCCGAACTCGCCGACGTCGAGCGGAAGTTCATCCACGAGCCGTGGAAGATGGCCGAGGGCGACCGGGCGGCGCTCGACTACCCCGGCCCGGTCGTGGACCTCGCCGAGGGCCGCGCCCGCTTCGAGCAGGCCCGGGGAGCGTGATCCCGCGGGACTCCCCGAGGCGCGCACCGTAACGCAGGTCACACGCATGGGCGTATGTGCAGGGGGCACCCGGTGTGTATGCCCCCTCGGGGCCAGGCTTTCCCCCCACGCCTGGTCCGGGCCCGCGGCCCCGCCGTCCCTCCCCCCGGACGCGCGGGGCCGCTTCATGTCTCCGGCGGGTCGGCGACCGTCAGCGCACGGTGACTCCGATGAGGCACGTGTCGTCGTCCGTGTCCGCGTTGGTGTACCGCAACAGGTGGTCGAGCCGGTTCTCCAGCTGACTCCCCCGCCCCAACTGCCGTGCGCTCTGGGCGACTTGGAGCAGGTTGTCCAGGGAGTCCTGCACGGAGCGGTCGCGGCGCTCGATCAGGCCGTCGGTGTACATCATCAGGGTGTCGCCGGTCTCCAGCTGGGTCCGGCCCTCCTCGTACTCGGCCTGCCCGGTGGCGCCGAGGAGGATTCCGCGGAGCTGGGGCAGCGCGCCCGCCGTGCCGCCCCGCACGAGGACGGGCGGGAGGTGGCCGGCCCGAGCCCAGCGGAGCTGGCGCGAGACGGGGTCGTACAGTCCGCAGACCGCGGTCGCCGTGACGTTGTCGGTGAGGTGGTGGGTGACGGTGTTGAGCCACGCGAGGAGCTGCGCCGGGCCTGCGCCGGTGGTGGCAAGGCCGCGCAGCGCGTTGCGCAGCGCGACCATGCCGGTGGCCGCCTCGATGCCGTGACCGGCTACGTCGCCCACGCACAGCAGTACGTGGCCGGAGGGCAGCGCGGCCGCGTCGTACCAGTCGCCGCCGACGAGATGGTCCTTCTCGGCCGGCCGGTACCGGACGGCCACGTTCAGGTTGTGCAGGTCCACCGGGCCGTGGCTGGGCGGCATGATGGCCTGCTGCAACTGCAGGGCGAGCCGGTTGCGTTCGGCCGTTTCCTGCTGGCTCTGGGCGAGCTGGTCCCGGGTGGCCGCGAGGGCGACCTCGGTCCAGTGCTGGGCGGAGACGTCCTGGTAGGCGCCCCGCACCGCGACGACCCGGGAGTTCTCGTCGAGTACGGGTTCGGCGACGACACGGATGTGCCGGGCCACGCTGTCGGCGCGCTGCAGCCGGAAGGCGGTGGAAGCGGGCCGCTGGTGGTACAGCAGGGACCGCAGGAACCGGCCGATGGAGTGGGCGTCGTCGGGGTGGGCGTGGGCGGGGAGCTGTTCGAGGGGGATCGGTTCGGCGGTGGGCAAAAGGCCGTGGAGCTCGAAGAGGGAGTCGTTCCAGGCGATCTCGCCGGAGAGCAGGTTCTCCTCGAACCCCCCGATGCGGCCGAGGCGTTGGGCGTGCTGGAGCAGGCTGGCCACCTTGCGCGCGCCGTCGTCGAGGCGCCAGACCACGAGGACGTGGGTGCCCTGCCGGCTGATGCTGACCTGGGCCTGGGTGGTCAGCGCGACGGTGTCGACCACGGCGGCGAGCCGCATGCGCTCGGCGCGGAACGGCTCGCCCGTGGCCAGGACGTGCTCCACCTTCTCGAAGAGGCCGCCGGCCTCGGCGGCCAGCGGGTACGCGTCGAGAAGCCGGGCTCCGGCGATCGCGTTCCGCGGCCGGCCGGCGAAGTCGACGAAGCTCGGGTTGACATGCCGGATCAGGAAGTCGGCGGGGGTGTCCGCCCGGTCGAGGAGCGGTTCGAGGAGCAGGCAGGGGTCGGGCAGTCCGTCGGTGAGGTCGAGGAGTTCGGCCACCCTGGGGTCGGCGGACCGGCGCGAGGAGAGATCGGGGCCGGGAACGGGGTGGCTCTCCAGGGCGATCGCGCACAGCTCGGCCAGGACCTGCACCTGGCGTTCGATGGACTGGGACCGCTCGGGCAGCCGGTCGGGCCAGCAGATCTCCAGGACGCCGATGATCCGCCCGCCCGTGCCGGCCGGGACCGTCATGCGTCCCCCGCCCAGGTCCGGAAGGCCGATGGACGGCAGTGCGGCCTCGGTGAGCATGTCGTAATGCGTGGCGGTCCGGTTGCCGAGGGCCTGCCGGGCGGGCGTGGGGACGCCGGGCGGCACATGGCGCCAGCGCGCGGGCTCCTCCTCGGAGAATCCGGCACTGCCGGCCAGGGTCAGGGACTGGTCGGCGTGGGCGGCCCAGATGGCGACGGCGACGGCGCCCAGGGGTTCCAGGGCGTGCTGGAGGATCGACTGCGCCACGGCCTGGGCGTCCCCGGCGGCGGCCAGGGCGCCCGCCTCCGCGCTGCGCAGGCGCAGGCCCACGGACGCGCCGGCCGGCTGGGCCGTCTCGGTGACGAAGTCACGCGCCACGTCGGCGATCTTGTCGCGGGTCGCCTGGTTGACGAGATCCGCGGCCAGCTCCAGCGTGGAGAGGCCCGCCTGTGCGGCCAGGCCGTCCAGCTGCGCCGCCGCCTCGACGGGACTGCACCGCAGACGCTCGACGAGGATGCCGCTCGCGAGGTCGACGAGGGCGCGCCCCTCGGCCTCGGCCTGGGCGCGCTGGAGCTGGCCCTGCAGGCGCTGAACGGTGTCGGCGAGCCGCCCCACGGCGCTGCCCTCCCCCGTGACCGCGCCCTCCCCTGTGGCCGCGGCCTTCCCCATGACGGCGCCCTTCCCCATGGCGCTGCCCGTCCCCGTGACCCCTCTCTGGCCCGGCCACGCGGGCAGGCCGCTCCTGCGCTCGTCGGCCGTCCCGTCGGCCGTCCCTTCGGACCTGGACACAAGCTCGCTCCTCACACGTCAGGAGGTGGTTCGGTGGTGGGCGGGAAGGGGCGGCCGTCAGGGGTTCGGCCGCCGGGCGTCAGGGGTTCAACTGCCGCTTGATCCGCGCCATCAGCTCCCCCGCGTCCACGGGCTTGGTGACGTAGTCGCTGGCCCCGGAGGCCAGGCTCTTCTCCCGGTCGCCGATCATGGCCTTGGCGGTCACGGCGATGATCGGCAGGTCGACGTGCTCGGGCATGGCGCGGATCGCGGCGGTGGCCGCGTAGCCGTCCATCTCCGGCATCATCACGTCCATCAGGATCAGGTCGATCGCCGGATGCGCGGACAGCGTGTCGAGGGCGATCCTGCCGTTCTCGGCCTGAAGCACCGTCATGCCGTGCACTTCCAGGATGCCCGTGATGGCGTACAGGTTGCGGTCGTCGTCGTCGACGACCAGCACGGTGCGTCCGGCGAGCGACTTGTCGGCGTGCGGGCTGACCTCGATCGGTTCGTCGGCCCGCACCAGGGGAAGTACGTCACCGGGCTGGTCGGCGCTCAGGTGCAGGGCGATGCGCTCCCGCAGCTCGTCGAGGCTGGAGATCAGCTCCAGCGGCTGGGTGGCCGCGCGCTTCTGCAGGATGCGTTCCTGGTCCGTGCCGAGGCGGCGGTTGTTGTGGGCCAGTACCGGGACGCCGCGCAGCGCGGCGTCCCGGGCCATGTCCTCGAGGAACCTGAGCGCCGCGTCGTCCGGCAGGTCGAGTTCGAGGACCACGCAGTGGCAGGGGGCCGCGGCCAGGGCCTCGGCCGCCTCGTGGACCCCGACCGCCGCGGTGATCTCCACAGGACCGCGCGGGTCACCGAGGGTGGGGTGTGCCGCCAGGTCGCCGACGGCGCTCTCGGCGACCAGCGAAAGCAGTCCGCGCGAGCGCTCCTCGACGACCAGCAGCCGCTTGGGCTGTACGGGTTCGGGGGCGGGGACGGCCGAGTGGCGCGGGTCGGGCTCGGCGGCGGGTTCCTCCATCGGCTCGGCGGCCGGCAGAGCGGGGCGGCCGGGCTGCACGGTGAACTCGGCGTAATCGGGCCGGGCGACCGGCAGGTACAGGGTGAAGGTGCTCCCCTGTCCCAGGGTGCTCTCGGCGGTGATGGCGCCGCCCAGCAGGAAGGCGATCTCCCTGCTGATCGACAGCCCGAGCCCGGTGCCGCCGTACTTGCGGCTCGTCGTTCCGTCGGCCTGCTGGAAGGCGCCGAACACGGTCTCCAGGTGCTGCGGCGCGATGCCGATCCCGGTGTCAGCCACGTGGAAGGCGATCACCGGGCCGCCGCGCCGGGCCGCCTCCGGGGCGAGCTGTTCGGCCAGGACCTCGATCCGTAGCTCGACACCGCCCTTCTCGGTGAACTTGACCGCGTTGGACAACAGGTTGCGCAGCACCTGGCGCAGCCGGTAGTCGTCGGTGAGCAGTTCGGCGGGCAGCGTCGCGGGCGTCTTCACCGTGAAGGTCAGGCTCTTCTGGCTGGTGACCGGCCGGAAGGTGACCTCGATGTAGTCGAGGAGCTTGCGCAGGGAGATCCGCTCGGGGCTGACGTCCATCTTGCCCGCTTCGACCTTGGACAGGTCGAGGATGTCGTTGATGAGCTGGAGCAGGTCGGAGCCCGCCGAGTGGATGATGCCGGCGTACTCGACCTGCTTGGCGGTGAGGTTGCGGCTGGGATTCTGGGCGAGCAACTGGGCCAGGATGAGAAGGCTGTTGAGCGGGGTGCGCAGCTCGTGGCTCATGTTGGCCAGGAACTCGGACTTGTACTTGGAGGCGAGCGAGAGCTGGTGGGCGCGGTCCTCCAGTTCCTGGCGGGCCCGCTCGATCTCCAGGTTCTTGGTCTCGATGTCACGGTTCTGCGCGACGAGCAGTTCCGCCTTCTCCTCCAACTCGGCGTTGGACGACTGCAGTTCCTCCTGCCGGGACTGCAACTCCTGGGAGCGGACCTGGAGTTCGGCGGTGAGGCGTTGCGACTCGCCGAGGAGCTCGTCGGTGCGGGCGTTGGCGGTGATGGTGTTGACGTTGACGCCGATCGCTTCCATCAGCTGTTCGAGGAAGTCCCGGTGGATCGGCGTGAAGGCGTGCACGGTGGCCAGTTCGATGACGCCGAGCACCTGCTCCTCGACCACGATGGGCAGCACCATCAGGCAGACCGGCTCGGTGCTTCCGAGCCCCGAGGAGACCGTCACGTACCCGGGCGGCAGGTCGTCGACGGCGATGGTGCGCTTGCTGCGGGCCGCCTGGCCGACGAAGGACTCGCCGAGCCGGAAGCGGAAGCCGAGCTTGGTGTCGGGGCGCGCGTAGGAGCCGACGAGGTTGAGGTGGACTCCCTCGCCCGTCTCCTCGGCGAGGTAGAAGGCGCCGTACTGCGCCGAGACCAGGGGCGTGAGCTCGTCCATGATGAGTTCGGCGACGATCGCGAGGTCCCGCCGGCCCTGCATCAGGGCGGAGATCCGCGCCAGGTTGGATTTGAGCCAGTCCTGTTCCTCGTTGGCCCGGGTGGTCTCGCGCAGCGACTCCACCATGAAGTTGATGTTGTCCTTGAGGTCGGCGACCTCGCCGGAGGCGTCGACGGTGATCGACCGTGTCAGGTCGCCCTCGGCCACGGCCCCGGTGACCTCGGCGATCGCACGGACCTGGCGGGTCAGGTTGCCGGCGAGTTCGTTGACGTTCTCGGTGAGCCGCTTCCAGGTGCCGGAGACGCCCTCGACCTCGGCCTGTCCGCCGAGCCGCCCCTCGCTGCCGACCTCGCGGGCGACGCGGGTGACTTCGGCGGCGAAGGAGGAGAGCTGGTCGACCATCGTGTTGATGGTCGTCTTGAGCTCCAGGATCTCGCCACGCGCGTCGACGTCGATCTTGCGGGTCAGATCGCCCTGGGCGACGGCGGTGGTGACCTGGGCGATGTTGCGGACCTGGCTGGTCAGGTTGTGGGCCATGAAGTTGACGTTGTCGGTGAGGTCCTTCCAGGTCCCCGCGACGTTCGGGACGCGGGCCTGGCCGCCGAGGGTGCCCTCGGTGCCCACTTCACGGGCCACCCGGGTGACCTCGTCGGCGAACGCGGACAGGGTGTCGACCATCGTGTTGATGACCCCGGCGAGCGCGGCGACCTCGCCCTTGGCCTCGACGTTGATCTTCTGTGACAGGTCGCCCTTGGCGACGGCGGTGGCGACCTGGGCGATGGAGCGGACCTGACCGGTGAGGTTGGACGCCATCACGTTGACGTTGTCGGTGAGGTCCTTCCACGTGCCCGACACGCCCCGGACGGTGGCCTGTCCGCCGAGGTTGCCCTCGGTGCCGACCTCGCGGGCCACCCGGGTCACCTCGTCCGCGAAGGCGCCGAGCTGATCGACCATCGTGTTGATGGTCTCCTTCAGTTCCAGGATCTCGCCGCGTGCGTCCACCCGGATCTTCTGCGACAGGTCGCCCTTGGCGACCGCGGTCGTCACCTCGGCGATCGAACGGACCTGCGCGGTGAGGTTGTCGGCCATGACGTTGACGGACTCGGTGAGGTCGCGCCAGGTGCCGGACACGTCACGGACATCGGCCTGGCCGCCGAGCCGCCCTTCGGTGCCGACCTCGCGCGCCACCCGGGTCACCTCACCGGCGAAGGAGGAGAGCTGGTCGACCATCGTGTTGATGGTGTCCTTCAGTTCGAGGACCTCACCGCGTGCGGTGACCGTGATCTTCTGCGACAGATCGCCCTTCGCGACGGCGGTGGCGACCTGCGCGATGGAGCGGACCTGCGCGGTGAGGTTGCCCGCCATGCCGTTGACGGAGTCCGTCAGGTCACGCCAGGTGCCCGAGACTCCCTTCACGTCCGCCTGTCCGCCGAGGATGCCCTCGGTGCCGACCTCCCGTGCCATGCGGGTCACTTCGTCGGCGAACGCGGAGAGCTGGTCCACCATCGTGTTGACGGTGTTCTTCAGCTCCAGGATCTCGCCCCGGGCATCGACGGTGATCTTCTGCGAGAGATCGCCCCGCGCCACCGCGGTGGTCACCTGGGCGATGTTGCGGACCTGGTCCGTCAGGTTGCCCGCCATGAAGTTGACCGAGTCGGTCAGGTCCCGCCAGGTGCCGCCGACGCCGGGCACCTGGGCCTGTCCGCCCAGGCGGCCCTCGCTGCCCACCTCGCGGGCGACGCGGGTGACTTCGTCGGCGAACGCGGAGAGCTGGTCCACCATCGTGTTGACGGTGTTCTTCAGCTCCAGGATCTCGCCCCGGGCCGCCACGTCGATCTTCTGCGACAGGTCGCCCCGCGCCACCGCCGTGGCCACCTGCGCGATGTCGCGGACCTGGCTGGTGAGGTTGCCCGCCATCGCGTTGACGGAGTCGGTCAGGTCCTTCCACGTACCGGAGACCGAAGGCACCTCGGCCTGGCCGCCGAGCCGGCCCTCGGTGCCGACCTCACGGGCGACCCGGGTCACCTCGGACGTGAACAGCGAGAGCTGGTCGACCATTCCGTTGAAGACGGTGGCGATCTCGCCGAGCAGCCCGTCCGCCTCACCGGGCAGTCTCGTGCCGAAGTCGCCGTCGCGCACCGCGGTGAGACCCGCGAGGAGCTGCCGCAGCTCCGACTCGCCGACGTGTGCGGAACCGGCCCCCGGCGCCGGCCGTTGCTGAGCAATGTTGGATTTCGTCGAGCCGGCCATCGACCATCGCCTCCGTCACCTTCGCCGGGCCCACGACCCGTCATTGCCGCCCAGTTGGTGGGGCGCGATGCCACGAGGACCTCACGAGATCCCCACCGCGCGTACACGCACCGCCGAGGAGGTTATCCCACCGCTCGGACCCCTCGGAGCCGACCGACCGAACTGCCGCGCCCCGGTGGGAGTCCGGGGCCCGCGCGAGCCTCCCGGGGCAGGTCCGGGGCCATCTGCGGGCCCATGCCGACGCCGCGAAGGTGGGCTGCGCACCACCATCCGATGCCCCCGGACCTGGACCCCGGCGCCGCCCGCGACGACCGGGATGCCCGACCCTGCGACCCGGCTCGGCCCAACCCGCCCCGGCCCGCGCGACGTTCCTCGACGCCGCCTCCCCGCCACCCGCTCCCCTTCCCCTCCCTCCGGGCGACCCGGTTCGAGCGGCCACTTCGCGACGCGATAAGTTGAACGTGTTCAAATACGCGGTGTGACACGCCCCGGCGGGCCACCCGGCACCGGCACGAGCAGACAGCGAGCACACGGATGTTCAACGAGTGGATCATCGCGGGCCTCTTCCCCGTATGGCTGATTGGTCTGATCGCGGCCATCTACGCCGTCGCGGCGTCCTTCTTCGTGAGCGAGGAGAAGAAAACGGGATGCCTGTGGATATCGGTGTCGTTCCTGGCGGTTCTCCTCTATCCCGTCCTCATGGTCTGGGTCAGCCTCTCGTGACCGAGCCGACTGGGGGCGCACGAACTTCTCACGCGCCGGGGCGCGTACGCCGTTGCAGCTGACGGTGCGTCAGGTTCTGTATTTGGTCACGCGTGGGGTTTCTCCGCCCCGGCGGCACCTTCGCAGGCCAGAGTGTGCGCGTCCGGCCGAACCAGCGCCGGGCATCCGCACGATTCGGCGCCCTCACGCTCGTGTTGGGGCGCCGCGAATTAGGGGTTCACATGTCTCCTCGTTCCATCCGCCGCATCGCCGCACTCGCCCTGGCCGCCGCGGGCCTCGCCACCGCGGCAGCCGTTCCCGCCACGGCGGCGGACCGGCCCGCTCCGCACTCGCCCGTCGTCCTGGGGGCCATCCAGTACGACAGCCCCGGGCGGGACGATCACTCCCAGAAGAGCCTCAACGCCGAGTGGGTCACCGTCACCAACACCGGCCGCGGCACCGTGAACCTCAAGGGCTGGACCCTGACCGGCCGCTCCCACCAGACGTACACCTTCCACGACCTGCGCCTGGGCGCCCACCAGTCCGTGCGCGTCCACACCGGCAAGGGCCGCAACACCAGCCACGACGTCTTCCAGGACCGTCGCGACTACGCCTGGGACAACCACGCGGACACCGCGGTCCTGCGCGACCACCACAAGCACACGATCGACACCAAGTCGTGGCGCCACCGCTGATCACGCGCTGATCGGGCACTGATCACGTCACGCCCGGTGCGCCACGCACCGTGAACGGGCCGGTGCCCGGCGCCCCGAAAGGGATGCCGGGCACCGGCCCGTTGGTGCGGCTCCCACCGACTACCACCAATAGGCGGGATATTCGGGGGCCGTTCGACGAATGCGGGACGCCGCGTACTCACCGAGGACGAGCAGCACGCAGGCACCCACGAGCAGCGGTACGAAACGCGACGCCGCGGGATGGTGGAGCACGACGACGACGGGGGTGGCGCAGGCCGGTGAGTGCGGGGCGCGGGCCAGGAGGGTGAGCGCGACGGTGGCGGCGCCGGCCAGAGCGGTGGCCCAGGGCGAACTGCCGATCGTGGCGAGGACCGCGTAGCCGGTGGCTGCTCCCAGCAGGTGGCCGAGGATGACGTTGCGGGGCTGGGACAGCGGCAGGGTGGGTGCGCCGTGCACCAGAGCGGCGCTGGCCGCGAGCGGCGTATCAGGACCGGCTCGAGAATGAGCGTGCCGATGGCCACCAGGGCAAGCAGCACGGTGGCGGCGGCACTGATCGTGTGGAACGCGGCGCCTGCCGCAGGGCGGGCCGGAGCCCGGCCCACCAGTCTTCTCCAGTCGATAGGCACGGTAGGGGCGGCGGACGCGGGACGGGTCCCGCAGGCGCGGCCCGGAGCGGACTCGTTCAGCTCCGACAGCTCGGAGAGCTCTGACAACGGGGATATGGGCGCGGTCTCCGGGCAGGCGGCCCTGGGCCGGGCAGGTCGACGGGGGCGGGAACGGTCGACACTGCGCGGGGCAGGTTCTGCGGTCGGCAGAGAACGTGACCTCGCGCCGGCCCGGGAGGGCCGACACAGTCCGCCGCTCGTGGTATCGAAGCCCCTGCGGCGCCGGGAATTCGGCAGCCGTGGGCGCGCGCGAACTGGCCGCCGTCCCCGGAGGGCGTCCACCCGGGGCTGTTCGCCGAGGTGTCCGGGCGGCTCCTCACGGGCCGGCCGCACCGACCCGGGCAGGACGGCTGCCGCCGGAGGACGCCGAGCCGAGGATGGAGCCGCTGGTGGAGCCGCAGATGGAGCCGCTGGTGGACCGGCTCGCGACATTCTGACGGGCCCCCGACCGCTTCCTCGGCCTCGGCGAGTGGGCGGTACTCGTCGCCCGGCCCGCCTGCGCCGTCAGGACGTACAGCAGGGCGAGGCTGATCAGCCAGTCGGTCACCGCGGAGAACTGGTTGAGCGTGAATTTGAAGGCCTGGCCGAGGAGGAGGTCCACGAGGAGCGCGGCACGCAGGCTGCGCAGGGCGGCGTCCCGGTCCCGGCGCAGCAACGTCGTACCGCGCAACGCGAGGACCAGGGAAGCGAGTGAGCAGGTCAGGACCCCGGCGATGGACGTCCACTCCGTCTCGTGGGCGAGGGCGCCCGTGAGCCCTGCGACGGCGACGGCGATGAGCAGGGCCGCCGCCTGCAAGGTCGTGCCCCAGGCCGCGATCCGCACGAGGCCCCGACGCCGCGACACCTGGGCGCTCAGCCACGCGCGGACGGCTCGCCACACCTCGTGGTGCGGGCCGGGCGCGCGCGCCGGGGCCTCGGGTACCGCTTCGATGAGGGCCGCCAGGGCCGCGTCCAGTTCGGTGGCGGGTGCGCCCGCGCCGCGCAGGCGACGCAGCGCCTCCTCCCGTTCGTGCGGGGTCAGACCGCACAGGACGCCGTGCAGTGCGGTGTCCGCGGCGGCGGCCGAGCGGGTCGCGCCGGGGGCCGCCTCCCTGTCCACGCGCGTGCGGCACGTGACCCACCAGGCCAGACCGGTCAGGGCGGCGAACGTGAGATAGATGATTCCGGCCGCGGGCCGGTAGAAGTAGCCGACGTCGGCGACCAGTTTGCCGACCTCGTCGATGAAGAGGCCGAACCCGACGCCGCCGACGAGGGCGCCCCGCCGCCGGGAGGCGACGCCGGTGAAGACGAGCATGACGAGAAGTCCCGCCAGCATCAGGAGCCCGCCCCACAGCATGTGGGAGATGTGCAGCCTGCCGGCTCCCGCGCCTCCCCCGAGTTTGGGGTAGCCGGTCATCGCGAGGAAGGCGCGGGTCGCCAGGACGGTGACGATGCCGGTGAGAACGAAGAGCCACAAGTGCGACGCGGCGCTCGCGGTGCGCAGGAATCCGTTGGTCACATGCGTACGGGGCATGGTTCGAGCGTCGCGGGTTCGGTCCGCCCGATCCATGGGGGCAGCCCCCCACTGGCCGACGGGCTGCCCCCCCCTGGGCAGTTGGGGGCCAGACGGTGTCCGCCCGCGTCCCGCGCCGAGCGGGCGGACGGCCGGGGCGCGCACGAGCCGCCCGCCGGCTTCAGTCGTTCCGCGGGCGCGCCGTCCTCGTGGCCCGGATCCGCTGCGTGAGGAAGAGAGCCGCACGGTCCAGTGCCTCGTCGGCCTCGTCCAGGATGCCGGCGAACGCCTGGAAGACGTGAGGTACGTCGGCGACGACATCCAGGACCACGTCCACCGCGGCTTCCCTCGCCCGAGCGGCGAGGCGCGTGGAGTCGTCCAGGAGGATTTCGTTGGTGCCCACCTGCAGGAGCATCGGCGGGAGTCCGGCCAGGTCGGCGAGGACGGCGGGGCTGAGCAGGGGCTGGTGCGGGTCCTGACCCGCGGAATACAGGGCCCCGGTGTGCTCAAGTCCCGCACGGGTGAAGTACGGGTCGGCGCCGGCCCTGGTGTCCATGCTCGGCCCCGTCCGGGTCATGTCGAGTCCCGCGGAGAACGCCACGATCGCGGAGGGCATGGGCAGACCGGCGTCACGGGCGGCGAGGCACGTGGTGACGGCGAGGCCGCCGCCGGCGGAGTCCCCCGCGAACGCGATGGCCGACGGGTCCTCGCCGCCATCGAGCAGGGCGCGGTACGCGCTCAGCGCATCCTCGATCGCGGCCGGGAACGGGTGCTCGGGGGCGAGCCGGTAGTCGAGCGAGAGCGCCCTGAACCGGGTTCGGCTCACCAGGTTCCCGGTCAGCGACAGCGCCGTGTGCGGCGAGCCGACCACGTAGGAGCCGCCGTGAAAATAGAGGATCGTCCCGGCTCGTGGGGCGTCGTGGGGCTCGACGAGCAGGGCGGGCCGGGCGCCGAGCGTCGCGGCTCGGGTGCGTATCCCCGTCGGGACGATCATCTCGGCCATCATCGCCCTGAACCCGGCCCGCAGCTCTTCCACCGACCCCGGGCCTTCTGTGCCCTCCGGGCTCTGCGAACCCTCTGCCCCGGCGGGTCCTTCGCGCCGCGGACGGCGGATCATCGCGTCGATCTCCGCGCGCTGCTGCCTGCTCATGGTCGCCTCCATCGCGAGTACATGCCCAGGAATCATATGCCTGGGCATGCAGGTAAGATATATGCCATGGCATCCAAGTCAAGTGACGGCATCGACCTGCCGGCCCTCTTCGCCGATCTCGTCCGCTGCGAGACGCGTCTCTACAACGCGCTCAACGACCGACTCCGTGAGGGGCACGGGATCCTCACGTCGCAGTTCGAGGCCCTGCGCTTCCTGCGCGACCGCCCCGGATCACGGGTGGCGGAGCTCGCCGTCGAGTTCGCGATCGGGATCGGGGCGAGCAGCAAAGGAGTCGACCGCCTGGAGAAGCAGGCCTGGGTCGTGCGGCGGCCCCATCCGTCGGACCGCCGGTCGTCGCTGCTGTACCTGACCGACGACGGCCTGCGGCTCACCGAGGCGGCGGAGGCGACGTTCGCACGGACGCTGGCGGAGCTGACGGCGGGCACCCTCGACGGCCCCGCGGGGCCCGCCGTCGCTCAGGTCCTTTCACGGCTGCGCTCCGCGCTCGAACGCGAGCAGATCGGCCTGCCCACGGGCTGACTCCGACCGGAGGGCGCCTGCGCGGGACGCGTCTTCGTACGTGACGCGCTCAGTTCGGCATACGACGCGCTCAGTTCAACGCGGCCGCGAAGGAGCCGACTTCGTAGGAACCTCCCCGCTGGTGCACGATCACGGCGAGCCGGTTCGCCGCGTTGATCAGGGCCACCAGGGCGACCAGCGCCGCGATCTGGTCGTCGTCGTAGTGCTTGCGCACCGCTGCCCACGTCTCGTCGGAGACACCCTCGTGGGCATCGGCGAGCCGGGTGCCCTCCTCGGCGAGCGCGAGCGCCGCCCGCTCGGCGTCGCTGAACACGGTGGACTCGCGCCAGGCGGCGACCAGATTGAGCCGTACCGCCGTCTCACCGGCGGCCGACGCCTCCTTGGTGTGCATATCGATGCACCAGCCACAGCCGTTGATCTGGCTGGCCCGCAGCGACACCAGCTCCTGGGTGGACGCCGGCAGGGGCGACCGGTGGATCACCAGGGCGGCATTGGCGAAGCGCTTGGCGAACTTCGCGGCGATCTCGTTCTCGAACAGGTTGAATCGAGCGTCCATGACCTCGTCCTCACTCGTATCGGCTCATAGCGTTGCGCTGGACGGACACAAGACGCCGCCCGCCCGCCCGCCGTGACAGATCCGCGATGTGACGTGGACCATGGCTCACGGATGTCACAGAACCGCGGGGTCCGGCGTCTCGTGGGCGTCCCAGTGGAGAGCGAAGAGCGAGGAGCAGCCAGTGAAGAACGAGCACAGCGAGGGGGCCGGGGAGACGGCCGGGCGGCTTCCCGGCGACGAGGGCGCGGGCCCCGCCACCGAGGCGTTCGTGGCCCACCGGAATCTGCTGTTCACCGTCGCCTACGAGATGCTCGGCTCGGCCGCCGATGCCGAGGACGTGCTGCAGGAGACGTGGCTGCGGTGGTCCGGTGTCGATCTCGCGGCGGTGCGGGACCGGCGTGCCTATCTGGTCCGGATCACCACGCGGCAGGCGCTGAGCCGGCTGCGGACCCTCGGTCGCCGCAAGGAGTCCTACGTCGGCACCTGGCTGCCCGAGCCCCTGCTCACCACTCCGGACGTGGCCGACGACGTCGAGCTCGCCGACAGTGTCTCGATGGCGATGCTGCTGGTGATGGAGACGCTCACGCCGACCGAGCGGGCGGTGTTCGTGCTGCGTGACGTGTTCGGCCTGGAGTACGACGAGATCGCCCAGGCCGTGGACAAGAGCCCGGCCGCGGTCCGCCAGGTCGCGCACCGGGCGCGGGCGCATGTCGCGGCGCGGCGGCCGCGCGGGGCCGTGTCCGCCGCCGAGACCAGGGACGCGCTCGACGCGTTCCGGCGGGCGACCGACACGGGTGATCTCCAGGGCCTCCTGGACATCCTGGCGCCCGATGTGGTTCTCCTCGGTGACGGTGGCGGGATCAAGCAGGCGGTGCTGCGTCCGGTCGTCGGCGCGGACAAGGTGGCCCGTCTGCTGGCCCACGGGCTCGGCAGGATCGCGGCAGCGTCGCTGCGGCCTGCACAGGTCAACGGCTGGCCTGCGCTGGTCCTCCACCAGGACGGCGACGTCGACACCGTTCTGGCCCTGCGCATCGACGACGGCCTCGTCACTGGGATCTATGCCGTACGCAACCCGGAGAAGCTGTCCCACATGGACCGTCAGGCCCCCCTTCTGCGTCACTGAGACCGGGTACGCGCAGGCATCCATCCGTTGTGCGAAGTGACATTTCGCGCCGCTTCCCACGGGCTTATACCGTCGGGTCCATACCGTTGAGTCCATACCGTCGGGTCCATGGGCTCGAATTTTTCGACGGCCGAGCAACTCACCGCTGCCTTGCGGGCCGGTGAAGTGATCTCCGCGGAACTGACCGCCGCGGCGATCGCCCGTTTCGAACGGGACGACGATGCGATCAACGCGATCTGCGTGCCGGACTTCGACCGTGCGCGGGCCGCCGCACGCGGCGCCGACCAGGCGCGTGCCCGGGGGGAGGACCGGCCCCTGCTCGGCAAGACCAACGTGCCCGTGGGGCTGCAGGACATCCCTCGGGCTGCTGGCGAGCCGCCGGTCTGCCCGCCACCGCCGTACCGACGGGCCGGTCGCCCGAAGGTCTGCCCGTGCGAGTGCAGCTCATCGGTCCGATGATCGAGGACCGCACCCCACTGCGGCTGGCCGAATTGCTTGAACGGAAGATCGGCGGCTTCCAAGTGCCGGAGTAGGGCGCGGACGCCATCCGGAACGGCATCCGCCAGTGCCAATGCGTCGGCGGTCGGCCGATGACCGAGAGGTCCAACTCTTCTACAGGTGGCGCAAACGAGCCATTCCGCTTATCGGACCGACATGTCCAAATGTGGGCCCTGCCTGGCCGAAATGAATCGAATGTGCAGGTGGGCAGCCGTGGAGCGCTTGGAGACCTTGCCGAATTAGTGTCGTCTCCATTGAGCCACCGCATCGAGCTGGGCCCACATAAAAGGTTGAGCCTCGCACGCAAGTTGGCCTTACTTTCTCTCGCTCGTCGCCGTTGCCTCGGTGAACCGATTGGCCGCGAGCGGAATATGACCGGGTCTGATACTCACAGTGCTTGAGGAGCCACGACGATGAAGAGAAACATCCGTAAGACCCTTGTCGGCTTTGCGTTACCGGAATGATGGCCGCCGGCCTCACCGTCGGGACCGCGGCAACAGCATCGGCTGCATCCCTGTGTCCCGGCTCGTTGATCGACACCTACTACAACAAGACGTCCGAAGGAACTGTCGTCAGCAAAGTCCAGCTGTACTACTCGTCGGCGAACAACGGAACCGACTGCGCTGTCAACACCGCGGTGCTGTATGCCGGGAAGACAACCCAGCTCTCCGTCTACATAGGGGTCGGGTCGACGTACGACGGCGACATGGGGAATTACACGTCCTACGCAGGCCCAGTGAAGGTGACTGGAACCAACGGTCGTTGCGTCGACGTCGGCGGGAGCGCCGCGAACACGCGCGACGGAGGCCCGGGAGAGATCATCTGGAGCGTCGACCCGGGTTCCGTGCACTGCGGATAGAGGCATGTGGACCAGGGACGTTCACCGCTCGGCGGATGAACGTCCCTGTCCATACGGCTCGTAGAGCGGGCGGACCCGGCGTCGAACGGCAACGTCCCCGGGGCGTCCGCCGCGTGACCGCCACTGAAGCGTGCCGGCGCGCTACACCCGCCCGGCGGCCATGCCGATCAGGCGGTCGAGTACGCGCCCGCCGCTGACCCGCAGTCCGTCGTGCTCCCATTCGTTGGTCACCCAGGCCCGCAGCCCGCCCACGGCGTCGGCGGTGGCCAGCGAATCGGCGGTGTCGACGTACATGTCGTCGTGGTAGACGGCGGCGAACACCGGGACCCGGTTGGCGGCCAGGACGTCGGGGGCGTACAGGTCGGGCCAGTCCGTGCGCCGGGCCAGGAGGTCGGCCGTCTCTCGCAAGGGGCGCAGCGCCGGGTCGGTGTCGAACATCCAGGGGTAGATCATCTCGCCGGTGAACCGCACGGGCGCGCCGTCGGACAGGGCCTGGGCCGCGTCGAACTCGGGGAACTCGTGACGTACCCGCTCGGCGGCCCAGCCCGTCGGCCCCGGGTCCACCGACCGCTGCCCGTAGATGGATTCGTGCAGCACGGCGTAGAGCGGGCCCTCGGCGAAGGAGAGCTTCGCCTGGACGCCGGCCAGGAAGGCGTCGGAGAGCTCGGGGCCGGCGCCGCCGTGCACCCAGGCGTCTTCGAGCAGGTAGTGCAGCACGTCGGAGCCGTTGCCGGTGCCGAGCATCAGGCCGAGCGACTGGAAGGCCTGAACGGTCAGGGTCGCGCCGTCGGGCAGTTCGGCGGGCGCGGCGAGCAGGTGCTCGGCCACCCGGCGGACGGCCTCGACGTCCTGCGGGTAGCGCGCGTAGTGCGCGGCGTTCTTGCGGGCGACCCGCGGATAGGCCGCCCGGTACACGTCCGTGGCGCTGCTGCGCAGGCCCGCGAGGCCGCCGGTGACCAGCGCCTCGCGCAGTCCTTCGGGGGCGAGCGACAGATAGGTGAGCGTGCAGAAGCCGCCGAAGCTCTGCCCGAGCAGGGTCCACCGGCCCTGATCGCCGAGCAGCCGGCGCCGGATCAGCTCGGCGTCACGGACGATCGAGTCGGCGCGGAAGTGGGAGAGGTAGTCGGCCTGCTGGGCCGCGCCCCCGCGCAGGGGCAGGGTCTGGCGGTTCGCCGGGGTGGAGCGTCCGGTGCCGCGCTGGTCGAGCAGCAGGACCCGGTAGTCCTCCAGCGCCCGGTCGAGCCAGCCGTCACGGCCGAGCGGCCTGCCCGCCCGTCCGCCGGGGCCGCCCTGGAGGTAGAGCAGCCAAGGGAGTTGGGAGGTGTCCCTGCCGGCCGCGACCACCTCGCGGGCGTACACCTCGATCTGCTCGCCGTGCGGCGCTTCGTGGTTCAGCGGCACCTGGAAGCGGTGGTCGGTCAGGACGACACCCGGCTGTCGGATCACGGCGGACATGAAGCTCCCTGTCTGCGGTCTGCGGTCTGCGGTCTGCGGTCTGCGGTCTGCGGTCTGCGGTCTGCGGTCTGCGGTCTGCGGTCGATGCTCTTGCGGGGCCCACGGCACCGGTGGTTCGGGGGCTGTGCTCCGCGCCCGCCCTCGCGGCCCGGCCGGGCGATCCCGTCCCGACACCGCCCGGCCGAGCGGCCGCCCGGTCGTGCCAGGCGCGGTGCCGGCGCCCCCTGCGTACGGTAAGCGAGGGGGCCTGCGGCGGTCGCGGCGGCCCGTGGTGTACGAAGTTCTACGTGACCGAAGAGAATCAGCCGCCGACCGTCCGCGTCTTCATAGCGCTCGCCCCGCCCGACGAGGCGAAGGACGAGCTCGCGCGGGCGCTGGCACCGGCCTACGAGGCCTACCCGCGGCTGCGCTGGAACCGCATCGAGGACTGGCACATCACCCTGGCCTTCCTCGGGGAGCTCCCGGCCACGACCGCCCCGCAGCTGGTTGACCCGCTCGCCGCTCTCGCCCGGACGCGTCGAGCGCTGCGGCTGTCCCTGCGGGGCGGCGGGCACTTCGACGAGCGGGTGCTGTGGAGCGGGATCGAGGGCGAGGTCGACGAGCTGCACCGGCTCACCGCCGACGTGCGCGGGGTGGTCGGGCAGTGCGGGGTCGTCTTCGAGGACCGCGTCTTCCGGCCCCATCTGACCCTTGCTCGGGCGCGCCGCGACGACGTGTCCAGCGTGCGGGAAGCCGCCGAGGGCCTCGCCGGGTTCGTCGGTCGGCCGTGGCTCACCGCACGCCTGCACCTGGTCGCCAGCAACGTGGGCCGGGGCCCGGGGCCGATCCGCTACCGGGACATCGCGGCGTGGGACTTCGACGGCGGACGCTGAGCCGACGCCGGCCGAGCACGGCCACGGTCGAGCCCGGCCGCACCCACGCGTGGGCCCGGCGCCCCCAACGGCCTTACCCGATCGGGTAGTTCAGCGTGCGCCGAGCAGATGGTCCATGGCGAGCTGGTCGAGGTGCTCGAAGGCCATGCCGCGCTCCCCCGCCGCCTCGACGTCGAACTCCTCGAAGGCGGTGCGGTCGGCGAGCAGCCCCGCGAGGCCGTCGTCGGCGGTGGGCCGGGCGAGGTCGTCCAGGCGAGCGGCGCGCAGCGCCTCGCGCACCTCGGGGTCGGCGCGAAATGCGGCCGAACGCTCCTTCAGGATCAGGTAGTTGCGCATGTTTCCGGCCGCCGATGCCCACACCCCTTCGATGTCCTCGGTGCGCGGCGGCTTGAAGTCGAAGTGCCGGGGGCCCGTGTAGTCGGAGGATTCCAGGAGGTCCACCAGCCAGAAGGCGTCGCGCAGGTTGCCCGATCCGAAGCGCAGGTCCTGGTCGAACTTGATCCCGGACTGCCCGTTGAGGTCGATGTGGAAGAGCTTGCCCGCCCACAGGGCCTGGGCGATTCCATGGGTGAAGTTGAGGCCGGCCATCTGCTCGTGCCCGGTCTCGGGATTGACGCCGACGAGCTCGGGGCGTTCCAGGCGTTCGATGAAGGCGAGGGCGTGGCCGATGGTGGGCAGCAGCATGTCGCCGCGCGGCTCGTTGGGCTTGGGCTCGACGGCGAAGCGCAGGTCGTAGCCTTGCTCGGTGACGTACTGGCCCAGCAGGTCGAACGCCTCCTTCATCCGGTCGAGGGCGACGCGAACGTCCTTGGCGGCACCGGATTCGGCGCCTTCGCGGCCGCCCCAGGCGACATAGGTGTGGGCGCCCAGTTCCACGGCCAGGTCGATGTTGCGCAGGGTCTTGCGCAGCGCGTACCTGCGGATGTCGCGGTCGTTGGCGGTGAACGCCCCGTCCTTGAACACCGGGTGGGTGAAGAGGTTGGTGGTGGCCATCGGCACGGTCATGCCGGTGGCGTCGAGTGCCCGCCGGAAGCGCTTGACGTGCGACGCGCGCTCGGTGTCGGAGGCGCCGAACGGGATCAGGTCGTCGTCGTGGAAGGTCACGCCGTACGCGCCAAGTCCGGCCAGGCGGCGCACGGTCTCGACCGGGTCGAGGGCGGGCCGGGTGGCGTCGCCGAACGGGTCGCG
Organism: Streptomyces sp. NBC_00442; assembly: GCF_036014195.1. NCBI lineage: Bacteria > Bacillati > Actinomycetota > Actinomycetes > Kitasatosporales > Streptomycetaceae > Streptomyces > Streptomyces sp. NBC_00442. The sequence continues at coordinate 354,832 of NZ_CP107918.1, forward strand.
CCCCTGCCAGCCCACGGTCCAGAGCCCGAAGGTGAACTTGTCGTCGGGGGTCGGGGTGAAGCGGTGCGTCATGCTCGTCGCCACCTTCGCGCGGGGTGTGTCCGACGATCGCGACGATCGCCGTAGCTATTTGTTTTCTGTCTTACCAAATCCAGACTCCCCACATACTGCACGACCACATCGGGTTCCGTAACCCCGTCCGGTCGCCTAGGTTGGTCGAGCCCTTTTTGTCGCCCCCGATTGCAAATGGCATGTACGACGCAGGAGAGGTGCCCCGGATGTCGCACGACCCGGTCGTCATCGGCGTGGACAGTTCCACCCAGTCCACCAAAGCCCTGTTCGCCGACGCCGCCACCGGCAGGACGCTCGCCGTCGGACGCGCCCCACACCGCGTCACCGGCTCCGGGGGCGCCCGGGAGAGCGATCCCGATCAGTGGTGGCAGGCGCTGCGCGAGGCCGTCGCCAGGGGGCTCAAGGAGTCGGGCGCCCCGGCATCCTCCGTACGCGGCATCGCGATCGCCGGACAGCAGCACGGGCTCGTGGTCCTGGACCGGGGCGGCCGGCCCCTTCGCCCGGCGCTGCTCTGGAACGACACCCGCTCCGCCCCGCAGGCCGCGGCCCTCGCCGGACGGCTGGGCGGCCCGCGCGGCTGGACCGACCGCACCGGTTCCGTGCCCGTCGCCGCGGTGACCGCCGCCAAATGGGAGTGGCTGCGCGAGCACGAGCCGGCCACGGCCGAGCGCTGCGCGGCCGTCCGGCTGCCGCACGACTTCCTCACCGAGCGGCTCACCGGTGTCGCCACGACCGACCCCGGCGACGCCTCGGGCACCGGCTGGTACTCCACCGCCACCGGCACGTACGACCACGAGATCCTTCAACTCCTCGGCCTGGAGAGGCAGTTGCTTCCCGACCTGGCCGCGACGGGCGGCACCCGCGTCGGAGGTCTCACCGCGGCCGCCGCAGAGGCCCTCGGGCTCCCGCCCGGCGTCGCGGTGGCCGCGGGCACCGGTGACAACATGAGCGCCGCCGTGGGTCTCGGGCTAGGCGGCGCCGGCCTTCTGGACCACCCCGCCCTCAGCCTCGGCACCTCGGGCACGGTCTTCGCCGCGACCCGCCACCGCCCCGCCGACCCCGCGCTGAGCGGTTTCGCCGCCACCGACGGCGCCTACCTCCCGCTGGCCTGCACCCTGAACTGCACACTCGCCGTCGACCGGATCGCAGCGCTGCTCGGCCTCGGGCGCGACGACGCGGCACCCGGCGGCGAGGCGGTCCTGCTGCCCTACCTCGACGGCGAGCGCACTCCCGACCTTCCGGCCGCCTCGGGACTCCTCACCGGTCTGCGCCACGCCACCACACCGCACCAACTCCTCGGCGCCGCCTACGAGGGCGCCGTCGTCACCGTCCTGCGCGCGCTGGACGAAGTGCTGCGCGCCTGCGGCCTCGACCCCGCCGCGCCCGAGGTCGCGACCCGGCCGCTGCGCCTGATCGGAGGCGGAGCCGGGGGGCGCACATGGGTCGAGACGGTACGCCGTCTGTCCGGGCGGCCCCTGATCGTTCCATCGAGCACGGAACTGGTGGCGGTCGGTGCGGCCGCGCTCGCCGCCTCCGCCGTGTCCGGCGCCGACCCCGTCCTGATCGCCCGCTCATGGAAGGCCGGCACCGTCCGCGAACTGCCGCCATCGGAAAGGGACTTGGCCACCTGGGACCGCGTCGTTTCGGTGCTCGACAGCGCCACGACGACGTTGCTCGGCAGCCCGTAGCGAAGGGGCCGCGCCCGCGACGGGGCCCGCGGCCCCTTCGGCCCGCCCCCGGCGGGACAGCGGCGCGGGGCCGATGACCGCCGCCGCGGCGACCCGATCCGGCCACGGGCGGAGCGTGACGGCGCCCTCGTCATCGTCACCTTCGCCTCGCGTCCGCCGCCGCCACCTTGTCCGAAACTCGCACCATCACGCACCGTCACATACGTGAGATCCTCAGATCATCGGGGCATGAGGACTACCAGGGGGTTTTCCATACACCTCCCCTTCACGCCTCGGCGGGTGCGTCACAGAGAGTGAAATTCTTTGGGGCGCTGACGCCGTTCCAAGCACCGGGACTCAAGAGACAGGCAGGGCACGACGTGGGCGCAGACGAACTCGCCTTCTGGCTGCGGGCGCGCACCGTGGGCGGCACCATCATCATCGAACTGCACGGCGAGCTGGACATGCTGGCCCACGGCGAACTCGGGCCGCGCATCCACGCCCTGGTGTGCCGGGGCGGCGCCGACGTGATTCTTGACCTGCGGGCGGTGACCTTCCTCGACGCCGGCGGCATCCGACTGCTTCTGGCGGTGCGCGACCACGTGGCCCGGTGCGGCGGTGTGCTGCGGCTGATACGCGGCACTCCCCGCATCTCCCACGTGCTGCGGATCGTCCGCCTCGACGGCTCCTTCACCATGCTGGACGCGCTCCCCCGCGCGTTCGCCGGGGAAGCCGGCGCAGACACCGGCGCCCCTTGCGCCACCGGGACCGGTGCCGACATCACCGGCACCGGCACCAGCACCAGCACCGGCGTCAACACGGGCTCCGATGCCGGAATCAGACCGTCCGCCTGACCGCCGATCAGCAGCGCCGGTCTCGCTGCGACTACGCGTCCCGTGCCGGGTTCCGCAGGGCCTGGACGAGTCCAGCCACCAGGTTGGCCCGTTCGGCCATGGTGTCCACCACCACGTATTCGTGGTCGGCATGGGCGCCGCCCCCCACCGCCCCGAGCCCGTCGAGGGTGGGCACCCCCAGGGCCGCCGTGAAGTTGCCGTCGCTTCCGCCCCCGACCGCCTTCCCTTCGAGGCCGGGCACCAGTCGCTGGGCCACCGCGAAGAGCCCGGCCGAGGCGGACTCGGGCATCGGGGGCCGCCCCACGGCGCCCTCGACCCTGAGCTTCGCCCCGTCGAGGTGCGGGGTCAGCGCGGCGAAGGCGGCCTCGATCCGCTCCTTCTCCTCGGCCGACTCGACCCGTACGTCCACCGTGACGGTGGCCGCGGCGGGTACGACGTTGTCCAGGGTCCCCGCGGACGCCACGGTCGGGGTGACGGTCGTGCCGATGCCGGGCCGGCCGAGCGCGGCGATCTCCAGGACCTGGTGAGCCGCCTCGACCAGGGCGTTCACCCCGGCCTCGGGTTCGAGACCGGCGTGCGAGGCCCGTCCCTCGACGAAGACCTGGAACGTGCCGCAGCCCTTGCGGCCGGTCTTGACGCCTCCCCCGTCGGCCGCGCCCTCGCACACCAGGACGGCGCCGCACGCGAGGGCGCGCTCCTCGATGAGCGCGCGCGAGGCGCGGGAGCCGACCTCCTCGTCGGCGGTCACCAGGATCTCGACGCCCGAGCGGTCGTCGAGGGCCGCCACCCCGTGGACCGCCTGCACCAGACCGCCCAGCATGTCGAAGACACCCGGTCCCGTCACCCGTCCGTCCGCGACCCCGAACGGGCGGCGCCCAAGGGTGCCCAGCGGAAAGACGGTGTCGTGGTGGCCGAGGATCAGCACCGCGGGATCGCCCCCGCCGGACCAGTGGACGTGCGGTCCCGCCTCGCTCTCCACGAGCACGGCACGGCCGCCGAGACGGTTCTCGATGACCGTGGCCACGGCTCCGGCCGATGCCGCCAGGGCGTCGAGGTCGCGCGACGGCGACTCGACCTCGACAAGAGTCCTGAGATCCTCGATCATCGCGTCCACACTCACCGGGACCGCCGTGCGCATCGTCATCCGGCCAGGTTAGTGAACGCGCACCCGGCCGCCCCGGCCAGGTCCCCGCCCGAACTACTGCCAAAAGGACATGTCGATGGAGCCGCACAGCGGGTACTCGCCCAGTGAGGCCCCGAAAGCGGCGACGTACGGCATGCAGAGGTGAGTGATGTGACCGCACCCGAGGACGGGACCACCCCGGATACCCGGACGGGGCGAGACAGGGGGAACACCTTGATCGGCGTGCGGCCCCGCACCGATGTGGACCTGGCGCTCAAGTACCTGACGGCACGCTCGGAGGCGCCCGCCCAGTTCGCCCTGGGTGTGGCCGCCGCCTACAACTGGGCCACCGGCCGCGCCCCCCGCGCCCCCGTCACGGGCACGGCCGCCCGGCATCGCGTACCCGACCTGCCCCTGCTGACCGCCGAGGTGGACGCGGCCGTCGTCCAGCTCGAGGATCCCACCGCCCAGAGCGGCGCCCGGGACTTCACCCGCGGTGTGCACGACGGCCTCGCCTGGGTGTGCGGCTACAGCGACCAGCGGATCTGAGCGGTACGGCCCCCGGCCCCGTGCCGTCGAACCGCCCCGGCACGGACGGTCAGGACACGTCCGTAGGGAACGGTCAGGACGCGTCCGTACGGGAGAAGACGTGCTCGTCCAGGATCAGCCCGATCGCGACGGCGACCGGGATCGCGACCAGGGCTCCGACGATGCCGAGCAGCGCGCCCCCGAGGAGCACGCCCACGACCGTGACCAGCGGGTGCACGTCGACGGCGAACCGCATCACGCGGGGCACGATCAGATAGTCCTCGGCGACCCGGAACGCGACGTAGAACCCGGCTGTCGCGAGGGCCACGGGCAGGGAGACCGACAGCGCCACCAGGCTGACGACGAAGCCGCCGATGGTGCTGCCCACGATGGGGATGAGGTCCATCAGAGCGATGAAGACGCCGAGCGCCGCGGGATAGGGCACGCCGAGGGCCACGCACCACAGGAACGAGGCGAGGCCCGCGATCACCGAGGTGACGACGTTGCCGAGCATGTAGCGGCCCACCCGGTTCAGGATCTCGTCGGTCACCTCCTTGGCGTGCGGGCGCTTGCTGGCCGCGACGAAGCGCAGACAGAACCGCTTGAGGGACGGCAGGAACGCCATCACGTACACGGTCACCACGATGACGACGACCGCAGAGGTCACCGCCCCCACCACGACCCGGCCGGCGCCCAGCAGACCGCCCGCCAGCCCGGCCGCGCCGCCCGACGAGAACTGCTGCTTGACCTTGTCCAGGACGTGGTAGCGGTCCTCGAACCTGCCCAGCGTCGAATTGTGGTCGTGCACGTCCCGCAGCCAGCCGGGCACCGCCTTGGCCAAGGCACTCACCTCGTCGCTCACCGGCGGCACGACCAGCGCGAGGAACCCCGCGAAGACGCCGAGGAGCACGACGAGCACCACGAGTACGGCCCAGACGCGGGGCAGCCGGTGGCGGGTGAGCCAGGCGACGACGGGTTCGAGTGCGAGCGCGCTGAACACGGCGAGCAGCAGCAGGGTCAGGAGACTGCCGACCTCCAGGACGGTCTGGACGGTCAGCCACGCCAGTGTGGCTCCGAGGCCGAGGCCGAATCCGACGGCGATCCACGATCTGCCGCCGACCACGACCCTTCTGCCGGCGCTCCGGGCGCCCGCCGGGCCCACCGTGGACCGCTCGACGGGCTCGGGGCCGTCGCCCTCAGGCCGGGCCGCTGCCATCACGGTCCTCGTCTCCGCCCGGCGCGAGTGAGGCGCGGGCGTGCGGTGAGTGCATCTCCCAGTACCTCTCTGCGAGGCCGCCGTTGCCGGTCGCTTCCAGCTTCGACCCTAGGCAGGGATCCGGCCACCGGCGTCGGGCGACGGTGGCGCCGCCGCCATCCGGCCGAGGGCGGCGGGCGGCCCGCCGCGCCGGGGCAGCAGGTGCACGGAACCTCTGCGCCGGCCGGCACTCCGGTCACATCGGCGACCACGTGGCCTGGCTGCTGGTGGGCACGGCCCCGCTCGATGGCCCGGCCCTGCCGGGCATCCTCATCGGCTGACCGGTCGCGCGCGACACGCGCGACGGCCCCTCGTTCGCTCTGGGGGCGCGAGGGGCCGTCGTGACGCGGGCGCTCCGTCACATGGGGTCGATGCCCCTGCCCTCGGACGCCATCCGGCTCTGCTCCTGCAGGTGACGCGCCTTCTCCTTCAGCCGACGGCGCTCCTCCGGGTCGGTGGCACGCTCCGCGGTCCGCTCCAGCTCCTCGGCCTTCTGGCTCAACTGCCGGGCACGCGCACCGAACTCGTCTGCGACGCTCATGATCACTCCTGCGAATCGGGTGGGGTACAGCTGGCCCAAGCCAAACAGGGCCCCGCCCTGAACGCATCCCGAACAGTCACACACGGTGACAACTCGGGGTAGAGGACGTCTCCGGGGAGGAGCTCAGCCTCCGGCCGTCTGCGAGTGGGCGGCCCGGTCGGACAGGTCGTTCAGGTCGAGCGGCCTCGCCGGCGGGTCCGGCACCGCCAGTCGCTGCTCGGCCCGGCCGTCGGGCGTGACGCGGAGCAGCATGCCGGGCTCCATCAGACGCCAGTCGGGGTGATCGTCCATGGGCTCGCTGGCGACGACACACGCCGGGGCGTCGGCCAGGTCCCCGGAATGCACACGCATCCGGCCCGCGGTGCCGCTGTGGTCGAGGTGCCGGGCCCCGTGCGGGCCGCCCGCCTCACGTTCCAGTACGTACAGCTCGTGCGTGGCGGGGTAGCGCAGCGCCCAGAGTTCGTCCGCGGTGATCAGGACGAAGTTGAGGGAGTAGACCGGCAGTTGGGCGGCGATCCAACGGGTGGCGCGCTCGATGCCCCGGCCGATGTCGCCGCCCGCGTCACGGACCTCACGGGTGATCAGGGCGAAGACCCGTTCGGAGTCCGTGTCGCCGCGCACCAGGCCCATGTCCTCTCCGAGGTGGGCCTCCAGGGCGGGGAGGTCCTCGATCACCCCGTTGTGGGCGAACAGCCGGCCGTCCTGCTGGAAGGGGTGGGTGTTGGCGGCGTTGAGGCCGCCGGTGGAGGCCAGCCGGATGTGGGCGAGGAAGGTGGCCGAGCTGATCCGGCGCGCTTGGCGGGCGAAGTCACGGTCCGCGTACGCCGCGTCGGGCGCCTTGCGGACCTGGGGCGCTCCATCGGCGTCGAAGTATCCGAGTCCCGTCCCGTCCGGGTCGCGGTGGCTCTGCGCGCTGAGGCTGTCGGGGGCGTCCAGGAGCCAGAAAGTCGCCCGGCTGCGGCGCGGGGCACTGCTCAGTCCGAACAGACGGCACATCGACGCCACCTCCACGCTCGCTCACAGACCTGGGCCCGTCGGGGCATCGTGCCCCGCCGGCCCGATGAACGCAACGCGCCGGGAGGGCCGGCCGCGTGCGAGGCGGGAGCCCGCCGGTGGTTGGTGGTGGGGGGTGGTTCAGGCGGGGGTGCTGAGGGTGAAGGTGGCTCCGTCGGGGTCGCTGACACGGACCCAGGGCCCCGCGGGTGAAGTGCCCTCGGCAAGCACCGTCGCACCGTTGGCACGGGCGGTACCGGCCACCGCCTCGGGATCCTTCACCGTGAAATGCGTGTGCCAGTGCGGACGCAGACCCGGATCGGGAGCCGCCTCCACGGCACCCGACGTCAGCCGCGCCACCACATGCCCGCCGTGCCGCAACACCACCTCGTCGTGCTCGTACCGCACCTCACAGCAGCCCGGCCGCTCACACGCCCAGTCCAGCACCTCCCCGTAGAAGATCGCCGCATCGAACGCATCCCGCGTCCGCAACCGCGTCCACGCCGGCGACGTATCCCGCCACACCTCCCACTGCGACACCAACGGACCCTGCCACAACCCGAACACCGCCCCGTCCCGGTCCGCCGCCAACACACCCCGCCCCGTATGCAGAGCCACCGGACCCACCCCCACCGTGCCACCCCGCTCCTTGATCCGCGCCACCGTCACATCCGCGTCCTCCACCGCGAAATACGGCGTCCACGCCACCGCCACCCGAAGCGCCGGAGCCAACGCCCCGATCCCCGCCACCGGCACCCCACCCGACGACGCGATACGAAACTCCTCACCCAACGCCCCCGACCGGAACGACCACCCGAACACCGCACCATAGAAATCCAGCGCCGCACCCAGATCCCGAGCCATCAGGCTCACCCAGCACGGCACACCGAACACGGCCTCACCAGAGCGGAGTCGGGCGGTGGAGTCTGTCGATGGGGGCGTCACGAAGGGCCTCTTTTCCAGGTTGTTCCGGGTGGCTGCCGGGTGGCTTCCGGGTGTCGGCGCACACCGGTGATGGTCGTTCCACTATCCCGCCGCCGAGTCGGGGGTGCCCGTCGGCGGGGACGGGGCCGACGGGGGACGGCGCGACGTCCCCCGCCCCCCTTCCCCCGTGCGGCGGAGGTGGCTCGTGTTGCGGATGCCGCCGTACGGGTCATGCTGGAGGAATCCGCGCTGTGCTCACCTGGCTACTTTTAGTAGTCCTTGCGTGGCTGCGGACGCGGGAGTGGCCGGCGAGCCGCTCCCGCCGACAAGGGAGCCGTAGTGGTAGCCAACGACAGTCCCCGCCAGTACACCCTGAGCCTGCTCGCGACGCCGGACCGCATACCTCAGGTCCGCCGCATCGTCGCCGCTCATCTGCGCCACTGGCGGTTGGAGAACATCATCCAGCCCGTCAGCCTCGGCGTGTGCGAACTTCTCACGAACGTCCACCGCCATACCGAGGGCGATCGGCCCTGTGTGCTCGAACTGCGGTGGGCGCGCGGGCAGTTCGCCGCGTCCGTCGCGGACGGCGACCCGCGCCTGCCCCGCCTCCAGGGGCCCCGGCCCTTCGCCGAGCGCGGTCGCGGACTCGCCCTCATCGCCCACCTCAGCGACAGCTGGGGCACTCAGCCCACGTCGGACGGCAAGGTCGTCTGGTTCACGCTCACCGCCCAGCCACAGGCGCTCCGCCCGCTGCGCGCGCTGCCCCCGACGCCGACGCTGAGCACCACCGTGAGCGTGTCCGACCTGCCGCGCCTCGACACCCTCGTCCACGAGCGCCCGGCGCGCCCCGACCAGTGGTGCCTCAGCGACGCCTGAGACCACGGGGCGTGGGGAAGGCAACCCCTGCGCGCGGGGTGCCTTCCCCAGGTGACCTGACGGTCGCGGGAGGGGCGTCAGGCCGCGAGTTCACCGATCAGGGTCTCGCAGAACGCCTTGAGGTCGTCCGGCTTGCGGCTCGTGATCAGGGTGTTGGGACCGCCGGTGCAGACCTTCACCTGCTCGTCGACCCACGTGCCGCCCGCGTTGGTGATGTCGGTGCGCAGGCTGGGCCACGAGGTGAGGGTGCGGCCGCGCAGCACGTCCGCCTCGACGAGCGTCCACGGCGCGTGACAGATCGCGGCCACGGGCTTGCCCAGGTCGAAGAAGCCCTTCGCGAAGGCGACGGCGTCCTCGTTCATGCGCAGCGCGTCGGGATTGGCCACGCCACCGGGCAGCACCAGCGCGTCGTAGTCGTCCGGCCGTGCCTGGCTCACGGTGCGGTCCACCGCGAAGGTGTCGGCCTTGTCCAGGTGGTCGTAGGCCTGGACGCGACCCGAGTCGGTGGAGACCAGTTCCGGGGTGTGGCCGGCGTCCTTCACGGCCTTCCACGGCTCGGTCAGCTCGACCTGCTCGATGCCTTCCGCCGCCACGAGAAATGCCACCTTCATGGTGTCGCTCCCTTCCGAGTGCACCGCGCCGATCGCGGTGAGGTTCATGTCGTGTGGATGAGCTTCGCGTCTTCCGAGTGAGGCTCAGGTCTTCTTGAGGTACCGGCGCGGCGCCCACCCCGCCGTGGCCGGCGCGCCCGACGCGGTGTCGGCGGCAAGGGCGGGGTGGTGGGCCGTCATGGCCCATGTCCTCGCGCTGCCGCGAGCCGTACCCGGTTCTGGCCAGGCAGCGCTCGCCGTGCGCGGAGCCGACTCGGACGATCGTTCCCCCGTCGTGGGGGAGCATGCGTGCCAGTGCGGTGTGCGTGCCTTGCGCGAAGCCGAGGTGGCTCGCGGCCGAGGCGGCTCACGTCGGTGACGCGCCGGAACTCCTCCGCGCCCGAAGCGGGGCTGTCGGGCACGTGCATCACTCCACTTTTCCGTCGTCGCCGTCGCTCGCTCCCCGGCCCGCGAGAATCCGTGCGCGGGGGCTCACGCCCTCCCTACGGCTACCCGAGGCCGCCCCTCCCCGCCACTCGGCCGCTCACCGCCTTCTCGCGCGTGCGGGGGCGGGGGGCCGCCCCTAGGGTGACGAGGGACGGGCCCCCGCGCCGCGGAACTCGTGGCCCCGGGGCGGTTTCCCCGTGCCCGCTACGGCCACCCGGACGGGGAAACGTCGCGTCAGCCACCCGTGAGGAGTCCCCATGACGGAATACGGCTACTTCCTGTCCAGCGAGGAGCACACGCCCGCCGAGCTGGTGGAGCAGGCCAGAATGGCGGAGCAGGCCGGCTTCACCTCGCTGTGGATCTCCGACCACTACCACCCGTGGAACGGCGAGCAGGGGCAGAGCCCGTTCGTCTGGTCGGTGATCGGGGCGCTCTCCCAGGCGGTCTCGCTGCCCGTGGAAACCGCCGTGACGTGCCCGATCGTCCGGATGCACCCGGCCGTCGTGGCCCAGGCCGCGGCCACCAGCGCCGTGCAGCTCGACGGGCGGTTCCGGCTGGGCATCGGCAGCGGGGAGGCGCTCAACGAGCACATCCTGGGCGATCCGTGGCCGGAGGCCGCCGTGCGCCTGGAGATGATGGAGGAAGCCGTCCGGGTGATGCGCCAGCTCTTCACCGGCGAGCAGGTCAGCCATCACGGCAAGCACTACACGGTGGAGAACGCCCGGCTCTACACCGTGCCCGACGAGCCCGTGCCCATCGATGTCTCCGCCTTCGGACCGCTCGCCGCGGAGGTCGCGGGACGGATCGGGGACGGCTTCATCACCATGGCGCCCGACGCCTCGTCCATCGAGCGGTTCCGGCGCAGCGGCGGCGGCAGCAAGCCGGTGATGGCGGGGCTGAAGGTGTGCTGGAGCGCGGACGAGGACGAGGCGCTGCGCACCGCGCACCGGCTGTGGCCCAACGAGCAACTGCCCGGCGAACTGGCGCAGATCCTGCCGACCCCGAGCCACTTCGAGCAGGCGTCCGAGCTGGTCACCCCCGACCGTGTCCGCGAGAACGTGACCTGCGGACCCGACCCGGACGCTCATGTGGCGGCGGTCAAGGGGTATGTGGATGCGGGATTCGACACCGTCTACATCAACCAGATCGGCAAGGACCAGCAGGGCTTCTTCGACTTCTACCGCACCAAGGTGCTGCCGCAGCTCGGCTGAGTCCGCCCCGCACCACCGCATCAACGCACCGACCACGGGAGTGACATGACCCACCCGCACCAGCAGGACACCGGCTCTTCCGATTCCCACTCGGACACGGCGCTCGACGAGGTCCTCAAGGAGTTCGAGGACGCGGAGACGCGCGACCCCAGGCGGGCGGGGTACAAGGACTCCCACGACGGCGAGGCCGGCGATGCGCTGACGCCCAACGAGGGGGCGCAGGAAGAGGCGTCGGACGACTGAGCCGCACGACGGGCCCGGCACCGCACGGCCGGGCCCGCACGGCACACACGAGGGGCGTCTGGCCGGGTACCACTCACCCGGCCAGACGCCCCTCGGCTGCGCCCGCTCCCGCTCCCGTGCGGACGCGGGCGTACGGACGCGCTCAGTCCTTGCGTTCCATCTGGGCGAAGATGCTGGTGTCCAGGCGGGAGAGGAGTTCCGCCGGATCCCCGTACACGGCCAGCGCGCCCGCCTCTTCGAGGTCGGCACGGGCGATTCCGCCGGCGAGCAGCGCCACGGCACGTACGCCGGCCGCAGCGGCCGCCTTCATATCCCAGACCGTGTCCCCCACGAACACCGCCTCCGCGGGCTCGGCCTCGGCCAGTTCGAGGGCCCGCTCGACCGGGTCGGGGGCGGGCTTGCCGTTGCTCACGTCGTCCGCGCTCGCGACGCCCGCGATGACGTCGTCGGCATCGATGGCACGCCGCAGCGCCTTCAGCTCGGGCCCGCCCGCCGAGGTGGCCAGCACGATCCGCCACCCCCGCCCGGCCAGTTCCCGCAGCAGGCGACGGGCACCGTCGAGGGAGGGCAGGCGCTCGAAGTAGGTCCCGTACAGGGTGGTGTGGGCGGCGCTCAGGGTCTCGTCCTGGTCCTTGTCGCGGTCCTCGCCGAGAAGGTGCTCGATGAGGTCGTCGGAGCCCAGGCCGACGGCGCGGTGGATGTCGTGCATCGACACGTCGTGCCCCGCCTGGCGGAATGATTCCCACCAGGTGACCACGTGCAGATGATTGGTGTCGACGAGGGTTCCGTCGACGTCGAACAGCGCCGCACGTGCCATGCGTCCAGGCCTTCCTTCGTTCCGTACTCGGGTGTGTTCCCGTACTCGGGCGTTCCGTGTCCGGGTTCCGCCCCGGCTTCCGCCCCTCTGCCGATCATGCCGTGATTCGCCGTCCCCGACATCCGCAGGGCGGCTCGTGAATCATGCCGCGGGCCGCTCCTGTGCGGGTGCGGCTCCGTACGGCCGCACCCGCTCCGGATCACCCGGCCCGGCCTCCGGCAGGTCGGGCACCGCGACCAGGTGGCGACCGGGTGGCGCCTGAACCGGTTCTTCCCCGCCCAGCATGAGTTCTTCGTACCTGGCCAGTGCCAGAACCGCCATCAGCATCAGCGTGGGCAGGAACACGGCTATGAGGACCACGACAACTCCTTGCAGGGGAGACGGGTCTGCTTGGACCGGGTTGCCCGGGGCGCGCGCTCGAAACATGTCGGGCGGAAGTCGTCCGCGGGGCGCATCCTGGCCGCGTACGTCCCGTGTGGGCGGGTACGCGGCGTGCTGTCGGCCGCACGCCGGGCGGGACGGAGGTTTTGGCCGCAGCCGATCGGAAAAGGGTGATTTATGGTGCAAATCGGCTACACGATGATGACAGAGCAGGCCGGCCCGCGTGCCCTCGTCGACGACGTCGTCGCGGCCGAGCGGGCGGGCTTCGATTTCTCCGTCACCTCCGACCACTACTTCCCGTGGCTGACGTCGCAGGGCCACGCCCCCTACGCGTGGAGCGTGCTCGGGGCGGCGGCGCAGGCGACCAGCCGGATCCCCCTCATGACGTACGTGACGTGCCCTACGGTGCGTTATCACCCGGCGGTCGTGGCGCAGAAGGCCGCCACGATGCAGCTCCTGTCCGAAGGCCGCTTCCGGCTGGGCCTCGGCTCGGGCGAAAACCTCAACGAGCATGTGACGGGCGAGGGTTGGCCCTCCCCTCAGGTGCGTCTGGGCATGCTGGAGGAGGCCGTCGGCATCATCCGGGCGCTGTTCGAGGGCGGCAACGTCAACCATCGGGGCACGTACTTCGACGTGTCCGACGCCCGCCTGTGGGACCTTCCCGACGAGCTCCCGCCGATCGGTGTCGCGGTCTCGGGCGAGCGCTCCTGCGAACTGGCCGGCCGGCTCGCCGATCTCGTGATCGCCACCGAGCCGAAGAAGAAGCTCATCGAGTCCTTCGACCGGCACGGCGGCCGGGGCAAGCCGCGCGTGGGGCAGCTGCCCGTCTGCTTCGACACCGACCGGGACGCGGCGGTCTCCCGAGCACACGACCAGTTCCGCTGGGCCATGGGCGGCTGGCCGGTCAACTCCGAACTGCGCGGCCCGTCCGGCTTCGAGGGCGCGACGAGCTTCGTGACCCGTGAGGACGTGGCGGACGCGATCCCCTGCGGCGACGACGTCTCCGCGTTCGTGGAGGCCGTACGCCCATACGCCGAAGTCGGGTTCACCGAGGTCGCCCTCGTCCAGATCGGCGGCGAGCAGCAGCGCCCCTTCATCGACTGGGCCGAGAAGAAGCTGCTTCCCGCCCTGCGCGAACTCTGACCGGACACCCCGAGTCGGACACCCCGAGCCCGACGCCCCACCTCCTGGACACCCGTTCCCGGACACCCCGGTATCCGGGAAGCCCGCAACTCAAGAGCACGGAGAACAGCGTGAACGACACATCTTCCCCGGCGTCCCCCGACGTCTCCCCCGACTCCCCCGACCTGGTGCACGTCATGCTCGCGGAGTGCTCCCCTGCCGACGCGGACGCGGTCTTCGAGGTGCTGGGCGCCCACTTCGCCTCCGATCGCGCCGGGGTCGTGCCGCACCGCGGCGAGAGCCCGCAGCCGGCCGCCTGGACCGGCAGTTTCCGCGTCGACCACGCCCCGGAGCAGGTGGCCGGGGTGCTCCTGGCCGGGCCCGTCACCGCCGATCTCCAGGGCGGCCCCGTGGCGGTGGACCGGCTGCGCAAGACACTGGCCGAGGCTTTCGCGGTGGAGGCCGCGGGCATGTCGGCGGGCGACCAGGAGGTCGACGTCCAGATCCGTCTCACGAGCGCCTAGGCGGTCAGGGGCGCCGCCGACGTGCCCCCCGGGAAGGTTCGTCGTGTGCGAACCGGTCCCGTATCGGTCGCATGGACATACTCTGGTACGAGGAGCGGGAACCCTTCACGAGAGCGGAGGACATCATGATCGTCCTCGGAATCATCCTGCTGGTCGTCGGCTTCGTGGCCGGCATTTCCATCCTGTGGACCATCGGCGTCATCCTCGTCGTCCTGGGCGCGATTCTGTGGATCCTGGGATCCGTGGGTCACGCGGTCGGTGGACGGCGGCACTACTGGTAACGGCTCGGAGCGGACGCACTCCGTCCGCCGCACAAGAAGCGCCCCGGGGACCGTGCCCGCCCATGCGCGGCACGACCCCCGGGGCGCGCGCGTTCAGAGGCCTGATTGAGCGGCCTGGTTCAGAGCCCCAGGACGATCAGCGCCGTGTCGTCGGTGGCGCCGCCGGTCGGGAGCAGATCGGCCAGAACGGCGTCCGCGAGAAGTTCGGGGCCGGCGCCGCAATGGCGCCCCAGGGACCCGGCGAGCCGCTGGAGACTGGTGTCGATGTCCTCGTCGCGGCGTTCCACCAGGCCGTCGGTGTAGAGAACGAGACTCGCGCCCGTGATGAAGGCCGCCGTGGCCTGCGGGCGGTCGACGTGCTCGGGGCGGGCACCGAGCGGGGGATCGGTCGCCGCGTCGAGGAATTCCACCGTGCCGTCCGGGTGCACGAGCGCCGCGGGCGGGTGCCCGGCGCTGCTGTACGTGACGGTGTGCCCGGCCCAGTCGACGACGGCCAGGAAGGCCGTGCTCGACTCGGCGCCGGCCACCGAGCGCGCGTACAGGCCGAGCACGTCCAGGGCGCGGCCCGGTCCTTCGGCCACGCGTGAGGCCGCGCTCAGGGCGCTGCGCAGCTGCCCCATGACCCCGGCGGCGGCCAGACCGTGCCCGACGACGTCGCCGACGGCGACCGCGACCCTGTCCCCGGGCAGTTCGGCCAGGTCGTACCAGTCGCCGCAGACGTTCAGGGCTCCGACCGCCGGGCGGTAGCGCACGGCGGCGTCACGCCGCTCCAGGTGGTCGAACGCGGGCAGCATCGCGGCCTGGAGGGACAGGGCGACCTCGTGCTCCCTGGCGTGGGCCTGACGCAGCTTCTCGTTGACTTCCTGCAGGTCCCGGGCCCGGCTGTAGAGCTCCGCCTCCAGGACCCTCGCCCCGTCCCCGCCGGCCCGGCCGGCCCGGCCGCGGGCACGGATGAGTTCGGTGACCTCCTCCACCCGGTGCAGGAGCAGGACGACCTCGCCGTCCGGCCCGAGGACGGGGGTGTTGACGGGGCTCCAGTACCGCTCCTCCCACACCCCGGGCCGCGTGGGGTCCTCCACGTCGTAGCGCTGCAACGCCATGGTGTCGCGCTCGCCGGTGGCCGCCACCCGGCGCAGCGAAGCGCCCAGGTTGCGCATCCCGCTGGCGCTCTCGTCGTCGGGGTTGTCGGGGAAGACGTCGAAGAGGTACTGGCCGACGAGCTGCTCGCGGGTCCGGCCCGTCAGCGTGGTGAACGCGACGTTGACATCGGCGTAGACGAGATCGGTGGTCAGCAGGGCCACCGGGGCGGGCAGGGCCCGGAACACCGCCTCGTAGTGGATGCCGGACCCGTTCACCATGCACCTGCCCGCACGCCGCCGCCTCGCCTGTCGTGTGCTTTTCACGATAGGCGGCATCGGTCGGGCGGGCCCGCCGGACGGCCCGCGCCCCACCCGTACGGGGATCGGGCCGTCCGGTACGGGCGAAGGGCAACCGGATGCCGTCGCATCCGGTTGCCCTTCGATCCGGCGTGCCGCTCGGGTCAGAGCGCGGGCACCGGGTAGGTCGGGTACTCCACCCCGGAGACGTGCTGGACGACGCGGATGACCTGGCAGGAGTAGCCGAACTCGTTGTCGTACCAGAGGTAGAGGATCGCGTTGTCGCCGTCGACCTTGGTCGCGCCGGCGTCGACGATCGAGGAGTGGCGCGAGCCGACGAAGTCCATGGACACGGCGTCGGGAGCGGTCGTGAAGTCGATCTGACGCTTCAGCGGCGAGTGCAGCGACACGTCGCGGAGGTGGTCGAGGACCTCTTCACGGGTGGTCTCGCGGCCCAGGCGCAGGCTCAGGATGGCGATCGACACGTCCGGGACGGGCACGCGGATGGAGCTGCCGGTGATCGGCGCCTTGAGGTCGGGCAGCGCCTTGGCGACGGCCGACGCGGCACCGGTCTCGGTGATGACCATGTTCAGCGGCGCGGAACGGCCGCGGCGGTCGGCCTTGTGGTAGTTGTCCAGGAGGTTCTGGTCGTTGGTGAACGAGTGGACGGTCTCCACGTGGCCGCGCAGCACGCCGTACTCGTCGGCCATGGCCTTCAGCGGCGGGACGATCGCGTTGGTGGTGCAGGACGCGCAGGACAGGATCTGCTCGTCCGGCTTGATGGTGTCGTGGTTGACGCCGTGGACGATGTTGGGCACGTCGCCCTTGCCCGGGGCCGTCAGGACGACCTTGTCGATACCGGGGCGCAGGTGGTTCGAAAGCCCCTCGCGGTCACGCCACTTGCCCGTGTTGTCGATGAGGATGGCGTCCTTGATTCCGTACGCCGTGTAGTCGACCTCGGACGGGTCGTTGGCGTAGATCACCTTGATGGTGTTGCCGTTGGCGACGATCGTGTTCGTCGCCTCGTCCACCGTGATGGTGCCCTGGAACTGGCCGTGGATGGAGTCGCGCCGCAGCAGCGAGGCCCGCTTGACCAGGTCCGCCTCGCCGCCGCCCCGGACGACGATGGCGCGCAGTCGCAGCCCGTTGCCCGAGCCCGCCTTCTCGATGAGCAGGCGGGCGACGAGGCGGCCGATGCGGCCGAAGCCGTACAGGACGACGTCGCGTCCCTCCCGGCGCTCGATCTTGTTCGCGCCGGTCGCGCCGATGACGGCGTCCGCGGTGAACGCCTCGACCGAGAGGCCGCGGTCGTCGGCCTTGTACGTCGCGGCGAGCATGCCGATGTCGATCTGGGAGGGGCCGAGATCGAGGGTGGTCAGAGCCTGCAGGAAGGGCAGCGTCTCGGTGACCGAGAGCTCCTCCCCGGCTATCTGCCGGGCGAATCGGTGGGTCTTGAGGAGGCTGACCACCGACTTGTTCACCAAGGAGCGGCTGTGCAGCAGGATCGTGACGTCCCGCTCCCGGTGCAGCTTCCCGATGATGGGGATCATCGACTCCGCGATTTCCTCGCGGTTCTTCCAGTTGGTGAACGAGTCGTCATTGACAGTCACGGGTTCATCTTTCGAGCTAGGCGGCGCTCATATGCTAACCCCCTCGACTTTTGATCGTTCATCCGGTGCCCCTTGAAGGAAACGGCTGGTGGGAGGGTGGGACCCGGTCGCAGCGACGGGCCGCGCGGCGACCGGGTCCCGGCGTCTCAGCCGATGGTCCAGCGCTGCAGCGCGGAGCCCGTGTCGGGCTGCTGGGTGACCAGTGCCCCGTCGGCCGTGGATGCGGTGGTGAGGAGCAGTCCCCCGGTCTTGGAGGCGAGCGTGTAGCGGCCGTCGGCCGTGGCGGTGACCGTCCAGTGCTGGTTGGCGCCGCCGGTGCAGGCCCACTGGATCACCTTGGCTCCGGCCGCGTGGGAACTCGCTGTCACGTCGGCGCACAGCTTCGACTCGGCGTTGACGATCTGGTAGCTGCCGTCGGGCTGCCGGGTGAAGACCCAGTTCTGGTTCGCTCCCGCGTTGGGGCTCCAGGTGATGAGCTGCGTCCCCTGCTCCGTCGAGTGCCCCGGGTCGTCGAGGGACGCGTCCGACGCCGAGAGGGTGTGGGTGCCGTCGAGGGATCCGCCGCTGGCGGCTCCGGTGGCGGTCAGGGCCAGCGTCTGTTCGGCGGCGGTGCGCGATCCGCCGACCGAGCCGCCCGTGGTGTCGCTCCAGCTCCGGGTGGGCGTGGTCTCGGCGAGCCGGCCGGACTTGGCGGACAGGCCGAGCACGAGCCCGCTGTAGCGGTTCACCAGCCGGTAGGAGCCGGTGGCGGCGACGGGCACGACGAACCACTGCTGACCGACGGTGGGACCGCCTGCCCCGGCGGCGGCGAGCGCCGGCTGGGCTCCCCAGGCGCGCCCGGCCTTGGAGGTGGCGGGGACTCCGAGGAGCTTGCCGCTCGACGCGGCGGCGACGCGGTACGAGCCGTCGCCGTTCGCGGCGAACGTCCAGGCCTCCGCGGCGGACCCGGCGGGGGCCGCGAGGGAGGTGACCGACGTGCCGTCGGCGGCCTGGGCCAGGACCCGGCCGTCACCGCTGCCGATGCGGTAGCTCTTGGTCACGTCGACCGGAGGCGCTGCGGGCGCCGATGAGCCCACCGTGATGTCCACGTATTCGCCGTCGGCACCGCCCTGGCACTCGATGGAGCAGTACGACCGGAAGGTCTTGCCGACGATCGCGGAGTTGGTGCGGTTGGCGCCGTCGAGGAACCAGCGGTACCAGGAGTTGTTGGTGTAGCCGCCGGTGTCACCCAGCAGACGCCACTTCTGGCTCGCGAGGTCGTCGGTGGCGTAGATGCGCTGCGGCGCCGTCCCGTTCACCGCCTCGGGCTCGCCGATGTAGAGGCCCAAGTACGCGTCATAGGTGATGTTCATGACGAACAGCGGTGATTTGGTGGGCAGTTGACCCGCCGCGATCTGCTGCGCCACCGTGCCCGCGTGGGCCGGGCTGTAGTCGCCGGCGACCGGGGTGTACCCCGTGGAACTGGAGGCGTCGACCGGCACCATGTTGCTTTCGAGGCCGCCCACGCCCGGCTGCGACCAGTGCCCGTCGTACCACTTCTGCCAGGAGCCGCTCGCCATCTTCGAGGAGATCGGCGCGCGGGCGACGTGCGCCAGGCTGTCCTCCCAGTTCCCGCCCTTCGCGACGATGCGGGAGCCGTAGTAGACGTAGAAGTAGCCCGACTTGGTGTCGACGAAGAGCCGCTGGTCGCCGTCGCCGTAGGAGTACGTCTCGTGCGGGAACTGCGTGGTGTCGCCGCGCTTGGTGCTGTACGGCGAGGTGATGGCGTGGTCCTTGATGGTCCAGGTGCGGCCCTGGTCCTTGGAGACCGCGTAGTCGATCGCGTCGAAGTGGATGCCGTCGGAGAACGGCGCCGGGGTGAACTCATTGTGGACGAGCCCGTACCAGTCGCCGGTGTCCGGGTCGACCCACACGCCGGAGAGGTCG
Source organism: Streptomyces sp. NBC_00442 (assembly GCF_036014195.1). Taxonomy (NCBI): domain Bacteria; kingdom Bacillati; phylum Actinomycetota; class Actinomycetes; order Kitasatosporales; family Streptomycetaceae; genus Streptomyces; species Streptomyces sp. NBC_00442. The sequence continues at coordinate 374,193 of NZ_CP107918.1, forward strand.
CAGTAGTTCTTCTGCGAGTAGCCCGCGTTGCCGACGGCGTAGCTCGCCCCGACACCGGTGGGGCTGTTGTTGCAGCGCCAGGTCGTGTCGTTGTTCTTGTCGGCGGAGTTGGCGGGGTTCACCGCGTCGCTGATCGCGCTCGACCGGGAGGCGCTGTCCATGTCGGTGCCGGTGAAGAAGTCCCAGTAACGGGGGTCCTTGGCCCCGTACAGGGCGGCCGACTGCTGGAAGTAGAAGGTGCCGTCCTTGTCGATGTACGTCGAGGCGGGCGTGTCCGTCGGGTGCGCGTACGGCACGGGCGAGCCGACGCCGATGGTGTAGGTCGCGTCGCGGGGCGCGGCCGACGCGGGCGGTGCCACCGCGGCGGCCAATGCCAGAGCCGCGGCGCCGACGGCCGCGGCGACTGCTCTGAAGGTGGGGGATGACACGGGCGCTCCTTCTGTGACGGCCCACGGATGTGGGGGCGGGGAACGGCGCTCGCCGGCGACAGGGCCGCCCGCGTGCTGGGCAGTCTGTGCACCGCCGTGGCCGCCGTCCACGGACATCCGTCGGCCGGGCTTGGACTTTTGTCGCCTCGGCGCGGCGCCGCCGTGCCGTCCTGCGCGCCGCGCGAAGCGGCCCCGCGCGAAGCGGCCCCGCGCGCAGGAGGGGTCGCACGGCCCGCCGCGGCGAATGCGCCGAATACGTACGCAGTCGAGCCACGCGGCGGAATGTGTGGCCGAAAACCGACTCGAAGCCAATGGATTCATGAGCATCGCTCACCCCTGCCCGACTTACCAAAGCGCACGGAACCAGATATTCCGGGCGACGAGTTTCGATGGGCCTAAAGGATGAGTAAGGTGTGGGTCGCTGTCGGTGAACCTGCGTACGAGCTCGGGCTCCGGCTGAATTCCGCATGGCTGGGATTCGTAGGGCGCGGGGTGTCGTCCGCGGGGACACAGGGAGAGGATCGTGGCTGCCGGCTCGTTCGAGGGACACTACGTGTGGCATCCGGCGGCCGACGATCGCGAGCTGGCACGGGCGTGCACCGATGTGCGGGCCGGGCGCTACCTGGGCGCCCACAACGTTCTCCAAGAGACGCGCGGGGACTACGAGTTGAGGGCCCATCGCTCCCTGGTGCTCGCCTCGGAGGCGGCCGACTCGGACCTCGCGGAGCGCTGGCTGGCCGAGGAACCCGGCCCGGAGGCGGCCCTGTTGGCGGCGCGCGTGGCGATGATCCGCGCGCTGCGCACGGCCGACGCCGGTGACGCACGCTCCGACACGCTGCTGCGCATAGCGCAGGCGGCCTGTGTGCGGGCGGCCCGGCTGCTGCCGAACGATCCCACGCCGTGGGCCGCCCAACTGGCCCTGGCCCGCATCGACGGGCCCCGGGACGCGGCGCCCAGGGGGCTGCTGACCGCGCCGGCCGGGCCCTGGCAGATGTTCGCCCACGTGCTGCGGCTCGACCCCTGGCACCGCGAGGCCCACCACCGCTTCCTGGCCTGCTTCTTCACCCGCCACGGCGGCTCGGCGAGCGCCCGGTGGGACGTCGCCTCCTTCCTCAGTCACCGCGCGCCCGGCACCTCGGCGCTGCGCCTGCTCCCGCTGGTCGCGCTGGTCGAGGACTACGACCCCAACGCGCTGTTGGCGAACGAGACCTGGCAGCAGCCGCAATGGGCGACGACGGCCCTGGGTATTTACCACAACTGGTTTCCCCAGGCGGCGAGTTATCGCTTCACACCCGTCCTCGACCTGGCGTATCTGGCGCACGCGCTGTTCATGGCGAAGCGCGAATTCGAGGCGCGTGAAGTCCTCACGGCCATGGGGCCCTACGCCTCGCGCATGCCCTGGAGCATGTTCGGCGATCCCGGGGAGCAGCTGACCCGGGCCAGGAAGTCCTGTGGCCTCCCGACCCCCGCGCCGACCTGATCACGGCCGGCGCGCACGGCCCGCCCGCGAGACCACGCGTCTTTTCATCCCCGAGGAAAGGTTGCCCCTGTGTCCGAGCGCACGTCCCCCGCCCGCCCGTCGACCCGTCCCGTGGAACCGTCGTCCACGTTCGACGACGACGCCACGCTGCACGCGATGGGATATCCACGGAAACTCACCCGTAGATTTCACGCCTTCGACAATTTCGCCATATCCTTCACCATCATCAACATTATCTCCGGCATCTTCTCCGCATTTGGTTTCGGAATGGGCGCGGGCGGTCCGAGGATTCTTGTCTTCGGCTGGATAGGCGTCTCGGCCATGGTTCTGTTCGTGGGCGCCGCGATGGGTGAAATCGCGTCCGCCTACCCGACGAGCGGCGCCCTGTACTTCTCCGCCGGCAAGCTCGCGAAGCGGCATCGCGGCGCCTGGTCCTGGTACACGGGGTGGTTGAACTTCGTCGGGCAGGTCGGCGGAACCGCCGCCACCAACTACGCCGCCGCCACCTTCATCCAGGCGTTCATCTCCATGCAGTGGCCCTCGTACGAGGCGACGCCGCAGCAGACGGTCGGCATCGCGACGGCGATCCTGCTCGTCCAGGCGCTCGCCAACACCTACACCGTGCAGCTCGTCGCCGTGGTGAACCGGATCTCGGTGTGGTGGCTGCTCATCGGCATGGTGGTGATCGTGGTCGCGCTGACCGTGAAGCCCGGCTCCCACCAGCCGGTGTCGTTCGCCACGCACTTCGCCAACAGCACCGGATTCAGCAACGGCTGGTACGCCGCGATGCTCGGCCTGCTCGTCACCAGCTGGACGTTCACCGGCTTCGACGGCAGCTTCCACATGTCCGAGGAGACGGTGAAGGCCACCGTGAACACGCCCAAGGGCATCATGCGGGCCATCCTCTACTCGGCCCTCGCCGGACTTGTCCTGATGCTGGCCCTGGTCTACTCGATCCGTGACTACGCGAGCGAGATCGCCGCGTCGGCGCCGCCGGTGCAGATCCTCATCGACGCGCTGGGCCTCGGCATGGCCAAGCTGCTCCTGCTGATCGTCATCGGCGCCATGCTGTTCTGCGGTCTGGCCAACATGACCAGCAACACCCGCCAGATCTTCGCCTTCTCGCGCGACGGGGCGATGCCCGGGTCCCGCTGGTGGCATTCGGTGTCGCTGCGCACCCGCACGCCCGTCAAGGCCGTCTGGCTCGCCGCGGCCTGCGCCCTGGTGCTGATCATTCCGGGCTGGTGGTCGCACACGGCGTTCACCGCCATCGTCAGCGTCAACGTGGTCGGCCTGTACCTGGCGTACGGCGTGCCCATCTTCCTGCGGCTGCGCCTGAACGACTTCGAGCCCGGTCCGTGGAACCTGGGCCGCTACGGCAGGCCGGTCGCCGCGGTCGCCGTGGTGTGGATCGTGCTCAGCAGCGTCCTGTTCATGCTGCCCCAGGTCTCCCCCATCACCGCGGATTCCTTCAACTACGCGCCGATCGCGCTCGGCGCGGTCCTGCTCATCGCCACCGTCTGGTGGTTCGCCACCGCCCGCCGGCGCTTCCAGGGGCCGGTCAGCTACGGCAGCCCCGACGAGGTGGCCGCGATGGACCTCATCTAGGGACGCTCGCAACCCGCTTGCAACCACCCGCGTGGTGAGGTGAGCGGGGCCGGTCCGCGCGGCGGCGCCCACAGGGGCCCGCGCGCGGACCGGAGGAGCGAGGAGAGATGACGCCCGCGCAGCACCCGGAGCCCGCGCAGCACCCGGAACCGGCCCGCCGGCCCGCCGCCGCCCCTGCGGCAGCACCGCACGACGGCGCGCCCCTCGTCGAACTCACGTCGGCGGCCCACGAGTTGCTCCGCGCGCTGGCGGCGGCCCACGGGCCCCTGATGTTCCACCAGTCGGGCGGCTGCTGCGACGGGAGCGCCCCCATGTGCTATCCGGCGGGCGAGTTCCGCACCGGCGGCTCCGACATCCTGCTCGCCTCCCTCGCGGTGGCCGGCGTGGCGGAGCCCGTGCCGTTCTGGATGTCGACGAGCCAGTACGAGCTGTGGCGGCACACCCGGCTGATCGTCGACGTGGTCGAGGGCCGCGGCAGCGGGTTCTCCCTGGAAGCGCCGGAAGGGGTGCGGTTCCTCATCCGGTCGCGCCTGGTCTGAACCCGCCGCCGCTCCTTCCTCAGCCCCGGTCGTGCACGGCCACGATGCCGTTGAACACGCCGATGTAGGCGGTGCCGTCCGGGCCGATGGTGATCGGGGCCCAGTTGTTGTCGTAGGCGGGGCCGGTCCCGGTGAGCTTCTTCCAGCGGACGGCGCCGGTCCGGAAGTCGACGGCGGTCAGGTACCACGCGTCGATGCCGAGCGCGTTCGGCTCCTTCTCGTAGAAGTACACGAGCCCGTTGGCGGTGGACAGCTTCGGCACCACGGAGGGCGAACGCACCGCGCTCTGCCACACCGTGTCGCAGCCGCTGCCGTCCGCGCGCACGTCGATCCGGGTGGCGCCGCCGACCACACTGCGGCCGAAGGTGAGCGACGTGAGATTCTCGTAGCCGTAGTTGTTCTCGACGACGAGGCTGTTGCCCCAGCTGATCAGGGAGTTGTCGGTGGTCGACTGCCCGGATCCGAACACCGGGATCCGGCACACCTCGCGCCGCCCGTCCGGCACATCGTTGCCGCGGCGGTAGACGACGACGTTCATGCGGTCGTCGGCGTTGTCGGTGATCGCCACATAGCCGTCGCCGAACAGGTCGGGGGTGGTGCCCGAACCCTGGTTCACGGAGCCGGGCTTGGTGCCGGTCCCCCGGTCGTAGGTCTGGCGCCACTGCACGACGGGCGTACCGTCGGCGGCGGCCCGGAAGCTGTAGAGGGCGTGGTCCGAGACGATGGACACGCCGTCCTCGGCCACCGAGAAGGAGTTCTGGATCTCCTCGCCGGCCAGTTGGACGGAGTGGACGGCCCCGGTCGCCGGGTCGACGGTGCCGACGCGGCCGAGCCGGGTCACCCACCAGACGCGCCCCTGCCAGTCGGGCATCACCGAGGTCACCGGGTCGCAGGTGCCGCTGGGGAAGAGGTTGGTCCAGCTGACGCAGTCGTGCGGGACAACGCCGGTGAGGTCCCAGTCGTCGTCCACGGCGAAGGACCAACTGCCGTCCGCCGCTTGGTGGTGGGCGATGCGCAGGATGTGGTGGCGGGAGTCGGCGAGGACCACCCGGTCCTGGTTGTCGAGGTAGAAGTAGGCGCCGCCCGAGGTGTCCTTGAAGATCTTCTCGAAGTCGAGCCGGGTGATCGCCTCGACGGTGGAGGAGCGCTGCGGCAGCTGGTACTCGGCGAGGGTGGCCAGGCTGTGCGGATCCAGGAGCTTCAGCTTGAAGCCCTGGAAGGTGCCGCACACGGTGAGGAGGCGGCCCGCCGCGTCGAAGGTGGCGGTCGCGCACTCGCCCCCCAGCGGTGCGATCTGCTCGCTGGTGACCTGCGGGTCACGGCCCAGCGGCCCGGAGTAGGGGTGGGTGCCGCTCCCCCAGGAGTCGCCGTGCATGCCGTTGCGGCCGTTCGCCGCCATGAACGGGTTCTGTGCCGGGGCCGGAGCGGGGACGGGCTGCGCGGTCGCGGGGGCGCCCTCGTACTGGCTGACGAGACGGTGGCCGGGGGCCTTCGGTATCTCGGCGGCCCGGACGCCGGCCGGGCCCACGAGGGTGCTCGCGGTGACGGCGAGCGTGAGGGCCAGTGCGCGGGCGAGCGCTCTGCGGGACATGCGGCTCCTTGGGGTGCGTACCTACGACAGTTGTCGCGCCGCACCGGACGTTAGGGCCGGCCGCTTGAAGTGTCCATGGAAGATGAGGCTGTTTCATGTTTGCTTCATGCGGGCGCAACACAAGCCCGCGGAAGCCCTGTTGGAGACACCGGCCGGGCCGTGCCTGGCCTTCATCGGGCGAGCCGGCGCTCCAGCGGAGTTCGGAAGCTCGGCTTGATGCGCACATCGGCGAAGAACGCGGCGATCCTGGCCGCCTCGCCCTCGATGGCGGCGCGGGCCTCGCGCCCCACACCGCCCGGCGCGAGGAGCTCCGTGACGATCTCGCCGTCGGGCCGCTGGGCCCAGCCGCCCACGATGCGCCCGTCGCACCACACGCTGGGCCCGATGTTGCCGTTGGTGTCGAACAGTTCGGACTTGTGGCCGACGTCGAAGTACCAGCCGCGCTCGCGCCAGCCCATGGGCGTGGGGTCGAGCGCGGGCAGCAGCGCGACCCAGGGGCCGGGTTCGGCGGGCGCGTCGAGATGGGCGGGCAGCGCATGGCCGGGGCCGGAGTCGAGGTCGGCCTCCACCGCTTCGGTACGGGCCAGGGCCTTGCGGGTGTCGGTGAGGGTCCAGCCCGTCCACCACTTGACGTCCTCGGTGGTGGCGGGGCCGAACGCCTCCAGGTAGCGGGCGGCCAGCCGCGCCTTGGCCTCGTCGGCCGGCAGGTCGGGGTGGGGCTCCGCGGGGATCCAGCGGTACTGGCTGGAGGCCCACGTCCCGAGCGGGCGGCCACGCCGGATGCGCCCCTCGGCGGCCATCACTCCCAGGAAGCGACTGGTGATGCGCGGCCGGGCCTCGTACGGCTTGCCCTCGGCCTGGACGATCTGAGACTTCAAGCCCGGTACGGCGTCGGCCAGTTGGGCGGCCGTCGCCTCCCCTCGCTCAGCGAGTGCGGCAAGCACCGCGGACTCGGTCGCGGCGAACCAGCGTTCGTCGAAACCCAGTTGCTCCTGGATGACCTTGGTGAGGTTGCGGCGTTCGCGGGCCGCCACGGCGCGGGCGGTCGAGGCGTCCACGACGGGGGCGAGCTCGCGCGGCACCACGAACATGGTGCGCCGCATGCACAACATCCGTACCAGCGTCCGGTCCTCGTACAGCGCGCGCTCCAGCTCCGTCACGGACGGGTTCTTGAGGCGGGCGGCGACGGAGAGGTACACGGAGGCCGGGTCCGTGGCGTGCAGCCCGAGCAGCGCCTCGGCGACCGCCTCCGGGGTGCTCGCGCGCGCGGCGGGCGCGAGCAGATGGCGTGCGCCCAGGCGGGCACGGCGTTCCTCAGCGGTGATCTTGGGGCGGGCCTTGGTCATGGTTTGAGGCTACCGACCACACCCGCCGTCGCGTTCAGGCCCTCCAGAATCGTCGGAGCCATGCTCGTACCGGCCAGGAAGAAGCCGAGCAGCGCGCAGACGACCGCGTGCGAGATCTTGAGACCTCCGCTCCGAAGAAAGATCATCGCGAGGACCAGCAGCAACAGCACCACCGAGATCGAAACAGCCATGACGAGCCTCCTCCACCGCGCCGGAATGGCGGCGTCCGGGCGTCAGTGTGGCGGAGGAGGTGCCGCGGCCCGCACCAAGACGTGTCCGCCGTACGGGTGTTGACTGCGCGTTACTCCTCACGCGCCGTGCCGGTCAGGCGGGCACGCCGTCCGCCGGCGGCGCGTCCCAGATGACCGTGCGGTCGCACCAGGTGGCGAGAAGCGCCCGGTCGTCGCCGACGGCGAGCAGGGACGCCCTCGTCTCGCGCCGATAGCCCTGCACCGCCGCGATGAGGGCGGCGGCGGTCTCGGCGTCCATGAGCGCGGTCATCTCGTCGCAGACGAGCACACGCGGCCGGAGCACCAGGGCGCGTGCGAGGAAGGCGCGTTGGAGCTGGCCGTCGCCGACCTCGCGGATGTCCCGGGCCAGGAGGTCCCCGCCGAGGCCGACGGCGTGGGCCAGTTCGTCGACCCGCTCACGGATCTCGATCCGCCGTCCGGATGCCTTCAGCGGCTCGGCGATCAGATCGCGCAGACGCAACGAGGGGTCGGCGCCGGCCCGGGGCGCGTGGTGGACGAAACCCACGGTGGTGCGCAGGGCGCGCGGGATGCGGTGGCGGTGCCCGGCGACGGGGGTGCCGTCGACGACGACCGTCCCCTCGTCGGGGCGGTGGAGCAGGGCGGCGACCCTGGCCAGGGTCGACTTGCCGCACCCGCGCGGGGCGAGCAGTCCGACCGCCTCGCCGCGGGCCACGGCCACGCTCATGTCCCGCACGACGGGCTTGCCCCGCTCGTAGCCGGCGGTGATGTTGCTGAGTTCAAGCACTGCGGTAGTCCTCCCCGTGGGCGTGGTGGCAGGCGGACCGGCCCTCGGGCCGCGCCCCCAGCCCCGGCGGAATGTCGGGGATGAGCCTGAAGGAACGTTCCGTCAGGATATCCAGCAGACTACGAGCGTAGCGTCCCGCGGTGCCAGGGCGGAGCGGCGCTGGAGGGCCAAAGCCCCTCCGGAAGGACTTTGGCCGCGGGTCGTGGGCGGCTGTGTGCGCGGTTCCCCGCGCCCCTGGCGGGGGCCGGGCGGGCGGCGTTTGGGGGACGGGCCCCTCCGATGCGGTGCCGGCAGGGAAACGGCCCCGGCTCGCGCGTCGCGCGGGGCGGGGCCGTGGGTGGGGGTGGGGCGCTCGTCGTCAGGGGGCTGTGAGGTTCACGAGTCCGGCGATCGCCGCCCGGTGTTCGCCGGCCGAACCCAGGGCGATCTGGGCCGACTTGGCGCGCTTGAGGTAGAGGTGCGCCGGGTGTTCCCACGTCATGCCGATGCCGCCGTGCAACTGGACGCACTCCTCGGCGGCGTGCACCGCGACCCGGGCGCAGTACGCCTGGGCGACGGCCACCGCGAGCGGCGCCTCGGGGCTGCCGGTCGCGAGCGCGTCCGCGGCGTTGCGGGCGGCGGCCCGCGCCGAGACGACCTCCAGCCAGAGCTGCGCCATGCGGTGCTTGAGCGCCTGGAAGGAGCCGACCGGCCGGTTGAACTGCTTGCGCTCGCGGGTGTACGCCACCGTCTCGGTCAGGCACCACTCGGCGACCCCCAGCTGCTCCGACGCGAGCAGCCCCGCCCCCGTCAGCAGACCCCGGCGCACGGCGGCGGCCGTGGCGTCCGGGCCGGCCAGCAGTGTGCCGCTCACACCGTCGAGGGTGACGGCGGCCAGCGGTCGGGTCAGGTCGAGCGGGGTGAGCGGGGTGGTCGTGACGTCGGCCGCGTCCAGCGCGTACAGGCCCTGTCCGGTCGGCACGAGCAGCACATCGGCGGTCGCCGCGTCCGCGACGGCGGAAACGGTCCCGGCGAGAGTGACGGGCAGCCGCACCGAGTCCGGCCCCGCCGAGAAGGGCACGACCAGGGCGGCGGTCCGATGGCCGGCCGCCAACTCCCGTACCAGTGAAGCCGTTTCGGTGTTCTCGGCACCGAGCGCGAGGAGGGTTTCCGTCGCGATCACGGCGCTCGTGAGGAACGGGACCGGTGCCACCGCCCGGCCGATCTCCTCCAGGACCACCGCGGCTTCCCGGTGCGAGGCGCCCTGGCCGCCGAGCTTCTCCGGCACGAGCAGTCCCGCGAGCTCCATGCCCGCGCCGAGCGAGCGCCACAGGTCCGGGTCGTACGGCGTGTCCGACTCGGCGCGGGCGAGCGTGGCCGGGGTGTCGGCGCGGTCGGCGAGCAGGGATCGCACGGCCGCCCTGAGATCGTCCTCGGCCTCGGAGTACAGCAGGTCGACGGTGGCTTCTTCGGCGCTCTGTGCTGTCTGCGCTGTCATCGGGTCAGGTCCTTCCAGGCGACGTCCTTGTCGTTGCGCGGCTCGGCGGGCAGCCCGAGGACGCGTTCGGCGACGATGTTCAGGAGCACTTCGCTCGTGCCGCCCTCGATGGAGTTGCCCTTCGAGCGCAGATAGCGGTAGCCGGCGTCACGTCCGGTGAAGTCGACGAGTTCGGGCCTGCGCATCGTCCAGTCCGAGTACAACAGGCCGTCGGAGCCCAGGAGTTCCACTTCCAGGCCGCTGATCTCCTGGTTGAGGCGGGCGAAGGCGAGCTTCATGCCGGAGCCCTCGGGGCCGGGCTGTCCCGCGACGAGTTGCTGTCGAAGGCGTTCGCCGGTGAGCCTGGCGACCTCGGCCTCGACCCACAGGGTGAGGAGCCGCTCGTGCAGGTCGCGGGTGCGCAGTTCCGGGCGCTCGCGCCAGGTGCGGGCGGCCGGCCCGATCATGCCGCCCTCGCGCGGGATGCGCATGCCTCCGATGGAGACCCGCTCGTTCATGAGGGTGGTCTGGGCAACCTTCCAGCCCGCGCCGATCTCGCCGAGCCGGTGCGCGTCGGGGATGCGCACTCCGGTGAGGAACACCTCGTTGAACTCGGCCTCGCCGGTGATCTGCCGCAGCGGCCGCACCTCGACGCCGGGGTCGCTCATGTCGCAGATGAAGTAGCTGATGCCCTGGTGCTTGGGCAGGGCGGGGTCGGTGCGGGCGATGAGGATGGCCCAACGGGCGAGGTGGGCGCTGGAGGTCCACACCTTCTGCCCGTCCACCACCCAGTCGTCCCCGTCGCGCACCGCGCGGGTGCCGAGCGCCGCGAGGTCGGAGCCGGCGCCCGGCTCGCTGAAGAGCTGGCACCAGACCTCCTCGCCCACCCACAGCGGGCGCAGGAAGCGCCGCTTCTGCTCCTCGGTGCCGTACGTGAGGACGGTCGGGGCGGCCATGCCGAGCCCGATGCCGATCCGGCGCGGGTCGTTGTCGGGCGCTCCGGCCGCCGCGAGCTCGGCGTCGACGACGGGTTGCAGGGAACGCGGCGCGTCGAGGCCGCCGAGCCCCACCGGGTAGTGCACCCAGGCGAGCCCGGCGTCGAAGCGGGCCCTGAGGAAGTCGAGCGGTTCCGTCGTGGCCGGCGGGTGGGCGACGAGCAACTCGCGTGTACGGGTGCGCAGTTCGGCGGCGTCGGTCATCGGTCCGCTCCGTCCGTGAGGACGACCACACGTCCGGTGGTCGTGCCGTCGGCGACGCGCTGCACGGCCGCGGCCGCGTCCTTCAGCGGGACGCGCTCGCTGATGAGCGGTTTGATCGCGCCGTCGGCGGCGAGCCGGGTGAGCCGCTCGTGGCAGCGGAGGATCGAGGCCGGGTCCTTCTGCGCGTACAGACCCCAGTGCAGCCCGACGATCGAGTAGTTCTTGACCAGGGCGTGGTTGAGGGCGGGTGCCGGAACGGAGCCGCTCGCGAAGCCGACGATCACGATCCGCCCCTCGAAGGCGACGCACTTGGCCGACTTGGCGTACGCGTCTCCGCCGACCGGGTCGTAGATGACATCGGCGCCGCGTCCGCCGGTGGCCTCCTTCACGGCCGCCACGATGTCGTCCGCGCGCCGGTCGATGACCAGATCGCACCCCAACTCTCGTGCTACGGCGACCTTTTCGGGTCCTCCGACGACGCCGATGACACGCGCTCCCGCCGCCTTGCCCAGCTGCACGGCCGCGCTGCCCACTCCCCCGGCCGCGGCGTGCACGAGCAGCGTCTCGCCCTCCTGGAGGCGCGCCCTGCGGTGCAGTCCGAACACGCCGGTCTGATAGCCGATGTGCAGCGCGGCCGCCTCGGCGTCGTCGAGCGCCTCGGGCGCCGGCAGCAGGGCCGCCTCGTCGGCGACGACGTACTCGGCGAGGCCGCCGCTCGGCAGCGCCGGGTTGGCGATCACACGGCGGCCGTCCTCGGTCTCCCCGCAGATCTCGACGCCGGGCGTGAACGGCAGCGGCGGCCGGATCTGGTACTGGCCGCGGCACAGCAGCGCGTCGGGAAAGTTGATGTTGGCGGCGCGCACCCTGAGGAGCACCTGGCCCGCGCCGGGCACGGGCCGGTCGATCTCTTCGAGCCGCATCACCTCGCCCGGCTCGCCGTTCTCGTGCACTCGCCATGCCTGCATTCGGGGGCCTCCACACGCCGGGCGCGATACGGCTGCGTACCGCTGAGTACGTTCCTGTGCTTGTGCTCGCGAGCATACTAAGCGGTCGCTTGCCACAAGGGAATCATCCGGGGCCCGGTGGCCGGCCCCGGGCGGGAGGCCCCTCGCGTCCACGCAGGCCAGGGACGAGCCGGTCACCGGGGTGAGGGGGTGTCCCGGCACACCGCCCGACAGCTGCGGACGAAGGAGGCGACCGCGGTATCGACGATCCGGGCACGGGGCCGGGGCGACGCCGACCCGGCCGGGCTGGACTCCGCGGGGATCAGGCCCGTGCCGGCCGAACGTGGGGCCACCGTGGGCCGCCCGCGCAAGGAGGTCGTGGCACGGGCATGGCGATGTGGAGCGGCAGCCGGTAGGGATGCGGTCATGACCGACGCCGACGCACCGTCCCCGCGCCCCGCGCACCCGGCGCACCCCGGGCTTCCCGCGCCGCCGGCGCTCGGTGCGTGCGCGCTGCCGCCGGGCACGTATGCCGGCAGTGTGGTACTGGTCACCGGCGGCGGGTCGGGGCTCGGCAAGGCGATGGCCGCCGAATTCGCGCGGCTCGGCGCCGATCTCATGATCGTGGGCCGGTCCGCGGACCGGCTCGAGGCCGCGGAGCGGGAGCTGGCGGCGCTCGGCGGCCGGGTGGCGTGCGCGGTGTGCGACATCAGGGAGCCGGAGCGGATCGCCGAGGTCTTCGACGCCGCCGAGGCGGCCCTCGGGCTCCCCGCCGTGCTGGTGAACAACGCCGCGGCCAATTTCCCCTCCCCTGCGGAGGACCTGACGCCGAACGCCTGGCGGGCGGTCCTGGACATCACCCTGACCGGGACGTGGTTCATGACCCGCGAGTTCGCCCGCCGTCACCTCGCGGCCGGCACTCCCGGGTCGGTCATCAGCATCGGCGCCTCGTACGCCTGGACCGGCGGGCCGGGACACGCTCACTCCGCCGCGGCCAAGGCGGGCGTGCGCAACCTCGTCGAGACGCTCGCCGTGGAGTGGGGCCCCTACGGCATCCAGGTCAACGGCCTCGTGCCGGGCCTGATGCCGCACCCCGATCTGCCGGAGTCGGTCCGCGCGAGCCTCGACCGGGCCGACGACAGCGGCGAACTACCGCTGCGCCAGCCCGCGTTGAGGGTTGGCCTGCCCCGCGAACTCGGCTGGGCCGCGACCTTCCTCGCCTCGCCGTACGCGCGTTTCATCAGCGGCCACACGCTGGTGGTCGACGGGGCGAACTGGCAGCGGCGCGCGCTGGTGGCGCCGCCGGTGAGCAGCGTGCGGGAGCAGCTGGGACGCGGGCCGTTCGGCGCGTAGCCCGCCACGGAAGCGGAGCTCCCGGGACGGGCGGAGGAACGGAGCTCCCGGGACGGGCACGGGAACGCAGGTCGCCGGGCGTTCGTCCTACGTCCCGTCGAAGGAGGGCGGCCGCCTGGCGGCCTTGGCGGCGTAGCCCTCTCGGGCGTCCTCGGAGGTGAGGGTGAGCGCCGCGGACAGGGCCGTACGGTCGAGGGCCTCGGCGAGGCCCGCGTCGGCGAACGCGTCGATGTCGCGCTTGACGGCGCGGACGGCGAGCGGCGCGTTGGCCGCGACCTCGGCCGCCACGGCCCGCGCGGACTCCTCCAACTCTCCTACCGGTACGACCTGTTGGACAATCCCGATGCGCTCGGCGGTGGCCGCGTCGATGCGGCGGCCGGTAAGGGCCAGCAGCTTGGCCCAGCCGGCGCCTGCGTCGCGCGCGATCCGCAGGTCACCGCCGGCGTCGACAGCCACCCCGATGCCCGTCTCGGGCAGCGCGAACACGGCGTTCTGCGCGGCGATCCTGATGTCGGCCATCAGGGCGAGCTCGAAGCCGAATCCGAGACAGTAGCCCTGGACCGCGGCGATCACGGGCTGGGGCAGTCGCGCGAACGCGGCGAAGCGCTCATGGGCCCAGCGGATGCCTTCGTAGTACTGGTGGGTGCGGTCGGCCGGCGAGCGGCCCGTGATGGCGCCGCCGGGGGCGCTGACGTCGATCCCGGCGCAGAAGGCCCGCCCCTCGGCCCGCAGCAGCACGGCCCTGACCGACTCGTCGAAGCGGATGCGGTCGGCGAGCAGGCCCAGTTGGCGGCTGGACTCCCAGCTCCATCCGTTGAGCTTGTCCGGCCGGCACAGGGTGAGGACGCCGATGCCTCCGTCGGTGACGTCGAGCGTGATGCGTTCCTCGCCCTCGGCGACCCGCCGGTCCAGGGTGTCGATCATCACCCCTCCTCCTGCCTATGCTGACTATCCGTCAGGTCAGTTGTCGAGACTAGGGGACTTCCCCGTACGGCGCATCCCCTGCGGGAGGTGACGCCGTGCGAGACGGGTGAGGCTCCGCCCCGGGCTTGGTCAAGCCCTTGCACTTCGTTGGGCTCGTGTTCACCGGTTCCCTCCACCGCGCCACACCGGACGACGCAAGACTGACGCACAGGTCCACGCCACTGGTCTCAACCGACAGCTCTGGAAGGGGCGTTCATGGCCGAGTTGACACGACGCAGACTCCTTGGGTCGGCAGCCGGAGCACTCGGAGGGGCGGCGGCACTCTCCCTGCTGCCGCCCAGCGTGCAGAAGGCCGTCGCGGCGGGAGCGCCGCGCCGCGGCTCGCTGCGCGACATCGAGCACGTCGTCATGCTGATGCAGGAGAACCGGTCCTTCGACCACTACTTCGGCACCCTCTCCGGCGTCCGCGGGTTCAGCGACCCCCAGGCCCTCAAGCTGGCGAACGGGCGATCGGTGTTCTACCAGCCCGACACGGTGAACCCCAAGGGCTACCTGCTGCCGTTCCACCTGGACACCCACAGCACGAGCGCCCAGGCCATCCCGTCCACGAGCCACGCCTGGGCCGTGCAGCACCAGGCGTGGAACGGCGGGAAGATGGACCAGTGGCTGCCCGCGCACCGCAAGGCGGACGGCGTCAACGGGCCCTATGTGATGGGCTATTACACGCGCGAGGACATCCCGTTCCAGTTCGCGCTCGCGGAGACCTTCACGATCTGCGACAACTACTACAGCTCCGTCCTCGGCCCGACCTGGCCCAACCGCCTGTACTGGATGACGGCGAGCATCGACGCGGCCGGCACCAAGGGCGGTCCGGTGATCAACAACACCGCCCCCACGCCGTACCGGTGGACGACGTACGCGGAACGGCTCCAGGCCGCCGGCGTCAGCTGGAAGGTCTACCAGCAGGACGACGACTACGGCTGCAACGTCCTCGAACAGTTCCAGACCTTCCGCGACGCCAAGCCCGGCTCCCCGCTGTACGAGCGCGGGGTGCGCCCGCAGCCCGTGGGCACCTTCGAGGACGACGCCCGTGCCGACCGGCTCCCGGCGGTCTCCTGGATCATGCCGACGAGCTACCAGTCGGAGCACCCGGACTACCTTCCGGCCGCGGGCGCCGATTTCGTGGCGAGCAAGATCGAGGCCATCGCGTCCAACCCGAAGGTGTGGGCGAAGACCGCGTTCGTCCTCAACTACGACGAGAACGACGGCCTGTTCGACCATGTGGCCCCGCCGACCCCGAAGGCGGGCACCGCGGACGAGTACATCGGCGGGCTGCCCATCGGCGGCGGGTTCCGGGTGCCGGCGATCATCATCTCGCCGTGGACGGTGGGCGGCTGGGTGGCGAGCGAGGCCTTCGACCACACGTCGGCTCTGCGGTTCCTGGAGCAGTTCACCGGGGTCAAGGAGCCCAACATCAGCGAGTGGCGCCGTCGCACCTTCGGCGATCTGACCTCGGCCTTCCGGTTCAGCGCGAGCACGCCCCAGCCGCCGAAGCTGCCCGACGACACGGCGGAACAACTGGCCGAGGCCAAGCGCGAGGTGGCCACCCTGCCGAAGCCGACCCTGCCGGGCGCGAACCAGTCCTTCCCCCAGCAGGAACGCGGCCACCGCCCGCACGTATAGCTCCCCGCGCCCACCCGCCCGAGCAGCCGGCCCGCTGCTCGGGCGGAGACCCGCTGTGCCGGTGCTCCTCTGACACCGCATCGGCACCGGCACCGGCACCGGCTAGCGGTGGCAGGCGCCGCCCCGGCGGCCCGCCCTGGACAAGGCCCTCGGGCAAGGGCCGTGGTCACCGCGCGGTGGGGAGGGAGCGGGCTGCTGCGAGCCTGGCCATCGCCCGCAGTTTCGCGAAGTAGGACGCGCAGTACTGGCGAGCTCGGCCGTGATGAGGCCCGCGTCGCCGGCATGCTCGATGAGGCCCTTGAGTGGTGCGTCGATCGCCACCGCTCGGCCAGGACGTGTTCCAGAGCGAACAGGGAGTGCGTGACGGCGACGGTGGCGAACTCGTACCGGTAGGAGGAGTGCCGGATGAGTTCACGGGCCGTTTCCAGCGTGCTCATGACGTACATCGATGCGTCGCCGGGCAGCACCAGGTCGGTCACCAGGGCGTGCATGCCCGCATGGTCGAGAACAGCCCGGCGCACACGCGGGTCCACGGCCGGCAGAGGGAGCGGGCCGGGCGGCGGCAGAGGTTGCACGAGTGCAGTCTTGTCATCCGCGGCCGCCGGGGCCGGCCGATTTGCCAACTGCCGCCGATGCGACCCGAGCGGGGCCGCAGGCCGACGCAGTCCCTCCCTCCGATCCGCGTCCCGTCAGGGAGTTGGCGTCGAAGAGGGGGCGGCCGCACCCGAGCGGCCCTGCTGCGGCAGCAGCGCCTTGCAGATCTGGAGGGCCTGGGCGGACTTGGGGTCCGAGGTGTTGAGCCCGCGCATGCCCCCGCCCCCGGCGCCGGGAGACGCTGAGGGCAGGACCACGCCGTGGTCCTTGAGGCAGCTGGTGAACGCCTTCATCGCCGTGCTGTCGCCCCCGCCGCCCCGCCCGTTGAACTGCGGGCGCTGACTCGCGCACGCCTGTGCGGCCTGACGCTGGGCCGGGTCGGCGGAGGCCCCGCCGCCGAAACCACCGAAGCCGCCGCCCCCGCCGGGGCGCCGGGCGCCACCCGACGGCCGCCCGCTCGGACGCCCGCTGGGCCACCCGCTCGGCCGTCCGCTTCCGGCGGGCCTAGGCGCCATCGTGACGCCGTGCTGCGCCAGGCACTGCCGGTAGGCGTCCATGCCCTTGGCCGCGGAGGACGACGAGGACGCCGACCCGGACGGCTTCGCCTGCGCGGAGGGTGACGCCGAGGACGAGCAGGCCGCGAGCAGCAGGCCGCACGCCGCGAGCGCGGCGGTGGAGACGGCGGCCCGCACGGCGAGCGCGGTGCGCGCGGTGGCGGGCCGACGCTTGGTCCAGGTCATGTCCGTTGTCTCCTCGGTACGTTGGGCGGACGACGGCCCCGCTGGAGTGTGCACGCCGTCGGCGACCCATGACTGAACCGCACAGGGGTGGGTGCCTCCGGGGGAAGAGCTGGGAGTTTCCTGAACCCGCCGCGCCTCGCGGGGCTCCTGGGACACACAGGGTGGACCGATTCGTACCTCTCATCCTCGAATGAGAAGATTCGTGGACCCCACCGCTCCCAGGGAACTCCCAGGAAGCTCCCAGGGGTTCCAAAGTGCGGGCGGCCAGGATCCGGCGGCATGAAGGTGCTCCCACGACGGCGCAAAGCCGTCCTGATCAACTCGGTGCTCGGTGTGGCCGTCCTCGCGGGCGCCGGCGGCGCCTACGCGGCGGTGACCAGCCACGACAGCGCTCCCGCACGGAGCGACGCGAAGAGCGTGGCGGTCACCAAGGGCACGGTCCTCGCCACCGTGTCCGGCTCGGGATCCCTCGCCTCGCCGAGCGACGCCGGGGTGAACTTCACCACCGGCGGCAAACTCACCGCGGTCGACGTCAAGCCGGGCGACAAGGTCACCGCGGGCCAGGTGCTCGGCAAGGTGGACGCCACCGCGGCCAGAGAGACCCTCGCGCAGGACGAGGCGTCCCTGACGGCGGCGCGGGCCAACCTCACCAAGGTGCAGGAGGGCCAGGCGAGTTCGAGCACCGCCACCGGCTCGGGCGGGGGATCCTCGGCGCGCGGCGCGGCCGGCACCGCCCCCGCGCCCGCCGCGTCCCCCACAGTCGATCCCGCTCAGCTCGCCCAGGCCGAGGCCCAGCTCACCCAGGCCCAGAACGCGGTGGACGCGGCGCAGCGGGCGGTGGACGGGACCACGCTGAAGGCTCCGGTCTCCGGAACCGTGGCATCGGTGTCCGCCAAGAAGGGCGACACCGTCTCCGGGACCGGCGGCACCACCACGAGCGGGGGCGGCGGCGCCTCCGGCGGTGGTTCCGGCTCCGGTTCCAACTCCGCTTCCGGCAGCTCGGGTTCGGGCTCCTCCTCGTCGGCCCTGTCCGGCTTCGTGGTCCTCACCAACCCGTCCGGCATGCAGGTCGGCGCCAACTTCTCCGAGGCCGACGCCCTCAAGCTGAAGCCGGGCCAGCCCGCCACGGTGACGCTCAACGCCGAATCCGGCCGGACGCTCAACGCCAAGGTCCTGTCGGTGAGTTCACTGCCCGTCAGTAGCGGCTCGGGTTCCGGCGGAGGCAACGGCAGCAGCTCGGGGAGCGCCGTGCAGTACGCGGCGACCCTCGCCATCACCAGCCCCACCGCCGACCTGCGCACCGGGCTCAGCGCGAGCATCCAGGTCGTCACGGGCGAGGCGTCCGGCGCCCTGTCGGTGCCGACGGCCGCGGTGAGCGGCACCGGCGCCAACCGCACCGTGACGGTGGTCAGGGCGGACGGCAGCACCGAGCGGACCGCCGTCACGGTCGGTCTTGAGGGCGACAGCTCGGACCAGATCCTCAGCGGCCTGAGCGAGGGCGAGAAGGTGCAGCTGGCCAGCGTGTCGGCGACGGGCAACGGCGGGTTCCCCAGCGGCGCCTTCCCCGGCGGCCTCGGCGGCGGTGGAGCGCGCACCCGCACCGGCGGCACCGGTGGCGGCGGGGCCGGCGGCGGCTTCCGCGCCAGTGGTGGCGGCGGGGGTGGCCGCGGATGACGCCGCCGCTGTGGCCGCGCAGGACCGCGGCGCCGCCCGAGCCCGCGGACGCGGGACCCTGGTCCCCGGCGCCGGTGATCGAAGTGCGCTCGCTGATCAAGACGTACGGCCGGGGTGACGCGGCCGTGCACGCGCTCAGCGGTCCGGTGGACCCGGTCAGCGGGGCGGCCCTCGGGGTCGAACTGGTCGTCGAGCAGGGCGACTTCGTGGCCGTGATGGGCAGTTCCGGCTCGGGCAAGTCGACCCTGATGAACATCCTGGGCTGCCTCGACGTGCCGACCTCCGGCCGCTACCTCCTGGACGGCATCCACGTCGGCGGGCTCGACGAGCGCCAGCTCTCGCTGGTCCGCAACCGAAAGATCGGCTTCGTGTTCCAGTCGTTCAACCTGGTGCCGCGCACTCCGGCGCTCGCCCAGGTCGAGCTGCCGCTCGCGTACGCGGGGGTGAAGCCGGCCGAGCGGCGCAGGCGTGCCGAGGCCGCACTCACCCTGGTCGGGCTCGCCGACCGGATGGACCACCGCCCCAACGAGCTCTCCGGCGGCCAGCAGCAGCGGGTGGCGGTCGCCCGCGCCCTGGTCACCGCGCCCGCGATGCTGCTCGCGGACGAGCCGACCGGCAACCTCGACAGTCACAGCACCGAGGAGGTGCTCGCCGTCGTCGACCGGCTGAACGCGGCGGGGCGCACCATCGTCCTGATCACCCACGAGGACGAGGTGGCCCGGCACGCCAAGCGGGTCGTCCGGCTCGTCGACGGAAGGATCGTCGAGGACGTACGCCAAGCGCCCGTCGACGGCCCGCCACCGGCCGTGCGCGAAGCCGGCTCCCTGGTCGGAGGCGGTCGGTGAATCCGTTCGAGACGCTGCGCTTCGCCTTCGGCGGGCTCGCGGCGAACAAGGTACGTTCCGCCCTGACCATGCTCGGCGTCCTGATCGGCGTGGCCGCGGTCATCGTGCTGCTCGCCGTGGGCAACGGCTCCTCGCAGTCCGTGAAGGACTCCATCGAGAAGCTGGGCACCAACGCGCTCACCGTGTCGTCGGGCGGCGGCTTCGGGGGTTCCCGTTCGGCCACCGCCACCAAACCGCTGACCGTGGACGACGCCAGGGCGCTCGCCGATCCGGCATCCGCGCCGCACGTCGAGTCGGTCGCCCCGGAGACCACCACCTCCCAGACCGCCCTGTACGACGGGACGTCGCACACGGTGGGGCAGGTCGTCGGCACCTATCCGGCGTACTTCAAGGCGTCCAACAGCAAGGTGGCCAAGGGCGACTACTTCGGTTCCGACGACGTGCTCGGCTCGCGCAAGGTGGCCGTGATCGGCTCGACCACCGCCACCGATGTGTTCGGCACGGCGGATCCGGTCGGCAAGAAGATGACGCTCGGCGGCACACCGTTCACGGTGGTCGGCGTCCTGGCCGCCAAGGGCGGCACCGGCTTCCAGGACCCGGACGACGTGGTGGTGGCGCCGCTGCCGACCGTGCAGAACGCCTTCACCGGCTTCGGCTCGCTCGGGCAGATCCTCGTCGAGGCCAAGTCGGCCGACGCGACGACGGCGGCGCAGAGCGAGATCACCACCGTCCTGATGGGCCGGCACGGCCTCAAGGACCCGACCGCGCTCGACTTCCGGGTCAGCAGCCAGGCGTCCCTGCTCACCACGCAGGCCGACACCAACAAGACGTTCACGGTGCTGCTCGGCGCGGTGGCGGCGATCTCCCTGCTCGTCGGCGGGATCGGCATCACCAACATCATGCTGGTCACGGTGACCGAGCGGACCCGCGAGATCGGCATCCGCAAGGCGATCGGAGCGCCCCGGGGCGTCATCCTCGGCCAGTTCCTCGCCGAGTCGACGCTGCTGTCGCTGATCGGCGGCGGGCTCGGTGTCGCGGCGGGACTGATCGGTTCGCACTTCACGATCGCCGGCATCAAGCCGGTGATCATCCCCGAATCCGTCGTCGGGGCCTTCGCCATCGCGGTGGCCATCGGGCTGTTCTTCGGCGGTTATCCCGCCAACCGCGCCGCGAGCCTGCGGCCCATCGAAGCGCTGCGTCACGAATGAACCCCATGTACGAACAGGGAGAGGACATGTTCGGCAACGCCGAGATTGTGGAGAGCGCCCGCCCCACGGCGGCCGCAGGACCGGAGGACATCCTCGCCGAACCGCCGGACACGCGGGACATCTCGGCCGAGCTCGGCGCTCCGCCGCGACCCCAACTGCCGTGGCTCACCCTGCTGTTGTCGGGCGGCCTGGTGGCGGGGCTCGCCTTCGCGGGCGGCGCCCTGGTGGAGAAGGACCAGAACCGGAGCTCCGCCTCGGCCCAGCGCGCCCCGGCCGCGGCCACCCGGGGCGGCACCGCGCAGAGCGGCCAGCGCCAGGGCTTCGGCGCCGGTCAGGGCGCGCAGAGCGGCCAGCGCCAGGGCTCGGGGACGGGGCCGGGCGCGGCGGGCGGCCTGACCATCGGTACGGTGAAGCTCGTCGACGGCAACACCCTCTACGTCACCGACGCCCAGGGCAACGTCGTCAAGGTCACCACGGCCGGCAGCACCCAGGTCACCGAGTCCAAGAGCGGCAAGGTGTCCGATCTCCAGCCCGGCCAGACGGTCACCGTCCGCGGCAGCCAGAATGCCTCGGGGGACGTCGCGGCGACCACCGTCACCCAAGGCGGCGCGAGCGGATTCGGCGGAAGCCGGGGCTGACCGCGCCCACCGCCCACGCCGCCACGAGGAGGAAACCGATGGCCCCGACGGACGCGGCCGCGCCCGAGGCGAGCCTGCTGGTCGTCGACGACGAGCCCAACATCAGGGAACTGCTGTCGGCCTCGCTGCGCTTCGTCGGCTTCCGGGTCGTCTCCGCGGCGACGGGCGCCGACGCGCTCGCCGCCGTCGCCAAGGAGCGCCCCGACCTGGTGGTGCTCGATGTGATGCTGCCCGACATGACCGGCTTCGCGGTGGTGCGCAGGCTGCGCGAGGAGGCCGGGGGCGGCCTCGGTCCCGACCATCTTCCCGTGCTCTTCCTCACCGCGAAGGACGGCGTCGACGACAAGATCAACGGGCTGACGGCGGGCGGCGACGACTACGTCACCAAGCCGTTCAGCCTGGAGGAGCTGATCGCCAGGATCCGCGCGATCCTGCGGCGCACCGGCGGCCCGAGCGGTGAGGGCCGCCTCGTGGCGGGCGATCTCGAACTCGACCCGGTGGGCCACCAGGTGCTGCGGGCCGGGCGGCCGGTCTCGCTCTCGCCCACCGAGTTCAAGCTGCTCGCCTATCTGATGGCCAACGCCGACCGCGTGGTGTCCAAGCCGCAGATCCTGGACCACGTGTGGGCGTACGACTTCGGCGGCGACCTCAGCATCGTCGAGTCGTACATCTCCTATGTGCGCCGCAAGGTCGACTCCGGGGCGGACGGCGCGCCCAAGCTCATCCACACCGTGCGCGGCATCGGCTATGTGCTGCGCCGCCCGCAGTCCTGAGGTGCCCGCCCCATGCTGAGGTATCTGCGGGCCCGGCTCGGGCGGCTGACGCGCCGCTTCGCCGCGCTGTCGCTGCGTTCGCGCCTCGTGCTGCTCGCCATGGCGCTGGTGGCGCTCGGCCTGACGGTGAGCGACACCGTGGTGCTCAGTTCCGTACGTGCCCAGCTGGTCCAGCGGGTGGACCAGCAGCTGAACCGGTTCGGCGATTCGGTGGCGCACCGGGTCGGCGTCGAGGGCACCCCCACACCCAGGCCCGGCCGTACGGGGGGCGGCCGGGCCTGGCTCCCCAGCCAGTACGTGATCGCCTTCGCCACCGACGACGGCAAGGTCACCGAGCAGTTCCGCCAGCCCGTCGCCGCGGGCGACCCGCGGCCGCTGTGGCCGGTGATGGACGCGCGGGCGCTGCGGGCCCGCCTCGGCAAGCCGTTCGAGGTGCCGAGCGATCACGGCGGCGGCAGCTGGCGGATGCTGATCGTGCCGGTGGACAGCGGCGATCCGGCGCTGCCGGCCGGGGTGGTCGTCGCCGCGCCCCTGGAGGAGGTCTCCTCCACCGTCGACCACCTCGCCACCGCGTTCCAGATCATCGGCGTCGTGGTGGCGCTGCTGCTGGGCGTGGCCGGCTGGTTCGCGGTCGGGGCGGGGCTGCGCCCGCTGCGCCGCATCGAGGCGACCGCGGTGGAGATCGCCGCGGGCCGCCCGCTCTCGCACCGCATGCCGGACGCCTCGCCACGCACCGAGGCCGGCCGGCTCACCAGCGCGCTCAACGGGATGCTCGCCCAGCTCGAATCGGCGTTCGCGGCGCGCGCCGAGTCGGAGAAGCAGATGCGGCGCTTCGTCGCGGACGCCAGCCACGAACTGCGCACGCCGCTCGCCGGCATCCGCGGCTTCGCCGAGCTGTACCGGATGGGCGCGCTGCCCGACGAGGCCGACGTCAAGCGCACGATGGCCCGCATCGAGAGCGAGGCGGTGCGCCTGGGCGGTCTGGTGGAGGACCTGCTCACCCTGGTCCGCATGGACGAGCAGCGTCCGCTTCAGCTCGCGCCGATGGATCTGCGCACCCTCGCGGTGGACGCCCTGCACGACACCAGGGCGCTCGACCCGGCGCGCGAGGTGACGCTGACCGGGCCCGACGGCGAGGGCCAGCCCGGCCCGGCCCCGGTGCTCGGCGACGAGGCGCGGCTGCGCCAGGTGGTCGCCAACCTCGTCGGCAACGCCGTCGCCCACACCCCGGCGGGCTCCCCCGTACGCATCGGGGTCGGCGCCCGGGACGGGCACGGCGTCATCGAGGTCGCCGACGCGGGTCCCGGGCTCGCCCCCGAACAGGCGGCCCGCGTCTTCGAGCGCTTCTACCGCGTGGACGCCTCCCGCAGCCGTCAGACCGGAGGCGGCGCGGGCCTCGGCCTCGCCATCGCCTCCGCCCTCGTCCAGGCCCACGCGGGCCGGGTGGAGCTGAGGACGGCGCCCGGCGAGGGCGCGGTGTTCCGAGTGGTGCTGCCCGGCGCGGCCTGAGCAGCACGGCAGTCGTACGGGAGTCGCAGGCGGACCGTACGGGGATGCCGTACGGGGAGCCGCCTCGGGCCCACTCCCCCGGCCCGGCCCGAGTGCGGGCGGGGCCGGGGGCTCCTAGCGTAGATTCATGATCCGGTTCGAGCAGGTCAGCAAGGTGTACCCGGACGGCACGCGTGCCGTCGACGACCTGTCGTTCGAGGTGGCGGAGGGCGAACTGGTGACCCTCGTCGGCCCGTCCGGCTGCGGCAAGACGACCACGATGATGATGGTGAACCGGCTGATCGAGCCCACGTCGGGACGCATCCTCGTCGACGGCGAGGACATCGCCACGCTCGACCCGGTCACCCTGCGCCGCCGGATCGGATACGTGATCCAGCAGGTGGGGCTCTTCCCGCACCGCACCGTCCTCGACAACACGGCGACGGTCCCCGCGCTGGTCGGCTGGAAGCGGGCGAAGGCCAGGGAGCGGGCGGCGGAGCTGCTCGACCTCGTCGGGCTCGACCCGGCGACGTACGGGCCGCGCTACCCGGCCCAGCTCTCGGGCGGTCAGCGCCAGCGGGTGGGAGTGGCCAGGGCGCTGGCCGCGGACCCGCCGGTGCTGTTGATGGACGAGCCGTTCGGCGCGGTCGACCCGGTGGTGCGCGAGCGCCTCCAGAACGAGTTCCTCAGCCTGCAGGCGACGGTGCGCAAGACGGTCCTGCTGGTCACCCACGACATCGAGGAGGCCGTGCGGATGGGCGACCGCATGGCGGTGTACGGGTCGGGGCGCATCGAGCAGTTCGACACTCCGGCATCGGTCCTGGGCGCGCCCGCCACCTCCTATGTGGCCCAATTCGTGGGCGCCGACCGGGGGTTGAAGCGGCTCTCGGTCACGACGGTGGAGCCCGACGACCTGGAGCAGCCGCCGGTCGTGCGCCTGGGCGAGCCCGCGGGAGCGGCCGCGGCCCGGCTGCGCGGCGAGGATGCCCGCTGGGCGGTGGTGCTCAACGAGGGGGGCGAGCTGCACGGCTGGGTCGCGGCGGAGGAGCTCTCGCTCGCCGGGTCGGGCTCGGTCGCCGATCTGGCGCGGCGCATGGAGGCCTGGGTCCCGGTCGGCGCCCCGCTCAAGCAGGCGTTCAGCGAGATGCTCCAGTACGACGCGGGCTGGGTCGCCGTGGTGGACGGCGCGCGCTTCCTCGGGGTGCTCACCCCCGCGAAGCTCCACGAGGCGCTGCGGCGTTCGGTGGACGCGGACGCGCTGGGCGTGGAGCGCACCGAGGTCGACTTCGACTCGGTCGCCGACGTGTGAGGGAGGGCGGGCCCCAGGCTTCCGGGTCCTGCCAACCGCGGGCACACCGTGGAAAGTTGGGCCCGCGAAAGTTGGGCCCGCCTGTCTCTTACGTTCCGTGAAGCGCATGGTTACCATCCGGTAGCCCTCGTTCGGGGCACCCCGCACCCATCCCCGCTGGAGCCGCCATGCGCCTCGCAACCGCCGCCACCGCGCTCGCTCTGCTCGCCGGCACGATCGCCCTCGCCCCCGCCGCCGACGCGGCCCCCGCCCCCGTTCCCGTCGTGTTCGTGCACGGCCGCAACGCCGACCCCGGCGTCTGGGGCACCATGAAGGACCGTTTCGAGCAGGCGGGTTACCCCGCGGGTGACCTCTTCGCCTGGGGTTACGACTCCAGCCGGTCGACCAACGAGGTCCTGGCCGGGCAGCTCGCCGCGTACGTGGACTCCGTGCGCGCCCAGACCGGGTCGGCACAGGTGGACATCGTCGCGCACAGCCAGGGCAGCCTCCCCACCCGCTGGTACGCGAAGTTCGGCGGCGGTTCCGACGTGGTGCGCCACCTGGTCTCGCTCGGCGGACCCAACCACGGCACGAGCCTGGCCTGGGCGTGCGCGATCTGGGACCAGGGGTGCCGGGACATGACCCCGAACTCCTATGTGGAGAGCCATCTGGCGAGCGGCGACGAGACCCCCGGAGCGACCAAGTACGCCACGTTCTGGTCGGACTGCGACGGCTTCATCCTGCCCAACAGCAGTGTCCCGCTGTCCGGCGCCGTCAACACCGACGCCGGCTGCCTGGCCCACAACGACCTCCTGACGGACGCGCCCACCGCGCAGGGTGTGCTCGACTTCCTCAAGCAGTAGGGCAGTTGGGGCGCCGGCATCGGGCGGAGCACCCTCAGATCAGGTGTTTGGACCTGAGGTAGTCGCGCGCCACGTCCTCGGGGAGCCGGCGCCAGCTGTCCACCTGTTCGTTGAGGGAGGCGAGGTCGGCGGTGGTGAGTACGGTGTTGAGCTTGTCGAGCGCGCCGGTCACCCCCGTGCTGCCCGCCCGCGAGCGGTTCACCACCGGCACGATGTAGTCCGCGTTCTGCAGGTGCTTGTCGTCGGCGAGCAGCACCAGACCGAAGGCGCCGAGCGTGGCGTCCGTCGTGGTGGTCAGGACCATCTGGTCCTGACCGCTCTGGACGGCCTGCTTGGCCTGGGTGGTTCCCACGCCCTTGGGGTCGACGGCGGTGATGTCGATGCCGTACGTCTTCTTCAAGCCCGGCTCGCAGTAGGGGCGTTGGACACATTCGTCGCCCGCGGCGAGCCGCACCGGAAGCCTGGAGGCCCCGAGGTCGCTCAGCGTCTTGAGCCGGTGCTGACGCGCATAGGACTGCGCGACCGCGAAGGCGTTCTGGTCCACGGCCCGGCCCGGGTCGAGGACGGTGAGGCCGCGCGGGGTGGCCAGGGAGCGCAGGGCCGTCATGGTGCGGTTCAGGTCGGGCGAGCCGACCGGCTTGGCGTCGGCGCCGTGGGCCTTGGCGTTCAGCCAGTCCGCGAAGGTCGCCGCGTACTCGGCCACGACGTCGATCTGGCCGCTCTCCAGGGCGGGTTCGTAGATCTCCCGGTTGGTGACCGAGAGGATCTTCGTGCTGTATCCGGCCTTGTCGAGAAGCAGGGCGTACATCTGCGCCAGCAGGTCGCTCTCGGTGAATCCGGCGGAGCCGACCGTCAGGTGCTTGCTGTCGCCGGGCGGCGCGGTGACCGAGCCCTGCTTCTCCAGGCTCGGCCCGGTGGTGCAGGCGGTGACGGCCGTCAGGGCGAGGGCGGCGAGCATCAGGCGCGGCCTCATCCGAAGCCGCCTCTGGCCCACTGGGGGGCGAAGCGCTGCACGGCCTCGAAGATCCCCTCGACGACGAGCGCGAACACCGCCACGAGGACGGCGCCCGCGACGACTTGAGGTGTCGAGGCCAGGTTGAACCCCGCGGTGATGATCCGGCCGAGCCCGCCGCCGCCGGCCAGCGCCGCGAGGGTGGCGGTGGCCACGAGCTGGACGGCCGCGATGCGTACGCCGGTGAGGATCAGCGGCAGGGCGAGCGGCAGCTCGACCCGGAACAGGAGCTGGCGGCCGGTCATGCCCATGCCCCGGGCCGCGCGCACCACGTCGCGGTCGACCTCGCGCATGCCGACGTAGGCGTTGGTCAGCAGGGGCGGGACGGCGAAGAGGATCAGCGCGATGATGGTCGGCCACTCGCCGTACGCGCCGATCGGCGTCAGCAGGAGGAGGACCAGGACGGCGAACGTGGGCACGGCGCGGCCCACGTTGGAGATGTTGACGGCGAGCGTCCCGCCCTTGCCGAGGTGACCGAGGAGCAGGGCCACGGGCAGCGCGATGAGACAGCTGAGGACGAGACAGAGCGCGGTGAGCCAGACGTGCTGGACGAGCCGGTTCCAGATCCCGTTCTCGCCCGACCAGTGCGCGGCGGAGGTGAGCCACGACCAGGCCTGGGAGATCGTGTTCATGACGGCACCGCCCTCGTCCACGGGGTGAGCAGCCGCTGGATCCCCAGCAGCACCAGGTCGGCGGCCACGGCGATCACCACGCACAGCACGGACGCGGTCAGCACCTGCGCCTTGAAGTAGGTGTTCATGCCGGAGTAGATCAGGTTGCCGAGCCCTCCGTAGCCGACGATGGCGCCCACCGTCACCAGGGACACCGCGGAGACGGTGGCGATGCGCAGCCCGGCCATCGCCGCGGGCAGGGCGAGCGGCAGTTCCACCGCGAGGAGCAGCCGTACCGGCCCGTAGCCCATGCCGCGCGCCGCCTGCCGGGTGTCCTCGGGGACGGCGCGCAGCCCGGCCAGGATGTTCCGTACGAGCAGCGTCAGCGAGTACAGGACCAGGCCCGCGACCACGATGGAGGCGGAGAGGCCGTACACCGGGAGCAGCAGCGAGAACATGGCGAGGGAGGGGATGGTGTAGAGCACCGTGGTCACTCCGAGGACGGGCCCGGCGGCCCATCGCCAGCGGCGCGCCACGACGGCAAGAGGCACGGCGATGAGCACGCCGATCAGGACCGACACAGCGGTGAGCTGGAGGTGCTGGACGACGGCGTCCCAGAGGATCTGGCGGCGGGTCGTCAGATAGGCGCCGCAGATCCAGTCATTGCGCGCGAGGCAGTCGTCGGGGGGCGCGGTCACCCGTCCATTGGAGCCCGCCCTCCGGACCGGCCGCGCGTCCTGGTGGGCTGTTCGGGGCAGCGATTGTGGTACCCGGGCAAAGGGGGGGACGCTGGAGGGGAACGCGGCCGGGACTCGGCGCTCTCGGCTGAGCGGGACGCACTGGCGGTTCCGGGGCCGGGGCACCCGCGCGGCCCGGCCCCGGCCGGCTCAGAGCCCGGCGTCGCAGCAGCCGTCACGCCGCATCAGGCGCCCCACCTCCAGCCAGTCCTCGGCGCTCGCCGCCGCATGCCGCTCGTGCGGTTCGAACGCGGCGACCAGATCGTCGCTCGTGTACGCCACGCCGCCCCTGAGCACCCCGGTGGTGCGCACCAGGGAGTCGAAGTCGGTGAGCGGGTCGCCGTCGACGAGGGTGAGGTCGGCGAGCTTGCCGCGCTCCACCGTGCCGAGGTGTTTGTCGAGACCGAAGAGGCGGGCCGGGTTGACGGTCGCGGTCCGCAGGGCCGCAGCCGGGGAGAGACCGCCTCGGTGCAGTGCGCGCAGCCCGAGGTGGAGGGAGAGCCCGACGGGCACCAGCGGCTGGTCCGTGCCGAGTGCGACGAGACCGCCGCCGTCGAGCACGCGGCGGTACACATCGGTCTCCGTGCGCAGCGTGGCCAGTTGGGCGTCGGTGGGCGGGACGGTCGCCGCCTTCTGTACTGTCGCCGTGTCCCACGGCGGCATCACGGTGGTGACTCGGGGGTCGTCGGCGAGGCCGGGGTCCGCTCCGAGCAGGGGCGCCGAGGTGAACGGCGTCATGATGAGGGCGAACTCGACGCCGCGCGCCGTGTAGATCTCGACGACGTCCTCGTAGGCGTGCCCCGTCGCCGAGGTGGCGTGCCCGAACTCGGCGCGCTGCGTGGCGAGCAGATGGGTCGTCAGGTCCTGGCCGGCCTCGACGCCGGGCGAGATGAGATGGCTGCCCGAGCGCACACCGAGCCGCTCGTGGGCGAAGCGGGCCGCCTCGTGCATGAGCCAACTGGGCGCCCTGACATAGGTTTTGACGAAATCCCAGTCCAGCGCGGCGCCGCGCTCCAGGGAGCGCCTGAGACCCGCTTCGGTGCGGTGGGCGCGCCCCATGCTGTAGGCGACCCTGGAGCCGTCGAGCAGTTCACCGGTGGTCAGCAGGCGCGGCCCGGCGAGTTGCCCGGTGGCCACGGCCTCGCGGATGCGGGCCTGTTCGTAGGCGAAGCCGCCGAGGGACACGGCGGTGGTGATGCCGTAGGTGAGCTGGCCCACCGTCTGGCGTCCGCCGTAGGTGCTCTGCCACGGATGGGTGTGGGTGTCCCACAGGCCGGGCACGACGGTCCGTTCGGACGCGTCGACGGTCCGCAGGGCGCCGCGCCTGCGGTGGGGTTCGACGGACACGACGCGTCCCGCGCGCACCACGATGTCCACGTCGTCGCGCACCGATTCACCGGTGCCGTCCCAGAGCCGTCCGGCATGCACGACGGTGTCGGCGGGCTCGGGCCTGCGCTGGTCGAGCGCCACGCGCACGGTGCGCGCGGCGCCGCCGTCGACGCCGATGAGCCTCAGCCGGGCGCCGGACAGGTAGAGCAGGGTCCTGGAGTCGCCGGACCAGGAGGGATGGTCGGCGGGCTCGGTGGTGAGGGCCCGCGGAGGCCCCTGCGGGGTGCCGTCGGGGGCGACGGGCAGCAGGTGGAGGGCGGATTCGACGACGACCGCCATCCACCGCCCGTCGGGCGACCAGACGGGCCCCGAGTCGTAGCGGTCCGCGATGCAGACGTGCGGGGCGACGGCGTGCAGGCGGTCGGCGCCGGTGGTGGTGTCGACGACCCGGATGACGTTGTAGCCCTCGCGGAAGCGCAGGTTGAGCCGGTTGCGGTCGCACAGCGCGAGGTAGCGGCCGTCGGGCGACCAGCTCGGCCGGCCCGGCAGTCCGCCGCCGCCGAGGGGGGCCGCCAGGGCACGCTCGGTCCCTTCCGCGAGGTCGCGCACGATCAGCCGGCCGGTCATGTCGAGGGCGGCGAGCCGCTTTCCGTCGGGCGAGAGCGCGGGGTGCACCCGGCCGCCCGTGGCGACAGTGCTCTCGGCGCCGGTGGCCAGGTCGCGGCGGTGGACGCCGAGCAGTCCGTCGCGGTCGTCGGCGTACAGCAGGGAGCGGCCATCGCGCGCCCAGACCGGGCCGAGCAGATAGCGGGTCGTGCCGGCCTGGCGCAGCCGCTGCGGCGGCCGCGTGCCCGAAATATCGGAGACCCACAGGGAGTTGAGGGCCGCGAACGCGACGCGGCGGCCGTCCGGTGAGAGCGCGGGCAGGTGGATGCCGCGCACCGGACGAACGCGGCCCTCGCCCAGGTCGTACGACTTGAGCCGATAGCGCGGCCGGTCGACGGGCAGCGCCCCCGTGAAGGCGATGGTCTCCGTCCGCGCCGGGCGGTCCGGGCGGTCCGGGCGGTCCGGGCGGTCCGGGCGGTCCGGGCGGTCCGGGCGGAGAAGCGTGAACTGTCCGTCGAGGGTGAGGAGCAGCTCTCCGCCGGCCGACCAGCGCGGCGGCACCGGCGCGATGTCACCGGTGACGGGCACGGATTCGCCGTCGACGACCAGGACGCAGGATGCGTCGGGCGCGGCGGTGGTGCGCAGATGGGCGAGGCGACGCCCGTCGGGCGCGAGGGCGGGGGCCATGACCTGGGCGTTCCCGGTCTCGGTGTGCACGACGGTGACCGCGCCCGCACCGGTGGCGGAAACGGCGGCGACGGTTCTGGCGTCCACGCCGAGTCCGAACGGGGTGGTGACGGCCCGCGCGCGGACGAACAGGATCCGCCGGCCGTCGGGCGACCAGGTGGGATCGAAGTCCTCCCAGGCGCCGTCCTGCAGCGGACCGTCCTGGCCGGGGAGCCCGGTGACGCGGGTCAGTTCGCCGGAGCGCAGGTCCAGTACGTGAACGCGGTACGCGCTGCCGCCCACCGGGTCCCCGCCGCGTTCCGATGCGAAGACGATCCTCGCACCGTCGGGCGACCAGGCCGGGCCGCGGTCGTCCCAGGGGCCGTCGGTGCGCCGGCGCACCTCGGAGCCGTCGGGTCGCATGGTCCAGATGTGGTATCCGCCGCCCTGGTAGGCGCAGAACGCGATGAGCGTGCCGTCCGGGGAGTGCACGGGGCGGGTGGGTTCGAGTCCGGCCGGTGTGAGGGGCTCGGCGGTTCCACCGGCTCGGCGCAGCGACCACAGGACGCCCTGGACTTCGGCGATCAGACGGTTGCCGTCGGGCGAGAGGCTCGCCGCGCCATTGGTGGCCGCGGTGAAGGACAGCGCGAGCCCGGCGCGCTGTCCCGCGAGGGCGGGAACGGCGCCGACGGCGGTGACGGCCCCGGCGGCGCCCGCGGCGGCGAGGAGTTGACGGCGGGACAAAGTGAGGGGGGAGGCGGAGGCGGTGGTGTCACGGTCCATGACACAGCACGCTCGCGCACCGTCCGGATCACGGGCAACACCGCCATTCCCGCCACACGGGTGGGACCGCACGTCACGGGCCTCGTGGGCCGATGGACGCCCTGAGCGCCGGCGCCCCGGGGAGCGTTGCGCCTGCGTCGCTCCCGCGTCACCCCGTGGATCACCCAAAAACCCGTCCTGCACGCCCCATTGACACCCCCGGCCGCCCGTCATTACCGTCACGCCAACATTTCGAACGCATGTCGAAATATCGAACGTCACCGGGAGCAACCGCCTTGCGCATCACCGGAATCAGCACCCACGTCGTCGGGACGCCCTGGCGCAACCTGACCTACGTCCAGGTCCACACCGACGACGGCCTGAGCGGTGTCGGGGAGACACGGATGCTCGGCCGCACCGACGCCTTGGTGGGGTATCTACGCGAGGCCGAGGTCAACCACATCGCCGGCTCCGACCCGTTCGCGATCGAGGATCTCGTGCGACGCATGAAGTACGGCGACTACGGGCGGGCCGGCGAGATCGTGATGTCGGGCATCGCCGTGATCGAGATGGCCTGCTGGGACATCAAGGGCAAGGCGCTCGGCGTCCCGGTGTGGCAGCTGCTCGGCGGGCGGGTGACCGACCGCGTCAAGGCGTACGCCAATGGCTGGTACACCACCGAGCGCACCCCGCAGGCCTACCACGAGGCCGCCCGAGCGGTGGTCGACCGCGGCTACCGCGCGCTGAAGATCGACCCGTTCGGCACCGGCCACTTCGAGCTGGACCGCCAGCAGTCGCTCTACGCGGTCTCGTTGATCGAGGCGGTACGGGACGCGATCGGCCCCGACACCGAGCTGATGCTGGAGATGCACGGCCGGTTCTCGCCGGCCACCGCCGTGCGGCTCGCCCACGAACTCGCGCCGTTCCGTCCGGCGTGGCTGGAGGAGCCGGTGCCGCCGGAGAACCTCAAGGCTCTCGCGAAGGTCGCCGCCAAGGTCGACGTGCCCATCGCAACCGGCGAACGCATCCACGACCGGATCGAGTTCCGCGAGCTCTTCGAGTCCCAGAGCGCCGACATCATCCAGCCGGACGTCGGCCACATCGGCGGCATCCTGGAGACCCGGAAGCTCGCCGCGACCGCCGAGACCCACTACACGCTCGTGGCACCGCACAACGTGGGCGGCTCCGTGCTCACCGCCGCCTCGCTCCAAGTGGCGGGATGCACACCGAACTTCAAGATTCTGGAGCACTTCAACGACTTCGCGGACGCCGACATCAAGCAGGTCGTCAAGGGCGCGCCGCAGGTGGTCGACGGCTACTTCCAGCTGCCCGACGCGCCCGGACTCGGCGTCGAGCTCGACGTGGACGCGGCGGCCGCGTTCCCCCAGCAGCAGGCCAGGTTCGACCTCTGGGCCGAGGGCTGGGAGAAGCGCGCCCCGTCCGGGGCGCGAGGATGAGCAGCCGCGCGATCGTCGTCGACGCGCCGGGCAGCCACCGCCTGGCCGTCGGCGAGCGCCCCGGGCCGGGTGCCGGCGAGGTCGTCGTGCGGGTCGCCGCCGCGGGGATCTGCATGAGCGACCGCGAGGTGCACGACGGGCATCGCGACCCCGGTTACGTGCGCTACCCGCTCACGCCCGGCCACGAGTGGGCCGGAACCGTCGAGGCGGCGGGGCCGGGCGTCGACCCCGCGCTCGTCGGACGCCGTACCGTCGCCGAGGGCTTCCGTACCTGCGGCACCTGCGCGCGGTGCCGGTGCGGTGAGACGTCGCTGTGCGCGGGCCCGTACGCGGAGACCGGGTTCACACATCCCGGCGGTTTCGCCGACCATGTGGTGGTCCCGGCCCGGCTGTTGCACCCCCTGCCCGACGACGCGGACCTGCGGGCCGCCGCACTCCTGGAACCGGCCGCGGTCGCCGCCGCCGCCGTGCGCGCCGGAGCCCCCGAGCCGGGCGAGCGGATCGCGGTGGTGGGCGCGGGCACGCTGGGGCTGCTCGCCGTGCAGCTCGTTTCGGGCTACTCCCCCGGCGAACTGACGGTGATCGACCCGCGGCTCGAACGGGCCGGCCTCGCCGTCCGGTTGGGGGCGAGCGAGGCCCGCTCACCGGAGGGCTCCCGCCGCGCACGCGGCCGCTTCGACCTCGTGATCGAGACCGCGGGCGCGCCGAGCACGGCCGCCGACGCGACCCTGCTCGCCCGCCGCGGTGGCCGCGTGGTCCTGACCGGGATGTTCGCGCCGGGCGCCACCGGCATCGACCCCGTGCACCTCTCGTTGAGCCAGCTCACGGTACGCAGCGTCTTCGGCGCCCCCTCGGCTGCGTGGTCCTTCGCGGTGCGGGCGTTCACCACCGGACATCTTGACCCGGCCGCACTGATCACCCACGAGTTCCCCCTGGAGCGGTACGCCGACGCGCTCGCCCTGGTCGGCGGGGGCGACCCCACGACCGGAAAGGTTCTGCTGAGACCGTAGGCCCCCACCCCCGGCGGGCGGCACCCCTCCCCGCGCCGGCGGCCGCCACCACCTGCCACTGAGCACCGAGCACCGAGCACCGAGCACCGAGCCACCATGCCCAACGACCCGAACTACGTTCGGCATATCGAACGTCGTGAAAGCCCATCCACGCAAGGAATCCGCCTGTGAGCGACACATCATCCCCCCTTCCCGCACCCCCGGGGCCACGACGCCCAGGCGAACGGGCCCTGACAGCGCTCGGCTTGGCCGCGCCCGCCGACGACCCCGCCGACTCCTCCCCGCACACCTTCCCGGACGGGGGAACCTGGCGCACCGAGATCCCGTCGGTCGAGGGCCCCGAAGCGCTCGCCGTGGTCCTCGAGGAGTCCGCACGGCTCGACGTGCCGGTGCACCGCGTGAGCCAGGGCAGCGGCGTGTGGATGCTCTCCGACGCCGAGATCACCGAGATGGCCGGGGCCTGCGCGGCCCGCGACATCGAGCTCTGCCTCTTCACGGGCCCGCGCGGCACCTGGGACACCGGCGGCTCCACCCGCAGCAGTTCGGGCGGCGCGGGGCTGCGCGCCCGGGGGCACGACGCGTTCGCCGGGTGCGTCGAAGACGCGCTGCGAGCAACGGAGTTGGGCGTCCGGTGTCTGCTCGTGGCCGACGAGGGGGTGCTGTGGACCCTGCACCGGCTGCGCGAGCGGGGCCCGCTGCCCGCGGACACCACCTTCAAGGTCTCGGCGCTGATCGGCCCCGTCAACCCCGCCTCCTTCGCGGTCTACGAACAGCTGGGCGCCGACTCGGTCAATGTGCCCTCCGACCTGACGCTCACTCATCTCACGGAGATCCGGCGGCTGTCGGGCGCGCCGCTGGATCTGTATGTCGAGGCACCGGACGACCTGGGCGGCTACGTGCGGATGTACGAGGCGGCGGAGCTGATCCGTCGCGCGGCCCCGCTGTACCTCAAGTTCGGCCTGTCCGGGGCGCCCGGCATCTACCCGTACGGCGCGCACCTGCGGGACGCCGCGCTCGACACCGCACGCGAGCGCGTCCGCCGGGGCCGGCTCGTGCTCGACCTGCTGGCGCGGCACGGGGCGGACGGCGGCATGTCGCCGCTCGGCTCCCGCCTCCCCGGCCCCCTCACCCGTTTCTCCGCGAACCCGAAGGACTGATGACCATGCGCAGCATCCGCCGGAGCAGAGCCGCCCTCGCCCTCGTCGCCGGGTCCCTCGCCGTCGCACTCGCCGCCTGCGGCCAGAGCAGTGAGGGCGGCGGCAAGGACACCAAGAAGGGCGGCAAGGGCTCCACCATCGGCATCGCCATGCCGACCAAGTCGTCCGAGCGATGGATCAACGACGGCAACAACATGGTCAAGCAGTTCCAGGCGCTCGGCTACAAGACCGAGCTCCAGTACGGGGAGGACAACGTCGACCAGCAGGTCGCCCAGATAGAGAACATGATCACCAAAGGTGTGGACGTCCTGGTGGTCGCGGCCATCGACGGCCGGGCCCTGAGCGATGTGCTGAAGCAGGCAGCCGAGCAGCACATCAAGGTGATCTCCTACGACCGGCTCATCCTGGGCACGCCGAACGTCGACTACTACGCCTCCTTCGACAACGAGAAGGTGGGCGTACTCCAGGCCTCGTACATCATCGACAAGCTGGGCCTGAAGAACGGCGAGAAGAAGGGGCCGTTCACCATCGAGCTGTTCGCCGGCTCACCCGACGACAACAACACGCGCTACTTCTTCCAGGGCGCGCTCAAGACGCTCCAGCCCTACCTCGACACGAAGCAGCTGGTGGTGCGCAGCGGGCAGACCAGCCTCAACCAGGTGACCACTCTGCGCTGGGACGGCGCGACCGCCCAGAAGCGCATGGACGACCTGCTGACCAAGGCGTACTCCTCGTCCCGGGTCGACGCGGTGCTCTCGCCGTACGACGGCGTGTCGATCGGCATCCTGTCGGCGCTGCGCTCCGCCGGCTACGGAACCGCCGCCAAGCCCTACCCCGTGGTGACCGGGCAGGACGCGGAGGTGGCGTCGGTGAAGTCGATCATCGCGGGGAATCAGACGCAGACCGTCTACAAGGACACCCGCGCGCTCGCCAAGCAGGCCGTGCAGATGGCCGACGCCGTGCTGAACGACAAGACCCCCCAGGTCAACGACACCAAGACGTACAACAACGAGAAGAAGGTCGTGCCGTCCTTCCTGCTCGATCCGGTCAGCGTCGACAAGTCCAACTACCGCTCCGTCCTGGTGGATTCGGGGTACATCAAGGCGAGTGACCTGAAGTGAGCGACCGGCCCCAGGGGACGGCTTGCACCGGCTCGGCCGTCCTTGAGAT
Source organism: Streptomyces sp. NBC_00442 (assembly GCF_036014195.1). Taxonomy (NCBI): domain Bacteria; kingdom Bacillati; phylum Actinomycetota; class Actinomycetes; order Kitasatosporales; family Streptomycetaceae; genus Streptomyces; species Streptomyces sp. NBC_00442. Next base: position 410,368 of record NZ_CP107918.1, read on the forward strand.
GCGCTCCATCGTCAAGACGTTCCCCGGCGTCCGCGCGCTCAGTGACGTGTCGCTGACGGTGGCCGCCGGCGAGGTGCACGCGATCTGCGGCGAGAACGGCGCGGGCAAGTCGACCCTGATGAAGATCCTCAGCGGCGTGCATCCGTACGGGAGTTACGAGGGCGACATCCTCTTCCGGGGCGAGCCCTGCGCCTTCAAGGACATCCGGGCCAGCGAGGCCCGAGGAATCGTCATCATCCACCAGGAGCTCGCCCTCGTCCCCTATTTGTCGATCGCCGAGAACATCTTCCTCGGCAACGAGCACGCCACCCGTGGCGTCATCAGCTGGCACGAGACGCTGAGGCACGCGGCACGGCTGCTCAAGCGGGTGGGCCTGGACGAGCATCCGCAGACGCGGGTCGCGGACATCGGCGTCGGCAAGCAGCAGCTGGTGGAGATCGCCAAGGCGCTCTCCAAGGAGGTGAAGCTGCTCATCCTCGACGAGCCGACGGCCGCGCTCAACGACGAGGACAGCGCCCATCTCCTCGAGCTCATCGCGGAGTTGAGGGGCCAGGGCATCGCCTCGATCATCATCTCGCACAAACTGAACGAGATCGCGGCGGTGGCCGACTCCGTGACGGTCGTCCGCGACGGCCGCACCATCGAGACCCTCGACGTGCGGGATCCGGCGACGACCGAGGACCGGATCATCCGGGCCATGGTCGGCCGCGACCTCGACCACCGCTTCCCCGCCCGTACGAGGTACGCGGGCGACCCGGACGCGCACCCCGCCCTCGAGGTGCGCGACTGGACCGTCCACCATCCCATCGACCAGCAGCGCAAGGTGGTCGACAACGTCTGTGTGCGGGTGCGGCGGGGTGAGATCGTCGGGATCGCGGGCCTGATGGGCGCCGGCCGCACCGAACTCGCGATGAGTGTGTTCGGCCGCTCCTACGGGCGCGGCATCAGCGGATCGGTGTGGAAGGACGGCCGCGAGATCCGGACGAGGACCGTGCCGGAAGCGGTGGCCCACGGCATCGCGTACGTCACCGAGGACCGCAAGAGGTACGGCCTGAATCTCATCGACAGCATCGCCCGCAACATCACCACGGCCGCGCTCGGCAAGGTGGCGCGGCGCGGAGTGGTGGACGAGCACGAGGAACGGCGGGTCGCCGAGTCCTACCGCCGCTCCATGAACATCAAGGCACCCAGCGTCTTCGAGCAGGTCGGCCGGCTCTCCGGCGGCAACCAGCAGAAGGTCGTGCTCAGCAAATGGATCTTCGCGGGCCCCGATGTGCTGATCCTCGACGAGCCGACCCGGGGCATCGACGTGGGTGCCAAGTACGAGATCTACACCGTCATCGACCGGCTCGCGGCCCAGGGCAAGGCCGTCGTCCTCATTTCGTCCGAACTCCCCGAACTGCTCGGCATGTGCGACCGCATCTACACGATGGCGGCCGGCCGGCTGACCGGTGAAGTGACTCGGGCGGAGGCGACGCAGGAAATGCTGATGCGCCACATGACCACGGACAGGAGGTAGTCGCCATGGCTCCGGTCACCACCGACACGCCCAGGAGCGCCTCCACGGCGCCCGGGGCACCGCGCCAGGCGGCCGCAGCACTGCTGCTCGGCGCCGCGCGCCGCAACATGCGCCAGTACGGGATGCTGATCGCGCTCGGCCTGATCGTCGTGCTGTTCCAGATCTGGACCGGCGGGGTGCTGCTCAAGCCGAACAACGTCACCAACCTGGTGCTGCAGAACAGTTACATCCTGGTCCTCGCGATCGGCATGATGATCGTCATCATCGCGGGCCACATCGATCTGTCCGTCGGCTCGTTGGCGGCGTTCGTGTCGGCCGCGTGTGCCGTGATGATGGTCGAACACCATGTGCCCTGGGTGCTCGCCCTGGTGGTGGCGCTGGTCATCGGCGCGATCGCGGGCGCCTGGCAGGGGTTCTGGATCGCGTACGTCGGCATACCGTCGTTCATCGTCACCCTGGCCGGGATGCTGCTGTTCCGCGGCGGCACCCAGATCCTGCTCGGCTCACGCTCGCTCGGCCCCTTCCCCGAGGGCTTCCAGAAGATCTCGACGGGCTACCTCCCCGCGATGGGCCCGAACACCAACTACCACAATCCGACACTCCTGTTGGGCCTCGTCCTGACCGCCGTCGTCCTGATCCAGGAAGTACGTTCCCGGCGCCGTCAGCGGGACTACGAGCTCGATGTGCTGCCCCGGGGTCTTTTCCTGGCCAAGTGCGCGGCGATGGTCGCCGCGGTCCTCGCCTTCACCATGACGCTGGCCAGCTACCGGGGTGTTCCGGTGGTGCTGCTCCTGCTCGCCGCGTTGCTGATCGGCCTCGGCTTCGTGATGCGCAACGCCGTCGTCGGGCGCCATGTGTACGCGCTCGGCGGCAATCAGGCCGCGGCGAAGCTGTCCGGCGTGAGGGACAAGCGGGTCACGTTCTGGGTCTTCGTCACCATGGGGGTGCTCGCGGCCCTCGCCGGCGTCGTCTTCGCCGCACGTCTGAACGCGGGCACCCCCAACGCGGGCGTCAACTTCGAACTGGAGGCGATCGCGGCCTCGTTCATCGGCGGCGCGTCGATGAGCGGTGGCGTGGGCACGGTGTTCGGCGCCATCATCGGCGGCCTGGTGCTCGGCGTGCTCAACAACGGCATGTCCCTGGTGGGCATCGGCACCGACTACCAGCAGGTCATCAAGGGGTTCGTGTTGCTGGCCGCGGTCGGTTTCGACGTCTACAACAAACGCAAGGTCGGTTCATGACCCATCGTTTCCCTCGTCCTCTCCCCGAAGGAGGCTCTCCATGAACACCAGCAGACGTGCGATGCTCGCGGCCGGCGCGGCCGCCGGACTCGCCGCCACGGCCCTCACCACCGGCAGCGCCGAGGCCGCGGCGCCGCGCCGCTCCCCCACCAAGCAGCACTTCGGCACCCTGTCCGACGGCACCGCGGTGGACCTGTGGACGCTCGCCAACGGCGGCACCCGCCTCCAGGTCCTGTCGTACGGGGGCGTCGTCCACTCGCTCGAAGTCCCGGACCGGGACGGGCACGTGGCCAACGTCGCCCTCGGCTTCGACAACCTGGCGGACTACGTCGAGAAGAGCCCGTACTTCGGGGGCCTCATCGGCAGATACGGCAACCGCATCGCGGCGGGACGGTTCACGCTGGACGGCCGGAGCCACCAACTCCCGCTCAACGACGGGGCGAACAGTCTGCACGGCGGCACCAAGGGGTTCGACAAGCAGATGTGGCAGGTGGAGCCGTTCACCCGCCGCTCGGAGACGGGCCTCGTTCTGACCCGGGTCTCCCCGGACGGGGAGATGGGGTATCCGGGCACCCTGAGGGTCCGCGTCTCGTACACCCTCTCCGCACGCGGCGAGTGGCGCATCGACTACGAGGCGACGACCGACCGTCCGACGATCGTCAATCTCACCAGCCATACCTACTTCAACTTGTCGGGCGAGGGCACGGGCTCCGTGCACGACCACACGCTGGAACTGGCCGCCTCGCGCTACACACCCGTCGACACGGGCCTCATCCCGACGGGCGAACTGGCGCGCGTGCCGGGCACGCCCTTCGACTTCCGCCGCTCGAAGCCGATCGGCCGCGACATACGGGCGGGCGGCGATCAGCTGGTCCGCGCCAAGGGATTCGACCACAACTGGGTCCTGGACAAGGGGATCACCTCCTCGCCCCGCTACGCGCTCACCCTCGCCGATCCCTCCTCTGGCCGCGTCCTGCGGATGTACACGACCGAGCCCGGCCTGCAGTTCTACAGCGGCAACTTCCTCGACGGCACCCTGGTGGGCACCTCGGGGCGTGCCTACCGCCAGGGGGACGCGGTCGCCCTTGAGGCCCAGCACTTCCCGGACTCCCCCAACCACCCCGGGTTCCCGTCCACGGTGCTGCGTCCGGGGGCGGCCTACCGCACGTCCACGGTGCACGCGTTCTCGGCCCGCTGAGACGTCACCCGGGCCGGTGCCCACGGGTTCCCGTGGGCACCGGCCCGTGCGGGTGGGCTCAGCCCGCGAACGCGGTTCCCGGCAGGCCGCGCCCGGCGCCCGGGACGACGAGCAGCGAACCGGACAGGGGGTGCGGCGCCGCCAGACCCGCGCGGGCGGAGGTGATGTAGAGGTCGGTGAGGCCGGGGCCGCCGAAGGCGCAGGCGGTGGGGCGCCGCACGGGCACCTCCACGACCTGGTCCAGGGTGCCGTCGGCCGCGTACCGCCGCACGGCGCCGCCGTCCCACAGCGCGACCCAGACGCCGCCCTCGGCGTCCACGGTGAGTCCGTCGGGAAATCCGGCCGCCGCCTCGACGGCGACGAACTCCCGCCGGTTGTGCGCCAGTCGGCCGTCGAAGTCGAAGACGTCGACGGTGCGGGCCGGGGTGTCGATGTAGTACATGAGCCGCCCGTCCGGGCTCCACCCGATGCCGTTGCTGACGCTCACGTCGCCCAGGATCTCGGTGGCCGATCCGTCCGGCGCGAACCGGGTCAGGGTGGCGCCGCCCGGCGCCTCGTCGTACCGCATCGTGCCGGCCCACAGGGCGCCGTCGGGGGCGACCGCCGCGTCATTGGCGCGCCGGCCGGTCACCGGGGCCCGCCGCAGCCAGCGAAATCCTTCACCGGGGCGGCCGTCGGTGATGCCGTCCGGTCCGTACAGCGCGACACCGTCACGCAGGTTGACGACCAGGCCGCCCGCGGCGCGCGGCTTGGCCGCGCCGACGTGCTGCTCGGTGGCCATGACGGTGCGGCGCCCGGTGGCCGGATCGTAGGTGTGGATCCGCGAGGAGAGGATGTCGACCCAGATCAGCCGTCCGGCCGCCGGGTCCCAGGTGGGCCCCTCGCCGAGCTCGGCCCCCGCGTGCACCGCGAGTTCGCAGGTCATGGCCGGCCCCGGTGGCCCAGTCGCTCGGAGAGGTCGCCCGCGCCCTTCTCGGCGAGCGCCGCCAGCTCCTTCTCGCGGTCGTCGCTCCACCGGATCATGGGAACGGAAATGGAGAGCGCGGCGACGACGCGGCCCGTGCGGTCCCTGACCGGCGCCGCCACGCAGCTCACGTCCGGATTGGACTCGCGGTGCTCGACGGCGGTCCCGCGCTCGCGGATCTCGGCGAGGGCGGACCGCAGGGCGGCGGGCTCGGTGATGCTGTCGGGCGTCATGGCGACGAGTTCGCGTCCGTCGAGGCGGGCGTCGAGGTCCGCATCGGGCACCATCGCGAGCAGCATCTTTCCGACGGAGGTGCAGTGTGCGGGCAGCCGGCGGCCCGCGGCCGAGACCATGCGGACGGCGTGGGTGGAGTCGACCTTGGCGATGTAGATGACGTCGGTGTCCTCCAGGATCGCGACGTGCACCGTCTCGTCGCAGGTCTGCGCCACCTCGCGGGCCACCTGCTGGCCCTCGGCCGCGAGATCGAGCTGTTCGGCGTAGCGGCTGCCGAGCTGGTGGTTGCGTACGCCGAGCCGGTAGCGGCCGGGCTGCTCGGGCACCGGCGCCAGATAGGAACGGGCCGCCAGGGTGGTGAGCAGCTCGTGGACGGTGGTGCGGGGAAGCTGGAGGCGGCGGGTGACGTCGGGCGCGGAGAGGCTGCCTTCGCTCTCCAGGAAGAGCTCGAGGACGTCCAGCGCCCTCGCCACCGCGGGAACCAGTCGGCCCATGCTCGGCCACCCACCCTCACTGTTCGAAACTCCGGCCAGCGACCGGGATGACGAACACAGGCTAACCACAGGGGCGTTCGCCGGGCAATGGGCCCGACCGTCCGGTCCCGGGCGATGACGTTGGGACGGACGGGTGACATTCCCCGAGTGTCGCGGCGAGGCGCGGGAGCGGGCGCGGGCGGACGTGAAAGAGAGTCGGGAACAGGTCCGATTTGTATGACAATCATCCCAATCAGAGGAACGCTCATGCCTGCCCCAGCACTTCACCCCCGCAGCCGTACGCGCACCCGGCTCACCGCCGTCGCGGCCCTGACCCTCGCCGCCACGGCGCTCACCGCCGCCCCCGCCGCCGTCGCCGCGCCGGGCGACAACGGCGACATCAAGCTCCACGCGATGGGGACGCCCTTCACCGACCCGCGCGACGAGCCGAAGGTCTGCAACTTCTACCTCGACGCCTTCAACTTCGACGTCGCCCAGGGCATCACGTGGAACATCAACACGCAGCCCGCCAGGGCCGGCGGTCCCTCCCTGTCGGGCACCGTCCAGCTCACGACGGGCACCGGCCACACCACGCCGCTCACGCTGCCCAACGGGCAGTACAAGCTCACCTGGAACATCGTCGGCGGCAAGGGCGCGGGCAAGCAGAAGGTGTTCAAGGTCGAGTGCCCGGCGTCGGCTCCCCGGGCCGCGACGATCGGCAGCTACGGCGCACCGCACGGCGGCGTGCCGGCCGGCGGTGGCGGGCTCGCCGACACTCCGAGCATCCCCCAGGCGGGGGCCGTGGCGGGCGTGGGTCTCGTCGCCGTCGCCGGGGTGCTGTACATCCGCCGACTCCGCCGTCGCCCCGATGGCGCAGCGTAGACGCGCCCCCATCGCCCGCCGCCGGACGCGCGCCTACCGCCTGACGAGGACGGCGGCCCTGACCGTGTCCCTGGTGGTGGGCGGCGTCTGGTGGTCCCAGGACGACGGCCCCGCCGCGGTCTCCGCCGCGGGGCCGGTGGAGGTCGGCGCCGTCCCGGCGGGCGACAGCCGTGGGGGCGCGTCTCCGCGGCCGGCGGCCCCGCCGCGGCCGCTGCCGCCGTCACCCGCGGTCTCACTGGCCATCCCGCACCTCGGCATCGAGGCGCCGGTCGTCGCCCTGGGCCTGGATGCCCAGCACCACCTCACCACGCCTCCCGTGGACAACCCGAAGGTGGTGGGCTGGTACCGGCAGGGGCCGTCGCCGGGCGAGTCGGGTACCGCGGTCGCGGTCGGTCACCGCGACACGAGGACCGGCGCCGCCGTCTTCGCGGAGCTGCGAGCGCTCCGTCCCGGCCGCCTGGTCGAGGCGCGCCGCGCCGACGGCAGGGTCGCCGTGTACACCGTGGACCGGGTCACGACGTACGACAAGGCGCACTTCCCCGACCAGGAGGTGTACGGGCCGGCGAAGCGCCCGGAGCTCCGGCTCATCACCTGCGGCGGCCGCTTCACCCCGAAGACGGGATACGAGAGCAACCTCGTCGTCTTCGCCCACCTGGCCCAGGTCCGCTCCCCCGCCACCGCCACCACCCCTGCCCCGGCGCGGCCGCCGGTGCACGTCCACGGGGCCGCGCCCCGGCACCGGGCCGTGCCGTAGGGGCGCCCGGAGAAGGAGTGGCGCCGCTCGGAGCAGCCCGGTACCGGCCCGCATCTTTTCCGGGCACGGCTCTAGGAACCTCTGGGCCGTCTCGCTACCCTCCGCGCATGATTCCCACGGTTGTCTGGGGTACCGGCAATGTCGGCCGTGCCGCGATACGCGCCGTCGAGGCCCATCCCGCGCTGCGACTCGCGGCCGTACTGGTCCACGACCCGGCCAAGGTGGGCCGCGACGCGGGTGAACTGGCCGGCGTCGAGGGCGTGTTGGGTGTCGCGGCGACCGACGACGTCGAGGCGGTCCTGGCCTCGGGTCCGCGGGCCGTGGTGTACGCGGCGTCCGGCGACATCCGCCCCGACGAGGCCCTCGCCGACGCCTGCCGCGCCGTCCGTGCGGGCGCCGTCGTGGTCACCCCCGCGCTCTATCCGCTCTACGACCACATCAGCGCGCCACCGGAATGGCGGGACCCGGTGCTCGCCGCCGTCGCGGAGGGCGGCGGGTCCCTGTTCGTCTCGGGTGTCGACCCGGGCTGGGGCAACGACGTGCTGCCGCTGCTGATCAGCGGTCTCGGCACCACCGTGGACGCGATCCGCTGCCAGGAGATCTTCGACTACTCCACCTATGAGCAGGAGGAGTCGGTGCGGTACCTGATCGGCATGGGGCAGCCGATGGAGTACGAACCCCTGATGCTCGCCCCGTCCATACCGACGATGGTGTGGGGCGGCCAACTCAGGCTCATGGCAAGGGCGTTGGGGGTCGAGCTCGACGACGTCCGCGAGACCTTGGAGCGCCGGCCGCTGGACGCGACGGTGAGCACGCGCACGATGGGCACCTTCGAGGCGGGCACCCAGGGTGCGGTGCGGTTCGAGGTGCAGGGCATCGTCGGGGGTGAGCCGCGCATCGTCATCGAGCACGTCACACGGATCCACCCCTCCTGCGCCCCCGACTGGCCGTCTCCGCCCGACGGCGGCGACGGGGCGCACCGCGTCGTGATCGAGGGGCGGCCGCGCATCGAGGTCACGGTCGAGGCGACCGACGAGGGCGAGAACCGGTCGGCGGGCGGCAACGCCACCGCGGTCGGGCGTCTGGTGAACGCCGTCGACTGGCTGGCGGCCGCCGAACCCGGACTCTACGACGCGCTCGACGTCCCGCTGCGCCCGGCAGTCGGCAGACTCGGAAGGAAACCACAATGAGGATCGACATCCCCGAGGGCCAGGAGCCGATCGGGTACGTGTGGGGCGACATGGTGCCCGGCATCGGCATGGCCGCCGCCAACTTCTCCCTCTCCGTGTACGCGCACACCACTCTGGGGCTGCGGGAGTTCGAGGCGGCGCGGCTGCGGGTGGCGCAGATCAACGGCTGCCAGTTCTGCCTGGACTGGCGCACCGACCGGGACGGCGAGAAGGTCGAGGAATCCTTCGCCGACGCGGTCACCGAGTGGCGCACCACGGATGCCTTCGACGACCGCACCCGGCTCGCGGCCGAGTACGCCGAGCGGTACGCCGTGGACCACCACGGGCTCGACGAGGAGTTCTGGGCGCGGATGACCGCGCACTACAGCCAGGTCGAGATCGTGGAGCTGAGCATGAGCATCGGCTCCTGGCTGGCGTTCGGCCGGCTCAACCATGTGCTCGGCCTCGACTCCGCGTGCGTCCTTCCCGCCACCTGACGACGGGGCCGCCCGGCGTCCCGGGCGGCCCCGCGTTCCGCCGTCATGCGAGGTCGGCGGCGATGATCTTCTCGATGTTCCGTTCGGCGAGCGCCGTGATGGTGACGAACGGGTTGACGCTGGTGTTGCCCGGGATCAGCGAGCCGTCGATGACGTACAGGCCCGGATACCCTTGCAGGCGACCGTAGTTGTCGGTCGCCTTGTTCAGCACGGCGCCGCCCAGCGGGTGGTAGGTGAGCGTGTCGTTCCAGATCTTGTAGACGCCGAACAGGTCGGTGCGGTAGATCGTCCCTTCCGTCGCGTTGATCTTGTCGAAGATGGTCTTGGCCATGTCGATGGACGCCTGCTTCCAGGCGGTCTGCCAGTCCAGGTCGACGCGGCCGGCCACGGGGTTCCAGGAGAACGTGCCGCGGTTGGGGTTCTTGGTGATGGACAGGTAGAACGAGGCGTACGTCTCGATGCCGGTGGGCAGCGGCGCGACCTCGGCGAACGCGCCTCCCGCGTTCCAGTTGTCGATGCCGCCGCACGGGATGGACGCCTGGACCTTGCCTGTGGGATCCCACAGGTAGTTGGCGCGCCCGCACATGACGTTGCCGTTGTCGCCCCAGCCCCGGCCGACCTCGCCGTTGAGGCGGGGCAGTGCGCCGGTGGCCTTCAGCTTGACCAGGAGCTTGCTGGTGCCCACGCTGCCGGCCGCGAAGAACACCTTGTCCGCGGTGACGGACTTGGTGGCCGTGACGTCTCCGTTGGTGTTGAGCTGCTCGATGACGACCGTGTAGGCGCCGCCCGTGGCCGGGGAGACCGAAGTGACCCTGTGCAGCGGGGAGATGGTGACCCTGCCGGTCGACTTCGCCTGGGCCAGATAGGTCTTCTGGAGCGACTTCTTGCCGTAGTTGTTGCCGTACAGGATCTCGCCCGCGACGGCCGATTGGGGAACGGTTCCGGCCGACTCCTGCTTCATGTAGTCCCAGTCGTACACGTCGGGCACGAACACGAAGGGGAAGCCGGAGCGCTGGGCCTGCTTGCGGCCGACGCGGGCGAACTGGTAGCAGTCCACCGTGTCGAACCAGGCCGGGTCGATGAGCCCCGAGCCGAGGCCCGCGTTGGCGCGCGGATAGTAGGTGTTGTACATCTCGTCGGGGTTGACCGACGGGAGGATGGCGCCGAAGTTCTCCCGCTTCGGCGTGACCGCCATGCCGCCGTTGACGAGCGAACCGCCGCCGACGCCCCGGCCCTGGTAGACGGTGATGCCGCTGAAGTCCTCGGCGTCCAGGATCCCGGTGTAGCGGGGGATGGTCCTGTCGATCGGAATGCCGAAGAAGTTGCTCAGCGGCTGCTTGGTCTTGGTGCGCAGCCAGTAGGAGCGGTAGTCCGGCGATGTCGTGTTGCAGAAGATCTTGCCGTCCGAGCCCGGCGTGTCCCACGCCATGCCCATCTCGATCATCTGCACGTCGACGCCGGCCTGGGCCAGTCGCAGGGCCGCGACCGAGCCGCCGTATCCGGTGCCGATCACGAGAGCCGGGACGTGGGCGCCGTCACCGATGGCGGCGGTCGGTGCGAAGGAACGCGCCTGAGCCGCGGCGCCGTGCCCGACCAGGGCCGCCGCTCCAAGAATAGAACCTGTTCCAGCAATGAATCTTCGCCTGGAAACACCCTGGGAACCCGAATGTTGCATGGTAGTGTCACTCATGTGACATTCCTCACTCTCGACGGAGTGAGAACAGGTTCTACTGGCGTCGGCGTGATAAGTCACTAGATACCTGGGGGTAACTTCTGCCCGTCACGCACACGTGAACGAGGGCTTCCGCGCACCGCGTCCTCCTCACAGGCCGTGCCTCCGGTCACCCAGGACGGCCTCGCAGACCTCGCGTTCCATCCGGGCGGAGAACGGCTCCCGGCGTGCCTCGACCGCGCGGCGGGTCTCCTCCGCGATCAGGTCCGCGTTGATCGCCGCCCCGGCCCGCACCCCGGCGGCCGCCGCCGCGACGACCTGGTCCATCGGGCTGGCGACGTTGCCGGCCGCCCACACACCGGGCACGCCGGTGGCGCCGACGGGATCGGCGGCGATGTGGGAGCCGATGACGGCGCCGGCCATCTCCAGGTCCGTGGGTGCGAGACCGAGCGAGGCGAGCACCCCGGTCCGAGGCCTCAACTTCGTTGCCACCGCGAGTGCTTGACGGGTGATCAGGGTGCCGCTCGCGAGGCGCACGCCGTGGAGGCGCCCGTCGCGCGTCTCCAGTGAGGCGACCTCGCCGGTCACGACGCACACGCCCCGGGCCGCCAGCTCCTCGTACTGGCGCTCGTCCGGATCATCCATCGTGTGCAGGAAGAGCGTGACGTCCGCGCTCCACTGCCGCCACAACAACGCCTGGTGCACGGCGAGCGGTCCGGTCCCGAGAACGCCGATGGCCCGGTCCCGCACCTCCCAGCCGTGGCAGTAGGGACAGTGCAGGACGTCGCTGCCCCACAGCTCCGCGAGCCCGGGTACGTCGGGGAGTTCATCGACGAGGCCGGTGGTGACCAGGAGCCGGCGGGCGCGCAGCCGGCTGCCGTCGGCGAGGGCGACCCGGAACCCGTCGCCGACGCGCCGGGCGTCCGTCGCTCTGCCGGTCCTGAACTCGCCGCCGTAGCAGCGCACTTCGGCCCGGCCGGCGGCGAGGAGTTCTGCGGGCGGGGTGCCCTCGTGGCCGAGGTAGGCGTGGACGCCGTGCGCCGGGGCGTTGCGGGGCTGCCCCGCGTCCACCACCAGGACGGATCGCCGGGCCCTGCCCAGTGTGAGCGCCGCGCTCAGCCCGGCGGCCCCGCCCCCGATCACCACCGCGTCGTAGGCCGTGCGGCGGGCACCCTCGGGAGTGCTGTTCATCGCGTGTTCCCTTCGCTCGTTCATGTGCGACACCTCCAATGCCGCGATGCTGCGCCCGGACCCGCCAGGTTGACAAAGCCTCTTGCCGTTACGGCAAATGGAGTCATGGCTGAAGACGACCTCACCGATGTCCTGTCCGGAGTGGGACCACGGCTGCGCGCGCTGCGCCAGGCGCGCGGCACCACGCTCGCCCAGGTCGGCGAGGCGACCGGGATCTCCCTGAGCACGCTCTCGCGGCTGGAGTCCGGACAGCGCAAACCGACCCTGGAGCTGCTGCTGCCGCTCGCCAAGGAGTACCGGGTGCAGCTCGACGAGCTGGTCGGGGCCCCGACGACGGGCGACCCCCGCATCCACCCGCAGCCCTTCAGCCGGCACGGACAGACGTTCGTGCCGCTGACCCGCTACCTCGGCGGGCTGCACGCGTACAAGCAGATCGTCCCGCCGCGGCCGGCCGGCGCCAAGGACGTACGGCCCGAGCTGAACGTCCACGAGGGGTACGAGTGGCTGTACGTCCTGTCGGGGCGGCTGTGGCTCGCGCTCGCCGAGCACGACCTGATCCTCACCGCGGGCGAGGCCGCCGAATTCGACACGCGCACCCCGCACGGCGTGGCCAACGCGGGCGAGCGGCCGGTGGAATTCCTCTCCCTGTACGGGGCCCAGGGTGAGCGCATGCACGTGCGGGCCCAGCCCACCGAAGGCTGAGCCCCGCACTCCGCCCCGGCCGGGCCCGTGCCTCGCGGGCTACTTCCGGCCGCGGGGCTTGCCGCGCTTGACTCCGCTCTTCGGCGCGCCGGAGCCGCCGCGCGTGTTCTTGGCGGCCGGCTTGCCCGCCCTTCCGCCCGAGGGCTTGCCCGCCGTGCCGCGCTGGGCGGCGCCCTTGTCGGCGCGCTTCTGCTTGGGCTGGGGCGGCGTCGGCGTACGGCCGCGGGAGCTGTTCACGGTGCGGCCGCGGACGATCCCGATGAACTCCTCCACCAGGTCCGGCGCGACCTCCTCCTCCGCCCACGACAGTGCGACCCGCGACTCGGGCACATCGGTGACCGTGCGGTAGGTGAGGTCCTTGCGGTGGTACAGACGGGCCAGGGACTGCGGCACGACGAGTACGCCCACTCCGGCCGCCACCAGCTCGACGGCGTCCTCCGTGGTGGCGGGGCGCTCGAACGCGGGGCGGCCCGGCGGGCACTCCCAGCCGAGGGTGTCGTCGAGGGGATGCAGCACGATCTCGTCGGCGAGCTCGCGCGCCGACACCTCCTCGACGGCCGCGAAGAGGTGGTCCTTGGGGACCACGACAACCGTCGTCTCGGTGTAGAGCGGGATCGCGCTGAGACCGGTGCGGTCGATCGGCAGCCGCACGAAACCGGCGTCGGCCCCGCGGCCGCGCAGCACGCCTGGCGCCTCGGCGGCGGTCAGCGTCGTCAGCGTCAGGGGGACGTCGGGCAGCCGCTCGTTCCAGATCCGCACCCACTTGCTCGGCGTCACACCCGGAACGTAGGCGAGCCGGAACGATGGGGGTTCTTCCGAGCCTGTCACCCCGCCAGGTTACCGGTCGTGGTCGGCGGGATCGCACACGCTCGCTACTCTTGACACCATGACGTCGCACCAGACCACCCAGACGATGAAGCCCGCCACCGCGGCGAAGAAGCTGGGTGTGTACCTCGAGGCCACTCCCGCCGAGTTCCAGGAGGGTGTGGTCTCGCGCACCGAGCTGAACGCGCTGCAGACCGACCCGCCCCAGTGGCTGCTGGACCTGCGACGCACCGGCCCGCACCCCCGCCCGGTGGTCGCGGCCAAGCTCGGCGTCTCCATCGCGGGTCTCGCGCGCGGCGGGGTCACCGAGGCGCTCACCACGGAGCAGATCGACGCCCTGAAGCAGGACGACCCCGAGTGGCTGCGGAAGGAGCGCGCCACTCAGGCCGAGGTCCGCAAGGAGACGGTCCGCATCAAAGAGAAGCAGAAGGAGAAGAGCGCGCAGCAGGCCGCGGAGCCCCGCGACTCCCGCTCCTGACCCGCCCGGCGTCCTGGCGCCGCCCGCACCGCACCTGTACAGGAGTGCCGCCGATCAGCTGCCCCGCAGCCGGTCGGCGGCACTCTGCGTTCGGGCACCGGAACCCGCTCACTGTTGGTCAAGTCATGGGCCGTACAAGGGTCGTTGGGGCATGATGCCGTCATGGCCGAGATCAGCGAAACACTGTGGAACGCGGGCGTCACGGCGTCCGACTACGGCACGGAGAGGGCGGCCTACAACGCGGCCGTCTTCGAGCAGTACAAGCTGTGCGTCGAGTTGGCCGACCGGGTCAGCGCCCGGCGCAACTTGGCCAACACCTTCTTCGTGACGCTTCACAGCGCTCTGCTCGCCTTCCTGGGTGTCTGGCTGTCCCAGCCGCACCACGCCCGCCCCGCCGTGGTGCTGGCCGGCGGGCTGCTCGTACTGCTCGCCCTGTGCGCGGCGTGGTGGTTCACCCTGCGCTCCTACCAGCAGCTCAACAACGGCAAGTTCCAGGTGATCGCGGCGCTTGAGGAGCGGCTTCCGGCCCGCGCCTTCAAAGCCGCCGAGTGGCAGGCCCTCCAGGAGGGCCGCAACTGGAACGTCTATCTGCCGCTCACCCACGTCGAGCGCTGGATCCCCGCCATCTTCGCGACCGCCTACACACTGGGGTGCGTCGTCCTCGCGGTGTGACGATCCACCGGGCGCACCCGAAAGGAAGGTGTCGCGTGACCACGATCGCCGTTACCGGCCACATGGACCTGACGACGGACAGTGCCGGCCCGGTGCGTGCCGCGCTGCGCAAGCTCCTGGAGGAGTACACCCCCGGCCTGGTGGGCCGTTCCTGCCTGGCTCCCGGGGCCGACACCCTCTTCGCCGAGGAGGTTCTGGCCCTCGGCGGCAGGCTGCACGCGATCGTTCCGTCCGGCGACCACCGCGAGGCGGAGCTGGAAGGGGCCGATCTGGCACGGTTCGACGCGCTGTGCGCCGCGGCCGACGGGGTGGCCGTGATGCCGTACGACCACGCGGGACGCGATGCCTACGAGGCGGCGAACCGGCGGCTGCTCGTGGGAGCGGACCGCCTGGTGGCCGTCTGGGACGGCGGTGCGCCGTCGGGGCGCGGCGGCGGAACCGCCGACACGGTGGCCGAGGCGCGGGCGGCCGGGGTGCCGGTCGACGTGGTGTGGCCGCCCGGGTCCCTCAGATCCGGCGGATCCGCCGGATCCGGTACCGACTCCCACTCCGGTATCGACGCCGACGCCGACACCTCGGCGTGAGCCGATTCGTTCAGTCCAAACTGGACAGTTTCAACTGAAGACTTTACGGTGGCGGTGTGACCGACACCCCCGAAGGCATCTCCGCGTCCGCCGTCCGCGCCGCACGCGACCTCCGGGTGGTGTTCAGCCGGCTGCGGCGACGGCTCCGGGAGGTCGCGGACATCCAGGACCTCACTCCCTCGCAGGTCTCCGCGCTGACCCTCGTCGACAAGGGCGGGGCGGCATCCGCCAGCGCCCTCGCGGCCACCGAAGGGGTACGCCCCCAGTCGATGGCCGCGACCCTCGCCGCGCTCGACCAACAGGGACTGATCCAGCGCAGCCCGGACCCCGAGGACGGCCGCCGCCAGCTGGTCACCCTGACCGAAGCGGGTCGCGAGCGCGCCGAAGGCAATCGTCAGGCGCGGGCCGAGTGGCTCACGCAGGCGTTCCAGGAGCGCTACACGGAGGAGGAGCGCGGCACCATCGCCGAGGCGATGGCCCTGCTGGAGAGGCTCGTGCAACCGTGATCCGCACCCCGGCCGGCACTCAGGACCAGTAGGCACGTAGGCAAGAAAGGCACCACCATGGCTCTCACCACCCTCGATCCGCGTACCGCCCTCGTCGTCATCGACCTTCAGCACGGGATCGTCGCCTCACCCGGCCAGCCGTACACCACCACCGACGTCGTGGCCCGCTCGGCCGAACTCGCCGATTCCTTCCGCTCGCACGGGCTTCCCGTCGTCCTGGTCCGCGTCTCGTTCGCCGCCGACGGCTCCGACGCGGCCCCTGGCCGTACGGAGACGAGCCGCGGGCGGGGCACGCCGCCCGAGGGCTGGGACGTCATCGTCGACGAACTGGCCGGGCACCCCGAGGACATCACCGTCACCAAGCGCAACTGGGGCGCCTTCTACGGCACCGACCTCGACCTCCAGCTCCGCCGCCGCGGCATCACACAGATCGTGCTCACCGGCGTCGCCACCAGCATCGGTGTGGAGTCGACCGCCCGCGCCGCCCACGAGCACGGTTACCACGTGACCCTGGCCACCGACGCCATGACCGACCTCGACGCGGACGCCCACCGCAACAGCGTCGAGCGGATCTTTCCCCGCCTCGGCGAGACCGGCACGGCGGCGGAGATCGGCGAGCTGCTGGCGAAGACCCACTCGGCCTGATCAGCCGGCACCCTCGTACGAGAGGGACAACTCACCTGACTCATGCGTGAGTTGAGGGGCGGGCCCTCACCACCGGCCCCCGAGCGACACCGCCCGGGGGTCGCGGTACGAGCGAGACGGCCCCGCGTACGAGGTTCAGGCCTCCTGCACCGGGTGCCCGGCGTCGATGCCCTCGCTGTCGCTCAGCCGGAACAACGCGCCTTTGCCCGACGGCGGTACGGGGGTCTCCGCATCCAAGGGGCTGAGCAGGAAGCCGACATGGTCGCCGCCTTCCGTACGGCCTTCCACCCGGCCCACGAACCAGGCGGGAACCCCGTCCAGCACAGCCGTGCCGGCCGGGCCCTCGTGCCAGGCGACGCCGGCGAACTTGTCGACCTCGTCGCCCGTCCGGCCGCCGAAGCGCTCCGCCAGGTCGTACTGCGCCCGGCCCAGCTGGTGCACCGCGAGGACTTCGGCCGAACATGCCACGCGGTACGTCCTGTTGGCGGTGGACAACCACACCATGAACCGCACCGGCACCATCGAGCACTGCGAAGCGAACCCCACCAGACACCCGGCACGCTCCTGACCCGCCACGGCCGTCACGACGTACATCGGGTAGTCGAGGCGGTCGAGGAACTCCTCCATGGCACTCACCTGCTGCAACCCCTCACCTCGTGGTCCGCACACTCTGTCCGGGACTGCGCGGGGGTGCTACCCGGCACGCACCGGGTAGCCCGAACGGCTGAAAGAAACGACGTAGCGGCCCCCTCGGAGTGTGGGGCCGGAGGCCGGGGGCACCCGGGGCCTTGGCGGTCCGACGGGCACCGCACCATCAGTACCGACCGTGTCCGTCGTCCGCATCCCGCCACAACCGTCCATCCGAAGGGAATCTCCGCCATGGAGAACATCTGGGTCTATCCGGAGGCCGCCGCCTACCAGCCCGGTACCGACCTGACCGGGTTCAAGGTCGAGGCGACCGACGGAAGCATCGGGAAGGTCGACAAGTACTCGGAGGAGGTCAGCTCCTCGTACATCGTCGTCGACACAGGCCCCTGGATCTTCGGCAAGCACGTCCTGCTGCCGGCCGGTGTCCTCACGCGCATCGACGCGGCCGAGAAGAAGATCTACGTGGCCTGCACCAAGGAACAGATCAAGGATTCCCCCGAGTTCGACAAGGAGAAGCACCTCGGGGACGCCGCGTACCACGAGCAGGTCGGCGGATACTACGGGCGCCCGCACATGTGACGTCCCCCCACACGCGATGCCCGGCCGTCCCGAGCGGCCGGGCATCGTCATGTCTGCACATGCGGTTCCGTGTGGAGCGAGTCCATAGGTGTCGAGCCCGTGTGGTGGGGCTCGTCCGGCGGGGCGTCCGTGATGTCGAGGAACACGTGGTCCGCCTCGGGCCACTCCTTCGCCACGCTCGCCTTGATGCGCTCGGAGACCAGCTCGACCTCCTCGCTGTCGAGTCCGGGCCGCAGATCGATCCGGGCGGCGACCAGCGTCGAGTCGAGGCCGAGCCGCATCGTGAGCAGGTCGGCGACATTGTCGATCTCGGGCTGTTCGTCGAGCAGCGCCCGGATGCTCCGCCGCAGCTCGGGGTCGACGGCTTCGCCGATCAGCTGGTCGCGGGCCTCCTTGCCCAGGCGGTACGCCACATAGACGAGGAGCAGTCCGATGGCGAGCGACGCGGAGGCCTCCCAGACGACCTGCCCGGTGACCATGTGCAGGGCCATGCCGGCCCCGGCGAGCAGCACGCCGAGCACCGCGGTGCCGTCCTCGGCGATGACGGTCCGCAGGGCCGGGTCGCTTCCGATGCCGCCGGCCTGACCGCGCACCTGATACAGGGCGCGCAGCAGGGAGCCGCCCTCGGCGGCGAGCGCGACGCCGAGGACGGACAGCCCCACGATGTAGCCGCCGGTGGACTCCTGTTCGTGCGAGCCCAGGGCCTCGATGCCCTGGAGGAAGGAGAAGCAGCCGCCCATGACGAAGATGCCGACGGCGGCGAGCAGCGACCAGAAGTAGCGCTCCTTGCCGTAGCCGAACGGGTGCCGCTGATCGGCGGGGCGCCGACTGCGCCGCAGCGCGGCGAGCAGGAACACCTCGTTCATGCTGTCGGCCACCGAGTGCGCCGCCTCCGAGAGCAGGGCGGGGGAACCGGCCAGCACCCCGGCACCTGCCTTCGCGGCGGCGATGAGGAGATTGGCCCCCAGCGCCACCAGGACGGTCAACCGGGTCTTGCGGTCCTTCTTGTTCACGGTCACTTTCCCTGCCTCCGCGGCCCGGTGTCCGGCTCCTGGTCAGTCAACAATCCCTGGGGGCGGCACGATCCGCCCCCAGGGAGGTCACACGTCGCGGCTCACCGGCGGGTGCCGCCGCGGCCGCCCGCGTAGGCGCGGCGCTTGCGGGCGGACGACGCCTCCTCGGGGTCCTCCTCCTCGTCCACGTCGGCCTCGTCCTCGACCGCGTCCTCGTCCTCGTACTCCCCCTCGACGGGCTCCTCGTCCTCGGCGAGCTCCTCGCCTTCGACAGGCTCCTCGTCCTCGGCGGGCTCCTGGTCCTCTTCCTCGTATTCGCCCTCGTAGGCGCCGTCGGGGTCGTCCTCGTCGTACTCCTGGACGGGCTCGCCCTCGGCCTCCTCCTCTTCGGGCTCGGCCTCCTCGTCCTCCTCCAGCTCGTCGTCCGCTTCGTTCACGGGCTCGTCCGCGTCCTCTTCGCCCTGCTCGGGGTCGTCCTCGTCCCGGCCCTCCTCGGCCTCGGACTCCTGCGACTCCCGCTCCTCTTCCTCCTCGGCGACCGCGTCCTCGTGGCTGACCACGACCTCGCCGTCCCTGATCTCGCCGCGCCAGCCGCCGTCGGCCTCGCCGAGCATGGCGATGTGGCGGGCGAAGTTCTTGAGGTCGAGACGGGCGCGACGGCCCTGGGCGCGCCAGATGTTGCCGGTCTTCTCGAAGAGCCCCTTGGGGTAGTACTCCAGGACGAGGAGCACCCGGGTCAGGTTCTTGCCCAGCGGGTGGAAGGTGACGACGCCCTTGACGGTGCCCTTGGCGCCTTCGGAGGTCCAGGCGATGCGCGCGTCCGGGATCTGTTCGGTGGTGTGCGCCTTCCAACTGCGGCTGGACCAGAAGACCTTGACCTTCCAGTCCGACGTCGTGTCGTCGGCCTGGGTCGCGCTCTTGACGCCCTTGGCGAAGGTGGAGAACGACGGGAACTGGGTCCACTGGTCGTAGGCGTCACGCACCGGGACACCCACGTCCACGGACTCCATGATCACGGTCGGCTTGCGCCCCGCGCCGCCCTTCTTCCGCCCGCCGATCCCCTTGAACATGTCCTTGGCGCTCTCCTTGAGGTGAGAGGCGCCCATCTCCACCGCCGCGCGGACGGGCCCCTTGCCCTCGGCGACCTTGCGGCCGCCTTCGAGGGCCAGCTTGGCGAAGCCCGGACTGCGGCCTTCGGCTATGTCGTTCAGCTTGCCCGTGCTCTCGCCCAGCTTGTGTCCCACGCCCACGAGGAGCCGCTCGCCCTGAGCGAGCAGATAGGACTGGAGCTCCGACTTGAGGCGGTCGGCCGCTGGATTGTTGACCAGGGGGTTCTTGGACTCAGCCACGGTCGTCACCGCCCTTGCCCGCGCGGCCGCTCGTGGTCTTCTTGGCCGGTGCGCGCTTCGCCGTGCGCTGCACGGTCTTCGCGGTCTTCTTGGCCGAAGACGACTTGGACGAGGCCGACTTGGCGGCCGCGCCGCCCGCCGAGCGGGACTTGGACGCGGTCCTGTCGCCGCCACTGGACGACCTGGAAGCCGACCGTCCCGAAGACGATCCCCCGGACGACGAGCGGCCGGAAGACGGCCGGGAGGAGGACGACCGGGAGGAGGAACGCGAAGACGACTTGGCGGGAGCGTCGTCCTCACCGTCGGACTGCTCGTCCAGTCCGCCGTCCTCTTCGCCCTCTTCGTCCTCTTCGTCCTTCGAACCGGCCACGCCGGAGATCACGCCGGACATGCGGTCCTGCACACCGAGCGTGCGGTCGTGCAGCCGGTCGGCCAGCCCTTCGATCTGCCGGTTGAGGATCGCGCCGGTCGCGGCCTTGCCGACGCCGCGCAGATCGTCCCTCAGCTGGTCACCGATCTCCTTGAACTGCGGGTTCTGTGACAGCTGCGCCGCCGCGAAGTCCGCGATCGCCCGTGGGCTCAGGTTCAGGCGCTTGCCCATCACCAGGGTGCCGATGCCGAAGGCCAGCTTCGCCTTCTTCGTACGTCCGAGCAGATAGCCCGCGCCCACCGCGAGCCCCAATCCCATGCGATTGTTCATGTCAGGCCTGTCCTCTTCTCATCAGTCTCGCGAGGGGTGGTCCAGAAAGGACTCATCACACCGGGTAGCCAACAAGGCCAGAGCCAAACCCCGTGACCCACGAGCAAGGAGGAACAAGGCCTTCCGGTCATCGTGACGGAACGCGTCGACGCGGCCGCCGGGTGATGTCGAACGACGACATCACCCGCCGCCGCGGGGCATCGGATCCCTGTCAGCGGCCGCGCTGATCGCGGCGGCGCAGCTGGGCGGAGAGGTGGTGTTGCAGCGGTTGTCCGACTGCTGCGAGGTCGTGCACGAAGGTCAGCTCGTCGTCGGCGGTCAACTCGTAGCGGCGACGGGTGGCGTCGACCTTCTTCGCCGTGGGAGTGACGGCCACCTCGTGGGTGGCCAGGTCGACCGTCTTTCCGCTCGCGGCGCCGACGGCGATCTCCGCGATGCCGGTGGGCTGGGTGATCAGTGCCTCGATCCGTCCGTCGGACTGGAGCCGCCACCATCCGCTCTCGCGCGCCGAGGGACGCAGCGCCGCACCGTCGCCGTCGAGCAGCCAGGCACGGGCCTCGTAGCGCAGGAAGGGCCGGCCGTCATGGCTGAAGGTGACTTCCTGTGCATAGGCGAAGTCCGCGTCGAGGGTCGGATATTCGCCCTCGCCCCGGCCGTACCAGGTGCCGAGAAAGCCGAGCACGGGCGCGAGCAGCGCGTGCGGGGCCGGTGCCTCGTCCGGCCGGAGACCGTCGGGGTAGGGGTACTGCGGTGCGGGGTCGAACACGATGTGCGCTCCTGGGGTCGGGGCTGATGCCAGGGGCAGCCTAGGGCGTCGTTCCTCCGCGCCCCGCGCGCGCGGCCTGGCCGTACGGGCACACCGCAGGGGGGCGCCGGCCTGGCGACGCCCCCCTGCGGGTTCCCCCGAATCCCCGTATCCCTCCGTCCTCCTGCTCCCCCTCTCCTCCTGCTCCCCCTGTCCCTCTGTCCCTCTGTCCTCCCGCCCCCTATCCCCTGTCGCCCACGGCCCCCCGCACCGACGCGACGGACGTGTAGTGCGAGGCGTCGCCCGCGATCGAGTAGCTCTCCTTGCCCTCGATGCCGACCGGCACGTCTCCGGCGACCGTGACGCGGTTCAGGCGGCGCGGCAGCCCGTCGTAGTTGTCGATGGCGTAGTGCTGGGTGATGCGGTTGTCGAACAGAACGAGCTGGTTGGGCGACCAGCGCCAGCGCAGGATGTTCTCCGGGCGCACGACGTACGCCTGGAGCAGATCGAGGATCTTGCGGGACTCGGCGACCGAGAGACCCACGATCCGTTGCGCGAACCCGCCGATGAACAGGCCGCGTTCGCCGGTCAGGGGGTGGACGCGGACCACCGGGTGGGCGGTGCGGAACGTGATGGAGGTGAACTGGGCGCGCTGTTCGGCCTTCTGCTCGTCGACGTCCTCCTCCGGGACCACATAGTCGTAGTCGTTGGTGTGCTCGGCCCACAGGGTGTCGGCGAGCCCGCGCAGCGGCTGGGGCAGACTTCGGTACGCCGCCGCCGCGTTGGCGATCAGGGTCTCGCCTCCGTAGGGCGGGATCGTGATGCTGCGCAGCGTGCTGGCCTGCGGCGGATTGAGGACGAAGGTGACGTCGGTGTGCCAGTGATTGGCGCGGCCGCGCTCGCTGTCCACCGGAAGCACGTTGGGCGCGTCGGTGACGGCGGCGACGGTGGGGTGGGCGGTGGTGAGGTCGCCGAAGTGGCGGGCGAAGGCCTGCTGGCCCTCGTCGTCGAGGTCGACGTCGTCGAAGACCAGGGCCTTGTGCTCGTTGAGGGCGGCGCGCAGGGCGGCCACGCTCTCCTCGTCGAGCGGCTTGGCGATGTCGACGCCGGACACCTGGGCGCCGATGTGCGCGGTGACCTTGCGGATCTCGATGCCGGACATGTGCGGGGTCCTTTCGGTCGTGTCAGACCCGGCTGAGGGCCGGGACGGTGTGCTGGTTGGCGGGGCGGGGCAGGCCGTAGCGGTCGCGCAGGGTGCCCCGGGGGCCGTACTCGGTGCGGAACAGGCCGCGGGCGCGCAGGATCGGCACGACGTGGTCGACGAAGAGGTCGAGGCCGGACGGCAGCACGGCGGGCATGATGTTGAAGCCGTCGGCGGCGCCCAGACTGAACCAGCTCTCGATCGCGTCGGCCACCTGCTCGGGCGTGCCGGCGAAGGTCAGATGGCCGCGCCCGCCGCCGAGGCGGCCGATGAGCTCGCGGACGGTGAGCCGCTCGCGCCGGGCGAGTTCCACGATCAGGGTGTAGCGGCTCTTCGCGCCCTCGATGGCGCTCTCCGGCGGCAGATCGGCGGGCAGCTGGGCGTCAAGATCCAGGTCTCCCGGCTCCAGGTGCAGCAGCCGTTCGAGGCGGTGGAGGCCGTGCTCGTGGACGATGTGGTCCTCCAGGATCTGCTCGTTCGCGCGCGCCTCGGCCTCGGTGGAACCGATGACCGGCACGATGCCGGGCAGGATCTTGAGGTGCTCGGGGTCGCGGCCCGCCGCGCGGGCCCGGGACTTGAGGTCGGCGTAGAACGCCTGCGCGTCCCCCAGTGTCTGCTGGGCGGTGAACACGGCCTCCGCGTACCGGGCGGCGAACTGCTTGCCGTCCTGCGAGGAGCCCGCCTGCACGAGCAGCGGGTAACCCTGCGGGCTGCGGGGCACGTTGAGGGCGCCCTCGACGCTGAAGTACGTTCCCTGGTGGTGCGGCGGATGGATCTTGTCGTGGTCGCCCCAGACTCCGGACGCCTTGTCGGCGACGACGACGTCGTCCTCCCAGCTGTCCCAGAGCTTGAGCGCCACGTCGAGGAACTCGGCGGCGCGCTCGTACCGGGTGGCGTGGGCGGGTTCGTCGTCGAGCCCGAAGTTGCGGGCGGCCTCGGCGCCCGCGGTGGTGACGATGTTCCAGCCGGCCCGCCCGCCGCTGATGTGGTCGAGCGAGGCGAACCGGCGGGCCAGGTTGTAGGGCGAGTTGTACGAGGTGGAAGCGGTGGCGATCAGGCCGATGTGCTCGGTCGCCACGGCCAGCGCGGTGAGCAGGGTCAGCGGTTCCAGGACGCCGGCGGGGCGCTGGCCGACATGGCTGAACAGGACCGGCCCGTCGGCGAGGAACAGCGAGTCGAAGGTGCCGCGCTCGGCGGTGCGGGCGAGCTCGCGGAAATGGTTCAGGTCGACGCTCGCGTACGGGTCGCTCTCGGGCAGCCGCCAGGACGCCTCGTGGTGCCCGGTGCTCATGAGGAAGGCGTTGAGGTGGAGTTGGCGCCGGGTCACTGGGGGTCCTCCTGGTGGTGGGTGTGCTCTTGGCGGGTGCGCTCCTGACCGGTGCGCTCGTGCTGGGTGCCCTCTTGGTGCCGCTCCTCGTGGGCGGTCACACCGAGCGCGCTGAGCAGGCGTTCGCGGTACTCGCCGAGGAGCGGATCGCGGTACGAGCGGGGGTGCGGGCGGTCGATGGTGAGGTCGAGGCCGATGCGGCCCCGGTCGAGGACCAGGACCCGGTCGGCGAGGACGATGGCCTCGTCCACGTCGTGGGTGACGAGCAGGACGGAGGGGCGGTGGCGTTGCCACAGCTCGCGCAGGAGCACGTGCATGCGGATACGGGTGAGGGCGTCCAGGGCGCCGAACGGCTCGTCCGCGAGGAGCAGTTCGGGCCGGCGTACCAGGGAGCGGGCGAGGGCCGCGCGTTGTGCCTCGCCGCCGGACAGCTCGTTGGGCCAGGCCCGTTCGCGCCCCGCGAGCCCCACCTCGGCGAGGGCGGCGCGGCCCTGTTCGGCGGCCTCCTTGCCGTCCGTGCCCAGCAGGACGTTGTCGAGGACGCGGCGCCAGGGCAGCAGCCGGGAGTCCTGGAAGACCACCGACACCCGCTCCGGGGCGGCGAGTTCACCGCTTCCGGTGACCTCGTGGTCGAGTCCGGCGATGGCACGCAGCAGGGTGCTCTTGCCGGAGCCGCTGTGACCGAGCAGGGCCGTGAACTGGCCGGCCGGGATGTCGAGGTCGATGCCGTCGAGGACGGTACGGCCGTCGAAGGACCGGGTGAGTCCGGCGAGCCGGACCGCGGGGGCCTGGACGGTGGTCAGTTGCTCAGTGTGCGTCGCCATGACAGCACCCTCCGTTCGACGAGGCGGACCGCGCTGTCGGAGACGAGGCCGAAGACGCCGTAGATCAGCAGGCCGACGAGGATGATGTCGGTGCGGCCGTAGTTCTGGGCCTGGAACATCAGGTAGCCGAGGCCGCTGGTGGCGTTGATCTGCTCCAGGACGACCAGCGAGAGCCAGGAGCCGGTCACGCCGAGCCGGAGCCCGACGAAGAATCCGGGCAGGGCGCCGGGGATCACGATCTGCCGGATGAAGCGGACCCTGGACAGGCCCTGGACTTCGGCGAGTTCGACGTAGCGGTGGTCGATGCCGGACAGTGCGGCGTGCAGGTTGAGGTAGACCGGGATATAGACGACGATGGCGATGATCGCGATCTTGAAGGTCTCGCCGATGCCGAGCCACAGGATGAACAGCGGGATCAGGCCGAGGGTGGGTATCGCCCGGTTGAGCTGCACCGTTCCGTCGATCAGCGCGTCGCCGACGCGGCTGAGCCCGGCCACGAGGGCGAGGACCACTCCGGCGGTGAGCCCGAGGGCGAAGCCGTACGCGGCTCGTTCCAGCGAGGTGAGCACGTCCGTGGAAAGGGTGCCGTCGCTCCACAGCCCGCCTGTGGTGCGCAGCACCGTCCAGGGCGCGGGGATCGCGGCGGGGTCCAGCCGTCCGGCGGCGGACGCGGCGGCCCACAGGACGAGGACGAGGCCGGGGCCGACGAGCCGCGCGGCGGGCAGTTTCCTGCCGGGTGCGAGCGCGCGGCGCCTTGGCCTGCGGACGGCGGGGGCCGTGGTTTCGACAGTCGGGGACACCAGGGGTGTGGGCGCTGTGGTGGTCATGGCGGTCACCTCTGGTACGCGGCCGCGACGGCCTTGGCCGCAAGGCCCTCGAATCGGCGGTCGAAGAGCGAGTCGACCTGGAACTTCTTCACGAAGCCGCCCTCGGCGAGCAGGTCCGCGGTCTCTTGCTCCCACTTGATCGCCTCGTCCCAACCGGTCGGGAAGAGAGGCTTGTTGGCGAGGGCGGTGATCGACCGCGCCTGGGCGGGCGTGAGGTTCTGGGTCTTGACGTAGAACTCCTCGTTCCAGACGTCCGGGTGCTCGTACGCCCACACCTGACCCTTGGCCCAGCGCGGGACGTACGCGGCGACCGCGGCGGCCTTCGCGGGGTCGGCGAGCACGGAGGTCGGCGCCCACAGCAGGTTGAGGAGGTCGACCACGCCGGTCGCGATGGTGTGCGCGCCCTTGGGTCCGTACTGCTTGAGGTAGGCGGGCGCCTGACTGTTGGCGAGCGGGGCGATGTCGACCTGGCCGGCCTGGAGCGCGGTGAAGAACTGGTTGCTGGTCAGCGGCACGAGCTTCACGTCGTCGTGCGTCAACCCGGCCTGCTTCAGGGCCCGGAGCAGGACGACGCCCTGCGCCTGCCCCTGCGAGAAGGCCAGCTTCCTGCCCCGGAAACCCTGCACGTCCTTGATGTCGCTGCCGGGCTTGGTGGCGAAGACGTAGGTGGGCTTGCGGGTGATGTCGATCCCGACGATCTTCGCGTCGAACCCCTGGAAGTGCGCCTGGATCGGCGGGATCCCCGCGTTGTTGGCCACATCGAGGGACTTGGCGCGGAAGGCGTTGATGACATCGGGGCCGGCGCCGGTGTTCACCCAGTCCGACACGGTGAACGGCAGGCCGTCCAACCCGGCCAGTTTGAACTGGAGTTGCTGGACCCCTTGGTACGAGGCGATCTTCAGGCTGGTGCCGGCAGGGACGGTGGTGGACAGCGGGGCGGACAGGGCCCCCTTGGTCGCGGTGCCGGCGGCCTGGGCACCCGCGCATCCGCTGAGACCGGCAGCGGCGGCGACGCCGAGCAGTGAGGACAGGAACAGCCGCCGGTCGACACCGGGCACGGCTGGGGACACTGGTGGCATGGAGGAACTCCGTGAGGGCAGGAGGAACAAGGGCGCGCGGAATTACGTGCGGAATTACGTGCGGGCGGGGCGGCCGGGAAAAGGCGCCGAACGAGGAAAATGTGCGTGCGGAATCCGGACGTGGCGCGGAAGGGCATGCGGGTACGCGCCGTCAGCGCGTACGCGCCGTCAACGGATCACCACGGCAGAAAGCCGGGGCCTCCGCTGGTCGGACACCGCCGGGTGCGCAGCGTGAACGGGCGCGCGAGCGCCTCCATGAAGAGGCGCGTGAAGGTGCGTGAATGCCGTCGGCGCACTCGATCGCCCTCTGCGGCGCGCCACTTCACCGGCACATCAGCGACAGCGGCCGCGGCCGCACGTCAGCAACACAGGGTGCGGCCGATCCGCATGAGGTCGATGACACGGCACCTGGTCAGGAGTACCGGTCGCGACGGCGTCGGCGCGACACCGGCGCTCCGGTCGCGGACCTGCCGCGACCGGATAGTCACCGGGGAGAATTCCTGCGCGCTGCTCATGCCGAGAATCCTCGCGTCCGCCCGCAATCCCTGTCAACATTCGGAGTTTCTGAATTAATTCGGTGCCGCGGACACGCTCAATGGGTCCCGGTACAGCACGTCGAGCACCACCGAACCGCCCGCCACCGCGAGCACCGAGTCCGGGAAACTGCTCGGCACGACCAGGGCGTCCCGGCGCCCCACCGCTTCGCGCAGTGCGGTGAGGCAGTCCTGCCGGTGCATCACGCCGACCTCGGTGACGACGACCGTTTCCGGGTTGAGGACGTCCAGGAGCAGCCGGGCCGCGCGCCCGACCATCCTGGCCCGCTCCACGAGGAGCCGCACGGCGACCGGGTCGCCGCCGCCCGCCGCCCGCACCACGTGCATCGGGTTCGCCGTGCCGATGACGTGGCGCTCGCGCGCCCGTCGGCACAGGGTGCGCTCGCTCAACTCGGCCTGGAGGCAGCCCGTTTGGCCGCACTCGCACCGTTCCGTGCCGCCGGCGAGCGGCAGATGGGCGATGGCACCGGCCTGCGAGCGGGGGCCGTGGTGCACCTCGTCGTGGGTGGCGAAGGCGGCGTCCACGACGTTGCCGGCGAACAGGTGCAGCATGCTCCGGCTCCCCCGGGCCCGCCCGAACAGCCGCTCCGCGTTGACCAACGCCCTTGCGTGGCCGTCGACTTGGACCGGAAGCCCGGTGCGTTCGCCGATCGCGTCGCGTACGGCGACGTCCCGCCAGCCGAGCAGGGCGTGCTCGACGACGGTGCCGGAGTCCCGGTCCACCCAGCCGCCGGCCGCCACCCCGACGCCCAGCGGGATGCGCCCCTCCGCCTCCGCGAGCAGTGCGCCGAGACCTTCGGCGGCCTGGGCGAGGACACGGTCCGGCTCGGTGCCGTCACCGTGACCCAGGCGCCGCTCCGCGAGCACCCGGCCGCGCAGGTCGAGCAGGGCGACGCTGGTGTACGGCACCGCCACGTGCACCCCGCCGACCACGAACCGGTCGGCATCCAGATCGACCGGCACATGGGGGCGTCCGGCGCCTTTCGACCGCCGGGGCGCGGCGGCCTCCCGGATCAGGCCGAGCGAGTCCAGGCGCGCACAGTGGTCGGTCACCGATGCCGGGGAGAGCCCGGTCAGGCGGGCGATGGTGCTGCGGGCGACGGGGCCGTGCTCAAGGACGGAGCGCAGCACCGCGCTGGCGCTGGTCCGGCGCCTGGCACCGTCCGCCGCCCGGCGCGGCGCCGGTTCAGCGGGTGGGTCGAGCAGGGAAAGGGGGGCCGAACGGGACATGGGGTACTTCCTCGGGGAGCTGGTCCGACATCGCGCCGTCTCGTACGCGGCGGATCCGGACGTGCTGCTCCCGGCCGCCTCAGCAGGAGCGACAGGTGGCCGTGCCCTGGCGCCGCAGGTCGACATAGCGACGCGACGCGAAGTTCTCAGCCTGCGGGACCATGGCCCGAAGCTAGCAAACCGGGCCGCCGCTGCCCAGGGGCCGCCCACGGTACGGACGTTCCGGCGCGCCGGACGGACGTCCCGCGCGCGCCGCACCGCCGGGCAGGGCGGGGGTCCGCTCAGCCGGCCGCTTCCTGCGCGGAGTGCGGGTTGGCGGCCGCGCCCTCGGTGCTGAGGAGCACGACCACCGACGACGGGCCGAGCCCCAGCGCCGTACGCCACCGGCCGTTTTCCGGTGTGTCGAGCAGGGCCCGCAGTCCGGCGAGCCCCGCGGCGCCGCAGGGGCCCGAGGAGACGCCGAGTTCCGCGAGGGTCGCGGCGGCCCGAGCGGCCTCGGGGTCGGACACGGCGACAGCCGCGTCGAGTCCGTTGCGCAGGTGCGGCCACGCGATGCTGGACGGGGTACCGCAATTGAGCCCGGCCATGGCGGTGTCGCCGGTGGTGATGCTGACGGGCGCGTCCCGCGTGAGGCTCTCCAGGACGCAGGCGGCGGCCATCGGCTCCACCGAGAGCAGGGCCGGCGCCTGCCCGGACGGACGGCTTCGGTAGTGCGTCACGACCGCCTGGGCCAGGGACCCCACACCCACGGGTACGGCGACGAGGCCGGGGCCCGCGGCGACGCCGGCGGCCGTCAGCTGCTCGTCGATCTCGGCGCAGAGGGTGGAGTAGCCCTCGACGATCCATGCGGGGATCCGCTCGTAGCCCGGCCAGCCCGTGTCCTGGACCAGGACCGCGTCCGCCCGGCCCGCCCGCTCGGCCGCGAGCCGCACCGCCTCGTCGTAGGGCCCGGCGACCTGGGTGACCTTCGCCTGCTCCGCGGTGATGGCCGACACCGCACGGGGATGGACACCCCGGGGGACGAAGACATGGGCGCGCTGTCCGAGCAGGCGCGCCACGCGGGCCACCGCGCGCCCGTGGTTGCCGTCGGTGGCGGTGACCAGAGTGACCGGTTCCGGGTCGGCGCCGTCGGCCGCGGCCGGCCGCTCGGCGAGGATGCGACGGACCGCCCAGGACGCGCCGAGCGCCTTGAAGGCGGGCAGGCCCAGCCGGGACGACTCGTCCTTGACGAAGACGCGCCCGACCTCCAACTCCCGTGCGAGTGCGGGTAGTTCGGTGAGCGGAGTGGGCGCGTAGTCGGGCAGCGCGGCATGGAAGTCGCGCACCTCGACGGGCGCGGGCTCGCAGCGCCAGGCGTTTCGGGAGCCGGGCCGCGCGGACCAGGTCGTGAGGGGCAGGGCGCGGGGAGTTGAAACGAGTTCGGGCATCCGCCCAGGGTGCGGTGCGCGCCCGCGATCAGTCCAGCACACGCTCCTGCCGCCATAAGGTCTCACCGTGCGTGCCGGGCACCCGCGTTGACCACCCACCCACTCCAATGTTAGAACTTATAACGAACGACAAGCCCTCTAAGTCCAGTCTTCCACGTCAGGGGATTCGTCATGTTCGGCACTCGTCGCACCGGCCTCCGCGCCGCCCTGTTCGCCGTCCCGCTCGTTCTCGCCGTGCTCGGCTCCGCCGCGGCGCCCGCCGGCGCCGCCCCGCGTACCGTCACGTCCCTCACCTGCCGCGGGCAGGGCGTCGACCCCGACGCCCGCGTCCGCTACCGCACCGAAGCCGTCGTCCACGCCTCGTTGAACACCGTCTGGAAGGTGCAGACCGACGTGGCGCGGTGGCCCTCCTGGCAGGGCGCCGTCACCAGCGCGGAACGCCTCGACCACGGTCCCTTCCGCACGGGATCGGCGTTCCACTGGACGACCCCCGTGCCTCCCAACCCCGCGACCCCCGCCACCAGCCTGGACATCACCTCCACCGTCCAGCAGGTCCGGCACGGCTCCTGCATCCGCTGGACGGGGCCCGCGACCGGCGAGGGGCTGCACATCGACGGCGTGCACGTATGGAACTTCACCAAGGTCAGGGGCGGCGTTCTCGTACGCACCGAGGAGACCCACACCGGCCCGCAGGTCGATGCCGACGTTCCCGCCGCGACCGAGAT
Organism: Streptomyces sp. NBC_00442; assembly: GCF_036014195.1. Lineage (NCBI taxonomy): Bacteria > Bacillati > Actinomycetota > Actinomycetes > Kitasatosporales > Streptomycetaceae > Streptomyces > Streptomyces sp. NBC_00442. Next base: position 440,802 of record NZ_CP107918.1, read on the forward strand.
CCTCCGCACCGGGCTCGACGCGTGGCTGCGGGACCTGAAGAACGCCGCCGAGGCCCGAACCGCCGATCACCGGAGCTGACGCCCGGGTCCGCGGACCACCTGGTGATTCCTCCAGTGCGCACACCCCCGCCCCGCCGTTTTCCGTGCGCGGAACCAGTCGTTTCCGGCCCCCTCGCGGGCTTCACTGGCTTGGACGCAGTGGTAGAAGGGCGTGGAGAGACATGGATCTGAACACCGTGATGGACGTGCGGGACGCGCGGCTGCGGGAACCCTGGCAGTCGGGGGACGCGTGGCTGGGCGGGGGCACGTACCTGTTCTCCGAGCCGCAGCCCCATCTGCGGCGGCTCGTGGATCTGAGCCGGATGGGCTGGGATCCGCTGACGGTGGGCGCGGACGGATCGCTGAAGATCGCGGCCACGTGCACCATCGCCCAGCTCTACCGGTTCGGGCGGGCGCTGCCCGTGGCGTCCGCGCACCTCTTCGAGCAGTGCTGCCGCGCCTTCCTGGCCTCGTTCAAGATCTGGAACATGGCCACCGTGGGCGGCAACCTGTGCAACGGGCTGCCGGCCGGACCCATCATCTCGCTGGCCGCCGCACTCGACGGCACCTGCCTGCTCCAGTCGCAGGCGGGCGCCGTACGCGACGTGAAGGTCGTCGACTTCATCCTCGGCGCCGGCATCAAGAATCTCGGCGAGGGCGAGCTGCTCCGCTCGGTCACCCTCCCGGCGCGTGCCCTGGCCTGCCACACGGCGTTCCGGCAGGTGTCGCTCTACGGGCTCGGCCGCTCGGGCGCCCTGGTCATCGGGACGCTCGACCCGGCGGACGGGTCGATGGCGGTGACGATCAGCGCGGCCACCGTGCGCCCGTTCCGCTTCTGGTTCCCGCTGCCTCCGGACCGGGGCGAACTGCAACGGGCGATCGAGACGCACGTCGGCGGCGACGACTGGTACGACGACATCCACGGACTGCCCGAGTGGCGGCGGCACATGGGGCTGCGCCTCGCGGAGGAAGTCCGCCAGGAACTGACGCGGCTGTGCGGAGGAGGTGCGCGATGAGCTTCGACATCGAGGTCAACAAGCAGCACTTCGACGCCGAGCCGCGGGCCGGCCAGTGTCTGCGCACCTATCTGCGCGAGCGCGGCTGGTTCGGTGTGAAGAAGGGCTGCGACGGAGGCGACTGCGGCGCGTGCACCGTCCATGTGGACGGCGAGCCGGTCCACAGCTGTCTCTACCCCGCGGTGCGGGCCGAGGGCCGCAGCGTGACGACCGTCGAGGGGCTCGCCTCGCCGGAGGGCGAACTCCACCCCGTACAGCGCAAGTTCCTCGAAGCGCAGGGATTCCAGTGCGGCTTCTGCACCGCGGGGTTCCTCATGACCACGGCCGCTCTCGAAGCCGAGCGGGGCACCCCGCACGACGACGGCAAGCTCGCGGATCTGCCCCGCGCGTTCAAGGGCAACATCTGCCGGTGCACCGGATACCGCGCCATCGAGGACTCGGTGCGCGGGGTACGGCACACCGAACGCCCGTGTGCGGGCAAGGCGGTCGGCAAGAGCCTGGGCGCTCCGGCCGGCCCCCAGGTCGTGACCGGCACCGCCCGCTACACCTTCGACGTCGAGGTGCCCGGCCTCCTCCACATGAAGCTCCTGCGCTCGCCCCACCCGCACGCCCGGATCCTCTCCGTCGACACCGCGGAGGCGCTGCGCGTGCCCGGGGTGCACGCCGTGCTCACCCACCGGGACGCGCCCGCCACCCTGTACTCCTCGGCCCGCCACGAACACCCGGGCGAGGACCCCGACGACACGCGCGTCCTGGACGACGTCGTGCGCTTCGTGGGCCAGCGCGTCGCCGCCGTCGTCGCGGACAGCGAGCAGGCGGCGGAGGAGGGCTGCCGCCGCATCGAGGTGGTCTACGAGCAACTGCCGTACGTCATCGACCCCGAGGAGGCGATGGCCCCCGGCGCACCCGTCATCCACGCGGGCAAGGGGTCCGAGGTGCGGATCGCCCGGGTGGAGAACAACGTCGCCGGCGAGGTGCACGGCGAGATCGGCTGCGTGGAGGACGGCTTCGCCGACGCCGATGTCGTCTACGAGGACACCTTCCGCACGCAACGCGTCCAGCACGCCAGCCTGGAGACGCACGGCTGCGTCGCCTACTTCGAGCCGAAGGAGGACGGCACCGGGGAGCGGCTGACCGTGCGCTCCTCCACCCAGACCCCGTTCCTGACGCGCCGCGCCCTGTGCGCCCTGTACGACCTGCCCGAGGACGAGGTCCGGGTCGTGGCGGGACGGGTGGGCGGCGGCTTCGGCGGCAAGCAGGAGATGCTGACCGAGGACATCGTCACGCTGGCCGTGCTGAAACTGCGCCGTCCGGTGAAGCTGGAGTTCACCCGCGCCGAGCAGTTCTTCGGAGCGACCACCCGCCACCCCTTCACCATCGGGATCAAGATGGGCGCCCGCGCCGACGGCACCCTGACCGCGATCCGGATGCGTGTGGTCGCCAACACCGGCGCGTACGGCAACCACGGTCCCGGCGTGGTGTTCCACAGCGTGGGCGAGTCGTTCGCCGTCTACCGCGCACCCCACAAGAAGGTGGACGCCTACTCCGTCTACACGAACGTCGTCCCGTCGGGAGCCTTCCGCGGGTACGGCCTGGGGCAGGTCACGTTCGCCGTCGAATCGGTGATGGACGAACTGGCCCACCGGCTCGGCATGGACCCGCTGGTCATCCGCGAGAAGAACATCATCGGTCCCGGCGAGCACCTGCACAGCCCCATCGGCGAGGAGGAGGAAGACCTGCACATCGCCTCGTACGGTCTCGACCAGTGCCTGGCGGTGGTGCGCAAGGCCATCGCCGAGGACGACAGTGCCGAGCGGGCGCCCGAGGGGTGGCTGGTGGGGCAGGGCACGGCGATGGCGATGATCGCCACCAGTCCGCCCGGCGGCCACTACGCCGATGCCCGTGTGACCCTCCTGTCCGACGGCACCTACGACATCGCCGTGGGCACCGCCGAGTTCGGCAACGGCACCACCACCGTGCACAAGCAGATCACCGCGGGCGCTCTGAACACCACCGTGGACCGCCTGACGGTTCGTCAGTCCGATACCGATGTCGTCCGTCACGACACCGGGGCCTTCGGCTCCGCGGGCACGGTCGTGGCGGGAAAGGCCGTCCTGCTCGCCGCCACCTCGCTGGCCGAACGGCTCCGGACCTTCGCCGCCCGGCACACGGGCGTGGCCCGGCACCTGTGCGTGCTCGGGCCCGAGGCCTTCGACTGCGCGGGCCGGGTGGTGACCCTGAAGGAGCTGCACGAGGCGGCCCTTGCGGCGGGCGCCGAGGAGGAGCTCTCCGTGGACGGCCACTTCGGCGGCACACCACGCTCGATCGCCTTCAACGCCCAGTGGTTCCGCCTCGCGGTCGACCCCGCGACCGGCGAGATCCGCATCCTGCGCAGCGTGCACGCCGCCGACGCGGGCAAGGTCATGAACCCGATGCAGTGCCGCGGCCAGGTCGAGGGCGGGGTCGCGCAGGCGCTCGGCGCGACGCTCTTCGAAACGGTGCGCATCGACGAGCGGGGCGCCGTCACCACGGCCGCGTTCCGCCGCTATCGCCTGCCGCAGTTCGCCGACGTGCCCCGAACGGAGGTCCACTTCACGGAGACCGCGGACGCCATCGGCCCCCTGGGGGCCAAGTCGATGAGCGAGAGCCCCTTCAACCCGGTGGCTCCCGCGTTCGCCAACGCGCTGCGGGACGCGACGGGTGTCCGGTTCACCGAGATGCCGGTGACCCGCGACCGCGTCTGGCTGGCGCTCGACCGCCACGCCCGTACCGGAGTCGCGACGGACGCGTGATCGCGGGGTGCGGGGCGGCCGCCCATACGTCCGGCCGCCCCGGCCCCCCGTCAGGAAGAAGCCCCCGGCTCCGCGGGCATCGACCAGTGCTCACCGGCCCAGTCCGCGAGCGTGGTCATGCGCGGGTACCGGGCGCGCAGGGCCTCCACGTCGGCCCGGAAGCCCACGGTGTCGAACCAGTCGAACATCGCGGCCATCTCCTCGCTGTGGGCGCGGATCCGCTCGATCGGCGTGGGGGCGAAGCGGACGGGGCGGACCGCCACCCGGGCGAAGACCCCGGCCATCTGCGGCCCGGTCAGCTCGTCCCCGGCGATCTCGACGGTACGCCCCAGGTATTCGTCCGGGGTGTCGAAGGCCTCGGCCGCGATGGCCCCGATGTCCTGCGGCGCGATCATCTGAAGCCTCGTCCGCGGGTCCACGGCGAGGGTGAGGACCAGTTCGCCGTCCTGCCACTGCGGTACGACGCCGGCGAGGGTGCCTGCCCGGTCGGTCCGCAGGTCGGCCAGGAGACGGTCGGTGTGTTCGGGCATCCCGTGGAAGTGGTGCACCCCGGCGTCGACCGGCACGATGGCGCCGAGCCGGTCCGGGGCGGCCAGTGCCGCCTCCACGAGGAACGCGCCGGCGATCGACGAGCCGATGAGCACCGGCCGTTCGAGGCCCAGGACGTCGAGGAACTCCAGTACGTCGCGGGTGACTTCGGCGATGGTGTACCCGGTGGCCGGCCGGTCGGAGCGGCCGCAGCCCCGCCAGTCGAGGGTGATCACCCGGTGGTCGGCCATGAGGTCGGCGGCCTGCGCGTCCCACACGCGGCCGCTGGTCCCCCAGCCGTGCAGGAACACCAAGGGGCGGCCGGCGCCGTGATCCTCGTACGACAGCCGGTTGCCCCGCACCGTGGCGAATGCCATACCCTGCTCCTTCTCTCGGTGGGCCCCGCTCTCCGGGACCGCCCCCGACCTGCGTTGACGTCCCTCATTCCAGCGCAGCGGCGAAGCCGGACCAAGACGCGATCCGCTATCGTATTGATCAGACATCGTGATGAATGATGAATGGTGAAGGGGGACGGGGAGCGGTGGAGTTGAGACAGGCGCACTACTTCGTGGCGGTCGCCGAGGAGCTGCACTTCGGGCGCGCGGCGCAGCGCCTGCACATCGTCCAGCCCACGGTCAGTCAGCAAATCCGGCGTCTGGAGCGGGAGTTCGGCCTCGCGCTCTTCGACCGCACCACGCGTACGGTGACGTTGACGGCGGCCGGCCGCGCCTTCCTGCCCCGTGCGCGCGCCCTGGTCCGCGCCGAGCGGGCGGCGGTCGACGCGATGAACGCCCTGCGGGGCGACGCCGAGACGACGCTGCGCGTGGGCACCAACATCGGGCTCGGTTCCCGTCTGGACGCGCTGCTGTCCGTCCTCGGCGAGCGGGCACCCGGCCTCTCCGTGGAGTTGCACGGTGCCCCGGCCGACCTGCGTCTGCGGCGGGTACGCGAGGGCGTCTGGGACGCCGCGTTCATCCGCGGCGCGGAGCACAGCCCCGAGCTGGAGCACCTGCCCCTGTGGAGAGACGAGCTCCTCGTGGCGCTCCCCGCCGCCCATCCCCTGGCGGCCCGGGACGAGATCGACGCCGCCGACCTCGCCGGCCTCCCGCTGCGGATCACACCGCGTCAGGACAATCCCCATCTGTACGACACCGTCGTCGAAGCCTGCCGGGCCGCCGGGTTCGAACCCACGCTCGGCCCGGCCTTCAGCCATGACCAGGATGCGCTGGCCGCCGTCGGTTCGGGCCGGCCGAGCTGGACGGTGTTCTACGCGGCGCAGGCAGCCGTCGAACCGGGGGCCCGTGTCGTGTTCCGGCCGTTCGTCGCTCCCGCGCCGTCCGTCCGCACCTACCTGGCGGTCCTTCCGGGCCCGCCGTCGCGCCGCCTGACCGCGCTCCTGGACGCCTGCCGACGCGTCGACACCTCGGCGGGACAGGCGCGCTGACGCGCCCGGCCGCCGCCGGCGCGTCTACTTGCCGGGGTCCCGGAAGCGGCCGAACGCCTTGGTGAGAGCGGTCAGCGGCGACCCGTCCGCCTTCGCCGGCCGTGGCACCGGGGCCCTCAGGACGCCGTCGCCGCCGCTCGTCTCGGCCAGCGCGGCCTGCGCCGCCTCGGCTGCTTCGCGGTACAGATCGCGCGAGTTCGTCATGGCGTCGAGCGCCTCGGCGTACTTCGTGACCATGCCCTGCGCGTGCACCAGTTCCTCGTCGGGCGTGAGCAGGTGCCAGCCCTGGCGCAGCCGGGTCAGGGCCCGCTCGGCGTCGGCCGGGAGCGGGCGGGGCAGGGCCGCGAACTCCTTGATCCTGTCGAGGAGTTCGGTGGGATGCGATCCGTCGAGGAAGACGGTGCGCACCGTGAAGGCATCCGCGTCGTAACCGGGGCTCGGCGGTGCGGTGGGCAGGACGACGGCGCCGCCGCGCGGCATCCGTACGTTCAGCTCGCGCTTCATCGCGAAGTCGGCGATCTGCGCCTGCTCGGGCGTGCCCCGGTGCTCGATCACGCGGTGCCGCAGGCTCGGCGGCAGGAACGTCGACATCGGCTGCTGCCCCTGGGCGTCCGGAGTCATCGCCTCGTGCACCACGACGTGGATGAACCAGCTCTGCCGGGTGCAGTCCCGCAGCCGGTGGCGCAGCTCGTCGTCGTCCTTCGGCAGGTGGTTCGTGGTGCGCAGGCGCAGACCGGGGACGGTGTCGTGGTCCCAGGCGACGCGGTCGCTGTCGGGCCAGAACATGGTCGCGGGCGAGAGCCAGTGCATGTCCCAGGCGCGTTCCGCCTCGGCGGCCAGGACCCAGGTGACGCCCTCGCCGTCCTTGCGCCGCGACTCGGGGTCGTAGGTGGTGAGCTGAGCGCGCACCACGACGTCGTCGTCCACCCGCCAGCGCGCCTCGAAGACACGCCGGGCCGACGGGCCGGGGTCGGCGGACTCGTCCAGCGGGTGCAGGACGGTGGAGCGGGCCGCCTCGACGGGGTCGAGATCCAGGAAGTCGTCGAGCACCCCGGCCGCCTGGAGGGCGATCAGGTTGCGCCGGACGTCGAGCTCGGGCTCGGGCCCGAGGTGGCGCCCGCGCCCCAGCCACGCGGTGTCGGGGACGGTGGTCGAGGAGCTGCTGTTTTTGGCCATGGATTCGTTCTGTGGGTGATCGGGGCCCGACCAGTATGGTCGCTCGCCCCTCCGTTGCAACGCGGTACCCCGACCCCGGCCACGTCACTCCCGCCCTTGCTCCCCCGAAGTCCGAAATGACCGCCGCGCCCGCCCCGGGCAGCGGCGCGGGCAGCGGCGCGGGCGACCGGGTTTCACCCTCGCCCTGTTCGCTCGACGACACCGAGCACGGCCTTCGCGACCGCCTCCGGCCGGCTCTCATGGATGAAGTGACCGGCGTCACCCACGACGACGTGTTCGCCCTGCGCGGCCGTAGCGGCGATCTCCGCCTGCAGCGAGGTCCACCGGGCCCGCATGCCCTTCGGCAGCCCCTGCGTGGCGCTCAGGACCACTACCGGAACATCCGGCAGACGGGAGGACGCGCGCAGCCGCCGGAGGGCCGGCATCTGCTTGCGCGTCATCCGGTTCTCGACGGCCGCCGCGCGCGCCTGGTGCCGATGCGCATGGCAGTCCAGTTCCGCACGGATGAGCAGCTCTTGGACCTGCGGGTCGTCACTCACCCTCACCGCGGCCCTTGCCGCGTTCTCGCGCAGTGAGCGCTCGGCGGCCCCCAGTACGTGCCGCGCGACGGCGAGGTGCGCGAAAGCCCCGTCCGCCCAGCACAGCACGCGGGGCTGGAACTCCTCGTGGGCCGGATCGACGAGGACGAGCCCCGCCACCAGCTCCGGCGCCGCCCATGCCACCCACTGCGCGAGCAGACCGCCCCAACTGTTGCCGACCAGCACACAGGGCCCCCGCCCTATATGGGTCAGCAACGCGATGAGGTCCTCCACCGCGGTCGCGGCGGTCAGCGGCGCCGCCGGGTCGCTCATGCCGAGCCCGGCACGGTCATAGGCCACGACCCGTGCGCGCTCGGCCACCGCGGGCATGATCGGCGCCCAGGTCAGCGCCGATGTACCGCACGCCGCGTCCAGCACCACGGTGACGGGCCCCCCACCCGCCTCGACCCACCGCAGGACGCGCCCCCCACGCGGCAGCTCACCACCCGCCGCACCCCCCGGCACGAGCCCCTCAATCGCCCTCACCACGGCATTGCTCACAACTCCCCCTCCATGCAGCGCGGTTGTCATCCAGGGTGAAAGCCTAGGCAGGAGGGCCTGCGGCGGTTCGTGCGCCGGCGGCCCCGGATCGCCGGCGCAACCACAGACCCCGAGGTCACGGCGCCAAAGAGGTCAAGGTCACAGCCGATCCCTCTGCTGCTCCTTTGTCGAACTGCCCTAGCATCCGAGCATGACGGTCCTGCCTGACGACGGGCTCTCTCTGGCCGCCGAGTTCCCTGACGCGACCCTTGAACAGTGGCACGGCCTCGTGGCCGGTGTCCTGCGCAAGTCGGGCAAGGAAGCTTCCGGCGTGGCAGCGGAGGACGCCCTGTCCACCGCGCTGGAGGACGGGTTGCGCACCCGGCCCCTGTACACCGCGCACACCACCGCGCCCGACGCCGCTTCCTCCGGTTTCCCCGGTTTCGCTCCCTTCGTGCGAGGTTCCCGCGCCGAGGGCAACACCGCGGGCGGCTGGGACGTGCGCCAGCGGCACACGGTGGGTGATGCCGCCACGGTGCTCGCGGACCTGGAGAACGGCGTCACCTCGCTGTGGCTCGTCCTCGGTGAGGGCGGCTTCCCCGTGTCCTCGCTCGGCCGGGTCCTCGACGGGGTGTATCTCGACCTGGCGCCCGTCGTCCTCGACGCGGGACGCGATGTCGAGGCCGCCGCACAGGAGTTGTTCCGGCTGTACGAGGAGCGGGGTGTCGCCAAGGAGGCGGCACGCGGCAGCCTCGGGGCCGACCCGCTGGGTCACCGGGCGCGCACGGGCGAGGAGTTGGACTTCGGGCCCGCCGCGGCGCTCGCCCGGCGGTGCGCCGACGCGTACCCGGGGCTGCGCGCGCTGACGGTGGACGCGCTGCCCTATCACGAGGCCGGCGGTTCGGCCGCACAGGAGCTGGGCGCGTCCCTCTCGACGGGCGTGGCCTACCTGCGCGAGCTCACCGACGCCGGGCTGAGCGTCCAGCAGGCATGCGCACAGCTGGAGTTCAGGTACGCGGCGAGCGCCGACCAGTTCCTGACCATCGCCAAGCTGCGGGCGGCGCGCCGGCTGTGGGCTCGGGTCGCCGAGGTGTGCGGGGAGCCGCGGGCCGGGGCGCAGGTGCAACACGTCGTGACATCGCCGGTGATGATGTCGCGCCGGGACCCCTGGGTGAACATGCTGCGCACCACGCTCGCCACCCTGGCGGCCGGGGTGGGCGGCGCCGACGCCGTCACCGTGCTCCCCTTCGACCACGCCCTCGGCCTTCCGGACGCCTTCGCGCGGCGCATCGCCCGCAACACCTCGACGATCCTCATCGAGGAGTCGCACCTGTCCCGGGTGATCGACCCCGCGGGCGGTTCCTGGTACGTGGAGCGGCTGACCGATGAACTCGCCCACGCCGGCTGGGAGTTCTTCCGCCGACTCGAAGGGCAGGGCGGCCAGGCGGCCGTCCTTCGCTCGGGCCGCCTGGGTCAGGATCTCGCGGACACCTGGCGCGAGCGCGCCACGCGCCTTGCCGAGCGCCGTGAACCCATCACCGGGGTCAGCGAGTTCCCGCATCTCGCGGAGCGCCCGGTGGAGCGCGGGCCCCTGCCCCCGCGTCCGTCGGGCGGGCTGCCCCGCGTGCGGCGCGACGAAGCGTTCGAGGCGCTGCGTGCCCGCTCCGACGCCCACCTGGCGGCGACGGGTTCCCGTCCGAAGATCTTCCTCGCGACCCTCGGCCCGGCCGCCGTCCACACCGGGCGGGCCGGCTTCGCGGCCAACCTCTTCCAGGCGGGCGGCATCGAGGCCGTCACCGAGGGCACGTTCGAGCAGAGCGGTGCGTCGGAGGCCTGTCTGTGCTCCAGCGACGCGGTGTACGAGGAACAGGCCGAGGACAGCGCCCGGTCCCTCGCCGAAGCAGGGGCGCGGCACGTCGTCCTCGCCGGCCTCCCCGGCCAGTACACCGGTGTCGACTCCTACGTCTTCGCGGGCTGCGACGCCGTCGCCGTGCTCACCGCCACCCTCGACCGCATGGGAGTGTCCTGATGGGAATCCCCGACTTCTCCGGCATCGAGCTGGGAACCCCGGCCCCGGACGGCGACGCCGAGGCGTGGAGCGACGCCGCGCGGGCCGCGGCCGGCGGCGACGTACCGCTGTGGGAGACGCCCGAGGGCATCGCGGTCAAGCCGCTCTACACCGGCCGTGACCTTCAGGGCCTGGACTTCCTCGACACCTACCCCGGTGTCGCCCCGTATCTGCGCGGCCCGTACCCGACGATGTACGTCAACCAGCCCTGGACGATCCGCCAGTACGCGGGGTTCTCGACCGCCGAGGAGTCCAACGCCTTCTACCGCCGCAACCTCGCGGCCGGCCAGAAGGGCCTGTCGGTCGCCTTCGACCTGCCCACCCATCGCGGCTACGACAGCGACCACCCCCGGGTGACCGGTGACGTCGGCATGGCGGGCGTGGCCATCGACTCCATCTACGACATGCGGCAGCTCTTCGACGGCATCCCGCTGGACAAGATGACCGTGTCGATGACGATGAACGGCGCCGTGCTGCCGGTGCTCGCGCTGTACATCGTGGCGGCGGAGGAGCAGGGGGTGGCGCCCGAGAAGCTCGCGGGGACCATCCAGAACGACATCCTCAAGGAGTTCATGGTCCGCAACACCTACATCTATCCGCCGAAGCCGTCGATGCGGATCATCTCCGACATCTTCGCCTACACCTCGCAGCGGATGCCCCGCTACAACTCGATCTCCATCTCCGGCTACCACATCCAAGAGGCGGGTGCCACGGCCGACTTGGAGCTGGCGTACACGCTCGCGGACGGCGTGGAGTACATCCGGGCGGGGCGCGAGGCGGGACTGGACGTGGACGCGTTCGCACCCCGGCTGTCGTTCTTCTGGGCCATCGGCATGAACTTCTTCATGGAGGTGGCCAAGCTGCGGGCCGCCCGGCTGCTGTGGGCGAAGCTGGTCAAGCAGTTCGAGCCGCAGAACACCAAGTCGCTGTCCCTGCGCACCCATTCGCAGACGTCCGGCTGGTCGCTGACCGCGCAGGACGTGTTCAACAACGTGACGCGTACGTGTGTGGAGGCGATGGCCGCGACGCAGGGCCACACCCAGTCGCTGCACACCAACGCCCTCGACGAGGCGCTCGCGCTGCCCACCGACTTCTCGGCGCGCATCGCGCGCAACACCCAGCTGCTGCTCCAGCAGGAGTCGGGCACGACCCGGGTCATCGACCCGTGGGGCGGCAGCGCCTACGTCGAGAAGCTCACCAACGACCTCGCCCGCCGCGCCTGGCAGCACATCGAGGAGGTCGAGCGGGCGGGCGGCATGGCCAAGGCCATCGACGCGGGGATCCCCAAGCTCCGTATCGAGGAGGCCGCGGCCCGCACCCAGGCGCGCATCGACTCCGGGCGCCAGCCGGTCATCGGCGTCAACAAGTACCGCGTGGAGAGCGACGAGCAGATCGACGTCCGCGCCGTCGACAACTCCTCCGTGCGCACCCAGCAGATCGAGAAGCTGCGCCGGCTGCGGGCCGAGCGCGACGGGCGGGCCTGCCAGGACGCGCTTGACGCACTCACCCGGGCGGCCGGCGGCGAGGGCAACCTCCTGGAGCTGGCCGTGAACGCGGCCCGCGCCATGGCCACCGTCGGCGAGATCTCCGACGCCCTGGAGAAGGTGTACGGCCGCCACGCGAGCCAGATCCGTACCATTTCCGGTGTGTACCGCAACGAAGCAGGCGAGTCCCCCTCCGTGGAGCGCACCCGCACCCTGGTCTCCGACTTCGAGGAGTCCGAGGGGCGCCGTCCGCGCATTCTCGTCGCCAAGATGGGGCAGGACGGTCACGACCGCGGCCAGAAGGTGATCGCCACGGCCTTCGCCGACCTCGGCTTCGACGTGGACGTCGGCCCGCTGTTCCAGACGCCCGCCGAGGTCGCCCGGCAGGCCGTCGAGGCGGACGTCCACATCGTCGGGGTCTCCTCCCTGGCGGCCGGGCACCTCACCCTCGTACCGGCGCTGCGCGAACAGCTCGCCGCGGAGGGGCGCGAGGACATCATGGTCGTGGTGGGTGGTGTGATCCCGCCGCAGGACGTCCCGACGCTGCTCGACATGGGCGCCGCGGCCGTGTTCCCGCCCGGCACGGTGATCCCGGACGCGGCCCACGACCTGGTGCGGCGGCTCGCGGCGGATCTCGGGCACGACCTGTGATCGATGTCGACGCGTATGTGAAGGGTGTGCTCGCCGGGAAGCGGGCGCTCGTCGCGCGCGCGATCACGCTCGTCGAGTCCACGCACCCGCGCCACCGCGCGCCGGCCCAGGAGCTGCTGACCGCGCTGCTGCCGCACAGCGGCAAGGCACGGCGGATCGGGGTGAGCGGCGTTCCGGGTGTCGGCAAGTCGACGTTCATCGACGCGTTCGGTACCCGGCTCACCGCGGCCGGGCACCGGGTGGCGGTGCTCGCGGTGGACCCGTCCTCCAGCCGTACGGGCGGCTCGATCCTGGGGGACAAGACCCGGATGGAGCGGCTGGCGGTCGACCCGGCTTCGTTCGTGCGCCCCTCCCCCACCGCGGGCACGCTCGGCGGGGTCGCCAAGGCGACGCGCGAGTCGATCGTGGTGATGGAGGCCGCGGGCTATGACGTCGTCCTGGTGGAGACGGTCGGCGTCGGCCAGTCGGAGACCGCGGTCGCGAACATGGTGGACTCCTTCCTGCTCCTGACGCTGGCCCGCACCGGCGACCAGCTCCAGGGCATCAAGAAGGGCGTGCTCGAACTGGCCGACGTGATCGCAGTCAACAAGGCGGACGGCCCCCACGAGCGCGACGCGCAGTCTGCCGCGCGGGAGTTGGCGGGGGCGCTGCGCCTGATGCACGGCCCGGACGCGTTCTGGGCGCCGCCCGTACTGAGCTGCAGCGCGCGCGAGTCCACGGGGCTCGACGCCGTGTGGGAACGCCTCGAACAGCACCGCGCCCTGCTCGACTCCACGGGCCGCCTCGCCGCCAAACGCCGCGACCAACAGGTCGACTGGACATGGACGATGGTGCGCGACGAGCTCCTCGGCCGCCTGCGCTCCGACCCCGAGGTGCGCGCCCAGGCTCCCGCTCTCGAACAGCGGGTGAGAGAGGGCGAGTTGACGGCCACGCTGGCCGCGGAGCGGATCTTGGCACTGTTCGGGGGCGAGGGGCGGAGCGACGGCCAGGGACCGGGTGAGGGCCCGGGTGAGGGCCCGGGTGAGGGCCCGGGTGAGGGACCGGGTGAGGGCCCGGGTGAGGGGCAGCGGCAGGGGGAAGGGCAGCCCCAGGGAGATGGTCGGGGTCGGGGAGATGGTCGGGGTCTGGGCCGGCAGGGCTGACATCTGCCGTCGCTGCCCGCCCGCCGCCGCTATCCCCTCCACCACCCGCCACCCGCCGCAGTACCGGGCCGGGGCCGGGATGGGGGGCGTGACCGGCCCCCGTGTTCAGGGCCCGTGCCGGGCCTCGCCCGGCTCGCCTCGACGGTCTCCCGGGACGGGGCGACAATGGAAGGCGGATCGCGTCCGGGGGCCCGAGGGCCGGGAGGTACCCGTGGCACACACCGACACCACCGACGTCCTGATCGTGGGCTCAGGACCCGTCGGTCTGAGCGCGGCGGCCGAGCTCGCCCGGCACGGAGTGCGCGGCCGCGTCATCGACCGCCTGCCGGCCCGGCTCCCCTACGCCAAAGCCGTGGGCATCCAGCCACGCACACTGGAGATCTGGGACCGGATGGGTCTGGTCCGCGACATCCTGGAGGCCTCCGTCCCGCTGCGCGGCCAGTTGGCGTACGTCAACGGCGTCGAGCAGGCGCGCATCGTCCTGGAGCTGCCGCCCGAAGTCCCTTACGGATTCGCCGCGTTGCCCCAGTACGAGACCGAACGCCTCTTGGAGGAGTACCTCGCGGGCCTCGGCACCGCCGTTGAGCGGGGCACGGAACTCACGTCCTTCGAGCAGGACGCGGACGGCGTGACCGCGCGCCTGACCACCGCCTCCGGGTCGGATGAGGAGCTCAGGGTCGGCTATCTCATAGGGTGCGACGGTGCGCACAGCACCGTGCGCAAGGGGCTGGGGCTCTCGTTCGAGGGAGGGGCGTTCCCCCAGGAGTTCATGCTGGCGGACGTCGAAGTGGACTGGGACATGCCGCGCGGCCACAGCGTGCGCTCCACCCGGCGCGCCGCCGACGGCTCCGTCGAGGACACACTGGTGTGCGTTCCGCTGCCCGGCGCGAGCCGATACCGCTTGTCGATGCTCACTCCCCCCGGGTTCTCGGCCGAACTCGCCGGCCGCGAGTCAGCACCGCCGCCCGCCGCCGCCCGGAGCGTCTCGGGCGCGACGCGGGGGACGGCCGCGGTGCCCGCCGGCGACCAGGTGGCGCACGGTCTGGGAGGCGGCAGGACGCCGGAGTTGTCCGACATCCGGGCCGTCGTCGACCGGCTGGCGCCGACCACGGCGACCCTTTCCGACATGCGCTGGTCCTCGGTGTTCCGCATCAGCCACCGGATCGTCGACCGCTACGGCGAGGGACGTGTCTTCGTCGCGGGCGACGCGGCCCACATCCACCCGCCCACCGGCGCCCAAGGCATGAACACCGGCATCCAGGACGCCTGCAACCTGGCCTGGAAGATCGCCCTCGTCGTCCGGGGGACGGCGGGCCCGGCCCTGCTCACCAGCTACGACGCCGAGCGGCGTCCGGTCGGCGAGGAGGTCGTGGGCCGGACGACCGTCCGGCACTCCGCGGACGGCGGCCACGCCGACGCCCACGACAAACCGACGTTCCAGGCCGTGCGCGAGGCCCAGTTGCTGGTCGGCTACCGTGACGGCCCGCTCGCCACGAAGCCGTACGGGCCCGACGACGCGCCGCAGCCCGGCGACCGTGCCCCGGACTGCGCCGGCCTGACCGCGCCGCCCCTGGCCGCGTACCGGCTGCGACTGCTCGACATCCTGCGCGGGTGCCCGGGGCACGTCGTGCTTCTGTACCTGAGCGACCCCGCCGACATGGCCACCCCGCGCGAGGCCGCCGAAGCCGCCGCGGCGGCCATGGCTGTCACGGCGGTCCCCCTCGCCGCGGCAGGCCCGGCCGTTCCGGCTGGCCCGATGGCAGGCCCGTCCCCCGCGGGCGACGGAGCGCGAGGGGCGCCCCGGACACGGACCGCACCTCGCATCGTCGCCATCGTCGCTCAGAACCCCGCCGCCTCCGGCACCGCGCCGGCCCTGTCGGACCTCTCCCGCCTGACGGTTCCGGGATATCTGGACGCGGCAGGCGAGTTCGCACGGATCTACCGCCCGGAGGGCCCCACCGGATTCGTTGTCCGTCCGGACGGGCAGCTGGGCGCCCGGTTCCCGCTGTCCGACACCGGGGCCGCCCTGGACGGATACCTCGGAACGCTCTCGATCCCCGCATAGCGCGCTCGTCCGAGGTGTGGCCTGCGGTCATGGGGCGAACACACCGCTCGGAACCCGCTACCGGTGGCTGAGCACATTGATCACGCGGCCGTTCGGGTCGCGCACGAAGAACCGGCGCACGCCCCACTCCTCGTCCGTCAGCGGATGGACGATCTCGGCGCCGCGCTCGACCATCGCCCGGTGCACGGCGTCCACGTCATCGACCTCGATGCTCACATCCGGCGCCACGGGGGCCGTCTGGTCCTTGCTCATCAGGCTGAGCTGCACGGCAGGATTGTCCGTGGAAGCGAGCGTGACGATCCATCCGTGGTTCATCACTTCCTCGAAGCCGAGCACACCGTAGAAATCGGAACTCTCGGCGAGGGCCTGCCCCTCGGACTGGAAGTTGGGAACGATCCGGCGAACGTGCATGAGCCACTCCATGGTCCGTGAGAAACGTGGGCGTGCGCAGGGACGGTAGCCCGCGGGTGAGCGTGAGGCATGCGGACGGCTCACGCTATACAACCCGCTCCGGAGAGCCTCGGCCCCCACTCCCCCACTCCCCCTCTCCCTCACTCCCCTCATGAAATTGCGGGCGTGTTTGGTGTCGATGTTCCTATGTTCATACGTTCGGGTTGCTTGGGGGTGTGCGCGCAAGGACCGGTCTGAAAGCGGCGCCGCCCGCGCCACCGGCCACCACGACCGCTCCTGACCGTAGATGACCAACTCCTGATCCATCACGCTCCCTTGCCGAGCACCAGTGACAGCTCTGTGGCGGCGCGGGGCGGTGGGGCGGAGGTGATGTGGCAGCTGGCGTTCCGATTTCAGGGATTTCCCGGGATGGCGGGGCGGGCGCGGTGCTGATTGTGTTCGGTGCCCGGACATGAGTAAGGGCTTCGAGGGGTTGGTCGCCTGACTCGAAGCCCTGACGCGTCCGCTCCCACGGTTCCATCTCTAGGAGGACGACGTGCTTGAACGCGTCTACCGGAAGTTCGCCCCGCTGCTTCCGGAGCGGCCCGACCTTAGCATTCCGCTGCATGCGATCGCCCAAACCGCCGTGGTCGCCATCCTCGCCGTCACGGCCCGCTGGGCCTCGGTCCTGGTGACCGCGACGGTTGCGGGAGTGGTGTGGAAGGGGCTGCCACCGGAGGCTCTGATGATGGCCGCGCCGATGGCCTGGGCCGACCGGACGATGGTCACCTATCTGCGCGTCACACGTCTGTAGGACGCCCGCGCGCCGACCCCGGGCTGCCGAGTCCCCACTCCGGCCGCCGGGTCGGCGCGGTATGCCCCACCCCGCGGATTTCGGTCAATGTGCCGTCCTTGTGCGGTGATGGTGACCTCACCATGTGGTCACGTGCGCCGTCATCGTGCGAGAGCCGCCCGGCGGGCCGCCCCCACCGGTTGCTCACCCTTCCCGCCGCTGACGCGAGGAGCCCCGATGCCATCGGGCCACTTACACCGCCCGCCTTCCGGACGCCGTGACACCGTGCCCCGCGGACCCGAGGGTCCGGGCGGCCCGCCGCCCCGGGCGTCGAACGCGCAGCAGATCGCCTACGACGCGTTCTGCACGCGGTACCGGGGCGTCTACCTGCGCTACGCCCGGGTCCGCCTGAACAGCGTCGAGGCGGCGGACCTCACCGTCCGCACCGCTCTGGAAGGCGTCGCCGCCCGGTGGCACCTCGTCCTGCGGGAGGCGTCACCGGCCGCGGCCTGCTGGTCCCTGGTCAGCTCACGGATAGCGGCGCGGGCGCACAAGCCGTCCCTGGCAGGGATGTTGGGGCCGGCCGAGACGGACATGCTGGTGCTCCGCTACCGGCTGGGGCTGCCCGCGGCCGAGGCGGCGGCCGTGATGGGGTTGGACCTGGCGGAGTTCACCGTCCGCCTCGGCGGCGCGATCAGCCTCCTCACCTCCCGTACGGGCATCCCCGCACCCGCAGGGGCCTCCGGCGAGGGGGAGTGAGCGATCTTGGCCGGGCGCGTGCCGGTTCCGCTCGCTCCATGTTCCACGGCGTCTGGTTTGCTCCCCCGTGCACCCGTGTCACCCCCGAGCGCACTGGTCGGCGCACGCCGCCGCTCCTAGCATGGCTCTCCTGTCAACCGGCGGTGAGCGCGGCCCGGTTGGACAGGACCGCGCCTGAAGAGGGAGAGAGCCATTTCCATCGACGTCAGCACGCCCAGCGTGGCGCGCATGTACGACTTCCTCATCGACGGGACCGACAACTACGCATCGGACCGGGCCGCATGCCGGAAGCTGCTCGAAATGGCGCCGAGCACGCGGGAGTTGGCACTCATCAACCGGGCCTTCCTCGTCCGGTCGGTGCGCTACCTCGCCCAGGAGTGCGGCATCCGCCGCTTCCTCGACCACGGATCCGGGCTGCCCACCCGCCCCAATGTCCACCAGGTCGCCCAGGAGACCCAGCCGGGCGCCCAGGTCGTCTACATCGACAACGACCCGCTCGTGCACGCCCACGGCCGCCTCATGCTCGCCGAGGACCTGAAGACCACCGCCGTCATCGAAGCCGACATGCGTGACGTCGACGCGAACTTCGAGCGCCCCGAGGTGCGCCGCCTCCTTGAGGACGGTGAGCCGGTGGCCGCGCTGTTCGTGTCCGTCCTGCACTGCATCCCGGACGACGACGATCCCTGGCAGCTGGTCAAGGACGTCGCCGACCGCCTGCCCGACGGCAGCTTCCTCGTCATCTCCCAGCTCACCAGCGACAACGCCCAACTACGCGACAGCGTAACGGAGTTCATGCGCCAGACCACCGGCGACACATGGGGGCGGGTGCGCTCCACCGCGGAGGTCGGGCGCTACTTCGACGGCCTCGCCCTGCAGAGGGCCGACGAGCCAGTCGAGGTGTCCACCTGGTACCCGGACACCGACATCGCACCGCGTCAGGCCACTCAGGAATGGATCGAGTACGGGGGCATCGGCAAGGTCGTACGGGCCTAGGTCGTGTCTGCAGAGTCCCGTCCGGCCGGCGGGGTCGGGCCGCGGCGCCCGGCCGGAAAGCCGGACGCCGCGACCGCTCATGTCAGGTCATGTCAGGCCGCTGCGGTGGCCACCCCGCCGAGGTGCCGGGCGAAGAAACGGACCGCGCTGTCGGCCTCGAAGCGAGGCAGCTCCTTGTGACGGCCCGCGTTCACATGCAGCGACTTCTCCTTCGAGGCGAAGGCGTCGAACAGGGCGAGACTCTCCTCGCGCGAGATGTGTTCGTCGTCCCACTGCATGTCGAACTCGATCGGGATGGTGATCCGCTTCGCCTTCTCGGCCAGGGCATCGGGCCAGTGCTGACCGAAGACCGCCGCGGTGATCCTGGGTTCGACCGCCACGAACGGGACGCCGATCGCGGTGCCCATGTTGATGCCCCAGAAGCCGACCGGCCCCTCTGCTCCGATCTCCGCGAGTGACTGGAGCGCGTCCAGGGTCGCCCGGTATTCGGGCACGGCTAGCTCCGCCAGGTGGTCGTTGTAGCGCACGACGATCGGGCCTTCCGGCTCGCCCGCCGCCCTCGCCCGGAAGAGTTCGGCGATCTCCGCCTCGTCGTGCGCCGTGCGCGGCCGGTCGCCATGACCGGGCGCGTCGATGACGGCGACGTGGAACCCACAGCCGGTCACGAGGCGCTGGGCGCGGCCGGACATCGCCGGGTGTTTCTTGTGGTTGCCGCCGCCATGGGCCATCAGGACCAGGGGCGCCCGGCCGGCCGGACCGGAGGTGGCCGCATCGGGGAGCGAATCGGGGGCCGGCGACCAAAGGACGCCGGGGATGCCGGAGATCTTCGGCGTACCCGGTGTGCCCGGTGTGCCGCCCACGGTGAAGTCGCGGGCGACCACGCCGTTCGACGACGTTTCGGCGGTGAACTGAAGAGAGTGCATGAGTGGCGCCTTTCGGGAGTGCCTTGGTGTCGAGGCGCTCCCGGCGACACCTATGTCAGTCGCCGGCCGTGACGGCAAGGGGGAGCACCCACATGAATACGGCGTTCATGGGTCTCACCTCCTCGGGCGGCGTCACGGTCGAGGGAAAACTATCAGGTCGACCATCATCCCTTCACCCCTTTTTCCCGTGGCAACTTTCCCGCGGCAACTTTCCCCGGTGCGGCTTCTGTTCCGCGGCGACTTCTGTTCCGCCGCGACGCCCCGTCCTAGCCCTGCCCCCGCCCCCGCCCCTCGTCAGCGAATCCCGTGATCAGACGGTCCAACAGTGTCAGCGTCTGCTCCTTGTCGAGGCTGTGCTGGATCAGCTCCAGCATCGACGCGGCATGCAGGTCGACATCGGCCGGCTCGTTCAGCCAGGCCCCGCCGCTGTTCATTCCTTCCCGGTACACCAGGTCCGGCTCGCCCGGCGCCCGGAACTTGAACACGGTCATCGCGACCGTCAGCGGGCACACCTTCTCCCACGCACGGTCGGTGAAGATCCGGATGTGCACCCGGTCGCGGTTCTCCGCGAGGTTGAACAGGTGCCGCAACTGCCCCCGCATCACCTTGCGTCCGCCCACCCACGCGCGCAGCGCCGCTTCCGCGATCACGGCCGAGTAGTCCGGGGCGTCGGGCGGCTCCAGCACCTGCTGACGGCGGCGCCGCACCTCCCACCG
This sequence comes from Streptomyces sp. NBC_00442, assembly GCF_036014195.1. Lineage (NCBI taxonomy): Bacteria > Bacillati > Actinomycetota > Actinomycetes > Kitasatosporales > Streptomycetaceae > Streptomyces > Streptomyces sp. NBC_00442. The sequence goes on from NZ_CP107918.1 coordinate 460,839, forward strand.
GCGCTTGATCGCGGGGTGGTCCGGCTTCCCGGTGTAGGGCACCTGCATGATGGCGCGGGCGTAGTCGGGAGTCTGGAGCAGTCCGGGCACGAGGGAGCCGGAGTACGTACGGATCTCCTTGGCCGCGCTCTCGACGATCATGAGTTCGTCCAGCGACGTGTCGACGACGTCGCTGTAGTCCGTCCACCACCGGCGCTGCTTCGTGTTGTTCACCAGGCGGGTCAGGGTCCGCAGCGAATCGCCGTCGGCGTGGCCGTAGAGCTCCGCGAGGCGCAGGACCGTCGAGAGGTCGGGCTTGACGTCCCTGCTGCCCGTCTCGTACCGGCTGAGCATCGACGTCGAACCGATCACCCCGGCGGCCACCACGTCCTTGCCGCGCATCTTCGCCGCCACCCGCATGGCGCTCAGCCTCATCCCCAGCACACGTGCCGGCGGCGCCACACCGGACAGGCCGTGCTCCGGCCCCTCGTCCGGAACCGGATCAAGCACGCGTGCGGCCACCCTGACTCCTCCAGCGCACGGCGACCCTCGCCGGTACGCGCCCATCCTGAGGAACCGGGGTGGCCGCCACAACCCGCGGCTACGGCATTTCAGCCAACCATGCCGTCGAACTCCCCCTTGCGCGCTCCGTCGAGGAATGCCGCCAGTTCGGAGGAGGTGAAGATCAACGCGGGTCCCTCGGGGAAGCGCGAGTTGCGCACCGCCACCTCGCCCCTGGGCAGCCGCGCAATTTCAACGCAGTCGTTGTAGGCATCGCTGGCCGTCGCCTTCACCCATGCCGCGCCCGCGATCGCGTCGGCCCGTACACCGTTGTCGTAGTCCGCCATCGTTTGCCGCCTTCCTTGACCCGAGCGGCGCGGAGCCCTGGTTGGCGCCGCGCCTCACACAACTCCACGGATCCTCGACGGACGCGTACCCCCGCCGCTGAAATTTCACGGATCCTCGGAGTGCCGCCGATCGTAGCGAGGTCGCGCCGAGCCGTACTGTCCCCCGAAAGTGGGCAATTCCCGTCCCTGGCAAGGGTTTTAGCGGGTCCCGGGTGACCGCGGGCCCATCGAAGACCGGCGGGCCCGCTCATCGGTGGGCCCGCTCAGTGGAAGCTCAGTGGAAGCAGAGACAGAACGGGTGCCCGGCCGGGTCCGCGTAGACCCGCCAGTTGGCGTCCGGGTGGAGCTGATCCGTCCGCTCCAGCACGGTTGCCCCGAGGGCGAGCGCCCGCTTCTCCTCGCCGTCGAGGTCGTCCACGTCGAAGTCCAGGTGGAGCTGTTGCGGGCGCTGCTGTCCCGGCCACTCGGGCGGCACATAGCCGTCCACCCGCTGGCAGGCGAGCGGAGTCCCCTCGAAGCCGTGCACCTCGATCCAGTCGGGATCGTCCGGGTCCGCCACCACGCGGCCGCCGAGCAGCTCCGCGTAGAACTCTGCCAGCCGTGCCGGGTCGGCACAGTCCAGCGCGACGGCCTGCAACTTTCGGATCACGTCCAACACCCTTCGCTCATCGCCCACTTCTGGGGCACCGCGTACGGGAGTGGGCGTACCCGTCGCGCGGCCGGGAATGCGCGGACCCTACACCGGGGGCACGACGGCGTCCCGACATCGGGGCCGCCGCGGTGCGCAGCGCGTGGGCGACACGGGGTCGTCGCGGCCGCTGCGGGGCCGAAGCGCGTGTACGACACACGGGGCCGTCGCGGCCGGCGGCCCCCGGGCCTGGCGCGGCATGCCTGCGGTTCGCGCGGCGTGGCACTACCGTCGTGGCCATGACCGACAACTCGCTGCGTTCCGTCAGTATCGAGCGGGCCGGCCCCGGCCGGTTCACCGCGACCAACACCCGCGGGGGCACGGTGACCTTCGGCACCGGCTCCGGCACCGACTTCACCCCCGTCGAGCTCCTTCTCGCGGCGATCGGCGGGTGCAGCGCGGCCGACGTCGAGGTCGCCACGAGTCGCCACACCGAGCCGACCGCCTTCTCCGTGACCGTGACCGGAAACAAGGTCGAGGACGAGGGCGGCAACCGGATGTCGGATCTCGTGGTCACCTTCTCCGTGGCGTTCCCGGAGGGCTCGTCGGGCGACCGCGCCCGCACGATCCTGCCCCGGGCCGTGAAGACCTCGCACGACCGGCTGTGCACGGTCAGCCGCACCATCGAGGCGGGCACGCCGGTCGCGGTGACCGTGACCGACGCGGCAGGGGATGCCTGAGGCTCCGGTTCTTCCGCGCCTGACCGGCCCTTCAGGGCCCGTCAGGTGTCCGCCGATGGCGTGGTGCCTCACCTCTCGATGCGGCGGGACTCACGGTTTGTGGGTGACCCAGAGCAGTTCCGCCGGCCAGCGGTGTGCCCAGTCGGGTGGGTCGGTTTCGTTGTAACCATTGGGCGTCCCGCGTTCGGGCCGCGGCTCGATGAGGTCGTCGATGACGAGACCCGCTCCGCGCAGGACCCTGACCCAGTCGCCGTAGGTGAGCTGATAGCTGGTCGCACCATCTTCTTCGGCGATGGTGTTCAGCCCGAAGTAGTCCCGCTGCAGCGTTGTGGTCACGCGGCCGGCGGCTTCGTCGTAGCACGCTTCGAACCATGGGCCGGCGACGTTGAACACCAGGCGCCCGCCTCGGTTCAAGACGCGTGCGGCCTGCGGGACTGCCAGGTGCGGGGGCGCCCAGCTGAGCCCGCCGAAGTCGCAGAATACCAGGTCGAAACTGTCGGCGGCGAAGGGGAGTCGTTCGGCGGCGCCCTGCACCAGTGGATAGCGGTCCGCTCCCATCGCGCGGGCCGCTGCCGCGAGTTGGGCTTCGGACAGATCGAGCCCGACCACGGTGGCGCCCTCGGCCGCGAGCGCCCTGGACCACTGGCCGGCGCCGCAGCCGAGTTCGAGGACGCGCTTGCCGGTGACGTCGCCCAAGGCGTGCAGGTGCGCGTCGGGAATGGAGTACATGCCCCACAGCCGGGGGCCGGCGCCGATCTGCGGGTCGTGCTTGTGCTGGTAGGCGCTGCTGATCCGGTTCCAGAGCCGCCGGTTGGCGGGGATGCTGTCCACGTGCCGACTCCAGCACTGCCTGCCAGGGGCCGTCAACACCGTGGGGGGCACGTAACGGTCGCGGTCGGGGCGCGGACCGCTTCGCCCGCCCCGGCCGCGCCGCCCTCCCCTGTTGCGCCGTCCTCCCCTGCTGCGCATCCCTCCATCGAAGTGGCCGTCACGAACCCCTACCTGCAAACATCTGCGGATGTTCACTCTTGCCGACGATCTCGGCCACCTCTCCTACACCGTCACCGGCGAAGGCTCACCCGTAGTGCTCGTGCACGCGGGTGTCGCCGATCACCGCATGTGGGATGCCCTGGTACCCGCCCTCGCGGAGCTGCACACAGTCATCCGTTACGACCTGCGCGGCTTCGGCGAATCCGCCCCGCCGGCCGGTTCGTTCAGCGAGACCGACGACCTGCGCCGCCTCCTGGACCACCTCGGCCATCAACGCATCGACCTCGTCGGCGCGTCCTGGGGCGGCCGGGTGGCCGTGGACTTCACCCTCGCCCACCCGGACCACGTACGGTCGCTGACCATCCTCGCGCCGCCGTGGCCGGGATACGACTGGTCCGCGGAGATGATCGCGTACGACGAGGCCGAGACGGCGGCGCTGGTCGCGGGTGACCTCGACACCGCGGTCGGGGTGAACCTCGACATGTGGCTGCGCGGTCCGGGCCGTGGTTGGGAGGACGTCGCCCCGGGCCTCGCGGAACAGCTGCGCGCCCCGATACGTACCTCGCTGGTGAACCAGGACGTCGTCGGTCGGCACTCCTTGGGCGGCGGGCGGGGCGACCTCGCCACGATCGCCGTTCCCACCCTGGTCGGAATCGGCTGCCTCGACGTCCCCGACTTCCAGGACATCGCCCGCCGGTACGCCGACGAGATTCCGGGTGCCGCCCTGGTCGAGTTCCCCACCGCGGCCCACCTCATCTCCCTCGACGCGCCCGTCGAACTCACCGCGGCGCTCCGCGCGTTCCTCACGCGCTGACCGCCGCACCTCTCCCGGCGCCCTCCCGGCGCGTGACGAGTGTCCCGGCCGGGGTTCGACCACCGGGTCAAGTGACGGACAGGACCGGCTAGTTGTGGGGCCTGGGTTCGCCCCAGCGTCGGCCGGCGCGGTCGCCGAGGATGGTGACCCAGCGCGGGAGCCCGGACCGGCCGGCGGCCTCGGCGCCCGGCACGTCACGACGTGGCCGGTCCCCGGCCCCGGGCAGCGCGCGGTCCGTCACCGAGAGGAGGCGGGTCATGGTCGCGGGTGCCAGGCCCTGCAGCCGTACGGCCACCTTGGCGGCCGGGGTGAGGACGAGCTCGGGCCGGCCGCGTTCGGCCGCGCGCACCACGGCGCGGGCCGCGCGCTCCGCGTCCATGGACAGCAGGGGCAGCGTGGCCGCCGCGCCGAACCAGCCGTACTCCGCTCCGGGGCGGCCGTGGAAGCGGGCCGCGGTGTGTGAACCGGTCCGCATCAGCCCCGGGAACACGCTGGTCACACTGACGCCGGAGCCCGCGAGCTCGGCCCGCATTCCCTGGGAGAATCCGGCGGCGGCGAATTTCGCGGTGACGTACGGCAGCAGGTGCGGTGCGGCGATCCGGCCCCCGATCGACGAGATGGTCACCAGCGTGCCCGCCCCGCTTTCGCGGAGGTCGGGCAGCGCCGCCAGGGCGATGCGCACGGGGGCGAAGAACATCGTCTCCATCGCCTGTCGGAAATCCTTCTCCTCGAAGGCCTCCATGGGGCCCACCTGGATGATCCCGGCATTGTTGACGAGGACGTCCAGCGGCCCGAACCGTTCGTGAACGGCGTCGAGCAGCCGCTGCGGAGCGTCGGCGTCCGTGATGTCGCAGGCGAACGAGGCGACGTCGGCCCCGGTGGCCCGCAGCTTTTGCTCCGCCACGGCGAGTTCTCCGGCGTCGCGGGCACACAGCATGACGCGACAGCCCCGGGCGGTCAGCTCGCGGGCGATGAGCAGCCCGAGGCCCCGTGAGGACCCCGTGACGAGTGCGGTGCGGCCTGCGAAACGATTTCGTCGAGGGTTCATACTGCTGCTCCCGGGGGGTGGGGGGGCGAGGTGTTCCGCCGCCCTCCCGGTTCCCGTCGATGGCGTTCCTACACAAGGTGACGGGGCCGGTGCGGACGGGGAACCTTCGGGTGCGGGCGCTGTCAGGGGTTCTGGCCGAAACCATGAGCCGATGAGCCGATGAGTCGATGGGTCGAGGGCGCGTGGCCGTCGCCCCACCGTTCACGACAGCGCGGATCTCCCCGTCCCGCAACCGGCCGGACCCGGACTCCGCTTCCCGTCGGGGCGGCTCGGGACCAGGTCCCAGCCCTCCGTGACCCCGACCGTCGTGGACGTGGTCCGGGGCGACGACCTGCGTCATCGGGGCCGGCCGCGCCCGTGACGGCGGCTGCGCACGGGCAGGCGCGCGGCAGGGCGCCCCCTGATGCCGGGCGGGAGCCGGGCCTGATGCCGGGCGGGAGCCGGAGCCTGGGGCTCGCCCCGCTCGACGGCCGGACAACCAACGGTCGTGGGTGGCGACCCCGTACCCCGGCTTCGGCCGGTGACGGCACACCGTGGTCCGGCCCGGCACAACGGATGGTTGGGTCCGTCTAGAGTGGCCCGATGGACACCGAGGCATTGCGATCGTTCGTCCGGGCGGCCGAGCTCGGGCAGTTCCAGCACGCGGCCGACGAGCTGGGCGTGAGCCAGCAGGCGGTGTCCAAGCGGATCGCCGCTCTGGAGCGCGCCCTGGAGGTGCGGCTGTTCGCCCGCACCACCCGGGGGGTCGAGCTGACCCTCGACGGCCAGGCGTTCCTCCCCCACGCGCGGACCGTCGTCGCGGGCGTCGAGCGCGCCGTCGCGGCGGTCAGGCCGGGTTCGCGGGCCCTTCGCGTCGATGTCCTCGGGCTGCGCAGCGCCCAGGCCGTCGTCCTGCACGCGTACTGGAGGTCCCGTCCCGGGACCGATCTCGACGTGGTGACCCTGCGGGTCGACGACCCCCGGGTGGCCGTCGCCGCCGTCGAGGCGGGTGATGTCGACGCCTCGTTCCGGTCCGTCACCGACCCGGCACTGCTCCCGCCCGACGTGCGCATGATCCACGCGTTCCACTCACCCCTCGAACTGCTCGTCGGCCCGAGACATCCGCTGGCCTCCGCGCGACAACTGACACCCGCGCAGCTGCGCGAGCACCGGATCTGGGTGCCCGGCATCGCACCCCGAAGCGAATGGGCGGACTTCTACGATCAGTTGGCCGCCGACTTCGGCCTGCGCATCGACGCGGCCGGCCCGCACTTCGGTGACGAGGTGCTCCTGGACACGCTCGCGGACTCGTCGGACGTGGCCACCCTGGTGGGGGCGCGCGACCGGTACATCTGGCCGGCCACCTACGATCTGCGCCGCATTCCGCTGGTGAATCCGACGGTCGCCTATCCGCTCTCGCTCCTCCTGCCCCGGACGAATCCGCATCCGGGACTGCGCGGCATCATCGACCACCTCGCGACCCTGCCGAAGCTCCCGGAGGCCGTCTGGCTCCCGAGCTGGGCGGCCGACGTCTGACGACCGAGGCCGACAACGGGCCGGTACAACTCCCCTTCCAGCGGGTCGCGTTCGCCGCCAGGCCACACACGCTTATGGGGTGCATGACAAGTCTGGGTGCCGGAAACGTAGACTTCCCGCCAACGATCTTCGCAGCCGTGGCCGTGGCCCGGGGCGGCCCAAGGAGTGCTTGGCGGACACCGTCCGGTATCCGTCCCGCCTTCGCCGCTCCGTCCACCCCTGGCCACTCGGCCCGGAGACGCTCCCGTCCGCAAGGGGGTGGCCAACTGCCGCCCTTCTGGCATGACTTGAGGTTTTGAAGAATGAGGATGGCCGTAAAGGCGCTTTCGTTGACAGCCGCCGGCGTGCTGCTGGGCTCCCTGTCGGGCTGCGGCTCGGACGGGGACTCCGGCACCAAGGGAGCGAGCGGGAGCGGCGGCGCCGCAGGGGCCGCGCTCACCAGCAAGATCACCGCTCCGGCCGCCTTCGACACCGCCAAGGGCTGGGAGATCAAGGCGGACTGGCTCCCCCAGGGACAACCGCTGCCGTACGCGGTCTCTCCGGGCCGGGACGCGGTCGGCTACCTCGACCGGACCGCGCAGGGCTATGTCCTGAACGTCCGCGACGCGTCGTCCGGCACGGCGCTCTCGACGAGCACGCCGTGGAAGGGGCCCCAGCTCAGCGAGAAGCAGAGCCGGCAGCCGAGCTCCGAACTGGCCGTTCCGCAGATCGCATTGGTCGCCTCGGGGCAGCGGGAGTACTTCGCGGTGTGGGCGCTGGGACAGGCCCGCAAGGACGAACTCCACGAGTCCAAGGAGGTCGTGTCCGTGGCCTTCTACCCGGTCGACGCATCGGGCAAGGGAGTTGCTCCGGCCGCCGAAGGCACCGCCGAAGCCCCCGACGGGGATTTCGACCGGCCCAGCGTGTTCGCCGGGCCCGGAGGTCTGCTCGTCACCACGTACGGCCACGACTCCATCCTCGTGGCGCCCGACGGCAAGGTGACCCCGCGTGGCAGCGAGGAGGTCACCCTCAACGGCGAGGCCGCGGACCCGGACTACCTGGAGTCGTTCCCCGGCCCGAGCGGGCTGGTGACCAACGGTGAGGACGGCGGCACGGGCATGGGCGGCTTCGGCGCCGAGCGCGGCTGGCAGAGCACCAAGGTGGCCCCGGCGGGTGCCGATCCGCTTCTCCGGTACGACAGCGTCGTCAACGGCGTCCGCACCGAGCCCAACGGCCGCATCGTGGGCGCGGCCGGCAATCACCTGATCGCCAACTGGACTCCGAAGGGGGCAGGGGCGGGCACGGGCGCGTCGGACGGTCTCTCCGCCATCCACGACATGGCCACGGGTGCCGTCCAGGCCACGGCCGCATGCGCCGCCGCCGGCACGGAGTACGACGCCGACGTGCCGAATCCCAAGAGCCTGGCGGAGGTTCAGCCGGCCGTGTCTCCCGACGGCCACTACCTGGTCAAGGGCGGCAGCGTCTACGACCTCCGTACGGGCAAGGGCTCATGCCCGGACGCCGGGGACGACGCGAAGAAGATCACGCTGAGGACGGTCGGCGACGACGGCACCGCGTACGGTCTGGCCGGGGACAGCAAGGCGATGACGCCGGTGGCCGTCTCGGCGAAGACCGGCTCCGCCGAGCCGCTGCCGGAGATGACCAGCGTTCCCGACGCCCTCACCAAGGGGGCAGGAGTGTTCGTCACCTACGCCGGTACGGACACGATGCGTCTGGTCGTGCTCGACCTGCGCGGCTGAGCGCCGTACCGGCGGGGGCGCCGAACCAGCGGCGCCGGCGAACCGGCGGGGGCGGCGGCCGGCCGGCATGGCTCGGCATTGCTCAGGAGGTCGTCCGCCGTCCCCGCAGCGCCGAGGCGAGCGCGGCGACCAGGGACATGGCCGTGGCCACGCCGAACACGGTGACGAGGCCGTCGTGGAAGGGGCCCGAGACCAGTTCGGGGAAGAAGCTGTGCCCGGTGAGGACCGCGACGTCGTGTGCGGGCAGGGTGTCCAACACCCCACTGGGCGCCAGCAGATGACTGATCGGATTGTTGCCGAGGAAGGTGGCGAACAGGGTACTGACCGGCGGCAGCCCCGCCACCTGCTCGGCCGTCCCCGACGGGACGCCCTGTGCCTGGAGCCCGCCGCTCAGCGCGTGCGGCAGCGAACCGGCGAGGCCGGCGATCATCAGCGAGAAGGAGAGGCCCATCGACAGGGCGGTACCGGAGTTCTGGAACGTCGAGCGCATTCCCGATGCCACGCCGCGCTGTTCCGGCGCGACACTGCCCATGATCGCCGATGTGTTCGGCGCCGAGAACATGCCCTGGCCCACTCCGCTGAGGAGCAGCAGTCCGGCGAACGCCGGGTACGAGAAGTCGACCGGCAGGGCCAGGAGTCCGAGGAACGAGCAGGCCACCAGGAGCAGGCCGCTGGTGGAGAAGAGCCGCGCCCCGAAGCGGTCCGACAGATAGCCCGATACGGGCCCGGCCACCAGGAAGCCCAGGGTGAGCGGCAGCATGAAGATGCCCGCCCACAGCGGCGTGCGCTCGAAGTCGTAGCCGTGCAGCGGCAGCCAGATGCCCTGGAGCCAGATGATCAGCATGAACTGCATGCCGCCCCGCGCGATCGCGGTGAGCAGCGCCGCCATGTTGCCGGCCGCGAACGCCCGGTTGCGGAACAGACCGAGCTGGAACATCGGCTCGGCGATGCGGGTCTCCACGATGCAGAAGACCACGAGGAACAGGACTCCCGTACCCAGGCCGCCCACCACGAAGGGGTTGGTCCAGCCCGTCGAGTGGCCTCCGTAGGGCTGGATTCCGTACGTGATCGACGCGAGCAGGGCGCCGGCGCCCGCCGTGAACGTGAGGTTGCCTGCCCAGTCGATCCGGCCCGGCCTGCGGCTGCCGGTCTCGCGCAGGCTGCGGTACGACCAGACGGTGCCGATCACGCCGATCGGCACGCTGACCCAGAACACGGCCCGCCAGTCGACGGTGGCGAGGAGGCCGCCCACGATCAGCCCCAGGAACTGGCCTGCCAGGGCGGTGATTTGGTTGACGCCCAGCGCCATGCCGCGCTGCCGTGTCGGGAAGGCGTCGGTGAGGATGGCCGCCGAGTTGGCCGTCAGCATGGACCCGCCGACCGCCTGGACGACCCGGAAGCCGATCAGCCACAGCGCGCCGCTGCCGCCCTTGAACGGATCGAGGGAGAGCGCGAGCGAGGCGCAGGCGAAGACCGCGAACCCCATGTTGTACATGCGGACCCGGCCGAACATGTCGCCCAGGCGTCCGAGGGAGACGACGAGAACGGCCGAGACCAGCAGGTAGCCGAGGATCATCCACAGCAAGTAACCGATGTTGCCGGGGGCGAGGGGGTCGAGCCCGATGCCGCGGAAAATGACGGGCAGCGAGATGATCACGATCGAGCCGTCGATCGTCGCGATGAGCACGCCGAGGGTGGTGTTGGAGAGGGCGACCCACTTGTAGCGGTCGTCCCGCTCCTGGGGGGCGCCGGTGCCGTCGCCGGTTCGCGTCGCGCCCGCGCCCGGCACGCCGCCACCCCTGCCGGACGTGGCTTTGCCCGACGGTGCGGTGGGCGTGGGGCCGTTGGGCGTGGGGCCGTTGACGGTCACAGCCGCTCCGCCAGTCGTTCGAGCAGGGACAGCGCCGCCACGAGTTCGCGCCGCTCGGCGAGGGTCAGTTCGGCCTCGATCGCGCTGGCGAGGCCCTGCACGGACTCCGACCTCCGGTCCAGGATCACCGTGCGTCCGGCATCGGTCACCCTCATCACCACCCGGCGCCGGTCGGACGGGTCCGGCTCCCGGCTGACGAGCCCCTTGTGCTCGAGCGCGGCCAGCGTCGTGGCCATGGCTTGGGGCCTTACGCGTTCCAGCTCCGCGAGCGCCCCCGGGGAATCGGGCCCTTCCCGCTCCAGGCGGGCCAGCACGGACACCTCCGACAGGGTCGTGTCGCCGACGGCGTGCGCCCGGCGCAGCTTGCGGGCGATCCGGCCGACGGCCAGGCGCAACGTCGCCGCCACCTCACCGGGGTCTTCGGGGCCGGTCGTGCGCTTGGCGCCTTCCGCGGAAGGTATGACGTGATCCATGAATAGTTACAATAGACTTATCAAGTTGTCGTAACAAGATGCACTCCGGGCGCCCGGGGGGGGCCGAGGGCAGGAGCGCGTCCGCACCGCCCACGACCGGTGCCCGGCACCCGCAGCCCCGCACCCGTCGCCCGTCGCCCGGAAATTCGTGCTCACGAGCAAAATGCGACCCCCACGCCCCGCCCGACACCGCTTTTCCTCCGCCGACCGGAAGGACACAAAGGGCGAGTATCGGAAAGTCACCGTCATCGCAAACCCTTCCCCACTCCCCCTTCCGTCCCACCCACAGCAAATTCACAGCTACGCACAAATAAAACGGCGCGGCGCCGCCCGTCGAAAATTCCGACGAGTGCCGCCGTGCCGTTTTTTATGACCTCTTGAGCGAGGGCTCGCCAACTCTTTGCGCGAGCAGGACGGGATTAATTAACGGTGACAGACCTTGTGCGCCTTGTGCCAGGTCTTGGTCCAGTACCCCGGGTGCACCTTGCCGTGCCGGTCACGCCTGGGCTTGTGCCAGGTCTTCGTCCAGTACCCCTTGACCACGTGGCACTTCTCCTTGCCGTGAGCCGCGGCCGCGACCGTGTGCTGCGGCGCCGCCTCGGCGACACCGACCGAGGAGAAAGCCACGCCCGCGGTGAGTGCCGCAGTTGCCGCACCGAGAGCGATCACACGCTTGACGCCTACCATCATGACGCCACCCCTTCTGTTCTTTTAACACCGTCCGACGAGTGGGACAACGACAGTTTTATCACCGATGCCTCTGCGGAATACGAGGGCCGCTCGGGCGCGCGGGAGCATGACGCAGTTGCGAGTCAACCCACGCGCGCCCCGGAAAAGCGACCCCTCTTCCATCGACGCTTTGCCGGTCTGTCCCTTACGGATCGACGTAAAGTGCGGGGACATGTCATAAACAGAAATAACAAAGGGCGGCGCCCGCGGCCCTCAAGGGGTGCGGGCGCCGCCCTCTGGGCCGGCGGACGCGACTAGCGCCGGCGGCGTCCGGACCAGCCGGCGCCGATGCCCGCCACGTGGAGGGCCAGCACGGCCAGCCCGAGCAGCATCACGTTCGTGGACGTGAACACATGGTTGGTCGACATGTCCGCAGCGTTGATGAGGAACGCGATCACGAACAGTACCGCCGCGCCTATGGCCAACATGGCATCTCCTCTTCCCGGTTGATGCCCTCCGAGTGCCCCCTCTCATCAGCAGGAACCCCCCTGGAAGGGCCCGGCCCGCCGACGCGGCCGTCAGGCGGTGCTCAGCGGGTGGGCCGCCGTGGCCGAGCGCGGGGGCCAGGCCCGCGGGGCGAGGATCCCGAGGACGTAGGCGCGGGCCACGAGCGCGGGGCGGGTCGCGGCGCCCAGTAAGTCGCGCAGGCGGCTCAGGTGGTAGTCGACCGTCTGCCGGGACAGGTTCAGGGAGGTGGCGATGTCGCCGTTGCTGCTGCCCTCCGCGAGGAGGGACAGGATGCGGACCTGCGCGGCCGTGAGCGACGGGTGGGCCTCGTGGGCGAGGCTGTGGTGGGTGACCACGGCCCACACGTGCCGGGCGCGCGCCGTGGCCTGGCCCACCGTCGTCAGATGCAGCTGGGCGCGGCGCTGGCGCCCCTGGGCGTCGATGAGCACCGCGTACGTCTCGACCCGTCTGGTGCGGCGCGCTATCAGCCCGTTCCACCTGCGGTGCAGCCGGTCGAGACCGGGCTCGGGTGCCAGCAGGGTGTGTGCGCGCCGGCCGACCAGGTCGGGCAGGCTCAGCCGGAACAGGTCGGCGGCCGCCGAACTCGCCTGTACCACGCGCCCGTTCGCCGACAGCAGGGCGCAGGGCAGGCCGCTGTGATCGCGCAGCGCCTGGAGACTGTCCTCGGCCTCCTGCCGCTGCACCGTGGCCCTCAGGTGGTCGGTGATGTCCACGTAGATCCCTGCGACGCAGGTGTGCGCGTTCTCCCGCACGGGGAAGCGGTGGCCCACGGCCTGGCCCGCGCTGCCGTCCGGGCGCCGGTAGTCAAGGGTGTGGCGCACCGGGGTGCCCCGGGTGAGGATCTCCTGGTCGAGGGCGCGGAACTGGGCCGCTTCGGCGGGAGCGTCGACGTCCTCGATGAACTTGCCGACGACGTCCTCGGGAACGGTGCCGTAAAGGTGCGCGTAGGCGTGGTTGGCCCACAGGTAGCGGCCGTGGCGGTCCCGGATGAAGGCTGCCGCGGGCGCCAGGTCGACGAGGTCGGCGAAGGCGGCGTAGCGCCGGGGAGCGCCGGGGTGGGTGTCGACCTCGACGGCGAGTCCGCGCGTGCGGCTGGGGGCGCTGCTCCCGTCGAGGGGCCAGCTCACGTCGAAGGTGCGGCCGTCGAACCTGGCCTGCCAGCGGCCGTCCTGGGGCGGGTGCCCCGGGTCGGCGAGTTCCTGGCGCATCCGGTCGAGGAAGCGTTGTGCCGTGCCCGTGTCGGCGAAGGCGCCGCCTCCCCGCTCCCGCACCTGCCAGGGTTCGTCGACCTCCCACCAGAAGACGGGAAGGTCTTCGAGCAGTGCCTTGAAGCTGGAATCGTTCACAGCGGTCTCTCCGTCCGTATGCAATCCGTACGCAGTCGGCTGACGCACTGTCACGTTGCGATGGGTATCCCGTCCCGGCCCCGGGCATGCTCGGTTCTCGGCCGAAGTGGCGGCCGGGCGTGCGTGCTCGGGGAACGTGCGCGGTGGCCCGACGCGGGCCGCGACTCAGGCATTTGCCTGAACGGCAGGCGTCCCCCGTGGCGTTGCGGACGTCTGTCGCGTGGTCCCCTTGAGTGTGCGGGTGACCACGCTCCGACACATACGCCGGGGTGTTCCCCGCACCCGGTGCATCCGATGCGCATCCCGGTCCCCACGCCGGCGCATACGGCGACACACGCGATGCGTACAGCGACACGTGCGATGCACGGCACGCGGCCGATCATGCGGCCGATCACGCGACCAACACGGACGAATGGAGACGAACTTCAGTGAGCAAGGTGCTGTTAGTGCATGCCAAGGGTGGTCCGCCGCTCGGTCACGTCCTGTCCCGGACGGCCGCGCGGGCGGAGGTGCACCTGCTGGCGCTCAGCGCTCTTCCTCCCTCCGTGGCGGGCGCCGCCCGGGGACTGTGTGCCTCGGTGGTGACGCCTGCCGACGCCGAGCGCGCCGACCTGGTGTCCCTGATCGTCACGCGGGCGAGGGCCGTGGGAGCGGAAGCGGTGCTCACCTTCTCCGAGTACGCGGTCGTCGCCGTCGCCGAGGCGTGTGAGACGCTCGGCCTCGCGGGGGCCGGCGCCGCCGCGTCGCTCGCGCGCGACAAGCGCCTGATGCGCCGCACCTGGCACAGGGGCGGCCTGTCGCAGCCCGAATTCCGCGCCGTCGACACCGAGGCCGACCTGCACGAGGCGGCCCGCGCACTGCGCTTCCCGCTGCTCCTGAAGGCTGCCTGGAGCGCCGGCTCCACCGCACACCAGATCATCCGGGCACCGCACGAGGTGTCCGCCGCATGGCGCCGCTCCCGTGAAGTGATGGCCGAATCGGCCCAGTTGGGGTACGCGGAGCTTCATGTGGCCGAGGCCCAGGGCCACTTCGTGGTCGAGGAGATCGTGACCGGGACCGCGGCCGACTGGTTCGAGGAGCCGGGCTGGGGCGACTACGTCAGCGTCGAGGGAGTGGTGGCGGACGGCACGTTCCACCCGGTCTGCCTCAGTGGCCGGATGCCCACGGTCGAACCGTTCACCGAACGCGCCGGCATCACCCCCGCCCTGCTGGCGCAGGACGCCCAGGACCGCGTGGTGGCACTCGCGCGCGAGGCCGTCGACGCCCTCGGGCTGCGGGACTGCGGGACGCACACGGAGATCAAGCTCGGCGGCGACGGCCAGATGTGGCTGATCGAGACGGCCGCCCGCTTCGGTGGCGCGATGACGGTGCCGCAGATCGAGGACGTCTTCGGGCTCGATCTCGTCGGCATGCTCGTCGACCACCTTCTCGGCCGTACGGTGCGGTGGCCCGAGCGGGCCCTCACCCCGGCGCAGGCCCGTGGCGCGGCGGGCTCCCTCGTCGTCCTCGCGGTCGACGGCCAGGGCGAGGCCTGGCGGGACCGCAAGGTGTGGGACTTCCCTGCGATCGCCGACGAGGTGTCCTTGAGCCGGGGCAGCGAGCTGTCGGTGGTCGCGGAGAGTTCGCTGGCCGACGGCACCGTCGTTCCGGTCTACGACCCGGCGGGCGGCGCCAACACCATGGCGGCCCTGTGTCTGCTCTCGGCCACCGACGCGCGCACCGTGCTGCGCGACTTCGAGACGCTGGTGGACGCCCTCCCCCACGTTCTGCCCGCCGCCGCGCCCGAGGAGGTCCGCGCGTGACCGCCCAGATGTTCGCCGGCCCCGCCGAGCCCGGCACGGACCGTACGGTCGTCGGCGAGAACCTGTCCCTGCCGCTGTTCCGCACCCTGTCGGGAGTGCTCGCGGGCCACCCGTACCTCAAGGTCGTCGTGGATCGCGTCGAGAACACCTGGCACCTGCTCGACACGGCGGCGCACCCCTTCCACGTCAACTACATAGCCACCCGCGTCCTCGGCATGGAACTCGCCCAGCTCGACGCGGAACTCGACGCGTTCAACGCCTCCGTCTACATGGACCCCGCGCGCCGCTTCCTGCTGGGTGTGCTGTCCCTGCACACCGACGAGGACACGGAGGGCCGCGAGCGCACGTTCCTCGTCCTGGAGACGACCGAGGCCGACACCATGAACGGTGAACTCCTCGGGTTCTTCTACGAGTTCGTGCGGGAACGGGTCGACGGCCGGTTCCCGGTACTGCTCAAGCCCGCCAACCACGGGCAGGAGGAGGAGCTGGCCGCGATCAGCGAACTGCGCGTGCCGCGCATCCTGAGCCACGAACTGTTCGGCTCGCGGACCCGCACACCCCTCAACCCGGGCGAAGCGACCGGACGGCTGCGGTACTTCCGGACCGGCGCGCAGTACGCGGCCGCGGAGGCCGGACTCGGCTGGGCGGACATCGTGGCCATGCCGTGCCTGCCGGACGACGTGCCCCGGGTGGCCGGATTCCTCAACACCGCGCCGATCACGCCGCTTTCGCACACCAACGTGCTGGCCTCCGGCTGGGGGATCCCCAACGCGATCGTGCGCGATCTGGACGAACTCGTCGAGAAGGACGGCTTGGACGGCGCGTGGGTGCGCTACCGGGTGGGCGAGGAAGAGATATCCCTGGAGCGCCTCGACCGGGAACCGGAGCTGCGGGCGCCGGCCTGGCACCAGCAGCGCATCCGGCTGGAACCCCCGCTGCTCGAAGACGCCCCCGTGCTCTCCCTGCACCGGCTGCGCGCCGCCGACAGCGACCGGTACGGCACGAAGGCCGCCAACCTGGGCGAGCTGCACCACGTCCTGGACAGCCGCACGGCCGACCTGACCGCCTTCTACGGCCGGCCACGCCCGCCGCGCGAGGACCTGTACGGCCACCTAGCCACCCGGCTCGGCCTCACCGACCCGACGACCGCCGAACTCCGGTCCCGCGCCGCCGACTTCGTGGCCTCGACGGTCGGCGCTCCGGAGGGCGTCGCCCTCCCCTTCTCCCTCCAGCAGCACTTTCTCGCCTCCTCGCCCGCCCTGCAACAGGGCATCGGCAAGCTGAAGATGGCCCTGGAACTCGACGCGACCGACGTCCTGGACTCGCTCTGCCTCCAGCTCCAGCAGCTGATCCGGCACACGCCGGTGCCCGAGTCCGTCACCCGGCAGATCGGCCAGGCCTTCCCCACCCCGCCGGCCGCGACCGGACGCCTGGTGGTGCGGTCCTCGTCGAACGCCGAGGACCTTCCGGGGTTCTCCGCGGCCGGGGTCTACGACTCCGTCACCACGGTGCGCGGCACCGGTGAACTCCTGGACGCGGTACGCCAGGTGTGGGCCTCCCTGGTGTCCCCCCGCAGTGTGCGGCTGCGCCACCAGGTGGGGATATCCCTCGACGACACGTACATGGGAGTGATCATCCAGGAGTATGTGCCGGCCGCGCTCGGCGGTGTCCTGGTGACGTGCGACCCGACCCGCCGGGCGGACTTCCGCAACGTCTACCTCAACTGCTCGCCCGGCTCGCCGGAACAGGTCGTCGACGGCTCGGTCCTGCCGCAGCAGTACCTGTACAACGTGGTGGAAGGGGGCGGGCGCACCGTAGCGCTCGGCTCGTGGGGCGACGGGCTCCCGGTCTCCACCCGGGCCCGCCTGGCCGACCTGTCCCTGACCGGGCGGCTCCTGCAGTCCCACTTCAGCGAGACCGACGTCGACCGGCCGCTGGACATCGAGTGGCTGATGACCGAGCGGGGCGACTTCCGGCTGGTCCAGATCCGCCCGTACGCGCTGTGAGCGCGCGTACGGCACCGCGTCCGGGCCGGAGGACGGGCGCGGGTCTGACGGACAGGGCGCGGCGGATCGTCCGGCTCAACTACGGGTTCCAGCTCCTGTTCAACCTGCTGTGGTGGATGCCGGTCTTCTACGAGTACCAGAAGACGGCCGGGCTCTCCGACGGGCAGATCTTCGGCATCCAGAGCATCTACTACGTGGCGTTCTGCCTGTTCGAGATTCCGACCGGGCTGATCGCCGACCGGATCGGCGCCCGGAACTGTCTGCGGGCCGGAGCCGTGGTGATGACGGCCGCGAACCTGGCTCCGGTGCTCAGCGCCTCGTACACCGGCTTCCTGCTCCACTTCCTGGCCATCGCGCTGGGCCGTTCGCTCACCTCGGGGGCGGCGAGCGCCTACCTGTACGACGGGCTGCGGGCCGAGAAGTGCGACGCGCACTACCTGAGCGCGGAGGGCACCGCGCGCGCCCTGGGGCTCGGCGCGAAGGTCGTGTGCTGGCCACTGGTGGGACCCGTGATGGCGATGGCGCACTCGGCGCCGTACGTGCTCAGTGCCGCCGGCGCCGCGGGCTCCCTCGTCTGCGCCGTCGCCCTGCCCCGGGCCTCCGGGACCGAGACGCCGGCCGGGCGGACGGGCACGGGGCGCGGGGGCGGGGCGTTCCTGCGGGACGCGGGCGACGCGTTGCGCTGTGTGGCCTCGTCGCGGTGGCTGGGCCTGGTGATGGTGCAGGGCGTGGCGGTCTTCACGCTGTCCCGGATCTGCCAGGTCAACCTCTTCCAGCCGATCCTGCTCGACCACGGTATCGGGGAGGCGTCGAGTGGTGGCGTGCTGGCCGCGATGACGGTCGCGGAGGCGGTGGGTTCGGCCCGTCCGCAATGGCTGAGCCGCCGTCTCACGCCGGTCGCGTGGGTGTCGGTCCTGAGCCTCGCGCTCGCGGGCACCCTGGCCGCCATGGCGGTGGGCGGGCCGTGGACCGTCATCGCGCTTCTGTGTCTGTTCGCCGCCGCGACCGGATTCGTCTACCCGGTCCAGCGCAAGCTGGTGAACGACGCGGTGCCCCCCGACGCCCCGCGCGCCACGCTCCTGTCGATCGAGAGCATCGTGGACCGCGCGGTGTGCGCCCTGGCCGCGATCGCCGTGGGCGCCTACGTCTCCGCCGGACACCTGGACACCCTGCTGCTGCACAGCGCGCTGGCCACGGCGGTGCTGCTCGGCGCCGTCCAACTGCTCCTGCACAGCGGCGTGGTGAAGCGCGAACACGCCGGGTCCGGGCCCGGACCCGCAGTGGATGGCCATGCCCGGGTCCCGGCCTCCCGCGCCGCCCCCACCGCGGGAGCCGACGCCGGCGCAGACGCAGACGCAGACGCAGACGCAGACGCAGACGGGCATGATCGCGGCAGGACGGTCGGAAGGTCGACGGAAGGGGCACGCCGGGGACCGCCGCCCGGCGCCTGACGCCGCGTCAATCACGCGGCCGCTCAGCGTGACAGGCGCCCGAGGAGTTCGACGAGGCTCACCGGCAGGAACGCGGGCCGGTGGGGCTGTTCGACCTGGTACGGCACGTAACCGAGGGAGGCGGCGACCTGGACCTCTTCGGTCGTCTCGGCCTGGTAGACGAGCACGCAACGCCCCGACGCGGCTTGCGCGCGCTGCCACAGGACGGGGGCCGGTTTGCGTTCCGCGTCGGTACGCGGGGTGAGGATCCGGTCGCCGAAGTCCTGCCAGGCGAAGGGCGCGGAGCCCCGCCAGGTGGCGTCGACCTCCCGCTTCAGCCGGGCGGCACGCTCGGAGTCGGTCGCGCCCCAGGACGGCGGGACGTTGGTGATCAGGCCGACCTTGACGTGGTGCTCACGCAGGGCCCGCAGATAGGCGGCAGCACCCGGCAGATAGCTGGTGCTGCCGTCGTCGGCCGTGTGCACCAAGGTCTCGCCCAGGTCGAAGTAGATGACGGGGCAGGCGTGTTGAGCGCTCGGCGACGCGGCGGAGCCGATGGCGGCGCGGTCGCTCGTGGCACGGCCGCTCGTGCCGACGGGCGCCGCCGCGCTCACCGTGGCACAGAGCACGGTCGACGCGAGGGCCGCCCCCAGCGCGAGGCTCGCCCGCCTTAAGCCCTTGGAAGTGGATCGGTCCATGGCGTAATCCCCCATCGTTGTGCGCGTCGCGAGGGCGTGGCGTGCGACGACTGTCCGGTACATGACATGCAGCTGCGGCAGAGTCTCTCACGTCGTCTCTCACGTCGTGGCCGAAAACTCCTGGGATCCCGCGTCACCGTGCCCATTCCGAACCGGTACGCGACATCAGCCCCGGAGACTCGAACGCACCACGGGCGTCACCCGCAGTCCGGCGATCAACGTCTCGGCCAGTCGGCGTGCGTCGTAACGGGGATCACTCTCCGCGCCGATGCACAAGTTGCCGATCCCGCGCATGAGTTCGTAGGCGGTGACGTCGGAGCGGACCTCTCCGGCGGACGCGGCGGATTCGAGCAGCTGGGCGCAGACGGGCACCAGACGGTCGAGGAAGTAGGTGTGCAGCGCGTCGAAGGCCGGGTTGTCGGAGTGCAGCACGGTGGCGAGTCCGTGCTTGGTGACCAGGAAGTCGACGAAGAGCCCGGCCCAGTGTCCCAGTGCGGCGTACGGGGTCGGACCGACGGCGAGGAGAGCGGGGCCGGCCTCGGCGCAGGCGTCGACCTGGTGCCGATAGACGGCGACGATGAGCTCCGCGCGCGTCGGGAAGTGGCGGTAGATCGTGCCGAGACCGACGCCGGCGCGGGCCGCGATGTCGCGTACGGGCGCCTCCACCCCCGAGGTGACGAAGACCTCGGCGGCCGCGTCCAGCAGGGCTTCCTTGTTGCGCCGGGCGTCCTTCCTCTTGGACTGCGCAGCGGGCTCGGCACCCTGGTCGCTGTCTTTCACCGCACTCCTCCACTCATCTCGGCACCGCCCGCGGTCGAGCCCGTCCGCGCCACCTTCGACGCGACCCGGCGCTTGTGCGGCGTCACCCCTAGCAAAACGGAACCATGTTCCGTATTGTTTCCGGAACGAGGTTCCGCTTCGCTCATGATGTCAGAGCGGGCCCCGTCATCCAAGTGATGCGCAGCCGTGCACAGCCATGCGCTGCCACCACCGCAACGCACCGCCATGGACCGCCATGCACCGTCATGGCGTTCGATCAGTGGGGAGACACACGGTCATGCAGTACCGCGATTTGGGCCGCACCGGCATACAGGTCAGCACCCTCGCCCTCGGCGCGATGAACTTCGGCGGGATCGGACGCACCACCCAGGACGACGTCACCGTCCTCGTCGATGCCGCACTCGACGCCGGGATCAACCTCATCGACACCGCCGACGTCTACAGCGGCGGCGAGTCGGAGGAGATGGTCGGCAGGGCCATCGCCGGACGGCGCGACGACATCGTGCTGGCCACCAAGGCCGGCCTGCCGATGGGGGGCGAACGCAACCGCCGGGGCAGCTCGCGCCGTTGGCTGGTCACCGCTCTCGACGACAGCCTGCGCCGCCTCGGGGTCGACCACGTCGATCTGTACCAGGTCCACCGATGGGACCCCAGCACCAGCGACGAGGAGACGCTTTCGGCCCTCACCGACCTCCAACGCGCGGGAAAGATCCGCCACTTCGGCTCCTCGACCTTCCCCGCCCACCGCATCGTGCAGGCGCAGTGGGCCGCCCGCGAGCACCGCCTGCGCGGCTACGTGACGGAACAGCCCAGCTACTCGATCCTGCAGCGCGGGATCGAGACCCACGTCCTGCCCGTGACCCAGACGTACGGCCTCGGCGTGCTGGCGTGGAGCCCGCTGGCGTCGGGCTGGCTGTCGGGGGCGATCCGTGAGGGCCGCGAGATCACCGGCAACCGCTCGGCGTTCATGCCCGAGCGCTTCGACATCGCCCTGCCCGCCAACCGGGCCAGGCTCACGGCCGTCGAGCAGCTGGCGAAGATCGCCGACGAGGCCGGCCTGACCATGATCCAGCTGGCGCTCGGATTCGTGACCGCGCATCCCGGCGTCACCGCCGCGCTCATCGGTCCCCGCACCCCGGACCATCTGCGCAGCCAGCTCGCCGCCGCGGACACCGTCCTGTCCACGGACGTGCTCGACGCGATCGACGCCGTCGTCGCCCCCGGCACCGACCTGGCCGCCCACGAGAAGAGCGACACCCCGCCCTCGCTCCTCGACCCCGCCCTGCGGCGCCGCTGACCGGTCGGGCAATGCCAGGGGCCCGAGCGCCGAATCGCAACCACCCTCGAAATCCTGGTGTATTCGCGTCAACCCGGGGCCGGATCGTGGTTCGGCCCCGGGGCGCCGTGGACCCGTGCCGGGCCGCGGCCCCACTGACGGTGGCCCTGCTGGCCGTGGCCCTACTGCGGGACGTCCATGTGCAGGCGGATGGTCGTGCCCTGGTCGGGGGTCGAGCGGATCTCCACCAGGTCGCAGAGCTGGTGGGCGAGCCAGAGGCCGCGGCCGCCCATCTGGTCCGCCTTCGGACGGGTGCGGCCTGCCATCACGTCGGAGATGTATCCGGCGTCCCGGAACTCGCAGAGGAACGCCGCATGCTCCGCCCAGGTGCGCAGCGTGCCCTGCCCGCCGCCGTGGCGGATGCTGTTCGTGGCGATCTCGGTGACGGCCACCGCGAGTTTCGGCAAGCGGTCCTCGGGCACCCCCGCGTCGGTGGCGCACTGGGACACCTTCGACCGGATCGCGGACAGGTCGCCGCTCGTGTAGGTCAGTTCCTGGTGCGGGTCGCAGGGCTCGCTGAGGGCGTCGAAGACATACTCGTCGGCGCTCAGGTAGCTCTCGTTGCGTACGGACTGCCCGTCCTGGTGGATCAGCGGGTGGCAGCGGGAGACGGACCGCAGCGCGCTCTGGTCCTCGTCGGCGGCGTCGTAGGGACAGAGCATCGACCAGGCGGAGCTGCGCGCGAAAGCCCGGTTGAGGAGCCACTCGTGGTAGCGCAGCTCGGACAGGTGGGCCGCGCTGCGCGCCTGGCGCCAGGCCGTCTCACCGATGCCGCGCACCGGCCTGCCACCCTCGCCGCGCTCGCTCATCCAGGCCGTCCAGGCGGCGACGAGCCGGCCGGGGCTCGCGCCGGCCGTCGAGGTGTCCACGAAGGTGACGGCGGACTCGTCGGGGAACTCTTCGCGCAGGAGCGAGGCCTTCTCCGACGGGACGGCGACGACGACGGCCTCCCCCGCCTCCAGGGCCTCGCGGATGAAGCCCTGGGTGCCGGACAGGAACTGGTCGTCCCCGCGGTAGGGGTACAGCTCGTGGCGGAAACCCGGCTCGGGCGCGTCCGCCGCCTTCGGCGGCACGGACGGCTTCGACGGCAGCGGCCCGCTCATGCACTCATCACCACCGATACGCCGGCGCTCGCGTAGCCGGCGAGTTCCCAGCACAGGCGCACGGTGTCGTTGGCGCCCTCCACCACAACGCGCCGGTCCGGCAGGCCGCGGACCGCGTCGACCAGGGCGTGCATACCGGCGGCGTCGATCATGTCGAGCGTGTCGAAACGCAGCGTCACCGTCGGCGCGTGCAGCGCCGCCGCGCGCACCGCGGCGTTGAACACCGGCGCACAGTCCGAGTCGATCACACCGTCCACGCTCCACCTGTCGGCACCCGTACCGAACATGCGGAAGGCCGGGTGTTCAGCACGCCTGCCCACCTCGTGCGGGTGCACACATGCCATGTGTTCCAGCGTAGTCGCGTCCCACTCGGAGGGCGTCACCGCACAGACCACGATCGCGCCGCTCTCCGACGCGAACTCGTCGAGCCTGAGCTCCTGGGCGAGCAGTTCCTCCTCCGCCCCGGGCGCCGGTTTCGGCGGCGTCCTCTCGGTGAGGACGCGTACGGAGCGGAATCCCTCGCGCACCGCCGTACGTGCTTCGCGGCGCACCGCCGCCAGGACGACATCGGCGTCGGCGCCGGGCACGTCGAGGACCACGGAGGCCGCGGGCCCGGCGTCCCTGGGGATCCGTGAGACGGTGCCGGTGGAGCCCACGAACACGATCTTGTCCCCGTACAGGGCTCCGTCGGCCACGAAGGCCCGCGCGTCGGCCAGGGAGTCGCCGGCCGGCCGCATGCGCCAGCAGACGTGGTCACCGAGCTCGACCTCGTCCAGGGTCACCAACGCCCGCGCCGCTCTCACCTGGCCCCCTTCCGGCCGCCGTCCGACCGTCGGCGGGATGTACGCAGAGTGCCGAGCCTAGCCGACCCGCCGCCACCGGCCGCCGTGGCGAGGGCCGAGGGGCGGCGCAGGGCGGGGCGGCGGGTCGCAGGCCGCGGGAAACGCCGCAGAAGCCAACAAAGGGGCCTCGTACCCATGTTGTGATGCGTGCACTCGCACACCGATGCGGACCGTAGGAGCCGTAGGTGGGCATACTCTGCGCATGACGACAGAACACGGAGCGGATCACGGAGCAGCCGTGCCGCCGACCGGAGTACTCGGCGCGCAGTACCCGCTGCACGACGCCTGGGCGATCGAGGCCTCCGGTGACCTCGATCTCGACACGCTCGGGCCCCTCAAGACCGCCCTCGAGGAGGCCGCCCACCGGCACCGGCACGTGATCCTCGAAGCCTCGCGCATCACGTTCTGCGACTCCTCGGCGCTCAATGTTCTGCTCCACGTGCACGCCGCCACGGCGTTGAGCATCGCCGCCCCCTCGGACAGCCTCCTGCGCCTTCTGCAGGTGACCGGCACCGATCAGTTCTTCGCCGTGCACCCCACCCTGGAGTCCGCGGCCGCCTCGTCCGGGCCCGACTCCCGCATGCCGTAGGCGCGTTCAGCGGGGCGCCGCTCAGACGCGGTCGAACTGGTCGGCTCCGTCGAGGATGGCGAGTTCGCGCGCGGTGGCCTGCCGCTTCCATTCGGGGGCCACGGTGGCATACGTGGTGACGTCGTGCCAGCAACCCTGCGTGCGAAAGAGCTGGCGCAGGGTGGCTTCGGGGCGGAGCCCGGCCGCGTGCATCACCGGCGGCATGAGGTGGTGGTCGCTGCGATGGCCCGCCCAGATGCGGTGCAGCCCCAGGTGCCCGAAGCCGTAGGCCATCAGCAGGCGGCCCGCCTCGTGCCCGTGGCCGCGTACGGGAGCCCCGGGCAGCAGGACCAGGCTGGTGAGCATGGCGTTGCTGCCGTAGTCCTCGACGAGGAGCCCCATGGTGCCGAGGAAGGCGTCGTCGCCGGGCGCGCACACGGCCAGGGTGTACTTGCGGCGGGGGTGCGCGTAGGGCTGGGCCAGGCCCAGGGCGAACGCGTCGTGGGCCTGGCCGGCGTCCATGCGGTCGATGCCGAGGTACCGGGTGAGCACGCGGTGGGTGAGGATCCGGGTGAAGGGCTCGTGGTCGTCGGCGCGCAGTTCCCGCAGGTACAGGTGGTCGCCGTGCAGGTCGGGGATCCGGTTCACCGGGCACCTTCCAGACACGTCGGCCGGGTCGTTCCGGCGGGCACGAGGGCCGCCAGGTCGATGGAGTGCCGACCGGACGGCAGTGGCTCGCCGAGCAGGATGCGGCGGGCGGTGTCGGCGACGAGGGCGGCGCCGAGCATGACGCCGCTGGCGAGCTGGGGCCAGCTGGAGAGGGTGCGCCCGACGCGGGTGAGCGCGTCGGTCATGGCGGGGCTCAGGCGCCGCTCGTCGACGACGTCGAGCAGGAAGGCGATCGTCGCCTCCTGGTCCAGGGCGCGCACGTCGGCGGCGGTCACCGGGCCGGTGCGGCCGTGGAAGAGCGGACGGTCCGGTTCGAGGTCGAAGCGTTCGATGTCGAGCAGGCCACGGTCATTGGTGTCCATGAGGACGGGGAGGCGCCGGCGGCGGGCGTGCTCGCGGGCGGCCACCTTGACCCAGGGCGTGTCGCACTCCTCGACGAGCAGGTCGAGGCCGTCACCGCGGTCGTGGTCGCCGAAGAAGTCCTCGATGGTGGCCTCGGTGACGCCGGCGCGGTGGACCTCGATGTCCAGATAGGGATCGAGTTCGTACATGCGGCGGGCGCACAACACGCTCTTCTCCAGGCCGAGTTCGTGCACACCGGCCCGCAGCCGGTTCAGGTTCGACAGGCCGAGGCGGTCGAAGTCCGCCAGCCTGAAGGCCCCGCCGACGCCTTCCATGGCGCAGGTGATCGCGGCGCTGCTGCCGACCGAGAGACCGATGACGCCCACCCGGCGCCGGAGCAGGGCCTGCTGCTGCTCGCGGGTGATCTTGTCGCGGTTGCGGTCGGTGCGCACCAGCCGGAACTCGTCCTCGGGCAGGAGGTGCACCAGGCGGCCCGACCACGGGTACCAGATCCATCGGCCGTAGGCGTCGGGCGGCCCGCCCATGGCGTCGGCGACCGCGCGGGCCCGGGAGCGGGCGCCGAACGGGTCCTGCGGTGCCCGGCAGCGCAGCGCCTCCTCGACCTGGTCCTCGATCCGGTCATGAACCTCACGCAGGGCGGACGATTCCCGCAGCGTGGCCAGGGCGGCGGCGCCGGCCGGCCGGGCGGCGTCGAGCACCAGCGGGCGAAACGATTCGCTTGCCTCGCGGGGCGAGGGCAGCACGAAGTGGTCCGGCTCCGGGCCGGACTGCGTCAACTGAGTCACGGCAGGGACGCTAGCAACCAGCCGATCTTGCAAAGCCGCACGTCACCCGCGGGCGCACACTCGAATTGATCTTCTACTGAATGCGCCCCCGGCGCCTCGCGCGCCCCCGGTCGGCCAGGGGGCGGGACCGTGAGGTGACGGGCCGTAGAGGACTTTCGGCCCGCGGCCGGTGACTTTCGCGGGCGGCGGGCCGCGCCCGCGTCGGCTGGGATGGAAGACCCGCCCGCAGAAAGGCGCGCCCCATCCCGTCGCTAGCGAGATCGATGTCCATGCGCGAAGACACCACCGCCCACGCCTGCCTCCGCCACGCCGCGCTCCGCGCCGACGGCATGTGGATGCTGCTCGCACCCGCGGCCGGGCCGACCGGGGCGGCGGAGCTCGTCCGGGTCAGTCCGCGCGCTCAGGCCGCCCTGCTCACCGACGCGCCACCGTGCTGGACCTTCTCCGACCTGCTCGCACCGACCAGCATGTCCATCTCCCGCCAGCTGCTCCTGGACGCCCTGCACGGCGAGGGCCGCACCTATCGGCAGCCGATCGAATTCGCCCACCCGGGCGGCGCGGTCGTCTGCATGACGTCGGCGCGCCGCATCGACCGCCGCGAGGGCGACCCCGCCGTCCTGGTGGAGATCGAGGAGGAGGAAGAGGGCGAGTGGCTGCACTGGGAGGCACTGCGCTCCATGACGGTGTTGGCGGACCACTCCCTGTGGGTCTACGACGAGGAGTCCGACGCGTTCAGCTGGCTCGACGGCGAGCGGCTCTACAACGGCATGGGCCCCGGCGACACGATGTCGCTGGACCAACTGCTCGGTCGGGTCTACGCCGACGACGTGGGCCGGGTGGAGGCGGCGTTCTGGGCGCTGCGCAGGGGCCACTCCCGGCAGGTGGACGTCGACTTCCGCATGCCCGACGAGCACGGCCGGCTGAACTGGCTCCGCACCCTCGCCCGGCTCGTCCGCTTCGGCTTCGACGGGGGGCGGCGCGTCGTGGGCACGACCACGAACACCACCGCGGCCGTGGAACGTCACCAGTCGCTCGTCAAGGCGCACGCCGACGCGCGCCGACGCGTCGACCTCGTCCAGCAACTGGCCGCCGCGTTCGTGGCCGCGGCCACGGAGGACGAGCTGACGGCGGCGATCCTGAACAAGGTGGCGCCCGCCTTCGGCGGCACCGGCACCCTGCTGGCGTTCGTGGAGGAGGAAAGGCTGCGCGTGACGTTCGGCACGGGGATCGACCCCGCGCTCGCACGCTCCCTGCACGGCCTGCCGCTGGACGCTCCCAAGCCCCTGACCGAGGCGATCCGCACGGGAACCCCGCTGTTCATCGCGACCCGCGACGACTACCGGCGGTCGTGGCCACAAGCCCACGGGCTGCTGGACGCCACCTCCGCCGAGTCGTTCATCATGATCCCCCTGCGGGGCCAGGGGGCCGCGCCGCTCGGCGGGTGGGTGGTGACGTACGACAGGCCGCACGACCTCTCGAACCAGGAACGCACCCTCGTCGGCGTCATGGCGGACGTCGCGGGACAGGCCTGGGAGCGCATCCGGCTGCAGTCGGCCCGTACGGAACTGGCCGGCACGGTGCAGCGCAATCTGCTGCCCGCCACGCTGCCGGCCGTCGTCGGCTACGAGATCGAAGCGCGCTACAGCCCCGCTCACCAGGGCCTGGACGTCGGCGGCGACTGGTACGACGTGATCGCCCTGCCGGACGGCAGCACCGCGTGCATCATCGGTGACGTACAGGGCCACAATGTGCAGGCCGCCGCGATGATGGGGCAGGTGCGCACCGCGATGCACGCCTACGCCTGGCAGGAGCCGGCCCCGGACCAGGTGCTGGCCCGCACCAACGACCTGATGCTCCAGATGCGGATGCCGGTCTTCGCGACCTGTCTGTACGCCCTGCTCACCCCCGACGGCCGGGTCAGCACCGCGCGGGCGGGGCACGTTCCGCTGGTGCACTGCGCGGAGGACGGCGCCGTGGTCCGCGAATATCCGGGCGGGCCGCCACTGGGTGTGCTCGCGGGCGGCCGCTTTCCCGTCCATTCGCTGCAGCTGGCCCCCGGCGACCTGCTGGCTCTCGTCACGGACGGCGTGGTGGAGGGCCCGCAGCTGCCGATCGACGGCGGACTCGCCGTGATCTGCGATGCCGCCGCCCGTCGGCGCGCGGAGCCCCTCACCGAGATCGCCGACGTCCTCATGGCGCAGGGCGACTCGATGACGGGACACGTCGACGACCGCGCCCTGCTCGTGGTCCGCCGGAGGGAGCCGGAAAAGGTGGGGGCCTGAGCAGGGCCATGCAGCCGCTTTGGGCATGGCACCCGCACAGCCCCTGTACCTACTAGTATGTACACTCGGATGTCACGTCGTCACGTTGCCGATCTCCCCTGGGGGCTCCATGCCGCTCGTTCGCATCGATGTTCTGGGCTGTGACGCCCAGCGGTTGAAGGCGCTGGGGCGCGCCGTCCAGGAGGCGCTGGGCGAGACGATGGGGATCCCGGACGACGATCGTTTCCAGATCCTGACCGGACATGACGGAGAGCGCGGCGTTCTGCGTCACGGCACCTACCTCGACGTGCAGCGGGACGACGGCATCGTGTACGTGGCGATCACCTTGCGGGGTGGTCGGCCGGCCGACCGGAAGCAGGCGCTGTACCGACGTATTGCCGAGCTGGCCCAGGAATACGCGGGGACGGAGCCCCGCAACGTGTTCGTCGTGCTGACCGAGAACACCGATGCCGACTGGTCGCTCGGCAACGGGGACGCCCAGTACCTGCACTAGGGCGGCGATGGGGTCGGTGCGCCGCCGTGCGAGCGAACTCGCGGATCGCGTGGTGGACCGCGAAGTAGGCCCGCAGTTCCTGCCGGACGCCCTCCGGTGTGCGCGACCTGATCGGCCCGGCAGGGCCGAGGTGGTTCATGAACTCGTCGAAGGCCGGCCCGATCTCCCAGCGTTCCCGGTAGAGCTCGACCAGCCCGGATGCCGGGACTGCTCGGGGTACAGCAGCGTCGTGCCCAGGGAGGCAACCCTGCCGTCCTTCTTGAAGACGATGACGCGGTAGATCGTGTGCTGCGGCAGAGTCCCGCCTTCCCTGCCGCCCCGGAGCCGGACCCCCTTACCCGGTCGCGCCATCGAGTGGTACGAGCCGTCCGGTGTGCCCAAGGACACGCGACCGCCCCGCCCAGGTCAGGCGCGCCCCGCGTAGGCGCGGATGTCGGCGTCCGTGTCGGTGGTGGCGGTGGCAAGGGCGGTGCGCGCTTCGGGGTGGGCGCGGTGGGCCAGGAGGGACAGAACCGCCGCCTTGCGGACGTCCGCGTTGATGTCGGCGAGCGCTCCGGCAAGCGCGGGGACGGCCTCGTCGGCGGCGGCCGCCTTGAGGGCCGCCGCGGCCCCGGCCCTGACCTGCCAGGCGGAGTCGGCGAGCGCGAGGGAGGCGGCGCCGGCGTAGGCGGGCGGGCAGCCGGTCGCCGCGAGCGCGGCGAGCGCGGCGCCTCGGACGAGGGGGTCCTGGTCGCCGAGGAGCGGGTCGAGCGATGCCGGCTCCGGGGCGCGCAGGGCCGCGACGCCGCGGGCCACCGCGACCCTCACCTCCCGGGCCGGGTCGGCCGCGGCCCGGGTCAGTTCCGCGACCGCGTCCACCGCCACCAGGCCCCGCACGGCGTGGATGCGGACCTCGATGTCGGTGTCGGTGAGCCGGGCGGCGTACTGAGCCGCCTCGCCCAGCCTGAGCGCCCGCAGCACTTCGAGGGCGGCGGTGCGCACGGCGGGGTCCGGCACATCGAGCGCCCCGCGCAACGCGGCCCCCAACTCGGGTTCCGCCGGCAGCACTTCGACCAGTTCGCGCAGGACGGCCGCCGCGGCGGACCGTACGGCGGGCGCGCCGTCCCGCAGCCGTGCGGCCAGGGCGATCCCGGCGCCGGCCGGTACGGTCTCGCCGAGCACCGTGACCGCGGCCGCGCGGACCGCGGGGTCGGG
The DNA here is from genome assembly GCF_036014195.1 of Streptomyces sp. NBC_00442. NCBI lineage: Bacteria > Bacillati > Actinomycetota > Actinomycetes > Kitasatosporales > Streptomycetaceae > Streptomyces > Streptomyces sp. NBC_00442. The sequence goes on from NZ_CP107918.1 coordinate 490,377, forward strand.
GTCGGCGAGGTAGGGGCCCAGCGTCGCCAGGTCGGGGGACTCCTCGGCCAGGGCGAGCAGCCGCAGCAGGGCCGGGCTCGGTGCGGATGCCGGGAGCGGGGCGTGCGGGGCGTGCGGGACCGTGGGTTCGGCGGGCACCGTCCGGGCGGCCGGGACGCTCGCGCGCGGGCCGGCCGTGGCGACGGGGACCAGCGCGACCTCCCCGAGCGGCCGCTCCGGTCCGGCGGCCGGGGTGAACTCCGGGACCGGCACGACGTACGGCTCGACCGGACGCGCGGTGAACTCCATCGTCCCGGAAGGGGACTTGCGCAGGTCGAGGTGGTGCAGCCAGCTCGCGTCGTCCTGCTCGGGATGGTCGAGACGCTGGTGGTAGAGGCCCCAGCGCGATTCGGTCCGGGCGAGCGAGGAGCGGGCCGCCATCTCGGCGCAGTCCCGGATGAACGTCACCTCGGCGCAGCGCATCAGCTCGTGCGGGGTGCGCGCCCCCATACCGGCGATCTCCCCGCCCATCCGCTCGAACGCCTCCACGGCGAGCGACAGCTTGGCACCGGTCTTCGGCGGCGCCACGTAGTCGTTGACGAACCGCCGCAGCTTGTACTCCACCTGCGGCTGCGGCGGGCCGTCGGGGTTGCGCAGCGGCCGGTAGACGAGCGCGTGCGCGGCGGCCACTTGATCTTCCGGCAACTCGCCGTCGTAGCACGGGTATTGGGCGGCATCCTCGCCCGCGAGGTCACCGAAGACGAACGCGCCGATCATGTAGTTGTGCGGGACGCAGGCGAGGTCACCGGCCGCGTACAGACGGGGCACGGTCGTGCGGGCGTGGGCATCGACGCGGACGCCCGACGCCGAGTGCCCCCCCGCACAGGCCGATCTCCGAGATGTGCATCTCGATGTCATGGGTGCGGTAGTCGTGCCCGCGGCCCTGGTGGAAGGTGCCGCGAGTGGGCCGTTCCGTGGTGTGCAGGATCGACTCGACGGCGCCGATGGTCTCCTCGGGCAGATGGCTCAGCTTGAGGTACACCGGGGCGCGGTCGGAGGCGAGTTCGGCGGAGAACTCGGCCATCATCTGGCCCGACCAGTAGTCCGACTCGACGAACCGCTCGCCGTGCCGGTTGACCTGGTAGCCGCCGAACGGATTGGCCACGTAGGCGCACGCGGGTCCGTTGTAGTCCTTGATCAGCGGGTTGATCTGGAAGCATTCGATCCCGGTGAGGGCGGCGCCCGCGTGGTAGGCCATGGCGTAGCCGTCGCCCGCGTTGGTCGGGTTCTCGTACGTCCCGTAGAGGTAGCCCGAGGCGGGAAGGCCGAGCCGGCCACAGGGGCCGGTGGCGAGGATGACGGCGCCCGCCCGCACGGTGACGAACTCCCCGGTGCGCGTGTTGAATCCGGCCGCGCCGACGGCCCGGCCCCCGGCCGTGAGCACCCGCACCGGCATGACCCGGTTCTCGATGCGGATCCGCTCGCGCATCTCCCGTCGCCGCAGCTGCCGGTAGAGGACCTTCTTGACGTCCTTGCCCTCCGGCATGGGCAGCACGTAGGAGCCCGACCGGTGCACCTGGCGGACCGCGTACTCGCCGTGCTCGTCCTTCTCGAACTTGACCCCGTACGACTCCAGTCGCCTGACCATGTCGAAGCCGCGGGTCGCGGTCTGGCGCACGGTGGACTGGTCGACGACGCCGTCATTGGCGCGGGTGATCTCGGCGACGTAGTCGTCGGGTTCGGCGCGGCCCGGGATGATCGCGTTGTTGACCCCGTCCATGCCCATGGCGAGCGCGCCGGAGTGCCGCACGTGGGCCTTCTCCAGGAGCAGGACGTTGGCGCCGCGGCCGGCCGCGGTGAGCGCGGCCATGGTGCCGGCGGTGCCGCCACCGATGACCAGCACGTCGCAGGCGAGTTCGGTCGCGTCGGCGAGGGCGGGAACGGTCATGGGGGTGTCCACGGAAGGCCTTTCGGAGGGATCGGCGGAATCAGAGGGAGGCGAGGACGCGGCGGCGCAGGGCCGTGGTCCCGGGGGCCCCGGCCGCGTCCCGCTGCCGGGGGTGCGGGACCGGGAGTACGAGGCCCGCGGCGAGCAGGGCGACCCGGTCACCGAGGTGGAGGGCCTCGTCCACGTCGTGCGTGACGAAGACGACGGTGGCGCCGGACTCGCCCAGGATGTCCACGAGCAGGTCCTGCATCCCGGACCGGGTGTGCGCGTCGAGCGCGCCGAACGGCTCGTCCATCAGGACCGCGCGCGGCCGGCCCGCCAACGCCCGTGCCAGCTGAATGCGTTGACGCTGACCGCCGGACAGCTGGTGCGGGAGCTTGGTGGCGTGTCCGGACAGTTCGACGCGGTCGAGCCATTCGGCGGCGGCGGTGCGGCGCTCGTCCCTCGGGACGCGGCGGATCGCCAGCGGCAGCTCGATGTTGGCGCGCACGGTCCGCCAGGGCAGCAGCGCGTCGTGCTGAAAGACCAGGGCCCGGTCGGCGTCGGGACGGGTGACCGGCCGGCCGTCCTGGGTGATCCGGCCGCCGAGGGCGGGCAGCAGCCCGGCCAGGGTGCGCAACAGGGTGGACTTCCCGCAGCCGGAGGGCCCGACCACGGTCAGCACCTCCCCCGGTGTCACGCGCAGATCGAGCGCGCCGAGTACGGGCGGCCCGTCGGGGTGCCCCAACCGGACGTCTTCCAGGACGAGTTCGGCGCCCGTCGGGGTGGCCGTGCGGGGCGGCGTCGTGGTGGTGCTCATGCGACGGGCTCCTTCACTGGTGGTGCGGCGACGGTGCGGCGGGCGGCCCGGCCGGTGCCGGCCGGGCGGGGCAGCCAGGCGGTGGCCCTGCGGCCGGCGAGCTCCACGGCCGTCGAGGTCAGCCAGCCGAGCGCGCCGATGGTGACCATGCCGACGAACACCCCCGGGTAGTCGACGACGGTGTACGCCTGCCAGGTGCGGTAGCCCACCCCGTACTCCCCCGAGATCATCTCGGCGGAGATCACGCAGTTCCAGGAGACGCCGACGCCCACCGAAATGCCGCCGAAGATGCCCGGCAGCGCCCCGGGCAGCACCACCGAGAACAGCACGCGGAGCCGGCCGCCGCCCATGGTGAGCACGGCTTCCTCCCACACCGGGCTCAGCGCGCGCACCGCGTGCCGTGTCGAGACGACGACGGGGAAGAAGGCGGCGGCGAAGGTGATGAACACGATGCCCTGCTCGTTGGTGGGCAGCAGCAGGATCGCGACCGGCACCAGGGCGATGGCGGGCACCGGCCTGACCACCTCGATCAGCGGGCCGAGCAGGTCCGCGGCCCAGCGCGAGCGCGCCACGGCGGTGCCGGTGGCCACGCCGAGGATCGCGGCGAGCACGAAGCCGATCGCGATCCGGCGCAGGCTGTACCCGAGGTCCTGCCAGTACTCGGCCGTCGCGGCCCGTTCGGTGAAGGCGGAGGCCACCTCGCCGACGGTGGGGAACTGCTCGAAGCGCAGCCACAGGTCGACGTCGTAGGAGGTGAGAAGCTGCCACAGCGCGAGGGCGGCGGCGAGCGATGCGGCGCGCAGCAGCCAGCGTCCCGCGCTCACGAGGCCAGCTCCCGTGCGCTCGCGTAGTCGACGGTCCGCGCCCCGGGGTGCTGGGCGACGTACGCCTCGGCGCCTGCGGGGGTGACGAAGGCGCGCAGGTCGGCGCCGTCCGCCACCCAGACCGCACGGTCGGCGAACCACAGGGTGCCGGTCACCGCGTCGGGCACGTACGCGGCCCGGACGTCGGCGCCCTTGACGGCCTTGAGGAGTTCCTTGGGGCTGTCGAAGGAGCGGGTCGTGTCCTGGCCCTTGAGCCACAGTTCGGACGTGGCGGCGGCCGCCCGCGGATAGGCGGGGGCCCGCACGGCGCGCTGGAGCGGGGCCGCGTCGACGAAGGCGTCGACGTCCACGTCACCGACCAGTTTCTCGGCCTTGAGGACCGGCACGTCCCGCTTGAGGGCGTCGATCAGTTCGGGGCGCAGGGCCGGGTCGAAGGTCGCGATGCCGTTGGCTCCGTTGTACAGGTAGACCACCTCGGCGGGCAGCCCCGTCTCCTTGGCCACCGACTCGGCGGCCGCCACGGGCTTGGTGCGCAGATAGTCGGTGGCGCGGCGCTGGGCCGCGAGGAAGGCGTCGAGGACCGCGGCGTGGTCCTTGGCGAACTTCGCGCGGACGGTGACGCCGTGGAAGGTGGGGAGGTTCAACTGGGCGCCGTCGTACAGGGCCTTGCCCTTCCCCTCGAAGGCCAGCTGCCCCGGCCAGGCGACGAACTGGGAGAGCGCGTCGGCACTGCCCGCCGTCAGCGCGGAAGCACCCACGCTCGGCTGCTGGTTGAGCTTGCGGATCCCCTTGTCGGGGTCGATGCCCGCCTGCTGCAGCGCGCGGACGAGGGTGCCGTCGGCAGCCGACCCGATGCTCGTGGACACCTTCTTGCCGCGCAGGTCGGCCAGGGACTTCAGCGGTGAACCGGGCGCGACCAGAACGGTGTTGAGGCCGCCGCGCAGGTTGTAGCCGGTCACGGACACGAGCTTCGTCGGCTGCTTGAGCTCCTTGCCCCGGGCCGCGTTGATGAGCAGCGGGAAGTCGCCCATCGACCCGATGTCGATCTTTCCCGCGGTCATCTGGGCGGTGATGGGGGCGCCGGTGGCGTAGTCCTGCCACTTCACGTGGTAGGTGATGCCGTCCTTGTGTCCGCGGGCGGCGAGTTCGTCCTCGAAGTAGCCGAGGGAACGCAGCAGGGTGCCCGCGGTGACGGTGTTGATGGTCTTGGACTGGTAGCCGACGGTGACCGTGACCGACTTCGCGCCGTCCTTGCTGTCGGCCCCGGCCGCGCCCGCGCAGCCGCCGGCCAGCGGCAGGACCAGAGCGAGGGCGAGGAGCGGTGCGACTCGCTTGCTGAGCATGCTGGTTGGGCCTTTCAACGGAGCAGATAGGGCATGTTGACGGTGACCGCGCCGGTGGGGCAGCGGGCCGCGCAGGGGCCGCAGTACCAGCACTCGTCCACGTGCATGTACGCCTTGCCGTTGTCCTCCCGGATCGCGAGGGAGTCGAGCGGACACATGTCGACGCAGAGGGTGCAGCCGTCGATGCACTTGGACTCGTCGATGGTCACGGGCACGTCGGCGCGGTGCGGGACGAGAGGCATGGCTGTCTCCAGGCGAAGGGGGCGGGGGCGGGATGAAAGGAGCCGGGGGGAAAGGGGCCGGGGTCGATGAGGGGCCGGGTCGTATCGGTGCGGGGATCCGGGAAGGGCCGGGCGGCCGGGGTCACAGAGAGCGGTGGAGTACGCCGCTCATGCTGATGCGGTCGCCGCGGAAGCGGATGAACTCCAGGTCCACGGGCCGCCCGTCGGGCAGGTGGGTGAGCCGCTCCAGCATCAAGACGGCTGCGCCGCGCGGTACTTGGAGCACCGCGGCGGAGTGCGCGTCGGCGTTGACCGCCTCCAGCGTGACCTCGGCATGGCCCAGCGGGCCGCCGGTCAGCGATTCCAGGAGCCGGAAGACATCGGTGTTCTCCAGGTCGCAGCCGAGCAGTTCGCCGCCCACGTCCATCGGCAGGTAGGACAGGTCGAGGGAGAGCGGAAGCCCGTTCAGGCGGCGCAGTCGCTCGATGCACAGCACGTCGCCCTGTTCGGGCAGCCCGAGCCGGTGCGCCACCGGGGTCGGGGCGCGGACCGGTCCGACGGTGCGCACCTCGTTGGTCACTCTGCCGTGCTCGTGCAGGGTCTCGGCGAGCCCCTGGAGCCGGTCGAGGCCGTGCGGGTATTTCTTCTCGCAGACCACTACGGTGCCGACGCCGGGTTGCCGGGCCACCAGTTGTTCGTCGCGCAGCATTTTCAGGGCCTGGCGAACGGTGTTGCGGCTCGCCCGGTAGTCGGCGGCGATGGCGTGTTCCAGGGGGAGCACGCCACCGGGAAAACCGCCCGTGAGGATCTGGTGGCGCAGCAGGTCGGCGAGCTGCCGTGCCTGGTCGGCGCGCAGCCGCCGACGGCGCGCGGCGGCGACCGGAAGCGAGGCGGGGGCGGGTTCTGCTGGCATGGCAGGGAACGTACCGGCCGGGCCCCTCCCATGGTGTTGCCACAGTATTGCGCCACCTCGCGCCCGACCCTCAGGGCGCTGACCTGCGGTTATGCGGAGACCCGTACAAGATCCGCCACCCCGGTGCCCACAGGGTGGACAGGGCATGCCCCGGCCTGCGCTCGAACGCGGCGAGGGCCCGACCGCCAGATGGCGGTCGGGCCCTCGTCCCTCGATCACGGCGCCCCCGCGGCCGCCCGCCCGTGGGCCGGGCCGCCGCGGGGGCGCCGAAGGTGTCACGCAGGCGGACTCGGTCCGTTTCGTGACGGCGCGATGCGCCTAGGCCGCCGCGTCGAAGGAGGTCTGGCGCGCGCTCACGCGCCGGGCCGCCGAGGCGGGGCTCCGGCGGCCGCGCGAGGAGGCGCCGCGTGCGGACGTACCGCGCTGCCGTCGCTCGGCCACGGGCGCGGTGATCGTCACGGGGACGCCGGACGGGGCCTGCGCTCCGGTGATCCGGCTGAGGGCCTCGTCGCCGGAGCGGACCTGGGTGGTCTGGGGCACGATCCCGGCGGCGGCCATGAGGCGGCTCATGTCGCGGCGCTGCTGGGGGGTGACCAGGGTGACGACGCTGCCGGACTCGCCGGCGCGGGCGGTGCGGCCGCCGCGGTGCAGGTAGTCCTTGTGGTCGGTCGGCGGGTCGACGTTGACCACGAGGTCGAGGTTGTCGACGTGGATGCCGCGGGCGGCCACGTTGGTGGCGACGAGCACGGTGACGTGTCCGGTCTTGAACTGGGCCAGGGTGCGGGTGCGCTGGGGCTGCGACTTGCCGCCGTGCAGGGCGGCGGCGCGGACGCCGCTGTTCAGGAGGTCCTGGGTGAGCCGGTCGACTGCGTGCTTGGTGTCGAGGAACATGATCACCCGGCCGTCGCGTGCCGCGATGTGCGTCGTCGTGCGCTGCTTGTCGGCGCCGTGGACGTGCAGGACGTGATGTTCCATCGTGGTGACCGCGCCCGCGGACGGGTCGACGGAGTGGACGACGGGGTCGACGAGGTAACGGCGGACCAGGAGGTCGACGTTGCGGTCGAGGGTGGCCGAGAACAGCATGCGCTGACCCTCGGGGCGCACCTGGTCCAGGAGCGCGGTGACCTGGGGCATGAAGCCCATGTCGGCCATCTGGTCGGCCTCGTCGAGGACGGTGATCGCGACCTGGTTGAGCCGGCAGTCACCGCGGTCGATGAGGTCCTTGAGCCGTCCAGGCGTCGCGACGACGACCTCGGAGCCGCCGCGCAGCATGTTGGCCTGCCTGCCGATCGACATGCCGCCGACCACCGTGGCGAGGCGCAGCTTCACCGCGCGGGCATAGGGGGTGAGGGCGTCGGTGACCTGCTGGGCCAGCTCTCGCGTCGGCACGAGGACCAGGGCGAGGGGCTGGCGGGGCTCGGCGCGCTGTCCGGCGGTGCGGGCCAACAGGGCCAGGCCGAAGGCGAGGGTCTTGCCGGAGCCGGTGCGGCCGCGTCCCAGAGCGTCGCGGCCCGCGAGGGTGTTGGGCAGCGTCGCGCCCTGGATCGGGAACGGAACGCTCACGCCCTGCGCGGTCAGTGCGGCCAGCAGGGGGGCGGGCATGTCCAGGTCGGCGAACGCCTCGACCGCGGGCAGCGCGGGAGTGATCGTCTTCGGCAGCGCGAACTCGCCCTGGACCGCGGGCCTGCGGCCGCCCTGGCGGCCCGAGCCGCCGCTGCGGGCAGGTGCGCCGGACCGAGCGGGGCCGCCGGAGCGGGTCGCGGCAGGCGAACCGAAGCGGGCGCCTCGACGCGCCTCGCCACCGGAGGCGAAGGCGGGAGCCTCGGTCCGGCGCGAGCGGGAGGAGCGGCTGTTCGTACGGGTGGGGTTCATCGAGAACCTTCCTTGATACGGCGCGTATCAAGGAATTCCCGCAGCGAAAGTACAGCGCGGGGAATCTCGAGAACGAACCGAATGGAATGCGCGGATGGGCACGGCCTGCGGTGAATTCGAAACGAAATGCAAGCCGAAATTGAAAGGGGGTGCGGGTGTCGGGGGTGCGATGCGACGGATACGGAAACCCGCACATCGGTCGGCGCGAGTTCAAACGCTCCCGAAAGGCGGGGCTGCGAACGGCGTCCGCGGCCCCGCGGGTGACACACCCGCGGGAGATGTCCGTAGCTGGGGCCCGCACCCCGAGGGATGCGGGCCCCAGCTACGAAGTGAGCGTCGGCGTCAAGCGGACACGACATCCTCGGCCGTCGGGCCCTTCCGGGCCGTCCCGTCACCGAAGGCGGCCTTTCGGCCTTCGTCGAGCCACTTCGCGGTGCCTGATGCCATGCCGAATCTCCTTTGGGGCAGTGCGCCGGGACCCGCGAGACGCGGATGCCGGGTCGCCGCGATGATGCCCCGTCCGGAGAGGAGACCGGCCACACGAAAGCTTCCGACGCCGCGAATTCCGGCGAAGGAGCCTGAAGTTTGTGGGAACCACAACTGCAACTGAGATCGACAGTAGCACGGCGCGACAGGCGGCGTACGGTAAATAACCCCGCTCTGCCCGTTGCCGCGAAAACACTCCCCGCACGGTGCGTTAAACCCTCATCTCGCGGCCATAGATATTCCCCGCCCGTGGCGAGGCGTTCGGCATCCGCGGGCGGGGCGAGCAGATGGATTTCGGGCCGCGCACGAGTCGGGCTAAGCATGTCCACGGGACCGGCGAAAGGCGCGCTCCAGGCAGGCGAAGCGCGAGCACGAGGCCGGTGAAGGCCGCCGGCCTCCTCCCTGTCGTGCCACTCCCCCGCGAGGGCGAGCACCCATGGCCCACAACCTCCAAAGCCACTACCGCACATACCGCGTTTTTTGGCGGATAGGCCAAGCGTGAGCCAACCATCTATGCGATTCAGGCTCGCAGATGCAAGATGAGAGGCGTCGTCCGGGGCGCGGAGGCCCCGCTCCCGGCCCACAACAGGCCCACGAGGCGAGGTCCCCATGGTCATGCGCACCTACGAGGCAGGCGTCGGCGAGGACGAATACGGCGCCGTCACGCCCGGATACCGCTCCTACCGCCGCCCGGACGAACGCATCGCCCGCGTCATCGCGCGGGCGCTCGGCGACGCGCGCTCCGTCCTCAACGTCGGAGCGGGCACCGGTGCGTACGAGAGCGAGACGCACGACACCACCGCGGTGGAGCCGTCCCTGGCCCTGCGCGCCCAGCGGCCCGCGCAGCTGGCCACCGCCATCGACGCCGTCGCCGAGGACCTCCCCTTCGACGACGGCCAGTTCGACGCCGCCATGACCCTCTTCAGCGTCCACCAGTGGTCCGACGCCGCGGCCGGCCTGCGCGAGATGCGACGCGTCACGCGCGGCCCGGTCGCCGTCCTGACCCGCGACCCCGCGCGCGTACGCAACTTCTGGCTCTACGAGTACGCCCCCGAGGTCCTGGAGACCGAGGTGCGCCGCTACCCGCCGCTCGACCGGCTCACCGCCGCGCTCGGCGGCACCGTCACCGCGCAGATCGTGCCCATCCCGCTGGACTGCACCGACGGATTCACCGAGGCCTACTACGGCCGTCCCGAAATGCTCCTCGACCCAGCCGCCCGGCAGGCCTGCTCGGCCTGGAGCTTCGTCGACGACGCCGCGCGCCTCGCGTTCGACGCGTCCCTGCGCCGCGCCCTCGGCTCCGGTGCCTGGGACGAAGCCTTCGGCCATCTGCGCCACCGCCCGACCTACAACGGATCCCTGGTCCTCCTGCGCGCGGTGCTGTGACCCTCGACCGCGGCCCGGCCGGTGCCCGGCGCGGACCGTGGTGGCGGGTCCCGGTCAGAAGGCCCAGCGGGTGTGGGTGAAGGCCCCGCCGTCGCGGCCGAAGCCGTACGCCGTGCCCGGGGCCACCGCGAAGACCAGCACGTCCCCCGTGCGGAAGCCGTCCCCGATCCCGTGGAAGGTGCCCTCGGGCGCGGTGATGTGCGCCCCGTACTTCGACTCGTACGCGGCGATCACCTCCTCGATCACCGCCGGGTCGGTCACCTTCTCGGCCACGCCCTCGACCACGAGGTCGAGCCCCTCGGTGAGCGAGTTGCCCCCGGTGGTCAGGGCGCAGTGACGGTCGTGGGCGAGGTTCTTCGCCTTCTGCTCGCCGGGGCCGGTGGAAAAGTACAGCACTCCCTCGTGCCAGGCCGCGATCACCGGCGTGACGTGCAGCCGTCCGTCGGGCCGCACCGTGGACACCCAGAAGATCTCGGCGGCCTCCAGCCGCCGCCGGGCCTCGGCCCATTCGGTGGCGTCGGGCCGTGCGGCACCGGGGCGGGGGTTGAGGGCGGAGCTGTAGCGGGAGTCGAGTTCGGCGGTGGGTCGTTCGGCGGATCCGGGCGTAGGCATGACGGATCTCCTTTCGCTCTCCTCCCTAACGACTGCGGGAGAGGACGGAAATCATCGCGCTGCCGGCCGGCCACCGGGCGGGCGCGGCCGGCCCGCATCCTCGCCGGCTCAGGCGATCCGGGTGTGGACGGTCGCGGTGTTGTTGGCGGTGGTCTTCTCGGGCGACGAGGTCGTCACCTTGGTGACGAGCTGCACCTTGCCGCCACCGTAGGAAGGGCCGCGGCCGGCGATCTGGATGCGTACGGTCTCACCGGGCTTGAGCGCGCCGACGGTTGCCACGACGCGTCCGTCACCGCCCAGTTCGGCGTGGGCGGAGCCCTGGATGACGCGGTGGGCGCGGTGCTCGATGCCGTTGGGCAGGGTGGTGACCGAACGCACCGAGTAGGCCGTGGACTTGCCGGTGTTGGTGATCTGCACCGTCCACAGCTGTTCCTCGTCGTGGTCGATGTGGGCGGGGCCGGACGCGGAGACGGCGACATCGGCCCGGTTCCGGTCCGGTGTGCGCGGCGTCCAGGCGTCGCCGTAGTCCTTGCCGTAGGTCTTCGTCCAGTTGTCGCTGTAGTTGCCTGTGTAGCCGTTGACATATCCGTCGCCGTAGTCGGGGCCGTACGCGGCGGAGGCCGGGGCGGCCACGGCGAGGGACACACCGGCTACGGCCGCGGTGGCGATCGCGGCGGCAGCCACTCGGGGGCGCGGGGTGCGAGTCGGCCGGGAGAACATCACGGGACAAACCTCTCGAAGGTCGGGTGTCGTGCGACGTGCCGCCCGCGGTGTGTGGCGGCACACCCTCAGCCTGCTCCCCGCCGCCGCCCCGTCCCTTCGCCACAGGTCCTCGATCAACAGGCCCTTGGCCCCGGCGTGCCGGGCGTCCGCATCGACCGAAAGCACGACTGCTGAGCCGAGAGGTGGCGGACCGGCACGTGGCCTCGGCACTGCTTCGAATGACGCGACCCGGCCCTGCCTGTCCGGCCCCGCCCGCCCCGCTAGCGGTGCCGGAACAAACGCCCGTACCCCGTGATCTCCTCCGCCGGCGCGCCCGCCGCACGCAGGGCCGCCCAGAGCAGGACCTGATTCGCGGTCAGGACCGGCCGGCCGAGACTGGCCTCCAGCGCTTCGACGATCCCGACGGCGCGGAACCCGTTGCCGCCGATCACCACCGCCTCCGCCGCGTCGGGCACCTGCGCGACCACCCAGTCGTACAGGGCCGACGGCACGATACGCGTCTGGCCGCTGGGCAGTTCGCACGGGGCCGCGTGGGCGACCTCGAATCCGCAGTCCTCGTAATAGGCCCGGCCAAGTCCCGTCAGCTCGGTGTCGAACCACGGCGGGTCCACCAGGGCGACGCGCCCCGCCCCGATCGTGCGCAGGGCCACGGCGGCGGCCGCACAGGTGGCGACCACCGGCAGCCCCTGTGTCCGCTCCTCCAACCGGGCCAGCATCCGTTCCTCGCCGCGCGGCCCGATGACGTACGCGGAACTCGTGAAGGCGAAGGCGATCGCCGCCACCGGTGCGGCGCCCAGCAGCGCCGCCGCCTCGTCGACGCCCGGTGGCTCGGCGAAGGCGCGCACCGGAGCCAGCGGGATGGTGTCGTCCATCACGCCGCCACGTCGTATCGCCCCGAACGGCACCCTGGCGGTGTGCAGACCCACATCGGCCGGGGCCATGGCGCGCAGCTCCGACTCGGGGCCGACGTCGGCGTGCGGGGTCAGAATGCCGAGACGGACGCGGACGTCCCACCCGTCGGGCTGCCACATCTCGCGCTCCTCTCGGACACGGGCCGGACCCCCACTGTCGCAGCGCCCGCCCCCGGACGCAGCGCGGGAGCACCGCGCGGTCCCGGGACCGGTGGCCCGTTCCGCACAGCCTCCACCGCCGTACGCGGGCCCGTGATGCGGACGGGCCCGCGCCTGGCGAGGATGGGACGTCAGGACACGGCGCCGCCGATGCCGGGGACGGCCGTACGCCCGCGAACCCGGTTCCTGTCACTGTCCCCGTCACTGGGTAAGGAGCACGGCAGATGCGAGTACCGCAGATGCAAGGACCCGCGGGCGAAGTGCGCTCGGACGCGCAGGCGCCCGGCCTCGGCGGCCCGAGCGGCCCGGCATGGGTGCGGGAGGCGTGTCAGGAAACCTCCGCGGCCTTCGCGCACTGCGTGGCCGAGATCGCTTCGGGCGCCCTGGAGTTCCCGCTCCCGGGAGGCGGCCGGACCCCGGACAGGTTCGCCGCCCTCACGCGGGTGGCGGAACGGGACCTCTCGTTGGTGCGTCTGGTGGAAGGCCATGTGGACGCGATCGCGATCCTGGCCGAGCTCGAAGGCCCCGCCGTGCGGCCCGGCGAGCGCTGGGGCGTCTGGGCCGCCGAGCCGCCCGGACAGGGGCTCACGGCGACGCGCGGCGGGCACGGCTGGGTGATCAACGGACTGAAGCGGTACTGCTCGGGAGCACACAGCTGCACCCACGCTCTGGTGACCGCCGGGGCCGAGGACGGCCGGCGGCTCTTCGCGGTCGCCACGGGCGGGTGCCGGCCCGTCGAGGGGAGCTGGCAGGCGTTGGGAATGGCGGCGAGCGACAGTGCCGACGTGACGTTCACCGACATCCCCGCCGTTCCGGTCGGCGATGTCGAGGCGTACGTGAACAGGCCGGGCTTCCAGCACGGCGGCATCGGAGTCGCGGCCTGCTGGTACGGCGGGGCCCGGACCGTGGCGCGCGTCCTGGCCGAGACGGCGGGGCGACGCGGGGCGGAGCCGCTCACCGACGCCCACCTCGGCGCGGTGGACATGCGTCTGCACGCGGCGGGCGCGGTCCTGAGCCGGGCCGCAGCGGAGATCGACCGCGACCCGGCCGACGAAGACGGGACGGCCCGGCTGCGGAGCCTGCGGGTGCGAGGGTTCGTCGAGTCGGTCTGTGCCGACGTCCTGACCCATGTGGGCCGGGCGACCGGCGCCGAGCCCCTGTGTCACAACCCTTCGCACACCCGGCACGCCACCGACCTCGCGGTCTACCTCCGCCAGCACCACGGCGAGCGCAGTCTGGCCGAACTCGGCCGGCTCATCGCGGAGACGGAGCACACGTGACCGGAACGGACACGACCCGAGCCGCCGACCCGATTCAGGCGCCCGGCACCCCCGAACGGGAGTGGCGGGCCTGGAACGGCCTGCACACGCTGCCCCCGGCGGCCCTTCCCGAGCACGGCCGGGTCGTGGTCGTGGCGGCCCACCCGGACGACGAGGTGCTGGGAGCAGGCGGCACCCTCGCCCTCCTGGCGCGGGCCGGACTCCGCCTCACCGTGGTGTCCGTGACCGACGGCGAAGGCTCCCACCCGGGCAGCACCCGCGTCACGCCCGCCCAACTGGCCGTGGTCCGGGCCGCGGAACTCCGTCGGGCGCTCACGGCCCTCGGCGCGCACGACGCCGAAGTGGTGCGCCTGGGCGTGGCGGACACCCGCCTCGCCCTGCACGAACACGACGTAACGGCCGCGCTGGAGCCCCTGGTCGAGGGTGCCGCGCTGTGTCTGGCGCCGTGGTCCGGGGACGTGCACAGCGATCACGAGGCGGCCGGCCGGGCCGCGTCACAGGCGTCCCGTTCAGCCTCCGTCGTCTGCTGGACGTATCCGGTGTGGACGTGGCACTGGGCCCGGCCGGCCGACCCCCGGGTGCCGTGGGACACCGCGGCGGCGGTCCGTCTTCCCGCGGAGGTCGCGGAGCTGAAGCGACGGGCCGTCGCGGAGTTCGTCTCGCAGACCGGCCCCCTGGGCCCGGACCCGGCCGACGCGGCTGTTCTGCCGCCCGATGAACTCGCCCACCACCTGCGGGACTTCGAGGTGTTCTTCACATGAGCAGCCACTCCACTCCGGCCTCGTACTTCGACGCCATGTACAGCGGCTCCGAGGACCCGTGGCATTTGGCCGACCGCTGGTACGAGCGGCGCAAGTACGATCTGACGGTCGCCGCCCTGCCCCGGGAGCGCTACCGGCGCGCCTTCGAACCGGCTTGTTCCGTCGGGGAGTTGACCCGGCGCCTGGCGGTACGGTGCGATGCGGTGCTGGCCTGCGACCGCGTGCCCGAAGCCGTCGCCACGGCCCGGCGGCGCACCCGCCGGCACCCGTGGGTGAGCGTGCGGCACATGATCGTTCCCGGCCAGTGGCCCGAGGGCACCTTCGACTTGATCGTGCTGTCCGAGCTCCTGTACTACCTCGACGACACGACGCTGCGCACCTTGCTGGAGCGGGCGGTCACCTCCCTGGAGGCCGGCGGCACCCTGGCCACCGTGCACTGGAACCACCCCGTCCCCGAACACCTCTCGACCGGGGGCGGCATCGCCGACGCGCTGACGGACGTGCCGGGACTGGTGCTCCTGGCCGATCACCGGGAGGACGACTTCGTCCTGCAGATCCATCAGCGCCTGCTCGCCGACGGGAGCCCGCCGGCCACGCCCGCCGAGCGGGAGGGCCTGGCATGAGGGTCGAGGCCGTCGCGGTCGTCCTCCCCGCACACGACGAGGAGTCGCTCCTGCCGGTCGCGCTCGAAGCCGTCCGCATCGCGAGCGGGCATCCCCGCGTGGAGCGGGTCCGTGTGCTGATCGTGGTCGTAGCGGACGCCTGCCGGGACCGCACCGCCCGAGTCGCCCGCGCCGCGGGAGCCGCAGTCGTCACGTGCGATGCCCGGAACCCCGGTCTGGCCCGCGCGGCCGGCGCCGCGCACGCGCTGCGCGCACTCGACACGGCCGCGGAGCACATCTGGATCGCCACCACCGACGCCGACAGCGAGGTCCCGCCCCACTGGCTGGCTCATCAACTCGCCCGCGCGCGGGAGGGGTGGGAGGCGGTCGTGGGCACCGTCACCCTGCCGGCCGGCTCGTCCGTGACGAACGTGCACCGTGTCCGCTACGAGGCGACCCGGCCGTCCCACGGCATCTGGCACCACCCGCACGTCCACGGCGCCAACCTCGGTGTCACCGCGGCCGCCTACCTCTCCGTCGGCGGCTTCCCCGCCCTCACCGTGGGTGAGGATCGTGCGCTCGTCGCGGCCCTGCGCCGAGGGGGCCACCGCGTGCTCGCCACGGCGGCCTGCCCGGTCCTCACCTCTCCCCGTCTCCGGGGCCGCGCCCACGGCGGATTCGCGGACCATTTGACGACCCTGACGCGGCGAAGCACCCAAGAACACCAGAAGGCCGCCGACTGAAACCCGGCCCGCCGCGCCCACCGTACGACGGGCGCCGCGCGCCGTCGATCACTCGCCGGCGTTCCGGGTCTCGCGCAGCCACCCGATGCCTCATTATGCTGAACTCTCGATTGCTGAAACGAATATGACGGGGAATCAGTGACGGACGAGAGGCGCGGTTCGGGATGGACGGGGGCAGGGGTGGTGAGCGCCGCCCTGGCCGTCGCCGCTTTTTTCGGCGTGCACAACGTCGACCAGGTGAAGAGCTGGTTGGGTGACACGGCCTCGTCCACGCCGAGTGCGACGCCCAGCACGGGCCGCCCGTGCCTCGGAGTGCACTGCGGTCAGGTCTACTTCGTGACGTCGGGATGGCAGGCGGCAGGTCCCTGCTCCAGCCAGGGTTGCCCCTTGACCGGCGTCTTCGACAACCAAGGCAGCGAACAGGGCTCCGCCTCGGTGACCTTCACCCTGCACTTCAAGAAAAGTGACGGGTACACCAACGAGGCGGACGGCATCGGCACCTGTACGGCGGTCATACCGACCACACCGGGGCACGGCTCGACCTCGGCGGGATGCACCGTCTACCCCACGGCGAAACTCGACGGACGCAGGATGGGGGTCACGACGGCCGTTTGGAACCCGATCGGGTAAGCCCCCGCCGTCGCCCCCGCGACCCGCGCGACCCGCGTAACCCCCGGGTCCCCGTGGCCCACGCGACCCGTGTAACCCCAGGTCCTCGTGGCCCCCGGTTCAGCGCAGGCGTCGTGCGCGCAGCACCACGTCGTCGGTGTGGTGCGCGCCCGCGCCCCCGTCGGGTGCGACGCGGGGGCGCTGCTCGTCCACCTCGACCTGCCAGTCGCCGTTCAGCAGCGCCGCGACCATCGAGGGCCAGACGTAGTCGGCCGGGTCGAAGGCGCTGTCCTCCTCGGGCGGACGGGTCTCCATCCCCGCATGATGGACCAGCAGCAGGACGCCGCCGGGCGCGACGGCATCGAGCAGGGCGCGCTCGGCGGCGGCGTCGGGGGTGCGCAGCAGGGCCGGGTACTGCGCGGAGACCAGATCGAAGGAGGCCGAAGGGAGCCGCGCCTCGGCCAGCGCGGCGTGAACCCAGCGCACGGTGACACCGGCGTCCCGCGCATGCGCGGCCGCCCGCTCCAGCGCCACTCCCGAGACCTCCAGAGCGGTCACGTCCCAGCCGCCGCGTGCGAGCCAGATGGCGTCCGCGCCTTCCCCACAGCCGACGTCGAGCACGCGCGCGGGTGCGAGCCCGGCGACCTCGGCGACGAGTGCGCCGTTGGGGCTACCGCTCCACAACTGCTGCCGTTCGGCGTACCGGTTGTCCCATTCGTCACGTACCGCGGGGTCTCCGATGTAACCGTCGACCGCCGACGAGGTGGTGGCCGTGGAAGATGCTTCTGCGATGTTGTCGGTCATCGGCCCACCATCGTTCCCGGCGCCCAGAAGGTCCACTCCTGTTGCCGATCCGGCAACACCCACCCCGGGTGAGGACCACCGGCCGCCCTGAGCGATGGCTGGGTGCCGCCTGCGGCGCGAAGGCAACCCGACGATCGACGCAGCACATTCGAACCGGATCCACCGATCACAGCCGCATCCGCCGGCGTGACGTAGGCTCATGCCTCGCGTTTACGATGTCCACGCACGAGGGAGGACGGGACCGGCCATGAGGGAAGGGATGCTGCCTCCGGGCCAACGTCCGGCCAAGGGGTGGCCCATCTCGCACTACGGGCCGGTGCCGCGTTTCCGCGAGGACCGGTGGAGCCTCCAGGTCTTCGGCGCGACCGCGAACAGGCAGACCTACTCCTGGACCTTCGCCGAGATCTCCGCCCTGCCCAAGGTCACCGTGCACGCCGACCTGCACTGCGCATCCGGCACCAGCACCAGCGGTCACACCTTCTTCGGTGTGCCGGCGAGCACCGTACTCGGTCTCGCCCCGCCCGCCGACGGAGTTTCACACGTCATGGCCTGGGCCGAATACGGGTACAGCGCCAACCTCCGCCTCGCCGACTTCACCGCCGAGACCACCGTCATGGCCACCCACCACGACGACGAACCGCTGACCGTCGAACACGGCTTCCCGCTCCGTCTCGTGGTTCCTCACCTGTTCGGCTACAAGGGCCCGAAGTGGCTGCGCGGGATCGAGTACATGACGCAGGACCGTCGCGGATTCTGGGAAGAGCGCGGCTATCACAACCTCGCCGATCCCTGGGCGGGCCAGCGCCACTCCTATCAGGAGGACGACGACCGGTAGGGCGCGGCCACGGTCCGCACACCACGAGCGCCCCGCCGGAGCGGCCGCCCCCGCGGCCGGCTCACGATTCCTTGGCCACGATCTCACCGGTGGACGGGGCCGACCGCCTTCGCCGGTACATCACCACCCCGCACATGACGAGGCAGAGGACGGCCACGGCGAACACTCCGAGGGTCGTCCGCTCGGCGAAGAGCCGTCCCAGCACCTTGAACACGGCGAGGCCCGCGGTCGCGTACATCAGCGCCCAGGCCGCTCCGCCCACGAACAGGGCGGGCAGGTAGCGCGACAACGGCATGCGCAGGGTGCCTGCGAGGAAGTTCGCGGCGGTCTGGAAACCGACCGTGAGGAAGGAGACGGCCACGACCGGCGCGCCCCATCGCTGGATCGCCCGCTCGGCGCGCCCGAACTTCGCCGAGGAGATTCGTCCGGCGAACCTGCTGCGCCGGGCACCGGCGGCGGTGAGCCACCCCACGGCGAACGTCCCCCCGGCGCGGAGCAGGACGATCACATACAGGGCTCCGGCGGTGAGCAGCACGTCACCCACGACGCCACGCTCCGCACCCCGGCCCCATCGCGTGCCTCATCCGCATGGCGTCCCGCCCCGGTGGGCGCAAGCCCTGTGGTCACCGTCTCCCACTTGCGCCCCACCTCTACCCGTACCGTTCCATGGGTTTGCGCCTTCAGTGGCGAAACCCAAACCCGCACGCCTTTCGGCCCGGCACATCGAGCCTAACCGAACACGCACACGGGCCGGCGGCCTCCCGTACGGCCCCCTTCTTCGCGTACCGGCCCGTTCCCTCTTCGCGTACCGGCCCGTTCCCGCGTGCGGCCGCCCGCTCCGCGCGCCGGGTCTCCGCGCGCCGGCTCAGCCCTGCGCCAGCTCCGCCACGGGCTGCCACTTCTCCCACACCGCGAGACGCTGCTCGTAGTCGGCCTTGGCGATGCCCAGGGGCGCCGAACCGAAGAAGCAGCGCAGCGGAGGCTCGTCGGCGTCGATGATCCGCAGCACGGCAGCGGCGGACGCGGTCGGGTCTCCCGGCGTGCCGACGCGCTTGCGGCGCTGTTCCTGCACCTGCTGGTGGAAGTCGGCGTACGCCGGCAACGGCTCGGACGTGCTGGATGAGGAACCCGCCCAGTCGGTGGCGAACCCACCGGGCTCGATCAGTGTCACCTTGATGCCGAACGGCGCCACTTCCTGGGCCAGTGCCTGGCTCATGCCCTCCAGCGCCCACTTCGACGCGTGGTAGATCCCGACCAGCGGGAAGGCGCTGATGCCACCGATGGAGGAGACCTGGAGGATGTGACCGCTGCCCTGCTCGCGCAGGAACGGCAGCGCCGCCTGCGTGATCCACAGGGCACCGAACAGGTTGGTCTCCAGTTGTGCGCGCGCCTCGGCCTCGGTGAGTTCTTCGATCAGGCCGAAGTGACCGTAACCGGCGTTGTTGACCACCACGTCGAGACGCCCGAACCGTTCGTGCGCCTGCCGTACGGCGTCGAAGTCGGCGTCACGGTCCGTCACGTCGAGGCGCAGAGGCAGCAGCCTCTCTCCGTACTTCTCCCGAAGGTCACCCAGCGTGGAGAGGTCGCGCGCGGTCGCGGCCACCGAATCGCCGCGTTCGAGGGCGGCGATGGCCCACTCCCTGCCGAAGCCGCGCGAGGCGCCGGTGATGAACCAGATCTTCTGCGTCATGGTGCACTCCTCGAGAAAGCTCGTCATCCGTGCGGTCGGCACGTCACGGTGTTGCTCCCCCAGCCAACACCCTGGAGTGTGCTCCAAGGCAACCCCGGCAGTTCCGGTGCCGGGATCGGGGGGCCGTCGTGACCCTTCACCTCTCCGAACCTCGAACCCGTCATCCACCCCGAACGCCAGCTGCATCTGGAGGTTTCCTCGCTGCGGCACCTGGACTCACCGCTTGAGCATCATGTGTTTCCGGCGCTGGGGAGCCGGCGGCTGGGCTGCTTGGACCACAAGGTGGTCGACGGGTTCATCGAGACCACCGAACGCAACGGTGCGGGCCTGGCCACGCACTGGCACGGCGCCTAGATCACCGCGATCGGTACGACCAGTCGTTCGGGTGCCTCACTGAGCAACGTGCCCGCGCGGGAGACACGTTGGCCCGACCGATGGTTCAACTGGCGCCCTGCCCGCTTCAGGAGTGCCGCCTGCACTTCACTCGGGGTGGCGTGCCTGCCAGTACGGGTTGTCGTGGGGCAGTGTGCCGCTGACTCGGCCGTACATGCCGAACGTCATGAGCATGATCCCGACGACGAAGCTGAACAGCACGTTCTGGATGTGGAACGCCAGGAAGTTGAAGCGGCTGTCGAGGAGGGCAAGACTGGCGAACCCGGCTAGCAGGAACGCTGTCCCGGTGGCCATGTTGATACTGGACGCCGTGTTGCCGCCCCGGACCGCGCCGGCCAGGAGCAGGGCGCCGACCGCGATGGACACGGCGCTCAGCGCACCGTTGCTGTTCAGGCCCAGGACCATGTTGGCGCCGGTGCTGAAGAAGCCGATCTGGTCGATGAGCCCGAGGATGCCGAACGTGACCAGGAACAGGCCCGCGGCCCCGGCGCCGAAGCGATAGACGCGGCTCAGGCGGTGATCGACGGGAAGGTGCTCATCCAGCACCACGTGCCGCCGAAGTCTCGTATGTGTGCTGCCGATCGTGGCCATGTTCCTGGCCCCCTTCATTCCTGCTCTTGACAGAACCAGACGTCCCAGCCGGTGAGGCGGGGTGCACGAGCCGGGCCGCTGCCGTAAGCGGTCCCTCACTTCACGGATACGGCAGCGCGCCCCGCTCACCTGGTATTCGTTGCCGGCCGCTGCCCCGCTTGGTGCCGGGCACCGGATTCTCGAAGACCTCCCTCATGCGCCGGCGGCGTAGGCCCTCGCACGGGCGGGGATCATCAGTGGAATACCTTTGCGGCGCGGCGAGGCGCTGGGCCCGACGGGCAACGGCGGCGCTCCAGGTGACCGGGCGGGAACGGCTGCGGTGGACAGCGGCCCCGCCCGGGGGGAGATAATGCATGTGTATGGCGCGCCGGATTCCCTCACTTGGCGTTTGGACGAGGAGCGCCCCTACGGGTGTGGCCCCCCACGCTTCCGGCAGCGCGAGCCCCTTTTTTCTGAGGGCTCTTTCCAGCGACGGGCCTTTGCCCGCCCTTCCTGTGACGAAGGGAAAATCAGTGACTTCCACACGTACGCGCCGTGCTGCGACATGGGCCGCAGCACTCACCTTGCCGCTGTCGGTGGCTCTCCTTGCCCCGTCGGCGGCGCACGCCGCGGATAGCGCCACGCAGCCCTTCGGGTCCGGATGTTCCTCCGTCCCCAAGCAGGGCTCGGGCAGCTTCTCCGGCATGGCCAAGGACCCGGTCGCCACCGCCGCGTCCAGCAATCCCGCCTTGTCCACGCTGGTGACCGCGGTCAAGAAGGCCGGCCTCGTCGACACCCTCAACAACGCCAAGAACATCACGGTGTTCGCCCCGACCAACGCGGCATTCGCGAAGATCCCCAAGGCCACGCTGGACAAGGTTCTGGCCAACAAAGCGGACCTCACGAAGATCCTCACGTACCACGTCGTCGGTGAGAAGCTCACCCCGAACCAGCTGAAGAACGGATCGTTCACGACGCTGGAGAAGAGCAAAGTCACGACGTCCGCATCGGGCGACACCTACAAGGTGAACAAGACCGCCACGGTGGTCTGCGGCAACGTGCCGACCGCCAACGCCACCGTGTACATCATCGACAGCGTCCTCATGCCTTCCGACATGATGGGCAACATGAAGTAGCTCGTGTCTCCGCAGGCCGCCCCCGTTCGCCGCAATCCGGGCGTAAGCGCGTTCTGGCCGCGCGGCGCGGTCTGCGGACGCCCGCCGCTGTACCACTCCACTCAACTCGCCGCAGACGCACCGGGCCGACTTCGCCGGTTCGGTGCGTCTGCGGCCTACTGCACGGTGACGACGACGGAGTGCCAGCCACTCGCACCGTCGGGAATGGTCGGGGTCCGCTTCTCCGTCTGCACCGTTCCGGTGCGGTCGGTGGCGCGGACGGTGAGAGTGTGACTGCCGGAGGTCGTCGCCTTCCAGGGGAAGGACCACTGGCGCCAGGTGTCCGTGGTGTCCTGTGCGGCGAGGTCGGCCGGCTGCCACGGCCCGTCATCGACGCGGATTTCGACCCGGTCGATACCGCGGTGCTGGGCCCAGGCGACGCCGGCGACCATCACCGTCCCCTTCGCCGGGCGGGCGAACGGTTTGGGCGTGTCGATCCGCGATTCCGTCTTGATCGGGCCCCGGCGCGCCCAACTGCGCTTGACCCAGTACGAGTCGTAGGCATCGAAGGTTGTCAGCTCGAGGTCCTCGATCCACTTGCACGCTGATACGTAACCGAACAGGCCGGGAACGAGCATGCGGACCGGGAAGCCGTGCTCAAAGGGCAACGGCTGGCCATTCATGCCGACCGCGAGCATGGCGTCCCGGCCGTCCATGACGTCCTCGACCGGGCTGCCGATCGTCATCCCGTCCACCGACCTTGCCACCAGCTGATCTGCCGGCCCGCCCTTCGACGGCGGCTGAACCCCCGCCTCCCGAAGGAGATCGGTGAGCCGCACGCCGATCCAGCGGGCGTTGCCGATGTAGGGGCCGCCGACTTCGTTGGAAACGCATGCCAGGGTGACGTCCCTCTCGATGAGTTCCCCCGCCCGGCCGTGAATCAGATCGTCGAAGGTGACGGTGCGCGGCCGCGACACGCCCTTGCCGTGGACCGTCAGACGCCAGGTAGTGGCATCGACTTTCGGCACCACCAGCGCGGTGTCGACCCGGTAGAAGTCGGCATTCGGAGTGAAGAAGGGGCTGATTCCCGGGATCCGCAGCTCGGCGCCTTTGGGCACCGGAGCTGCGGGAGAAGCCGGGCGGGGCAGGACCACCTTGGAGCGGGATGCGACCGCGCTCTGGCCGCTGGAACCGTTCAGCGACAGGCCGAGCCAGCCCGCCCCCGTGGATGCGGCCGCGGCAGCGGTCGCGGCCACGACGAACCCACGGCGGTCCCACCCCTCCCCCGCCGCGCCACCAGCCGAGGGAGGTTCCGGCTCGTCGACGGTCGCGTTGGAGCCTGCCGATGGGACCCGACGATCGGCGGCATCCGGTTCACCTACGGCGCGGTGGGGCGAACGGTGCGTTTGCAGGCGGCCGATCAGCCAGAACAACAGCCCAGCGGCAACCACCGTCCCGACGATCGACGGCACCGCGTCTGCTGCTCCGGTGGAGTCGGGGCGGCTGGTCGCCGCGAGCGCCCCCACCCCACCGAAGAGCAGCACCCCAGCAGCGCCGATCCTCCGGTAGCGCAACGCGACAACGCCGAGCAGCATCGCGAAGAGTGCCAGGACCGCAAGGATGCCCAGCTGAAGGACGAGTTTGTCGTTCGTGCCGAAATGACGGATCGCCCAGTCCTTGACCGCGGGCGGCGTCCGGTCGATCGCGGCGCCCCCCACAGCAACCACCGGGCTCGCCTGAGGGCGCACCGCGGCCGACACCAACTCCGCCACCGCCAACGCCGCGTACCCGGCCAGCAGACCGCTCAAGGCCGCCAGCACTACGCGAATCCAGCCACTCCAAAGCTTCGCCATGCATCGTATTCGACACCGCACACCCCCAAGGAGACCGTCAACGCGTGCTCAATGCGACCAGGAGCCACACGGATGGCCGCTGGACTCTCGCGGAGGAGGGAGCAGCGTTGAGGGCCAGGCAAACGCGCATGGCGCAGCGGTGTGGCTCCGCGGCCGGCGTTCACACCGATCACGCCCACAGCGCCGACCATCACGAGGCGCTCGCGGATCACGCCTCGGCCTGACGGCCGCAAGGCCCAGGAGCGCGGTGGCGCGGTGGCCCGGTGGCGCGGTGGCCCGGTGGCCTCACAGTCGCCGGGCCCAGCCCTTCGCGACCCCGCCAGTCATGGGGCGGAGTGCCCATCAATGATCCGCACACTGATGCTCGGCCAGGAGTGCTTCACGGAGCTGCTGGGCCGCGGCGTCCGGGGGCAGATCCAGGAGGTCGGCTGCCTCGCGGTATGTATGACCGCCGAGAAGAACCAGGCCCAGGAGCGCCTGTTCGGTCGAGCAGAATGACTCGGGCGAGACCGACGGGGATGGCCTGCTGCGGATACCTTTCCGTTGGTCGGCGGCGGGCCCGCTGATCGCGGGACGCACGCTTCGATCAGGATATTGGGGCGGGCAGCCCGCTGCCCGCCAGAGTTCCTCGGCGAGGCGGCGCCGTTGGCAGCGCGGGTCATCCGCAAGGTCGTGCGGATGCGCGCCGAGGCAGGCCATGGCCGTGACGAAGGCACTGCTTGCCTTGCGGTTGTCCTCGCACAGCAATCGGGCGAGGGCGAAGAGCGGCTCGGCGTGCTGGTCGTACGCCTCGCCGAACTGCCCTCCAGTCCGGGGGCCCGATTCAGCGTCAACACGGCTGGCATCTTGGCTCGGGGTGTGCGCGTGCTGGAGAGTGTGTTTCATGATCGGCACCGCCTGCGGCCGGAGGGATCGGACGGCCGGGTCTGGGGCGCGTAACTCCACCCTAGACCTCTCGTCCGAACTCGTCTGCCCCGCCGAAATCGCCCGAGCACAGCGACGGGTGCGCACGAGGCGGCATCCGGCGGCACATGCGGATCGGGGAACGGCGCCACCGCTGCCCCGTTGGCCGAGTGCGTCGGATCGAGCGGTCCAGCCGATGGTTTCTGTGGTGTGCTTGCCGTCAGCTGAGACGCCGCCGCCGGGTATCTCGTTGAGGCGGATGCTGAACCCGGTGCTACTCACGTTGTGCAGCCGGACGCCCCGCGTTTCCGGGCCGGTGCAGGTCTGCACGGTTACCCGCACGATCACGCCCGAGCCCGCCGGGAACGGAGTGGGCAAGTCGACCTGCCTGAAGGGTGCGCACAGCCGAGGAAAAAGCCTTTCCCGGCACCTTCGCGAGCTACGCCCAGACTCGCCGACAACATCACGCCTGCAAGCTCAGTAGCGGAACGGTGTCACGTGATGGGTGTGACGGCGGTGATAGTGAGCCCGACACCGACGATGACGACAAGGACCGCGGTCATCCCGGGCCCGATTCCTGCGAGGTGACGCAGAGCAGCTCGCGATCGAGCGGAGAGCCTCGGTGTGCGCGTTTCCAGGTGGTCGCGGAGGCGCACGAGGAGGAGTCCCGCCGCGGTGAGGGTGGCGGCCATGCCGAGGCCGTAGGCGACGACGAGGAGGACCCCGAAGGCGGTGCGTCCCAGGGCGACGGCGCCGAGGAGAACGACGAGGGCGGAGGGGCTGGGGACCAGACCGCCGGCGATGCCCATCCCGATGAGCCCGCCGCGCCTCTGCCGACGGGCATGCGCGTGATGGTGGTGGAGAGCACTGCTGGAGGGGCTGGTTTCCGTTTTGGTGAGCGTGGCCACCGCGCCAGGCTCTCCCTGCACCGGCGTGACCGGGCGCCGGCGCTGCGGCAGGCGGTCCTTGAGGCTCCAAGGGGCTCCGGGGGGCGGGGGGTTGTCGTGGCTGTGGTGGTGGCCGTGACCATGATCGTGGCCGTGGCCGTGGTCGGATTCATCATCGTGATGGTGGTTGCCGTCGCCATGATGATGGTGACGGTGGCCCGAGCCGTGGTGATGATGGTGACCGTGGGATGGCCGGCCGCGCAGGTTGGCGATCAGGAGCCACAGGCCGATGCCAGTGACGATCAACCCGCTGGCGGCACCGAGCCATTTCAGGACGGTTTCGCCGGCGAGGTGTGTGGCGGAGGGCAGCACGAGTCCGAGTACGAGGACGCCTGCGGTGTGGGTGAGGGTGACGGTCGCTCCGACGGTGAAGGCGTCGCGCTTGGTTCCACGTCGTCCGGCGAGGTAGGCGGCCATGATGGTCTTGCCGTGTCCGGGCAGCACCGCATGTGAGGCGCCCAGGACAAGAGCCAGGAGGACGGCCAGGAGGCCGACGGGCAAGGTCAGTTGGCGGTCACCGATCAGCGAGTCGAAGCGCGCGGTAACGGCCTCGGAAATCCCCGAGGCCCAGCCGCTCCCTGGCAGGACCGCTCCTCCGGGTCCGCTTGCCGTGATCCCGGGTTCGGTGTGCATGTGTGCGGTGTGCTGGTTGAGCGGGCTCGCGGTGGGATCCGCCGGGTAGTGGCGCAGCTCATCGGTGGGTGAGGTGGCGGGGAGTTCCGTGCCGGTGATCGCCAGCCCCTGGCCGTGAGCGGTCATCTCACGCCAGCCGATCCGCTGGGTGTCGTAGGTGGTGCGGACGTTGATGTCGGCGGGTTGGGCGAGGTCGGCGGTAGCCCCGTAGGTGCAGGTCAGGCGGCTGGTCTTGAGGCCGGCCTGACCGCCCTCGTAGGTCAGACCGTGCGCGTCCGAACTCCAGCTCAGCGAACGGGTGTTGACGTCGACGTGGAGTTGCCTGCCCAGCTCGGCGCAGGCGAGGTGGCTGTACGCGCGGACCTCGTCCTGCGTGGTGTCGCCGTCGTGGTTCAGGTCGATGCGGGTGCGTTCCTGGAGGGTGGAGATCTCCGCGCGGTCGACGATCACTGTCGCTTCGACGCGGTCGGGGCGCAGGGTGAGACCCGTGTGGTAGTTCACGGTGAAGTTGCCCAGGGGGTGGGCGAGGGCGGCATGGGCCGCGGAGAGCATGACCGCTGAGGCGAAGGCTGTCGCGACGGCGGTGGTCGCCGTGCGGCGCAGGGTGAGATTCATGAGGTGGTGCCGATCCGCAGGAGCAGGGCACGCGCGGCGGGTGCGTGCAGGGGATGGAAGTGGGGATCGAGCCGCAGTGCCGCCTGAAGGTCCGCGCGGGCTTCGGTGTCGTCGCCGAGAGCGTGGTGGATGACGGCGCGGTGGTAGTGGAACAGCGCGCTGTGCGTGCCGAGGGCCAGGGCCTGGTCGGCCTGGTCGAGGGCCTGCTGGTCCTGTCCTGCTTGGTGCAGGGCCCAGGCGTAGGCGTCATGGATGGCGAGGAACGGCCTTGTTCGCAGGGCTTCTTGGCCCATGGCGGCGGCCTGTTCGGGGCGGCCGTGGTCGGCTTCGAAGAGGATGGCGTCGGTGTCGGGCGGGTTGTTCCCGGTGCGGCGGAGAGTGTCCTGGGCGCGGAGCACGTCGTATTGGGCGTCGGCTTCGGCCTGATGGTCCAGAGACTGCTGGAGTTCGCCGAGTCCGAGGAGGTAGTGCGGCAGCGGTGCGATGGCGATGGCCGCTTCGTAGTCGCGTACCGCGCCGTGTGTGTCGCCCAGGGCGGTACGGGCTCGGGCTCGGGCTTCGAGGAGCGCGGAGTCGTGGGGTGCGCTGCGCAGCCCTTGGTCCGCCTGTGCCAGGGCGCCTCGCGCGTCGCCGTCCTGCAGGTCCAGTGCGGACAGGCAAGCGCGGGCGAAGGCTTGTTCGCCCGGGGTGGCGGCCGCTGTCCAGGAGCGGCTCATCAGCTCGCGTGCCCGTGCGGTGTTGCCGCGCAGTTCGAAGGTGTAGGAGGCGCGGGCCAGGGCGGAGGCGTCCGGGCGCAGGTCGTTCATGCGCTGGACCGCGGTGTAGGAGTCCTCGTAGCGGCCGAGCTGGGTGTAGGCGTCGGCAAGGACTCCGTAGGCGACCGGGCTGTAAGGGGCTGCCGTGGTGGCCCTGCGGGCCCAGGTCAGGGCGGTGGGAAAGTCGTGGCGTGCGGCGGCCAGAGCTCCCATGGCGATCTCCGCGTTGGCGTTGCCGTCCCGCTGGACGGCCAGGGACCGCTCCAGCGCCTGCTGCGCGCGCAGATAGGTGGCGGGATCGGGGGTGGTTCGGGCCTGCTGTACGTACGCCATCCCCAGGGCCGCCCAGGCTGCGGAGTCCTGCGGCAGATGTTTCACCCGCGCACGCAGGGACTCGATGGAGCCTCTCGCCGGTACGGGACCGACCGGTCCCGCGGCCGGCTTCTGGCCGTCGTCGCCGGGCGAAAGACCCAGGGCGCCGACGGTGAACATGACCGCGCCCAGGGCCAGGGCAGCGACGGCGCTGCGCATCGCCCGCCCAGCGCGCCGTGGACGGACTTCGGGTGCGGGGGCGTGCGGGTGCATGAGGTGTCCTCCCCTGGTGCGGTGCGCGTGTCCGGCCCCGCACCCCGAGGGCGGCGCCGGACACGCGTGACTGCTGGTCTCGGAGGCGAGGTCAGCTGGTCTTGGTGCGACGGCGCAGGCGCCAGCCGCCGGCACCCAGCAGGAGAGCGCCGGCGGCACTGGTGCCGGCGGCCACAGTCTGCCCGGTGGCACCGTCACCGGTGGTCCGCTTCAGGGCGGACCGCTGGGCGCGGTCGGATTCACCCGGCCCGCTGTTGACCGACTTGGTGTGGGGAAGTGCCAGGTAGGGGAACGTGGTTCCGAACGGGACCTCGTTGGCGTCGACCTGGTCACCGTCGGCCAGAGCAGGAACGAGCTGCCCGGTCTGGGCGGCGCCTTCGACGGCCTGCAGGGAGATGTCGATGACGTCGTCCGTCAACCGCCGGCCGTTGGGGAATCCGGCGAGGTCACCCGCCAGGACGCCGAGCCGGTTGGGGTTCGCGGCCGGGTGCACACCCATGTTCAGCCGCAGTTCCTCGGCCGGCACGATCCTGCGCCGGTTGGCGTCCTTGTTGAGGCGGTGGGCGTTGAGATCCGCCTGGATCGGCCCGCACGCCTTGCACAGGCCGGTCAGGTAGATCTCGAAGAGATCCTTGCGCGGAGTGGCCGGCGCCGGAACCCCGTACACCTTCTGGATCAGCTTGGGCAGGATCGGGTCCAGGACCTTGTCCACGACGGGCTGCACGGTGCGGTCCTGGTCCGGGTTGAGCGTGTTGAAGGCGTCCTTGTACTTCAGCGGGACGACGACCTCGTTGACCAGCGGGTTGCCCAGCCGCGAGACCTGCTTCCACCGGTCCGGGTGCTGGGAGCGGGAGTCGGAGACCTGCACGCCCTGGCGGTCGGTGGTCGACCAGATGCCGACCACCGGGTTGCGGTCGCTGTTGCCCTTGAGCGCGAGCTGCTTCTTGGGGATCTGCAGGGCCACCGAGTTGACGTTGTAGCCGGCCAGGGTGTCCTGGCCACGCTCGGAGAGGTTGCCGCCGTAGAGGAGGTCGAAGACACGCAGGTCAGCGAAGAACGGGTCCTCGGCCTGCCCGGCGAACGTCTTGCCGCCTCCGGGGAGCGTGCGGATGGCCTGGCCGCGCAGGGAGGCGTAGTTCGGCATGGACGCCGGCCCCACCCGGGACGGTGCGGCGGGAACGTTGGAGAGCAGGACCTTGCTCTCGTTGCCGTGGGAGAGCACCAGGTCATAGACCTGGCGGAAGTTCAGGTTCGGGCTGTTGAGGGAGGTGACGGGGCCGGTGTTGTAGAGGAACTGGTTGGCCGAGTCGCGGACCTGGTTGTGGAACCGCCAGGTGTAGGTGGTGTCGGCGACACCGTCTCCGTCGCTGTCGATCTTGATGTTGTAGCGGAGGTCCTCGCCGAAGGCGTAGAAGTTCGGGCCGCCGTTGGGCTCCTCGAACGGGATCCAGTTCGCCAGGAGCGTCACGGTGTCGGGCTTGTCGGGGCTGGTGAACGCGTACACGTCGGTGTTGTCGGCCCGCGGGTCACCGGCGATCAGCGGTGCCTCACGGTGACTTGAAGCTGCGCTGATGCCCGGCGCCAGGGTCAAGACGCCCAGGCCGGTCGCCATGGCGCCCGCACCGAGGACGAGCAGGGAATGGTCCAGCAGGCGGCGCGAACGCGGCGTGCCCTGAGTTGCCTTCACGGAAATCCTTCCGAGGGAAGCTCCCCCGGCCAGCGGCGAGTTGGGCGCGGCAGGAGGAAAGGAGGCGGAATGACGTCCCGTTCCTGAGGCGAGTGAATCCGCGCGCCCAGGACGCAGGAAGGGCAGCCGATAGGACCGTCGGGGGCTGGGACAGACATCCACACGCACTGCGCAAGCGACACAAAACCACGACCGCCACCGCGGCCGGGGTCATCCGCATGCCCCTCCGAGACCCTCACGGGCCCGAAACAACCACTAACCCCCAGGTCAGGACCGTGCAGCCACACTGCGGAGGCGCGGGAATCCGAGGGCGACACGCTCTCACGTCCTTAGCCCAGATGTGCACCAGCACCCTTATGTGCGAGCAGCGTGCAGTAACGACGAGGGGGTGGACCAGTTCGGACGCTCTCAGCCCAGTGGGAACCGGCCGGGCACCTGGTACCCGGCCGGGCGGACGACGCATGGACGCTGCTCGTATGCCAGGGCCCTTGGCCGCCCGCTCGCTGACAGCGCAGCCCGCGCCGTCTGTTCCGGAGAACGGCCTGCTGGAACTCTCCCGAGATTTCTGTGGATACCTATGAGCTGGAGCAATCCATCAGCGCACCGGTTCCGAATCGGGTGTGTACGGATCGACCTTCAGAAGGATCACCGCGTGAAAGAACCGGCGCACATCAGCGGGCTGCCCTTGGCCGGGCCCGATCTGCCCGACCTGCTCGACCGCGTGGCACAGGGAGACCAGCAAGCATTCGGCTCTCTCTACGACGCGGTGGCCGGCCCCGTTCTCGGGGTGGTACGCACCGTCGTACGTGACCCGGCCCAGTCCGAGGAGGTCACCCAGGAGGTCATGGTGGCCGTGTGGCAGACCGCCGCCCGCTACCGCCGGGACCGGGGCAGCGTCATGAACTGGGTACTCACCCTCGCCCATCACCGGGCCGTGGACCGCGTCCGTTCCGCCCAGGCCGCCAGCGCACGCGACCACAAGGCAGCCCTCCTGGAACAGGCCCCGGCGTTCGACGAAGTCGCCGAAGAGGTCGACCGGCGTCTGGAGCAGGAACGGGTACGCCGCTGTCTGCGTAACCTCACCGAGCTCCAGCGCCAGTCCGTGACCTTCGCCTACTACCGCGGCATGACCTACCGGGAAGTCGCCGAACTGCTTGCCGTGCCACTAGGCACGGTGAAGACCCGACTGCGCGACGGACTGATCCGGATGCGCGACTGCCTGGGGGTGACCGCATGATCACAGCCGACGTGCACACGCTGACCGGCGCCTACGCGCTCGACGCACTACCGGACGCCGAACGCGCCGCTTTCGAAGACCACTTGGACGCCTGTGCCGTATGCGCGCAGGAGGTGCGGGAATTCACCGAAACCGCCGGCCGGCTCGGGCTCGCCGTGTCGGTGAGACCGCCGGTCGAGCTGAAGACCACGGTCCTGCGGCGGATCACCATCGTCCGCCAGGACTCCCCTCACACTCCCGGGCCGCCAGGACGCGCCGGAAGCCGAGTTCGCCGAGCGCGCTGGTCCCCCTTTGCACTGGCCGCCTGTCTCGCGGCGGCGGCCGGGCTCGGCGGGATCGCGGTCTGGCAGCACCAGCAGGCCGATGACGCCCAGCAGCGGGCGGACGCCTCCCAGCGCCAGTCCCAGCAGCTTGCCGACGTCCTCGCGGCGCCCGACGCGAAGGCCACCACCGCCACCCTGAAGAACGGCGCGACAGCAACGCTCGTCGTGGCCCGCAGCAAGAACCAGGCCGCCTTCGTGGCCACCGGACTCCCGCATCCTCCGGCCGGCAAGATCTACCAACTGTGGTTCAACGACTCCGGAACCATGCGCCCGGCCGGACTGATGGACCCAGCACGCACCACCGACGCCGTCCTCCTCGCAGGATCGGTCAACCGGGCCTCCGGCATGGGCATCACCCTGGAGCCCGCTGGCGGCTCACCCGCCCCGACCTCAGCCCCGCTCGCGCTGATGGACTTCACCACCGCCTGAGCGACGCGGAGTCGTCCCGGACGTTGGCACCTGCGCCAAAAGCCGCATGCACAACCGCAGCATGCGGCATCGCCACCCTCCGCCGGCTCTCGGCAAACACGGGCCTCTGGGGCGTGTCTGATCAATGAAATTGATCGTCACCAATCATCGGAGAAGGATCCTCCGACCTACTGCGGAGCCGAAGCGGCAGCCGCCGCCGGGCGCAACGCATGTCTCCAGCGGCAGCCCAGCCGCCGCCAGAGCCCCGACTCGGCGCCTCTTCAGCGGGCTTGGCCGCCATGGGGCAGCCAAGCCCGGCGCGGACACGCCTGCGCACCCGTGCGCCTCAAAGCGCCGCGAGTCGGGCAAGTTGTCGGCTCAGGGTGTCCACGCTCTGGAAGGTGGCACCGAGCAGGGTGACGTGTTTCCAGAAGAGGGTGCCGTCGGGGCCAATGAGGAACACCGCCCGCCGCAGTCCGATCCCAGGGGCGGTGATGCCGAAGGCGCGCGCTACAACCCGCTCCGTGTCGGCCAGCAGCGGCATCGCGAGCTGGTGCTTTCGAGCGAATGCCTCGTGGCTGTCCAGCGACTGCGGACTGATGGCCCACACGTCGGCACCACAGTCGGCGAACGCCTCAAGGCCGCTGGAGTACGAGCACAGCTGGCGGGTGCAGACCGGCGTGTCGTCACCCGGGTAAAAGGTGAGAACCAGGGGCCTCCCGCGCTCCGCGCACAGCCGGTACTCGCCACGCTCGAAAACATTTTGGCTCAAGATGCCACCGGGCAGTGCGAAATCCGGCACGAACCGACCCTGTTGCGGAATGGCCGCCACGGCGCCCTCCTCGTTGGATGCCTCGACACCATGTGCGGGGGGGGCAGGCCGCGATACGGCCCACCCCCACCTCACAGAAGTGCAACTAACCCTTCACTGAAGCTACTTCGGCATCAGAACCGTGTCGACGATGTAGACGGTGGCGTTGGCGGTCGGCACGTTGCCACAGACCACGTTCGCACTGTCATTCACCTTGTACTCGGTCCCGGAGCCGGTCGTGGTGACCTTGCCCTTCTCCAGGGTGTCGAACGAGCCGTTCTCCAGCTGCTTGGGCGCGAGCTTCTGACCGACCACGTGGTACGTGAGGATCTTGGTCAGCATCGCCTTGTCGTTGAGCACCTTGTCCAGATCGGCCTTCGGGATCTTCGCGAACGCGTCATTGGTCGGCGCGAACACGGTGATGTTCTGTGCGTTGTTGAGGGTGTCGACCAGACCGGCCTTCTTCACCGCGGTCACGAGCGTGGACAGGGCCGGGTTGTTGGACGCTGCGGTCGCCACGGGGTCCTTGGCCATCCCGTCGAACGAACCCGCGCCGTCCTTCGGCACCGAAGCACACGCGGACCCAAAAGGCTTGTCCGTCATGGCCGCGTCGCCGCCGGCGGACGACTGTGCGGCCGGCGGCGCAGCGGCCTCGGAGGACGAGGAAGAGCTGTCCTTCTTGCTGTCGGAGCCTCCGCAGGCGCTCAGCGCGAAGGGAAGAACGGCGGCAGCGGTGACGGCGATCGCGGCACGACGGAAACGCAGGGCATTCATGACTACTCCTGAAGTGAAAGGGTGAAATAGAGCGTGCTGGCCGTTAAGGGCCGGACACGCCAGGTGGAGGTGGGGAGTTGCGGTACGCAGAGGCCGCGGGTGGCGGCGCGTTCAGTCCACGGTGACCACCGCCGAGTGCCAGCCGCCCGCGCCGTCGGCAATGGTCCGGGCGCGCTGTTCGGGCTGTACCTGTCCGGTGCGGTCGGTGGCGCGGACCGTCAGCGTGTGGCCGCCGGAGGTTGCTTTCCGTGGCAGGGACCACTGGCGCCAGGTGTCCGTGGTGTCCTCGGCGGCCAAGTCGGCCCGCATCCAAGGACCGTCGTCGTCCACCCGCACCTCGACGCGGTCGACACCCCGGTGCTGTGCCGAGGCCGCTCCCGCGATCATCACCGTGCCGTCCACCGATCGGGCCACCAGCTGATCCGCCGGACCGCCGCGCGACGGCGGCTTCGCGCCGGCCTCTTTCAGCAGGTCGACGAGAGGGACACCGACCAAGCGGGCGTTGCCGACATAGGGGCCGCCCACGTCGTTGGACAGGGCGGCCGGCGGAAGGCGGACCCCTCTGCTCACCACGTTCATCACGGGTCCTATTCGGAGCCCGCGAGCAACGGGATTGGTCCCTCACCCCAACGAGTTCACATCCGCTGGGGGCTGACGAAGACCGGGCCCGTCGCATCGCTCCCACCGGGAATGCCACCCGCTGGAACAGGTAGCTGCACGCGTGCGATCGGAGTCGAGCGGAGCCGAGCCGGAACCGGTGGCTCACTGCCTCGGACACCGCGCCGACGGCGGATACGGATGGGATCCACCATCGGCGCGGGTCCGGATGTCACCTTCCCCAAGGCTGGCCCGTCATGGTCACCCCACGCGGGCCACGACTACTCGCTCGCTCAGTGCCCCTCACCGAAGCCGCCCCGGTGGTCCATGGGCCGGCCGTGCATGCCCATGTGACCGTGCATCTGGGAACCCCTGGTCATTGCGAGGCGCGCGAACTGGCCTGTCGTGCGCTGGATCTGCATCCCCGGCTCCGTATCGTCGCGCACGCCCTCGCACACGCCGAGCACGAGCTCGCAAGCGTCGGGTGGTGGTGCGGTGATGGAGCACGCCGGCCGTGTGTGTTCGCCCGTGTCGACGGGGGCGCGGGCTTGGGTGTCCTGATGTCCTGCGCGACGAAGCATGCAGAAGGCGCAGGCAGGGGTAGCTGGCACAGCTCCGCAGACGACTGACGGACATCGACACCCATCCGCCGGGTCCGCGGCTCCGAATCCCCTCAGAGGCCCGATTTCGATGCGCCCCGGACCCGGCGTTCGGCCCTTCCCGTCATTGACTCAAGCAGCCGCAGCCCGCCACGGCACGCGTTCCCGTCCCATCGGAATGCAGAGGTGGTGATCACCTGCACCCCGCTTCGCGACGAGTCATCGCACGTCTGAGCACCACCACGCAGTTGGAGGAGAGCACGATGACGAACACGAGGAAGACAACGGCCAGGGTCCTGGCCATGACGGCCCCGGTGGCGCTTCTCGCACTGCCACTGGCCTTCACCAGCTCGACGGCGAGCGCGCGGTCGAGCGACAGCACGACGTACATGGCGACGCTGAAGCCTCTCAACCATTCCGGCGGCTCGGGCATGCTGATGCTGCAACTGACCGGCTCCAAGGCCGTGGTCACCGAGGACGTCAAGGGGCTGGCAGGGACGTTCATGAAGGCGCCGTTCCCGCACGTACAGCACATCCACATCAACGGGATGGGCAAGTGCCCGGACGCCTCGGCGGACAAGAACGGTGACGGCGTCGTCAGCACCACCGAGGGCGGGCCGGCCTATGGCGCGATCGGCACCACGCTCGGCCTGACCGGCGACACCAGCCCGGCAGCCGGCACGGACATCAAGATCGCGCCGTCCGGTGCGGACTTCCACTACTCCCGCACCATCACCCTGGACGCGGCGACTCAAGCCTCGATCAAGGCCGGCAAGGCCGTCATCGTCGTCCACGGTCTCGATCCGACGACGCTGAGCGCCAAGGCCCAGGCCGAGCCCAGCGACCTCGTGCCGTCGCTGCCGCTGGCCGCGACCTCCCCGGCGCTGTGCGGGCCACTGGCCACCTCGCAGATGGCCATGGTTCCCAGTGGCAGCGTGAACACCGGCGGTGGCGGGACCTCGGGCATCCATGACTCCTGGCTGTTCGCGGCCGGCGGGGGCCTGACAGTCGCAGCCGGCGGCACCCTGGTCCTGCGTCGACGGACCAGCGCCGAGAAGTAGGCCGTCATGTCTTGGCCGACACGACTGTTCGGCAGTGGCCGCCGACGCCTGCTGGCGTCGGCGGCCGCCGTCCTGCTCCTGGCAGCGGGAGGGACCGTGTCCCTCGGGATATCCAGCCAGCACCACGCGCCCCAGCCGCCGGCTTCGGCCGCGCTGCCGACGGGCGTCCCCCCAACTTCCGCCCCGGACAAGGCATTTGGGGCCGGAGGTAACACGCCGAGTCCGACCGGCAGCCCGTCCGGCGTTCCGGCGGGGCCCACGGCCGCAACACCGGCGGCCCGGAACGCCCCGGCTGTGACTCCCACCGCGATCAGCATCCCGGCGATCGGTGTGCACCACAGGCTGCTGAGCCTCGGGCAGAACAAGGACGGCACCCTGGAAGTGCCGCCGATGTCCGACGTCTCCGCACCGGGCTGGTACCGGAACTCACCAGCCCCCGGCCAAGTGGGCCCGGCGGTCATCCTCGGCCACATCGACGGAACCACCGGAGCCAAAGGCGTGTTCTACGCGCTGGGCGCACTGCGCCCCGGCGACACCGTGAGCGTCACTCGCAGGGACAACAGCGTGGCCGTGTTCAGGATCGACGGCGTCAACACATACCCCAAGGACGCCTTCCCCACCCTGACCGTCTACGGCAACACCACCAACTCCCAGCTCCGTCTGATCACCTGCGGCGGCCGGTTCGACCACGCCACCCAGCATTACCTGGACAACACCGTCGCCTACGCCACCCTCACCGGAATCCACCCGGCCTGACCGCACACCGACCCGCACCCTCATCCCCATCCGTACGAGGAGGGACGATGAAGAACCAGAGGCAACCGAACAACGCAGCAGGACCTCCCAGTTGCCCACACCGTGATCGACGGAGGAGCCGCCTTCTCGCTCTGGCCAGTGCCGTGGCCTTCGCCGCTCTGGCGGGCGGGTGCGCCTCAGGGAACGGCGCCACCCACTCGGCGCCCGGTGCAGCCGCACCCACCAGCGCATCAGCGCCCACCGGACCATCAGCGTCCGCGGCGGGATCCGTGCCGCCGGGCATGCGCATGCCCGGCATGACGCAGGCCGCCGCGCCTTCGGCGTCGGCGCTGATGGTGTGCGGGCCTGAGATCCGCGAGGACGTGGTCAAGATCCTCGCGCCTCCTCACACGCCGACCACGACCACCACCTGGACCGATCACCTCTACACCTGCACCTACCACCTGCCCGGCGGCCACCTGGTCCTGTCGGTGAAGGAGTCCCCCAACACCGCCTCCGCCAACACCTACTTCCAATCGCTCCGCAAGCAGTTGGGCACCACCACCCAGCTGACCGCCGCCCAAGCCCTGGGCAACCCCGGCTATGAATCGGCGGGCGGCACGGTCGTCATCCTCAAGGACGGCAAGACCCTGCGCGTCGACGCCACCGGTATGCCGGCTACGTCCGGACCCCACCAGCTCTCCCGAGCCGACCTGGCCTATGAAATCGCCAGCGACATCCTCGGCTGCTGGAGCGAATAGCCAAGGAGCCCAACGGCCGGACGCAAGGCACCCGCTGTTGATGGCCGGACACTCCCCGGACCATCCACCGGCAGCGCTACGCTACGCAGCGCAGCGCAGCGCATCGAAGCGGTCCGGAGAACGTGCTGGACAAGGCCCTCCGCGCTGGATCGTGCCGGAAGGACAACCCCTTCCTGGGCGAAGGCAGCCTCGTCAGCCACGAGAGCCCCGATCCTGGCCCTGGCGGGTCAGTGTTGTTCTGCGGAACGGAGCCGGCGCAGAGCGCGGCCGATCTCGTGCTGCATGACATCGGGGAGCTCCTCGCCTTCCGGGCCGGCCACCAAAGCTGCGGCCACCGCTCGCAGGCTGACGTCGCAGTGCCGGGCCACGTCCACCAGCAGGGCGCGGGCTCGCTGCCCAGTGCAGGGCACCAGGACGGTCACCATGCCGAGTGCCCGCTCGATCACCATGCGGGTCGCGGCAGCACGCCGTACCTTCTCGCTCTGCGCACGAAGTGATGCCAGTTGGCGGTCGAAGCCGGCCTCTGGGCCCGACGTCTCGATCGTCATTGACCACCATTCATGATGCTCTTCGTGCGTCGTGCCCGTTCGGTACATGAGATCCACCTCGCCGTGAGATCCGTTGCTGCGGGAGAGCTGACGCTGACGCCCCTGATCACCGTGGTCCTGTGGGGTCCTGTGTGGTCCTGTGTCTCGACGGGCGACATTACTGAGCGCTCATGGCTCCCGCACTGACAGGGACACAGAGGCACTTCACTTCGGAGAGGGCCTCTGGCCACTGGAGACACGGTGGCTCGCGTCTACATCTGGAGCAGCTGTTCGGTGATCTCCCGGTACGCCTGCAGGGCGACGCGCAGGTCCTCCGTTTCGGCCTGGGTGTCCGGGCTCTGCCAGTTCGCGCGGAGGGCGCGTTGGCGTTCCCCGAGTGCGCCGTTCAGACGGCTGACGACCTCGTCGAAGGTGCCGTCGGCCTCCTCCACGGCGTGGCGCGGGCTGTCGATGAAGTTGTTGACGGCCTGGCGGAGTCGGACGGAGAGCTTGTCCCGTTCACCGGCCGGAAGCAGCTGCTGCTCGAAGCCCGCGGTGCGGGGCTGGCCGTCGGAGCCGGTGAACGGTGCACGCGGGTCCGTGGCGGGACCGGGTTCCGGAGCTTGCGGAGTGTGCCGCCCGGGAGGCTCCGGGCGGGGGGCCGCAGGCTGCCGTGCGCGTTCGGCGTCGTACATCATCAGGTGGTGCTTCCCTTCGTATGGTGCCCACCGGGGGCCTGGTGTTCCGGGTCGCGCCCGTCGTGGTGGTGCGAGCGGTGCCGGCCCGAGGGGGCGGCTTGCTCAGTGGTCAGTGCGGTGACGAGGCCGCGGGCCTGCACCATGGCCTCGCGCATCTCTTCGGTGCTGCCGTGGCCATGGGCCGTGGTGTGCAGGTCGCGGTAGCCGCGGACGTGATCGCTGTGGTGGACGGAGAGCGCGGCCATCTGATTCTCGAACGGGTCGCCCGGCGGGAAGCCCCGGTCCTCGGCCAGCCGTGACAGCAGCATGTCGGCCTCGGCGACGGCCTTGTCCGGCGATTCGACGAACCGGTCCTGGATACGGGCCCATTGGGCGCAGTACCCCTCGCGCGCCTCGGGTGACAGTGTCCGTTCCTCGAGGGAGCCGTGCCGCCGCACCCGCTCGCCGAGCTCCGCTTCGGCCGCCTTGGTGTCGCCGTTGTGCCGCTGGACGACATGGCCGTACTCGGGGCCGAAGCGCTTCTTCAGCCCCCGTCCACCGCGTTGCCCGAAACCGATGACGAGGACGGCCGCCACGATCACGACGACCATTGCCACCATCACGAGCACGAACATCAACATGACACGCCTCTCAGCTGCGTGGACGGGAGCGGTCCGAACGGACCAGCCGGAGGCAGGACACCGGGTGCCGGCCGGTCGGCCACCCGGCACCCGGTCCTGGTCCCGGCGGGGAGGCCGGGGCCGGCTCACATCATTTGGGGCGGGCGCGGGCGGCCGTAGTAACTGCCCACTTCCTGGTGGTAGTCCGGGTTGCCGAGGTGCTTCTCCTTGTTGAACTCGGGAGCACCCTTGATCTGCTCCTTGCTGCGGTCGACATAGATCTTCTTCTCCTCGCGGTCGACGCGCACCACGACCCCGGCCGGCAGGAGGACCTCCTTGCCGAAGATCCAGGCTCCGGTGTCGACGACGATGTACGCGGCGCCGACGTCCTCGGAGTGCTTGTCGACCTTGCCGATGCTCCCGTCACTCGCCTCGACCTTGTATCCGGTCAGGTCCATGCCTGTTTGGTGGGCGGCCATCGGCCGGTAGCCCCACACGTTCTCGTTCACGGAAGTACTCCTTCTCATCGAGGGTGAGCGGGGAGGGAGAGGTGTCCGGTTTCCCTCGGCCGCGAGGAAGTTCGCTGTGCGAGCCTGTTCAGCGCCGGAAGGCGCCCTTGGTCATCTCGCCGGCTTGCTCGAGGTCACCACCAGCCTGTTCACGACGGCCTGTGCGCTTGAGGTGCCCGCTGCCGGCGGCACGGCCGGTGCCTTCCTTGAGCCGGCCGCGGAAGGACTGGGCACTGTTCCTGAGTCTGTCGCGAAGCCCATGACGGTTCCCCTTCCCGTTCGGTGAGGCTCCGGGAGGAGCCTCCCGGCACGGCCGGCCCTCCCCCAGAGGGGGCGGACGGGCGGTGGTCACAGGTCGCTTCCGGCGGATCGGCGCGAGCCCGTACGGCCGTGCGTGAAAAGGCCGATGACCCATGGGGCCAGCGGTGCTGCGGCCGCGTACGACACGGGGTACAGGGTGAAGCCGAACCCGAACAGCGCCAGGACCGGCACGATCGGCAGGACCGGCACGATCGGAAGGATCCAGAGAGACATGGCCGAACCTCCGGTTCGCAGGAGTGCACTCTGCGTTCCGCGGGGTCCCGGCGAAGCGAGTGGCGGGGGGTCGCGTCCCGGAACTCCCGGTGCGTCATGGCCCATCGCCCACCCGCCAGTCAACGGCCGTGTGCACTCCTTGTCAATGCCTACCTATGGCTTGGTCGCGCCGGGGAACTGGCGCCAGGGGACGGGCTGTTGCGCGGCCGAGGGCAGCGCCCGGCCGCGCTTGCGGCTGGAATGAGCCAGTGTCCCGCCTCTCTGGCAGCATGCAGCGAGCCAGCACGGTTGAGTGCCGATCGACGGAAGTGGGCGGACGAGAATGAGCAGTCATGACGCAGCGAGGCGGCACCATCCCGTCGTCGTCGCACACCGGGCCGGCCGGGCCGGCAACGTCCAGTTGCGTATCGCCGACGCGATCACCAAGTTCGCCGGCTCCATGACGTTCGTCTACCTGCACGCGGTCGGCTTCGCACTCTGGATGTTGTTCGTGGAGACCAACCCGTGGCCGACGCTGACGCTCGTCGTGTCCCTCGAAGCGATCTTCCTGTCGACGTTCGTCATGATCGGCCAGAACCGGCAGGCGGAATTCCAGCAGGCCAAGGCCGACCACGACTTCGTCGAACAGGAGCTGGAACTCAAGACCAACACCGAGCTGACCCGGGCCATCCACACGATGACCGCAGAACTGCACCGCCGCCTTCTCGCCACCCCCGAGGAGCACTAGCACCGGCGCGGCACACAGTGGTTCGTGGACGGGTTGGAGGCGGCCAAGTTCCTCCCCCCAAGACCGATGCGGGCTGCACGAGGGGAAGTTCCCCGACGATCAGCCGAGCGATC
The DNA here is from genome assembly GCF_036014195.1 of Streptomyces sp. NBC_00442. NCBI lineage: Bacteria > Bacillati > Actinomycetota > Actinomycetes > Kitasatosporales > Streptomycetaceae > Streptomyces > Streptomyces sp. NBC_00442. The sequence goes on from NZ_CP107918.1 coordinate 530,946, forward strand.
GCCCGAACCAGAGCCCACCGGCCGACGGACACGTGGCGAGCGCGGGCCGCGCCGAGGCGGCGGAACCGGACTTCCCGGGCGCCGCACGGTGGCCGAAGGCGCGGCTGTCTCCGGGGCGACGCCAGACCTGCGACGGGAGTTCGTCCATCGTGCCAAGACGCGCCGTTGCGACTACCTCCTCACCCGCTGGGGTTGGGGCAGGACATGGTGTCGCAACCTTCAACAGTGCCTTCCGCTGAGGCGGGATGATGCCTGCGGCCCGCGAGATGCACGGCAGTTCCCCCGCACCGGCTACGACATCCTGCTGGCAGCCCGGGAGGCCGCCGGCACCGGCCCGGCCGACCACCAGGTCATCGGCCTCGACTTCGGCACCGAGTCACGGCGGGCCTTACGAGGGCGTCGTCACAGGTCCTTGGCCGCATGAGGACGGGTGCCGCTGCTCCGGGGACGTAGTGTTTGACGCCCCGAACTCCGACCGGCAAGTGGATTGACACGTACCTCCAATCCGAGATCGGTGGACGTGATGTCCCTGCGTGCACCTTGGAGCCGCGGACGGACTGAGCAGGGAGGCGCCCCTGGTCCGAAAGGCGGCCCTGGCATGATGCCGGGGCCGAGGCCGAGGAATCTCTGCCGGCCCCGGCACCAGCCGCGCGTGTCCACCCGGTCAGGTGTTCTTCCAGGTGATCCGTCCGCTGATGGAAACGGAGCCGGCAAGGTCCTCAGGGAGCGTCGCCGTGATTTCGCCTTGCGCTTTCTCGCCGGCCGCCAGGGTCTCCCACCGGCTCGTGACGGTGCTCTCGGTGATGGCGGAGGGACCACTGACGTGTGTAATCGGAAGCGCCGGGGACAGCTTGTGCGTCAAGACGACCTTGGAGGCCTTCTCGGGCAGGTTGTTGACCACCTGCCAGCGCCAGCTCACCGAGTCCCCTTCCTCGGAGATGTCCGGTGCCTCATACGTGAACTCCACGGCCATGACGATGCCTTCCTTCCTCAACGGTGGGCGCGATCCGCGCTGGAAACCCGATCATGCTCAGCCCGATGCTCTCCATGGAGGGTTTCGTCCGGTCCTTCATCCCTTAGGGCAGCGGGCTGGCCGGACTGTGACGCCACAGTGACCGGTAGTCGCCCTGCGGGCTCGGTGAACCGAGGACCCGACACCAGAGTGCGACGCGGGAAGGGCTTCGAGGTTCCGGCGATGATCGAGGCGTCGACAATGCCGCCGCCTCCCGGCCGGCGCTGTCCGACCCAACGGACACACACCTCGATCGGGTTGTCGAATGTCCACACATCACAGACTCGGCAGCACACTCGGCCAAAAGGTCACGTCCAGGACGGCAGATACCCTCCCGCGCCCCGGAATCGGGAGGGTTCCACACGATGTCGACCGGCCGCCTCCAAAGTTGACTCCTCCGCCGCCCATCGGCCGGACCGATCCCGCACAAGCCTTGATCAGCGCACCCGGCCCCGCGGCTTCAAGGGCACTCCCGGCAGTTCCGGTGCCGGGATCGGGGGGCCGTCGTAACCCTTCACCTCTCCGAACCTCGAACCCGTCATCCACTCCGAACGGGCCTGCTGGATCTCCTCGTTGGAGCGGGCGACGAAGTTCCACCACATGAGGATCTCCTCCTCGAACGGCTCGCCGCCGAGCAGCATCACGGCGGCGTCGGAGTCGGCGCGTACGGGGAGTTCGGTGCGGCCGCAGCCGAGGTAGAGCATGGAGCCGGGGAGTACCGGCACGTCGTCCACGTGGGCCTCGCCCGACATCGCGAGGACCGCGTATTCGAAGTCGGGGTTCAGCGGGAGCCGCGTGTCGGCGCCCGCCGCGAGGGCGAGGTCGGCGCCGACGATCGGGGTGTAGGTCGAGCCGGGTGAGAGCGCGCCGTCGAGTTCACCCAGGATGACCGTGGCGTCGACGCCGGGCGCGGTGACGTGGGGCAGGTCCGCGTGGTGCTGGAAGTGCGGCTCGACGGCGCGATGGGCGTCGGGCAGGGCGACCCACAGCTGGGCCCCGTGCAGGAACCGGCTGTGCGACCTGGGGGTCTCCTCGGAGTGGCTGATGGCGCGGCCCGAGGTCATCAGGCCGAGTTCTCTGGGACGTACGGTCTGGAGGCTGCCCAGGCTGTCGCGGTGCAGCACCTCTCCCTGGTGCAGCCAGCTGACGGTCTGCAGGCCCATGTGCGGGTGCGGAGCCACCTGCATGCCCGCTTCGTCGGCGATGTCGTCCGGGCCGTAGTGATCGACGAAGGCCCAGGCGCCGACCATCCGGCGGCCGAGGTTCGGCAGCAGCCGCCGCACTTCGGTGGAATCTCCGAGCCGCACGGTGCGGGGCGAGAGGAGTTCGCGCACCGGTTCTGCCACGACGAAGCCGCGTCCGCCACAGACGGACAGCGTGGGCCGGCGATCGAGGTTGCTCATGCGGTCAACCTATTCCCTCACGGGTGTTCGGCACTCCGACCCTCCCCGACGACCTCACAACTCCATCGTCTACAGTCGCGTAGACATTCACCGGGCGCCGACCGCCGTCCGGTTCGAATCATTGAACCAACCGCGCCTGAAACAAGGGCAGTTGACGGCTGGACGCGGTGCGACGGGAGGACGGGAACGACCATGGGACAGCCCATCAATGAGGCGATGACGAGGCCGGCGGAAGAGGGCCGCCGGCATCGGGCCACCTCCCCGGACGGCTCCGCCCTGAGCAAGGTGCCCGAGATCACGGCCCTGTTCTGGATCGTCAAGGTGCTCACCACCGGCATGGGCGAAACCGCGTCGGACTATCTGGGCCGCACCCTCGGCCCGGTCCCCGCCGGAGCCCTCGGGTTCGCGGGACTGACCCTCGCACTGGCGGCACAGCTGCGCGGCGACCGGTACCGGCCCTGGACGTACTGGTCGGCGATCGTCATGGTCAGCGTGTTCGGCACCATGGCGGCCGACGTGATCCACGTGATCGCGGGCGTCCCGTACGCACTCTCCACCGCGGCCTTCACCGTGGCGCTGGCCGGGGTGCTCACCGCCTGGTACCTGAGCGAGGGAACGCTGTCGATCCACAGCATCCGCACCCGCCGCCGAGAGGTCTTCTACTGGGCCACCGTGCTCGCGACCTTCGCGCTGGGCACGGCGGTCGGCGACCTCACGGCGGGGACGCTGCACCTCGGCTACCTCACGTCGGGCATCCTCTTCGCCGCGCTGATCGCCGTACCCGCCCTGTCCGGCCGCTACCTCGGGCTCGACGCGGTGGCCGCGTTCTGGTGGGCGTACGTCCTGACCAGACCGCTGGGCGCGTCCTTCGCCGACTGGATGGGGGTTCCCGCCGACAGGGCGGGCCTGGGCTGGGGCACGGGCCCGGTCACCCTGGCCCTGATCGTCCCGATCGCCGCCCTGGTCGCCCACCTGGCGAAGCGGCACAGGGCCGGCCTGCGCTGAGCGGCCCGCACCACCGCCGGTTCGGTAGTGGAATGTTCAACAACATGTTCGCGTTGTGCGGGGTGCGGGCCCCAGCCCCGGGGCCACGGAACAGGACGCACCCATGAGCAGCCCACACCGTCACGTCACCGACAGCTACTACGAGTTCGGCACGGCCGCCGACCGCTGGGGCCGGGCCCTGATGTTCTTCGACGCGAAGGAGTACGTCACGGCCGCCGACATCCTTGCGGGCCTGGTCGCCGAGACACCCGAGCAGGTCGCACCGCGGCTGCTGCTGGCTCGCGCCTACTACCACTCGGCCCGGCTCCGGAAGGCCGAGGCGGAGCTGAGGGCGGTACTCGAACGCGATCCCGTAGAGCAGTACGCCGCCCTCATGCTCGGCCGCACGCTCGAACGCCAGGGCCGTCCCGCCGAAGCCGCCCCGCACCTGCGGATGGCGGCGGCCATGGCGGGACAATTCCCCCCGCCCGACTCCACCCGCGGCGCGAGCTCGGGTCCTGGCTAGACCTCGGGCGCGGGGTCGGGCGCGGGGTCGGGGTCGGGTTCCGGCGCAGGTTCCGGCGCGGGCCCGACCGGCCCGGCCTCCGCCCGGGGCTCCGGCCCCGGCCCCGGCCCCGCGCACCCGCACCCGCACCCGCACCCGCACCCGCAGGAGCCTGTAGCACTGGGCGCCCCCATCGACCAGGGGCGGTTGCCAGACGGCACTTTCCAGCCAACTCGACTGCGCGCAGTGACAGTTGCGTCACGCTGTGCCACATTGCTGCTCATGAACAATCCCGCCCCTTTCTGCACCGTCGTACCTCCCCACGTCCTCGACCGGCTCGCCCAGCACGAGGACCCCGCGGTGTACCGGCCCGCGCGCCGCACCCTGGAGCACGACGCCCAGCTGCGTACCCAGCGCCGGATCACCACGGTCCGCGCCACCGCCGCCCCCACCGGCACCCCGTCCGACAAGCCCGTGCGCACGATCTACGACGCCGGGCACCAGGAAACGCTGCCGGGCACCGAGGTGCACGCCGAGAGCGACCAGCCCTCGTCCGACGCCACCGTCAACCGCGCGCACGCCGGGCTCGGTGCCACGTTCGAGTTGTATCTGAAGGCGTACGGGCGCCACTCCATCGACGACTCCGGGCTGCCGCTGCTCGCGTCCGTGCACTACGGCGAGGGCTATGAAAACGCCTTCTGGAACGGCGAGCAGATGGTGTTCGGCGACGGGGACGGAGAGCTCTTCCTCGACTTCACGCTGCCGGTCGACGTCATCGGCCACGAACTGACCCACGGGGTCACGCAGTACACCGCCAATCTGGACTACTTCGGCCAGTCGGGCGCGCTCAACGAGTCCGTCTCCGATGTGTTCGGCTCACTCATCAAGCAGTACGCCCTCGGCCAGAGCACCGACCAGGCGGACTGGCTCATCGGCGCCGGGCTGCTCGGGCCCCGCATCCACGGCGAGGCGCTGCGCTCGATGAAGGCCCCCGGCACGGCGTACGACGATCCTCAGCTCGGCAAGGACCCGCAGCCGGCGGTCATGGACGACTACGTACGCACGAGCCGCGACAACGGCGGGGTGCACATCAACTCGGGCATCCCCAACCACGCCTTCTACCTGGCGGCCACCGCGCTCGGCGGCAACGCCTGGGAGCGAGCCGGGCGGATCTGGTACGCCACGCTCACCGGTGGCGAGCTGGGCACGGACGCCCAGTTCGCCGACTTCGCCCGGCTGACCGCGCAGACCGCGCGCGGTCTCTACGGCGACGGCGACGAGATCCAGGCGGTGCTCAAGGCCTGGTCCCAGGTCGGCGTGCCGGTGACGTAGCACTCAGTGACCCGTCCGGCCCCGCCCCCCACCCACCGGTCACTTGGCATAGACGGCGACGAAGTCCCTGGTGGCCTGGTTGTAGTAGCGCTCCGGCGGGTTCTCGAAGTCGAGGATGTTGGTGGGCTCGGGGCTGGCCGGGTTCTTCGCGCCGTCGTAGCTCATGAAGGAGGGCCAGGCGCGGTTCATGTCCAGCGGCATCGCGCGCACGGCGCCCGCCTGCCGCATGACCTCGGCCAGCGTGCGCGCGGTGAGGGCCTGGCCGACGACCATGACGACGTCGCCCTGGGCGGTCACCCCGACGCCCGAGCGTTCCACGAACATCCGGCTCTGGTCGGTGGCGCCCCACTTGGAGTCGACGTCGATGTCCGGAACGACCTGGCCGTTGTCGACCATGAGCTCCAGGCACTGGCGCACGCCGATCACGTCACGCGTCATCCGCACGTCACGCCCCCATTGACCGATCTTGATCGAGCCGTCCTTGTAGAAGACCTCCGACGCCGCGCCGTCGCGCAGCTCACCGGCCGTCTCGCCGTGCAGGTAGAAGCCGCCGCGCGAGCCGCCGTCGGTGACCTTGAAGCCTCCGTTCCAGGTGGCGAGCAGCCCGGTGCGGCTGCCCTCCGGGATGGTGGGCGGCACGTCGAAGGAGCCGCCGGGCTCCCGCACGCCGGGGTGCAGTTCGAAGCGCGCCTTCTTGCCGCTGATCCAGGCGATGGCGGCCTGATACGAGGTGTGGTCGCCGTCGGGGCGTACGTACGTGCCCTGCACCACGGGCTCGCCGTGCGCGACGCTCAAAGCGCGCCACACGCCCTCGCCGGGCAGCCCCGGGGCGACCAGGGGTCGCATCGGGGCGCGCAGGGGCACGCCGCGATGGCTGATCGGGACGGCCGGGGCGGTCGCCTTCATGCGGGCCAGGGCCGCGCTGGGCAGGCTTCCGCCGACCTGGGGCGGGTCGAGTTCGTACTGGAGGTTCTCCAGCTTGTCGACGACCGGTCCGAGCTCGTGTTCGCGGGCCCAGCCGGCGAGCCGGGCCGCCGTGCTGTCGTCGCCGGGATAGGTCAGCGCCTCCCCCACCGAGTAGCCGACCGTGCCGACGCACAGCAGGCACACCGCGAGAGCTCCGCGCGTGGCCAGCCTGCGTCGTTTGAGCTGATGCGGCGTCAACCGGCCGCGGGGCTTCCAGGGGACCAGGCGCCGTCGGCCGGAAGCCCCCTCACCGGCGGCGACTCCCGGTTCCGGACCGCTCCCGTCCTGCCGAACGCCGCCGTCCACCGACCGTCCCGCCCTGTCCGCCATGTCGCCCTCTCTCGGCCTTGCGGAGACCTCGCGGCCCCGTCGCGCGGAGGCGTTCCCCTCCGCGGGCGGCGGCCGGGGTAGTACCGGCCCGCCATACCGATTGACAACATAAGCGCGCTTATCCGACATCTCGACCGGTGTGGAGCGACCGGATGACCCGCCCCGCGCGTCGCCGACCCGCGCCGCTCCGGGCGAAGTGACGGATGCTCACCTCTGCCGCCCCTCGCCCGGAGCCGCGGCGCACCCGCCTCGGGTCACCGCGCCGAGAAGGCCGCCTCCGCCCGCGGCAGACGCACGGGACGAGGCGCTCCCGCTTCCCGGACGACGCCAACTACCCCTCGGCTGTGACGAGTTCGAGCTCCGGCCGGTCCCACATCACGGCCGGCGGACGGGCCCGTACGGTGCCGGTCCGCTGGGCTCCCACTCCGAGGTAGAAGCCCTCGGCCGGCGGATGCGCGACGATCCGCACCCGGTCGAGACCCGCGGCGCGCGCCTCCCTCAGCAGGTGTGCGACCAGGAGGCGGCCGACCCCGCGGCCCTGGGCTGCGTCCGCGACGAACATCAGGTCCAGTTCGGGCGGGTTCAGGATCAGCGCGTAGAAGCCGAGCACCCGGTCGTCCGGGCCGACCGCCACGAAGACCCGATGGGTCTCGATGTAGTCCGGGCCGACCCGGTACCCGGCGATCATCGGCGCGTACGGACCCTCGTAGGCGCCGGAGGTGCGCACGAGGCGGGTCAGCCGCTTGGCGTCGCGCGCGACGGCCCGCCGGACCCGCACCCCGGCGTGCGCCCCGTCGCCCGGATCCGTAACACGTGAAGTCATGGCGAGAGTATTACTCATGCGTGGACGCCGCGACGAGCGCGTCCGCGGCCGGCGTCCGGTAGTAGAGGACCGAGCGCCCCGAGCGGCGCCGCCCCACCAGCCCCGCGTCGCGCAGGACCTTCAGATGGCGGCCGACCGAGCCGAGCCCCTGGCCGGTCAGGGCCACCAGATGGGTGGTGCTCTTCGGGGCGCCCAGCAGGACGAGAACGCCCGCGCGGGCCGGTCCGAGCAGCACGCCGAGGGCCTCGGGAGCCCGCGACCGGCCGGCTTCGGCGAGCGTGCCGGTGCACGTGTACACGACGGCGTAGTGTCCCCGGTCGTCCCAGGTGACCCAGCGGTGCCGCGGCGTGACCGGCAGGAACAGCAGCTGGGCCGCCGAGATGTCCTGTGGCGCGTGGTCGTACGCATGGATCTGGAGCCGGCTCTCGCCGAGCCAGCGCATACCGGGCCGCATGTCGCCGAGCGCCGCGGCCCAGCCGCCCCGGCCCACCTGCTCGGTGCGCGCGATGATGTCGGCCTCCATGACGCGGCGCCGGCGTGCCCAGTCCGGCCGCACCGCACGCTCCCACAGCCAGTCGAGCAGGTCTGCCGTGCGGTCCTGGAGGTCGGGGCGGAGCAGCGCGGAGGGCAGTGGGCCGCCGATCGTCTCGGCCAGGTCGGCATGGACGGTGGCCGTCGGGGTGGCGCGGATCTCCGCCAGCTCCGCGGGGAATGACCGCTCACCGTCGCCCGTGGGCGTCGGAACCAGATAGTCCGCGGTCCAGCGGGCGGTGCGCACGGCCGCCATGAGCCGGGCGGTGACCGGGTCCGCCGCCAACCGCGCCCGGAACGCGGGCAGATGGGCGTCGAGCCAGGCCCGTTCGCCCGGGTGGGCCGCGGACGGCGCGAGCAGCGCGAAGAGGCTCGCGGTGGTCTCGGCGAGCGGCGACACGACGAAGCGGCTGCCCGCCAGCGTGTCCGCGCCGACCTGCCACCACCCCATGGTTTCGCCTCCCCGCGAAACAGTAACGTCCGCGCGGAGCGGCCATCGAGACTCCCGGCATGCCGACCTACCAAGAGCTGCGGCGCACACCGGAGTTCACGCCCCTCGTCCTCGTCTGCGCCCTCCAGGCCGCCGCGACGACGGTGAGCGGGCTCGCGCTCGCCACGCTCGTCTACGCGGCCACCGCCTCGCCGCTCCTGGCCGCGCTCAGCATGTTCGGCGGCTCGTTCGCCCAGGTGGCCGGGGCGGCCGCGCTGATGTCGGCGGCCGACAGGCTCGCGCCGCGTGCCGCGACGGCCGCGCTCGCGCTGGGCTTCGCGGTGAGCACCGCCCTGCTCGCCGCGCCGGGCCTGCCGCTCGTCGCCGTCTTCGCCGTCCTGCTCTGCCAGGGTCTTGCCGCCTCGGTCGGCGGCGGGGTGCGCTTCGGACTGCTCGGCGAGATCCTGCCCCGGGAACACCGGCTACTGGGCCGCTCGGTGCTCAACATGAGCGCCGGCGGCGTGCAGATCTGCGGGTTCGCCGTCGGCGCCGCCCTGCTCGGCGTGCTGACCCCGCGCGGCACCCTGCTGGCGGGCGCGTTTCTGTACGCGGCGGCCGCGGCGGCCGCACTGCGCGGGCTCGGCCGCCGGGCGCCGCGGGCCACGGGACGCCTCTCGGCGGGTGCGACCTGGCGCGTCAACTCCCTTCTATGGGCGTCACGTTCGCGACGTCTGCTCTATCTGGGACTGTGGGTTCCCAACGGCCTGATCGTCGGGTGCGAGTCGCTCTTCGTGCCGTACGCGCCAGGCCACGCGGGGCAGCTCTTCGCCGCCTCGGCCGTCGGCATGCTGGCCGGAGACACCGTCGCCGGGCGCCTCCTCGGCGCGCGCCTGCGGCGCCGGCTTCCCGTGCCGCTCCTGCTGCTGCTCGCGGCCCCCTACCCTCTGCTCGCTTCGCGCCCGCCCCTGCCGGCCGCCGTCGCCGCACTGGCGGTGGGCTCCTTCGGGTACGCGGCGAGCCTGCTCCAGCAGGAACAGCTCATGGCACTGGTTCCCGACGGCCTGATGGGCCAGGCACTCGGACTGCACTCCTCGGGCATGCTCGCCTGCCAGGGCCTGGGCGCCGCGCTGGCCGGCGCGGTCGCGCAGCGCGTCCCGGCCGGGACGGCGATGGCGGTCATCGCGGCGGCTTCGGTCGCCGTCACGCTCGCTCTTGCGGCGGGATCAGGACGAATTCGAGGGCCCCGCCGCCGCGTTGAGCGCCGCCGCCGCGCACCGCAACGGGTGTCCGAGGGGTGAGGGGGCGTGGCCGATACCGCGTGGTGATGTCGGGACAGGACGGTCACGGGGTAGATAAGGATCATGACCGACCATATTGTCTCGCCCGCTCTGTACGTCTTAATGATCGTCCTGGTCATGAAGGTCATGGACGGTCTGCCCCAGCGCAGGTTCAGTTGGCGCGAGCCACCGAGGGTCGCGATCGGCCTCTGGCTGATCGTGGCGATCCCCTCGCTGCTCCAGTTCGCGTTCCCGGCGATCTACGACGTCCTGCACCGCGACTCGGACCAGATCATCGACCACGGCCAGTGGTGGCGGGCGTACACCTCGTTCATGGTGCAGGACGGCGGGGTCGGCGGAACCGCGTTCAACCTCTTCGTCCTCGCCCTCATCGGCTTCGCCGCCGAACGGGTGTGGGGTACGCGCATGATGCTGGCGTTCGTCCCGGCGCTCATGATCGTGTTCAGCGTCGACACGTTTCTCGTGCACGGGCCGCCCGGGGGCGGGAACTCCGGCCTGACCTTCCGCCTCGCCACCAGCATCGCCGGTCTCGCCCTGCTCACCCGCCCGCGGCGACGCCACTATCTGCTGGCCGCCGCGATCGTCGTCGACGGCGCGGTCCTGCTGCTGATCGGCGACGGTCACGGCGAGCCGATGATCACCGGCATCGTCGCGGGCCTCGTCGCCGCCCTCGTCCAGCGTCACTGGCCCCGCGTGTGGCGGCCGGTCGCCCAGGACCCGGCGGCGGTGGAACCGCGCTCGCCCGAGCCCGGCCGGCCCCCCGAGGCGGAGGGCGACCTGGAGCGCGGCTGACTCCATGGGCCGTACGTGGGAACGGAGTTGACTGAGAGCGCACTCCAGCTCGTAGCGTCGCCACCATGACTTCTTCGCAGCAGCACACCCCCCAGCGGCGGACCGGCTCGGGATTCGGGGCCCTGAGCACCACGTCCGACGTACTCGCGGGGATCGACCTGACCGGGAAGCTCGCCGTCGTCACGGGCGGCTATTCGGGCATCGGCCTGGAGACGACGCGGGCACTGGCGGGCGCCGGCGCCCGTGTCGTGGTGCCCTCCAGGCGGCTCGACGTGGCCGAAGCGGCCGTGGCGGATCTGCCCGGCGTGGAGGTCGAGGCCCTCGACCTGTCCGACCTCGACAGCGTCGGCGCCTTCGCCGGCCGGTTCCTCGCCGCCGGCCGCGGCATCGACGTCCTGGTCAACAGCGCCGGCGTCATGGCCTGCCCCGAGACGCGGGTGGGGCCGGGCTGGGAATCCCAGTTCGCGACCAATCACCTCGGCCACTTCGCACTCGTCAACCGGCTGTGGCCCGCCCTGACGGCGGACGGCGGCGCCCGGGTCGTCGCGGTCTCCTCCCGCGGACACCAGCTCAGCGCGATCCGCTGGGACGACCCGCACTTCCGCCTCGGCTACGACAAGTGGCAGGCGTACGGCCAGGCGAAGACCGCCAACGCGCTGTTCGCCCTGCACCTGGACGTCCTGGGCCGCGACGTGGGGGTGCGGGCGTTCTCGCTGCACCCCGGGGAGATCAACACCGCCCTCGTGCGCCACGTCTCAGACGAGGAACGGATCGCGGCGGGCTGGGTGGACGCGGACGGCAACTGGTCGCTCGACTTCAAGACCCCGCAGCAGGGCGCCGCCACCCAGGTGTGGGCGGCGACCTCCCCGCGCCTGGCGGGCCTGGGCGGCGTGTACTGCGAGGACTGCGACATCGCGGAGCCCGCCGCACCCCCGGCGCCGAGCGGCGCCGCCGACGGCGAGCTCGACCACTCCGTCCTCACCAGCGGTGTCAGCCCGCACGCGAGCGACCCCGCGCAGGCCGCCCGGCTGTGGACGCTGTCGGCCGGGCTCACCGGGGTCGACGCGTTCGCGGTGTAGCCGGGCACCCGCGCGCCGACGCGGATCCGGTAGGTCCCGGCCCTCGTACGCCTCAGCCCCGGTAGGTCTCCAGGAGGCGCAGCCACACCTCGCTGATCGTCGGGTACGAGGGAACGGCGTGCCACAGACGGTCCAGGGGAACCTCGCCCGCCACGGCGACCGTCGCCGAGTGGATGAGCTCTCCCACGCCGGCCCCGACGAAGGTCACGCCGAGCAGGACGCGCCGGTCCTCGTCGACGACCATGCGGGCCATGCCCTTGTAGCCGTCGGCGTACAGGCCCGCGCCGGCGACGCCGCTCATGTCGTAGTCGACGGCCCGCACCCGGCGGCCCGTGGCGTGCGCCTCGGCGAGGGTGAGGCCGGCCGATGCGGCCTCCGGGTCGGTGAAGACGACCTGGGGGACGGCGGCGTGGTCCGCGGTCGCGGCGTGGGCACCCCACGGGTCGCTCTCCAGGACCGGGGTCCCCGCGGCGCGGGCGGCGATGGCCGCGCCGGAGATCCGTGCCTGGTACTTGCCCTGGTGGGTCAGGAGCGCGCGGTGGTTGACGTCGCCCACCGCGTACAGCCAGTCGCTGCCCTCGACGCGGCAGGAGTCGTCGACGTTCAGCCAGGAACCGGGGTCGAGCCCGATGGTGTCCAGGCCGATGTCGTCCGTCCGGGGCGCGCGGCCGGTGGCGAAGAGGATCTCGTCGGCCTCCAGGCGCTCGTCGCCCTCGGGGCCGCGCACCGACACCACGACGGCGCCGGTCGCCGCATTGCGCACGACGTCCGTGACGGAGGTGTGGGTACGCAGCTCGGCTCCGGCCTCGCGCAGGGCGTCGGCGACCAGCTCGCCGGCGAACGGCTCCATCCTCTCCAGCACGCCGCCGCCGCGCACCAGGACGGTGACGTGGGCGCCGAGCGCCTGCCAGGCGGTGGCCATCTCGACGGCCACCACTCCCCCGCCGACCACCACGAGACGACCGGGCACCCGCTGGGCGCTGGTGGCCTCGCGGCTGGTCCAGGGCCGCACGTCGGCCAGGCCCGGCAGGTCGGGCAGCCGGGCGCGGCTTCCGGTGCACACGGCCACGGCGTGGCGGGCGGTGAGGACGTGGTGCTCGCCCTCGGGGCTGGTGACGCTGACCTTGCGGGTGCCGTACAGGCGTCCGTGGCCGCGGTAGAGGTGGACACCGATGCCGTCGAGCCACTCGACCTGGCCGTCGTCCTTCCAGTGGGAGGTGTACTCGTCCCGGTGGGCGAGGACGGCCTCGGCATCCAGCGGGCCCTGCACCGACTGGCGAAGGCCGGGCACCCTGCGCGCCTCGGCGCGGGCGACGACCGGGCGCAGCAGTGCCTTGCTCGGCATGCAGGCCCAGTACGAGCACTCGCCGCCGACGAGCTCGCTCTCCACCACCGCACAGCTCAGGCCCGCCGCCCGCACCCGGTCCGCCACGTTCTCGCCGACCGGGCCCGCGCCCAGGACCACCACGTCGTATTCCTCTGCTTCCGTCATGGGCCCAGTCTGGTGCGCGGTGTACTCCGTGGCCACAGGGGCACCCGCCAAGGAAGGAATACCGCGGCGGAGCACGCGGTTGTGCGAGGCGGCCCCACCCCCGGGGGCCGGGAAGAGGTGTAAGTGATGGCGACCGTCGAGCTGACCAAAGAGAACTTCGACTCGGTCGTGTCCGGCAACGGATTCGTGCTGATCGACTTCTGGGCTTCCTGGTGCGGCCCGTGCCGGCAGTTCGCCCCGGTGTACGACGCCGCCTCCGAGCGCCACGAGGACCTGGTCTTCGCGAAGGTCGACACGGAGGCCCAGCAGGAGCTGGCGCAGGCCTTCGACATCCGGTCGATCCCCACGCTGATGATCGTCCGCGACAACGTGGCGGTCTTCTCACAGCCGGGCGCGCTGCCCGAGGCGGCCCTTGAGGACGTCATCGGCCAGGCCCGCGCGCTCGACATGGACGAGGTCCGCAAGTCGGTCGAGGCGGAGCAGCAGAAGTAGGCCTCCGGGCCCCGTTCCGGGCCCCGCCCCGGCAGACCCGGTCCGGCGCCCGGCGCCGTTCTCCCGGTCCCCGCGGCCCCCTCCCCGTACGGGAGGGGGCCGTCGTGGTGTCCGGAGCGGAATGCGCCATTACCGGTGGGTGCGGCCGGGGGCGGTTATCGGTCAGCTGTTCGTTCCGAGCGGTCCCCGGTGGCTCTCCGGGCTGCACGGGCCGTGCGGTCAAGATGCCAACGGACGCCAATCCACGGCCAGTTCACATCCACAGGGTTCGAGCCAGCGGACCTCCACAATGTGGCGATGCGGCGGACGTTGCGTGGTGTTCCTCCTACTCTCCGTCCTCATGCGAATCACACACCTGAGGCGTTTCAGCCTCGCCGCGGCCCTCGCCTCCTCCCTCGCCCTGTTCGGCGTGAGCCAGTCCGCAAGCGCCGACACCCCCGATGTGAGCTTCAGCGCCGACCAGACGGCGGCCACGCCCGGTGGCACGGTCAACCTGAGCATGACGTTCACGAACAACCAGACGACCGACGTGTGGTTCGTCTACCAGTCGGTGCAGCCGACGTGGGCCACCACCCAGCGCCCCGACCTCAAGTACTCGCTCGCCTCGTGTTCCGGCACGGGCGTGACCTGCACCGGGACCGGCACCACCACGGTCGGGGTCAACTACTCCGTGCCGGTCGCCCCCGGCACCAGCCGCACCGTCACCATCCCGGTACAGGTGGCGGCCGACTCCGGCTGCAACGGCAACATCGCGTTCTACTCGTACGTCTACTACGAGTACAACGACAGCCAGAGCCACAAGGACGGCGTCTTCAACTCCCCGACGATGCGCATCAACTGCGCCACTCCCGCCCCGGCCGGCGCGCACTAGGGAGCGTCGGGCAGAGCCCGTCGGCACACGGCAGACCGCCGATCCCGGCGGCCCACGATCACCGGTCGGCCCCTCCCCCCGGGTCGGCCGGTTTCGTATGTCTGAAAAGAATCGGTCGAGGCCTGGAATCGCGTGAATGTTTCGCTCGCGTGGCCGAAAACCGGATACGTCCCGGATCGCCTGGTTGTCTGGACCATTGATGGTTTGCGCCCGCGTGCGCCCCCTGGTCCGAAAGCGTTTGCCGTGCGGAGCCGCTCCGATTTTCCAGGCCCGGCGCGTAACGGCGCGATCGCTGATCAGCGCTCCCGAGGGGTCGTGCACCGGCCTGCGCCCCATCACGACGGACACAGTTTTTCGTCATGTTTCACAGTAGCCACTCGAAAACTCCTCGAAGACCCGCACTATGTGACGCAGCAGAGCGGAACGGCGGGCCCTCCTCATCGGGGCGCGGCCGTTGCGCCGTGGGCGGGGTCCGGGCTGGCAGGGGAGAGCCGAACGGACCTCCAGGGGAGGGGACTTCACCGCGTGAAGCGGAATACACATCGCAGACGCACCATCGGTCTCGCCGTTGGCACCGTGCTGCTCGCCATGGGCTTACCGGCCGCGCCGGCCTATGCGGCGACGCCCGCGCCGCGCGTCGACCTCAAGGTGCTCGTCGTCTCGGACGGCGGGCCCGCCACCGCGGCCATCACCGCCGAACTGGACGGCGAGGGCACCCCGTACACCGTCGTCGACCTGCAGCAGTCGGGCCGGCCGGTGATCAACGCGGCGTTCCTCGCGGACACCGTGAACGGCGGGCCCCGGGCCAAGTTCCAGGCCGTGGTGCTGCCGAACGACAACCCCTTCCCGGCCGGCTCGGCGGAAATGGCCGCGCTCTCGGCCTACGAGACGACCTATGCGATACCCCAGGTCGACGCCTATACCTACGCACGCCCCCAGGTCGGCCTGCAGCCGGCCGCCACCAGCGGCTACAGCGGGTCGGCGGACGGCCTCAAGGCCCAGGTGACCGCCGCCGGGCGCGGCACCGGGCCGTTCGGCTACCTGGGCGGCAGCGTTCCCTTCGAGGACAACTCGCCCTCGGTCAGCGAGAGTTACGCCTTCCTCTCCCCGCCCGCCGCGGGCGCGGACTTCACGAGCTATGTCGAGGCCCCGATCCCCGGCAGGACCGGCAACGGCAGCCTCGTGGGCGAGTACCGCCACGACGGGCGCCGCGAACTGGTCGTCACCTTCGCGTACAACCAGTACCAGGAGCAGTTCAAGCTGCTCGCGCGCGGCATCGTCGACTGGATGACGCAGGACGTGCGGCTCGGCGCCTCGCGCAACTACTTCGCGGTCCACGTGGACGACGTGTTCGCCGGGGACGACCGCTGGGACGCCACCCTCAACTGCACGCCGGGCGACGTGGACTGCCCGCCGGGCCAGGGCGTCGAGGACTCGATCCGGATGACCCCGGCGGACGTGCAGAACGCCGTCGCCTGGGAGAAGTCCCGTGGCTTCACGCTCGACCTGGCCTACAACGGCGGCGGGAGCGTCGAGTACCGCGAGAACCACGACGGCGTCGACGAGCTCGCCGACCAACTGGTGGCCGACAAGGGCGACTTCCGCTGGATCAACCACACCTACGACCACGCGTTCCTCGGGTGCGAGCAGGACGTCTCGGTCCTGCCCTGGAAGTGCGCGACCAATCCGAACGGCTCCACCAAGTACGTGAGCCAGTCCGAGATATCCAAGGAGATATCGGACAACCAGCAGTGGGCGCAGGGGGCCGGACTGCCCACCGAACCCGATGAGTTGATCACCGGCGAGCACTCCGGGATGAAGCTCCTGCCGCAGCAGCCGCAGGACAACCCGTACCTGGCTCCCGCGCTGACCGCCAACCACGTCGACTGGCTCGGCGCCGACATGTCGCGCGACCCCGAGCAGCGCCAGGTGGGCCCCGCGCTGACCGTCGCCCGCTACCCCATCAACATCTTCTACAACGCGGGACACGTCTCCGAGCAGGTCGACGAGTACAACTGGATCTACACCAGCCGCACCCAGGGCGGCAGCGGCCTCTGCGACGACCTGCCGAACACCACCTGCCTGCCGGCGCCGCTCGATCCGGCCACCGGCTACTCCGGGCACATCGTCCCCCTGGAGACGCAGACCGCGCTCGGCCACGTCCTGGGCAACGACCCCAGGCCGCACTTCATCCACCAGTCCAACCTCGCCGAGGACCGCATCGGCTACCCCGTGCTCGACGGCGTGCTCGACCAGTACAAGACGCTGTACGCGGCCAGTGCCCCGCTGGTGAACCTGCGGATGAAGGACATCGGAGCCGAGTTGCGCAACCGGGGTGCCTGGAACACCGCGGTGAAGGCCGGCCAGGTCACCGCGTACCGGATCGGCAACTCCGTGACCGTGCAGGCCCCCACGGGCGTGGCCGTCACCGCGACGATGCCGGGCGGCACCACCCAGGTCCTGACCGGCGGCACCACGCCGTTCGGCCAGGCGTACGCCGGGAGCGTGTCGGGCTGGGTGTCGCCGCAGTCCGGCCAGAGCAGCATCGCCCTGACGCTCGCTCCGGCGCCCGCCCGTGCCCTGGCACCGCGGGCACACCCCACGTCGTCCGCCGATCGTGCGGTGGCGTCGAGCACACCGCACACGCCGGTCCCCGCCGGTGTCACCAAGCCGGTTCCCTACGGCGCCGAGCGGCGCTGACACCGGTCCTCCACCACTCCGAAGGCCCGCCGCCGCCGCGGCGGCGGGCTGCCGCCGACTTCACCACCCACCGCTCTCTTCAGCCGCGGAGCGCACGCATGCACGTACCACACCGCGCGCCGCGCTCCGGCGCGGCGCGGGTCACCCTGCTCACCGAGGGCACCTATCCGCACAGCCACGGCGGGGTGAGCGTCTGGTGCGACCAGCTCGTCACCGGAATGCCCGACATAGATTTCGACATCATCGCGGTGACCGGCACCGGACGCGAAGCGACCGTCTGGGACCTTCCGCCGCACGCCGCCGAGGCCGTATCGGTCCCCATGTGGGGCCCCGCGCCCGGTGGTTCGGCCCCGCGCGGCCGACAGGAACGGCGCCTCATGACGGCGTACGAACGCTTTCTGACCGCTTTGCTCGACCCGTCGGCCGAGGACGGGTTCGGCCCGGCCCTCTACGAGATGGCGCGGGCCGCGAGGGACGGACAGCTCAGTCCCGCGCTCCGCGGCGACGCGGCGATACGGGTCATGACCGAGGTGTGGAACCGGCCGGGACTCGCCGTGCGCGAGGCCAGGCCCACCCTGCACGACGCGGTCACCGCGACCGCGCTCCTGGAGCACGCGCTGCGGCCGCTGGCCGCGACCCCGCCGAGCCAGGGCGTGTCCCACGCCGTCAGTGGCGGAGTGGCCGTGCTCCCGGGACTCGTGGGGGCCGAACTGCACGGCGTACCACTTCTGTTGACCGAGCACGGGGTCTATCTGCGCGAGCGCTATCTGGGATACCGGACCGCGCCGTACCGCTGGCCCGTCAAGGCGGTGCTGCTCGGGTTCTTCCGGCTCCTAGCCGAGGAGACGTACCGCAGGGCCGCGCTGATCACTCCGGGCAACCAGTACAACCGGCTGTGGGAGGAGCAGGGCGGGGCCGATCCCGAGCTCATACGCACCGTCTACAACGGGGTCGACCCGGCGGCGTTCCCGCCCGCGGGCCCCGAGCCCAGCGCTCCAACCCTGAGCTGGGCAGGGCGAGTCGACCCCATCAAGGACCTGGAGACCCTCATCCGCGCGTTCGCCAAGGTGCGCGCCGAACTCCCCGCGGCGAGCCTGCGCCTGTTCGGCGGCACGCCGCGCGGGGGCGAGGCCTACCGCGAGCGGTGCGAGGCGCTCGCCGACTCGCTCGGCCAGGGTGACGCGGTCACCTTCGAGGGCCGTGTCGAGGACATCAGGGACGCCTACGCCGCGGGCAACGTGGTGATGCTGTCCAGCATCAGCGAGGGCTTCCCCTTCACGTTGATCGAGGCGATGAGCTGCGGCCGGGCCACCGTTTCCACGGATGTGGGCGGGGTGCGCGAGGCGGTCGGCGAGACCGGTCTCGTGGTGCCGCCGCGCGATCCGGACGCGATGGCGGCGGCTGCCCTGGAACTCCTGGGCGATCCGGTGCGGCGGGCGGCGATGGGGGAAGCGGCACGGCTGCGCGTCGTCGAGCAGTTCACGCTGCGCCAGACCGTCGACACGTTCCGGGCGATCTACCTCGAACTGTCCGTACGCGGCGGGCTCGTCCCGGCGCGACGCAGGAACGACAGCGCGGACGCCACCATGGCGCTGCGCCTGGTGCCGGCCGGAGTGCCGGCCGACGGACTGAGCCGGGTGGCGGGGTGAGCGGGCCCATCCGTCTGGAGCCGCCCGACGGCCGCGACGACACGCTGATGCTCCGGCTCGCGACGGAGTCCACGATGACCCTGCGCCTGCCGCGCCGGCGGGCCGCACGCTGGGGCAAGGACGCCGCGGTCGACCGGCTCGCGGCCCAGCTCGCCGAGCAGATAGGGCCGGCGGTGCACGCCTACGAGGTGGCGGCGCTGCTCGAATCGGAGGGACTGACGGCCCAGCAGATCGCGGACGAGTACGGGCACGGCAACCTCTTCTCGCTCGCGGAGGACCTGTACACGCGGGTACCGCGCAGCTTCCCCGAGCCGCCCGCGGCCGCCGATCCCTGGAAGCCCGACCCGGTGCGCTGCGGTCTTCGCGGCGCCCTGTTCGCACTGCCCGGCCTCGCCTACCCGCTCACGGCCCGGCTGTGGCAGAGCGACCGGGCGGTGCTCGCCCTGGTCGTGGCGGGACTGATCTCGTGGGCCTGGGGACAGGGCCTCGGTCACCGCGCCTATCTGCGGATGGCTTCGGGACGGGCCGAGGCGGCCCGCACCCTGAGGGTCGGCGCCCCGCTCGGCGCGCTGTTCGCCTTCGTGACGGGGCTCGCGATCTCGGGGCCGAGTCCGGCGGCGTTCTTCGTGGCCGGACAGTCCTGCTATCTCGCGGCGGCGGGGATCCTGCTCGTGCTGGCTCGCGAGCGGCTCCTGCTCGCGGCGCTCACCCCGCTGATGGCGGGGGCCGCGGCGCTGGTGTTCAAGGAGCCGGGCGCGCCGCTGCGGATCGGGATCAGCGTGTTCACGCTGGCCCTGGTGGTGGCGGCCGTCGTCCACTGCCTGCGCGAGACGCTGAAGCTTCCCGCGGCCGCGGCGCCGGTGGTCCCACGGCTCGTGTCGTCGCTCCCCTACGGCCTGTTCGGGCTGGCCGCCGGGGTGCTCGTGGCGTTCGCCGGACAGCGGCATCCCCTCGCGGTGATCGCCCTCACCCTCAGCATGGGGCCCGCCGAATGGCTGCTCTACCGCTACCGGGGCCTGTCGGTCGCGGCGCTGCGCGCGACGGCCACCCCGGCCGCCTTCCGCTGGCGCTCGGCCGCCGTCCTCGGAGGCTGTCTGCTCGTCTATCTGCTCCCGCTGTTCCCCGCGGCGCTGCTCACCGGCGCCGAGCCCGCGCCACTGCTCGCGCTCGCCGCACTGCTGTGGACGGCGCTCTTGCTCCAGGCGTTCGGCATCGCCTGGCTGCCGGCCGCGGTGAGCCTGGCGGCCGCGGCCGGGGTCGCGTCGGCGAGCTTCCTCGCGCCGGTGCCGTCGCTGCTCACCGAATACCTCTGCTGTACGGCCGCCGCCCTCGTCCTGACGGGCAGCACCCTGCATCTGCTGGGACGTCCCACCGCGCACTCCTGACCCACGCACCACGGCCCGGCCCGGCACACCGGCCGCACCACGGGCCTCACCCACCGCACCTGAACGATCACCGAACGCACCGAACACTGCACCTACCGAACCACGTTGAGAGGAGCGGCAGTTGACCTCCGCACCGCTTGTCGCCGTCACCGGAGCCGAAGGCTTCATCGGCTCCCACCTCACCGAGGCCCTCGTGGCCTCGGGCCACCGCGTCCGCGCGATGGCCCAGTACAACTCCTTCTCGTCGTACGGCTGGCTGGAGACGCTGTCCGCCGACGTCCTGGACCAGGTGGACGTCGTCCTCGGTGACGTCCGCGACCCGGGTTCGGTGCGCGGCCTGATCGAAGGGGCCGAAGCCGTCTACCACTTGGCGGCCCTCATCGCGATCCCGTACTCCTATCAGGCCCCGCACAGCTATGTGGACACCAACGTCACGGGCACCCTCAACGTCCTTGAGGCGGTCCGCGCCCTGGAGACCCCGCGCCTGGTGCACACCTCGACCAGCGAGACGTACGGCACCGCGCAGACCGTCCCCATCACCGAGGACCACCCCATCAACACCCAGTCCCCGTACGCCGCTTCCAAGGCCGGCGGGGACCGGCTCGCGGACAGCTACTACGCGAGCTTCGGCACGCCCGTGGTGACGCTGCGCCCCTTCAACACCTACGGGCCGCGCCAGTCCATGCGGGCCGTGATCCCCACCGTCATCGGCCAGGTCGCGTCCGGCTCGCGCACCATCACCCTCGGCGATCTGCGTCCCACGCGTGACTTCACGTACGCCGCGGACACCGCGCGGGCGTTCCTCGCGGTGGGCACCGCCCCCGCCGAGCGGGTGGTGGGACGGACGTTCAACGCGGGGACCGGCACCGAGATCTCGGTCGGGGACCTGGTGCGGCTCATCGGCAAGGTGATGGGCGCCGAGCTCGACGTCCGCGAGGACGATCAGCGCATCAGACCCGCCAACTCCGAAGTGATGCGTCTGGTCGCGGACGCGAGCCGGCTCGCCGAAGCAACCGGCTGGCAGCCGGGGTTCGGCCTGGAGTCGGGCCTTGAGCGGACCGCGGAGTTCTTCCGCGACCCGGGCAACCTCGCGCGCTACAAGACCGGCATCTACAACATCTGACTCTGCAGTCCCCACTCTCAGGGAGGCTCCCATGCACGCAGTGATACTGGCCGGAGGCAAGGGTGTCCGGCTGCGGCCGTACACCACGGCGCTGCCCAAGCCGCTGGTCCCGATCGGCGACCAGCACGCGATCCTGGAGATCGTGCTGCGGCAGCTCGCGGCCGCCGGATTCACCAGCTGCACCATCGCCATCGGCCACCTGGGCCACATCATCCGTGCCTACGTGGGCGACGGCGAACGCTGGGGCCTGAAGATCGACTACAGCACCGAGGAGAGCCCCCTGGGCACCATCGGCCCCCTGCTCACCATGCGCGAGCGGCTGCCCGAGTCCTTCCTCGTCATGAACGGGGACATCCTCACCGACCTCGACTACGCGGACGTACTCACCCGGCACCGGGCCAGCGGGGCGCCGCTGACGATCGCCACCTACGCGCGGAAGGTCCACATCGACTTCGGCGTGCTGACCACCGACGACACCAAGGTGGTGGGCTTCACCGAGAAGCCCAGCATGGACTACCGGGTCTCGATGGGGGTGTACGGCCTGTCCCTGGACACGCTCGCGCACTACACCCCGGGCCTCCCGCTGGGCTTCGACGAGCTGGTCCTCGACCTGCTCAAGGCCGAAACCCCGCCGCACGCCTACGCGTTCGAGGGCTACTGGCTCGACATAGGCCGCCCGGACGACTACGACCGGGCGAACGCCGAGTTCACCACCCACCGCTCCCTGTTGCTCAAGGGGGCCTGACCGTCCCATGCGCATCCTCGTACTGGGTCACAGCGGCTACCTGGGCGGCCATGTCGCCCGGGAGCTGCGCGCCCTGCCCGGCGTGCAGTTCCTCAGCGGCGGGCGGGGGCCCCGCGCCGACCTCGCCGTGGACCTCGCCACCGTCACCCCGGGGCCGCTCGCCGAGCTGCTCTTCTCCGTCGCCCCCGACGCCGTCGTCAACTGCGCGGGGGCGGTCGGCCCACAGCCCGTGGCGCTGGCCGAACTCAACGTACGGGCGCCCGCCGTGCTGTGCGCGGCGCTGCGGGAGGCCGCGCCCCGCGCGCGGCTCGTCCACCTCGGTTCGGCCGCCGAGTACGGGCCGACCGGGATCGGGGAGCGCGTCACCGAGCGGTCGGCGACGCATCCCACCACGCTGTACGGCGCCACCAAACTGGCGGGCACCTTGGCCGTGACCTCCTCGGGTCTGGACGCGGTGGTGTTGCGGATCACCAACCCGGTCGGTCCCGGCGCGCCCGCCGCGGGGCTGCCGGGCCGGCTCGCCCGCCGGCTGCGCGACCTCGAACCGCACTCCGTGGTGCGGCTCGGTGACCTCTCCGCGCACCGCGACTTCGTCGACGCGCGGGACGTCGCCCACGCCGCGGTCCTCGCGGCGACCGGCGGCACCCCGCTGCCTCCGGTACTCAACGTGGCGGCCGGACAAGCCGTCCCCGTAAGGGAGTTGGTGCGCGAGCTCGCACGCGTCGCCGGGTTCCAGGGCCAAATCGAGGAGGACGCCGAGGGCTCGGACCGTTCGGCGGGCGTGCCGTGGCAGTGCTCCGATCCCGCCGCGGCGCGCACCGCGCTCGGCTGGTCCGCCCGGCACTCGCTCGCCGACTCGGTGTCCGCGCTGTGGACGGCCGTCCGGGCCGAGCCCGACCGGGAACCGGTGCACTGATGCTGCTGGTTCCGCTCTATGTCCACCCCGCCGAGGACCCGGTCGCCTGGCAGCGGCTCGCCGAGGCGGCGTCCGGCCTGTACGGGGTGGTGCTCAACGCCGCGGACGGGCCGGGCGAGCTGCCCGACCCGGCGTTCACGGGTCCGGTCGAGGCGCTGCGCGCGGCCGGTGTCCGGGTGCTCGGCTACGTCGATCTCGACTACGGCGCGCGCTCCCTGGCCGACGTGGTGCGCGACATCGAGCGCCACCGCGACTGGTACGGGGCGGACGGGTTCTTCCTGGACCGGGCCCCCGCCGACCGCACCGGCCTGCCGTTCGTGCGCCGCGTCGCCCGTGCCGCCCGGCACGCCGGCGGGGCGAACCTGGTGCTCAATCCCGGCGTGCACCCCGCGCCGGGATATCTGAAGGTGGCCGATCTGATCGTCACCTTCGAGGGACACTGGTCGACCTATGTGTCCACCTTCACCAGGCCCGGCTGGGCCGACCGGCAGCCGCCGGAGCGCCTGTGCCACCTGGTGTACGGCGTGCCCGACGCGTTTCTCGCGCTCGCCCTGCGCACGGCGGGCGAGCGCGGCGCGGGCGTGTGCTGCGTGGTCGGGCGCGAGTTGCCCAATCCGTGGGCGGCGCTGCCGCCCGTGCTTCCCGGAAAGACACCATGAACCGCACCCAGGCCCGTACGCCGACGGCGCTCCTGTCCACCGCCGTCGCCCTTCTGCTCCTCGCCACGGCCTGCTCGTCCGGCGCGTCCGACGACGACGCGGACGGCCCGGACGAGCCCACGCCGACCACGAGCGCGCACGCCCCTGCCCCTTCCCGCCCCGCCTCTCCCGGCGCCCCCGCGCCCAGCCGGTCCGCCGCCTCGCCGTCGCCCGCCTCTCCCTCCCCTTCGGGGAGCGGTCCGGCCAAGGCGACGATCTGGCGGCCCAGGCCCGGCACCGCATGGCAGTGGCAGCTCAACGGCCGGGTCAACGAGGGCCCCGATGTGCCGGTGTACGACATCGACGGCTTCGAGAACACCGCGGCCGACGTCGCCGCGCTGCACCGCGAGGGCCGCAAGGCGATCTGCTACATCAACGCGGGCGCCTGGGAGAACTTCCGGCCCGACAAGGAGGACTTCCCCGCCGGGGTGCGGGGCGAGAACAACGGGTGGGACGGCGAGCGCTGGCTGGACATCCGGCGCATCGACGTGTTGCGGCCCTTGATGGAGCGCCGCTTCGACATGTGCAAGGAGAAGGGCTTCGACGGGGTGGAGCCGGACCTCATGGACGGCTACCTCAACAAGACGGGCTTTCCGCTCACGGCGGCCGACCAGCTCGCCTACAACCGCATGCTCTCCACGATCGCGCATGCGCGGGGCCTCGCGGTGGGACTCAAGAACGACCTCCAGCAGGTCCCGGAACTGGTGCCGGCCTTCGAGTTCGCGGTCAACGAACAGTGCGCGCAGTACGACGAGTGCGCCCTGCTCACGCCGTTCGTGAAGGCCGACAAGGCGGTGTTCCACGTCGAGTACGAGCTGCCGACCAAGGACTTCTGCGCCGAGTCCGACAAGCTCGGGCTCTCCTCGATGCGCAAGAACCTCAAGCTGGACGTCTGGCGGCAGCCCTGCTGAGCGCCGGCCCCGTCGTCGGCCGGGTCGGCCACGTCAGCCGAGGAGCACCGCGATCAGGGAGAGGGACGCCATCGAGAGCAGCGTCGAGAGCAGCACGGTGTCCCGGGCCAGCGCGGTGTCGAGCCGGTACTCGGAGGCGAAGATGAACGCGTTCTGCGCCGTGGGCAGCCCGGAGCAGAGCACCACCGCGAACAGCTCGTGGCCGCCGAGCCCGAAGACCCACCTCCCCAGCACATAGGCGAGCAGCGGCTGGACGGCGGTCTTCAAGGTGACGAGCAGGGTGCGCTCGGCCCGCTCCCCCGGGTCGGACGCGGCCCTGCCGGTGAGCGACATGCCGAGCGCGAACAGGGCGGCGGGAACGGCCCCGCCGCCGAGGATGGTGAGCGGTGAGGTCACGGCGGCGGGGAGCTTCAGGCCGAGCGCGGCGACGGCCACGCCCGCGATCGAAGCCCCCACCACCGGGTTGCGGACGGGGAGTTGGAGCATCCGCAGCCAGGGCCTGTCCGCGTCGCGGCGTACGTCGAGCTCTATGAGCACGAGGATCACGGGCGTGATGAACAGCATTTGGAAGAGGGCCGCGGCCACGATGAACGACGTGTCGTGCAGGACCTGCACGGCGACCGGGATGCCGAGGTTCGCGGAGTTGATGTAGGAGGCGGCCATCGCGCCGATCGCCTGCTCGGCCTTCTTGCGCCGGAACAGCCGCGCGCTCACCATGAGCCCCGCGGCGAACACGGCGAGCAGGCTGAGGGCGAAGACCGCCACGCCGGGCTGAGCGAGCTCGCCGGGCCGCGACTTCGCCATGGTCAGAAACAGCAGCGCGGGCATGGCGAAGGTGAACGCGAAACGACCCAGGACGTGTTGCGCCTGGTCGCCCAGCAGGTTGAACCGCCCGGCTGCCCAGCCGAACGCGGTGATGATCCAGATGGGCAGAAAGCCGGAGGCGACCGAGTGCACGTTCCCAGGATGCCCGAGCGGTGTCCGCCGCTCGCGACCGGGGTCGCGCCGCTCAGAAGGGGTGGTCCGCCGGTTCTCGGCGCACGGTGGTCCAGCGCAGTTCGGTGAACGCCTCCAGGTTGGCCGAGCCTCCGAAGCGGGCGCCCGTCCCGGACGCCGCGATCCCGCCGAAGGGCGCGACCGCCTCGTCGTTGACGGTCTGGTCGTTGATGTGGGCGATCCCGGTCGGGATGCGGTCGGCGAGTTCCAGGCCCAGCGCGGTGTCACGGGTGACGATGCCGAGCGAGAGGCCGTAGGGGCCGGCGGCGGCCAGGACCGCGGCCTCGTCGAGGGTGGCGAAGGGGCGTACCGGTGCGACCGGCCCGAAGACCTCTTCGGCGTAGGCCGGGGTGTGGTCGTCGACATCGGCGAGGACGGTGGGGCGGTGGAACAGGTCCTGGTGGGTTCCGCCGGCGGCCAGGCGGGCGCCGCGCGCCGTGCTGGACGCCACCAGGTCCTTGATCTTGGCGAGTTGGGCGCGGTCGATGACGGGTCCGAGGTGGACCTGCTCCCGGTAGGGGTCGCCGACGGCCAGCGCGTCGGCCTTGGCGGCGAGCCGCTCCACGTACTCCTCGTAGAGGGAAGCGTGCACGAGGTGGCGGCCGGTGGTCATGCAGATCTGGCCCTGGTGGAAGAAGGATCCCCAGGTGGCCTGGGCTATCGCGCCCTCGATGTCGGCGTCGGCGAGCACGACGAGAGCGGAGTTGCCGCCCAACTCCAGGTGTGCGCGCTTGAGTCGACGCCCGGCGGCCTCGCCGACGCGGCGCCCGGCCGCAGTCGATCCGGTGAACGAGATGACGGGGACCAGCGGGTCGGCGACGAGCGCCTGCCCGGTCCCTGCGCCCCCCGGCAGGACGTGGAGCAGCCCTTCGGGCAGGCCCGCCTCCGCGAAGACGGCCCCGAGCGCGAGCCCGCCGCACACCGCGGTGCGCGGGTCGGGCTTGAGCAGGACCGCGTTGCCGAGCGCGAGCGCCGGGGCGACGGAACGGATGGAGAGGATGAGCGGGGCGTTGAACGGCGCTATCACCGCGGTCACCCCGACCGGCACCCGGCGGGTGTAGGAGAGCCGCGGCTGCTCGCTCGGCAGCACCTCGCCGAGCGGCCGGGAGGCGAGGGCCGCCGCCTCGTAGCATTCCTGGGCCGCCACATGGAGCTCGAAGTCGGCCTTGCCCGGCACCGATCCGGACTCGCGGATCAGCCATGCGCGCAGCTCGTCGGCGTGGTGGGCGAAGAGGTCGCCCGCCCGGCGCAGGACCGCCGCCCGTACGAAGTGCGGGGTGCGCGCCCAGGCGGACTGGGCCGCGGCGGCGCACCTGGCCGCCGCGCCGACATCGCCGTCAGCGGCCAGGCTCACGACACCGAGCGATTCCCCGGTGGCGGGCTCCACGACCTCCCGCTCACCCCCGAGGAGCGGGGTGGGCTGCCACGTCTTGGGGTCGAGCAGGTTCATGAAACAACTCCCGTCACGTCTCGTCCGGCCTCGGGTCGTCCTGCCTCGGGTCTGTTCAGCGCTCCAGGACGAGGGCGATGCCCTGACCCACGCCGATGCACAGCGCGGCGAGTCCGGTGCCCGAGCCGGCGGCGGCGAGCTGGTGGGCGACGGCCCCGGCGAGCCGGGCGCCGGAGGCGCCGAGCGGGTGGCCGATCGCGATGGCACCGCCCCGGGGGTTGACCACGGCGGGGTCCAGGCCGGGCCACGCGGCGAGGCAGCCGAGCGCCTGGGCGGCGAACGCCTCGTTCAGCTCGAAGGTGGTGAGGTCGCCGAACTCCTTGCCCGCCTTGGTGAGCGCCCTGCGGACGGCCTCCACGGGGCCGAGCCCGAACAGCTGGGGTTCGATGCCGGTCACGGCGGAGCTGCGGATGCGGGCGAGCGGCTCGCGGCCGGTGGCGCGCAGCCCCTCCTCGTCGACCAGGAGCAGAGCGGCGGCTCCGTCGTTGAGCGGGGAGGCGTTGCCCGCGGTGACCGAACCGTCCGTGCGGAAGGCGGGCTTGAGCCGGGCGAGCGCCTCCGGGGTGGAGGACTCGCGGATGCACTCGTCGCGCACCAGGTCGATGCCCTCGTACGGGACGACCTCGCCGTCGTACAGACCCTTGGCCCAGGCGTCGGCGGCCTTGCGGTGGCTGTCGAGGGCGAACGCGTCCTGCTGTTCGCGGGTGATGCCGTGCCGGTCGGCGACGAGTTCGGCTCCCTCGCCGAGCGCGACCGTCCACTGGGCGGGCATCCTCGGGTTGGTCATGCGCCAGCCGAGCGTGGTCGAGTACATCTGCTGGTGGCCGGCGGGATAAGCGCGCTCGGGCTTTTGGACCACGAAGGGCGCGCGGGACATCGACTCGACGCCACCCGCCACCGCGATGGAGGCGTCGCCCACGGCGATCGCGCGGGCCGCCTGGATCACGGCTTCCAGACCCGAGCCGCACAGCCGGTTCACGGTGACGCCGGGCACCGAGACGGGCAGCCCGGACAGGAGCACCGCCATGCGGGCCACGTCGCGGTTGTCCTCGCCCGCGCCGTTCGCGTCGCCGAAGTACACGTCGTCGATGCGCGCGGGGTCGAGGTCCGGGGCACGGTCCACCAGCGACGCGACCACGTGGGCGGCGAGGTCGTCGGGCCGTACGGAGGCGAGCGCGCCGCCGAACTTTCCGATCGGGGTGCGGACGGCGTCGACGATGTACACGTCGCGGATGCTCATCGGGTCTCTCCCACGGATCTCTTCAGCGCTCCGAGGCCGCGGTGGCGTCCCGTTCGCCCAGTGAAGTGATGTTCATGAAGGGTCGCGCCCGAGTCTCTGCTGCCCCGCCGTCCGCTGTCAACGGACCCCGGAAAGAGGGGTTCAGCGGCGCGGTGACCCCGGCACCTCCCTGACCACGGCCGACAGGCCGATGTCGAGTTCGGACCCGTCGACGAGCAGCGCCTCCACCGCGCGCGTGGCGGAGTCGATCTCGGCCTCGATGCCGTGGCCGGCGTAGCGCGGGTATCCCGAGACACCCGTCTCCCCGGTCGCCTCGACGACGGCGGACCGCACGGCGCTGTCCGCGACCGATGCGCTCCCCCGGTCATCGACGTGTTCGGGCACGAGCAGGATCTCGAAGCGCCGCGGGTGACGGCTCGCGTGGTGCGGTTGGTTGCTCATGCTCCGACGCTAGACACGCGGCGCCCCGGCCGCACCCCGCCGCACCGGCCGCGGCCGTCAGCTCGATTCGCGCGGCAGTGCCCGTGCGCCCATCAGGTCGTGTCGTTCCGGCGCGCCGTCGGGGTCGCGGACCACGCGGTCGACCAGCTCGGCCAGGTGGCGGCCGGTCACCATCTCCACATGGACGGTGCTGAGGCGGGGGCGCAGCAGCCTGCCGAGGAGCAGGTCGTCGGCGCCGATCACGGAGACGGCTCCCGGGACATCGATGTCAGCGTCCTGGAGGGCGCGCATCAGGAGCATCGCGTACTCGTCGTTGTAGGCGAACACCGCGTCAAGGCCCAACTCCCGCCAGTGGCCCGCGAGTTCGGCCGCGGATTCCTCCGTGTAGGCCATCGTCACCGGCTCGACCGCGGCGTCGGTGCCGTGCACCGCCTTGCGGGCGCCGGCCAGGCGCGGCTCGGAGAAGAGTTCCAGGCCGGGTTCGGCGGGCATCAGGACGCCGATGCGGCGGCGGCCCCGGTCGCGGAGGTGGGCGACGGCGCTCTCGCCGATCTCGCGCTGGTCCATGACGAGCGCGTGGGCGCCCTCGACGCGCTGCGGCCCGAGGGTGATGACCGCCCGTGCGCCGGAGCGCTTGAGCAGCTGGACGCCCTGCGGAGTGAGGGCGATCTCGCCCAGGGACACCACGGCGACGGGCCTCAGCTCGGCCCACGCGCGGGCCGCGTCGTCCCCGCTCAGGCCGAGGCTTCCGTACTGGACGACCGTGTAGTCGAGCCGGCGCAGCTCCCACTGGAGCTCGTTGAAGAA
The DNA here is from genome assembly GCF_036014195.1 of Streptomyces sp. NBC_00442. NCBI lineage: Bacteria > Bacillati > Actinomycetota > Actinomycetes > Kitasatosporales > Streptomycetaceae > Streptomyces > Streptomyces sp. NBC_00442. The sequence continues at coordinate 560,347 of NZ_CP107918.1, forward strand.
CCGGCTGTAGAGCGGGCCGACCGGGATGTGCGCGGTGGGCAGCAGCACGATCCGGGTGTGCCCGGCGCGCAGGCTGCGGGCCGCGGCGTGGGGCACGTACCCCAGCTCCTCGGCGGCGGCGCGGACCTTGATCCGGGTGGGTTCGCTGATCCGCACGGCCGAGGTGTTGTTGAGCACGTAGCTGACGGTCGCCCGGGAGACCCCGGCCAGGCGGGCCACATCGGCACTGGTCGGGACGGGACGGTCGGCAGGCTGCTTGGGTGTCTGGCTCATCGCGCTCGGCATCCTTCCAGACGCGTACCGGCCGGGGTCTAGCGGATGGCGTGAATTCGATGCTACACAGTGGTTACACGAGAAACTGACACGTGTCACCACGGCTTCGCACCGCACCGGGCCAGGGGTGTCACCAGGCGGTCCCGACCACCCGGAGCCGGCCGTTCCGGCCGGTCGGGGCCGCCGCACCGGACCGCTCGTGCACCCTCGTCCGCCTCATTCCCTCTCGGAGGGCAGCGTGGCTCTTTCCTCTCCGGGCACCGGCATTCCGGTGCCCGTCACCGCTCCGGCTCCCCGCCCCGCACGCGGGCTGCTGCCGCTGCTCCTGCTCGGCAACACCGCCATGTACGCGCTCTACATAGGCGTGCCCGGCGTGCTGCTCGCGCTGCAGATCGAGCACATCGACGCGGCGCACAAGGTCGCCGGCTTCGGGCTCGTGTCGGGTGTCTCCGCGATCTTCGCGACGGTGTTCAACCCCGTCGCGGGAGCCCTCTCCGACCGCTCGGGGCGCCGCAATCCCTGGATCCTCGGCGGCGGGCTGCTGGCCCTGCCCGTGATGTTCCTGCTGGGCACGGTCCATACGATTGCGCTGGTCACCATCGTGTGGTGCCTGGGCCAGGCCGTCCTCAACGTGTACCAGGCCGCCCTCACCTCGGTCGTGCCCGACCGGGTACCGATGGCCGCACGCGGAAGGGCGTCGGCCGCCGTCGGGCTCGGGTTGCCGTTCGGATCCGTCGTCGGCGCCCTGCTCGGCGCCGCCTTCTCCGACCACTACCGCACCGGCTACCTGATCTTCGGCGCGCTCCTCGCCGCCACCGCGGTGGTCTTCACCGCGGGCACCCGCGAGGAGCGACGGCCGGCCAAGGCCCCGCTGCCATTCGCGAGACAGCTCGCGGCGTTCACCGGAGCGCTGAGGAACCACGATTTCCGCTGGGCGTTCATCGGCCGGGCGCTCCTCGTCCTCGGCTACTTCTCGGTGGCCGGATATCAGCTCTACATCCTCCAGGACCACACCCGGCTGCCGTCGGGGCTCTCGCCCGAGCACGCGGTGGCGATCCTCATGCCGGTCAACGCGGTCGCCATGGTGGTCTCGACCGTGCTCGGCGGCTGGCTCTCCGACCGCTACGACCGGCGCAAGCTGTTCGTCGGGGCGTCGGCCGCGCTCTCCGCGGCGGCCCTGGTCATCCCTGCCGTCTCGCCGGGCTGGACCGCGATGATCGCCTTCTCGGTCGTCAACGGCCTCGGCTTCGGCTGCTACATGGCGGTCGACACCGCGCTGGTCACCCTGGTCCTGCCGAAGGCCGAGGACGCCGCCCGCGACATGGGGGTACTGAACGTGGCCAACGCCGGTCCGCAGATCATCGCCCCGTTCGCGGCTTCGCTGATCGTCTCGCTCAGCGGCGGCTACACCGCCCTGTTCCTGGCCGGGGCGGCCCTCTCGGTCCTGGGCGCGCTCGCGGTGCGCCCGATCAGGTCCGTGCGCTGAGCCGCCAGGACCGGGGGCCGGGCGCATTCAGGAGACGCGCGCCGCCCGCCCCCGGACTCCCATCCGTACGGGCCCGGCCCGGCACGCACCTGACGAGCGCGCCGCGTCCGGACCCGTATCCGTACGGGTTCGGGGCAGGCACGCACCTGACAGCGCGCACCGGCCCACGATCCGTACCCCATACGGATACGGGGCAGGCACGCACCTGAGGGCGCGCCGGCCCACGACCCGTATCCGTACGGCCCCGGGGCGGGCCCACGCCTGACCGTGGCGCCCGCCCCGGAGCCGTACACCGCCGTACACCCACTGCCCGAAAGCACCACCCGCACCGAAAGGCATCACCGTGCAGCTCAACACCCGGACCTGGGGCGAGGGCGACCGCGTCGCACTCCTGATTCACGGGATCATGGCCGACCACCGCACCTGGCGGAAGGTCGGGCCCGCGCTCGCCGCACGGGGCTACCGCGTCGTCGCGGTCGACCTGCGCGGCCACGGAGCGAGCGGGCGCGGCGCGTACACCGCCGAGCTGTTCGCCGACGATCTCGTGGAAACCCTTCCGGCCGGTGCCGAGTTGGCGATCGGCCACTCCCTCGGCGGGCTCTCCCTTTCGCTCGCCGCCGAGCGGCTCCGGCCGTCCCGCGCGGTGTACTCGGACCCGGCGTGGTCGGTCGGCCCGCCTCAGAACGGGCCGAGTGCGCAGAGCATCAGCCCGGACCTGTTCGCCCAGTTCAAGTCGGCGACCCGGGAGATGGTCGCGGGCCTCAACCCGCGCTGGGAGGACGAGGACATCGACATCGAGCTGGAGACCCTGAAGGTCTGGGACGAGAACACCGCGTTCGGCCTGGCCGCGATGTTCGGCGCGGACCTGGCCCCCGCGAAGGCGGTCGTCCCCTCGCTCGTCCAGCTCGCCGACGCGAGCTTCCTGTACGACGCCGCCGAAGTGGCCCGCCTCCAGGCGCGCGGCTTCGAGGTCCGTACGGTCAAGGGCGCCGGGCACACGATCCACCGTGACGACTTCGAGGGGTTCATGGCCTCCCTCGACGGCTGGATCTGACCACGGCGCCCGGCGCCGGGCGGATCAGGCCGGGAGCGCGTCGACCGTCGGGACCACGGTGCCGAAGAGGTCGGTGACCGTGGTGAGCGCGGCGCGCTGGAGCGCCGCGGCGGGCAGGACGCTGCCGTCCGGGGCGGGAAGCGCCCGGGTGGCGGTGGCCTCGGCGACGACGGTGGGCCGGTAGCCGAGGTTGAAGGCGCCCTGGGCCGTGTAGTTGACGCACATGTGGGTCATGAACCCAGCGATGACCAGCTCCTTTCCGCTGCCCGGCGCGGCACCGAGGTCGGTGAGGACCTTTTCGAGTTCCGTTTGGTGGAAGGAGTTGGGGAACTGCTTGACGACGACCGGCTCGCCCTCCTTCGGGGCCACCTCGTCGCTGATGGCACCGATGTGGGCGCGGATGTCGTACGGGCCGTTCTCCCCGCCGTCGTTGATGATGTGGACGACCGGTGTTCCGGCGGTGCGGGCGCGCTCCAGCAGCCGGGCCCCGGCCGCCAGCGCCTCCTCCGCGCCGTCCAGGGTCATCACGCCGCTGCGGTAGGTGTTCTGGAAGTCGACCATGATCAGGACGGCCTGGCTCAGCCGGGGCGGCCGGCTGTCGAGGCCGACCACCTCGCGCAGGGTGGCGGAGGGACGGTCCACGGGGGTCTGCTGGGTGCTCATCAGGGGCCTTTCGCAAGGGAGTTGATACGGAAGAGAAAAGGACATCGGGTTCGGGCCTCGCCGGGTACGGGGCCTCGCCGGGTACGGCGTACCGGGTATCGGATCGGGAGTCGGGCATGGCAAGGCTGTCCGGCTCGGGTCGGGTCGGCTCGGGTCGGTTCGGTTCGGGTCGGTTCGGTTCGGGCGCGGCCGGGGCGCAGGGTGGGGTGGTGTTCTGGTGACGGCGCGTCAGGCGCGCCGGGTGCGGAAGCGACGGCGGTAGGCGGCGGGAGTGGTGGCGAGTTGTCGCCGGAAGGCCCGGTGCAGGGTTTCGACCGAGCCGAGTCCGGCCTCGCCCGCGATCTCGTCGAGCGGACCGTCGGTGGTTTCGAGGAGCCGGCGGGCCGCCTCGACGCGGGCCGCCTCGACATAGGCGGCGGGGCCCGCGCCGGTCTCCTGCTTGAAGACGCGGGCGAAGTGCCGCTCGCTCAGGCACATGCGCGCGGCGAGCGTCTGCGCGGAGAGCTCCTCGTCGAGGTGGTCGGCGATCCACAGGCGCAGCTCGTCGATGTCCCGCCGGGAGGTGGCGGGCCGGCTGAGCGGCACGGAGAACTGGCTCTGGCCGCCCTGCCGCCGGAGGTACATGACCAACTGCCGCGCCACGGCGAGAGCGACGTCCTCGCCGTGGTCCTCGGCGACGAGCGCGAGCGCGAGGTCGAGGCAGGCGCTGATCCCGGCGCCGGTCCAGGTGCGCCCCTGGTCGGTGCGTACGAAGATCGGGTCGGGGTCGACCGTGACGGCCGGATGGTCGGCGGCGAGCTGGGCGGCGGTCGACCAGTGGGTGGTCGCCGTCCGCCCGTCGAGCAGTCCGGCCGCGGCCAGGACGTGGGCACCGACGCACACCGACGCGACGCGCCGGGCATGCGGGGCGGTCTCCTTGACCCAGGCCACGACCGCCGGGTCGACGCGGGCCACGGGGCCCGCGTCGGTGAGATCGACCGCGCCGGGCACGAGCAGGGTGTCCACGCGCGCGCCGACCTCCTCGAAGGACAGATCGGTGAGCAGTCGCACCCCTGCCGAGGTGCGCACCTCGCCGCCGTCGGACCCGGCGAGCCGCACCTCGTATCCGGCGCGGCCCGCGGTCTCCCGGTTGGCCAGGGCGAAGACCTCGGCCGGGCCGGTGACGTCGAGGAGGTCGACATCGGGGAAGACCGCGATGACGACCCGGTGCGAAGTGGGCATGGCCCCATCGTCGCTGGCGTCGGCGGTGGCCGCAATGACGATTACCTGTCACATCCGGACATGGGTGCGGGTCTGGGCCGGAGCCCCAGCGACCCCGGCTTCTGGGGCGAAGCCCCAGCGACTCCGGCCCTCGGGGCGGACCGTGCGTGGCCGGGCGCGCAGTTCCCCGAGCCCCCCGACCACTCTGCCGCCGGCCCGCATGCCCCCTCAGCCCGCCGCCGACGCCTCCGCATACTCCTCGTGGATCTCGCGCGGCCCGAAAGGCCACACCTTCTCGAAGCGCGCCCACACCGCGAAGGCGACGCAGCCGAGCACGAGCCAGGCCAGCGACCATTCGATGGGGTGGCGGCCCGGCGAGTTCTTGTCCGAGTAGCCGTAGATGGTGAGCCAGCCGATCAGGGCGACCAGGCTCGGCAGCGGGTACAGCCACATCCGGTACGGGCGCCGCAGGCCCGGCTGCCGCTTGCGCAGCACCGTGACGGCGAGGATCTGGGCGAGCGCCTGCACGATGACCATCACCGTGGTGAGGAGCTGGATGAGGGTGGTCAGATCGGTACGGCGGCCGATCATGAAGCCGATGGCGGTGATGACGCCCATGGTGGCGAGGCCCAGCACGGGAAAGCGGTGGCGGGAATGCAGCTTGGCGTAGGGGCGGAAGAACACCTTGTCGCGTGCGGCGTCGTACGGCACCCGTGAGCCGCCGAGCAGCCCGGCGAAGACGGAGGCGAACGCGGTGATCAGGATGAGCACGGTCACCACGTCGGCGGCGCCCTTGCCCCAGGCCTTCTCCAGGACCGCGGAGGCCACCGAGGACGAGGCGATGTCGTCGGGGTCCAGCATCCGGTGGTAGTCGATCACACCGAGCGTGCCGATCTGGAGCAGCAGATAGATCGCCATGATGCCGAAGATCGAGTAGATGATGGAGCGCGGAAGCGTGCGCCCCGGGTCCTTGATCTCGGCGCCCATGTAGGCGGTGGTGTTGTAGCCGAGGTAGTCGTAGATGCCGATGGTGAGCCCCGCGGCGAAGCCGACCCAGAAGTGACCGCTCGTCAACTCGAAGGCGCCGGAAGGGTAGTGGAAGGCGAGCTGGGGGCTGAAGTCGGTGGCCGCGGCGATGATCACGAGGCTCACCGAGGCGATCATCACGACCCACATCACGGCGGTGATCCTCGCGATGTTCTCGATGCCACGCCACAGCAGCAGTACCACGAGGGCGATCATGCCGAGCCCGATCACGTCACCGGCGGTCCTGTTCAGGCCCGGCGCGAGGTAGCCGAGGTACTGCACGAACCCGACGACGCCGGTGGACATGGCCAGCGGGATGAAGAGCATCGCCGTCCATACGAACAGGAACGGCATGAGGCGGCCGGTGCGGTACTGGAACGCCTGGCGCAGATAGACGTAGCTGCCGCCGGAGCCGGGGAGCGAGGCGCCGAGTTCGGCCCAGATCAGGCCGTCGGCGAGGGCCAGGATCGCGCCCGCCACGAAGCCGATGACGGCCTGCGGACCGCCGAAGGCGGCGACCATCAGCGGGATGGTCACGAAGGGGCCGATGCCGCACATCTGACTCATGTTGATGGCGGTGGCCTGGAAGAGTCCGATCCGGCGGACGAAGCCGCCGGTGGGCGGAGGGGTTGCGGACACGGGGTCCTCCCTGGCTGATGTCGGGAAAAGGAAGCTACTGCCGATGCACCGGCACGGGGACTCCCCCGACAGGGGGCGTGATTAAGTTAGGTACCTTTACTTTCACGGTCAAGGGGCCGTCCACGACCGGAGGGGGCCGATGCGTGAGAATGATGCGATGAGCAGCAGCGACGAGGGTGGCGACCTGCCCTGGAACCCGCAGCGGCAGCGCAGTTCCAACGAACGTCTGCTGCTCGACCGGCTCCGCGCGCAGGGGCCCGCCTCCCGGGCCCAACTGGCCCGCGACACGGGCCTGTCCAAGCCCACCGTGTCCAGCGCGCTGGCCTCGCTCGAAGGCGCGGGTCTGGTGCGGGAGGCGGGCACGATCACCCCCGAGCGCGGCCGGGCCGCGGTGCTCTACGCGCCCGATCCGACCGCCGGTCACGCACTCGGCATCGACATCGGCCGGGCCTGGCTGCGGGTGGCACTGGCCGACCTCGACGGCACCGTCGTGGCCCGCTCCGAGGTCCGCAACCACGCCCGCACCTCGGCCACCATGGCGGACCTGGTGGTGACCAGCGCGCACCGGCTCATCCAGGCGTCGGGCGTGGACGCGGACCGGGTCACCCAGGCGGTGGTCGGCACGCCCGGCGTGTTCGACGCCGACAAGCGGCGCGTGCGCTACGCCCAACACCTGCCGGGCTGGGGCAGACCCGGCCTGTTCGACCAGATGCGGGAGCGCCTCGGCATTCCCCTGACGGTGCACAACGACGCGAACCTCGCCGCGCTCGGCGAGTACACCTTCGGCGTCGGCGCGGGCAGCAGGCTCTTCGTGTACGTCATGATCGGCACCGGTCTCGGCATGGGCGTGGTCAGCGACGGCCGGCTCTTCACCGGGGCGCACGGCGGCGCCGGGGAGATCGGCTTCCTGCCGTGGCCCGGCCGGCACAAGCCCGACACCCTGGAGGGAGCCGTCTCCGGCGACGCGGTCGTCGAGGCGGCCCGCTCGCTCGGGATGGCGGGCCCGCTCACCGCGAAGGACGTCTTCGACGCGGCGCGGGCCGGAACGCGTCCCGCGATCGAGGCGGTTCAGCTGGAGGGCGAACGGATCGCGCACACCGTCGCCGTGGTCGCCGCCGTTCTCGACCCCGACCTGGTGGTGCTCGGCGGCGGCGTCGGACACAGTGCCGACCTGCTGCTGCGCCCCGTCAGGGAGACGCTGCGCACGCTGACGCCGCTGCGGCCGAAGGTGGCGCCGAGTTCGCTCGGGGAGGACGCGGTGCTGCTCGGCGCGGTCGCCACGGCCCTCGGCACCGCGCGGGACGTGGCCTTCGAGCGGCGCGCCGCGCACTGACGGCACCCGGTCGGCCCAGCCGCGTTTGACCCGCGCTACCCGGCTGCCCAGTGTCGACCTGTCGACGCGACGCGCGTGACGGAAGGAGACCCCGTGGACAGCAAGACGTTCGTCTACGTCACCTACATCCGCACCACGCCCGAGCGTCTCTGGCAGGCGTTGACCGAGCCGGCCTTCACCGAGCGGTACTGGGGTGTGCGGCTGGAGAGCGACTGGGCCGAGGGATCACCCCTCGCGTGGACGCAGGCCGGGGTCACCGTGGCCGACCCCGAGCAGGTCGTCCTGGTCTCACAACCGCACCGCCGACTCGTCTACACCTGGCACACGTTCACCCCGGCGTGGGCCGAGTCGGTCGGCCTCGGCGAGGACGTACGCGCACGGATCGCGGCCGAGCGCCGGTCGTCGGTGGCGTTCGCCGTCGAACCCCGCGGCGAGCAGGTGAAGCTGACCCTCACGCATGACTTCGACCCGGCGGGCGTCGTGCACGCCCTGTGCACCGAGGGGTGGCCGCCCGTGCTGTCCAGCCTCAAGACCCTCCTGGAAACGGGTGAGCCCCTCCCCTCCCCGTGACGCCGGGCGGGCCGGCGCGGCCGTGGGTCACCACCAGATCGCCGGCGGCGGTACGGCGCGCGAGGACACCGGTGCGGAAGTATCCGTCGGGGGTGAAGCGGCGCTCGTCGTGGCCGGGCGCCCGATAGTAACCGCGCACCGTGGACGGGCCGCGGGCCAGGAGTTCGCCCGGTTCCCCGGCGGGCACCTCCTGGCCGTCGGCGCCGACGACGCGGATCTCGTCGTCGGCCGAGAGCGGGCGGCCCTGTGTGGTGCGTACGGTCTCGTCGGGATCGCCGGGCCGGGTGAGCGTGAGCGGTCCCTCGGCCATGACGAAGACCTGCTGGAGGCGGCGGCGGAGTTGAGGGCCGAGGCGGTCGGCGAGGGGCCGCTCCGAGGAGCCCGCGGCGTCCGCCGGGACGTGCTCCGCGGTCGGGCGCTCCCCACCGACCTGGATGATCCTCAGGGCGCTCAAGTCGGCCTCACGTGCGCCGAGTTGTCCGAGCCAGAGCCGGGCGACGGAGGCTGTCACCGAGGTGAGGGTGACCCGTTCCCGTACGAGGCTGTCCAGGCACGCGGCGGGCTCCGCGCTCTCGGCCAGAACGACGGTGCCGCCCACGGAGAGCGTGCCCATGATGCCCGGACAGCCGAGTGCGAGCGGGGAGTCGGCGGGCAGCGCCGCCAGATACACGTCGTCCTGGGTGAGCGCCACCGACGCGGCGGCGGCCCGCAGCTGGCAGTCGTAGTCGTTGTGGGTGCGCGGAACGAGCCGGAGCGTCCCCTCGCCGTCTTCGCCGACCAGGAAGAACGCCACCTGGCGGGCGTCGAGCGTGAGCGCGGGGCCGGGTGCCTCGTCGAGCAGGCTCAGCGGGGAGTACTGGCAGCCCGCCGGGTCGGTCGTGAGGCCGCCGTACGGCGAGGTGGTGCCGGGCGGCTCCCAGGTGAACACCCGTCGCAGGAAGGGCCGTCGGGCCGCGATGCCCGCGCACATCGCCGTGTGGTCGAAGCCCCGGTGCGTCGCGGGCCCGACGTAGGCGACGGCCTGGGCGACCCGCACGAGGTGGGCCACCTCGGGGCCGCGGTGGGTGAGCGGGCAGAGCACGGGAATCACGCCGGCGCGCATCAGTGCGAAGACGGTGACCACGACGTCGGGAACGTTCGGCAACTGGACGACGGCCCGCTGCCCGGGGCGCAGGCCACGCATGCGCAGTGCGGCCGACATGCGGTCCACGCGCCGGTTCAGCTGCGCGTAGGTGACGCGGTCGGCGCCGTGCACGAGCGCGGTCCGCGGACCGTACTGGTGGGCCCAGCCGCGCAGCAGGTCGTCCAGCGTGTTGCCGCGCCAGTGCCCCGCCGCCCAGTACCGGTCGACGAACTCCTCGGGCCAAGGCGTACAGCCCGCGAGCAGGGATGGCATGTGCTTCCTTCCACCGGAGCGTCCGCGCGCCCCGGTTCCGGCCTGCCATCCAATCCGCTCGGCTCCCCGCGCTCAATGCGCGTTCCGCACGACGGCCACCGGCCCGTCCCGGGCGAAGCTCCAATACCGACGCCCGACCGGCCGAAACGCCGCGCCGCACACCCCTGCGGTCCAACCTCGACACGTCTCGGCCGCGTTCACCCGTTCACACACGGCCAAGGACCGGCCAGAGCTGCGGGTCCTCGAAGTTGAGGGCCCAGATCGTGGTGTTGCGGATGCCGTAGCGGCGGAGCACCGGCACGTCCGCGGCGACGCCCGTCGCGTCCTGGTACCAGACGTCGCGGACGCTGTCGTCCTCCTCGTAACGGAAGTGGGGCGTCCGGGAGTCGGGGTCGAGGTGGTAGGGAATGCCCTTCGTGGTGCGCAGCGCCTCGGCCTCCCGCCAGGTGACGTGCCGGGTCGCGCCGCCGTCGACCCAGTCCCAGCCGTAGGCGGGCAGGCCCATCTCCAGTTTGGCGGCGGGGATCAGCGCGGTGGCGCGGCGCAGGATGTCGTCGTACCACTGGGGCGTGGCCAGCGGGCCGGCGCTGCCGCCCTGCCAGTGCAGGTCGTACCCCATGATGCGGACCGTGTCGGCGGCCCGGCCGAGTGCCGGATAGTCCCAGATCCGGCCGGTGGTCGCGGTCTGCGGCGACACCGTGAGCACGCACTTCTTTCCCGACGCGTGCAGTTTCGCGCACAGTTGTGAGGCGAAGGACGCGTAGGCGGCGCGCACGGCGGGGTAGGCGGTGTCGCCGGTCGTCGCGATGGACTCGTAGTCGATGTCGATGCCGTCGTACGCGTGGCCGGCCACGAGCGTGAGCAGCGTGTCGATGTGGGTGGCGCGCAACGCCGGGTCGGTGAGGATGTCGGCGAGCGCTCCGCGTTCCATCGTCTCCATGACGGTGGGCACGACCTTGATTCCGGCGGCGTGCAGCCCGTCGATGATGCGGGTCTCGCCCGCTCCCGGGTGGCCCTCGATCCGGTCGGCCGCCGCCGCCCGGTACCAGAACGGGCTGACGGTGTGCAGTTGGGCGGCGTGGCGCAGGGCGTCCGCGTAGGCGCCCTCCTGGTCCCAGTACGGCAGCCACCCGGAGACGGTACGCGGGAGGGGTTCGTCGGCGGCCGCCGGGGGCTGCACGAGGGTGACGAGCAGGGCCGTGACGGCGCACAGCACGGACAGGCGCACGCGTGCGCCGAAGCGAAGGGCCATGGTGTCGAGCCTGCGGTGCGCCCGGCGTGCCCGCCCAGCGGGTTGGGCCGTCCAGGTCCTACCGTGTGCGGATGACCGCATATCTTGACGACGCCACCGACCGTCCCGCGCTCCCCGGCCGGAGCGGCCCGACGGCCACGACCGAGGCCGATCCGCTCGAGGTGGGCACCGTACGCATGGGTTACGCGCCGGACCGGGACGGCGATCCCGATCCCGGCGAGATCGTCTGGACGTGGGTGCCGTTCGAGGAGAACGACGGGCGCGGCAAGGACCGTCCGGTGCTCGTGGTGGCCCGCGAGGGCGCCGGTACCGTGCTGGCGGTGCAGTTGTCGAGCAAGCGGCACGACCACGACCGCGAATGGGTGCCGATCGGCGTGGGCCCCTGGGACCGGGAGGGGCGCGAGTCGTGGGTGGACCTCGACCGCGTACTGCGGCTGCACGAGCGGGGCATGCGGCGCGAGGCGTGCGCGCTGGACCTGCCGCGCTTCACGCTGGTCGCGGACCGGCTGCGGGAGCGCTACGGCTGGCGGTGACCGCCGGCCCCGCGCGCGCGGGTCGCGGGAGTCAGTGCCGCTTGGAAGGCCCGCAGGGTGGCCTGTTCGCGGGTGCGGTCGAGGACGGCGAAGACGACCTCGTCGAAGTGGCCCGCGAACCGGCCGTCCCCGGCGAGGTGGCGGCGGAAGGCCCCGGCCACCCGGGCGGGGTCGTTGCGGAAGACCCCGCAGCCCCAGGCGCCGAGCACCAGGCGGCGGTAGCCCCACAGGACGGCCGTCTCCAGGACCCGTTCGGCGCGCGCGTCGAGCACGGGCCCGACACGGTGGGCCTCGTCGGGTGTTCGGCTCCTGATCACGCCGGCGTTCGGCGCGGGCGAGGTGAGGAATCCGGCCAGGAAGGGCCGGTCGAGGAGCCGGCCGCGGTCGTCGCGGAAGACCGGTACACCGGGTGAGTGGATGACCCGGTCGGTGTAGAAGACGTCCCGGTCCTCGCGGTGGTGGGCGTAGAAGTCCGGTGCGCGCAGCAGGGTGGAGTACAGCGCCGAGGAGCGGCAGAGCGCTTCCTCCTGGGCCTGGGCGCCGTTGAGGAACCCGCCGCCGGGATTGCGCGCGGAGGCGAAGGTCAGGACGGCCACCTCCCGCCCGTCCTCCCCCTCGTCACCGCCGGTGGTCACCATGCGGCGGGCCGCGTCCAGGCTGCTCTCGCCGGTGACCTCGACGCGGGTCGACCGGTCGCGGCCGGGGGCGACCGCGAGCGGCCCCGGGCCGTGCACGGTGGTGCCGGCGAGGGCGGCGGCCACCGGCTCGGCGATCGACACGTCGAGGCCGTTCTCGCTCCGGTACCGGCCGCTCTCGGTGATCTCCACCGTGTGGCGGGCGATCCCGCGCAGTCGTGCACTCATGGGTGGCATCGTGTCCGCCCGCCGAAGGTTGTCGCAAACGGATATCCGGGCGCGGAGGCGCTCTTGTGCGATGCGGCGGCGGCGTCTTAGGTGGGACGGCATGTCTTTTCACGGACCCACGAAAGGAGGGCTTTCCCCATGACTCCACGGGAGTTGAGCGAGACGGCGGCCGACGATCTGCTGCGCGGCATCTGCTTCAAGACGGGCCCGCCACGCGCCGTCGGCGTGGAACTCGAATGGCTCGTCCACGATCTGGACCGCCCCCGAGTCCGCGTCCCGCACGACCGTCTCGAAGTCGCCTACGCGGCCTTGCGCAAGCTGGGGCTGCGGTCGGCGCTCACCGTCGAACCCGGCGGTCAGCTTGAGCTCAGCTCGCTGCCCGCCGCATCCCTCATGGAGTGCGTCTCCAGCGTTTCCTCCGATCTCACCATCGCGCGCGCCGCGCTGCGCCGGCACGGACTGGCACTCGTCGGTCTCGGTCAGGACCCCTGGCATCCCCCGCGCCGCATCCTGCGCCAGGCGCGGTACGACGCCATGGAGGCCCATCTCGACCGTACGGGCCCGGCCGGCCGCGCCATGATGTGCTCCTCCGCCTCCGTCCAGGTCTGTGTCGACGCGGGGTACGAGGAGCCGGGCCCGCTCGGCTTCGGGCGCCGCTGGCTGATGGCCCACCTGCTGGGCGCGGTCCTGGTCGCCGCGTTCGCCAACTCACCTTTACAGAAAGGGACGTTGACGGGCTGGCGCTCGACGCGTCAGGCCAACTGGACCACGCTCGATCCGGTGTGCGCCCTGGCTCCGCCGCTCGACGCCCCGCCGCGCGCCGCCTGGGCCGCACACGTACTGGACTCGCCGGTCATGTGCGTCCGCGCCGATCGGGGCCCGTGGTCCGCGCCGCGGGGGCTCACCTTCCGGCAGTGGGTGCGCACCGGGGTGCCGCGGCCCCCCACCCGGGCCGATCTCGACTACCACCTGACCACCCTGTTCCCGCCGGTGCGCCCGCGCGGCCATCTGGAACTGCGCATGATCGACGCACAGCCCGGCGACGACGGCTGGACCGTGCCGCTGGCCGTGACCAGCGCGCTCTTCGACGACCCGGAGGCCGCGGAGGCCGCGTACCGGACCGTCAAACCCCTTGCGGAGCGCGCTGGTTCGGCGCCCGCGCCGCGCAATGCGCTGTGGGAGTCGGCGGCCCGCGACGGGCTCGCCGACCCCGAGCTGCGCGAGGCCGCCACGGCCTGCTTCACGGCGGCGCTCGGCGCGCTCCCCCGGCTCGGCGCCTCGCGCGAACTCACCGACCGGGTCGCCGCCTTCACCGACCGCTATGTCGTACGGGGCCGATGTCCGGCCGACGACTCATCCTCGCCCGCCCCACCGGAGGACCTTCGCCCATGACCGACCCGGAGCTGCTCAGGGAACGCGCCCTGGCAGCGCTCATAGCCGCGCGCGCCCGCACCGGCGCGCTCACCTCCAGTGTCGACGATCACGAACTGACCTCCCAGCACTCCCCCTTGATGTCCCCGCTGGTGTGGGACCTCGCCCACATCGGAAACCAGGAAGAGCAGTGGCTGCTGCGGGCGGTCGCCGGGCAGGACGCGATCCGGCCCGAGATCGACTCCCTGTACGACGCGTTCGAGCATCCGCGCGCCGCCCGGCCCGCCCTTCCGCTGCTGGCCCCCGCCGAAGCGCGCCGCTACGCGGCCGACGTCCGGGGCCGGGCGCTGGACGTCCTGGAAAAGACGCCGCTGCGCGGAGGCCCGCTGACCGACGCCGCGTTCGCCTTCGGGATGATCGCGCAGCACGAACAGCAGCACGACGAGACAATGCTGATCACCCATCAGCTGCGCCGTGGGCCGGCCGCACTCACCGCGCCGGACCCCGCGCCCGGCACCACCGAGGGCCTCCCGGCCGAAATCCTCGTCCCTGGCGGCCCGTTCACCATGGGGACCTCCACCGAGCCCTGGGCCCTGGACAACGAACGGCCGGCGCACCACCGCGTCGTGCCCGCGTTCCATCTCGACACGACGCCGGTGACGTGCGGCGCCTATCTCCGCTTCATCCAGGACGGCGGCTATCGGGAGCCCCGCTGGTGGGACCCGGACGGCTGGGCGATGGTGCGCGAGCACGAGCTGGAGGCGCCGCTGTTCTGGCGGCGCGAGGGCGGCCAGTGGCTGCGCAGGCGGTTCGGCGTCAGCGAGCCGGTGCCGGCCGACGAGCCGGTCCTGCACGTCAGCTGGTACGAGGCCGACGCGTATGCCCGCTGGGCCGGGCGCCGCCTGCCGACCGAGGCGGAATGGGAGAAGGCGGCCCGCCACGACCCGGCCTCGGGGCGCTCGCGGCGCTACCCCTGGGGCGACGCCGACCCGACGCCGGCCCACGCCAACCTCGGCCAGCGCCATCTGCGCCCCGCGGCCGCGGGAGCGTATCCGGACGGCCGGTCCGCCCTGGGCGTGGGGCAGTTGATCGGTGACGTCTGGGAGTGGACGTCGAGCGACTTCCTGCCCTATCCGGGCTTCGTCGCCTTCCCCTACCGCGAATACTCGGAGGTCTTCTTCGGGCCCGGACACAAGGTGCTGCGCGGCGGGGCGTTCTCCGTGGACGAGGTCGCCTGCCGGGGCACGTTCCGCAACTGGGACCTGCCGGTGCGGCGGCAGATCTTCGCGGGCTTCCGCACCGCGAGGGACGCCGACTGATGTGCCGTCACATCGCTTACGTGGGCGTGCCCCTGGTCCTCGATGACGTGCTCGTGCGACCGGCCAACGGCCTGTACCGGCAGTCGTGGGCGCCGCGCCATCAGCGCCACGGCACCGTCAACGCCGACGGCTTCGGCGCCGGCTGGTACGCCGACGGCGATCCGGTGCCCGCCCGCTACCGGCGCACCGGGCCCATCTGGTCGGACCCGAACTTCGCGGATCTGGCCCGGGTGGTGCGCACCGAAGCGCTGCTCGCGGCGGTCAGGGACGCGACCGAGGCGGGGGCCGACGGCGAGGCGGCGGCCGCACCGTTCTCCTCCGGGCGCCTGCTGTTCAGCCACAACGGTGCCGTGCGGGACTGGCCGCGCAGCGCGGCCGGACTCGCCGCGGCCCTGCCCGCCCGTGCGCTGCTCGGGCTTGAGGCCCGGTGCGACTCCGCGTTCGTCTGGGCGCTGGTGCTGCACCGCCTCGACCGCGGCGCGACGGCCGGTGACGCGCTGGCCGTCACGGTCGCCGAAGTGGCGGCCGCCGCGCCCGGCTCACGCCTGAACCTGCTGCTCACCGACGGCGAGACGATCACCGCGACCGCGTGGGGCGACACGCTGTGGTTCCTCCACACGCCCGGCCGCTCCACCGTCGTCGCGTCCGAGCCGTACGACGACGATCCCCACTGGCGCGAGGTGCCCGACAACACCCTGCTCCGCGCCGGCCGAACCGATGTCCTGCTCACCCCCCTCAAGGAGCCCCAGTAGTGCGCCCGTTCCAGTTGACCCGCACCCTGCCCGAGGACGCCACCGGGGCCGCACTGCGCGCCGATGTGCTCCACGGGCTCACCCGCACCCCCAAGTCCCTTCCGCCCAAGTGGTTCTACGACGCACGGGGCAGCGAACTGTTCGAGGAGATCACCCGGCTGCCCGATTACTACCCGACCAGGGCCGAGCGGGAGATCCTGGCCCGGCGCGCGGTGGAGATAGCCGGGGCGACCGGTGCGCGCACCCTGGTGGAGCTGGGCTCCGGCTCGTCGGAGAAGACCCGGCTGCTCCTGGACGCGCTGCCCGAGCCGCTCACCTACGTGCCGGTCGACGTGAGTGAGAGCGCTCTCGGCGGCGCGGCGCGGGCCCTGCTCGCCGAACGGCCGGGCCTGAGCGTGCACGCGCTGATCGCGGACTTCACCCAGGTGCTCGAACTGCCCGAGGCACCGGGGCCCCGGCTCGTGGCGTTCCTCGGCGGCACCATCGGCAATCTGCTGCCGGCGCAGCGCGCCGCATTCCTCGCCTCGGTCAGGAAGTTGACGGCACCGGGCGACTCCCTGCTGATCGGGACCGACCTGGTGAAGGAGGAGTCCGTCCTCGTCCGCGCCTACGACGACGCGACGGGCGTGACGGCGGCGTTCAACAAGAACGTGCTCAGCGTCATCGACCGTGAACTGGGCGCCGACTTCGATCCGGACGACTTCGACCACGTGGCGCTGTGGAACCGCCGGGAGGAGTGGATCGAGATGCGGCTGCGGGCCCGCCGCGAGGTGACCGTGAAGATCCCCGAACTGGATCTGGCGGTCTCCTTCGCGGCCGGCGAGGAGCTGCGCACGGAGGTGTCGGCGAAGTTCCGCGAGGAGGGCGTACGGGCCGAGCTGACGGCCGCCGGATTCGTGCCGTCGCACTGGTGGACCGATGACGCCGGGCGGTTCGCGCTCTCCTTGGCGACGGCGGGCTGACCGCCCGGGGCGGCCCCCGCTCGGCGTGCATGGCCGAGGGGGTCCGCCCGCAGGCGGTCAGTGGCCGCCGGGCACCGTTTCCAGGACGAACACGGGGATCTCGCGGTCGGTCTTCTTCTGGTAGTCCGCGTAGTCGGGGTAGGCCTCGACGGCGCGCCCCCACCACAGGGCCTTCTCCTCGCCCGTCACCTCGCGGGCCTTCATGTCCTGGCGCTCGGTGCCGTCCTGGAGCTCGACCCTGGGGTCGGCGACGAGGTTGTGGTACCAGACGGGGTGCTTGGGCGCGCCGCCCAGCGAGGCGACCACCGCGTAGCGGCCGTCGTGCTCGACGCGCATCACGGGCGTCTTGCGGATCTTGCCGCTCTTGGCACCGTGCATCGTGATCAGGACGACGGGCATGCCGCGCATCGTCATCCCTTCCCGGCCGCCTGATCGCTCGATGGCCTCGACCTGCTCGCGCGCCCGCTGGCTGGTGCTCGGCTCGTACTCGCCGTCGAGAGGCATGGTGGGGGGTCCTTTCGTCCGTGACGTGCGGTCCGGTCCGGCTTCGCCCGGGGCCGGACCACGCTGGTGGCTGCATCTCCATCTTCCCCTCGGCGGACGCCCGCGCCCCGCAAGGCACCGCCGTCCGGGGCAGGAAGGCCGGATCCGGACGCTTGTTCGTGCGGGGGCACGGGCAGCAGCACCGGGTGTCCCGCTCCACGTCGGCCGATCTCCCGCAGACTCCCCCCGAGGACGTGCCTCCGATGGCGACTCCAGCCGCTTCGCCCCGCACCCCGCAGCAGCCGCGAACCCGTCCGCGACATGCCCGTTCGGCCTGGTCCGGTGTGCTCATCGGCGTGGGCGTCGCGGCGTTCGTCGACGAGACCGTCTTCCACCAGCTGCTGCACTGGCACCACTTCTACGACCGCTCGACCCCGGACATCGGCCTGGTCTCCGACGGCCTCTTCCACGCCTTCGGCTGGTTCGCCGTCGTCATCGGCCTGTTCATGGTCGCCGATCTGCGCCACCGCGCGGCCCTCGCGGGTCGCGCCCTGGCCGGCGGCATCCTGGCGGGCGCGGGAGGGTTCCAGCTGTACGACGGCACCGTGCAGCACAAGCTGATGGGGCTGCACCAGATCAGGTACCACGTGGACCTCGCCCCGTACGACCTCACCTGGAACATCCTCGCCGTGGTGTTCCTCGCGGCCGGCACCCTGCTGCTGCGCGCCGGCCGCCGTGCCCCCGACTCGCTTTCGTGACAGCACAATTGACGGTTCATCAGCATGTGGGTGGTCAGCCGGGCGCGCCCGCGCTGCTCGCGGCGGGGCTCGCGCTCGGCGGTGCCGCGGCCTATGTGCTCGCGGCGGCCCGGCTGCGCCGCCGCGGGGACCGCTGGCCGCCGGTGCGGGACGCCGGCTTCGTGGCGGGCGCGACGGCCCTGATGGCGGCGGCGCTCGCCCCGCCGCCCGGCGGGCCCTTCGCGGCCCACATGACGCAGCACCTGCTCACCGCGATGACGGCCCCGCTGCTCCTCGCCCTGGCCCGCCCGGTCACGCTCGCCCTGCGCTCCCTGCCGCCCGCGCCCCACCGCAGGCTCCTCGGCGTGCTGCACGCGCGCCCGGTCGCCCTGCTCGCGCACCCGGCGACGGCCGCGCTGCTCGACGTGGGCGGTCTGTGGCTCCTGTACCGGAGCCCGCTGTTCGCCGCCGCACACACCAGGTCCTGGCTCTCGGTCCTGGTCCACGTCCATGTCTTCGCGGCCGGACTGCTTCTCTCGGTCACCCTCTGCGGGCTCGACCCACTGCCGCGCCGCCACGGAACGCCGCTGAAGGCTGCCGCCCTCGTCGGCGCGGGCGGCGCGCACTCCGTCCTGGCCAAGAGCCTGTACGCCGCTCCCCCGCCCGGCACCCGCTTCGCGCCGGGCGATCTCGCGGCCGGCTCCGAGATCATGTACTACGGCGGCGACCTGATCGAGATCGCTCTCGCGGTCGCCGTCGCACTCCACTGGTACGCGGCCGGCAGCCGCCGCCTGGCCCGGGAGAGGCGGCGGGCGGCGGCACGGCCCGCGCCGCCGCCCGCGTCAGCCTCGTACGGTCAGTGAGGCCGTGTGCGAGCGGACCTGCTCCGGCGTCAGATAGGCGTCGGTGTACTCGAAGTCCTTCAGCGTGGCGGGCTTCTGGGCCTGGAAGCCGGTGCGGACGAAGTCGTCGCCCGCGACCGCGTTCAGCATCCAGTTGGTCAGCACGCGGGTCTTGGCGACGTTGGTGCGCAGCGCCGACCAGTGGTAGCCGCGGGCCACCGCCTGGGCGGGCAGGCCGCGCAGCTCGATGCCGAGCGGCTTGGAGACGGCGTCACGGCCGCCGAGGTCGACGACCAGGCCGAGGTCCTTGTGGACGTAGGGTCGCAGCGGCTCGCCCCGCAGCGAGGACACGATGTTGTCGGCGGCCTTCGGTCCCTGGCGCATCGCGTGCTGCGCGGTGGGCGGGCAGAAGGCGCCTTCGCCCTTGGCGAGGTCGGGCACGGCGGCGGCGTCTCCGAGCGCGAACACCCCGTCGAGACCCGGCACCGTCATCTCGGGCGTGACCAGGAGGCGGCCGCGTTCGGTCTCGGCCTCCAGGGTGCCCACGAGCGGACTCGCGGCGACGCCCGCGGTCCAGATGAGGGTGCGGCAGGGCAGGACGCGGCCGTCGGTGAAGGTGACCTTGTCCGCGCCGGCCTCGGCGATGGAGACGCCGAGCGACACCTCGATGCCGCGCTTGCGCAGGATCCCCAGGGCGACCTTGCCGAGCTTGTCGCCCAGTTCGGGCATCAGCTTGGGCGCGATGTCGATGAGGTGCCACTTGATCTGCCGCGGGTCGAGGCGGGGGTACCGCTTGATCGCGTTCATGGTGATCCGCTGGAGGCAGGCGGCCGTCTCGGTGCCCGCGTAGCCGCCGCCGACCACGACGAAGCGGAGCCGGGAGGCCCGCTCGTCCTCGTCGTCGCTCGCGTCGGCCAGGTCGAGCTGGGCGATGACGTGGTCGCGGATGTACGCGGCCTCGGCGAGGGTCTTCATGCCACGGGCGTTTTCGACCAGGCCGGGAATGTCGAAGGTGCGGGTCACGCTGCCGGGGGCCAGGACGATGTAGTCGTACGGCTGGTCGAGTGTCTCGCCGGTGATCTTGCGGATGACGCAGATCTTCGCCTTGGGGTCCACACCGATGGCGCCGCCCGGAATGATGCGGGTGCGGTGCTTGGCGCTGCGCCGCAGGGACACCGCGACCGACTGCGGGGTCAGCACCCCGGCCGCGACCTGCGGCAGAAGCGGCAGATACAGCTGGTAGGAGAACGGCGTGACCAGGGAGATCTCCGCTTCTCCCGGGGTGAGGCGGCGTTCCAGGCGCCGTACGCATTCGACCCCGGCGAAGCCGGCGCCTACGACGAGAATCCTCGGTCGTGCCACGGTGTGCGTCCTTTCCCTGGGACCTGCGAACGGGGCGAGTACTGAGCCGTCACTGCCCGAGTGCCCCCGACCGGCGTCCGTCAACACCTCCATAGTGATCAACGCAGCACCACCGCACCACCGCACCACCGAACGCCCCGCCCCGGACACGCGAAACGGCGCCATCGCGCCGGATGGAGACCCGGGGCGGATGGCGCCGTTCGTGTGGTGCGTGCGTCGGGTGACGCCCTGCCGTGGTGCGTGCGTCAGGCGACGGTGCCGCTGTCGCTGATGACGACGTCGGCGCGCGGGGCGCCGCTGGGGGTGCCGAGCGCCTCGATCTGCTTCACCAGCTCCTGGCCCTCGACGACCTCGCCGAAGACGACGTGCTTGCCGTCGAGCCAGGGGGTGACGACGGTCGTCACGAAGAACTGGGAGCCGTTGGTGCCCGGACCGCGGTTGGCCATCGAGAGCAGGAACGGGCGGTCGTGCTTGAGGGAGAAGTTCTCGTCGGTGAAGGTGGCGCCGAAGATGCTCTTGCCGCCCGTGCCGTTGCCGTGGGTGAAGTCGCCGCCCTGGAGCATGAACCCCGGGATGACGCGGTGGAAGGAGGAGCCGGCGTAGCCGTAGCCGTTCTCGCCGGTGGAGAGCTCACGGAAGTTGCGCGCCGTCTCCGGGACGACGTCGTCGAAGAGCCGGAAGACGATGCGGCCGGCCTTCTCGCCGCCGATGGTGATGTCGAAATAAACGTTCTGCATGGCCCCATCCTGACATCCGCCGTCGCACGACCCGGCCGCGGCTCACCCATTGGCCCCTCCGCGCCCCGAGCCGGGCCTCGCGCCTCAGGGGAAGAGCAGCGTCGTGATCCGGTCGGACGCGGTCTTCGCGGCCTTCTTGGGGTCGGCTCCGTCGAGCACGGCCGTCATGTACGGCTTGATGGGGTTGTCCGCCTCGACGGCCGCCCACTGCGGCGAGTTGGGGGTGGCGCGGCCCTGGGCGGCGCCCTTGGCCATGGCCGCGGTGCCCTCCTGGCCCTCGACGGCGGGGGCCAAGGTGGACTTGTTGGGAACGTAGTTCATGGTCGTGGCCAGATCCGTCTGCCACTTCTCACCGGTCAGCGCCGCGACGACCTGGACGGCCGCGGCCCGGTGCGCGGTCTTGCGCGGGATGATCAGGTCGGAGCCGCCGGTGAAGACCGCGCCCGGTCTCGCATCGGTGGGCCCCGGGACCGGGAAGTAGCCGAGCTTCCCGGCGAGCCCCGGGTTCGCCTTCTGGATGGCCTTCGCGGCGCCGGGCACCGCGATCATCTGGGCGGTCCGGCCCTTGGCGAAGACGCCGGCCTGCGGCGGGGTCTCCTCGTCGGCGCCGCGCGGCCCCTTGCCGAGCGCCTGGAGCTGCTTGTAGAACTCCATGCCGCGCAGCGCGGCCGCGCTGTCGAGGGCGCCCTTCCAGTCGCCGGTGTCCTCCTGGGCGAGCTCGCCGCCCTCGTCCCAGACGAATCCGGCCAGCGTGTACCAGTCCTGACCGGCCAGGTAAATGCCTTGATTCTGGCCGGTGTTGAGCTTCGCGGTGTCGGCGAGCCACTCGGCGCGGTCCTTGGGGGGCTCGCTGATGCCGGCGGCCGCGAAGAGGTCCTTGTTGTAGATGACGACGCGGTTGGCGGCGTACCACGGGATGCCGTACTGCATGCCGTCCACGTTCCCGGGCTGGGCGAGGCCCGCGAGCCAGTCGCTGCTGCCCCAGTCGCGCAGCGATTCCAGGGTCATGTCGAGGAGCCCGCCGCTCGCCGCGTACTGGGGCACCTGGGTGTTGCCGACCTCGATGACGTCCGGAACGTCGCCGCCGCCCTGGAGGGCGGTCGTGATCTTCTGACCGATTCCGGTCCACTCCTGGATGCGGACAGTGAGCTCGACGCCGTCGTGCTCCTTCTCGAAGTCCTGCTTGAAGCGCTGCACGAAGTCGTCGGACGCGCTGTCCTTCATGAGCCACACGGTGACCTTGGTGGTCTTCCCGCCGAACCCCGGCAGCGCGCCGCAGCCGCTGAGGGCGCACACCGAGACGAGCGCCAGGGAACAGGCGAGGGCACGACGGATCTTCACGAAAGGTCACCTTCTGCGTGTGGGCAAGCAGTCATGACCCGACGTGGGGCAAGCGCGTGTGGCTTGTTCGGGTGCGATTCGTGAGTTTGGTATGGACCAATGGGGTGGTCAAGCCCCGGCGGGGACCGAACTTTTCCGGCCACCGAAAGGCGGCCGGGAACGGGCGGGAACGGGCCCGGCGCGGGCCGATGTCTCGCGGAGCGCGGCCGAGTGGGGCACGGTGGAGGAACGCGACGAGAGGAGAGCGTCTCCATGTCCAACCACACGTACCGCGTCAGCGAGATCGTCGGCACCTCCCACGAGGGCGTGGACCAGGCCATCCGCAACGGGGTGACCCGCGCGGCACAGACCTTGCGCAATCTGGACTGGTTCGAAGTGACACAGGTCCGCGGCCACATCGAGAACGGCGTGGTCGAGCACTACCAGGTCGGCCTCAAGGTCGGTTTCCGGCTGGACGACGACGCGGAAGTCTGACCCGTAGGTCCGACCCGTAGGGAGGCCCGGCGGCCACCCGGGCCGGTGGGACCGGTCCCGGGCGGGCCGGTCCCCGGTGGGCCGGTCCCCGGTGGGCCGAGACCGTCCTCAGGTGCGGCCCTCGCGCTCCTGGGCGTTCTTCAGCGCCTCGCTCGCGCCGGTCCACCGCGCACGTACGACGTGGAACCCCGCCTCCTCGGCGGCGTCGCAGACCAGCTCGTCGTCGTCGACCAGCATGCGGATCTCGCGGCCGCGGCCCAGTGCGCGCAGGGTCTCCAGTTTGGTGAGGCGGGCCGGGCGGCGGTCGCTGTCGCGGCGCATGTGCAGGGCCCCGCCGGGCAGCCCCTGCGCGGCGAGCCACTCCACGGTGTCCTCGCGGCACCGCTCGGGCCGCCCGGTGAGGTAGACGACCTCGCACTCCTGCGCCGCCTCGCGGCACAGCGTCACGCCCTCGGCCAGCGGCGGGTCGGCGGGTGCGGCGGCGAAGAACGCGTCCCAGTCACGGGGTCTGCGGTCGAGGAGGTGCTGGCGGTGCGAGCTGTCGGCGAGCGTGCCGTCCAGGTCGAAGACGGCCAGGGGCCGGGTTCTGTCGATCACGCTCCCCAGGCTAGGGCCCCGCGTCCCCGTCATGCCGTGCCGGGCCGGGTTACGGGAATCCTCGTGCACCTCGGGTGTTGAACCCTGTGTGAGCTCACTGATCGCGACGACCCGATTTTCCGTGCTGGACCGCTCGCGCGTCCGGGCAGGGCACGACGGACCGCAGGCGCTGCGGGACACCGTGGCCTTCGCCCGCGAGGCCGAGCGGCTCGGCTACCACCGCTTCTGGGTGTCCGAACACCATTCGGTGCCCGGCGTCGCCGGCTCCGCGCCCGCCGTGCTCGCGGCCGCCGTCGCGGCGGCCACCTCGACGATCCGGGTCGGCACCGGCGGTGTGATGCTGCCCAACCACCAACCCCTCGTCGTGGCCGAGCAGTTCGGGGTCCTCGAGTCGCTCTTCCCCGGGCGGATCGACATGGGACTCGGCCGCTCGGTGGGGTTCACCGACGGCATCCGCAAGGCGCTCGGCCGCGGCAAGGAGGACGCCGAGGACTTCGGCGCGCAGCTCACCGAACTGCTCGGCTACTTCGACGGGACCCAGCGGGCCCACCCCCAGGTCCACGCCCACCCCGCGCAGGGCCTCGCCGTGCCGGCCTTCGTGCTTGCCACCGGCAAGGGAAGCCGCGTCGCCGCGGAGGCCGGGCTCCCGCTGGTCATCGCCAATGTGCGGGGCGAGGAGACGATGTTGCGGGCCATCGACGACTACCGCGACGCGTTCCGCCCCTCCGCGCACGCGCAGCGCCCGTACGTCGTGGTGTCCGGCGCGGTCGCCGTGGCGGACACCACCGGCGCCGCCCGCCGGATGCTGCTTCCGGAGGCCTGGTCGACCGCGTACTCCCGCACCCGTGGCGCTTTCCCGCCGCTGCTCCCGCCCGACGAGGTCGTCGCGCAGGTCATGAGCGACCGTGAGCGCGCGCTGTTCGACGAGGCCTTGCGCGGGCAGGTGTACGGGACCGAGGCGGAGGTGGCCGACGCGCTGGACACACTCCTTGCGCGCAGTGGCGCGGACGAGTTCCTCGTCACGACCAGCACGTACGACCGCGAGGCGCTGTTCGACTCCTACCGAAGGCTCGCCCGGCTCGCCCCGCTCGCGGGAACGGCCACCACCGCCGGGCCCTGACACGGCGGGGGTCTGAGACGGGCGGAGGGCCCCGACGCAAGCGGCGTGTCCGGCCCGCGGGTCCCGCAGCCGGGCCGGCCGCCGTCGCCGGGCCCGCCCCGCGCGGGTGGCCGCTCGCGCACGCTCCGCCGCGCTGCGAAGATCGCGGAACCCCGTCCGCCCGTAGAATTCCGGTATGCACAACCCCTCCACCCCCTCCATCGCCTCCGACCCGTTCGTCCGTGTCCGTGGCGCCCGCGAGCACAATCTGCGGGGGGTGGATGTCGACATTCCGCGTGACTGCCTCGCGGTGTTCACCGGCGTCTCCGGGTCGGGGAAGTCCTCGCTCGCGTTCGGCACGATCTACGCCGAGGCCCAGCGGCGTTACTTCGAGTCGGTCGCGCCCTACGCACGCCGGCTGATCCATCAGGTGGGCGCGCCGAAGGTCGGCGAGATCTCCGGGCTGCCACCCGCCGTCTCCCTCGAACAGCGCCGCTCGGCGCCCTCGTCCCGTTCATCGGTCGGCACGGTGACCACGCTCTCCAACTCGCTGCGGATGCTCTTCTCCCGGGCCGGCCGCTATCCGGCGGGCGCCGAGCGCCTCGACTCGGACGCGTTCTCGCCCAACACGGCCGTCGGCGCCTGCCCCGGGTGCCAGGGGCTCGGCCGTGTCCACCGCACCAGTGAGGAGCTGCTCGTCCCCGATCCCTCGCTCTCGATCCGCGAGGGCGCCATCGCCGCGTGGCCGGGCGCCTGGCAGGGCAAGAACCTGCGCGATGTGCTCGACACCCTCGGGTACGACGTGGACCGGCCCTGGGGGGAGCTCGACCCGAAGGACCGGGACTGGATCCTTTTCACCGACGAGCAACCGGTGGTCACGGTGCACCCGGTGCGGGACGCCGGCCGCATCCAACGGCCCTACCAGGGCACGTACTTCAGCGCACGGCGCTATGTGATGAAGACGTTCGCGGAGAGCAGGAGCCAGACGCTGCGGGCGAAGGCCGAGCGTTTTCTGACCGCGACCGACTGCCCGGTCTGCGGCGGCACCCGGCTGCGTCCCGAGGCGCTCGCCGTCACGTTCGCGGGCCGTACCATCGCCGACCTGGTGGCGCTTCCACTGACCGCGCTGGCCCGGTTGCTGCGCGACACCGACGGCGGTCCGACCGCCGCCGCCGTCACCGGCGACCTCCTGTCCCGCATCGCCCCGGTCGTCGAGCTGGGCCTCGGCTATCTCAGCCTGGACCGCACCGCACCCACGCTCTCGGCGGGCGAGCTGCAGCGCCTGCGGCTCGCCACCCAGCTGCGCTCGGGGCTCTTCGGCGTCGTGTACGTCCTGGACGAGCCCTCGGCGGGGCTGCATCCGGCCGACACCGAGGCGCTGCTCACGGTGCTCGACCGGCTGAAGGCCGCGGGCAATTCGGTGTTCGTGGTCGAGCACCACCTGGATGTGATGCGGAACGCGGACTGGCTGGTCGACGTGGGCCCGCTGGCCGGCGAGCACGGCGGCCGTGTCCTGCACAGCGGGCCGCCGACCGGGCTGGCCCACGTCGAGGAGTCGGCGACCCGGCGCTACCTCTTCGACCGCGCCCCGGCGCCGCGCCGCACCGTGCGCGAGCCGCGCGGCTGGCTGGAGCTGACCGGCGTGACCCGGCACAATCTGCGCGGTGTCGACGCGGTGTTCCCGCTGGGGGTGTTCACCGCGGTGACCGGCGTCTCGGGCTCGGGGAAGTCCACGCTCGTCGACGAGCTGGACGATCAACTGCCGGGCGTCGGACGGCTGGTGAGGGTGGATCAGAAACCCATCGGCCGGACACCGCGTTCCAACCTCGCCACGTACACCGGCCTCTTCGACGTCGTGCGCAAGCTCTTCGCCGGGACCGACGAGGCGAAGGCGCGCGGCTACAAGGCGGGCCGGTTCTCCTTCAACGTGGCGGGCGGCCGGTGCGAGACCTGCCAGGGCGAGGGATTCGTTTCGGTGGAGCTGCTGTTCCTGCCGAGTACGTACGCGCCCTGCCCGGACTGTCATGGCGCGCGCTACAACGCCGAGACGCTCGAGGTCACCCATCGGGGGCGCACCATCGCCGAGGTGCTCGACCTGACGGTGGAGGCCGCGGCCGAGGTCTTCGCCGGCACCCCCGCCGCGGCGCGCAGCCTCGCGACGCTGCTCGATGTCGGGCTGGGCTATCTGCGGCTCGGCCAGCCCGCCACGGAGCTGTCCGGTGGGGAGGCCCAACGCATCAAGCTGGCAACGGAGTTGCAGCGCACGCATCGCGATCACACCCTGTACGTGCTGGACGAACCGACGACGGGTCTGCACCCGGCCGACGTCGAGATCCTGCTGCGCCAGCTGCACGGTCTGGTGGACGCCGGCCACTCGGTGATCGTCGTGGAGCACGACATGACCGTGGTGGCGGGCGCCGACTGGATGCTCGACCTGGGCCCGGCCGGCGGCGACGAGGGCGGCCGTGTGGTGGCCGCCGGCCCCCCGTCCGAGGTGGCCGACGCGGGCGCCGGGCGCACGGCGCCCTATCTGGCCAAGGTGCTGGCCTGACGCGGCTCGCCGAAGACGCGGGGCGGACGGTCGACTGGGCCTGGCGCGACGGGCGTTGAGCGACCTTGCCGCCCCCGGCCGCTCGGGTAATATCGGCGGCTCCAGCGGGCCGCGCGTGGAGGGCGGGAATGGTCGCGAGGTATCTCGTCTCGCCGCAGGGTGGTCGTCGTGCGTACCCCGACATCACCTCCGCTCTGGCTGCCGCGGCCCGACGGGGCCGGGCGGCGCTGATCGAGATCGCACCGGGCCGCTACGAGGAGGCGCTGACCGTTCAGGGCGAGGTCCAGTTGGCCGCGCTCGGCGACCCGGGCTCGGTGGTGGTGAGCCGGCCGCACGGCGCCGTCCTCGACGCCTCCGGGTCGGTTCGTGTGCACGGCCTCGTGCTGGTGGGCCGCGAGGCCGACGTCGTCGGTTGCCGCGCGGGATCACTCACGGTGGAGCACGCGGAGATCCGGGCGCACAGCGGCGTCGGTGTGCACGCGCGGGCGAACACCTCCGTGACGCTCCGGGACAGCGTGATCGTGCATGGCCGGGCCCTCTTCAGCGGGGCGGTCGGGCTCGTCGAACGGTGCCGGTTCGTCGACGCCATCGACAACGCGGTCGCCGTGATCAAGGGCGCCCACGTCTCGGTCCACCACAGCTGGATCGGGGGCAGTGCGATCCACGGCGTGCGGGTCAGCGGTGCGCGTGCCCAGGTCACCGGGTGCGAACTGACCGGCACCGGCAAGGCCGCCGTCATGGCGGACGCACAGGCGGACCTCACCGTGGCCGGCTGCTCAATCACCGCCGTGCACGCGGAGGGAATCGCGTTCATCGAGCAGTCGAAGGGTTCGGTCGACGGCACGCGCGTCACCGATGCGCAGCACGGCGTCGCGGTGGTGAGCGGCGCCGATCCGGTGGTGCGCGACTGCGTGTTCACCGAGTGCCGCGACACCGGCATCAATGTCCACGCCTCGGGCCGTGGCCGGTTCGAGGACTGCGAAGTTCGCGACGCGGGCAACATCGCGGTGTTCGCGACGAAGGGCGGCGCTCCCGAGGTTCATGGCTGCCGCATCGCGCGAGGCAACGTCGGCGTGGCCGTCACCGACGGCGCCAGAGGCCGCTTCTCCCGGGTGGAGATCGAGGATCTGACGAGCGTCGCGCTGCGGGTGCACGACGGGGCCAAGGGCGTGTTCGAGCACGTCCGTGTCGAACGCTGTCCGTCGCACGTGGAGGCCCGGGGCGACGGCGGGACCACGGCGAGCATCGCCGACGCGGTGTTCCGTGATTTCGACATGTCCGCCGTGGAGGTCATCGGCCAGTCCCGGGTCACGTTGAAGGGCGTCTCGGCGGAGCGCGGAACGCTGGGCTTCGGCGTCGGCGAGGAGGCGCAGCTGTTCGTGGACGACTGCGCCGTCACAGCGGTGAGTTCGTGCGGGGCGCTCGCGTTGGGCAAGGGCAGGCTCACCGCCCGGAACCTCACGGTGACCGGCTCGGAGGCCTTCGGTCTGTGCGGAACGGACTCCGCCCGCTTGGACGTCGTGAACAGCGAGTTCGCCGACTGCGCGACGGCGGGTGCGAGCTTCCAGGACACGTGCGGGGGACGGATGGTGGACTGTTCCGTGAGCGGAACGCGGGGTGTGGCCGTCCAGGACAACGGCCGTGTCGACCTGGTCTCCCTCCGTACGTCCTTGCCGGTCGTCAAGCAGCTCGCGAAGCCGGCCGAGCGCCCGGCGATGATCGTCAACCACTACGAAGGCCCGGTGTTCAACGCCGAGGTCCACGGCGCTCAGCTGGCGTGGAACAACAACAGCGTCATCCAGGAGCAGACCAGCGAGGACGGTTCCAGCACATGAACGAGCCACGGAGCGGCGACCACTACGAGGGGCCGGTGTTCAACGCCGCGGTCTCCGGCGCCCAGATCGCCTGGAACAACAACACGGTCACCCAGAACCAGAGCAACACCAGTGCCGTGACCCCGGGTTTCGAGGAGCTCGCCGAGCTGGTCACCGGCCTGCTGCGGCAGCTGCCCCGGGCGGGGCTCGCCGATCAGGACCGCGAGGACGCCGATGCGGCGGCCAGGGAAGTCCTCGCGACGATCACCCGGCCGGAGCCGCCGGAGCCGGGCAGGCTCCGCCGCGCGATCGCCACGCTCCGGGGAGCACTGGCTCCGGTCGCGACCGGGGTGGTGGCCGGCACGGCGGTGGGGGCACAGGAGTGGGCGCGGACGGCGATCGAGGGCTTGACCGGCATCGTCTGATCAGCGTCCTTCACCGAGGTGGCGGTACGTGCGCCGCGTCGGCGAGCGCATCCGGCGCGGGGGCCGCCGGGGCTCCGGCCG
Source organism: Streptomyces sp. NBC_00442 (assembly GCF_036014195.1). NCBI lineage: Bacteria > Bacillati > Actinomycetota > Actinomycetes > Kitasatosporales > Streptomycetaceae > Streptomyces > Streptomyces sp. NBC_00442. The sequence continues at coordinate 589,582 of NZ_CP107918.1, forward strand.
GGCGGCCACCTGCCGGGCCGAGGAGTCGACTCCCTTATGGCACACGTCAGTTGGCGTCACGGCAAAGCGCGCGGAATTAATTGGCCTAGACCCTTGACCGGTTGCTGGTCCAGACCAATCATGGGGCGTCCGCACCCTTCTCTCACCCCCGTCGGAGAGCCCCGATGAGACGCCCGAGATCCGTCCGCGCCCTGCTCGCCACGCTCAGCACCGTCGCCGCGTCCGCCGGCCTGGTCATCGGGGCGGGCGGCGCGGCGCACGCCGCGACCCCGCTGCCCGCCCACATCTTCGCGCCGTACTTCGAGGCGTACGCGTCCGACAGCCCCGCCGATCTGGCGCAGAAGTCCGGCGCCAAGTACCTGACCATGGCGTTCGTGCAGGCCGAGGCCAAGGGGTCCTGCACCCCGTACTGGAACGGCTCCACCGATCAGCCGATCTCGTCGTCCGTGTTCGGCGCGGACATCACCACGATCCGCTCGCGCGGCGGCGACGTCATCCCGTCCTTCGGCGGGTACGCGGCCGACAACGGCGGCACCGAGATCGCCGACAGCTGCACCAATGTGGACTCGATAGCCGCCGCGTACGAGAAGGTCATCACCACCTACGACCTCTCGCGCCTCGACATGGACATCGAGGACAACTCGCTGACCAACAAGGCCGGCGTCGACCGCCGCAACCAGGCGATCAAGAAGGTGCAGGACTGGGCCGCCGCCAACGGGCGCTCCGTGCAGTTCTCGTACACCCTGCCCACCACCACGGGCGGTCTCGCGGACAGCGGGCTCGCGGTGCTCAAGAGCGCGGTCAAGTACGGCGCGAAGGTCGACGTCGTCAACATCATGACGTTCGACTACTACGACGGCGCCACGCACAACATGGCGAACGACACCCAGACCGCGGCCACCGGGCTCTACAACCAGCTGGCCTCGCTCTACCCGGGCACCTCCTCCGCCCAGCTGTGGGGCAAGATCGGTGTCACCGAGATGCCCGGCATCGACGACTACGGCCCGGCCGAGACGTTCACCACCGCGGACGCGACCGCCGTCTACAACTGGGCCGTCGCCAAGGGCATCAACACCCTCTCGTTCTGGGCCCTCCAGCGCGACAACGGCGGCTGCCCGGGTACCGGCGGGTCGGACACCTGCTCCGGAATCGCGCAGGACACCTGGTACTTCAGCCACACCTTCGAGCCCTTCACCGGAGGCGGCGGGCCCGTCCAGGACGACTTCTCGGTGGGTGTCACACCCGGCTCGGCCTCGGTCGCACCCGGCGGCTCCACCACCGCGACGGTCAGCACGGCGGTGACCTCCGGCAACGCCAAGTCCGTCGCCCTGACCGCCACCGGCGCCCCCGCGGGCGTGACGGCGACGCTCAGCCCGAGCTCCGTCACCGCGGGCGCATCGGCCCAGCTCACGGTCGCCGCGTCGGCCTCGGCGACGCCCGGAACGTACCCGATCACCGTGACGGGCACCGCCGGCACGCTCACCCACTCGACCACCTTCACGCTCACCGTGTCGGGCCCCGGCGGGAACACCGGCGCGCTGGTCAACGGTGGCTTCGAGAGCGGCTCCCTCACCCCGTGGACCTGTGACAGCGGCGCAGCCGTAGTCAGCAGCCCGCTGCACGGCGGCTCGTACGCCCTGAAGACCGCGCCCGGATCCGCGACGACCGGCGAGTGCGCGCAGACGCTCACGCTCTCCCCCAACACCGCCTACACGCTGAGCGGTTGGGTGCAGGGCAGCTACGCCTACCTCGGGGTGCGCGGCGGCGCCACCGGCAGCGCCTGGACCAGCTCCACCGGCTGGACCAAGCTCTCCGTGCCGTTCACGACGGGCGCCTCCGGCACCGTGACCGTCTACCTGCACGGCTGGTACGGCCAGGGCGCCGTGTACGGCGACGACCTCTCGGTCGGCTAGGTCGACCAGGTCGGCCCGCTAACGCAGGGTCCGTGCGCACGTTAGGGAAGCGTTGGCGCCGGCTGGGACGGTCGTGCACTGCCCGGAGCCGTCGGCCGTACACGCCGTGTCGCCGCGCTTCCCCGACACAGCACCGCGAGCCACCACTCGCGAGAGGACCCGATGCACGCCAACGAACAAGCCCGCACCCCCGGAGCCAAGAAACCCCAGCGTTCCGGGGCTTTCGCGCCGGGCCGCCCCACACCGGTCGGACTCCTCGCCCTGCAGGGCGCCGCGGGCAATGCCGCGGTCGTCCAGATGCTCCGGGCGGGCGGGCATCCCTGGGCGCAGGAGCAGCATCAGCACAACGCGGGCTGCGGTCGCCGGCAGACCGAGCGGGCGGCGCAGCCTTCGGTGCAGCGCTCAGCGGTCCACGACGTCCTCCGCGGCGGCGGACGGCCCCTGGACGACGCGACCCGCGCCGACATGGAGGCCCGTCTCGGCGCCGACTTCTCCGACGTCCGCATCCACAACGACAGCGCCGCCAGAGCCTCCGCCGCCGAAGTCGGCGCCCGCGCGTACACCTCCGGCAGCCATGTGGTCATAGGTGAGGGCGGGGCGGACGGTCACACCCTCGCCCACGAGCTCACCCATGTCATCCAGCAGCGCCGAGGGCCCGTCGCCGGCACCGACAACGGCACCGGGCTCAGGGTCTCCGACCCGTCCGACCGGTTCGAACGGGAAGCCGAGGCCACCGCCGGCCGCGTCATGGCGTCCGCGCCGGCCGGCCTGCGGACGGACGCCGTCCCCGCGGCGGACGGGACGGCGACGGAGCACTCGTCCGACACCGGCACACCGGTGCAACGTGTTGCCGGTGGACCGCTCATGCAGGGATACAGCCGGCCCAACATCAGTGCCGCAGCGACGAACGAGATGCTGGAGTACCAGGGAGCCGGCCCGAACGCGCCGGGATCTCCCCGCGCACAGAGCAGACTTGCCGCCCTCCAGAATCCCAATCCGTTCGACACCGATCTGGCGAACAACTGGGCCGCCAACAATCGCATCGGAAGGGACTCCAACGGGGACAAGATGTCCCGCAACCACAGACTGTCGGATCACTACGTGGGCCACATCGTGGAGTCGATCAGCAACAGCTACCAACAGCTCGGTGCCCAGGGCCTGCCGATACCGCAGGCCGCGAGAACCGCGGTGTACGGATTCGTGACGGCCTGCGTCCCGTCGCACAACATCCAGACGGTCTTCGCCGGGCTGGAGCAGATGGCCCCGAATCCGAACGGCGGCGCCTTCCGCAGCGTGGTGTCGGACCTCTCGAACAACGGACGGAACCTGCGGGCCGGCAACAGCAGCCTCAACAGCGGAATCGGGGCGAACTTCGACCCCAGTCTCTTCGCCAGCGGCGGCGGGACGCCCATCACGGCCGGCATCGAGCAGGCCGTCATGGACCTCGCCAGCGCCGGTGTGATTCCCGTGCACATCGCCACCGAGGCGCTCACGCCGCTGCGGCCGGACTGGACGTCGTCCGCCCTTCGCTAGCGGACGGGCCGCCGCCGGTCAGGGGCCCGGCGGCTCCCTGCGGTCGCGGGGCGGACCGCTCATCGCCCCGCCTTCCTCGCCTTCCTGGTCGCGCGCAGCCACTCCTTGTTCATGGCCGCGATCGACGGCAGCGGGATGCCCTTGGGGCAGGCCGTCGCGCACTCCCCCGTCAGCGTGCAGCCGCCGAAGCCCTCGTCGTCCATCTGACCCACCATGTCCAGGACCCGGGTCTCGCGCTCGGGCGCGCCCTGCGGCAGCACGTTCAGATGGTTGATCTTCGCCGAGGTGAACAGCATCGCCGAGCCGTTGGGGCAGGCCGCCACGCAGGCGCCGCAGCCGATGCACTCGGCGTGCTCGAAGGCGAAGTCGGCGTCGGGCTTGGGCACCGGGGTGGCGTGCGCCTCGGGGGCGGCGCCGGTCGGCACGCTGACGTAACCGCCGGCCTGGATGATCCGGTCGAAGGCCGAGCGGTCCACCACCAGGTCCTTGACCACCGGGAACGCCGCGGCACGCCAGGGCTCGACGTCGATGGTGTCGCCGTCGTGGAACGAGCGCATGTGCAGCTGGCAGGCGGTGGTCCTCTCGGGGCCGTGGGCGTCGCCGTTGATGACGAGCGAGCAGGCGCCGCAGATCCCCTCGCGGCAGTCGTGGTCGAAGGCGACCGGTTCCTCGCCCCTGAGCGTGAGCTCCTCGTTGAGGGTGTCGAGCATTTCGAGGAACGACATGTCCGCCGAGATGTCGTCGACGTCGTATGTGGCCATGTCTCCGGGCGAGTTGGCGTTCTTCTGTCGCCAGACGCGCAGGGTGAGCTTCATGCGTAGCTCCGCTGAGTGGGGTGGACGTACTCGAAGACCAGGTCTTCCTTGTGCAGGACGGGTGCGGCGCCGGTGCCGGCGAACTCCCACGCGGCCGCGTAGGAGAATGCCTCGTCGCGGCGTTCGGCCTCGCCGTCCGGGGTCTGGGACTCCTCGCGGAAGTGGCCGCCGCAGGACTCGGCACGGTGCAGCGCGTCGAGGCACATGAGCTCGGCGAGTTCCAGGTAGTCGACGATCCGGTTGGCCTTCTCCAGGGACTGGTTGAACTCCTCGCCGCTGCCCGGCACCTTGATCCGGCGCCAGAACTCCTCGCGGATCTGCGGGATCCGGTCGAGCGCCTTGCGCAGGCCCGACTCGGTGCGGGCCATGCCGCAGTACTCCCACATGAGTTCGCCGAGCTCGCGGTGGAAGGAGTCCGGGGTACGGTCGCCGTTCACCGCCAGGAGCAGGTGGAGGCGGTCCTCGGTCTCGGCGACGGTTTCGGCGACCGCCGGATGCGCGTCGGTGACGGGCTCCTGGTGCGGGTTGCGCGCGAGGTAGTCGTTGATGGTGGAGGGCAGGACGAAGTAGCCGTCGGCGAGGCCCTGCATCAGGGCGGAGGCGCCGAGGCGGTTGGCGCCGTGGTCGGAGAAGTTGGCCTCGCCGATCGCGAACAGGCCCGGCACGGTGGTCTGGAGGTCGTAGTCGACCCAGAGTCCGCCCATCGTGTAGTGCACGGCGGGATAGATGCGCATCGGTGTCTCGTACGGGTCCTCGGCGGTGATCCGCGCGTACATGTCGAAGAGGTTGCCGTACTTGGCCTCGACGGCGGCCCGGCCCATCCGCGCGATGGCGTCGGCGAAGTCGAGGTAGACGCCCTGTCCGCCGGGGCCGACCCCGCGTCCCTCGTCGCAGACGTTCTTGGCGGCGCGCGAGGCGATGTCGCGCGGCACGAGGTTTCCGAAGGCCGGGTAGATGCGCTCCAGGTAGTAGTCGCGCTCGTCCTCGGGGATCTCGGCCGCCGGGCGGGTGTCGCCCTTGGCCTTCGGCACCCAGATGCGGCCGTCGTTGCGCAGCGACTCGCTCATCAGGGTGAGCTTGGACTGGTGCTCGCCGGTGCGCGGGATGCAGGTCGGATGGATCTGCGTGAAGCAGGGGTTCGCGAAGTACGCGCCCCGGCGGTGGGCCCGCCAGATCGCGGTCGCGTTGGAGTTCATGGCGTTGGTCGACAGGTAGAAGACGTTGCCGTAGCCACCGCTGGCGAGAACCACCGCGTCCGCGAAGTACGTGTCGATCCTCCCGGTCACGAGATCGCGGGCCACGATGCCGCGGGCCCTGCCGTCCACCACGATCAGGTCGAGCATCTCGGTGCGGGCGTGCAACTCCACGTTGCCCGCCGCGATTTGGCGCGAGAGCGCCTGGTAGGCGCCGAGCAGGAGCTGCTGTCCCGTCTGGCCCCTGGCGTAGAAGGTGCGCGAGACCTGGACGCCGCCGAAGGAGCGGGTGTCGAGCAGTCCGCCGTACTCACGGGCGAACGGCACGCCCTGAGCCACGCACTGGTCGATGATCTCGACGGAGATCTGGGCGAGGCGGTGGACGTTGGACTCCCGGGCGCGGAAGTCGCCGCCCTTGACGGTGTCGTAGAACAGCCGGTGGACGGAGTCGCCGTCGTTGCGGTAGTTCTTCGCGGCGTTGATGCCGCCCTGGGCGGCGATGGAGTGGGCGCGGCGCGGGGAGTCCTGGAAGCAGAACTGGACGACGTGATAGCCCTGTTCGGCGAGGGTGGCGCCGGCCGAGCCGCCCGCCAGGCCCGTGCCGACCACGATGACGGTGTGCTTGCGGCGGTTGGCCGGGTTGACCAGCTTGGCTTCGAAGCGGCGGGTGTCCCAGCGCTCCGCGATCGGCCCCCGGGGAGCGCGGCCGTCGGCGACCGGGTCGCCCAGCGTGTAGTCGGTGTACGAGGTCATGTCAGCTCACCACTCCGGTCATGACGGCGACGGGTACGGAGACGAATCCGGCGAAGAGCAGCACGGCGAGGACGACCGCGAGGGTCCTCAGGACCCGGTCGCGGGTGGCGCTGCCGGCACCGAGGGTCTGGGCGGCGCTCCAGAAGCCGTGCTGGACGTGCAGGGCGAGCGCGGCCACGGCCACGATGTAGATCGTGTTCCCGTACCAGGTGGAGAAGGTGTCCACGAGGTTCTGGTAGGGGTGGCCCGGCCGGAAGCCGGAGTGCACCGTGCCGGTCGTCAGGTCCAGGATGTGCCAGACGATGAACAGCGCGAGGATGACGCCGCCCCAGCGCATCGTGCGGGTGGCGTAACTGGCGCGGGCCCGCTTGTGGACGTATCCGGTGGGGCGCGCACGGAGGTCGCGGCGACTGAGCTGGTAGGCCGCGACGGCGTGCCCGACGACGGCGGCCACGAGCACCACCCGGATGAGCCACAGCGCCCACTCGTAGTGGAGGAAGGGCTCTCCGATGGTGCGCAGCCAGTGCGCGTAGGAGTCGAACTGGCCGGCCCCGAAGAAGATCTTCAGGTTGCCCATCATGTGCACGACCAGGTAGGACAGCATGATCAGACCGCTCACGGCCATGACCGTCTTCTTGCCGATGGTCGAGTCCCACAGTGCCCGCGGCAGGGACGGCCGTGTGTCCGAACGTCGGTCCGTCCGCTTGTCGGTGCGCGTTGCCAGAGCCATGTCATTGACGCTAGAGGCCAATGACCCAAGAGGTCCAAGACATGGTTCGGCTGATCTCCATAGGTATGCCCTATCGTAGGTGTATGCAGTTCCAGCAGCTCCTCTACTTCGTGGCGGTCGCCGAGACCCGGCACTTCACCCGGGCCGCCGAGCGCGTCCACGTCTCACAGCCCTCGCTCTCGCAGCAGATCAAGGCGCTGGAGAACGAGCTGGGCGCCGAGCTGTTCAGCCGCGCCCGGGGCAACATCGCGCTCACCGACGCGGGCGAGGCCCTGCTTCCGCTGGCCCGGCGCATCCTGGCGGACGCGGACACCGCGCGCATCGAGGTCCAGGAGCTGGCCCAGCTGCGGCGCGGCCGGGTACGGCTCGGCGCGACGCCGAGTCTGTGCACCGGGTTGCTGCCGGATGTGCTGCGTGCCTTCCACGACCGCCATCCCGGCATCCAGCTCCTCATCGAGGAGGGCGGCTCGCACGATCTCGTGCGCGAACTGGCGCGCGGCGCACTGGACTTGGCGCTCATCGTGCTGCCGCTCCCGGCCGCCTCCCCCGCCCTGACCACCATCGAGCTGCTCCAGGAGGACCTGGTGGTGGTCTCGTCGCCGGCCGAGGCGCCTCCCGGGTCGGGTGCATCGGTGCGGATCGGCGAGCTGCGCGAGGCTCCCCTCGTGATGTTCCGGCACGGTTACGACCTGCGGGAGCTGACCGTGGCGGCCTGCCGCGCCGAGGGGTTCGAGCCCGCGTTCACCGTGGAGGGCGGCGAGATGGACGCGGTGCTCGGCTTCGTACGGGCCGGGCTCGGGGTGGCGGTGGTGCCGAGCATGGTGGCGGCGCGGGCCAAGGACCTGCGGGTCACCCCGCTCGCGCGCCCGGGTCTGCGCCGCGCCGTCGCGCTGGCCCATCGCAGCGACGTGGACCCGCCGCGCGCCGCGCGGGAGTTGCAGCGGGTGCTGCTCGGCATCGGGACGGGGCGGCGCGGCGGCGGCTGACCCGTCGTGCGGGGCCGGGGCCGCGGCTCTCTGCCCCGGGCCCCGCCCCCGCACGGGTCACACCGCGTCCACCAGCGCCAGCGAGTGGATGCGGTCCGGCGCGCCCGGACGGGCGTAGTACCAGCCCTGGGCGGTGTCGCAGCCCAGCTCCTTCAGCTGCTCGGCCTGGGCGCCCGTCTCCACGCCCTCCACCGTCACCGCGAGCGACAGGCTGTGCGCGAGCGCCACGATCCCCTCGACGATCTTGATGTCGACGGGGTCGGCGGGCAGTTGCTGCATGGACTGGGTGAAGGACCGGTCCAGCTTGAGCACGCTCACCGGGAGCCGGCGCAGGTTCGCGAGGTTGGAGTAGCCCGTGCCGAAGTCGTCCAGGGCTATGTCCACACCCATGTCGGCGAGCTGGCGCAGCGGCTTGAGGAGGTCGTCGTCGGCGCCGATCAGCGCGGACTCGGTGACCTCGAGGCACAGCGCGCCCGGGGTGAGCCCGGTGCGCTCCAGCATCTCGACGGTGTCGGCGACGAGCCCCGGATGGTAGAGCTGGGTCGGCGACAGGTTCACGTTGATGCGCAGCGGGCCGCCGTCGGTGGCGCCGGGGTGGGCCAGCTGCCAGGCGCGAGCCTGACGTACGGACTCCTGCATCACCCAGCGGCCGAGCGGCACGATGAGCCCGGTGTGCTCGGCGAGCGGGATGAACCGGTCGGGGCCCAGCACGCCGTGCTGCGGATGCGACCAGCGCACCAGCGCCTCGGCGCCGTGCACACTGCCGTCGCCCAGGTGCACGAGCGGCTGGTACTCGATGAAGAACTCGCCGCGCTCCAGGGCGGCGGGCAGCGCGTTGGTGAGCCCGTGCCGGGTGATCGCGCGGGCGTCCGCCTCGGCGTCGGCGAACTCGAAACGATTGCCGCCCGCCGACTTGGCCCGGTACATGGTGATGTCCGCGCTGCGCAGCACCTCGGCGGCGCTGCGCTCGCCCGCCGGTCCCTCGACGACGCCGATCGAACCGCGCACGGTCAGCTCGCGGCCCTCGATGCGGATCGGGGTGGCGAGGGTGTTCAGGATGCGCGAGGCGAGCTCGTCCGCCTCGAACTCGGTGTCGGGGCCCGTGGTCAGCGCCACGAACTCGTCGCCGCCGAGCCGGGCCACCATCTCGCCGGGCCCGGTCGCACAGCTCTGCAACCGGTCGGCGACCTCCACCAGGAGCCGGTCGCCCGCGGAGTGGCCGAGGCTGTCGTTGACCGCCTTGAAGCCGTCGAGGTCCAGGTAGCACAGGCCGAACCGTTTGCCGTCGCCCGGTGCGAGCGCCTTCTCCAGGCGCTCGAAGAACAGCGTGCGGTTGGGCAGGCCGGTGAGGGCGTCGTGGGTGGCCTCGTAGCGCAGCCTCAGATTGAGCAGCCGCCGCTCGGTGGTGTCCTCCATGAGGGCGAGCTGGTACTTCGGGTTGCCCTCGGCGTCGCGCAGCAGCGAGACGGTGAGGTTGGTCCACAGGACGGTGCCGTCGCCGCGGTAGTAGGGCTTCTCGACCCGGTAGTGGTCGCGCTCGCCCCGGACCAGTTCCCCGTAGAGCCGCCAGACGTGCGGGGCGTCCTCGGGGTGCACCCACTCGCTGACGTTGCGGCTGCGGATCTGTCCCTCTATGCCGCCGAACATCCGGGTGAGGGTCTCGTTGACCTCCAGGACCTGGCCTTCCAGGTCGGCGATGCCGATGCCGATCGCGGCGCCCTCGAAGACGGCGCGAAAGCGCGTCTCGGTGGTGTGCAGGGCTTCGAGGGCCGCGCTGCGCGCCGACATCGCGGAGCGGGCGATGGCTTCCTGCTCGGACCGGGTCCGTTCGCGCAGGGCCCCGGCGAAGCCGGCCGCGAGCGCGTGCTGGAGCCGGGCGCAGCGGGCGCGCGCCTCCTCGGCCGAGAGCCCGTCGCCCGTGCCGCAGTACAGCACGAGGTAGGACTCGACCACGCCGAGGCTGCGGCTGAGGGCGTCCGGGTCGGTGCAGTGCGCGGCGACCAGGGCGGCGCCCGCCTCCTGCGCGGGCGAGGGATCGAAGTGGCGTCCGTGCAGGGCTTCGATGAGGCGGCGGGCTAGCGGCACCAGGTGCCGCTCGAACTCGGGCCGGGTCAGCGAGGTCGCCGTCACCGGGAAGATCGCCCGGCTCCAGATCGTCGCGAACCGTCTGAGCCGGTCTTCGGGGCTGTCCGGCGCCAGGTCCGGAGCGGGCGCCCGGGGCGGGGTGCTCACGCCTTGCGCCCCACGCCGGCAAATCCGGAGAAGGCGTACGGATCTTCCTGGTCGGTGTCGTTCTCGGGCCGCCACAGGGGCATCGAGACCAGGCCGGGCTCCACCATCGTGAACCCGTCGAAGAATCCGGCGACCTCCTCGCGCGAGCGCATCACCAGCGGATTCTTGATGTTGCGGTAGACGCCCACGGTGCCGCCCGCCTCTTCCTCGCTGAGCGGGATGCCCTCGTAGGAGGCGTGGGTGAGCACGAGCAGGCTGCCGGGGGCGAGCGCGTCGCGCAGCTCGGCGACGGCCGCGCACGGGTCGTCCTGGTCCTCGACGAAGTGCAGCACGGCGACCAGGAGGAGCGCCACCGGACGTGACAGGTCGAGGAGTTGGGACAGCTCTGGGGCGCTCAGGATGTCCTGCGGCTTGCGCAGGTCGGCCGCCGTGATCGCGGCCTGTTCGTTGCCATCGAGAACGGCGCGGCTGTGGGCGACGGCGACCGGGTCGTGGTCGACGTACAGGACGCGGGCCTCGGGGCTTGCCGCGTGGGCGACTTCGTGAACATTGCCGAAAGTCGGGATTCCGGATCCGATGTCAAGGAATTGCGTGATGCCCTCGCCGACCGCGAATCGCACGGCGCGGCGCATGAAAGCACGGTTGGCCTGCATGACCTTGGGCAGCCCCGGCATGAAGCGCATGGCCTCGCGCGCGGCCTCCCGGTCCACCTCGAAATTGTGCGAACCGCCCAGGTAGTAGTCGTATATGCGGGACACGCTCGGCACCGAGATGTCGATGCCCTGGGGGGCCCAGGCGGGACGCTCCATCAATGTCTCCAACAAGTCGCCGCAGGAGGCCATGACCATGACCATTGTTTGCGCCTGAGGCTACTGATCGTCCGCCGGGAGAGCGAGTAAAAACGGAAATTGCTCGTCCGTTCTTGGTCACAGGCCCAGGGCATGTGCGCCATATCGTACGGGCAGGCGCGGTGGCGTACGCAACCGTACCGGTGGGTGGACACACGCATCGGCCCGGCACCGCGCGAGGGGTCGCGGTACCGGGCCGACGGGGGTGGGCGCGTGGCTACTTGGGTGCGCCGACGAGCTTCCCCTGGGGGGACACGGCGTACCAGGTACCGCCCATGCCCTGGCCGTTGGTGTCGCCCGGCTGGGTGTCGCCGGAGAACGTGTAGACGGGCCAGCAGGTGATGGACTGCTGCTTCACGCCGTCCGGCCGGTCGAAGGTGACGAATCCCTTGAGGGCGATGCCCTTGGTGTCGTTCTTGGCGACGGGCGCCACCGCCGGCCACTTCTGCAGACAGGCCCCGGTGCAGGCCGACTTCATGGGCCAGGCGGAGTCCTTCTTGAACCGGTAGACGGTCATGCCGCGGGCGTCGACGATGACGTCGCCGAGCCGCGCGTCCTTGCGCACCGAGAGGCCGGGCAGCGATGCGGCCGCGGCCGGCGCCGCCGCCGATGCCTTCTTGCCGTCGGGTGCGGCGGCGTGCCAAGTGCCGCCCACGTTCTGCCCGTTGGTGTCGCCGGGGTTGGTGTCCTTGCTGTAGCGGTACATCGGCCAGCCGCCGATGGTGAGCTGCTTGGTCCCGTCGGCGCGCGTGACGGAGCCGAGCTTGGACTGGTCGGTGCCGGCCGCGGCGGTGACACCCGCGGCGGGCACCGCGGGCCACGCGGTCGCGCAGTCGCCGTCGCACTTCGACGCGGGGGGACTCGCGGTGTCCTTGTCGAAGCGGTACAGGGTGAACCCCGCACTGTCGGTGACGACCTTGCCCAGGTCCTTGCTGTCGGTGACGGTCAGTTGGCCGGCCTGTTTGGCGGCGGACACGGCGCCACCCGCCTGACCGTACGCGCCGCCCGACCCGTAGCCGGTGTCGGAGCTCGCGGTGCCGGCGTTGGCGACCGGCTGCCCGGCGCCGCTTCCGTAGGCGCTTCCCTTGTCCTGGCCGCAGGCCGTCGCGGTCAGTGCCAGGACTGCTGCCGCCGCTGCCGCGAGCGCTGTGCTGCGCCAGGTGTTCATGGCAACTCCCGTTGTATATAAGGCTGTTGAGGCGCCGGTGGCACCGGTTGTCGGTCCTAAGTACGGGCGGCGGGTGACGGTTCGTTCAACGCGGACCCGGGAATTTTCCGAACGAACCCGAACAGCGGGTCAACGTGGGGGACGCGGAACGCCGGTAAGTCCCTCGTTCAGGCGAATCGGTCCGGCAGCCCCTCGGATGTGGGCCCGGCCGCCCGATGATCACTGAGTGCAAGGACGACAACTCGCCGGACGGCTGCTCGCCGCCACGGCCTTCACCGTGCTGCTGGCCGCACCGGCACCGGCCGCGCGGGCCGACGCCTGCGCGTACGCGGGCACGGGCGGCGGTTCCCCCTGGGCGGTGGCGGGCTCGGGCCACCACCACTGCCCGTTCCCGCCCTGGCCGCATCCGAGGCCGACGCACACCCGGGTGCCGCCGACGCCGCCGCCCGTCACACCGCCGCCGCGCCCGCCGGTTCCGCCCGTGCCCCGGCCCACGCCGCCGCCCCGCCCCGCCCCGCCGCCCGCCCCTCCGGCGCCTCCGGTGGTGCACAGGCCCGCCGCGCCGGCCCCGGCCCGGCCGGCGCCGCCCGTTCCCGATCCGGCGCCGGTGGTGCCCCCGGCGCCGCCCGTGCCCGCCCCGCCCCATCCGGCGCCGCCGGCCGCGAAGCCGTTCGTCCTGCGTGCCTACCGGATGCCGCCGCGCAAGAAGCCCGCGCCGCGGCTCTCTCCCGTCACCCTCACGCTGCTCATCACCGCGCCCGCCGTGCTCGGCGCGGCGCTGCTGCGCACCCGCTCCGGCTCGCGCTCGCGCTGAGCCCCCCTTTCCTGAGAGGCCCCCCGTGTCCGACTGGCTCGTCCTGGTCATCGCGATGGCCGCCGCCTGCGCGGTCGTCCTCACCATCACCCTGTTCAGCAACCGCCGGGTCGACCCCGAGACCGACGACCCCTCCGACACCCCGGACGTCATCGAGTACATGACGATGATGATCGGCGTGGTGTACGCCATCGTGCTCGGCCTCGCCATCGCGGGCGTCTGGGAGGGCCGCGGGGCCGCCCAGGCCGACGTGCAGCAGGAGGCCCAGGCACTCCACGAGATCAGCCAGCGGGTCCAGGTGTACCCGGCGGAGGTGCGCGACCGGACCCGGGCCGATGTCGAGGAGTACGCCTCCTACGTGGTGCACACCGAGTGGAGCCACATGGCCAAGCACGGCGACCTCACCGACGAGGGCGCGCAGAAGCTGGAGAAGATCCGCCGCGACGTGACGGACTACCACCCGGCCAACGACTTCGAGGCGCAGGCCTACCAGCCGCTGATCGACCAGGTGGGAGCCGTGGACGCAGCCCGGACCGCCCGCGGCCAGGGGGCCGGGGCCACGATGCCCGGGGTCGTCTGGTTCGGCCTGATCATCGGGGCGCTGGTCACGGTCGGCCTGATCTTCACGCTGCAGATCAGGCGCACCTGGCGGGAGCTGCTCCTCGCGGGGTTCTTCAGCGCGCTGATCGCCTTCCTGCTCTTCCTGATCTGGGACTTCGACGCCCCCTTCGGGCGCGGCATCTCGGCGACGGCGGGGCCCTTCCTCGACCTGTTCCCCGGCATCGGCTGACGCGCCGGGGGCCCGGCCGCGTCCGGACACCGCGCCGCGGCGGCGCGGTGTCCGCTCGGCCGGGCGGGGGACCCGGATGCCCCATTCGCCGGACAGCGATCGCGACACACCGGGTCGCCTCCTAGCGTTTCGGGCATCGAGGTGCATTCACCGCTTTTGTGGAATCGGTTCCGCAGCTGCTCCTCGGGGACCGGAGGATTGACCATGGGCGCGATACGCATCGCATCCGCCGCACTCATCGGCGCCGGCGCGCTCGCGCTCGCCCCGTCCACCGCCACAGCGGCCCAGAACAGCCCCAACGCGACCAGCGACACGTCGTTCGCCTTCAGCGTGACCCCCTCCGTGATCGCACCGGGCGGCCAGGTCACCCTGAACGTCACCAACTGCCCCGTCGAGGCCACCGTGTCCTCCGGGGTCTTCGACACCGTCACCGTCCCCCAGAACAGTTCGCGCAACGCGACGGTCGACTGGGACGCCAAGCGGGGTGCCACGTACACCGTGACGTTCACCTGCAACGGCACGCGGCGCACCTCCCAGCTGACCATCACCGGCGCCTCGCCGACGACCAGCTCCACCGTGCGCCCCACCGTCCGTTCCACCATCTCCCCGCTCGGCGTGCGGGGCGGGCTCGGCGGCAGCGCCAAGGGCGACCTCGACACCGTCGAGCTCGCGGTCGGTGCCACGCTGATCGCCATCGCCGGCACCGGCGTGTTCTACGTGCTGCGCAAGCGCTCCGGCGGACGACAGCACTGAGCGCCGCGCCCTCGGGGCGCCCGCCGTCGCCCCGCCACACCCGTCGCCCCCGAGTCCTGGCCAGGACTCGGGGGCGACGGGTCGTTGGGGTCCTTCCGGGAGGTTCGTCCGGTCAGACCCGTACGCCTGCGCGGCGACGGCGGGCGAGGAACAGCGCGCCGCCGACCGCGGCGGTGCCGGCGAGGCCGCCGCCGATCGCCATCTCGGTGTCGGTCGGTCCCGCGGCGCCGCCGAGTCCGCCGTCGGCACCCCGCCCCTCGAGCACGCGGAAGCTGCGGGTCGCGACCCGGTCGTTGTCGTTGCACTTGACGGCCAGGCTGTACGAGCCCGGTGACGTGTCGTCGCGGATCCGGGCGGTCGCGTAGTTGATGTCGCCCGACGACAGGTGGACCTCGTCGAAGGCGTTCGAGCTGACCCTGCCACCGTTCTGGCAGCCCCTGGCGGTGATCCTCAGGGTGGCGCCCCGGTGGACCGCGGAGGGGTCGACATCGACAATGGTCGGCCCGCCGGACGGCGGGCCCCCTGCGACGGCCGCCGGGGCGGCGAACCCGCCCGCGGCCCCGACCACCAGCGCCACCGTTAGAGCGCGTGAAGCACGCATCGTTGAACCTCCATGGGAGGACGCCCCGGAGCCGTGCCCCGGGATGATCGACGAGTACGCCTCCCATGACAAACCCTCACCGCCGCTCATACAAGCCGCATTTCGACACTCATCCACCCTGGTGAACGGCGTGGCCGCGCGCGTCCCCGGAATCTGACGGACCCGCAGGTCACAGACCGTCAGATCATTTTCGGCGCCCCGTGACCCGGATGGGTCAGGCCCGGTGGACGGCACCCGTTCGCCGCCCTCCGATCGCCGAGTGGCCACCCCGCCCTTACGGTGCTCGAAGGCGCGCTGAGGGTGGACGGCGAAGGAGTTGACGAAGAGACATGGCGCACGAAGAGAGCGGCCTGGAGCGTCGCAGGCGTTCCCCGTGGGGGGCGCTTGCCCTGGTGATGCTCACCGGCCTCGCGCTGATGCGCAACGGTGCGGATGTGACGATGGGCCCGCCGCAGCCCGCCGCGGCGGCGGCGCTGACCAGCGGCGCGGGGACCGCGTCCGCGGCTCCGTCGGCGGCCGCGGTCCAGCCGCTGGCGTTCGCCCCCGCCTCGCGCGTGCGGATCGAGGCGATCAACGTGGACGCGCCGGTCATGGACGTCGGCACCGATGCCCAGGGCTGGGTGCAGGCTCCCCCGCCCGAGGACCCGAACCTGGCCGGCTGGTACCAGAACGGCGTGGCGCCGGGCATGCGCGGCACGTCGGTGATCGTCGGCCACGTCGACAACATGAAGGGCCCGGCGGTCTTCTACGGGCTCGGCTCGCTCCAGAAGGGCAACCACATCGAGGTGCAGCGCTTCGACGGCCGCACCGCGGTGTTCGAGGTGTACGGCGTCGAGGTGTTCGCCAAGGCCACGTTCCCGGGTGCCCGGGTGTACGGCGACACCGGGCACCCGGAGCTGCGGGTGATCACGTGCGGCGGCGGCTTCTCCAGGGCTCGCGGGTACGACGGGAACGTGGTGGCGTTCGCCCGCCTCGTGTCCGTCAAGTAGCCCCGGAGCGGCCGGGCGCGTTCACCTGAAGGCCGCCGCTCGCGGGACTCATCTGCGGCGCGGCGGAACCTTCAACTCATATCCTTGCGCGAGGAGTTCGGGCAGATAGCTGCGCAGGGCGGCCACGCTCTGCGTGCGGTCGCCGCCCGCGTCGTGCGAGAGCACCACGACGCCGGGCGCCGCCCCGTCGAGGACCCGGCGGATGATGGTCGGGGTACCGGGCGTGGTCCAGTCGAGGGTGTCGACGGTCCAGGCGAGCGGCTCCATGCCCATCTCGGCCTGGATTTCGAACACGTTGCGGTTCCACGCCCCGTACGGCGCGCGGAACCACTGCGGCGGCTCGCCGAGGATCTGCTCGATGACCTCGCTGGTGCGGCCGATCTCGTCGCGGATCTTGGCGGACGGCATCTTGTTGAGCTGGGGGTGGGTCCAGGTGTGGTTGCCGATGACGTGCCCGTCGTCCCGCATCTCGCGCACCAGGTCGCGGTTGTCGGTGGCCATCTCGCCGCACAGGAAGAACACCGCGCGCACGTCGTGCTCGCGCAGGGTCTTGAGGATGCCGGGGGTGTAGTGCGGATCGGGTCCGTCGTCGAAGGTGAGCACCATCGAGTGCTCGCCCAGCTGGGGCATGCTCAGGAAGGGTCTGGTGCGCACCGGCGGGAGCGCGGTGTGGTAGCGCGGCGGGGTGTAGGCGGTCATGGGTTCCAGGCGGTACGCGCCGGCCCGCGGCCGGGGTGCCGCGGCCGCGGGACCCGCGGCCGGTGCGGCGCGGGGCGCGGGCGTCGGGGTGACGGCGTCCTCGGCGGTCAGCATGCGGACCGCCGCGGCGGCTCCGAGGCAGGCGGTGACACGGAGCAGTGTCCGCCGACTGGGGACCATCTGATCCCTTTTCATGACATGCGGCTTTTGTTCGTCATGGCGGAAGATTAGGACCTGGCGGCCGCGGTGGGGCCTGCGAAACGTCAGCACCCGCGCGACACCAGCACGAATGGAGGCACCCGGCGGTACCGTTCGCCGCGCGGTTCAGCTACGGCGGACCAACGGGAAGGGCAGGGTCTCGCGGATGGTGAGGCCGGTGAGGAACATGACCAGCCGGTCCACGCCGATGCCGAGTCCGCCGGTGGGCGGCATCGCGTATTCGAGCGCGTCGAGGAAGTCCTCGTCGATCTCCATCGCCTCGGGGTCGCCGCCCGCCGCGAGCAGCGACTGTGCGGTGAGCCTGCGGCGCTGTTCTACCGGGTCGGTCAACTCCGAGTAGGCCGTGCCCAGTTCGGTTCCGAAGGCGACCAGGTCCCAGCGTTCGGCGAGCCTGGGGTCGGTGCGGTGCTGGCGGGTCAGCGGGGACACCTCGGTCGGGAAGTCCTTGTAGAAGGTGGGCAGCTGGGTCTTCTCCTCGACGAGTCGCTCGTACATTTCGAGGACGACGTCGCCGCGCGTGTTCTCCGGGGTGTGCGGCACTCCGGCCCGGTCGCAGAGCCGGCGCAGCGCCTGTTCGTCGGTGTCGGCGCCGACCTCCTCGCCGAGCGCCTCGGAAACCGCGCCGTACAGCGTCTTGACGGGCCAGGGCCCGGAGATGTCGTACTCCACGACCTTGCCGTCCGGTCCCGCCTTGCGGGCGATCGGGGAGCCGAAGGCGGCGGTGGCGGCGCCCTGGATCAGCTCGCGGGTGAGGTCGAGCATCACGTCGTAGTCGGCGAACGCCTGGTAGGCCTCCAGCATCGTGAACTCGGGGTTGTGCTTGTAGGAGACGCCTTCGTTGCGGAAGGTGCGGCCCATCTCGAAGACCTTCTCCACGCCGCCGACGCAGAGCCGTTTGAGGTACAGCTCGGGCGCGATGCGCAGATAGAGGTCGAGGTCGTAGGCGTTGATGTGGGTGGTGAAGGGGCGGGCGTTGGCGCCGCCGTGGATCTGCTGGAGCATCGGCGTCTCGACCTCCAGGTAGCCCCGGTCGAGGAGGCCCTGGCGCAGCGCCTGGACGGCGGTGGAGCGGTGCCGGACCACGTCACGGGCCTCCGGGCTCGCCACCAGGTCGATATAGCGCCGGCGCACCCGGGCTTCGGGGTCGGCGAGGCCACGCCGCTTGTCGGGCAGCGGGCGCAGGCACTTGGCGGTCATCTGCCAGCCGGTGGAGAAGAGCGAGAACTCGCCCTTCTCCGTGGTGGCGCTGGTGCCGGTCGCGGTGATGTGGTCGCCGAGGTCGACGTCGTGGGTGAACCGGTCGAGGACGGGTGCGCCCGCGCCCTCGCGGGTGAGGACCACCTGGAGGTCGCCCGACCAGTCGCGCAGCACGGCGAAGACGACGCCGCCGAAGTCGCGCACGGCCATGACGCGGCCGGCCACCGTGGCCTCCGTGCCCTCACCGGCGGCCCTGAGACCGGCCAGGGTGTGGGTGCGGGCGGCGATGACGACGGGGTAGGGATCGGTACCGCCCGCGCGCAGCCGGTCGAGCTTGTGGTGGCGTACCCGTACCTGGTCCGGAAGTTGACGCTCCGTCACATCTCCTGCGCCGGCCCCGGTGAGGCCGAGCGCCTCGATGGAGGGCAGACCCGCGGTGGTGACGGGCTTGGTGACGCCCTTGGGGCGTCCGTTGCCCCAGAGCTTGCGCAGGCTCGGAACGGAGACGAAGCCCTCGGCGATCCCGGAGGCGAGGCCGACCCGGGCGAGCGAGCCCGCGTCGCCGTAGCAGAGGAAACGGGGGAACCACTGCGGCTGGTACTTCACGTTGGAGCGGTACAGGGCTTCGAGCTGCCACCACTTGGAGAAGAAGAGCAGCAGTCTGCGCCACAGCCGCAGCACCGGTCCGGCTCCGATGCGGGCGCCCTCCTCGAAGGCCGAGCGGAACACCGCGAAGTTGAGGGAGACCCGGCGCACCCCCAACTTCGGTACGGTGGCGCACAGTTCGGCGACCATGAACTCCATGACGCCGTTGGGCGCGCTGCGGTCGCGACGCATCAGGTCGAGCGAGATGCCGTCGGGGCCCCACGGCACGAAGGAGAGCAGCGCGATGAGGCCGCCGTCGGCGTCGAAGGCCTCGACGAGCAGACAGTCGCCGTCGGCGGGGTCGCCGAGCCGGTCGAGGGCCATGGAGAAGCCGCGCTCGGTCTCGGTGTCGCGCCAGGCGTCGGCGCGGTCGACGATGCGCCGCATCTCCTCGTCGCTGAGCGCCGAGTGGCGGCGGATCCGCGTGGTGGCGCCGGTCCGCTCGACGCGGCGGACGGCCTGGCGCGTGACGCGCATGTCACGGCCGTCGAGGTCGAACTTGGCCACGTTCAGGATCGCCTCGTCGCCGAGCTGGATGGCACCGAGCCCGTGACGTGCGTAGGCGGTCGCGCCTTCCTCGGACGCGCCCATCACGGCGGGCGCCCAGGCGTACTGGCGGGCGATGTCGAGCCAGGCGTCGATGGCGGGGGCCCAGGCGCCCGCGTCGCCCACCGGGTCACCGCTGGCGAGCGCCACGCCCGCCTCGACCCGGTAGGTGACGGCGGCCTTGCCGTTGGGCGAGAACACCACGGCCTTGTCGCGGCGGGTGGCGAAGTAGCCGAGCGAGTCCTGGCGGCCGTACGCACCGAGCAGGGCGCGGATGCGGGGCTCCTCGTCGCCGTGCAGGGCGGCTTCCATGCGCTGCGAGCGGAAGAGCGAGGAGGCGGCCGTCAGGAGGGCGACGGCGCCGAACAGGCCGAGGAAGAAGTACAGGGGCCTCGGCGGGCTCCCGTCGAACTGGCCGCCCGAGGCGAGCCCGCCGAAGACGCGGTTGGCGGCCCACAGCAGGCGCTGGCCGCGCGGCAGCGTGCCGGGGAACAGCTCCACGAGGCCCCAGCCGACCAGGACGCCGGCCGCGAGCCCGAGGCAGAGCACCCCGACGGCCCGGCGGAAGGCGCCCCTGCGGGTCTGTGCGTAGAACTGCTTGCGCGCCACGATCAGGATCACCAGGGCGGCGCCGCAGAAGACGCCGTTGGGGATCCACGCCCATTCGGTGACCGCGACGAGGAGCACGTCGAGCAGGAACAGCAGGCCCAGGTAGATGACGACGAGCCACCAGGCGACCTTCTTGCGGGCGCCGATCGCGGCCGCGAGCAGCAGCAGGAACACGGCGTACGCGAGGTTGGCGCTGACCGGCACGGTGACCCGGTCGAAGAACCACGAGATCGGATGGAGCAGCCTGCGCAGCGGGGGGATGAGGGCGATGACGGCGCAGAACAGCCCGAGCGCGCCGAAGAACATCGCGAACGCTTCCGGGACCCGCCCCGAGAAACCGGTCCGGGACGGCATCGGCGCCGCCGTGCTGACAGTCATGTTCAGCACTCTAGGGAGGGGGGCGCCGGGCCGCCTGTCGGAGCCGCCACCCGGCCGGTTAGCCTCACAGCGTGACAGAGCAGCGGCCCCAGCCCCACCCCGAGTCCCAGCGCTTCGAACGCGGCACCGACGGTCCGAAGGTGATCGTCGCCGGTGTCGACGGCTCGGACTCCTCGCTCAGAGCGGCGGCGTACGCCAGCGGCCTGGCCCGGCGCCAGAACGCCCTGCTCGCCATCGTGTACGTCCAGCCCGTGCTTCCCGCGGGTGCCGCGCTCGGCGCGCCGGTCGCCGACACCACCGGCGAGATCGCCGAGGGCCTGGTCGCCGAGATCAGGGCGGCGGCGGAGCGGGTGCGGGAGATCTGGGACGTCCGCTGGGAGTTCCACACCTTCCGCGGCGACCCCTACTCCGGCCTGGTGACCGCGGCCGACGAGCTCACGGCGGACGCGGTGGTGGTCGGCGCGTCCGAGTCGGCGGGCCACCGCATCATCGGTTCGGTGGCCGTGCGCCTGGTCAAGGCGGGCCGCTGGCCGGTCACCGTGGTGCCGTAGCGGGCGGGGCCGCTCCGGCCGCACGCCGTGCCGCGGCGGCCCGGCCGCCCGCCTGCCTGCCCGCCTGTCCACCTGCCGGTTCAGCGGGACATCTTCAGGCCGTCCTTCGCCGCGCCGCGGCTCAGGACCGCCTCGCTGATCTGCTCCTGCGTGGCGGTGTAGTCCTCCTGGCCGGGCGCCTTCGCCAGAGCGTCGGGCAGGCTCATCACGCGGCCGCGGTCCACGTCGATCCACTGCGGGACGAATTCCGCCCTGCGGACCTCCCAGCGTGAGCCGGGTCTGCTGGGCGGGGCGAAGGTGAAGCGGGCGATCGAGCTCATGTTGCCGCGGTCGTCGCGCGCACCCGTCTCGTTGAACATCTCGCCCGCGATCTGGTCGCCCTCCCCGTAGACGATCCAGGTCCCGTTGACCTTCTCGTACGCCTGCGGGATGTGCGCGTGGGTGCCGAGGATCAGGTCGATGTCGGGACGGTCGCCGGTCTTCGACGCGGTGAGCGCCTTGCCGAGGGAGAGCTGCTGCTCATCGGGCTCGGTCTGCCATTCGGTGCCCCAGTGGAGGCTGACGACCACGACGTCGGCCCCCGCCGCACGGGCCGCCCGCGCATCCGCGATGATCTTCTTCTGGTCGATGAGGTGGACCGCCCACGGCCGGCCTTCCGGCATCGGGTAGCCGTTGGTGTCGTAGGTGTAGGCGAGCTGTGCGACCTTGGCGCCGCCGGCCGACATCAGCGCGGGCCGCGCGGACTCCTGCGCGGTCCGGCCGGAGCCGGTGTGTTTCAGGCCCGCCCTGTCGAAGGCCTTCAGGGTGCGGGCGAGACCGTCGGCGCCGTCGTCGAGGGTGTGGTTGGACGCCGTCGAGCAGGAGTCGTAGCCGGTGTCCTTCAGGGCGGCGGCCACCTGCGGCGGGGACGTGAAGGCGGGGTAGCCGGTGAAGGGGCCCTCGTCGGGGCCGTACACCGTCTCCATGTGACAGATCGCCAGGTCGGCCCGGGAGACGATGGGCTTCACGCCCGCGAGCATCGGCCGGAAGTCGTAACTCCCGTCCTGGGCATCGGACTTGGCGCGCTGAATCGTCGAGTCGTGCGGCAGTACGTCGCCGGTCGCCACCAGGGTGAAGGGGCGCTGCGCGGGCGCCGCGCCGGAGGCCGGTGAGCGCTGGGCGTTCCGACCGTGCGGGGCCGTGTGCCCGCCGGCGCATCCTGTCGTGGCCGCGAGCAGGAGGGCGGCCAGGGCCGCCGCCCGACGT
Organism: Streptomyces sp. NBC_00442; assembly: GCF_036014195.1. Lineage (NCBI taxonomy): Bacteria > Bacillati > Actinomycetota > Actinomycetes > Kitasatosporales > Streptomycetaceae > Streptomyces > Streptomyces sp. NBC_00442. The sequence continues at coordinate 611,789 of NZ_CP107918.1, forward strand.
CGGGCGCGTGGGGTCGGCTTGTGCATCGGCGTCGGACTCCGTTGGTCGGGGACGGGGGCGAGCGGGGACGCGTGATCGCGGGGCGCGTGCGACCGGGGCGGTGTCTGTCCGGGGCGGTGTCTGTCCGGGGCGGTGTCTGTCCGAAATCCACCCCGTGGGAACCGGCCGGTCAAGCCGAAAAGCCGTTGATAGGACTAAAGATCGCTGGAACGGACGCACTCCGGCCGGGGCGCGGTGGCCGGCCGGCGACCGCTCGACGCACCACTCGCCGCTCGCTTCGACCGCTCGTCGCAGCGTGCCGTGCGAGCCCTGTCCCCCCGCGCCCGTACGCGCTCGGATACGGAGCGTCCGAGCGGTTCCGGGGAAAGGGCGTGCACGGTGACGACGGCGGTCGCGGAGATACGGCGCTACGCCCGCGAGGGGGACCTGGCCGAACTGCAGCGCGTGCACGGCCCCGCGCTGCTGCGCTTCCTGCTCGGACTGACCTACGGCGACCGCCAGCGCGCCGAGGACCTGCTGCAGGAGACGCTGGTACGGGCCTGGCAGCACCCGGAGGCCTTCGACGCCCCCTACAGCTCGATGCGGCCGTGGCTTTTCACCGTCGCCCGGCGTCTGGCCATCGACGCCCGGCGCGGCCGTCTCGCGCGTCCCGCGGAGGTGGGTGACGAGGTGCTGCTCGCGACGCCGGCACAGGACGGCGACCCCACCGAGCGGTCCGCCGCGGCCCTCGACGTCCGTGCGGCCGTGAGGTCGCTCACACCTGAACACCGCGCGGTCCTGGTGCAGTTGTATTTCCGCGGCCTGAGCGTGACCGAAGCGGCCGATGTGCTCGGTGTGCCGCCCGGGACGGTCAAGTCCCGTTCGTACTACGCGCTGCGCGCGCTCGGCCGGCTCCTGCCCGGCTATTCTGCGTCAGGCCCCGAAGGGCTCTCCTCGGTGGGTTCCAGGTCCGCCTCGGTGAGCAGGGCGAGCAGTGAGGCCGCCTCGGCGGCCTCCAGAAAGGCACCCCGGCACGGTGCGCACCGGCGCAGATGCGCGGCGACGGCGCGGTCCTCGCCGGGCGTGAGGGCGCCCAGCACGTAGGCGCCGAGCAGCTGCCGCACATGCATGAGCACCTCGTGTCGTGTGACGGATCCTGCCCTTCTGGCCACGGCGGGCACGCGCCCCCGGTTCAATGCTCCCTGGAGCTCCCCGGGAGCGCCGGGACGGTCGATGAAAGAGGCGAGACAGGATGCGTCCGGAGGGAAGCAACGGGACCAGCGGTGGCGAGCTGGTGGTGCCGATGGCATGGATGTACGCGGAGTACATCGCGGATGAACTGCTGCGTACCGGCGACCTGATGCCGCCGACGACGCTGGAGTTCCGGGCGGGGCGCCACGCCCTGGCCCTCACGATCTTCCTGTCCGACGGGGCGGTCGGCGGGGCGCGGGTGGTGGCCCGTCTGGAGGAGTGGAGTTCGCTCACCGCGGCCGGCCGGCCCTGGCGGCGCTGGGTCCGTGGACGGCTGCGCGGGCTGGCCCGCGACCCCGGGGCGGGTCCCGATCTGGCGCTGGCCCTGGCCGCGTGGCGGTGGCTGGAGGAGACCGAGCTGCTCGCCGCGGATCTGGACGCGGTGGTGCCGGGCGGGGTCGATCCGCACACCCGCGAGGAGGACGAGCCGCGGGTGTGGACACCGGCCTGGGAACTCGGGCTTCCCCTGGGCCACCTGGCCATTCACCTGTTCTGAGCACACGGCACGCGGGACCTCAGCTGTGGACGCCCGCACGGTATTTCGGGATGCGCGCCGTCACCTTCATGCCCGCGCCGACGCCGGTCTCGATGACCAGGCCGTAGGCGTCGCCGTACACCTGACGCAGCCGTTCGTCGACGTTGAGCAGGCCGATGCCGCCCGAGGGCTCGCCGTCGCCGCGCAGGATGCGACGCAGGCGCTCGGGGTCCATGCCCGCGCCGTCGTCCTCGATGACGACCTCGGCCTCGTTGCCCGCGTCCAGGGCGCTGATGGTGATGCGCAGGGGCGCGTCGCGCGCACCCACGGCGTCGACCGTTGGGGCCCCGGTCTTGACGACGGCGCCCTCGACGCCGTGTTTGACGGCGTTCTCGACGAGGGGTTGCAGACAGAGGAACGGCAGGGCGACCGGCAGGACCTCGGGGGCGACTTGGAGGGTGACAAGGAGCCGGTCGCCGAAGCGCGCCCGCACCAGCTCCAGGTACTGGTCGATGCAGTGCAGTTCCTCGGCGAGCGTGGTGAAGTCGCCGTGCCTGCGGAACGAATAGCGCGTGAAGTCGGCGAATTCCAGGAGCAGTTCGCGGGCGCGCTCGGGGTCGGTGCGGACGAACGAGGCGATCGCGGCGAGGGAGTTGAAGATGAAGTGGGGGGAGATCTGGGCGCGCAACGCCTTGATCTCGGCCTCGATCAGGCGGGTGCGGGAGCGGTCGAGCTCGGCGAGTTCCAGCTGGACCGAGACCCAGCGGCCGACCTCGCCCGCCGCGCGCGCCAGGACCGCCGACTCGCGCGGCGCGTAGGCGACGAGCACGCCGAGCACCCGGTGGTCCACCGTGAGCGGGACGGCGACCGCCCAGCGCAGCGGACAGTCCGCGTCCTCGCAGGACAGCGCGAACGCCCTGTCGCGCCCGGTGTCGAGCAACGCCCTTATCTGACGCATCACTTGGGGCCCGTGGTGCTGCTCCCCCGCCCCGTCCCAGGTGAGGATGGTGTCGCGGTCGGTGAGGCAGAGGGCGTCGGTGCCGAGGAGCGAGCGCAGACCCCGGGCGGACTTGCGGGCGGCCTCCGCGGTGAGCCCGGCGCGCAGCGGGGGCGCGGCCAGCGAGGCGGTGTGCAGCGTCTCGAAGGTGGCGTGCTCGACGGGGGTTCCCACATCGCTGGGACGGGCCCGGCGCGCGGTCCGCCGGCCGAGCAGGAATCCCGCGGCGGCGAGGAGCGGGCCGAGGAAGAGCAGAGCGGCGAGCGTCATCGGGGGCCTCCTCGGCGGACCGGCGCCTCGGGCAGGTGGAAACGGGCCAGGGCGGCGTTGGTGCCGGGCGGGATCCGCCCCGGGGTCGCCAGCGACACCCCGGTCATGGTGAGGAAGGCGAGGGGCACCGACCACACCGCGGGCCGGGCGAGGAGCGCGTGCACGAGGCCGGGCGGGACCGCGCCGAGTGCGGTGACGGCCACGGCGACCAGCGCCGAGCCGCCGCCGATCACCAGCCCCGCGGCCGCGCCCGGAGGGGTCAGCCGCCGCCACCAGATGCCGAGCACGAGCAGGGGACAGAACGAGGAGGCCGACACCGCGAACGCCATGCCGACGGCGTCGGCCACCGGCACCGCGCTCACCAGGAGCGCGACGCACAGCGGCACCAGGATGGCGAGCGGAACGGCGAGCCGGAAGTGGCGCACCCCGCGCGCGGGCAGCACGTCCTGGGTGAGGACGCCCGCGACCGCCATGGTCAGGCCGGACGCGGTCGACAGGAACGCGGCGAAGGCGCCGCCCGCCACCAGCGCGCCGAGGAGATCGCCGCCGGGCCCGCCGACCAGCCGCGCGGGCAGGAGCAGCACGGCGGCGTCGGCGTCGCCGGTGAGGGCGAGTTCGGGTGCGTACAGGCGCCCCAGCGCGCCGTAGACGGGCGGCAGCAGATAGAACGCGCCGATGAGCGCGAGCACCACCACCGTGGCGCGGCGGGCCTCGCGGCCGCCGGGGCTGGTGTAGAAGCGCACGACGACGTGGGGCAGGCCCATGGTGCCGAGGAAGGTCGCCACGATGAGGCCGTACGTGGCGTACAGCGGGTACTCGGTGCGGGTGGCGCTGTCGGGGACCCGCGTCGCGGCGGCGAGGTCCAGCCGGGTTCCGGCCGCGATGCGGTGTTCGCCGCTGTCGAGCGTCAGCGCCCCGCCGTCGTGACGCCGGCCGTCGACGGTGCCGTTCGCGTGCACGGGCAGCGGCCGGGTCAGGCGCAGGGTCAGATCGTCGGCGAAGCGCACGGTCCGCTCGTGGCGCAGCGCGGCCGGTTCGTCGTAGGCGGGGCGCGGCGCGCCGTCACCCCGCCAGGCGATGACCAGGAAGAACACGGGGACGAGGAGCGCGGTCAGTTTCAGCCAGTACTGGAAGGCCTGGACGAAGGTGATGGAGCGCATCCCTCCGGCGGCGACCGCGAGGACCACGACCCCGGCGACGAGCACCGGTCCGAACCAGCTCGGCGCGCCGGTGAGGATCTTCAACGTCAGCCCCGCGCCCTGGAGTTGGGGCACCAGGTACAGCCAGCCGGCGCCCACCACGAACACGCTCACCAGGCGGCGCACGGCGCGCGATTCGAGCCTCCCCTCGGCGAAGTCGGGCAGGGTGTACGCGCCCGAGCGGCGCAGCGGGGCCGCGACGAACAGCAGCAGCACGAGGTAGCCGGCGGTGTAGCCGACCGGGTACCAGAGCATGTCGGGGCCCTGGACCAGGACGAGGCCCGCGATGCCGAGGAAGGAGGCCGCCGAGAGGTATTCACCGCTGATGGCGGCCGCGTTGAGGCCGGGGCCGACCGTGCGGGAGGCGACGTAGAAGTCGGAGGTGGTGCGGGACAGGCGCAGGCCGAACCCGCCGACCAGGACGGTGGCGAGCACGACGGCGGTCACCGCCACCACGGCGTACGTCTGGCTCACGGGGCGGGACGGCCCTGCGGCGGGCGGCCCTGCGGCGGGCGGTCACGGATGGGGCGGACAGGGGCCGGGCGGTCGGCTATCAGGCGGCTGAAGTCGCGTTCGTTGCGCTCGGCGGTACGCACGTACCACCAGGCGATGAGGCAGAGCGGCGGATACAGGGCGAAGCCGAGGACCCACCAGGTGACCGCGTCGTCGTCGAGGGCGCGGAAGGCCAGGGGCAGCGTGGCGACCGTGAGCGCGAGGACCGCGAACCCACTGAGCGCGGCCCGGAGTTGACCGCGCATCAGAGAGCGTACGTACGCGCCGCCGAGCGCGGTCTGCTCGTCGATCTCGGACTGGGCACGGTGGCGCGGCAGCGGGCGGATCCTCCTCGGCTCCCCCGTGACCGTCTCGCGTCGCGCCGCCTGCTCTGCGGACATGGCGCGGAGTGTACGCAGCGGCCGGCGGATCGCGAAAGGGCCAGGTCAGTGGGGAGCGCGCCGCAGCAGGCGGTCGCGCACGGTGCGCGCGTGGCGCCGGCTGACGGGAAGTTCGGCGTCGCCGACCCGCACGCTCATGCCGCCGGCCTCCAGACGGAGTTCGTCGATCCGGTCGAGCGCGACGAGGTGGCTGCGGTGGATCCGGACGAAGCCCCGGCTGCGCCAGCGCTCCTCCAGGGTGGACAGCGGGATCCGTACGAGATGGCTGCCCCGGGCCGTATGCAGGCGGGCGTAGTCGCCCTGCGCCTCGGCGTACGCGATGTCGCCGATGGGCAGGAAGCGGGTGACGCCGCCCAGTTCGACGGGTATCTGGTCGGGTTCCTGCACGGTTGCGGCGCGGTCGCCGACGAGCTCGGCGACCCGGCGGACCGCCTCGGCCAGGCGTTCCCTGCGGACCGGTTTGAGCACGTAGTCGACTGCCTTGAGGTCGAAGGCCCGCACGGCGAAGCCCTCGTGCGCGGTGACGAAGACGATCAGGGGCGGCCGGGCGAATCCGGCGAGCAGGCGGGCGATGTCGAGGCCGGTGAGGCCGGCCATGTGGATGTCGAGGAAGACCACGTCCACGCCGCGTTCCCCCTCCTCCCCCGCGTCGAGGGCGGCGCCGATGAGCCGCAGGGCGTCGGTGGCCCCGGTGGCACCTTCGGCGCGGTGGACGCGGGGGTCGGAGCGCAGGAGGTAGAGGAGCTCTTCGAGGGCGGGGGCTTCGTCGTCGACCGCCAGTACGCGCAGCATGGGGCCGGAGTTTAGGGCCTGCCCGGCGGATCTGGCCGGCCGTGGCCCCGGGTGGGCTTGGGGCGTCGGAGACCCCCGCGTGCCGACAGGATCCGCCGGACAGGCCCTATGGGCGCGGGAGCTGGTGTCTTGAGTGTTCGCGGCGGTTTCTCCGTACCTGACGGCATGAGTTCGCCGCAGATCCATCAGGACGCCGGGGCGTACGCCCTCGGTGTGCTGGGCGCCGCCGACGCGTCCCGTTTCGAGGAGCACCTCGCCGGCTGCGCCCGTTGCCGGGCGGTGCTCGCCGAGTTCGGCGGCGTGACGGCGCTGCTCGCCGCGTACGCGGCCCAGGGTGCGGTGCCGGCCGGCCCGGTGGAGCCCGCGGTGCTGCACCGGATGCTGGGGGTGGCGGCCGGGCGGCGCCGGCGCGGGCGTGCGGTGCGGATCGCGCTCGTGGCCGCGTCGGCGGCGCTGGTGGCGGGCGGCACCGGCGCCGCCCTCGACCGTGCGGCGCCCGCGTGGCGGGTGACCTCGCACGCGCCCGGCGTGACGGCGACCCTGCTGACCGGGACGCGGGAAGGGGGCACGGACGTGGAACTCGCCCTCGCGGGCGCGGCGCCGCAGACGTGCACGCTGGTCGCGGTCGGGCGGGACGGATCGGAGCAGACGGTGGCGACCTGGGCCACGCGGGGCGGCGGCCCGGTACGGATACCGGGCGCGGCGGCTCTGCCACGGGACTCCATCGCGCGGTTCGAGGTGCGGGCGGCGGGCGGGGCGCGCCTCGCGACGCTCGCACCGGGGTGAACGGCGCGGCAGGGCGGGACGGGCCTCGCGGGGCCGGCTCGCTCCGGCCCGGCGTCCCACGCCCCGGCTCACCTCGGTCCGGCTCACCTCGGTCCGGCTCCTCCTGGTGCGGCCCTCCTCGGCGCGGCCCTCCTCGGCGCGGCCTTCTTCGGTCCGGATCCCCTCGGTCCCCTTCGTCCTGACCCGGCGCCCTCGGTCCGGCTCCTCCTGCCGCGGCCGCGCTACTTGAGGAACTTCGACGTGCGGCGGTCGGCGAGGATCTTGCCGTCGGTCTGGCAGGTGGCGCAGTACTGGAGGGAGGAGTCGGCGAACGACACCTCGCGCACGGTGTCCCCGCAGACCGGGCACGGCTGCCCCGTCCTGCCGTGCACGCGCAGCCCGCTCTTCTTCTCCGCCTTGAGGCGGCCCGCCGCCAGGCCGCGGGAGCGCTCGACGGCGTCGGTGAGGGTGGAGCGCGTCGCCTCGTACAGCCTGGTGATCTCCTCGTCGGTGAGGTGGTCGACGGGCTTGAAGGGCGACATCTTGGCCACGTGCAGGATCTCGTCGCTGTAGGCGTTGCCGATCCCGGCGATGAGCGACTGGTCGCGCAGGGCGCCCTTGAGCCGGCGCCGCTCGCCCGCGAACAGCGCGGCGAACTCGGCACGGCCGAATCCGGGGGCCAACGGGTCGGGGCCGAGCCGGGCGATGCCCGGGACCTCGCGGGGGTCGCGGACCAGGTAGGCGGCGAGGCTCTTCCGAGTACCCGCCTCGGTGAGGTCGAAGCCCGCGCCCCCGGCGAGCGTGACGCGCAGGGCGAGCGGCCCCTTGCCGGGCTTCGCCGGCGCGGTGGGCATCGTGTCGTGCCAGCGCAGCCATCCGGCACGGGCGAGGTGGACACACAGGTGCAGCCCCTCCGCCTCGATGTCGAGGAACTTGCCGTGCCGTGCGACCCCGGTGACGGTGCGCCCGGCCAGGTCGGTCCAGGGCGGGTCGTACGTCTTCAGGACGCTGATCGCGACGGGCAGGGCGCTCGCGATCTCCTGCCCGACCAGGTGGTCGGAGAGGAAGTCCCGCAGGGCCTCGACTTCGGGCAGTTCCGGCATACCTACCAGGGTGCCCCGGCCGGGCGTGCTCAGCTAGCCGCGCCCGGCCGGGGCGTTCTCCCGCTCATCCCATCGCCACGCGGTGGAACGCCGCGAGCGCGTCGTCGATGGGATGGCGCTGGGGGCGGCCCTCGGAGTCGAGGCGCCCCCACCGCTGGAGGTTGACGGCCACCGCCACCTGCCGCGAACCGTCGGTGCGGGCCATGGCCAGCGTTCCGGCACCCCAGGCCGAGCCGCCGTGCCCCCAGAACGGCCCCTCTCCGGACGCCTCCCACGGGTGCAGGCCGAGCCCGTAGGCGATCGTCCTCCCCTCCTGGGAGACGACCGGGACGGTGCGGCGCATCTGCTCCAGCGACGACGGGGCGACGATCTCGCCGGCGAACAGCAGGCCGAAGAAGCGATTGAGGTCCCCGACGGTCGATATCAGCGAGGCCGCGGTCCCCACCCAGGACATGTCGAAGACGCTGTAGTCGCGCGGGGGGTCGATCATGCCGAACCACGCCTCGTACATCCGCGCGTGCGGCCCGCCGATGTGCGGCCCGGTGGGCAGTTCGGTGTTGCGGAGCCCGGCGCGTTCGATGACGTTCTCGGTGATGCAGCGCTCGGCCGTCATGCCGCTCACCCGTTCCAGGAGTTGACCGAGGAGCAGGTAGTTGGTGTTGGAGTACACCCCCGGGGTGCCGCCGGGGGCGCCGGTGGCGGGCGCCGTGACGCCGAGTCCGATCAGGTCGGCCGGGCGGAACCGGGTGAAGCGGTGGTCGTCCAGGCTCCGGGGATCTGTGCCTGCGGCGTTCGGGAACGCCTTGAGGGAGGGGTAGGCGCGGGGGAGGTACTCGGCGAGGCCGCTGGTGTGGTTGATCAGCGTACGGACCGTGATCGCCTCGCCGCGCCCACCGGGGACCAGGGCCGGCAGGTAGTGGCCGATCGGTGCGTCGAGGTCGACGCGGCCCCGCTCCGCCTGCTGGAGCACCGCGGCGGCGGTGAAGGTCTTGGTGACGCTGCCGACGCGGTGGCGCAGGTCGGGGGTGGCGGGGCGGCCGGTGTCCAGGTCGGCGACGCCCGCGGCGCCGCGCCACACCTGATCACCGGCGCGCACCTCGGCGAACACGCCCGGTACGCCGGCCCGGTGGATGCCGTCGAGGGCGGCGTCGAGCTCCGTGGGTTCGAGCTCCGTGGGTTCGAGCTCGGCGGGATCGAATACGCCGGTCATGTCGGATGTCCTTTCGTCGGGGCGCGCGTCATTCGTCCTGGGCAGAGGGCCGCACGGGGCTCCGCCCGGGGCGGGCGGAGCGCACGGCGGGTCGCCTGCACGTGGCTGTGGCCGTGGTCGTAGTCGTAGTCGTAGTCGTGGCGGTGGCCGTGGCGCCCTCATGCCCTCACGTCCTCATTATGCACGCGGTGCGTGCAACACCAAGTGCAGCGGTTAGACTGGCAGTCGACGAGAGGAGCGGTATGGCAGGCCGCAGGCGCTGGACGACCGACGAGATCCTGGATGCGGCGGCGGAGCTGCTGCGCACGAGCGACGCCGAGTCGTTCAGCGTGCGGCGGCTCGCCGCGACGCTCGGGACCGATTCATCGAGCCTCTACCGGCACTTCCGCAGCAAGACCGAGCTGCTGCGCGCGGTCGCCGACCGGGTCCTGCTGGCCGCCATGGACGACTTCCGGCCGCAGGGCGACTGGAAGCAGCGCATCACCGGTCTGGCCCTGCGGCTGCGCGAGGCCTTCGGCCAACAGCCCCAGCTCGCCTCGGTCTGGGGCCGCTACGCGTCGAGCGGCGCCGGCTCCCGGCTGGTCATGGAGGAGGTCCTGCAGGCCCTGCGGGCGTCGGGCCTGCCCGAGGCCGAGATCCCGGGGCGCTACCACCGGATCGCGATCCTCATCGCCGCGTTGATCTCCTCCGAGGCCGGGGTCAGCACCGTCGCCTCCGACGAGTTCGAGCAGGGCATGGAGCTGTTCCGTGTCGCGGTGCTCGGCGCCGACCCCGAGCGCTTCCCCGCGCTGGCCCACTTCGCCCGCGACGTCCGCCCTCTGGGGGTGGACCGGCGCGCCGCGTTCGAGGACATCCTCGCCGCCCAGCTCGCCCACATCGAGGGTGCGGTCGGCCCGGTCGCGCCGGCCCCCGAACGCAACCGGCCGACGGGGACGGGCAGCCGCTGAGCGCAACCGGTCAACCGGCTCCGCCGGCCATCCAGTCCCGCCGATCAGCCGGTCCCGCAGGTCAGCCGGCTCCGCGGGTCAGCCGGCTCCGCCGGTCCCGCCGGTCCCCCGCTCCGGGACGACGAACTCGCACCACACGCACTTGCCGCTGCCGCGCGGCTCAACGCCCCACACGTCCGCGAGCCGGTCCACCAGCATCAGGCCGCGCCCCGACACTCCGGACGCGCCGGCCTCCCGGCGGCGCGGCAGGGCGCTGGAGCGGTCCTCCACCTCGACGCGCAGCCGGCGTTCGGGCCCCGAAAGGGCCCGGATGGTCACGATCGCCCCGCCGTCGGTGTGCATGAGGGCGTTGGTGATGAGCTCGTCGGCGGCCAGCTCGATCTCATCGGAGCGCTCGCGGGCGCCCCAGGCGCGCACGGCCGCACGGATCATGTGCCGGGACGAGCTGAGCGCCTCGGGGTCGTTCTGCGCCACGTGCTGGCGCAGCCTTCCGCCGCCCTGCGGCACTTCCGTGACGTTGCGGCGCAGGAGCAGCAGGGCCACGTCGTCGTCACCGGCCCGCTCGTCGACGACGTCACAGAGCCGGTCCGCGAGCGCCTCCAGCTCCTCGGGCCCCGATCGCACCAGGGAGGCAAGGAGCTGCATTCCGTCGTCGAGGTCGGTGCCGGGCTGCTCGACGAGCCCGTCGGTGTAGAGCAACAGGGTGTGGCCCGGGTCGAGTTCCACCGTCGAGACGGGGTATTCGAGGCGTCCGAACTCGGCCGAGAGCCCCAGCGGAAGGCCGCCCTCCACCGGCAGTCTGCGACAGCTGCCGTCCGGGAGGCGCACCAGCGGGTCGACGTGCCCGGCCCGCACGATCTGCAGCACGCCGGTGCCGAGGTCGGCCTCCGCGTACGTGCAGGTGGCGAAGCGGTCGGTGTCCAGTTCGTGGAGGAAGACCGAGGCGCGGGCTATCACGGTGGCGGGCGAGTGGCCCTCGGCCGCGTACGCGCGCAGCACGATGCGCAGCTGTCCCATGACGGCGGCGGCGTGCGTGTCGTGTCCCTGTACGTCGCCGATGGCCACGCCGACCCGGCCGCCGGGCAGCGGCACCACGTCGTACCAGTCGCCGCCGATGTCCCGGCCGAGCCGGGCCGAACGGTAGCGGACCGCGAGCTGGGCTCCGGGAACCCCGGGGATGCGGCGAGGCAGCATCGCCTGCTGGAGCCCCTCGGCCAGGTCGTGCTCCTGCTCGTACAGCATGGCGCGCTGGAGGGACTGGGCGATCGAACTGCCCAGCGCCACAAGGAGGTTGCGCTCCTCGCTGCTGAATCCGCGCTTGTCGCCGTAGAGCAGGCCGATCGCGCCGATCGGGCGGGCCTGGGCGATCAGCGGGAGATAGGCGGCGGAGGTGATGCCGAGGCCGCTGATGTTCGGCCACAGGCCGGGGTAGGACGTGGCGAAGTCCTCCGGCGATTCGATGAACCGGGGCGCGAGCGTCCGCACGACCTCACTCATCGGGTACTGCTCGTCGACCCGGGTCCACCGGGTGCCGGGCACGAAGCTGCCTTCGGGGCCCTCGGCGATCAGATGGATGCGGCCCGCCTCCAGAAGGCCCATCACCAGGCTGGTGGCACCCAGGTACTCGGGGCCCCGGGAGTCCCGCATGACGTCGATGACATCGGTGACGGTCCTGGCGTGCGCGAGGGCGGCCGTGGTCGCCTCCACGACGCTGGTGGTGCGGCGCCGTTCGTCGTCGAGGCCGACCCGCGCGGTGGCGTCCGCGAGCTCCTGGGCGGCGTCGCGGACGATGCCGACGATGCGCAGCGGGCGCCCGGTCTCGTCGCGGCGCACGAAGCCCTGGGTGTGGGTCCACTGCAGGCTGCCGTCGCGGCGGCGGATACGGAAGTACACGCCGTAGTTGACGCTGCCGTTCTTGAGCGCCTGCGAGACGAGCGCGTCCAGCCTCAGGGACTCGGCGGGCGGCACCCGTGCGGACAGCGTCTCGGGTCTGTTGTCGTACTCGTCGGGACGCAGGTCGAAGACGCCGAGCGCGGGCTCGTCCATGTGCATCTGGCCGGTGACCAGGTCCCAGTCGAAGCTGCCCATCCGCAGGTCTGGGCCGTACGAGTGAAGGAAGCGGCATTCCTCGCCGTCGGCCGGGTCACCGCAATGGCACAGGTCGGCCGCCCCTCCGCCCCCTTCAGCCACGTCCATGGGGCCACGCTAGGCGCAGCCCGGACCGCGCGCATGCGGGAGGGCGGGGGCGCGGTCCCGCGGGGGTCAGTGCGCCGGGGACGCCTTGCGCAGGGCGGTGATGCAGGTGCCGATGGCCGCCTGGAGGTCTTCGAGGCGCTGGACCATGTCGTCCTCGTAGATGTCGTCGGCGTCATCGAGGGTGAGCTCCTCGAACACCTTGGTCGCCTTCTGCAGGCTGCTGTAGAACTTCGTGCGGCGTTCCTGGACCCGCAGCTCGGGGTCGGCCTCGACGGCCTCGGCGACCAGGCCCTTGACGGTGTCGTACGCCTCGGTGGCCCACTCGCCGGCCTCTTCGGAGCCGTCGAGCTCGTCGAGGAGCGAGAGGTGCCGCTCGGCCTCGGCGCGCAGGTCGGCGGGGGCGTCGACCTTCTGGCCGGCGGCGGTCCGGATCTGGCCGTTCTCGACGATCTGACGGACGTATCCGATGCGGTCGGCGGCCCTGGTCTCGCTGGCCACCGCCTTCTTCAGTTCGTCGGTGCGGGCGATGTCGCGGGCCAGCTCGGTCTGGAGCGCCGGGTCTTCCTTGATGCGGTCCAGGAGCGCCGTGCGGGCGGCCTGGGCGGTGCCGGGGTCGGCGAGGATCGCGGCGCGCAGCGCGGTGGGGTTCTCGGCGACCTCCAGGGCCTTGGTCGGCCGGATGCCCTCGGCCTCGGCGGCCGCCGTGATGGCGCTTCCCCGTTCGGAGGACGCTCCGGAGCGCGACACGTAGTAGGCCGACCACGCGTCGGCGTCGGGCAGTTGGATGTCCTCGCCCGGCACGAGCGCCTCGAAGAGCGGGACGAGGCCGTCGTCGGATGCCTTGTCCCACGCCTTGTAGTAGCGCATGACGCGCTCGGCGGAGCAGCCGGCCAGCGCGCTGAACTCCTTGGCCGAGACCTTGGGCGTCTCACCGGCGGCCTGCCCGCCCGGACGGACGCTGCGCGCCACCTTCAGGGCGAACGCCCAGCCGCCGGTGCGGGCGTAGGCGCCGAACTCGCGGGCGTCACGCGCCACGCTCTCGTGCACTTCGCCGGCGGACGGTGCGGACGGTTCGGGCAGGTCGATCGCGACGGTCACGGAGGACGCTCCTGGCTGCTCGGGGAGGCCGACGAAGGAGTCGGACAAGGGGTGCAGCCTATATGCACCCCTTGATCCGGCTTTTCGTGACGCCCCGTGCCGGGCGCGGTGCGTGGCAGGGACGGGCCGGCCGGGGCCCGTCAGACGTTCTCGGATTCCGGCGAGGGTCCGTAGATGTCGTAGTCGTCGGGCCCGCTCGGCAGGCCGCTCGGGACGTCGCTCGGCAGGTCGTTGGGCGGTGAGGGCAGGTCGCCGGGCGGGCTCGCATCCGGTGCGGGCGAGGAGGACGGCGGCGACGGGGAGAGGGAGGGCGGCGGCGCGGTCACGGTCGCGGTGGCCGTCGGGCAGCCGCTGGTGGCCGGCGCGGGCTCGCTGGGCGGTGCGGGCGGCGTGGCGGGCGCCGACGGGCTCGGCGTCTCGGTGGCCGTCACCGTCGGGGTGGGCGTCGGGCAGTCCGGGCTCGGCGGCGGGCTGGTGACCGGCGGCGAGGTGCTGGGGGACGCGGGAGGCGACGGCGGCTCGGGAACGGGCGGCTTGACGGGATCGATGTGGATGTCGGGGCGTCGGCGGTCGCGTTGGCCGTCGTCGCCGGTCTGCCGCTCGATCCAGGTGTTGTTGACGATGTTGACGATGATCAGGTTGTTGACGACGACCGTCGTGGGCCGCACCACGATGACGCGGTCACCGCGGTAGCCGGGCCAGGGCTTGCCCTTGTCGTTCCAGTTGCCCTGGTGGGCGTTGGGCGGCTTGAGGGGGTTTCCGCAGGCGCACCGCACCCGCGGCGCGCCGTGGTCGTCGACCAGGACGGCGGTGCCGGCCTGGAGCACCGACTGGAAGCTGGTGGCGGATCCGTCGCGGAAGCCGTGGTTGGTGACGCGGGTGTCTGCCCGCAGCACGACGGGCGTCAGGTCGCGCAGGAACCCCGCGACCGAACCGGGGCCGATTCCCGCGGCATCGGCGAAGGCCCGGTTCTTGGCCCGGTCGCCGCCGAGGAAGCGGATCTGCTTCTCCACGTCACAGCTGGCGACCGACTGCGTGCCGCCGTACAGGCCCGGGGTGGAGCCCGAGACGGTGCGCGCCGGCGAGAGCCCGGCCGTCGGGTTGCCCCTCCCGCTGCCGGGTGGCGTGGCCGGGGTGGGGGTCGCCGTCGACTCGGCCGTGGACTGGGTGAACGGGTCCGGTCCCTGGGCCGCGATCGGCTGGAGGGTGAGGTCCTGCCGGCTGTCGGCTCCGTTGGCACCGCCGCCGCATCCGGCGGCGAAGGCACCGACGGAGAGCACGGCGACGGCAGTGGCGATGGTGCGCAGGGTCGAGGGCACGTGGATCTCCCACCTGTACGCCCCGAGTTGGCCCCTCATTGTGTGCAGCAGGCGCGCGCCCCGCGCAAACGCACTGGGCGAAACGGGCGAGTCACCCCCTCACCCGGACCGCTCCGCCCGGTCGCACGCCGGGTGCGTCACAGCAGTTCGGGGCGGTGCCAGGGGGTGCCGAGCACGTGGTGGTCGAAGAAGTTGAGCAGCGTCGCGTACCAGAGCCGGGCGTGGGCGGCGCCGAGTACCCAGTGGCCCTCGTCGGGGAAGTACAGGAACTTCGCGGGGACGCCGAGGCGCTGGAGGTCCTGGAACAGGGACATGCCCTGGCCGACGGGCACCCGGTAGTCCTTCGCGCCGTGCACCACCAGCATGGGCGTGCGGATGCGCTCGGCGGCGAGGGAGGGCGAGTCCTCCTCATAGCGTTCCGGCTGGGTCCGCGGGTCCCCGAAGACGCGCCGGAAGTGCACCGAGGCGTCCGTCTCGGCCTGGTGCGACCGCAGGTTCCAGATCGAGGCGTGCGAGACGATCGCCTTGAAGCGGTCGGTGAGGGTGGCGATCCGGTTGGCCATGTAGCCGCCGTACGAGGCGCCCGCGAGGCCGGTGCGGGTGGCGTCGATGTCGGGGCGGGCCTCGGCGGTGTCGGTCATCGTCATCAGGTCCCGGTAGGGCCGGCCGCCCCACTGGCCCCAGCCCCGCTCGTGCATCCGCGGCCCGTAGCCGGGCGAGAGCGCGGGGTCGGGCAGCAGGACGGCGTAGCCGCGGGCCGCGAAGGGCCAGGGGTTCCAGCGCCAGGTCCAGGCGTTCCAGGAGGTCTGGGGGCCGCCGTGCGGGAAGACGATCAGCGGTGCGGGCCGTTCGGCGCGGGCGCCTTCGGGCAGCACCAGCCAGGAGCGCAGCGGGAAGCCGTCGTCGCCCACGGTGTGCACCTCGGTCAGGGTGCCGGGCAGCCGGCCGACGGCGCCCGGCGCCTTGAGCGCGACGGGTTCCTGGTCGGGCGCGGCGGCGTCGAGGCGGACCGGGGTGGGCGGTGCGTCCACGGCGCTGCGCAGCGCGTACAGCGTGCGGCCGTCGGGTGCCACGCAGAGCGAGGTGTACGCGCCGGAGGCGGTGAGCCGGGTGAGCGTGCCGTCCGGGTCGCGCCGGAACACCGGCGAGTGGCCGAGTTCGTCGGCGGTGAACCAGAGGGTCTCGTCGTCGCGGCGCGGCGAGACCACGGCCGCAAGGGGCCAGTTCGCGAACCCCGCCAGGAGGTCGCTCTCGGCGCCGCCGGGCAGGTCGATGCGGACCAGGGTGTAGGAGAAGGACGTCTCGTACGTCGCGACCAGCTCGCGGACGCACACCAGGGCGGAGCCGTCGGCGGTGAACAGCGGGGCGCCGTACTCGTATCCGTCCCGGTCGACGACGTGCAGTTCCTCACCGGTGGCCGCGTCGGCGACCACCACGACGCTTCGGTTGCCCTCGGGCACCGGGCCGTGCACGAAGCGGGTGTGGGCGACGCGTGTGCCGTCGGGCGAGAGCGCCGTCTCCGCGTCGCTCACGAAGCCCTGCCCGCCCGCGTCGACGGCCGAGCCGTTTCCCTCACCGGCGGCCGGGCCGCCGTCGCCTGCGGTGCGGACGAAGGTGTGCGGCTCGTCGGGGCCGAGGTCGGAGTCCCAGAACCGGGTGATCCCCGACTCGTGGAGGATCGCGGTGACCTTGGCCTCGGCCCTGTCCTTGCGCAGCTTGCCGTGGGCCTCGGCGTCGGGCGCGCCGGGCAGCAGCCCGGCGGTGTAGGCGAGGACGCCGGCGTCCCTGGCGAGCGTGAACCCGGCGATGCCCCCCGGGTGACGGGCCGCCGGGCGCGCCTCGCCGCGCTCGGGCAGCGCCCAGACGCCTGGGCCCTCGTCGTCGTGCTCCCCCGCGGCCGGGTCGTTGTTCTCGCGGCCCGACAGGAAGTACAGGGTGCCGTCCGCCGAGAACGCGGGCGCCGATTCGCCCGCGCGGGAGCGGGTCAGCCTGCGCGGCTCGTTCACCCCGGCGGGGTCGATGTCCCACAGGCCCGAGACGAAGCCGTTGCCGTCGGCATTGGGGCCCTGCACGGCGGCCACCAGCCGCTGCCCGTCGGGCGAGAGGGCGAGCCGGTTGACGCGCGGCGTCGCGAGGAAGGCGGACAGGTCGTGGAAGGCGGTGGGCTCGCCTGCTGTCTCGGGCATGCCGGCCATCCTGCCGCGCGGCGCTCCCTGCCAGCAAGAACGCCGGAAGCCGGGCATGAGTTCTGACGTTCCGTCACAACCCTCTGCGGGCAACGGCATTGGGGGCGCCATGCCACTCGGGCGGGCACCCGCATCGGGGCGTCCCGCCCTGTCGCCGAGGGTGCCCTACGGCCCGCGCCCCCTGCGAACAGGGGGCGCGGGCCGGTGGATCGCGCGGGTCAGTCGATGCCGGGCAGGATGTGCGGTTCGGCGAGGTCCTCCTCGTAACCGGCGAGGCGGATCGGTGCCGATCTGGCCCAGACCTCGATGTTGCGGAGCTTCTCGGGCCGTCCGGCCCGCTCGCCGCCACGTTCCGGTGTCCGGCGTTCTCGCTCTGTCGTCTCTGGTGTCACCGCGCACTCCTCTGTGTCGCGTAACCCTGGGCGTCCCGGTTGCGTCGTCCGCGACCCGGTGTCCGTCCACCCGAGGGCGGGGGCAAGGGCAGTTCTGACGCGGTGGCGCCGGCTCTCTGTCCGCATCACGGCCACAGGTTGCGGGACGGATCCGGAACGGGCCTGGAGGGTTGGTGGACCCGCCGTGGCTACCGTGCGCACCAGAGTAACCAAATGAGCGCGGTCGCGCTCGATAGGGCCACTTCCTTTGCGTCAACTTTCCTTCGCCGGGCGTTCAGCCCGGCGTTCACCCGCCATGATCTGCTGACCTGGTCGGCTGCCGCGCGCGGGGAGGGGAAACGGATGGAGCTGTCGGGCAGGACCGGTGCGGGGCGGTCGGTGGGCTCGGCGGGCTCGGTGGAGGAGCTGATGGAGCTCCTCCACGACTGCCGCGGCGCCTGGGACACCCCCGATCGCAGCGGCGATCCGGTGGACCTCCACGACCACGCGCTGCAGACCGCCCACCTGCTGCGCCGCTCACACCCGGCCGACAAGGAACTCCAGGTCGCGGGGCTCGTGCACGATCTGGGCCATGTGCTCCGTCCGGGTGATGACGCCGGGCACGCCGACACCGCGGCACGGGCGGTGCGGTCGCTGCTCGGCGCGCGGGTGGCCCGCCTCGTCGAGCTGCACGTGGCCGCGAAGCGCTATCTGGCGGCGGTCGAGCCCGACCGTACGCTCTCGCCCGAGAGCGCCCTGACGCTGCGGGCGCAGGGCGGGGTGATGGGGCCCGCGGAGGCGGCCGCCTTCGCGCGGGATCCCCTGGCCGAGGATGCGGTGACCCTGCGCCGGGCGGACGACGCGGGGAAGGTCGTGGGGCTCGACGCGGGCGTCATGGACGACTGGCGTCCGGTACTCGAACTCGTCGCGGAACGCGCGGGACAGCCCTCGGACCGCGGCCGCTGATGCCCGGTCCGGAGCCCGGCCGCTGACGCCGAAGGGGCGCCGCACGTCCGTGCGGCGCCCCTTCGGCACGGGCTTCTTGCTGGGATTCCCGAGGTGATTCCTGAGGGGCCGAAACCGGCCCGGCACCTACCAGTTGGCGGGCCGGTAGTCCTTGAGGAAGACGCTGTGCAGGTCCTCACCCAGCTCGCCGCGGACGATCGGGTCGTAGACGCGGGCCGCGCCGTCGACCAGGTCGAGGGGGGCGTGGAAGCCCTCCTCGGCGAGGCGCAGCTTGTCGTGGTGCGGGCGCTCGTCGGTGATCCAGCCGGTGTCGACCGAGGTCATGAGGATCTTGTCGGTCGCGAACATTTCCTGGCCGCTGGTGCGCGTGACCATGTTCATGGCGGCCTTGGCGGCGTTGGTGTTGGGGTGCCCCGCGCCCTTGTAGCCGCGGCTGAACACACCCTCCATCGCCGAGACGTTCACCACGTAGGCGCGGCCGTTCGGCGCCTTGCGGGCGGCGTCGGCCATCGCCGGGCGGAGCATGCTGATCAGGATGAACGGCGCCGTGTAGTTGCACAGCTGGGTTTCCAGGAGCTCGACCGGGGAGATCTGGTCGATGGACTGCACCCAGGTGTTGGAGTCGACGACGTCCGGGAGGAGACCCCCCGCGTCGAGGGCGGTGCCGTCCTGGTACTTGGCGATGCTGGCGTTGCCGGCCACGAGGGCGAGGTCGGCGACCCGCTGGGCGTCGAGCCCGGAGGCGCCGACGGGAAGCGCGGTCAGCCCGTCGACGGCGCCGGAGTTGAACGCTCCGATGACGTGATGGGCGGGAAGCTCACCGGCGGGAAGCGGCGCGCTCTCGCCGTCGACCAGGGCCGCGTAGGCGGAGGGCAGCCGGCGCACGGTCTGGGTCGCGTTGTTGATCAGGATGTCCAGGGGGCCCTGCCGCGCGGTCTGCTCGGCGAGGGCGACGGCCTGCGCGGGGTCACGCAGGTCGATGCCGACGACTTCGAGGCGGTGCATCCACTGCGCGGAGTCCTCCATCGCCTTGAACCGGCGGATGGCGTCCTTGGGGAAGCGCGTGGTCACGGTGGTGTGCGCGCCGTCACGCAGGAGTCGCAGCGCGATGTACATACCGATCTTCGCGCGGCCTCCGGTGAGCAGGGCGCGCTTGCCGCTGAGGTCCGTGCGTGCGTCGCGGCGGGCCCGGTTCATGGCGGCGCACGGCTGGCAGAGCTGGTGGTAGAAGGCGTCCACCTCGACGTACCGGGCCTTGCAGATGTAGCAGGAGCGGGGGCGCCGGAGTATGCCCGCGATCTCGCCCGTGACGGACGAGCTGGGCAGCAGACCCTCGGTCTCGTCGTCGATGCGCTCGGCGGAGCCGGTGGCGGTCGCCTCGGTCACGGCGCGGTCGTGGGCGGTCTTGGCGGCCCTGCGCTCCTGGCGGCGGCGCTGCTTCACGGTGCGGTAGACGCCGGCGGTGGCACGGCGCACGGTGACCGCGTCGGGGTGGTCGACGTCGATCTGGTCGAGTTCCGCCAGCACGCTCAGGCAGAGCGCGAGCCGCTCGGGATCGATGCCGGGGCCGAAGTCCTGGTCGACGCCCTGTGCGGGCCGCTCGTCGACACCGGGGCCGGTCCCGTGGCCCTGGAAGTCCTCTGTCACCGTCATCGCCGCTGCGTTCCTCGATCAGTCAGAGATCAGTCAGATCAGTCATGAGTATCAAGTTCCCAAAAGCGCCATGGTACGGAGCGATCCCCCCACATACCAAACCGCCCGCCCCCGCGGAAGCGGGGGCGGGCGGTGGCGCGGGATCCGGTGGCGGACCACGGGCGGCGCCGCGGCCGTCGAGGCGGGCCGAGGCCACGTAGCGCCGGGTGGTGGAGGTGTCCTGCGCCTTCACGCCGGAGGCGCCGCGCGGGCAGGAGCGCCGGCCGAGGGTGAGGTCGACCCGGTCGACGAGGGGCATGCCACCAGCAGCGCGCCCCCAACTCCCTTCCGCCGCCCGCCCGTACGGGGCCGTGGGCGCTTACGCCTCGGCGGCCGCGACCCGGGCCAGGGCCTCCTCGCGCAGACCCGCCCGGTCGGCGCCCAGCGACGCCAGGACCTCAAGGCCCCGTCCGCCGTCGGGCGCCGCGAGCAGGCCGAGCAGGATGTGCTCGGTGCCGAAGCGGTCGTGCCCGAGCGCCTGGGCCTCGCGGAGGGTGGCCTCGAGTGCCTGCTTGGCGTGGGGCGTGTAGGCCGGCCTGGGGTACTGGAAGGCGCCGGGTCCGAAGCTGCTGTCGGCCTGCCGCTTGATCTCCTCGACGTCGATGCCGATGGAGGCGAGCGCGTCCTTCGCGGGCTGCCCGCCGCTGCTCGGCACCCCGGCCGCTTCGAGGACCCGTACGGTCTCCGCGCGCAGCCGGTCCACCTCGATTCCCCGTGCGGTCAGCGCGTCCCGGGCGATGCCGTCGGTTCCGGCGAGTCCGAGCAGGATGTGCTCGGTGCCGATGAAATCGTGGCCGAGCGCGATCGCCTCGTCCTGCGAGGCCACGATCGCCCGCTTGGCCGGCTCGGTGAAAAACTCGAACACCTTCAGTCCTCCTTGCCTGTGGCTTTGCGCCTGCTCGCATGCTTTTCGTGCACCGACTGCCTGCTGACCTGCAGGGACGACGCGATGTTCTGCCATGACCAGCCCTGCTCGCGGGCGTTGTCGACGTGCACGCGCTCCAGTTCCTCCAGGAGGCGGCGCAGCGCGACGACCGCCGCGAGTCCGACGGCGGGGTCCTTGTTGGTGACTTGTCCGGCCAGCGAGGCCGGTGTGTCCTCAGCTCCCATGACCGTCAGGATTCCCTGACAGCATCGGGCTTGTCAAGATGCCCTGACACAGCGCGTCCGGGACGAGGCAGGGCGGCACGGAGTGGCGAGGGGATGACGGGGGATGACGGGGGTGTCTAGTTCATGCCACTTTGGCACGAAGTCATGGGTGGCCGGTTCCACGCCCGCGGGCAGGACGTTCGCCGTCCCGCGGCCCGGTCCGGCCCGCGGGACGGAAGGTGATCTTCCGAAGCCCTTGACGCCCATTTTGAGCTGCGGTTTTACTGATAGTCCGATATCTGGGACGCCTTTGGTCGTATGTCTCTACTCCTCCTGGAGTACGGCGCATTCGGTGCTCAGGGACGACGACACGGGGTCCACAACGAGACATCGTGGGAGCCATGAGCGCCCTTGTCCTGGCCGTGCTGCTGTCCCTGGTCGCCGCCGTCGCGTACGCGGCGGCGGCGATTGTTCAGGAGCGCGTCGCCGCGTCCGCCCCGAGCAGCGCGTACGCCCCCGTACGGCGCCCGGCGTGGTGGGGCTCGGTCGGCCTCAACGGGCTCGGTGCGACGCTGCACGTCGCGGCCCTCGCCTTCGGGCCGCTGACGCTGGTGCAGCCCATGGGCGCGCTCACCATCGTCTTCGCGCTGCCGATGTCGGCGGTGTTCGTACGGCGACGTGCGGGGGCCGCGGCCTGGCGCGGGGCGGTCATGGCCACGGTCGGCCTTGCCGGGCTGCTCGTCCTGACGCGCGGCGCGGACAGCGATGTACTCGCCCCGCAGTCGCGTCTGATCCTGGTCGCGGCGGGGTACGGCGCGGTGGCGGCGCTGTTCCTGGCATCGAGGGCGCCGCGCCGTGCGGCCACCCGCAGCGTCCTGCTCGCCACGGCGGCGGGCGCCGCCTTCGGCCTCGCCTCCGTGTTCACCAAGTCCGTCGCCGAGGACTGGAACGCGGGGCTTCCCCTGCGGGAGGTGCCCATCCTGTTCGCGATAGCCGGATTCGCGTGCGCGGGCCTGCTGCTCTCGCAGGCGTCCTACCGCGGCGCCGGCCTCGCGGCGCCGCTCGCCACGGTCACCGTCGTCAACCCGGTGGTCGCCGCAGCCATCGGCCTGACCCTGTTCGGCGAGTCCTTCCGGTACGGGACCGCGGGCACCGCGATCGCCCTCGGATGCGGTGCCGTGGCGGCGGGCGGGCTGGTCCTGCTCACCACGGAGCGGCTCGCCGCCACCCGCCACGACAAGCCCGTCCTGACCGCGGGCACACCGCCCCGGCCCGACGGCGACGAGCGCCGCGAGGACACCCCGGATCAGACCGCGACGCCACCGGCCCTCAGATAGGCGAGCGGGTCCACGTCGGAGCCGTAGCCGGGTCCGGTCCTGATCTCGAAGTGGAGGTGCGGCCCGGTCGCGTTGCCCGTCGCGCCCGAACGCCCTATCCGCTGGCCGGTGTTGACCTTCTGGCCCGTCTTCACGGTGAGCGCGGACAGGTGCGCGTACTGGCTGTAGCGGCCGTCGGGATGGTGGATCACCACCTGGTATCCGTACGCGCCGCCCCAGCCCGCCTCGACGACCGTGCCCGAGGTGACCGCCCTGACCGAGGTACCGGTGGAGACGGGGAAGTCGACGCCGGTGTGGTAGCCGCTCGCCCAGGACGAACCGGCCTTGCGGTACGGGGTGCTGGGGTGCGCGTCGACCGGTGCGGTGAACCCGGCGGACTTGACGGGTGCCTTCGCGACAGGCTTGGCGGGCGCCTTCGCCACGGGCTTGGCCGCCGGCGCCTTCGCCGCGGGCTTGGCGGCGGGCCCCGGCACGCTCTTCGGCGGGGCGGTCGGCTTGGCGGGGGCGGCGCCGGGCAGCGCCAGGCGCTGTCCCGGGCGGATGAGGTCCGGGTCGGCGCCCACGACCGTGCGGTTCTCGGCGTACAGGTGCGGCCAGCCGCCCTGGACGCGCTCGCGCTCCGCGATCAGGGACAGCGAATCGCCGTGCACCACGGTGTACGACTCGCGCACCCCTGGCACCTTGGTGGGGCTCGCCTGCTCGGCCTTCTGCGCGGCGGACGGCTTGGTGGCCGTCGCCTTCACGGCGGACGGCTTCGCGGTGTGCGGCTTGGCAACGGGAGCCGCGGCCTGCTTGATCTCGGTGCGGCGCTGGGTCGTCGTGGTCAGGTGCGGCGCCGAACCGCCCCGGGTCAGACCCGCCTCGCCCGAACAGACCGGCCAGGCGCCGGGACCCTGCCCCTTGAGTACCTTCTCGGCGACGGCGATCTGCTGGTCGCGGCCGGCCAGATCGGCGCGCGCCGCGTACTGGCGGCCCCCGTACGCATCCCAGGTGGACTGGGTGAACTGGAGTCCGCCGTAGAAGCCGTTGCCGGTGTTGATGTGCCAGTTGCTCGTCGACTCGCAGGCCGCGACCTTGTTCCACACGTCGACGGAGGCGGCGTCCGCGGTGCCGGCCGCGATCAGCGGAAGGGCGATGCCCACCCCGCCCGCCGTGACCGTCAGGGACGCCTGGTTGATCCGGCTCGGCTGGTACCGGCGGTGACGGCCGCGTAAGGCCATGAGTCCCCCTCGAAGGCATCAAGAGCCGCCAAAATAGGGGCTGCGAACTGGCCATGACAAGGGGTCGGACGAACAGAGAACGGCGCTCGGACCGGGGCAGGACTTTCGGCACCCGTGTCGGGCACCCGGTCCATCCCGTCTGACGTGGTGCGTTACATAGGGTGGGCCGCAACCGCGCGTCGTGACGGTTGCTCGTGGCGCCGCGAACCCCGAGGATCCAGGAGCACACGCATGAGTGGAACAGCCCAGATCGGCGTCACCGGACTCGCGGTCATGGGCCGCAACCTCGCCCGCAACTTCGCGCGCAACGGTTTCACGGTCGCCGTGCACAACCGGACGGCCGCCAAGACCCGCGCGCTGGTCGAGGAGTTCGGTTCCGAGGGCAGCTTCGTCGCGGCCGAGTCGCCGGAGGATTTCGTCGCGGCCCTGGAGCGGCCGCGCCGTCTCGTCGTCATGGTCAAGGCGGGCGACCCGACGGACGCGGTCATCCAGGAGTTCGCCCCGCTCCTCGACAAGGGCGACGTCATCATCGACGGCGGCAACGCCCACTTCGAGGACACCCGCAGGCGCGAGCGCGAGCTGCGCGAGCGCGGCATCCACTTCGTCGGCGTCGGAATCTCCGGCGGCGAGGAGGGCGCGCTGAACGGCCCCAGCATCATGCCGGGAGGATCGGCCGAGTCGTACAAGTCCCTCGGACCGCTCCTTGAGCGGATCGCGGCGAAGGCCCCCGACGGCGCGCCGTGCGTCACCCACGTGGGTCCCGATGGCGCGGGCCACTTCGTGAAGATGGTGCACAACGGCATCGAGTACGCCGACATGCAGCTCATCGCGGAGGCGTACCACCTGCTGCGCGCGGTCGCGGGCTACTCCCCCGAGAAGATCGCCGAGACGTTCCGGGGCTGGAACACCGGCCGTCTCGACTCGTATCTGATCGAGATCACGGCCGAGGTCCTCGCGCACGTCGACGCCGGGACGGGCAAGCCGTTCGTCGATGTGGTCGAGGACGAGGCCGAGCAGAAGGGGACCGGGCGCTGGACGGTGCAGATCGCCCTCGACCTCGGGGTCCCCGTCTCGGGCATCGCCGAGGCCGTGTTCGCCCGCTCCCTCTCGGGCCACGCCGAACTGCGGGAGGCGGCCCGCTCGCTGAACGGACCCACGGCGGACCCGCTCGGCGCGGCGGAGGCCGCGGAGTTCGCCGCGCAGGTGGAGCAGGCGCTGTACGCGTCGAAGATCGTGTCCTACACGCAGGGCTTCCACCAGGTCCAGGCGGGCAGCCAGAACTACGACTGGGACGTCGACCCCGGCACGGTCGCGGCCATCTGGCGCGCGGGCTGCATCATCCGGGCCGCGTTCCTCGACCGGATCCGGGCCGCCTACGACGGACAGCCCGACCTGCCGAGCCTGCTCTCGGACAAGCACTTCGCCGACGAAATCGGCGCCGCCCAGGACGACTGGCGTGCGGTGATCGTGGCGGCGGCCCGCCAGGGCGTTCCGGTGCCGGGCTTCTCGGCGGCGCTCGCCTACTACGACGCGCTGCGCGCCGAGCGCCTCCCGGCGGCGCTCACGCAGGGTCAGCGCGACTTCTTCGGCGCGCACACCTACCGTCGCACCGACCGGGAGGGCTCGTTCCACACGCTGTGGGGCGGGGACCGGTCCGAGGTGAGCGCCGGCTGACGAGCCGGCGGGGGCCGGCCCGGGGCGAGCGCCGGCCGACGAGCGCCCCGGCCGGACCCGCTGGGCCGCTGGATCCGCTCAGCCCGCCGGTTCCGGCTGCGGCGGCCCGGGTACGGGTTCGGGGCCCGGAGGCTGCGGCACCGGGTCCGGCAGATCCGGATCCGGGTCGGGCTGCGGCGGCCGGGGGTCGGGACCCGGGCTCGGCGGCTGCGGGTCGGGACCGGGGCCGGGCCGTGGCGGGACCGGGTCGGGGCCGGGGCCGGGGCCCGGGTTGGGAATCGGGCCCGGTTCGGGGTCGGGCAGCGGCGTGGGCCACGGCGGGGTCGGTTCCGGGTGCGGCACGGTCATGGTCGGCCTCCTCAAGGTTCGAGTTCAGCTTCACCCGCGCGCCTGCCCTGCGCCCGCCGGTTCAACCCGTCCGGGTCGGCCCCGCCGCGGCCACCGCCGCCCGCAGCCCGAGCCGGGGACTGGCGAGGACGGAAACGCCGCACGTGGTGCGCGCGGCCGCCGGGGCCATCGAGGCCTGTGCGAGCACGACGACATCGACATCGCACAGCGCGTCGACGGTCCGCGCGATCGCCGCGCAGTACGCCTGCGCGTCGCCCGACTCGAAATGCGCCCAGGCTCCTTCGGCCAGGACCGTACGCAGGACGAGCGCCTGGACGGCGCCGGCCCCTTCGCCGGTCGCCCCCTCGCCGCGCACGACGCCCCGTACGCGCGTCGCGCCCTGGTCGCGCGTCGCGCCCTGGTCGCGCGTCGCGCCCTGGTCGCGGAGCGCGTCCTCTTCACGGATCAGCGCCGCGGTCGGTTCCAGGGTGGACTCGACCGTCGCCACCACCGCGATCCGACGGCCGTGCGCCACGGCGGCCGCGGCCATCGGCCGGTCGACCCGGAGCACCGGAACGCCGAGCGAGACCGAGGCCGCCTCGGCGACGGCACCGATCGTGGAGCAGGTGCACAGAACCGCGTCCGCACCCCGGGCCACCGCCCCGGCCAGGACGGCGCGCACGTCGCCGGTCACCGCGTGCGGACCCGA
The DNA here is from genome assembly GCF_036014195.1 of Streptomyces sp. NBC_00442. NCBI lineage: Bacteria > Bacillati > Actinomycetota > Actinomycetes > Kitasatosporales > Streptomycetaceae > Streptomyces > Streptomyces sp. NBC_00442. The sequence continues at coordinate 637,854 of NZ_CP107918.1, forward strand.
CTCCCGCGCCCTGTCGAGCAGTTGGCCGTGCACGAGGTGGCGCAGTTCCAGGCCGGGGGCCTCGTCGTCGCGCAGGGCGTCGAAGACCGGAACGTGTGCGGGAGAGGTGTGCAGCAGTGCGAGCCTCGTCACCAGCGCTCCGGATCCGCCGCGAGCCGGGCACGGGCCGCCTCGACCAGCGCGGCGGGTGCGGCCGGGGCCTCGTCGGGATGCCGTTCGGCCCAGGTGGCGGCGTACGGGCACAGCGGCACGACCGGCACGCCCTCGCGGGCCGCCATGGCGTAGAACTCTCTCACCAGGGCGCTCGCGATGCCCTTGCCCTCGTGCTCGGGCTCCACCACGGTGTGCACCGCGACCAGCGCGGCGGGCCGCCCGTCGAGGGTGAAGTAGTCGATGCGGCCAACCGCTTCCCCGTCCTCGGACGCGGCGAGCAGACCTCGCGAGCGGTCGTCTCGTAGCTGCACCATGTGCGGGTCCTCTCCGAGGAAGCCGGTGGCGGCGCCGACCGGGGCGCGCCCGGGTCGGCACCTGATCCGCCGGCCGGGAGCCCGGCCGGGCGGTTCAGCCGTGGGGGGTGTTCTGCGCGGTGCCCTGCGGGGCGGGGATACGGGCGTGCGGGCTGCGTTGCTGGTCGCTGCCGGGAACGGGGGCCGAGGCATCGGCACCCAGGGCCACGATCCGGTTGTCTCCGTCCACGTGCACCACCCTGGGCTTGAACGCGCGCGCCTCGACGTCGTCGATCTGGGCGTAACTGATGAGGATCACCAGGTCACCGGGGTGTACGAGGTGGGCGGCGGCCCCGTTGATGCCGATGACGCCGGAGCCGCGCTCGCCCTCGATGACGTACGTCTCCAGGCGGCTGCCGTTGTCGATGTCGACGATGTGGACCAGCTCACCGGGGAGCAGGTCGGCCGCCTCCATCAATTCGGCATCCACGGTCACCGAGCCCACGTAGTGCAGATCGGCCTGGGTCACGGTGGCTCTGTGGATCTTGGACTTGAACATGGTGCGTATCATCGAGGCACTCCTGGACGCAGGCTCCCTGCCTGCGTTTTTGCAGGTCAAGGGCGGTTTCTCAACTTTACAACGAGTCGCACCGGACAGCGATCCCCAGGTTCTCCAGGACTCGCGCTGACCACTCGCCGACTTCGCTGACGCGCCGTCAGGCGAATGAAGGAGAGCTTCGCCCGCCCTCCTGGACACCACCGCGACGACGGCACAAGCCTACGCAGCACCCTGCGAAGGATGTCCGTGATCACCGTCACTCCGGCGGTCCCGGCAGCACCACCGGCACCATCACCGTCGTGACGAGCGACAGCAGCGACAACTCAGCAGACCGGATCAGGCCATCGGGTTCTCCAGCAGGGTCACCAGGTTGCCGTCCGGGTCCTCCAAGGCGGCGAACCGGGCACGTTCACCGCCGGTTTGCACCGGTCCCGCCGTGAGACCGCGCTCCGCCAGCTCGGACAGCGCCTCGTCCAACGCGGGCACCTCCAGATTGAGCAGCGTCGAGCCGGCGTGCGTCGGGTCCTCGAAGACCTGGAGCCAACCGCTCGCGGTGAGATGCCAGTCGGCCAGTGACGGCATCGGCCGAAGGTCCGCCGGGCGGCCCAGCAGCCGTTCATACCAGGCCACCGCGATGTCGATGTTCCGTACCGGAGAGACCATCAGTACGCGAGTCACGTCCATGAGAATCACCTGCTTCCACAGCGCGTTCAGGGTGCTTGCTCCACTGCAGACAACACCCGGAGCCAGAACTCATCGGGGCATCCCACGCCGGACGGGAAGCCCCCTCACTCGCCATCTGGAGCGCAGCCTTCAGCGCCAGGCACCCGCATCGCCGTTCGTCTCGGACCGTGAGCGGGTCAGGCGTCCACGCGGTGCCCCGCGAGCCGGGTGACCATCTCGGGGTCGTGATGGTCGAAGAACAGGGAGCCGCCCGTGTCGAGGCCGGCGATCCGGGCCATCTGCTCGTCGCTGAGCCGGAAGTCGAAGACGTCCATGTTCTCGGCCATGCGCTCGGCGTGCACGGACTTGGGGATGGCCACGACGCCGCGCTGGGTCAGCCAACGCAGGACGACTTGGGCGACGGACTTGCCGTACTCCTTCCCGATCCCGGCGAGCAGCGGGTTGGCGAACAGGTCGTTCCTGCCTTCGGCGAAGCCGCCCCAGGACTGGATCTGCACCCCGTGCTCGCGCATGAGGTCCTGGTAGTCGGCGCGCTGGAAGAAGGGGTGGGTCTCGATCTGGTTGACGGCCGGGGCGATCTCGTTGTTGATGATCAGGTCGATCAGCCGGTCGGGGTAGAAGTTGGCGACGCCGATCGCCTTGGTCAGGCCCTCTCGGTTGAGGGCCTCCATGGCGCGCCACTGGCCGTAGACGTCACCGAAGGGCTGGTGCATCAAGTACAGGTCGAGGTGGTCCAGGCCCAGCTTGTTCAGGGACGTCTCGAAGGCGCGCTTGGTGTTCTCCTCGGCGGGGGCGTCCTGGACCCACAGCTTGGTGGTGACGAACAGGTCGCCGCGCGGAACACCGCCGGCCTTGATGGCGCGGCCCACGGCTTCTTCGTTGCCGTAGGCGGCGGCGGTGTCCAGCAGGCGGTAGCCGGCGGCCAGGGCATCGGAGACGGCGCGCTCGGTGTTCTCGGCGGGGATCTGGTAGACGCCGAAGCCGAGGAGCGGCATTTCGACGCCGTTGTTGAGGGTGACGGTCTCCATGAGCGGATGTCCTTCGCTGTCGGCGTGGGGGCGGGCGTTCGGGAGCGGACGAAGGCCTTGAGGAGGTCGGTGCCGTTGCCCCCAGTCTCCCCGCGTCCGGCGGGTCGTGCCGGTCGGAGCCCGCCGGAGGACGGGGCGCCGCCGCTGACCTCGCTGGGCGTGATCACGAGCCTGGGCATGGCGTCTCCGTCCAGGTCGCCGTGAGCTGAAGGTCCGTGGGCGAGCTCGCGGACCGCGTGCCCAGCGGCACGGCGTGCGCCACCAGAGCCAGAGCCGCACCGTGAAGGACTGGGAGAGCCTGGGCTTCGGCGCCCGGCGGGAGGACCCTCAAGACCGCCGTGGATTCCTGGTCACCCTCACCCAGGAGGGCCGCGCCGCGCTGGACAAGGACCGCAAGGCCGGACGCGACTGGGTCGCCCAGGCCGTCGACGCACTCCCGAGCCCGGACGAACAGATCCAGCTCGCCGCCCTGCCGCACCTCCTGGACCGGCTGTCCGACTACGGCGACAGACGGGGATGATCCTTCACGTGGTCGCGGCGGTCTAATGAACTCCCGTACTGAGTACGGGAGTTCAGTCGGATCCGAGGGCCAGCCTCGCGGCGAGTCCGGCGAAGACCGTGCCGCTGAAGAGGTCGAGTCCCCGTGCCACCCGGCGGCTTCGTCGCAGCAGCGACGAGAGCCGGCCGGACAGCAGGCCGACGCAGGCGTCGACGGCCAGCCCCACCAGGACCAACGTGAGCCCGAGGATCAGGAGTTGACCCACCCCGTGGCCGAGATCCGGGTTGACGAACTGGGGCAGGAAGGCCACGTTGAAAAGGATCACCTTCGGGTTGAGCACATTGGTCACGGCCCCTTGCCGGAACGTCCGGACCCGCCCCGGGACGGGACGCGCGACGGCCGTGGCCTCGTCGTCACCGGGGCCCGACCGGTGACGGAACGCCTGAACCGCGAGGTAGAGGAGATAGGCCGCGCCGACCCAGCGCAGGGCGTGGTAAAGCGACGGCAGTGACATGAAGAGCGCGGAGAGACCCAGCGCGGCGGCGCCCGCGTGCACCAGGGCGCCGAACGCCACCCCCAGGGCCGCCATCAGGCCCGTGGCGGGCCCGCCGCGTCCCCCCATGGCCACGATGAACATCATGTCGGGCCCCGGAGTGATGCACAGGGCGAACGCGGCGGCCAGGAACGTCAGGTACAGAGATGTATCGACCATGGCCGCCATGCTGATCAGAGCGCCCGCGCACGGCGACCCAATTCCGAGGGGTGAGACACGGGCCGCCGACCGTCCGTGCACGGGGCGGGTCCGTCACCGCCCCGCGTCCCTCACCGCCCCGCGTCCTCCTTCAGCATGTCGGCGCACTTCTCGCCGATCATCATCGTCGTGATGCACGGGTTGACGGTGACGAGGTCCGGCATCGCGGAGCCGTCGGCGACCCGCAGGTTCTGGATTCCCTTGACGCGCAGCCGGGCGTCGAGCGGGGCGGTCGGGTCGTCGTCCGCGCCCATCTTCACCGTGCAGGACGGGTGGTAGACGGTGTTGTGCGTCGTGGTGATGTAGTCGAGCAGCTCGTCGTCGCTCCGCACGCCGGGCCCCGGCGCGAGTTCGGCCCCCGCCCACGGCGCGAGCGCGGGCTGTGCGGCGATCTCGCGGGCCAGCCGCAGCCCGTGCGTCATCACGCGCACGTCGTGCTCGTCCGTGAAGTACCGCGGGTCGACGCGCGGCTTGTCCCGGAAGTCGCGGGTACGCAGCCGCACGGTGCCGCGCGAACGCGCGCGGGTGACGTTGGGGGTGAGACAGAACGCGTTCTCGCTCGTCGGGTAGCCACGCCGGTAGGTGTTCATGTCGAACGGCATCGAGCCGTAGTGATACATCAGGTCGGGCCGGTCCAGGCCGGGGACGGTGTCGACGAAGATGCCGATCTCCCACCACTGCTGGGACGTGGTCACCATGGGCCGCTTGGCCTCCCACATGATGACGCCCTCCGGATGGTCCTGGAGGTTCTCCCCCACACCGGGCGCGTCCACGACCGGGTCCACGCCCACGTCCCGCAGGTGGCCGGCCGGCCCGATGCCCGAGAGCATCAGGAGCTTGGGCGTGTCGATCGCGCCGCAGCTCACGATCGTCTCGCGGCGCGCGGTGACCGTACGGGAGTGGACCAGGTCCGGGTCGAGATAGGCGGCGCCGGTGCAGCGCCGGTCGGCGTCGATCAGCAGATGCTTGGCACGGACTCCGGTGCGCACCTCCAGGTTCGGCCGCTTGCCGAGCACGGGATGCAGATAGGCGACGGAGGCCGACTGGCGCATGTTGTTCTCGTCGGAGTTGATCTGGAACCATCCGGCGCCCCGCAGGACCGTCGTCCCGGTGTTGAAGGCGGTGGTGGGGATGGAGGCCTCCGCGCACGCCTTCAACAGGGCGCTGCCGCACGGGTCGTTGGGCTGGACGGTGCGGATCTTGACCGGGCCGGAGCGGCCGTGGTGGTCGCCGGGCCCGTCGTTGGTCTCAAGGCGCCGGTAGAGGGGGTAGGTGTCGGCCGCGCCCCAGCCCGAACAGCCCGCCGCTTCCCAGGCGTCGAGGTCCTCGGCGGGCGCCCAGAAGGCGATGCAGGAGTTGTGCGAGGAACAGCCGCCGAGTACGCGGGCGCGGGCGTGCCGCATGTAGCTGTTGCCGTGCTCCTGCGGTTCGACGGGGTAGTCCCAGTCGTAGCCGGATTCGAGGAGCCCCATCCAGCGCTCCAGGCGCAGGACGTTGTCGTCGCCGACATCGCTCGGCCCCGCTTCCAGGAGGCAGACCGTGACCGACGGGTCCTCACTCAGCCGGGCGGCGACGACACAGCCGGCGGTGCCGCCGCCCACCACCACATAGTCGAACTCGTCCACGTCTGCTCCTTCGCGTCGGTCGGTCGTGGGGCCTCTACGGTGCGCCGTGGGCCATGGGTTCCGAGGGGCCTCCGGCGGAGTGCTCGGCGAGGACTCCGGTCTGCTTGCGCTGGACGAACCAGTAGTAGAGGAACCCGCCGACCCCGACGACGCCGACGAACAGGACGCCGCCCCAGCGCAGGTACCAGTGCTGCGGCCCGGTGGCGTTGTAGACCGCGGCGCGCGGCCACAGCAGGTTGACGGTCATCGCGGCGCCCCAGAGCACGGCCAGGATGTTGACGGGGATGCCGAACCTGCCGAGCGAGAAGCGGCCGGGCGATGTCGTCCAGCGGCCGCGGAGCCGCTGGATCAGCAGCGGGAGCGTCACCAGCAGATAGGCGATGTAGATCATCACGATGGCGATGCTGGTGACGACGGAGAAGATCTGCGGCTGGTTGATGTTGACGACCAGGATGACGATGGCCACGATCCCGATCAGGCACGTGGCCAGGACGGGCGTCTGGAACCTCGGGCTGAGCCGGGCCAGCTTCGAGCCGCCCGGCAGGTTGTTGTCCCGGGCCATCGCGAACGCGAGGCGGAGTCCCGCCGTCTGCACCGACAGCGCGCACACGGTGATGGCGATGACGACGCACCACAGCACGACCACGCCGATGGTGTGGCCGAGCGCGGCCTTCACCACGTATTGCAGGCCGTCCACGGACAGCTCTTTCGCGTGCAGGTCGGGGGCGGCGAGCAGCGCGAACAGCAGGATCAGGCCGCCCAGCAGGAAGGAGGCGATCAGGGCGCGCAGGATGGCGCGCGGCGCGTTGCGGGCGGGGTCGATGGATTCCTCACCGAGCGAGGAGGCCGTGTCGAATCCGTACATCACGTACGCCGAGGCGAGTGAGGCGGTCAGGAACGCGCCGAGGTAGCCGAGCGACTGCCCCTGTCCGTAGCCCTCGGTCTGCACGATGGCGCTCGGGCCGCGGGTGATGTGCGCGGCGAGCAGCCCGACGAGGACGACGGCCGCGACCAGCTCGATGAAGACGCCCGCGGAGTTGATGGTGGCCATCAGCTTGACGCCGAACGCGTTGACGACGGTCGTGAAGAGGATCAGGATCGTGCCGAGCAGCACCGCGTTGGCGGCCTTGTCGTACTTGCCGGTGCCGTCGCCGATGATCTGGAAGACGCTGGAGATCTGAGGGAGCGTCAGCTGGTAGGCGAGGGCGACGGCCGCCAGCGACACCATGGTCGCGACCGTCATCATCCAGCCCGCGAGCCAGCCGACGTGCGGGCCGCCGGAGTGCTTGGACCAGTTGTAGACCGACCCCGCGACGGGGAAACGGGCGGCGAGTTCGCAGAAGCACAGGGCCACCATCAGCTGCCCCAGGAAGACCATCGGCCAGGACCACCAGTAGGCGGGCCCGCCGAAGCTCACGCCGAAGTAGAACAGCTGGAAGGTGCCGGTCAGGATGGAGATGTAGCTGATGCCGGCGGCGAAGGTGTGGAAGTTGCCGAGCGTCCGCTTGAGTCCGGGCTTGTAGCCCAGCTCGGTCAGGGCCGCGTCTTGGTCGGAGGACGCGTTCGTGGCCGGGTCGTCCGGGCCGGGCGGCATGTCCGCCATGGCAGGTCTCCTCGTTCCGTACGGGCAGGGGGCAGCGCTTCGCAGGACGGGATCAGTCGAACCAGCGCTGCGGTTCGGCCGCGGTGTTGCGCCAGATGTGCTTGGCCTCGCTGTACTCGGCGAGGCCCGCGGGGCCCAGTTCACGGCCCACTCCGGACTGCTTCATGCCGCCCCATTCGGCCTGCGGGACATAGGGGTGGAAGTCGTTGATCCAGACGGTGCCGACCCTCAGGCCCGCGGCCACCCGGTGGGCCCGGCCCTCGTCGGTGGTCCACACGGCGCCCGCGAGTCCGTAGACGGTGTCGTTGGCCAGGGCCACCGCCTCGGCCTCGCCGCGGAACCGCTCGACCGTCACCACCGGGCCGAACGACTCGTCCTGGACCACGGACATCTGCGGGGTGCACTCGTCGAGGATGGTCGGCGGGTAGTAGAAGCCGTTCGCGAGCGCCGGGTCGTCGGGCCGCGCGCCGCCGAGCCGCAGGACGGCGCCTTCGGCGACACCGGCGGCTACGTACGCCTCGACCTTGTCGCGGTGCGCGGCAGAGATGAGGGGGCCGGTGCGCGCGTGTTCGTCGAAGGGGCCGCCCATGCGGATCCGCCCGGCGCGCTCCACGAGTTCGGAGACGAAGCGGTCGTGCAGCTCGTCCTCGACCAGGAGCCGGGCGCCCGCCGAGCAGACCTGTCCCGAGTGCAGGAAGACGGCCATGAGCGCGTAGTCCACGGCGGTGTCGAAGTCCGCGTCCGCGAAGACGATGTTGGGGTTCTTGCCGCCGAGTTCGAGGGCGATCTTCTTCACGGTGGGCGCGGCGGCCGCCATGATGCTCCGCCCGGTGGCCAGGCCACCGGTGAAGGAGACCAGATCGACCCGCTCGTCCGTGGTCAGGGGCGCGCCGACGACCGCTCCGGTGCCCAGGATCAGGTTGGCGGCCCCGTCCGGAAGGCCCGCCTCCTGGAGGAGCCCCATCAGGAGGATCGCGGTGTGCGGTGTGAGCTCGCTCGGCTTGAGCACGAAGGTGTTGCCGGCGGCGAGCGCGGGCGCGACCTTCCACGCGGTCTGCAGCAGCGGGTAGTTCCACGGGGTGATCAGGGAGCAGACGCCCACGGGTTCGTGGACGACGCGGCTGTCGACGGTCGGGGTGCCGGTGTCGACGATCCGGTCCGTGCCCCCGGCCGCGGCGAGGTTGCCGAAGTAGCGGAAGCAGTTCGCGATGTCGTCCATGTCGTACTCGGACTCGACCAGGCGCTTGCCGGTGTCGAGCGACTCCGCACGGGCGAAAGCGGCCTTGTCGCGTACGAGGAGGTCGGCGACCCGGAGCAGCAGCGCGGCCCGGTCCGCGACGGGTGTGCGCGGCCACGGGCCCCGGTCGAACGCGTCACGGGCGGCGGCCACGGCTGCGGCCGCGTCCTGCGGTCCCGCCTCGTCCACCTGGGCGACCAGCGTGCCGTCGGCGGGGCACCTGATCTCCCGCGTGTGCCCTTGCGCGGCCGCCGTCCACCGGCCGGCGATGAACAGCTCGGGCATGGCAATCCTCCAGGTCAGGCCCTACGGCACGGCCGGCATGCGGATGCCTTCCGGTGCGGCACGGCCCGTCGTCACGACGGACGGTTGACCTGTCAGACGTAACACGGCCAGGACCGGCGCGCACGGCGGCCCGCACCGCCGCCCCGACGGACCGCGGTCGTTTCCCGGTCGGCCGGGGCCCGCACCCCGAAGTACTCGGGCTGCGGGGGACGCGCCGCGAGGTGCCTCGGGCGCGCGGGGGCACACGCCCCGACCTGTCTCAGGCGTGCGCGTGGCCCGGCGCGGCGGTCCCGCGGGAGGCCGCATGGTGCGCGACGCGCGCCGAACCGCGGGCCTTGAGGCGCTGCAGCCACAAGGACGCGAGGCCGAGGAGGCCGCTGAAGATGGCCAGGAGCAGGGCCGACACCCACATCTGCCGACTGCCGGGGGACTGCCAAGCCGTCCAGGCGGTCGACGCGGCCCACAGGGTGAGACCCACGGCGTAGAAGGCACGGACCTGGCGCAGTTGCCGCACGGCCCGCAGGGACATGACGAGTTCGGTCTTGGCTGCCATGCCGGGCCGTGTACCCCGGCGAGCGCCGCTCAACAGGCCGGTTTCGCCGTCATGGGCGCGGCTGTCCCGGTTGCCGGTGTCGTTGTGCGGCCCGGGGATATTCGCTTGCTCGCCCGTCCGGGCGCCGGTGCAATGGCCCGCATGGTCATCCACACGATCGGCGCCCTCGTTCCGCTGTCCCGGCCCGGGTGGGTCGAGGCGGGCCGGCACCTGCTCGCGGGGCTTGAGTTGGGGGTGCGTGAGGTCAACGCGAGCGGGGGCATCGCGGGGCAGCCGCTCGCGCTGGAGGTCCGGGACACCGCGGCCGATCCGGACCGGGCCGGGGCGGCCGTGGAGGAACTGGCCGGGCTCGGCGTGGCCGCCGTGACGGGCGAGTTCCACAGTGTCGTCGCACGGGCCGCCGCCGAGCGGGCCGCCGCTCTCGGCGTGCCCTACCTCTGCTCGTCGGCGGTGCTCGACGCGCTCACCGAGCGGCCGGCGGACCGGGTCGCGCGCCTGGCCCCCGCGCAGTCCCACGGCTGGCGGATCTACGGCGACTTCCTCCTCGCCGCGGGCCACCGCCGCATCGCCGTGGCCACCCAGCCGAGTGTCTACTGGGCTTCCGGCACCCGCATCCTGCGCGACCATCTCGCTCCGCACGGCGCCACCGTCGTCGAGTTCGACATGAGCGCCCTCTCCCCCGACGCCCTGTGCGGCGAACTCGTCGACCACCGGGCGACCGCCCTCCTGCTCCTGGTCGGCCATCCGGAACCCGCCGTCCCGATCGTCACGTCCGTACGCCGTGACGCGCGCCTGGCCGGCCTCCTGATCGGCGCTCCGGCCGGCCAGCCGGAGCTGCCGGGGTGGGCGGAGCTCCTCGGGGACGACGGCGCCGCGATCCCGTTCCTGCGCTACCTGCCCGAACGGCCGACCCCGCTCGGCAGGCGCGTCGGGTCCGCGCTGCGCGAACGCCTGGCCCAGGTGCCGTCCTTCGTCGCGTTCGAGGGGTACGACGCGATTCTCGTCCTCGCCGATGTCCTGCGCACGGCCGTCCAGCGCACGGCCCTCGTGCGCCCGGGTGCCCTGCCCACGCGCGCCGCGGACCGGGCGCCCACCGGCGGGGCCGCGCCGGTTCCTTCCGACATGTGGGCGGCCGTCGCCGGCGGCTGGTCCGGTGTCGCCGTCGAAGGCACCCGCGGGATGGTCCGTTTTTCCCGTGCACCCGGCATCGGCGTGTGGCAGTGGGTCTGGGCACCGGTCCAGGTCGTCGACCGGGACCCGGCCGACCCCACCCGTTTCCGGGTTCTCCACACCGGCTGAGGCCGCGCGGCGCCCGGCACACGAGCGCATGATGGACAGATGACCGAACGTGAAGCGTTCCTCGCGTGGGTCGACACCGAGTTGCACGACGCGGAGATCGCGCTGCACAACGGCGACCCGGGCCCGCGTCGCGCGCTCTGGTCGCGCGAGGAGCCCGTGAGCGTCCTGGGAGCCTGGCGCAACGTCTTCAGACAGGAAGCGGTCGGCGAACTCTTCGTCCAGCTGGCGGCGCGGCTGTCCGACTGCACGTCGCTCGTGTTCGACCTGCGGTCGTGCGACGTGGTGGGAGACATGGCGTACACGGCCGGTTTCGAGCACATCTCCGTGACCATGGACGGGCACACCGCGCGTGTACACACTGCGGGCGACCCAGGTGTACCGCCGCGAGAACGGCGCGTGGCGGGTCGCCCACCGGCACGGTGACGCGTCGGCCGAGTGACCGGCGCGCCCCGAGCCGCGGCTATGCCAGGACGGGGAGCGCCGCCAGGCCGCGGACGAGCCGGGTGCGCCGCCACTGGAGCCGATCGGCCGGTACGGCGAGGCGGAGGCGCGGAAAGCGGGCGATGAGGGCGCGCAGCACGATCTCGGCCTCGGCCTTCGCCAGCGGAGCGCCCACGCACCGGTGGATGCCGTGCCCGAAGCCGAGATGGGCCGCCGCGTCCCGGTCCCAGTCGAGCAGGTCGGGTGAGGCGAACCGCTCCGGGTCGCGGTTGGCGGCCCCGAGGGCGATGGTCACCGCGGCGCCCGCCGGGATCGCGGTGCCGCCCAGGGTGAGGGCCTGCGTCGCGAACCGGAAGGTCGCCGTGCTGACGGGGGAATCGAAGCGCAGCAGTTCGTCCAGTGCGGCCGGCATGCGGTCCGGGTCCTCCCGCAGGCGGGCCGCCGCGCCGGGGTTCCGGAGCAGGGCCAGGACGGCGTTGCCCAGGAAGTTGGTGGTGGTTTCGTGGCCCGCGATCAGGAGGAGCACGGCGAGGGAGACCAGTTCCTCCTCGCTGAGCCGGTCGTCGCCGTCGCGCGCCACTACGAGGTCGTCGAGGAGCGAACTCCCGGGCCGTGCGCGCTTGGCCGCGATGAGGCCGGTCATGTACGCCGCGATCGCGTGCGAGGCCGTGTCGACGCGATCCGGCTCGCCCGCGGCGAACAGCTCGCCGGACCAGCGCCGGACGGCGGGCCGCTCCGCCTCCGGTACGCCGAGCAGCTCGCAGATCACGATGACGGGCAGCGGGGCCGCCAGGGCGCCGACCAGATCGACCTGCTCGCCGGCGGGCCACCGGTCGAGCAGCTCATCGGTGACCCGGGCGATGAACGGGCGCATCCGGGCCACGGCTCCCGTCGTGAACGCCTTCGTCACGAGCTTGCGCAGCCGGGTGTGCCGGGGTGGATCGCTGGCCAGCATGGTGTGCGCGACGGCGGGGTGGAGCCGGCGTCGTGACTCCTTGCCGGCGAAGAAGACGGCGGTGTCCTTGGACAGCCGGGGGTCGGCGAGCGCTTCCCTGGCCTGTGCGTAGCCGGTGACCACGTAGCCGGAGCGCGTTCCCGAGCCGTTCGCCATGGGCTGCACGGGACACGCGCGGCGCAGCGCGGCGTAGGCGGGATACGGGTCCTGGGCGAACAGCGGGTCCTGCGTCGGCTCGGTCACCCCGCCAGGCTCCGTCCCGTTGCGGACGGGGCCCGTCAGCGACACGCCCAACGTGGCGTCCCGGTCGGGCAGTTGACCGGTCGGCTCCCGGGACGGATCGGTTTCAGCCAGGACAACTCGGCACACATCACCATCGGCCGGTGCGGGGTCGAGGCGGTCACCCGGTTCACCCGGCTCCGTTGGTCCGGCATCCAGCCGGCTCGGCCGGTCCGGCGTTCAGCCGGTTCATCCGGTTCAGCCGGAGGACTCGTCCTCGGACTTGCCCCGCTCCTTCGCCCGGCGTCCGACCACCGCCGCGGCCGCCACGGCGCTGCCGAGGAAGGCGAGGGCGACGGTCCAGGGCTGGTCGACCACATGGTCCGTGGCATGGTCGAGGGAGTAGCGTCCGGCTCCGGCGAGGCCGATCGCGGCGGCGGTGAAGCCGAGGAACGCGGGGTATTCGAACCCGCCGGCCTGGGCGAAGAAGCCGGCCGGGGCATGCACCGAGACCGCGCCCGCCATGGCGCCGGCCGCCGCGGCCCCGGCGGCGGGGGTGGCAAGGCCGAGGGCCAGCAGGGCGCCGCCGCCCATCTCGCCGAGCCCGGCGGCGATCGCGCTCTGCTTGCCGGGGCGGAAGCCCATGTGCTCCATGGCGGCGGCCGTGCCGTCGATCCCGCCGCCCCCGAAACAGCCGAAGAGCTTCTGGGCGCCGTGCGCCATCAGGACCGCGCCGGTGCCGGTCCGCAGCACGAGCAGTCCCAGGTCGCGTCGGTTGAGGCAGGTCATGGATTCTCCCGGGGCGTGGGGCGATGGACTCGACTCCCACTCTCGGGTCCCCGCGCAGCCGACCCGCAGCGTTGCTGGGCCGTACGGGTCACGGGACCCCCGGGCCCCGCCCCGAGCGTGCGTGCCGGACCCGGCCGGCCGGACGGGACTTCGAGGACACGACCTAGTGGTGGCCGGTCTCGCCCTGGGCCGTTTCGATGCCGCCGTGCAGATCGGCTGCCGCGTCGATCGCCGAGGCCGCCGAGGCGCACAGGCAGCTCAGCAGGACGGCCGCTATCAGCCGGGCTCCGGCCGAACGGGCCAGGCCCGTCGCGGGGTGGCGGTCGAGCAGGGCGGCGACCCGGCGCGGCACCGGTCCCGCGGTCGCGGCGAGCACCGCGCGGGGCCGCGTGCCGGGGGTGCGGGAGGCGAGGGCGGCGCGGCCGATCGCGCGTGCCGCGAGCCTGCGGTCACCGACGGCGGTCGCCGCGTACTCGTCGGCGGACCGCTCCAGGGCGAAGGCGAGGGGCGCGCGCAGCGACCGCAGGCCGGGGTGGCAGTGCCCCGCGAGCTCGGCGGCGGCCAGGAACAGGTGGTGGCGGCCCATCAGGTGGGCGCGTTCGTGCGCGAACAGGGCTTCGCGCTCGGCGGGTTCGAGGGTGCGCAGCATTCCGGTGGTGACGACGATCCGCCCCGGCCGGCCGGGCAGCGCGTAGGCGTCGGGGTTGGGGTCGCGCAGGACGGCCAGTTCGCTCTCGGCCGGCCTCAACAGGGCGCGGGCCGAGCGCAGTTCGGCGAGATGCCGGCGCAGGGTGCGGATCACGGCCGCACCCGAGAGGGCGACGAGCGCGGCGGCGGTGGCCGCGGCCGGGAAGGCGAGCCACGCGGGAAGCGCGTCCAGCGGCGCCGTCAGGTTTCCCAGCGAGGCGAAGAACGGCAGCCGCAGTGCCCCGGCCAGCGCGATGAGTCCCAGCGCGGCGGTCGAACAGAGGGCGAGGCCGGCCGCCGCGGCGGCGAGCAGCCACGCGGCCGGGCGGGGCGGCAGCGCCTCGGCGAGCCGACGGGCCGCGGGCACCGCGAGGAACGGCACGAGGAGCGGGATCCACACCGAGAAGATCATCCCCCGTCGCCTCCGGCCTCCTCCAGGAGCGAGCGCAGCAGCCGCTCGTCCTCGTCGCTGAGCTGGGAGACGAAGCGGGCGAGGACGGTGGAGCGGTCCTCCTCCTTGGCCAGCTCGGTGTGCATGCGGCGGGCGGTGAGCCCCGGCGCGTCCTCCGTGGGCGTGTACGTGTAGCCGCGCCCGGCGCGTCGGCGCGTCACCGCTCCCTTGTCGTGGAGCCGGCTGAGAATCGTGGTCACGGTGGTACGGGCGAGACCGCCGCCGAGCTGTGCCTGGACCTCGCCCGGCGTGAGCGGCGCTTCGGCGGCCCACAGCGCCGCGAGGACCCCGGCCTCCAGCTCCCCCGCCGGCCGTCTCGGCTCCCCGTGTCCGACGCCTCCCCTGGCAGTCATGGGGCACTCCTCCCGCTCACTCGTCTACAGTGCTGTAGACCGTCTTCATCACTGCAGTCAGCCGGGCCGCGCACGTCCCGACGTCGTTCGGCCCGACCACCATTATGCGAGGGTCCACTGACATGACCGCCGTCCCCCTGCTCGCAGCCTCGTTCCCCCAGGCCGTGAACATCCTCGACGCGGGCTCGCTGCTCTCCGCGTTCGGCGCCCTGGGCGTTGCCGTGGTGCTCTTCGCCGAGACCGGTCTGCTCGTGGGGTTCCTCCTGCCGGGCGATTCCCTGCTGTTCACGGCGGGCCTGCTGTGCGCGCCCGGCGGCAGCGGGCCCGTGTCGCTGTCGCTCAGCGAGGTCCTGGTCTGTTCGGTGGCCGGCGCCCTCGCCGGCGCCCAGGTGGGGTACTGGATCGGCCGCCGCGGCGGCCGGGCCCTGCTGGGCCGCAGCAGGTCGCGCAAGCTGCACGAGGGAGCGGCCCGCGCCGAGGAGCTGCTCGCGAAGTACGGCCACGCGAAGGCGATCGTCCTCGCGCGCTTCGTGCCGATCGTCCGCACGGTACTGAACCCGCTCGCGGGCGCCCTTGGCGTACCGGCCCGCGTCTTCGCCCTCTGGCAGGTCGTGGGCGGCCTCGTGTGGACCTGTGCGCTGGTGCTCGGCGGCTACGCGCTCGGCTCGTCGGTGCCGAACATCGACCGCTACCTGCTGCCGATCGTCGCGCTGGTCGTGGCGGTGTCGCTCACGCCGGTCGCTCTGGAAGTGCTGCGTGCCCGCCGCGCGCGTACGGCCACCGAGGACGTCCGCTGATGGACGCCGGCCTGCATCGGCGGCACGCCGGTCCCCGTCGGCGCGGCCGGGGCGACGGCGGCGACCGGGGCGCCGGGCAGTGACCGGGGCCGGCACCACCGACGGCGGCCGCCCGGGGACGAACGCCCGGAGCACGGGCGTGGTGGCCGTGGTCCTGCTCGCGCTCCTCGTCGCGCTCACGGTCGCCGTCGTCGTCCGGCACGGCGCCCCGCTTCCGGGCGACACGGTCCTGCACCGCCGGTCCCTGCACGACCGTCCTCCGGTCGCCGTCGCCACCGCGCGCGCCGTCACGGCGACGGGCAGCGGGGTGGTGCCCTACGTTCTCGCCGTCGTCGCGGGCCTGCTCGCGGGCCGCGACGGCAAGGGGCGCCGGTACGCGGTGGCGGGAGCGCTCGCGGTGCTCGTCCTCGGCCAATTGGTGCGGTACGGCCTGATGGCCGCCGTCGCCCGCCCGCGTCCGGCCTCGCTCGACTGGGCGACCACGGCGTCCGGATTCTCCTTCCCCTCGGGGCACACCACCACCAGCGCCCTCACCGCGGGGCTGCTCGCCTGGGCGGTGCTGACCCGGCGCACCCCCGCGGCCGCCCGCCCCACCATCGCCGTGCTCTGCCTCTGGGCGGTGGCCGTCGGCGTCTCCCGGATCTACCTCGGGGTGCACTGGGCGAGCGATGTGCTGGGCGGATGGCTCTTCGCCTCGCTCTGGCTCTGCCTCGCGGCGCTGGTCACGTCGCCTCGCGTGCGTGCCGCGGGCCGGCGCAGGACCGGCCGCGTCCGGGCGCCCCTGGGTGCCCGCCCACCGGGCGGCGCGTGACGCGGCTTCTCGCCGACCGGTCAACTCCCCTGCGTCAAGGCTTTGTTGAGCCCGACCGATTCACGGGGCCGGCCCTCAGCAGGCGGCCATGCAGTCCCCGCAGTAGCGGTCGGCGTCGGTGAGTTCCGGCCGTGCCGGCCGCGCCGCCGCCTCCCGTTCGAGGCTGCGGCCGCACAGGGTGGTGGGGTCGTCGTCACTCATCACGTGCCACAGGAGGGCCTTGCGGCGCTCCGCGTCCACCCCGTCGAGAACCGCTTCCGCTCGCAGTTCGTGCATGGTGTGCTCCCTCCGCCCCGAGCTGCGCCGGGGCCGCTTTCCGCTCCGGGTCCCGAGGCCGCCGGTGCGTGCGGGCATGCCGCCCGGCCCGGCCCGGCCGGGACCCGGATCCGTCCTTCGAGCAGACCCCGGGCTCCGACCGTCCGCCTCTCGGCGCAGTCCGAAGCGCACCGTGGAATCGGGCGCGTCGCCCCCTGTCGCCCGCATCGCCGCAGGGTGCGCCGGTCGGGTCGCGTTCGGTCAAAGTGGAGAGCGCGACACCCGATCGAGTGATCTTTGGCGGAGCGGCCCGCCAACGGGTCACCTCGGGTGGGGCCTTGCGACAGACCCGCCTCAGGCCGCCTTGAAGAAGGCGTTCCAGCCGCCCGGGGGCGCCTGTCCCACCTCCAGCGAGCGGAGCCGGTCGAGCACCCTCGGGTCCTGCGCGTCGAGCCAGTCCACGAACTGGCGGAACGACACCAGGCGTACGTCCGGCTTGCCCGCCATGCCCTTCAGCGCCTCCTCGACGGCGTCCATGTAGATGCCGCCGTTCCACTCCTCGAAGTGGTTGCCGATGTAGAAGGGCGCGCGGTTCGTCTCGTACGCCCGCTTGAAGCCCGCCATGTACGAGGCGGTGGCCTGGGTGCGCCAGCCCGGGTAGCGCGAGGTCATGCCCTTGGTCGAGTTCTTCGACTGGTTGGCGAGGATGTTGTAGTCCATCGACAGGACCTCGAAGGAGTGCCCGGGGAAGGGAATGCCCTGGAGCGGCAGGTCCCATACGCCGTGACGTTTCTCCGGCCACTTCTGACGGCCGCCGGGCGACGAGGCGTCGTAGCGCCAGCCCCGCTCCTCCACGGCGGCCAGCAGGTTGTCCTGGCCGAGCAGGCACGGCGTACGTCCGCCGACGAGTTCCCTGTGGTAGTCGAACGGAAGCGGGTCCTCCTCGCCCCAGCCGGTGTTGGTGCGCCACTCGGTGACGAAGGAGACGGCCTGGTCGATCTCGCTGTTCCACTGGGCGGGCGTCCAGTTGGCGACGGATCCCGAGCCGCCGCAGAAGTGGCCGTTGAAGTGTGTGCCGATCTCGTGGCCGTCCAGCCAGGCCTGCCGGGTGTACTTGAGCGTCTCCTTGACGTGCGCGTCGCTGAGGTAGCCGATGTCGGAGGCGCCGACGGGATTGTTCGGCGGGCGGTAGAGGCTCCGCTTGGACTCGGGGAGCACATAGAGGCCGGAGAGGAAGAACGTCATGCCCGCGCCGTGGTCCCTGGCCAGGTCGAGGAAGCGCGGGAAGAGGCCGTTGCCCACCTCGCCCGCGCCGTCCCAGGAGAAGATCACGAACTGCGGCGGGGTCTGGCCGGGTTCCAGCCGGACGGGCTTGTCGGGCTGGTTGGGCTGCCTGCCGGTGTCCGCCGTCGAACCGTCACCGATGAGCCTGGCCTGCGATTTCGCCGGCTTGCCCGGCCCCCGCCCCAGCCCCGGGAGCCCCGTCTGACCGGCGTCGCCGCCCCCCGAAGCACCGCACCCGGCGAGCCCCGCCGCGGCGACCGCCCCAAGTCCCGCGCCCAGCAATCCCCTTCGACTGATGTCTGGCATGCCTGCTCCCGTCACTGATCCCACGGACCCCTGATGTGTAGACCGAAGCAGGGTGAATTAACCCTATTTCCACCTAATTTGAGCCACCCGCCCTCCCCCCATGAGCCCGATGGCCGCCCATCGCATCCGGGCTCATGCCGTCCCTCCTCGGGGCGGGCAAAGCGGAGTTAAAGGATTTGCCACGCCACCCCCATCGCCCGACGCCCCCAACTCGCTCCGGACGGACTCCCCTTCCTCTCTTTAATGTCATCTTGACGATAAAACGGGAAGTCGCTATCGTCATGTTGACGAAAAGAGAGGGGTTTCCCCATGGCCGACATCTCCAGGCGCTTCGGCTGGCGCCACCTGCGGTCCGCACCCACCGCGCACGTCCGCCACCACAGGAACGGCAGGCCCGCGCACGACGGCGCCGGGCTGAGCTTCTGGTTCCGGCCCCTGAGCGCCGCGCTGTCCGAAGTGCCGGTCGCCGACCGGGAACTGGCCATGGCCTTCCACGCGCGCACCGCCGACTTCCAGGACGTCACCGTGCAGGCGACCGTGACCTACCGGATCAGCGAACCGGGCACCGCCGCCGACCGCCTCGACTTCTCGATCGACCCGGACACCGGGATCTGGCGGGGCGATCCGCTGGAGCAACTGGCCACGCTGCTGACCGAGACGGCCCAGCAGCACGCCCTCGACGTGCTCGCCCGAACCGACCTCGCGGCCGCACTCGCCGACGGCGTCACCGCGGTACGGGAGCGGATCGCGGCCGGGCTCGCCGCGGAGCCCAGGCTGCCCGCGACCGGCATCGAGGTCGTGGCCGCGCGGGTCGTCGCGATCCGCCCGGAACCCGAGGTCGAGCGCGCGCTGCGGACGCCCGCGCGCGAACGGATCCAGCAGGAGGCGGACCGCGCGACGTACGAGCGGCGGGCGGTGGCCGTCGAACGGGAACGGACCATCGCCGAGAACGAACTCGCGAGCCGCATCGAACTGGCCCGCCGCGAAGAGGAGTTGGTGGAGCAGCGCGGCACCAACACCCGGCGCGAGGCGGAGGAGGCGGCGGCCGCGGACGCGGTACGCACCGAGGCGGAGGCCGCCCGCACGGTGCGGCTGGCCCGCGCCGAGGCGGAGGCGGCCCGGGTGTCGGGCGAGGCACGGGCCGGGGCGCAGGGTGCGTGGCTGCGGGCGCACGGCGAGGCGGACACGGCCACGCTGCACGCGCTGGCCGCGACCCGGCTGGCCGAGAACCTGCCCCGCGTCGAGAGCCTCACCCTCTCCCCCGACCTGCTCACCGACCTGTTGGCACGGCTCGGCCGAGGGGGGCGGGCATGAGCCTGGCCCCTCGCGCGGTGCTCGTCCACCGCTCCTCGGAGTACGAGGAGTTGCTGGCCCGGCACGGCACGCACGGCCAGGCCGCCTTCTTCCTCTCCTCGCACGGCCGGGACATCCGCGAGGTGGCCGACCGCCACCACCGGGCGGCCCGCGCGCTGGCCGACGTTGCGGCGGCCGTGCCTGTGATGTGGCGTCAGGCCCGGGTCGAGCGCCGCGACCTCGACCGTTTCCTGTTCGCCACGCAGGACGTGGTCGTGGTGGTCGGACAGGACGGGCTCGTCGCCAACGCCGCGAAGTACCTGGCGGGGCAGCCGGTGGTCGGCATCGACCCGGAGCCCGGCCGCAACCCGGGTGTGCTGGTACGCCACCGGCCGTCTTCGGCGGCGGCCCTCCTGGCGGCGGCGGCCTCGCCCGGCTGCACGGTCGAGGACCTCACCATGGTGGAGGCGCTCACCGACGACCGTGAGCGGCTGCTCGCGCTCAACGAGATCTATCTCGGCGCCCCCGGCCACCAGACGGCCCGCTACCGCATCGGCCCCGACGACGACGCCGCCACGGCGGAGGCCCAGGCGTCGTCCGGCGTCCTGGTCGGCACGGGCACCGGGGCCACCGGCTGGCTGGGCTCGCTGGGACGGGTCCGCGCGGACGCACCGGCGCTGCCGGCCCGCACGGACCGCCGCCTCGTGTGGTTCGTGCGCGAGGCATGGGCCTCGCCCGTGACCGGCACCGCGCAGGTCGACGGGGAACTGTGCCGGTCCCAACGGCTGCGCATCACCGTCGAGTCGGACCGCCTGGTCGCGTTCGGGGACGGCATGGAGGGCGACGCCCTCGACCTGACGTGGGGTCAGTCGGTGCGTGTCGGCGTCTCGGACACGGCTCTCCGGCTGGTGGATTGAGGAGTGCGCCGCGGTGGCACCGGCGGGACCCCGGCGGTGCGACGCCCTGGTCCTGACCGCGCGTCAGCGGGCCGTGACCGTCGATTGTCAGTGCCGTACGGCATCGTGAACGGTGAGCCCGTAATGCCGAGGGAAGGCCGCCGATGACCGCCACCGCTCTGATGACGTCCCATGAACGCTCCGCCGCCCAGGCCTATCTGCGCCTGTTGAGCACCGTGCGCGCCGCTCTCGACTCGCCCGCGGACCGACCCGTGGCCCCGCTCGCGCTGGAGGGAGTCATCGCCGAGGCGGACGACGCTCTCGCACGGGCGGGGCTCGCGGGCAACGAGGCCGCGCTGTTCACGCTCGTCGGCAGCCTGCACACCGGCGGGGCGCCCGGACCCGGGCGGGCCGGGCCGTGAGCGCCCCGGTGCGGGGTGCGGGTGCCGGGATCAGCTCTTGAGGCCGACACCGCCGAACATGGCGACCTCGTCGGGCAGCGACCCGGCCTGCTCGGGGCGCCAGCGCGAGCACGACACCACCCCGGGTTCCAGCAGGTCGAGTCCCTCGAAGAACCGGGCCACCTGCTCGGGGGTGCGCTGGGTCAGCTTCGGGGTGCCGTGCTGGTTCCAGAACGCCACGGCGTCGTCGACGTCGGGCATCGCCGGGCTGGTGATGGTGTGCGAGAGCACGAGGTAGCTGCCGGGGGCGAGCTCCTTCATCAGGTTGCTCACGAGAGAGCGCGCCTCGGCCTCGTCCTCGATGAAGATGACGACGCCGAGCAGCATGAGGGCGACCGGCCGGCTCAGGTCGAGGGTCTTCGCCGCGTGCTCCAGGATGGTCGCGCTGTCGCGCAGGTCGGCGTCGAGGTAGTCCGTGCGCCCCTCGGGGGTGCTGGTGAGCAGGGCGCGGGCGTGGGCGAGGACCAGGGGGTCGTTGTCCACGTAGACGATCCGGGCATCGGGTGCCAGCCGCTGGGCCACCTCGTGGGTGTTGTCGGCGGTCGGCAGTCCGGTACCGACGTCGAGGAACTGGCGTACGCCCCGGTCGGCCACCAGGTGGCGCACGGCCCGCCCGAGGAAGAGCCGGTCGGCCTGCGCGTAGTCGCCGATGCCGGGGTGGAGCGCCCGGATCTGGTCACCCGTCTCCCGGTCGACGGGGTAGTTGTCCTTGCCTCCGAGCCAGTAGTTCCAGATCCTCGCGGTGTGCGGCTGTGCGGTGTTGATGCGGTCGCGCACATGGTCGGGCGTCGAGGAGGGTGCGGGATTCTCGGTCACGGGTGTGTCTCCTGGAGATGCGTCGCTGCGTCAACCGCCAATCTAGATACTCCCGTTGCGAACTGTCACAGAGAACGTGCCGGATAACGGAGGTTCCGCGGACGGGCGGGCTCGTGCCGGCCCCCGTCATGCCTCTCCGGCCGCGCTCCCGTACGCGTCGAGCGCGGCCGCGACCTGCGCGAAGAAGGCGGCGTGGGCGGTGGCACCGCACGGCGCCTCGGGGTTCCACGCCAGCAGGCGGGCCCCCTCCTCCAGGGCGCGCCATGCGGCGTCGGTCCGCAGGGTCTCCAGCGGGGCCGCGTTGGACCTGATGTCCATGAGGACGATGTCGGGCCGCAGTTCGACCGCCGTCGTACAGCGCGTGGTGAACCAGCTGGCACCCGGGCCCTCGCCCGGCTCGATCACGTGCACACCGTGGCCCGCCAGTTCGCGCAGCTCGGGCCAGGCCTGCGGGCGGGCCAGATGGACCTGGTCCGGGCCGGCGGGCGACAGGGCGAGGACGCGGGGCCGTGGCGTGCGGCCGGCCGCCGTGCGCAGGCGTGCCTCGGCGGCGGACACAGCGGCGGCGTCCCGCTCGGGGGCGCCCAACGCCCGTGCCAGAGCGGCGAACCGGCCCCTTGTTCGCGCCAGAGTGTGTGCCTGTCCCACCTCGACGACGACCACGGGAACCCGCTCCTCCAGATGCTTGGCGGTCTCCGGGTCGAGCCCGTACACCTGGCCGCCGCCGTAGCTGACGGCGACGACGAGGTCGGGTGCGACGGCGAGCAGCGCGTCCACATCCAGGTCGCCACCCGCTCCCAGGTAGCCGACCTCGCCCGGCGGCAGCGCGCCGCGCTTGGCCGGGTCGGGTTCCGGCCCGTCGTGGAAGGAGCCGAACACCGCCACCGGCCGGACGCCGAGATCCTCCAGCGTGGCCCCGGCTTGGATGTAGGCCACGACACGGGACGGCGGGGCCGCCGCCGTCGACACCTGTCCACGGTCGTCCGAGAATCGCCAGGCCGTCTGCTCCATGACGTCATCCGCCCCCAATGCGGTCGAGTCGCCGGCCCTGGGCGGACCGGTCCCCCGCTTGCCTTCCCAACACCGGTGACCGTCAAGCCAGTTGCGCACGCCGCCTGCCCCTCGCGGCATGTCGGCGCGCGCCGCCGCAGGGGACCCTTCGTCCCGCCGCACGCACACACCGGCGGTTTCGAGCCGCAGGGCGGCGATGCGGGCGACGTCGGGGGCGTACGGCTTCTAGTCTGCGGAGCCATGAAGACGACACGCCTCGCGGGTCTCGGCCTCGCCGCTGTCCTTTCATGCGCCGGCGCCCTGCTGTTCGGCGTGGGCACCCCCGCCAACGCGGACACGGCCGACCTGACGTTCAGCACGGACACCACCGAGGTCATTCCCGGCTCCACCGTCGACCTGACGATGACGCTCACCAACAGCCAGACGACCGAGATCCGGTTCGTCTACCAGTCGATCCGGCCCACCTGGGCCACCAGCCGTCAGTCGGCGCTGAAGTACGCGACGGCGTCCTGCCGTTCGGAGGACGACCCGTGCAAGGACGACGGCTCCGGCAACCTGGGCCTCGACTACGCGCTTCCCCTCGCCCCGGGTGAGACCCGCTCGGTGACGCTGACCTACCGCATCGCGCCGGAGTCGGCCTGCGGCCAGGTCCTGGCCTTCTCCTCGTACCTCTACTACGAGTACGGCGGCGGCTTGTTCTCCACGAGTGACACCTACGCGAGCCCGGTGATCCGGGTCGCCTGTCCGGCCGCGCACTCCTGAGGCGCGCCACCGCGGACCGCAGCGGTCCGGCCCCGGTGGTGTCACCGGGACCGGACCGCTGCGGGTGTGTCGGGTGCGCTAACGCGTGGCGCTCCGGAACCTGCGGTAGAGGACGCCACCGCCCACGAGCAGCGCCGCGGAGGCGGGGATCGCGAAGCCGAGCCCATCGGCACCGGTGTGGGCGAGCGTGGCCGCCTGCGGCAGCTCCTGCGGCACGGGGAGCGCAGGAGCGGCGGGCGGTGCCGGGGCCGGCTTGGGCGGGGCCGGCTTGGGCGGCGGCGCGGGGAGGTGCCTCACCGGCGGCGTCGACTGGTTCACGGACGTGTTGCCGATGGCCGGGTTGCCCACGCCGACGACGCTCACGGAGTTGCCGCTGATGTTGACCGGGAGGTCGATCGGCAGTCGCAGCCCGTTGCCGGAGAGCACGCCGGGCGAGCCCTTCTCGGCTCCGGACGCGGAGGCGCCCCCGCCGTTGCCCGAGTGCGTCGCACCCGGCCGGCCGGCGTCGCGGTGGGTTCCGCCCGAGGTGTTGGCGCACGCGTTGCCCGCGGCCGGGTTGAGCAGCCCGAGCACGTCGACGGTGTTGCCGCACGCGTTGACCGGGAGGTGCACCGGAAGCTGGACGGCGTTGCCCGCCAGCACCCCCGGCGATGAAATGGCGCTCCCGTCGGCGCTGGAGTCCGCATGGGCGTAGCCGGTCGCTGCCAGCACTCCGCCCGTGGCCACCGCCGTGACCAGGCCCTTCATGGCGACCCGTCTCATTGGTTTCCTGCCTTCCGGAGTTGGTCGCGGACCGCTCGCCCGCACCGCCATCAACGGGCACGGGGCCAGATGGGTTATGGCTAATACGCCTTTCACCCCATCGAGTGGCCTGACTTTCGATTTCTCCGGACAACCAAGTTTTGCGGCGGTATGGGGGGATCTGCCGAGTGCCGTGCACGGAGCGACCCGTGGGGCCCGAGGGAGACAGGGGGCGGCCCCGAACTCGTGTGCCTGCCGTGACAGGATCGTTCGAAGGCCGGCGGGGAGTCCCTGGCCGGGGCGGGTCTTGGGGGTTGATGGTGCGCGGGGAGACGGACACCCGGGCGCGGGTGGCGGGGCCGAAGACGGCCCGCACGCGGGACGCGCGCCCGCCAACCGCCCCCGTGGCCGCATCGCGCGATGCGGCCGAACGCGGCCCCAGGCGGTTCGTACGTTTCCTCGGGCGGAACCTGCACCGCGAGTTCCGCTCCATCGTCGTGGAACCGGTCCGCGCCCTCGTGCGGCGCGGGCTCCCGGGTGTTCTCCTCGCGGTCCTCGCGTCGGCGGCCGTGCTCCTGTTGCACGCGGTGGACCAGTCACGGACCGGCTCCGCCGTGGTGCGGCTCACCTCGCACGTCCGCGGTGACATCCCGCTCCCGCTCGCCCTGCTCCGTACGCCTCTCTCGCTGTTCGTGCCCGCGCGCGACCTGCCGGCGCTTCCGGGCATCCCCGTCCTGTTCACCTGTTTCGCGCTGGCGCAGCTGGTGCTCGGGCGCACCCGGACGCTGGTGGTGGCGTACGCGGTCTCGCTGGCGGGCACGCTCGGCGCCCGCGTCATGCTCGCGGTCGGACCTCGGTGGTGGGGGCTGCCCCCGGAGGCGGCCCATGTCATCGACACCGGGGCTTCGGCCGCCGTGGTCGGGCTCTTCGCCCACATCGCCGCGCTCAAGCGGGCACCCGTGCTGTTCGTGTGCGCCGTCATGCCGACGGTGCTGCGGTCCTTCGAGAAGCCCAATCTGGCGGGCCGCGAGCACATCGTCGCCATCACTGTGGCCGTGGGGCTCGGCCTCGTCGCCGGCCGCGAGCGCACACCGGGCGCACTGCGCGGCGGGACGTCCTAGTCGGAACGTCCTGGCCGGAACCTCCTGGCCGGGACGTCCTGGTACGGATGAGGGCGGGGTCGGCGGTGCGCCGGCCGGGTCACTCGTCCTCGTCGCCCTGGCGGCTGCAGGCCACCACTCCGGCGATGTCCGCCAACTGGACGGTGAGCGCGCTCGGATCACCGCGGCCCACCGCCCTGATCAGCACCTCCGCCACGTCGCCTGCGCCGTTCGGCCTGCGCACCTGGAACCCTTCGACGGCGAACCCGCCGCGCTCGCACCGCTTCATGAGTTCCTGCGGCAGCCCCGGACGCTGCTCGTAGGCGATCCGGAAGGTCGAGGCCACCGAGCGCATGGCGGGCAGCCGGTGGACCAGGGGACGCACGGCGTAGGCGGCGACGAAGTAGGCGGCCGCCGCCAGGATCGACAGGAGGGGCAGCCCCGCCGCGGCGGCCGCGCCGACCGCGGCCGTCAGCCAGATCGTCGCGGCCGTGGTGAGGCCCTGGACGGAGCCCCGGTGCACGAAGATGACCCCGGCGCCGATGAAGCCGACCCCGGACACGATCTGCGCGGTCACGCGGGACGGGTCGAGTTCGATGGTCCCGGTGTGCAGGACATCGCCGAACCCGTACTTGCTGACGAGGGTGAACAGCGCAGCTCCGACACCCACCGTGGTGTAGGTGCGCAGCCCCGCCGCCTTCTGACGGATCTCCCGCTCCAGACCGATGGCCGCCGACAGCAGGAACGCCAGGCCGAACTCGCCGGCCTGGAGCCAGCCCTGCCCCGAGGGTTCCACCGCCACGGCCGCCAGCGTCACCATCCCGAAATCCCCTTCCCGCGCAGCCCGCGCCGACCGCGCGAACAGGCTCTCCCTACCCATGGAGCCACATTCCATGGCGCTCCGCCCGCACGAACGGTCCGGTCAGCGGCGTCAACGGCAGTGCAGCGCCGCGTACAGGTCCAGCTTGTGCTCCAGGAGGGAGAGGTCGCGACCGGTCAGCACCTCGATGCGCTGGACGCGGTAGTGGACGGTGTTGACGTGCAGATGCAGGGCCTCGGCGGTACGCGCCCAGGAACCGTTGTGCGCGAGGAAGGTCTCCAGGGTCTCCCTGAGCATCTGTGAGGAGGAGTGGGAGTCGTCGGCGAGGGGTCCGAGGACGTGCTCGTGGTAGGCGGTACGTACGTCGGCGGGTATTCCGGCGAGCAGTCCTTCCAGGGTGGTGAGGTCGTTCATGGAGATCACCCGCGCCCCGCGGGGCTCCTGCGCGCGCGAGGTGGCGCGGGCGTAACGGGCCCCGGACAGCGCGGCGTGCAGCCGGCCCGGTGTGACCGCGGGACCGATGCCGGCGTGGAGCGGGGTCCGGGGTGCGCAGGCGTGCACCTCGGGCCACAACTCCCTGAGCCTGCGCGCCACTTCGGTTCCGCCTTCCACCACGGCCACCGCCTCGCCGTGCGGGAGCCGGTCCAGCGCGAAGGGCCGGCCCGGCGTGTGACGCAGGGCCTCGGCGAGGGCGTCGGCCGCCGTGCCCTGCGCACCGTCGGCCTGCGCGACGGCGCTGACCACCTGGAACGGCCCGTCGGCCGAAAGACCGCACGCGGTGAGGGCGCCGGCGAGTGCCGCGGGGTCGGTGGGCTGCGCTTCGATGATCCGGATCAGCTCGCCGGCCCGCCGCCGTGCCTCGTCCCTGAGTTGGTCCCGGTCGTAGCGGTGGTCGGCGAGGACCTCCGCCGTCTCGTGCAGGAGCCTCGGCGGCGCGGCGTCCGCGTCGATGAGGTACAGGTGCCAACTGTCGTAGGCCGTGCTGTCCGTGCCGATGCGCAGCGTGATGCCGTCGGGTGCCCGGCGCAGGAGCTCCCTGGCGCGCTGCGGTGGCAGCGCCGGCGCCTTGGGGGTGCGTGCCACGGTGCGACCCGTCGGCGTCAGAACGTAGCAGGCGGGTGCCCCGAGGTGGCCGAGCGCACGGTCGAGCAGGACATCGGGGGCCGCGCCCGAGCGGACGAGTTCACTGAGTTCGTTGCGGACGTTCTCGGGCAGCGCGTACCGGTGCGAGGTGGGCCGCCTGCTGAGGTCGCCCCACTGACGCAGATAGACGGCCTCGGTGATGGCGCGGAAGTTGGTGCGCGAGGGCACGGCGATGAGGGCGATCCCGCTCTCCCGGCACGACCGGGCCAGCTCTTCGGGCACGGAGCCGTGCGTCTCCTCACCGGCCAGCAGCGCCGCGGCCCCGGCGCCGGCGAGCGCGGAGACGAATCGGCTGACCTTCTCGGTCCCGCCCGCACTGCTCCACCACACGAGTCCGCTGAGCACGACTTCGCCCGGCCGCACGAAGCGGGCCGGGTCCTCAAGATCGGTGGCGGTCACCCCGGTGATCTCCCGGTCGAGCTGCCGCTGCTCGCCCCAGAGCAGCTCCAGGTCGAGCGATTCGAGACGCAGGAGGTCTTCGACGTGCATGAGTGGCTCCTTGGTGCGGTCCGGGTCCATGGCACCCGGGTCTCGCATTCACCAGGTGAATATGCGTTTATGCATCGTAGATGCAAGGGGAGATGGCCGATACTCCCCTTGGTTGATCATCCAGTCGGCCCGCTCGGCTCTGGTGGTTTTCCGTGTGGCCCACCAGTCGAGCCGCATCGTGCCCAGGTGCTTGACTCGAGGTCGGGCGGCGGCCCGGCCGAGCCGCTCCGCCCGACGGGCATGCCGGCGAGCCCGGCCCCGCACCCACTCGAATGGGTACGGATCCGGGCTCGCGGGGGTGCCTTCCGCGCGGCTGGGGCCTTTCGTCCGGATCAGGCCGGATCAGGGAGCGGGGGTCCGGTCCGAACGAAGGACCCTAGGGCCTGGCGTGCGCTCGCAGCCCGGCGTGTACGCGGTCGGGTGTGAGCGGGAGCTCCCGGTAGCGCACGCCCGTGGCGTGGTGGACGGCGTTGCCGATGGCGGCGGCGGTGCCGACGATGCCGATCTCGCCGATCCCCTTGCTGCCCATCGGGTTGAGGTGGTCGTCCCGCTCGTCGATCCAGTGCGCCTCGATGGCGGGCACGTCCGCGTGCGCGGGCACGTGGTAGCCCGCGAGGTCGCTGCCGATGAAGGCGCCCGAGGCGGCGTCCACGCTGCCGCGCTCGGTGAGGGCCATGCCGAGTCCCATCACCATGCCGCCGATGAACTGGGACCTGGCGGTGCGTTCGTTGAGGATGCGCCCGGCCGCGTACACGCCGAGCAGCCGGCGCACGCGTACCTCACCGGTGTGGGCGTCGACCGCCACCTCCGCGAAATGGGCGCCGAAGGCATGCCGTGCGTAGGGGGACTCCGCGTCCGCGGCGCCCTTGGTGTCCGCGGACGCGGTGAGGCCGTCGGGGGGCAACGGGCCGCTCCGTTCCCGGAGTTCACGGGAAAGCGAGCGGCACGCCTCGTGCACGGCCCAGCCCCACGACGCCGTGCCGGCCGAGCCGCCGGCGAGCGGCGCCCTGGGCAGCCCCGTGGTGCCGATCTCGGTGCGCACCGCCTCCACGCCGACTCCGAGCGCCTGGGCGGCGACCTGCGCCAGTACGGTACGGGCGCCGGTGCCGATGTCCGTGGCGTTCACGCGCACCACGTACAGCCCGTCGGGGTGGGCGGTGACGGTGGCACGGCTGGGCGAGACGAGCACCGGATAGGTGGCGGCGGCCACCCCGGTGCCCGACAGCCGGGCGCCCGAACGCCGTGTCCCCGGCCGGGAGTCACGGTCCGCCCAGCCGAAGCGCCGCGCCCCCTCACGCAGGCAGTCCACGACGTGGCGGCTGCTGAACGGCCGCCCGCTGTCGGGCTCTTCGCGGGGTTCGTTGTGCGCCCTCAGCTCGATCGGGTCCATGCCGAGGGCGTCGGCGAGTTCGTCGACGGCGGACTCCAGGGCGTACATGCCGGGCGCCTCCCCCGGTGCGCGCATCCAGGACGGCGTGGGCACGTCCAGGGCGGCGACACGGTGGGTGGTGAGCATGTTCCGGGCGGCGTACATGACACGGGCGGGCACGGCCGCCTGCTCGACGAACTCCTTGATCCGCGAGGTGTGGGTGGTCACCTCGTGGATCACCGAGAGGAGGGTGCCGTCCCGTTCCGCGCCGAGCCGCAGCCGGTGGTCGGTCGGCGCGCGGTGGCCGACCAGTTCCGTCAACTGCCGCCTGGTCAGCGTCAGTTTGACGGGGCGCCCGGTGTGCAGCGAGGCCATCGCCGCGAGGACGACGTGCGGCCGGGGCGTGCCCTTGGATCCGAACCCCCCGCCCACGTGCTCGCAGACGACCGTGACGTGGTCCTCGGGCAGCTCGAACAGTCCGGCCAGGACGGCGCGCACCGTGTCGGCGCCCTGGCTGGTGTCGTACACCGTCAGGCGCCCGTCGCGCCAGGTCGCGGTCGCTCCGTGCGGCTCCATCGGGTGGTTGTGCAGGGGCGGCACCCGGTAGCGCACGTCGACGCCCACCGGTGCGGCGGCGAAGCTGCCTTCCGGCTCGCCCCGACGCCGCTCGGCGGGGTGGCCCCCGTTGGCCTCGTCGGGGGCGTAGGCGTCGGCCAGGTTCTCGCTGAGGACCGAGGCGTGCGGCTCGGTCTCGTACGTGACGCGCACGGCCGCGGCCGCCGCGCGCGCCGCCTCCGGGCTCTCACCGACCGTGAGGGCGATGGGCCAGCCGTGGTGCGGAACGCGGGTGTCCTGAAGGAGGGTGAGGGTGGGGTCGTCGGATTCGGCGAGCCGGGGCGCCGACTCGGGGGTGATGACGGCGAGCACCCCGGGCAGGCCGAGCGCGGTGGCGGTGTCGAAGGAGGTGACCCGGCCGCGGGCGACGGTGGCCGTGACCGGCCATGCGTACAGGCATCCCGGCGGCATGTACTCGGTGGCGTACAGGGCGGCGCCCGTCACCTTCGCGCGGCCCTCACGGCGTTCGATGGGTGCGCCGAGCGCGTTCGCTTGCGAGGCCATGGCGGATCTCCTCCCGGTGCGGGTCAGGGGCGGCACGCCTCGTCGGAGGCGGTCGGGCTCGTCGGAACGGTCTCGTCATCGGCGGTCGGTCCGAAGGGGAGGGACCGGTCGACGGTGGGTGCTGGGGCGTGGCCGGCCGGGCACGGCCGGCTGCGCCCGTCGGGACGATGCGGTCAGGACGGTGCGGTCAGGGAGTCCAGCACCTGTGTGGCCAGGTCCTGGGCGAGCGACACCTTGTAGGCGTTGTCCCGCAGCGGTACGGCCTCGTCGAGCTCGGCCCGCACCGCCTGCGCGAAGACGTCGGGGCCGGGGCGCGCGCCGAGCAGGGCGGCCTCCGTTCGCCGGGCGCGCCAGGGCCGGTGGGCCAGGCCGCCGAAGGCGACCGCGGCGTGCCGGATCTCGCCGTCCTCGACCTGGAGCACCGCGGCCACCGAGGCGAGCGCGAAGGCGTACGACGCCCGCTCCCGCACCTTGCGGTAGCGGCAGACCGCCCCTTCGGGCAGGGGCGGCAGCAGCACGCCGGTGATCAGTTCGCCGGGGCGGATCTCGGTGTCGAGGTCGGGCCGGTCGCCGGGCAGGCGGTGGAACTCCGTCACCGGCACGTTCCGTCCGCCTCCGGGGCCGGCCAGTTCCACGACCGCGTCGAGCGCCGAGAGCGCCACGGACAGGTCGGAGGGGTTGGTCGCCACGCAGTGCGGCGAGTGGCCGAGCACAGCATGATCGTGATTGACGCCCTCGATCGCCGCACAGCCGCTGCCGGGGACCCGCTTGTTGCACGGTTTCGACAGGTCCTGGAAGTAGGCGCAGCGGGTTCGCTGGAGGAGGTTCCCACCGGTGGTGGCGGCGTTGCGCAGCTGCCCCGACGCGCCGCTCAGGACCGCCTGCGAGAGCAGAGGGTGGCGCTCGCGGATCAGGGGGTGCGCGGCGAGGTCGCTGTTGCGTACGGTCGCACCGGCCCACACCGAGCCGTCGGGCCGCTCCTCCACCCGGTCCAGCGGGAGGCGGGAGACATCGACGAGGACTTCCGGGCGATCCACGCCGAGCTTCATGAGGTCGACCAGGTTGGTGCCGCCACCCAGATAGCGGGCCTCGGCCCGGCCTCCGTGAGCGGCGGCGGCCTCTTCCACGCTGTGGGCACGCAGGTACGACACGGGTTTCACACGATCACGTCCCGGACCGCGTCCACGATGTGCGGATAGGCCCCGCACCGGCACAGGTTGCCGCTGAGCCGTTCGCGGATCTCCTCGTCGGTCAGCGGCACCGGGCCGCCGTGCGTCCTGCCCGGGTCGGTGACCACGGAGGGCGCGCCCGATCCTGCCTCGGACAGCATGCCGACCGCCGAGCACAGCTGCCCCGGGGTGCAGTAGCCGCACTGGAACGCGTCGCGTTCCAGGAAGGCGCGCTGGAGGGGGTGGAGGTCGCCGTCCGCGCCGTCCAGGTCCGCGAGGCCCTCCACGGTCACGATGTCGCAGCCGTCCATCGCGATGGCCAGAAGCAGACAGCTGTTGCTGCGCCGGCCGTCGACGAGCACCGTGCAGGCCCCGCACTGGCCGTGGTCACAGCCCTTCTTGGAGCCCGTCAGGGCGAGGCGCTCACGCAACAGGTCCAGCAGGGTGGTGCGGTGGTCGACTTCGACCGCGTGGGTGGCGCCGTTGACCCGCAGGGTGACCCGCGATCCTGTGACACCGGGGGGAGAGTCTTCGGGGCGGGGCCAGGGCGCATAGCGCTCCGCCGTCCCGGGGCCGCTGTGGGGCCCCTCGCTGCTTTCCATCGTTCCTCTGTCTCTCGATCCGGACGGCCCGCGCCGCCCGCATCACCAGCCTCGTACAGCTCACCCCCTCCGGCATCCCGGCGACGGCCGACGGGCGGGTGGCGGGCCCGCTCGCACGGCGTCTCGTACGGCTCGTACGCTGACCGGCCGAGTCAGCTGTTCTCGGCCCGGAACATCCAGGCGTGCTTCTCCAGCTCGGCCGTGAGAGCGATCAGGAGGTCCTGGCTGACCGGGTCCGGCTCGTCGGTGGCCGCGATACGCTCACGCATCCGCTCCACGATCCCGCCGAGCGCCACCACCAGGATCTCCACCGCATCCGAATCCTTGATCCAGCCCTCCGGCACCGTCCCCAGCGCACTGGCCCCCGCCACCGAACCCGCACGCCCGTCCGGATTCACACCCAGCGCCGCGGCACGCTCCGCCACCGTGTCCGAAAACTCCCGCGCCGTGGTCACCACATCATCGAGCTGCAGATGCACCGACCGAAAACGCGGACCGACCACATTCCAGTGCACCTGCTTGGCCGCCAGCGACAGATCCACCAGATCCACCAGCGCCCCCTGCAAGGCCGAACCGACGACCTTCAGCTCCGCATCGGACAACGAACTCTTCACGACAGACACTGCTTTACTCCATTTCGCATGACGACTGGCCGTCCGCCACAGCTCGCCGTCGAGCGCGGGCATGTACGGGACGGACCGTGCAATGGGACCGCTTTAAGGGCCCGATATGTCGCGTTCCTCGAAAAGTGGGGCCCAAACGGGGGAGCGGACAAAAAAGGAGGTGGCCCGCCGGAGGTCCGGCGAGCCACCAACCAAGCGTCGGCAGGCGCGAATTCAGAGGAGAGGCGCGCCGTAGTAGCGGCCGACGATGTCGCGGTACGAGGCGTCGTCGAGGTGCGTGGCCGGTTCGAACTCCGGCGAGTCCTTGACCTGCTCCCTGGTGAGGGCGACGTGGATCCTGTTGTCGTCCGGGTCGAGCCTGGTCACGGTGCCGGCCGGCAGCAGCACGCGCTTGCCGAAGATCCACGGCCCGGTGTCCACCACGAGGTGCGCCGAGCCCACCTCGTCGGAATGGCTGTCGACCTTGCCGATGCTCCCGTCGGCCGCCTCGACCTTCCATCCGCGCAGATCCACCCCGGACAGATGGCCACTGGTGTCCTTGAAACCCCACAGGTCCTCGTACATCGGAGGGTGCCCCTTTCCGTTTGGGTATCGCCTTCTCGGCGTACGCCTCGCGCCGTGACCCAGTCAGTGAAACCCCAGTCGGTGAAACCGGAGTCAATGGTCAATTCCTCGTGCGTTCAGCGTGACGTCTGGCCGATTCGGTGACATCCAAACGGCCGGACGGCCTCGCCTTTACGGGACACGTTCACGGGACCTCGCGAATCGAGTGCCCGCCTCCGCGCACGGGCCGTGGCACTCCTGCGCCGTCAACCCCCGCGGGCGCGTATTGACTTCCGCGACTAGTGCAGATTCACTAGAGCAACCCTGATGCCTGTGCACTACAAACCGGTGGTGCGACCGCGACACCAGGCGGCCCGTCCGCAGGGCGGGCCGCACCACCGCGCGGCGCCGGTCCGCACCGCATCGGAGCACCGGAAGGTGGGGGACGTCGTCGTGGCCGTCTACCCGTTCACGTCGCACGCCGTTGTCCGCGCGGGTGTCGCACGCGTGACGCTCGCGGGCGAACTCGACCTCGACACGGCCCCGCTGGTCGGCGACGCCGTCGTGGCCTGTCTGGCGGAGCGGCCCACGAGCCTGTGCCTCGACCTGGCCGGCGTGACCTTCTGCGACTGCGCCGGCCTCGGTGTCCTGCTGAGGACGCGGATGATCGCGCTCGACACGGGCCTGCCCCTGGTGGTGGAGGGGATCGGGCCGCAGCCGGCGCGGCTGCTCGCGCTGATCGGAGGCGAGGACATCTTCACCCGGCCCCTCAAGGACGCGGGCCCAGGCCCAGGCACGGACACGGGCCCAGGCACGGGCGCCACCGACGGGCTCCCGGCCGAGGATCCCGAGCGCCTCGACGCCGGGGCCGAAGCCGCCTTGTGGCCGCCGGTCCGGGACCTTCTGGCATGATCGTGCGGTCCGCCACCAGCAAGGATGCGCCGATGCCTTCACCTTCCCCGCACGGCCGACCGGTCAGGATCCTGCTCGTCGAGGACCACGACATGGTGGCCGAGGCGATATGTCTCGCCCTGGAGAGATCACCCGATCTGCGGGTCGTGGGGCGCGCGGCATCGCTGGCATCGGCCCTGGCCGACGCGCGGCGGTGCGAGCCCGACGTCGTCCTGATGGACCGGCGTCTGCCGGACGGCGACGGGGTCGCCGCCATCACCGACGTCCTGGCCCTCGTCCCGGACGCGCGCGTCCTGGTCCTGGCCGCCGAGGGCAGCGGGTCGGTGGCCGCGCGCGTCGCGCGGACGGGCGGCTCCGGCCTGATCCTCAAGGAGCGCGGCCTGAGCGAGCTGGAGGACGCGTTGCGCCGGGTGGCGGCGGGCGAGGCGGTCTTCAGCCGGGAAGTCCTCGGCGATGTCCTGGGGCAGCTGACCGGCCGGGTGCCGGGACCCGGGGCGAACCTGACCCCGCGCGAGCGCGAGGCCCTCCACCTGCTCGGCGAGGGCCACACCACGGCGGAGATCAGCGATCAGCTGGGCGTGGCCGTCAATACGGGACGCAATCACGTCCAGCGGGTGCTGGAAAAGCTGGGCGCCCGCTCCCAGCTGGAGGCCGTGGCCATCGCCCGGCGCGAGGGCCTCCTCAAGTGACCCGGGAGCCACGGCAGATGGCGGCGCGCAAGCCCGCAGCCCCCCTCTCGGAGACGGCCTTCACGCTCCTGGTGCAGGGGGTGCTCGACTACGGCATCTTCATGCTCGACCCGTACGGTTACATCGTCAGCTGGAACGCCGGCGCGGAGCGGATCAAGGGGTACCGGGCCGGCGACATCCTCGGACAGCACTTCTCCGTCTTCTACCCGCCCGAGGACCAGGCGTCGGGCAAGCCCCAGTGGGAGCTGGAGACCGCCGTGGCCGAGGGCCGGCTGGAGGACGAGGGCTGGCGCGTGCGCAAGGACGGCTCCCGGTTCTGGGCGAACGTGGTGATCACCGCCCTGTGGGACGAGAAGGGCGTCCTGCAGGGGTTCGGCAAGGTCACGCGCGACATGTCCGAACGCCGGGCGGCCCAGCATGCCCTCACCGAGCGACGACGGCTCTTCGACCACCTGGTCCGGGCCCAGGAGACGGAACGGCGCCGCATCGCCTGGGACGTCCACGACGACTCCATCCAGGCCATGGTCGCCGTCGGGATGCGCCTGGAACTGCTGGCCGACCAGGTGCCCGAAACCCAGTCCGCCGAGCTCCGGCGCCTGGACGCCTCGGTGCGCGAGGCCATCACCCGGCTGCGCAGTCTGACCTTCCGGCTGCACCCGCCGGGGCTGGACCGGCACGGCCTGGTCGAAGGACTGGCGAGCCACCTGGACGACGTCGTGGGCACCGCGTGGGGGATGCCCTACTCCTTCTACCACCGGCTGGACCGGGAGCCCGCCCCGGAAACGGCCGTCACCATCTTCCGCATCGTCCAGGAAGCACTCCTGAACGTGCACAAACACGCACGGGCCGGCCGGGTCGACGTCGTCATGCGCTCCTGCGACGGCGGCATCACGACCCGTGTCGTGGACGACGGGACGGGCGCTCCCAGGACGCGGGACGGCTCCCGCGACCATTTCGGAGTCATCGAGATGCGGGAGCGCGCCGAGACGGCGGGAGGGTGGTGGTCCCTGCGCGCGCGTCCGGGGACCGGCACGACCGTCGAGTTCTGGGTGCCGAGCCCGCAGCCCGAAACGGACACGGCGGACGCGGTGCCCTGATGGCCGCGCCACCCCCCGCCCGCCGGGACGCGCCGTTCAGCGTGCTCCTGTGTGACGACAACGCGCTGCTGCTCGAGACCCTGACGGAGGTCGTGCGGGCGCAGCCCGATCTGGAGGTCGTGGGCACCGCGCGCGACGACGAGCAGGCCACGCGGCTGGCACGCCGTCATCAACCGGACCTCGTGGTCCTCGATGTCCGCCTTCCCGGCGGCGGCCCCCATGTCGCCCGGAACATCGCGGGCTGTTCGCCGGGGAGCCGCATCGTGGCGTTCTCGGCGTACGACGACAAGGCATCCGTCGAGCAGATGCGCAGCGTCGGCGTCCACGAATACATACTCAAGGGCACCGGCAACCGCGAACTCGTCGCCGCGCTGCGCCGGGCGGCCCGCTGAGGACCGAGGTCATGCCAGAACCCGCATCGGACCCGCCCGGACCCGCACCGGAAAACGACCGAGGGCCGGTGTCGGATGTCTCCGATACCGGCCCTGATCTGCGACTCTTTCGAGTCGGGACGACAGGATTTGAACCTGCGACCCCTTGACCCCCAGTCAAGTGCGCTACCAAGCTGCGCCACGTCCCGATGCCCGTCTGACCTGGTGTTTCCCCCGGCCGTTCGTGCATGAGAACCATACCGCACTCCGGGGCCGCGCCAGGAACGGGGCACAATCGGCGCATGGACAGTTCTGCACCCCGGGATCGTGACGCGCAGGGCCGGGCCCGCAACGCCCGGCCCCGGGACGGGCTCGGCCGGCCGCTGCCCTACGGCGCAGAGGGCGTGGACCGGCAGCCGGAGGGCGTGCGGCGGTCTCCCGAGGAGACGGTGCGCGAGGCGCGGCGGCTGCTGGCGGAGGGGAAGCCCTTCCACGCGCACGAGGTGTTCGAGGACGCGTGGAAGGCGGGCCCCGCCCAGGAGGAGCCGCTGTGGCGGGGGTTGGCTCAGCTCGCGGTGGGGCTCACGCATGCCGCGCGCGGCAACGCCAAGGGCGCCGCGTCGCTCCTTGAGCGCGGCACCGGATCGCTCGCCCGGTATGCGGCACACGGGGGCGGAGCGGCGTACGGCATCGATCTGGACGGGCTCGCCGTGTGGGCGCGGGAGCTGGCGGGCCGGCTGCCCGGCCCGGTCGACGCGGCGGCCGACGCGCCCCGGCTCACGGGCTGAGGAGCACCACGTCGAGGGTGCGGGGGCCGTGCACGCCCTCCACCCGGTCGAGTTCGATGTCGCTGGTCGCGGACGGGCCGGAGATCCAGGTCAGCGGGCGTCCGGGGTCGAGGCGGCCCATGGCCTGCGGGACGGAGGCCACGACCTGGTCGGGTACGCGCACCACGCAGATGTGGTGGTCGGGCACGAGCGTGATGCGGCGCCGCCCCTGGGCCGTCCCCGCGTCCAGGACGATGGTTCCGGTCTCCGCGATGGCCAGCGCGCAGCCGGTGATCACGCTGTCCACGGCGTCGAGTTGGGCCGCGGTTGCGCCTTCGGTGTCCTCGACGACGCGTACCCGGTGCGTGTCCGCGAGCCAGGTGTCCGGCAGTCCCGCCGGGACCAGGACGCTCCTGGCGTTTCGCGCGGCGAGCAATTGCGCGACGAGCGGCGCAAGGCAGGCGGCGGCGGTGCGGTGCACCCGGGCCCGGTAGTCGGCGAGGTTGTGGTGCAGCAGGTCGAGTACGGCCGCCGGGTCGCCCGGAGTGTGGCTGTTCAGGTAGGAGCGGGTGGGCGCGGGGGCCGCGGGCGCGCCGTCCACGGCGGCACGGACGCGGGCCAGGATGCGGTCGCGTGAGCTCATGTGCGGTTCTTCTTCCACCAGTCACGGAAGGGTTCGGCCGGCAGGTCCGGCAGGTCGCGGCTGTCGGTCCAGGCGCCCGCGCCGGGCGGCCGTTTCGGGTGCAGCGCGCGGGTCCTCGACGCGATCCGCTCCCCCGCCGCCATCGCCGCGGGGTGGTCCATGGCCAGGGCGGCCGCCTTCATGGCGGCCTTCTCCCAGAGGTGGCCGCCCTGGCTCGCGACCTTCTCGCGGAGGTGGACCAGGACCTCCGGGATGTCGATGGCGACCGGGCAGACCTCGTAGCAGGCGCCGCACAAGGAGGAGGCGTAGGGGAGGGAGGCGTCGATCTCGCTTGTCGTGCCCCGGAGTTGAGGTGTGAGGATGGCTCCGATGGGTCCGGGGTAGACCGAGCCGTAGGCGTGGCCGCCGGCCCGCTCGTAGACCGGGCACACGTTGAGGCAGGCCGAGCAGCGGATGCAGCGAAGCGCCTGGCGGCCGACGTCGTCGGCGAGGGCGTCGGTGCGGCCGTTGTCGAGCAGGACCAGGTGGAAGCTGCGCGGGCCGTCGCCATCGGTGGTGCCGGTCCACGTGCTGGTGTACGGGTTCATCCGCTCGGCCGTCGAGGAGCGCGGCAGGGTCTGCAGGAAGACTTCCAGGTCCCGCCAGGTGGGGATCGTCTTCTCGATGCCGACGACCGAGATCAGCGTCTCTGGCAGGGTCAGGCACATACGGCCGTTGCCCTCGGACTCGAACACGACCAGGGTGCCGGTCTCCGCGACCATGAAGTTGGCGCCGGAGATCCCCACCTTGGCGCGCAGGAACTTCTCGCGCAGGTGCAGCCGGGCCGCTTCGGCGAGGTCGGCGGGCTCGTCCGTGAGGTCCTGCGGGGCGGCCCTGCCCCACCTCCCCATCCGTTCGCGGAAGATGTCGCGGATCTCGGCGCGGTTGCGGTGGATGGCGGGGACCAGGATGTGCGAGGGCCGGTCGTCGCCGAGCTGGACGATGAGTTCGGCGAGGTCGGTCTCGTAGGCGTGGATGCCTTCGGCGGCGAGCGCTTCGTTGAGGCCGGTCTCCTGGGTGGCCATCGACTTGACCTTGACCACCTCGCTCTCGCCGGTGGCCTTGACGAGGCCGGCGACGATCCGGTTGGCCTCCTCGGCGTCGGCGGCCCAGTGCACGGTGCCCCCGGCGGCGGTGACCGACCGTTCCAACTGCTCCAGGTAGCGGTCGAGATGGCGCAGGGTGTGGTCCTTGATCTGCTTGCCGGCGTCCCGCAGCTGCTGCCAGTCGGCGAGTTCCGCGACGGCTTGGGCACGCTTGCCGCGGATGGTGTGGGTGGCGTGCCGGAGGTTGCCGCGCAGGGTGGCGTCGTGGACGGCGGCGCGGGCGGCCCGGGGAAAGGCGGGCATGCCGATGAAGGTGCCGCTCATGGGTGGGGCTCCGCTTCCGTGCTGAGGAGGATCTCGGCGATGTGCAGGGCCCGCATCGGGGCGTCCTGGCGGTGCAGGATGCCGCCGATGTGCATCAGGCAGGAGTTGTCGGCGCCGCACAGCACATCCGCTCCGGTGGAGGTGGCGTCGCGTACCTTGTCGGCGCCCATCGCCGCCGAGACGTCGGGGTTCTTGAGGGCGAACGTGCCGCCGAAGCCGCAGCACTCCTCCGCGCGCGGGAGCTCGCGCAGGTCGAGGCCCTTGACGGCGGCGAGGAGCCGGCGCGGCCGGTCGCCGAGGCCGAGCAGGCGCAGGCCGTGGCAGGAGGGATGGTAGGTGACGGTGTGCGGGAAGTACGCGCCGACATCGCTCACGCCGAGCACGTCGACGAGGAACTCGGTCAGCTCGTACACGCGCGGCACCAGCGTTTCGGCGGCCTCGGTCAGCTCCGTGCCCCTGCCTTCGGCGGCCGCCCTGCGGGCGATGCGCGGATAGGTGTCGCGGATCATCGCGGCGCAGGAGCCGGAGGGGGTGACGATGTGGTCGTAGCCCGCGAAGACCCGGGCCATGCGGCGGACCAGGGGTTCGCTCTCGCGCCGGTAGCCGGTGTTGTACTGGGGCTGTCCGCAACAGGTCTGGCCGGCCGGGAAGGCGACGTCGACGCCCAGGCGTTCCAGCAGTTTCACCGTCGCGATGCCGGTGGCGGGATACACCGCGTCGTTGACGCAGGTGACGAAGAGTGCGACGCGCATGGTCGGAGGATATGCCGGGTGGCCGGCACGGGATCACGACGGGCTCACCAGGTGAGCGGGAGTTCCTCGGGCGACCGGTGGATCATCGTCGGCCGCATGACGACGGGTCTGTCCTCGGCCAGGCGCAGCCCGGGAAGCCGCGCCGTCAGGAGCTCCAGGGTGATCCGCAGCTGTTCGCGGGCCAGTTGGGACCCCGGGCAGCCGTGTACGCCGTACCCGAAGGCGAGGTGGCGTGCGGGCGGCCGGGTGATGTCGAAGACGTCGGGCCGTTCGTGGCGGCTCGGGTCGCGGTTCGCGGAGCCGTACGCGACGAACACCACGGCCCCGGTGGGGAGTTCGGTGCCGGAGAGCACGACCGGGCGGGTCGTGATGCGGCGGAAGCCCTGGATCGGGCTGTCGTAGCGCGCGGCTTCCTCGACGGCGGCGGGTATCAACTCGGGCTTTTCGCAGAGCAGTTCCCACTGGGCGCGATGGTGCATCAGATGGAGCAGCATCGAGCCGATCAGGGCGCTCGTGGTGAGGTGGCCCGCGAGCAGGAAGTTCTGGAGGTGGGCGACCATTTCGTGGCGCTCGTCGAGGGTGAGCCCGGCGCCGGCCGGCTCGCCGCCCGCGGTGAGCGCGGCGATCAGCGAGCTGCACAGGTCGTCCCGCGGGTGGGCGTGCCGTTCCCGGACGTAGCCGTCGAGGAGGTGCTGCATCTCGACGATGTCGCGGGCGGCGGCGAGCTGGTCCGCCTCCGGCATCGGCCGGAACAGCAACTGCTCGGCGCGGTAGCCGCCGTGCACGGCGAGCGGGACGTCCGCCGGGTCGAGGCCGATGAGGTGTCCGATGACCTGGCCGGGGAGTTTCAGGGCGAATGCGGCCATGAGGTCGGCCGAGCCGCGGGCGGCGAAGGCGTCGATCAGGTCCGTGGCCCGTTCGACGGCGTACGGCACCACGGCGGCGACGCGGGCGGGCGAGAGGCCGTGCACGACCGGGGCGCGCAGCCGCTGATGCAGGGCCCCGTCGGAGCTCACGACGACGGGCCGGCCGCCGAAGCCCCGGCCCATCTCGGCGAGGACGGCGGGCTCGGGCAGGACGTCGGGGCGCAGCGCGTTGGCGGAGGAGAACGCCTCCGGGCGGCGCAGCACTTCGCGCACGTCCGCGTCCCGGGCGACCAGCCACGCGTCGAGTTCCGGCACGAACGTCAGCCCTTCGGCGTTCCGGGCCCGCGCGTAGTGCGGATACGGGTCGCGCTGCAGCGCGTCGAGCCGAGCGTGCTCATGCCTGTCCACAGGCCCATCGTCTATGACGTCAGGCCACATCGGAAGAGCGCCGCAGCGGCGGAACGTGGCACTTTCGCCGCCGGGGCCGTGCGAGGCGCCGGCGGCGGGTGCGGGCGGCTCAGGAGATCCGGTCGAGGACCCCGATCAGGCGGGTGACGGTGGCCGCCATCGCCTGGCGTCCGACGGTCAGATAGGTGCGGGCGTCGACGGCCTCGGGGTGGGCGGCGAGGTAGCTGCGGATGGCGTCGGTCATCGCCAGGTTCAGGGCGGTGCCGATGTTGACCTTGGCGATGCCGCCGGCGACCGCGGCGGACAGCGCGTCGTCGGGTACGCCCGAGGAGCCGTGCAGCACGAGGGGAACCCGCAGCGCCGCGTCGAGCCTGGCCAGCAGGGCGTGGTCGAGTTCGGCGGTGCGCGAGGTCATGGCGTGGGTGCTGCCGATGGCGACGGCGAGTGCGTCGACGCCCGACTCGGCGACGAACTGCCGTGCCTGTTCGGGGTCGGTGCGGGCGCCGGGCGCGTGGGCGTCGAGCGGCGCCTTGCCGTCCTTGCCGCCGACCTCCCCCAACTCGGCCTCGATCCACAGTCCTTGGGTGTGCGCCCAGTCGGCGGCGGCGCGCGTCGCCGCCAGGTTCTCCTCGTACGGCAGGTGGGCGGCGTCGTACATCGCGGAGCTGAAGCCCGCGTCGGCGGCCTGGCGCAGCAGTTCGTCCTGCTTGACGTGGTCGAGGTGGAGCGCCACCGGTACGGAGGCGGCTTCGGCGGCGGCGGCCGCCGCGCGGGCCAGGGGCAGGACCCGGCCGTAGCGGAACTTGACGGCGTTCTCGCTGATCTGGAGGACCACCGGGGACTTGGCCGCCTCGGCGCCCGCGATGACGGCCTCGGCGTGTTCGAGCGTGATGATGTTGAAGGCCGCGACGGCGCGGCGTTTGACGGCGGCCTCGGCGACGAGTGTGCCGGTCCGTGCGAGTGGCATCAGTGCTTCCCCTTCACCTGTGTCACGTGGTGCGGTCTCGGGCCGGGCCCGCTCAGGCGCCGTCGAGGATGACGGAGCGGGTCAGGTGGCGCGGCCGGTCCGGGTCGAGACCGCGGGCGGCGGCGACGGCGACGGCGAGGCGCTGGGCGCGGACGAGTTCGGCGAGCGGGTCGAGGCGGCCCTCGATCCACAGCGCGCCGGTGGCGGCCACCTGGTCGGCGAGCCCTTCGGGGGCCTCGCCGAACATCCAGGTCGCGGTCGTGGTCGTGGAGATGCTGATGGGGCCGTGGCGGTACTCCATCGCCGGGTAGGCCTCGGTCCAGGACAGCGATGCCTCGCGCATCTTGAGGGCGGCCTCCTGGGCGAGGCCGTTGGTCCAGCCGCGGCCCAGGAAGCTGAACTGGGTGGATTCCACGAGCCCTGGGGGCAGCGGCTCGGCCAGCGCCGTGCGGGCATCGGCGACGGCCTGTTCGGTGTGCAGCCCGAGGTGGGCGCGCAGCAGCGTGAGGGCGGTGGTCGCGAAGCGGGTCTGGACGACCGACTCCTCGTCCGCGAAGTCGAGGACGACGATGTCGTCGGCGGCCCGCATCACCGGCGTGGCGGGGTCGGCCGTGATGGCGGTGGTACGGGTGCCGCCGCGCACCTGGGCCAGCAGGGCGAGCACTTCGGTGGTGGTGCCGGAGCGGGTCAGGGCGACGACCCGGTCGTAGGCGCGGGCGGCGGGGAACTCCGAGGCGGCGAACGCGTCGGTCTCGCCGAGGCCCGCGCTCTCACGGAGCGCCGCGACGGCCTGCGCCATGAAGAAGGAGGTTCCGCAGCCGACGACGGCGACGCGTTCGCCCGCGGCCGGCAGGGCGTCCTTGTGCTGGAGGGCCGCGTCGGCCGCCCGCTTCCAGCATTCGGGCTGGCTGCTCAGTTCGTTCTCGACATGACTCATGCCCGGCTCCCACCCTCTGGGTCTGCGTGCTTGTTTCTGCAAAATATAGCTCGATTTCGAGCATGATCAAGCATTTACCGGTGCGCTAAGGTCACTACGGACGGTTACCGGTACGAAGAACGGGGATGCGGATGTCGCGTGACGGCCGCTGGCAGACGCTCCTGGAGCTGCTCGTGGAGCAGGGCCGCCTCGACGTCGACGAGGCGGCGAGCGCCCTCGGAGTGTCGGCCGCGACGATCCGCCGCGACTTCGACCAGCTCGCCGAGCAGCAGATGCTCGTCCGGACCCGGGGCGGGGCCCTGGTGCACGGTGTCTCCTACGAGCTGCCGCTGCGCTACAAGACGGCACGGCAGGCCTCCGAGAAGCAGCGGATCGCCAAGGCCGTGGCGGATCTCGTCGCTCCCGGCGAGGCGGTCGGCCTGACCGGGGGCACGACGACCACGGAGGTCGCAAGGGCGCTCGCCGTGCGCCCCGAACTGTCCCATGGATCACCGGCGTTGACGATCGTGACGAACGCCCTCAACATCGCGAACGAGCTGGCGGTGCGGCCGCAGTTCAAGATCGTGGTGACGGGCGGGGTGGCCCGCCCGCAGTCCTACGAGCTCACGGGGCCGCTCGCGGGCGGGGTCCTGAACCAGATCACGATGGATGTGGCCGTGCTCGGCGTCGGGGCCTTCGACGTGACGCACGGGGCCTCGGCGCACGACGAGGACGAGGCCGGCATCAACCGGCTGCTGTGCGAGCGGG
Organism: Streptomyces sp. NBC_00442; assembly: GCF_036014195.1. Taxonomy (NCBI): domain Bacteria; kingdom Bacillati; phylum Actinomycetota; class Actinomycetes; order Kitasatosporales; family Streptomycetaceae; genus Streptomyces; species Streptomyces sp. NBC_00442. The sequence continues at coordinate 681,293 of NZ_CP107918.1, forward strand.
CCGAGCGCGTCGTGGTGGCGGCGGACTCGACGAAGCTGGGCAAGCGGACGTTCGCCAGGATCTGCTCGACATCCCTGGTGGGCACGCTGGTGACGGACACGGCCGTGTCCGAGGAGACGGTGGCCCGCTTCACGGAGGCCGGGGTGACGGTCATCGCGGTCTGACCCTGCGTCAATTGCCGCACGGCCGCGCGCTGTCGACCCCCGAGGTGCCCCCTGCGGCGACCCCTGCGGGTCAGCCGATGCGCAGCGCCGGGAAGATCACGGACTCCAGCAGTCCGAGCAGGTTCTCCTCGCCCCTGAAACGGTCCTCGAAGAGCCGCTCGACACGCAGCATGCCCATGATCATGGGGGCGACGTACCCGAGTGCCGGATGACCGGCCGCGACCTCGCCGCGCTCGACCCCACGCGCGAGCATCGCGTCGAGCGCGGCGATCTCCGGGTTGAGCACCGTCTCCCGCAAGGCCTCGCGCAGGTCCGGATGTTTGATGTAGGCCTGCCCGACGGCCTCCATCAGCTCGCCGTCACGTCGATCGCGCCGGCCGACCGCGCGGGCGGCCTCGCGCAGGTCCCCGGCCAGGGTCCCCGTGTCGATTCCGGAGAAGAACGAGCAGCGGTTCGTGCTGAGCGCCGCCGTGACGAGCAGCGGCTTGTTCTTCCACTGCCGGTACAGGGTCGCCTTGCCGCACTTGGTGCGCGCGGCCACGCCCTCCATGGTCACGGAGTCGTAGCCGCCCTCTCTGAGCAGGTCGAGCACGGCGTCGTACAGCTCGGTCTCCCGCTCGGGGCTGATCTTGCTGCGGCGGGCAGCGGCCGTGGCGGCCTGCGTCGACATCGTTCCCTCCGAGGAAAAACAAGCGGCACTCCTGCACGTACGAGAGTAGGCTCCGCTCAATCGAGACGCAAACGTATCGAGACGTTTGCGTCTCGATGAGTTTCGATCTAGCCTTCCTACGTTTGCTTGAGTTTTTCCACGTATCGATCCAGGTTCAAAGGGGCCGGAGCATGTTTGCCGGTATAACCACGGGGACACGTCGTGAGACCCGTCCCGCCGGACCGGGGACGACCGCTTCCCGGCCGCCCCTGGTGCGCGAGCTGCTGCTCGTGACCGCGCTCTTCCTCGTCTACAAGTTCGGCCGTCAGCTGGCCAACGGACACGAGGCCAGTGCCTTCGACAACGCCGACCGCGTGTGGAGCTGGGAGCGGGCGCTGCACCTGCCGGGCGAAGGCTCCGTCCAGCATCTGCTGCTGCACGGCGACACCCTGGTGAAGATCGCCAACACCTTCTACGCGACGGTGCACTTCCCTGCCACGGTGGCCTTCCTCGTCTACCTCTACCTGCGCCGCCCCGGCCACTACCTGTGGTCGCGCCGGGTGCTCGCCGGACTGACCGCCGCCGCCCTCGTGCTGCACATCACGGTCCCGCTCGCCCCACCGCGCATGCTGACCACGGCCGGACTCGTCGACACCGCACAGGTCTACGGCCCCTCGGTGTACGCGGCGACCCCCGACACCGACACCATGGCCAACCAGTTCGCGGCGATGCCCTCGCTGCACTTCGGCTGGGCCCTGATGGTCGCCATCGGGCTGATCACGGCGACCCGCGGCCGCCGGCGCTGGCTGTGGCTGCTGCATCCGCTGCTGACGCTGCTCGTGGTCGTCGGCACCGCGAACCACTACTGGCTGGACGCGATCGTGGCCACCGCGCTGCTCGGTGCGGTGCTGTACTTCGTGCCGGCACCGCAGCAGCCCATACGGTTGCCTGCGGCACCCAAGCGGGTCCACCGTGCGGCGCCTCCACAGGCGGCGCCCCTTTCCACGGCGCCGGCCGTCCACGTACCCACGCACCCTCCGCTGCCCCGGCAGATCCCCGCATACGCGGCCACGCCCCTGACCCAGGCCGCGCCCCTGACCCAGGCCGCCACCGTGACCCCGCAGGCACCCACTCCCGCGCGGACCCCCGCGCCCCACCTCTCCGAGGCCGTGCGATGAACCAGTCCGCGCTGCTCGCCATCCTGCTCTCGCTCGCCTCGGCCGCCGGCTACGCGCTGGCCGCCGTCGCCCAGTCCCGGCTCGCCGGCCAGGGCGGAAGCGGTGTCGGCCAGTTGCTGGCCCGGCCACTGTGGTGGTGGGCGGTCGGCCTCAACGCGGCGGGCGCCCTCATGCACGTGGCCGCCCTCCACTACGGCCCGCTCACGCTCGTCCAGCCGTTGGGCGCGCTCACGCTCGTCGCCGCGCTGCCGCTGTCCGCGTACTACGAGCGGCGCCGGGTGACGCGGCGCGAGTGGCGCGGCGCGGCCTGGACGCTGGGCGGACTCACCGGCCTGATCGCGGTCACCGGGCCCGCGAGCCCCGGCGACGCCCTCAGCCTGAGCGAGGCCCTCGCCATCACGGCAGCCACCGCGCTCCTGCTGGCCTTCCTGGTGCGGACCGGCACGCACCGGGCGCACGGCGGCCGGCTCGGCCTCGCCACCGCGTCCGGTGTCGCCTCGGCGGTGGCCTCAGCGCTGACCCAGACGGTCACCGCCTCACTGGCCACGGAGCTGCCGTCGGGCCCCCTCAGCTGGTGGCAGACCACCCTGCTCACGGTGCTCGTGGCGACGTTCGCGGTCGGCGGCCTGCTGCTCTCGCAGGCGTCCTACCGCGGTGGCCTCGCCGCCCCGCTGGCCGTGGTCAACCTCGCCAATCCTGCGGCGGCCTCGGTGATCGGTGTCGCGCTGCTCGGCGAAAGCTTCCACGGCGGCCCGCTCGGCTGGCTGACCGCCGCGGCGGCGGCGGGCGTGGCGGCCCGCGGCGTCATCATGCTGACCGCCGCCGCACCCACGGCGGAGCATCCGCCGACGACGTCCCAGCCCATGCCCTTGCCCATGCCCATGCCTGCGACCTTGCCCCTGCCCACGGACCTGCCCTCCCCGGAACCGGCCGTACACATCCCCGCCTAGGACTTGTCCGGCCGATCATGCGATTGCTTCGGGTCCATGTCGTTGATGTGGACATGGGGCGGGGTCATCTGAGCGATGCCGAGTGGGAACGGCTGCGGCCGTTGCTGCCGGTCGGCACCAGGCGTTGTGGCAGATGGCGGGATCACCGGCAGGTGATCGACGGGATTCCGCACCGGTGCGGCCTGGCGTGCACTGGCGTGACCTGCCCGAACGCTTCGGGCCCTGGAAGACCGTCTCTGAACGCCACCGGCTGTGGTCGGCCGACGGGACGTGGGAGCGTCTGCTCCAGCAGGTCCAGGGCGCGGCCGATGCCGCAGGCGAGATCGACTGGGACGTCTCGGTCGACTCCGCCATCGTCCGCGCCCACCAGCACGCAGCCGGCGCCCGCACCGATCCGCCGCCGGGCCCCACTCCGGGGGCGAACCGCACGAACATCGGAGCGAAACCGCGTGGCAGAGCCTGCACGGCCGGCTGGTGGAGGTGGTGCGGGAGGTAAGGGCCTGGGCCGCTCGCGCGGGGGCTTCACCAGCAAGAGCCACCTGAGAGGGGACGGCTGCTGCCGCCTGTCCTTGATCATCACACCCGGGCAGCGAGCCGACTGCACCCGGTTCGAGCCGGTGCTGGAGAAGATCCGGGTCCCCCGCCACGGACTTGGCGGGCCCCGCGAGAAGCCGGACAGTGTCGCGGCCGACAAGGCCTACAGCAACGGTCCCTGCCGTCAGTACCTTCGAAGGCGAGGCATTCGGCACACCATTCAAGAGAAGACCGGCACCCAGGCCGCCCGCCTGCGCAAGGGGTCACGAGGTGGACGGCCACCGAGCTTCGACGAGGACCGGTACAAGAAGCGCGACACCGTCGAACGGGCCATCAACAAGCTGAAGAATCCCCGGACGGTTGCGACCCGCTGTGACAAGCGTGGGTACGTCTTCCTCGGCACCGTCACCACAGCCACCCTTGTCATCCGGCTCCGCACATGATCGGCGCCCGACAGCTCTAGTCCAAGAGCTGAAAAGGAGCCCGGCGCCATGGGGCACCAGGCGCATCCCGCTCGGCAGCCCAGCTGATTGGCAGGTCGGCGAGCTGTCGCATGCTCGAGTCGTGCTCGATCGCGGCCCATATACACAGGACAGCACACGCGCCAGCGAGGTTCGGATCGTTCACGCCATCGCCGACAAGCCAGGAGTTCTCTTCGGTGTGGCCGATGAACAACGCCGGGAGGTCTCCGCTCGCTACCGTCCACTGAACGACGGCTCCGAGGTTCGGAGGGAACTCAGCCTTCTCGAAGGGCCACGGAAGCGACCTGAAGATCTCATGCACGGGAGCACGCTACTAGGCAGTTTTGTTTGGATCACCGGGCGGACCAGAGGAAGATGCCCGCGATATGGAGTGCGGCGAGGTAGATGGTCGCGGTCTTCTCGTAGCGGGTGGCGATACCGCGCCACCGCTTCAGGCGGTTGATGCACCGCTCGACGGTGTTGCGTTGCTTGTACGCCTCGCGGTCGAAGGCCGGTGGTCGTCCGCCGGCCGGTCCGCGCCGTCGGCGGTTGGCCTGCTGGTCGGCCCGTTGCGGGATCACCGCCCGGATGTCGGGTCTGCGCAGATGGTCGCGGATCGCGCGGGAGGAGTACGCCTGGTCAGCCGGGATCAGGTCCGGCCTGGTGCGGGGCCGTCCCAAGGAGCGGGGAACGCGCGGACGGGCCATGACCTCCGTGAAGGCCGGTGTGTCTGCGGCCTGACCGGGGGTGAGGACGAACACCAGCGGCCGGCAGTGGCCGTCGGCCGCGAGGTGGATCTTCGTGGTCAGTCCGCCCCGGGACCGGCCGATGGCGTGATCGCCCGGCTCTCCGGCCGGGGCCCCTTTTTGCGGGCTCCGGCAGGGTGCTGGTGAGCGCGCACGATGGTGGAGTCCACGGACACGGCCCAGCTGACGTCTTCGTCCGCGTCGGCCTGGGCCACCAGGGCGGTGAACACCCGCTCCCCCGTGCCGTCGACGGCCCACTTCCGCAGCCGGTTGCAGATGCCCCGCCCGTTGCCGTACTTCTCCGGCAGGTGTACCCACTGGGTACCGGTCCGGAACTTGAAGGCGATCGCGTCGATCACCTCACGATGGTCCCGCCGGCGGCCATCCCGCTTCGGCGTCCGGTCCGGGAGCAATGGCTCAATCCACGCCCCCTGCGCATCAGTCAACGGCACACCCGGACCAGCGACCGACTGATCCAAACGAACCTGCCTAGGGGTTGAGGCGCTTGCGGACCTGCTCCATCGCCGCCCGTCCTTCAGGGCTCTCGTATGCCCGCATGAGCGCCTCGTAGCTCGGATTGACGAGGGACGCGATGCTGTCCCGCACCTCAAGGATCCAATTGGGCTGGGCGGACGCGGCCCAGGAACCACGCTCCGCGAGACGACCACTGGCGGACACCTCGTACAGGCGGACCTGGACGACGGGGTCCGATTCACCGATGACCGAAAGAACCCAATCGCCGGGCGAAAGGTCCACGCGCGCACCGAAGTTGGCGTACAAGCCGTCGAAGGCTCGCCTGCCGCTCTCCGATGGGTCCACCGACGACAGCACCATGAGCCAGTTGTCCCGCGCTGGCCCGCCGAGCCCGGTGGGCATGTTGACCATCATGGATCGAACGGTAGCAGCGACGCTTTCACGGAGCCACCTGCCAGCCTGAACTGCCTTGCGCAGCTTGCCACTTCGGGCGACCGAGGTCGCGTGCCGGCCACCCGGTCCCGCTCAGCCACGCCGGCCGACACCGGCGCCCGACGGCGCCCGCACCGTGTCCCAGCCTTACCCCGACCTGGCACTAGGCAGTTTCGTCCGGATCACCGGGCGGACCAGAGGAAGATGCGGGCACACCCGGTCCAACGACCGACTGATCCAAACGACAGGCCCTAGTAGTGCTTTGTTAGGTGTCCTTGTCGTGTCGGGGCTCTGGTAGTTCGCTGGCTGTATGAGGGCTGGGGAGCTTGCGGCGGTACGGATGCGGCTGGAGGAGTTCGCGTCCGAGGTGTTCGCGCCCTTGGTGCGGCGGGATCAGCGCGAGAAGGGTGCCTTGTACCTGCGGGGGCTGCTGCTGGACGGCCGCAGGAAGTCGATGCAGCCGATGGCGGAACGCCTCGGTGTCGATCACCAGCAGTTGCAGCAGTTCATGACGTCCTCGACGTGGGCGGTCCAGGACGTGCAGTCCCGGCTGGCATGGCGGGCGGTGGCGTCGGTGCGGCCGCAGGTGTGGGTGGTGGACGACACCGGTTTCCCCAAGGACGGCCGTTGTTCGCCCGGGGTGGCCCGGCAGTACTCCGGCACTCTGGGCAAGGTCGGCAACTGCCAGATCGGCGTCAGCGTTCATGCCGCGTCCGATACCGCCTCGTGTCCGTTGTCCTGGCGGCTGTTCCTTCCCGCCCCCTGGGACGGGCCCGAGGCCGCGGCACGCCGGCGGGCCTGCCGGATACCCGAGGCCGAACACCACCGGCCCAAGTGGCAGCTCGCCCTGGACATGCTCGACGAACTCGCCGCCACCGGTCTGCGGCCCGCTGTGCTGGTCGCGGACACCGGCTACGGCGCCAACGCCGACTTCCGCCGCGGCCTGGAAGACCGCGGCCTGGCCTACGTCCTGCAGGCCAAGGGCGAGATGACCGCCCATGGCGAACAGGCCGCACCCCACCAGCCGGCCTACGGCGGTCTGGGACCTCGGCCGCTGCCCCGCTACCGCACCAGCCCGTGCTCCCTTCGCGAGCACGCCCTGACCGCGGGCCGCGACAGCGGCCGGACCGTGTCCTGGCGCAAGGGCTCGAAGGCAGCGATGAGTTCACACTTCGTGTTCCTGCGGGTGAGGCTCGCCGGGCGCCGCCCCAAGCCCGCCGACGACGGAACGATCCCATTGGTCTGGCTGATCGCCCAGTGGCCCGGGGGCGAGAGCGAGCCGGTGAAGTACTGGATCTCGAACCTGCCCGCCGGCATGCCCGCCAAAGACCTCGTTCGCCTGGCGAAAGCCCGCTGGCGGATCGAGCACGACTACCGGGAACTGAAGACCGCCCTGGGCCTGGACCACTTCGAAGGCCGCTCGTTCACCGGCTGGCACCGCCACGTCACCCTCGTCACCGCCGCCCACCTGTTCCTGACCGAACAGCGGACCAGCCCAAAAGCCCCTGCCAGGGCCTGACCCTCTACCAGGCCCTGGACCTCCTTCAACACATCATCGCCACCTGGACCGGCACATGCCCCACCTGCCGACAACCCACCTGGCAGCCCTACGACACCACCTAACAAAGCACTACTAGCAGCCCTCCGCGCTTGACCGGCCGAACAGCTCCTAAGCCCCCGCGGCTCCGCCGCGGCGGGCCCGAGCCATGGGCGCCGGGGTGCCTCCAGGGGCTCGCGGGGAACTGCGCGACCAGCCACCCACCGGCCCGCGCCCGAAAGCGAACCCGGGTTTGAGGGGCGCGGGGAACTGCGCGGGCGAGCCTCCACCGCGCACCCGGCACGCCCCGCTCAGCCGCGCAGAGCGAACGCGTTCTTGGCCCGCCCCACCGACTCCTCGCTCGCCGGCCCGCCCGGATTCTCCGTCGCCAGGGCTTGGTTGAGCCCCACGAAGGGCCGCAGCCGCGCCTCGTACCGCGCGAAAGCGGAACCGTGCTCCCCGCCCGCGCGGCCGAGCGCGTCCGCGAGTTCGTACGCGCCCACGAGCGCGACGCTGGTGCCCTGCCCCGAGAGCGGCGAGGCACAGTACCCGGCGTCCCCGAGCAGTACCACCCTCCCCCGTGACCACCGGTCGAGGCGGATCTGGGCCATCGCGTCGCTGTAGAAGTCCGGCGCGGACCACAGCGCCTCGAGCAGCCGGGGCCGCTCCCAGCGCAGCGCGCCCATCCGCTCGGCGATCTGCCGCTTCAACGCCTCGGGGTCGCGGGCCCCGGGGTCGAGCGGTCCCGACGCGAAGCCGAAGGTGACCCTCAACTCGCTGTTGCCGCGCACCGGATAGATCCCGTACCCGGCGTCGCCGTCGCGCTGCCACAGCTGCCAGTCGTCCAGGCCGAGGAAGTTCTCCGCGCTGAAGACCGCCAGATGCATGCCGAGGTGATACGCCCACTCCCCCTCCGGGCCGAACACGAGCCCCCGCACCGCCGAGTGCAGTCCGTCGGCCCCCACCACGAGATCGAAGGCGCGGGCGGGGCCGTGCTCGAAGCCGGCCAGGACGCCGCGCTCGTCCTGCGAGAGCGCCGTGACACGGTCCCCGTAGATGAACTCGGCCTCACCCAGGGCCAGTTGTTCCAGCATGCCCACCAGGTCCTCGCGCAGCAGCTCGACGTCCCCGCTGTCGAGGCGGCCGCTGCTGAAGGTGGCCTCCGTGGACCGGTGGACCTCGTGGCCGTCCGCGTCGAGCACCGACATGCCCCGCATGCGGGTGGCCGCCCCGCGGACCCGCCCGAGCAGGCCCATCCGTTCCACCACGTCGAGCGCCACTCCCCTGATGTCGACCGCCTGCCCGCCGGGCCGCACCCCGGGAGCGCGCTCCACGACGGTCGGCGCGAAGCCGTTGCGGCCCAGCCAGTACGCGAGAACGCAGCCGGCCACCCCGGCGCCGGAGATGAGGACGGTCTTCATGACTGTCTCCTTGATCACTCAGCGAAAATACCCCGTACACCTACTGAATGTACGACGTATGCGCACAGCTACCAACCGCCCATTTTCCATGTACTGCACTAGGACAAGGACGGCATGAACGCCTCCGCTGCTGCTAGCCTCTGCACTAGTACAGGTCACGAGGGCCGTCCCAGAAACTTTCCACGGCCCGCGACGGAAGGCGAGCCGGCATGCCAGTGGAGAGCGAGCCGCCCTACCGGCGCATCGTCGGCGAGATCCGGCGCCGCATCACGAGCGGCGAGCTCGCCCCGGGCGACCGGGTGCCCTCGACCCGGGGGATCGTCAAGGAGTGGGGGGTGGCGCTCGCGACCGCCACCAAGGTGCTCACCACCCTGCGCCTCGAAGGCTTCGTGGAGACGCTGCCCCGGGTCGGCACCGTGGTGAGCGAGCGCGCCCCGGCCCCGCGGGCGCGGGTGCGCCTCGGGCCCGAGCACGAGCTGACCCGCGAGCGGATCGTGCGGGCGGCCATCGAGATCGCGGACGGCGAGGGCATCGGTGCGCTCTCGATGCGCGGGGTCGCCGCCCGGCTCGGCGTCGCCGCGATGTCGCCGTACCGGTACGTCGGCAGCAAGGACGACCTGGTGCTGTTGATGGCGGACGCCGCCTTCGGCGAGGCGGGCTATCCGGCCGAGCCGCCCGACGGCTGGCGGGCTCGGCTCGAACTGGGCGGGCGGACCCTGTGGGCGGTGTTCCGCAAGCATCCTTGGTTGGCCCAACTCGCCCCGCTCACCCGCCCGTTGCTGCTCCCCAACCTGATGGTCCACGCCGAGTGGGCGCTGGCCGCGCTCGACGGGTACGGCCTGGAACCGGCCACCATGATGGACGTCCATGTGCTCCTGTACGGGTATGTGCAGGGGCTCGCGGCCGGCCTGGAGCAGGAGAGCCAGGCCGCGGCCGCCACGGGAGTGAGCGAGGAGGGATGGATGGAGCAGCAGGCCGCCGCCCTCGACGCGCTCGTGAGGTCCGGGAGATATCCGGTGTTCAGCCGGATCACCGCGGACCTCGCCGACGGGTACGACCTGCGCTTCGACGAGCTCTTCGCGTTCGGTCTCGGCCCGCTCCTCGACGGCTTCGCGGCCATCGTGGAGCGCGGCGGGTCCGGGCCGGCCGCGCCCGCCGCGACGGTCAGGCGTTGACGTCCACGACGGTGCGCCCGCGCACCTGGCCGGCGAGGATGCGCTCCGCGACGCCGGGCACCTCGTCGAGGCCGACGACCGTGGTCATCGCCTCCAGGCGTGCCGTGTCGAGGTCCCGGGCGAGCCGCTCGTACGCCCTGATCCGGCGCTCCATCGGGGCCCGCACGGAGTCGATGCCGACCAGGGTCACCGCGCGCAGGATGAACGGCATCACGGTGCCCGGCAGGTCCACGCCCTGAGCGAGGCCGCAGGCGGTGACGGTGCCGCCGTAGCGGGTGCCCGCGAGGACGTTGACGAGGGTGTGGCTGCCGACCGCGTCGACCGCACCGGCCCAGCGTTCCTTGCCGAGCGGACGGCCGGGCGCGGAGAGTTCGGCACGGTCGACGATCTCGGCGGCGCCGAGGTCGCGCAGATAGCCGGCCTCGGCGGGCCGCCCGGTGGAGGCGAGCACGCGGTACCCGAGCCCCGCGAGCAGCGTCACGGCGACCGAGCCGACACCGCCCGCGGCGCCGGTCACGAGCACGTCACCGCTGTCCGGGGTGAGTCCCGCGTCCTCAAGGGCGAGCACGCTGAGCATCGCGGTGTATCCGGCGGTGCCGATCGCGGCCGCCTGCCGGGTGGTCAGGCCGGCCGGCAGTGGGACCAGCCAGTCGCCGCTGACCCGGGCCTTCTGCGCGAACCCGCCGTCGTGGCCCTCGCCGACGCCGTAGCCGTTGAGCACCACCTTGTCGCCGGGCGCGAACGAGGCGTGGCTCGACGACTCGACGGTGCCGGCGAAGTCGATGCCGGGGACCAGCGGGTAGGTCCGCACGATGCCCTTGCCGTGGGCGAGCGCGAGGCCGTCCTTGTAGTTGACGGTCGAGTAGTCCACGGCGACGGTCACATCGCCTTCGTGGAGATCGCTCTCCTGGAGCGTGACGATCTCGACCCGCTGACCCTGTTCGTCCTTGTTCACACGGATGGCGCGCAATGACATCGAATCGCTCTCCTGGCAGTCGGGGGTGCCTGTTCAGCCGTACGCCGATCCTGCCCCAGCCCGCGCGGCACACGTGCGGAGGGGCCGCACCGGACGGCTCACGGTACGGCCCCCGACCCGGTGGCGGACGTCAGGTCACGCTCACGCGATCCGGACGGAGAAGGCGTGCCCGGTCGGCTGCGACGGCGTCCTCACCTCCGTCACGCCGGTCGCGGCATCGAAGTACCAGCCCGCACCCCCGGCATTCAGCTCGGCCGCCGAGCCGTAGCGGTGCAGCCGCTCCCCGCCGAGTGCGACGATCCCGGGAGCCGCGGTGCCGTGCACGGTGAGGCGGTAGGCGCGGCCGGCCGGCTTGCCCCGATAACTCCCCACACTGGCACCGACGTCGATGACGCAGGCGCGTCCGGCCGAGGTGACCTGGACGCGCTGGGTCGCCGACGCCCCCGTGGCGAACTGCCGGGTGACGCCGTCGTCCTCGTACAGCGTGTAGGAGGAGCTGCCGAGCCTCGGGTAGACGTCGTAGTCCAGCTCGCCCTTGTCCCGGGTCTGCCAGGACGTGGTGCCCTTGGGCCACATCGGGACGATGGATCCGCCCTTCACGAACAGCGGGAGGGTGTCCAGCGGGGCGGCGTAGTGGTCGATGGTGGTGGGGCCCTGGTAGGTCTTGCCGGTCCAGTAGTCGGTCCAGGTGCCCTGGGGCAGGTAGATGCCGTCGCGGACGCTGGTGTCGCTGTAGACGGGCGCGACCAGGAAGTCCGGGCCGGCGAGGAACTCGTACTTTGCCTTGTCGCCCAGGGTGTTGGGGTCGTCCGGGTACTCCAGGGAGAGCGGGCGGACCGCGCCGACGCCGGTCTTCGTGGCGTCCTTGGAGAGCCCGTACGTGTACGGGATGAGCCGCTCCTTCAGCTGGAGGTACTTCCGGTTGATGGAGGCGTACGGCTCGCCGTCGAGCCAGGGCTGCTGATCGGCGGCCTTGCCGGTGGTGAGGTCCTTGGCCCAGCCGTCCATCGTCATGATGGCGGGCAGGAACGTCTTCCATTGCAGGTCACGGGTGTACATCTTGGGGTCGTGGCCGAAGATGCTGCCCACGTCTCCCGTGTTGTACGCGATGCCGGAGAGCGTGGCGCCCGCATAGGTGGGGATCTGCCAGCGCAGATAGTCCCAGCTGAGCTTCTGGTCGCCGCTCCACAGGACGCCGCAGCGCTGGGCGCCCGCCCAGGAGACGGGCAGCCATACGAAGCCGCGGGCGTCGCTGTTGTCCTCGATGCCGGCCTTCGCCTGGTCGCAGGCCTTCAGCGCGAACCCGTAGCCGTTGCCGACCCAGGCCACGTCCAGTTTCGCGACCCGCTGGCCCGCCTTGACCTGTTCGGCGAGCTTGTCGAGGCCGTCCTGGGTCCACAGCCCCAGCTGGGCGTTGTGGGCCTGGAGGCCCTTGCCGGTCTCCGCGAGGTTCTCGTAGCCGCAGCCGTAGCCGTCGTTCACGAGCATCCAGCCGAGCGGCATCTGGTTCTGGGTGTAGCCGTCGGCGACCTTGAGCGCGTCCAGGGTGTGGCGCTCGCCCCTGTTGGCGTTGTGCAGGTAGCAGTCGGAGTCGCCCGGTTCGAGCCCGTACACCGGCGGCATGAACGGCTTGCCCACCAGCGAGGTGTACGTGCCGATGACGGACTTCACGTCGCCGGTGAAGTAGTAGGCGTCCAGGCGCCGTTCCTGCTGTCCGGTACGCACCCGCGGTCCGAAGTCGTACACGCCGGGCGTGAAGGTGTTCCGGAACACCCCGTATCCGGCGGAGGAGATGTAGAAGGGCTGGGAGTTGTTCCAGCCGCCCTCGTTCCAGTTGGTGTTGTTGCCGACGTTCATGACCTGGTCGCGGTGGGAGAAGCTGCCGTTCTGCTCACCGCCGCCGAAGAACTGCTCGTCCGCGCCGCGGGTCAGGCTCTGGCGCATGCCGCCGGAGGTCCAGCGCAGCGGGTCCGCCTCGGACCAGATCACGGTCCTGTTGTCGCCCTTGTAGAGCGCGAAGCGCAGCGGCTTCTTGTAGACGCGCAGGACGACGTCGTTGCTGCGAATGCCGTAATAGGCCCCAAAATCAAAGGAGTTGGTGTTCTTCTGCGGTTTCGGCGGGGTCTGGATCATGTGGCTGCCGGGCGGGTCGGTGAAGATGCCGTCCGGGGCCGCGCGCAGCCGCAGGGTGTCGTCGGCGAAGAAGTCCACCCGGGCCTTGAGGGCGCCCGCGGCGATGTCGTACGTGCCGCCCCTGCCGGCGAAGGCCGTCAGGTTGCCGGCGTCGGTCGGCTCGGGCAGGTAGGCGGTGCCCGTGAACGAGTTGTCGTGCACGTCGTAGGGAACGACGACGACGTGGTACGTCCCCGACGCCTTCGGGATGACGGTGGCCTCGGGGTCGGCGGTCCCGGCGCTCGACGCGACCTGCTTGCCCGCGTCGTCATAGACGTACAGGTCGAAGTCGTCGGTGGGGGTGGCCCATTGGACGGAGACGGGCACCCCGCCCTCGGGGTTGTCGTCCCACTGGCCGGCCGGCGGTTTCACGGTCAGGTCGAAGCGTGCGCAGATCGCGCCGTCGGGATCCTGCGCGGGCGGCGGGCACTTGTCGGGCGAGTCGACGGTGCCCTTCTCATAGACGGGGCTCCGCCAGGTCAGCGACTTCGTACCGCTGTCCAGGACGCCGCCGGGCGGCGCCGCGGCCTCGGCGTGGGCGGCCGCCGGAACGGTCAGGGCGGTGAGGGCGAGCGCGAGCGCCGCCAGCGCGGCGACGGCGGGCCGTCGGGGCGGGTGGGAGCGATGCCAGGGGGTCCGCAAGGGTCGTTCTCCGTTCGTACCGAGCAACAGCCGGGCGCGGTGTGCGCGTTCATGCTTGGAACCATGGAGTTTCGAGCATCAAGATTCACCGTAAGGCGGGTACATGTCAACGTCTGGCGCGGGTGCGGCTTCATCCGCCGTACGGTCACCGGGCCGCGCACGCGGGGCGGGGGGTGTGGGGCGTGAGGTGCGGGGTGTGGGGCGTGGGGTGCGGGCCGCCGCTACGGAGAGGAGACGGCCCGGTCGGGTCGGGCCGGGCCGCAGGCTCAGGTCAGGTCAGGTCAGGTCAGGTCAGGTCGGAGAACGGCCTGCGCGGGTCGCCGGGGCGGTGCCCGGTTCTGTGGTGCCCGGATCCGTGGTGCTCGGATCCGTGGTGCTCGGATCCGTGGTGCCCTCTTGGAGGGAAGGCCTCGATCCGGATGCGCCGGCACCGGACTACCAGCGGCTCGTCGAGGTCTTGGCGGGCGGCGGGGAGGTGATGAACTGTCGTCGGCTCGCGGCGGCCTTGAGCCTGGAGGTGGTCGCGGCGAAGGTGGAGGGGGTGCGGTCCAAGGTGAAGCGTCTCTTCCGCGCGGGGCTGGCTGGCCGAGGGACGCCCGGGGATGTTCAGCGTGCCCGCCGGGCGAGCCAGCGGCTCATGACCATGCTCATCGACCACCGGATCATCGTCTCGGAAGTGTCGGTGCGGGTCTCGTAGTCGCGGGCCAGACGGCGTGAGTGCATCAGCCATGCGAAGGTCCGTTCCACCAGCCACCTTTTCGGCAGGACCACGAAGCCCGTGGCGACGTCGCCGCGTTTGACCACCGTCAGTGCGATCCGCAGGACATCGCGGGCGAGGTGGACCAGGCGCCCGCTGTAGCCGCCGTCGGCCCACACCAGCGAGATGCGCCAGTGCCGCTTCCGCCGCCGGGCCAGCAGCGTCTGCCCTGCGTCCCGGTCGGTGACCGACGCCGCGGTGACCATCACCCCCCAGCAGCAACCCGAGAGTGCCCACGACGACGTGCCTCTTGCGGCCATTCGCCTTCTCCCCGCCGTCGAAACCCCGGCTGGCGGCCGGCACCGACACGGCCCCCTTCACCGACTGCGCGTCGATGATCCCGGCGGTCGGTTCCGGATCACGGCCCGCGGGCTGGCGGACCCGGTCGCGCGGCCGGTCGTGGAACTCCACGACCAGGCCCCTGTCCGGCCGGCGCCGGAACAAGGCGCAGACGCCGTCCCACGCGGGGAAGTCCGCGGGCACCGCCCTCCAGGCGATGCCGGCCGCGACCAGGTAGCGCACCGCGTCGGCCGGTTTGCCGATGGCAGTAGCCCTCCGGTCGCCCGCCGCGGCCCTCCAGCCGGGCCGGGACGGGCATCGCGTCGCGCGCGATCGCCCACTCCGCGTCGGTCATGTCCGAGGGGTACCGCGGACGCCTGCGCGAACGATGCCCGGCGTTCCCGAACCGGTGAGCGAGGCAATCACACGACAGAGCAGCGGAGTTGGACACCAGCGACGCGGAAGCCCGCAGCATCAGGGGCCTCCTGTTGCTCGGCTGGATTCGACATCGCTGGAGTCGGCACCGCAGTTCCCAACTACTGACTTCGGCTCGTCAGAACCCGCTCTAGCCGTTGAGGATTTCCACGCCGTACACGATCTCCTGAGAACTGAAGTTGACCGTGTTGGCCCGCGTGCCGGTCGGACCGATGTTGATGTCACCAACGGAGGTGTGGAAGAGACCGTGGTTCCAGTCGGCGGTGATCCTGTAGACGCCGGTCAGGTTGAGGTTGGATATCGCGCCGGGAGTGCCCGTGTAGCAGAAGTTACCGGAGTGGGTCCAGACTTCCAGGCCGTGGCTCATGGGGTTGTGATTGTTGTTGGTGGGGCACCCGGAGCCGCCGATGGCGCTGGCCGGCGTGGCGATCGCCACGCCGCCGGCCAGGATGCCGCCGACGAGCGCTATGGTCGAGAGTTTCGTGCGAACCGTCAAGATCGTCTCCTGTGCCTTGCGCTGGCCCCGACCCCATGCCGGTGATCGAGGTGGTCCGAGTGGTGCCGTCCGGAACGGACGGTACGTAGCATGGCCAGGCCACGGCATGGACCTTCATACGCGTACGCAGGATGACCGGATGCCACTGAGGAGTGGCCGGTTCCAGGCGAAGCCCTTCATCGAGCTCGGTGCCGGTGAAGGCTTGCCCTCCAAGCCCGCGTCACTACAAGGGAGTTCCTCGGGAGCCTCAGCGTGATGACGCCCACTCGCGGTGCCTCTCCTGGTCTCCTCCGGCGTAGACGCTACCGCGTCACGAACTTCGCGGATGGACTGGACCGCGACCACCCCGCCTTGAGGGAGAGCCGCGGAACCATGGCCAGGACATGCCGGTTGCGCCCGTTGATTTTCTTTCCGCCGTCGAAGCCGCGCGAGGCGGCGGGCACAGTCGCGTCCGCCTCGACCGACTGGGAGTCGATGATCGCGGCGGTCGGTTCCGAATCCCGGCCGGGTGTCTTGTCCACCACGACCGGAACGACAACGGCTTCTCAGGTCAGGTCAGGTCAGTTATGGCAGGACGAACCAGTCCATGCCGAACGCCGCGGCGAGGCCCACCACGAGGAGCCAGGATCCCAGGCGGGTACGCCCGTTGCGGCTGAGCTCGATGACCACGCCGCACAGGATGAGCGCGATCCCGTACACGCCGACGACGAGCACGGAGGAGCGGGTGGCCAGGCGCACGACGAGGATGACGCCCACCACGGCCATGAGCACACCGGCGGCGATCATGCGGATCCGCCTCGCCTGGCCGGGAGCCATCCCGACCCGGCGGGGTCCGTCGTCGGCCGGGGTGTCTTCGGGAGCCGAGGTGTCACCCAACTCACGTCCAGGGCGCGGTTGTTCGGCGCCTCGCGTCATGACGAAGGCTCCCGCGTCAGCGCCGCGGTTCGCCTCCCGCTCTCCCGCGCCGGGCCCGGGGTTCGCCTCTTCCTGCGCCGCGTCGGAAGCGGGGGCCGACCCCCGCCGGCCCAGGTCCTCGGGGCCCTCGGGGGCCCCTTGTTGCGCGGTGCGCTCCGGGGCCGCGGGCGCGTCACCCGCACCGGCTTCGGCCTCGCCCGGATCCTCGGCGGGCACGGGGTGTTCCCGCTCCGAAGGAGCTTTCGCCGTCGGCCGGTTGGGCTCCTGGCCGGGTATCTCCGGCGTCTTCGCTCCGGGCGACCCGGACGCTTCCGGGGCCGCGTCCACCGCTTGTTCCTGATCCGAGGTGCTCATGAGCCCGGATCGTAATCGCTCTCCCCCGAGCGTGTTCCACCCCGGTCACGGCGTGGGCAGGAGCGGGCCCAACGCCGTGGGACGCACCGTGTCCGCGGCCGCCGAGCCGCGCAGCAGGGTGGCCAGATCACGCGGCCGCGCCCGCTCGGCGCCGGGGACCGCAGCCGTGATCCGGTCGAGGCGGAAGCCCCGGCCGGCCTGCCGCGTGCGGCACCAGGCGATGAGGTACCACCGGCCGTCCGCGGTGAGCAGGCCGGCCGGTTCCACCACGCGGGCACTCCGGCGCCCCGCAGCGTCGATGTAGGACAGCCTCAGAACCGTGTGGGCACTGAGGGCCCGTTCCACCGCGCCGCGGACCGCGGAGTCGTCCGACGAGGGCAGCGTGACGATCCGTGCGGCGAGGTCCCGCGCGGCTGCCGCCGCGGCGCCGGTCATCGACGCGGCGATCTTCTGTGCTGCCGTGCGGGCCGCGCCGGAGTACGGGGTGGTGGCCCCGGCCGCGGCGAGCGCCACGGTCAGGGCGGCGGCCTCGTCGGCGGTGAAGCGGATCGGGGGCAGCGTCATCGCCGGATCGATCGACCAACCGCCACCCCGTCCCGTCGTGGTGCGCACCGGGACGCCGGTGTCCATCAGTACCTGGAGGTCGCGTTGGACGGTGCGGGTGCTCACCTCGCATCGCGCGGCGAGCACCGCGACGGTCAACGCACGCGGCGCCGCCGCGCGCAACTCTTCCACCAGCCAATAGAGCCGAGCAGTGCGGTTCACGCTGTCGGACGCTACCGTGCCGCCGCAGCCAGGAACTCCCGTTCGCGCCGAAGTTCCCGCTCGGTGACGGTCAGCGGGAACAGTGTGAAGCCGTGCATCGCACCGGCGACGACATCGAGTCGCACCGGAGCGCCCGCGGCCTGCCACCGTGCGGCGAGGAACAGCGAGTCGTCCCGCAGCGGATCCTCGGTGCCGACCACGATCCGTGCGGGCGGCAACCCCGTCAGGTCGGCGAACAGGGGCGAGACGTCGGGGTCCCTGCGTCGCTCCGCCTCCATGTCGGGAGTGAACAGCTCATAGGTCGACCGGAGCGTGTCCGTATTGCTCAGCAGCCGCTTCGAACCGAAGGTTCGCTGGCTCGGCGTCATCGACAGGTCGTACGGGCCGAAGAGCAGGTGGGCCGCCCCGAAGGCGCCGCTGATGCCGTGCCGGTCCCGGAGGCGCAGCAGGGTCACGACGCCGAGATGGGCGCCGGCCGACTCGCCGCCGATCAGGAGCCGGCGGGTACCGAACTCCGCTTCGGCACGGTCGACAAGCCATCGGGCGGCCGTCTCACAGTCGTCGGGCCCTGCCGGAAAGGGGTGTTCGGGAGCGAGCCGGTACTCCACGCTCACCACGGCCAGCCGAGCCTGCTCCGCGAGCCGCCACAGCCTCTCGTCCTGCCCGGCCGCAGAACCGAAGGCCCAACCACCTCCGTGGATGTGCAGGTACACACCCTCCACGCGGCCCGGCCGGAACGTCCTGACGCGAACTCCGCCGGCGATGACTCGATCCTGGCCCTGCGGCAGTCTCACGGGTGGCTCGTCACCGCCGAGCCGGTTGCGTCGCAGCGCGGCGAGCAGGGTGGCGTCCGGCGGCCCCTCACGCGCCGGGCGGCTCGCGGCCGTGGCCGCGAAACGGTCGTTGAAGGCCAACGTCTCGGCGAGGCAGTCCTCGTCTCGGATCATCATGGTCCCGACGGTCCCAGCCCTCCGCGACAACGTCCTGTCACCCTTTCCGAGTGAGCCGCGCCACACCGTCGTCATGGCCGGCCCGAACGGGCGGACCACTCGGGCCGGTGTGCTCGCGTCGCCCGGTGTGCTCGCGTCGCCCGCACGACCCTTGGCGATCAGGGAATGACAATCACCGATTCGGGTGACGGCTCCCCCAGGAGTGGATCGAACGCAAGATCACGACGCTGGGGCCCGCCATCGCGGCCCCCTTGAGGCTCACTAGAACGTTTCGTCGAAGATTCGCCCGCCCCTCACCGTTACGCATGACCCGCCCCGCCAGTTTTCCGAGCACCTGTCCGTACTGATGCCATCGGAGGACCCCGTGCGCGCCCAACCCAACATCGTCGGCGTACATCTCGTGTTCGAGCATCTCGGTCGGGTCCTCCTCCAACGGCGCGCACCGTCGGTCGCGTTCGCCCCGGGCGTCTGGCACGTCCCGGCCGGGCATCTGGAGACGGAGTCGGCCACGGCGTGCGCGGTGCGGGAATCGGGAGAGGAACTCGGCGTGAGCATCGAGCCCCAGGACCTCCGGCTCGTCCATGTGCTCCACCATCGCGCCGCCGCGACGCCCCGCATGCAGCTGTTCTTCCGCGTCCTGGCCTATCGCGGCACCCCGAGGATCTGCGAGCCCGACCGGCACACCGCCCTGGAGTGGCACCCCTATGCGGCGCTGCCCACGCCGCTCGTCGACTACACCGCCGTCGCCCTGACCTCCATCGCGGCGAACCGCCCCTACGCCGCCATGGGGTGGGGCGCATGAGCGCCCCCAAGCCGGCGCGCGCCATGGCCGGTTCGGCCGCGGCCGCCTTCATCCGGCGCGACGACGGCCGTGTCCTGCTCGTCCACCACGCGGGGACCCGGCGCTGGGTCATGCCCGGGGGCAAGGCCGACGACGGCCCGTACGGCGGTGAGACTCCGCGCCAGTGCTGTGAGCGCGAGGGCCGGGAGGAGACCGGCGTGCGGGTCACCGCGGGGCGGCTGCTCGTGGTGCAGTGGCTGCCCATCGGGCGCATCGGCGCCTACGCGCACAACCCGTTCGCCTGCCACCTGTTCGTCTTCGCCGCCACGATCGCTGTCGGCGATCTGCCCAACATCCGTATTCCCGGTAGGGAGTTGCTCGGGTGGCGGTGGTGGGACCCGGCCGAGGCGCCCGGCGCGATGGACGCGACCAACGGCCGCCTGCTGAGCGCCGCGGCCCGCGCCGCGGCGGGCCAGGAGGCGGCGCCGGCCTACTTGGAAGAGCTGCCCACCACCACGCCCACCACGGGGGCCGGGGGTGTCCGCCCGTGAAGCTCACCCGGAAGCAGCGGCGGTCGGACCGGCCGGCCCCATCCACCCCCACCTCCGCGTCCGAGGAAGCGCTGTTCGGCGGCTCGCTCCGCTACGACCTCGGCTGGAACAAGCACGACGACGCGTTCCTCGAACTGAACCTGCGCGCCATGCTGGTGCGCCTGCCCCGGCTGATCGCCCTCACCGTGCGGCTGGCGTGGCAGGCCGACCGCCAGGCGCTCCGCCTGGTCACCGCGGCCGAGATCGGCCGGGGCAGCTGCCAGGCCATCGGTCTGATCGCCGTCAACCAGGCTCTCTCCCACCTCCTTTCGGGCGGAAGCACGGCCCAACGGCTCACGGCGGCGAGCGGGGCGATCGCCACGGCCGCGCTCACGGCCGGTGCCGGCGCGGTGCTCCGGGCCCTGTCGACCGCGGGGACGGGGCGCCTTGAGCCGAAGGTCGAGAGGGTGGCGACCGAGCAGTACCTCACGCACACCGCCGCCGTGGAACTCGCCGCCATCGAGGACGACGGGTTCCACCGTCTGCTCGACAGCGCCTCCTACGGCGCCGGTTCCGCGCGGCGCCTGGTCAAGTACGTACAGAACATCGTCACCGGCCTGCTGTCCCTGGCCGCCGCCGCGGGTGTGCTCGCGGTTCTGCACCCGCTGCTGATCGTTCTGCTCATCGCGATGACCGTGCCCAGTTCCTGGGCGGCGCTGACCGTGGCCCGCCGCCGCTACGCCTCGTTCCAGACCTGGGTGCAGCACTCCCGGGCCGGTCAGCTCATCAGCCGGCTGCTGATGTCCACGGAGGCCGCCGCCGAGATCCGGGTGCACGACGTGGCTCCGTACCTGCTGCACCACTTCCGGCGGATGTCGATGGACCAGGAGGCCGAACAGCGCAGGCTCGCCCACCTCGCCGCCCGGACCGGTCTCGTCGCCGCGGGCTGGACCGGCCTCGCGACGACGGCCGCGTACGCCACCCTGGGCGGGCTGTTGTGGAGCGGGGCGATGGCCCTGTCCGTCGGC
The DNA here is from genome assembly GCF_036014195.1 of Streptomyces sp. NBC_00442. NCBI lineage: Bacteria > Bacillati > Actinomycetota > Actinomycetes > Kitasatosporales > Streptomycetaceae > Streptomyces > Streptomyces sp. NBC_00442. The sequence continues at coordinate 702,094 of NZ_CP107918.1, forward strand.
GGCACCGCGATCCTCGCCATCCGTGCCGGGTCCGCCAGCCTGTCCAACCTCGTCCTGCAGATCAACTACTGCCACGAGGAATCCCTGTTCGTCGCCGACCTCCACGAACTGTGCGCGGAAGCAGCCGCCCGCGCCATTCCCGTCGGTGGCCGGGCACTTCCCGCGAAGCCCCATGAGATCCGCTTCGAGAGTGTGGTGTTCACCTACCCGGGCAAGGAATCCTCCGCGTCGAAGGACGGCAGGAGAGCACTCGACGGCATCGACCTCACCATTCCCACCGGGAAGATCGTCGCCCTGTGCGGGGAGAACGGATCCGGCAAGTCCACCCTGGTGAAGCTTCTTGCCGGGCTCTATCAGCCGGACGGCGGCCGCATCCTGTGGGACGACGTCGACCTCCGCACCGCGGACCGGCAGGAGCTCGTCTCACGTATCGCCATGGTCGGCCAGGACTTCTACCGCTGGCCGTTCACCGCCGAGGTGAACGTCTGCATCGGGCGCACCGACATCGCGCCGAGCACCGAGCGGCGCGACCGCGCGGCCCGCTACGCCGGAGCCGACACACTCGTCGCCGCACTGCCCAACGGATGGAACACCCTCCTCGCCCGCGGCTACAAGGACGGCCACAATCCGTCCGGCGGCGAATGGCAGCGCATCGGCATCGGCCGGGCCCACTACCGCGGCGGGGAGATCCTCATCGTCGACGAGCCCACCTCGGCCCTGGACGCCAAGGCGGAGCAGAAGCTGTTCGACCGGTTCCGCAGCCTCGCCGACGAGGGCCAGACGATCGTCCTGATCACCCACCGGCTCGGCTCCGTCCGCACCGCGGACCTCATCCACGTCCTCGACCAGGGGCGGGTCGTCGAGAGCGGCACCTTCACCGAGCTGCTGTCCGACCGTGCTCCGGGAGTGTTCCGGGCTCTGTACGAGCTCCAGGCCGCACAGTACCGCCCGACCGGAGCGGCCGGCCTTCCCCGTCAGGCCGGGCCGGTATCGAGGGAGGGCGCCGACCCCGCGTGACCTGACCCGGCACGGACCGGACCGGGTCGGCCCCGGCCGGGTCGGCCCCGGCCGGGTCGGCCCCGGCCGGGTCGGCCCGGCTGGGTCGGCCGTGGGCGGTCAGGGCAGGATCTCGACGTACCCGTCGGCCCCGTGCACACGGATCCGCTGCCCGTCCCGGATCAGCCGGGTGGCCCGCTCCACGCCCACGACGGCGGGAAGGCCGTACTCGCGGGCGATCACCGCGCCGTGGGTCATCACGCCGCCCACCTCCGTCACCAGGCCCGCGATCCCGACGAACAGCGGTGACCAGCTGGGGTCCGTGAAGGTCGTGACCAGGATGTCGCCGGCTTCGAGGTCGGCCCGCGCCATGTCGAGGATCACGCGGGCCCGCCCCTCGACGGTCCCGGCGGAGACCGGGATGCCCAGGAGGGCGCCGGCCGGCGCGTCCTCGCGCCGGTACGCCCCGGTGAGGGCCTCGCCGTCCGAGGTGAGCACCCGCGGCGGTGTCAGCGACGCGTGGACCACGAACGCCTCCTTGCGTTCCTCGATGAGCCCGCCGTCCACGTGGTTCGAGCGCACGACGGCGTCGAGCTCCCCGACCGTGAGGTAGTGGATGTCCTCCTGCTCGGCCAGCACGCCGGCCCGCACGAGGCGTCCGGCCTCCCTCAGGAGTGCTTGCTTGTAGACGAAGTAGCGGCTGATGACGCCGTACTTGGGATACTCCCGGTACCCGGCGAAGGTCCTGACCCGGTCGATCATCCGCTTGGTCTCGTCGGCCTTGCGGTCCCCGTCCGGCAGGGCGCGCAGGCGGGTCAGCACGTCCTGTTCCTTCTGCCACGCCTTCTGCCGGCCCTCCTCGAAGCGGCGCGCTGCGGCTCCCGCCCCGAAGTTCCTGACGTTGTCCAGGATCGCGGGCACGAGGGTGGCGGGGCGCTCGCTCCAGCGTGGCCTCGTGATGTCGATCTCGCCGACGCAGCGCATCCCGTACCGGTCGAGGTAGGCCACGATGGCGTCGCGCGCCTCGGTCCCGCCCGCGAACGCCGTCAGTCCGTCGAGGAACGCGTCGCCCTCGACATCCCGCATGAACGCGATCACCTCCGGATGCGGGCGGATCACGTCGGCGACGTCGAGCAGCGCCAGACCCATTTCGGACGTGATGTTGTCGGGGGCGGACAGCGTGAGCGTGTCGGCGGCGTTCTTCTCGCCCAGCCACTCCCCCAGCTTGTCGTTGAGCCACCAGGCGGCCTCCATCCCCGCCATGATGGCCTGCATGCTCAACGGGTCGCCGAGCACCCGCTTGTGCTCGGCGAAGGCCTCCTTCAGGAAGTCGAACAGGGCCGGGCCCGTCTTCGTCCCGATGGCGGCCTTCAGAGCGGCGAGGGATGCCTCGCTGCGTCGGATCAGTTCGGTGACGACGGCCGGGTCGGTCTCGATCGGCGCGGGCGGCCCGCCGGCCGACGGCCTGCCCGCGGGCCGCTCGGCCGCGGACTGCTCGGCCGCGGACTGCTCGGCCGCCGACTGCTCGGCCGCCGACTGCTTGCCCACCGATTGCCCGACGGCCACCGGGCCGCCCGGGTCCGCGTCCGGCAGGGGCCGGACGAATCCGTCGCGCTCCAGGACGGTCTCCAGGGCGTCCCTGGTCAGCGGATCACCCCTCCCGATGAGGTCCAGAAGCGCGGCGCGGCTCGCGGGCGACGCGAGACGCGCGGTGGCGTCGACGAACAGCCTGCCGCCCGCCTCGCACATCGGCGCCATCGCCGTCGCCTTCCACACCGAGAGCCCCAGCGGCTTCATGGCGTCGGTCATCATCTGCTGATGTCCGACGGACAGGTAGACGCGGTTCTCCTCGTCGCCGCTGTCGGGAACCGGGAACAGCGTCGTGATGGGCCGGCTCTGCACGACGTGGAAAGCGTCGTCGGCCAGGCACCACTCGATGTCCTGCGGCCGGCCGAAATGCGCCTCGATCCGTCGTCCGATGCGCACCAGCCGCAGGGCCTGCGTGTCCGTCAGCGCCGGCTGCTCCCGCCGGTGTGCGTCGATGGCCACGTCGCGCGTGCCGCCGGCCGGCGAAGCGTCGATGGCCCGGTGTCCGGCGGCGATCGTCCTGGCGACGATCGTGTCGTCCCGTACCGTGAAGACGTCCGGGTTCACCAGGCCGGAGACCAGCGCCTCGCCAAGGCCGAAGCCGGCGTCCACGGTGGCCACCTTGCGGTTGCCGGTCACGGGGTCTGCCGTGAACAGGACGCCCGACGCCTGCGGGAACACCATCCGCTGCACGACCACCGCCATGTGCACCGCGCGGTGGTCGACGCCGTTGCGGCGCCGGTAGGTCACGGCCCGCTCGGTGAACAGGGAGGCCCAGCACCGGCCGATGTGCCGCAGCACCTCCGCCGGTCCCACGACGTTCAGGTAGGTGTCCTGCTGGCCCGCGAAGGATGCGGTCGGCAGGTCCTCCGCCGTCGCACTGGATCGCACGGCGTACGCGGCCCGCTCGCCGAACCGGGCGAGCACGCCGGTGATCTCCGCGGCGATGTCGTCCGGAACGGCGATCCCTTCGACGGCCCGGCGAAGCTCCGCGCTGAGCGTGCCGACCGCCTCGCGGTCGTCGGGCTCCACCCGTGACAGCCGGTCGAGCAGGGCGTCGACGGACGGCACCCCCGCCACGACCCGCCGGAAGGCGTCCGTCGTCACGCAGAAGCCGGCCGGCACCCGGATTCCCTCGATCCGCGACAACTCGCCCAGATGCGCGCCCTTGCCGCCGACGAGGGCGACCCGCGTCGCGTCGGCCTCCTGCAGATCCAGCACGTACTGCTCGGTCACTGCGATTCCTCCGTGGGGATGTGTCGTTACCGCGTTCGTGTCGTTACCGCGTTCGTGGCGTTACCGCGTTTGCGCAGGCAGGGGCATCGGCCGCTGATTGTGCGCCACCACGGGGGCCTTGCGGCAAGCCCCCCACCGAGCTATACGTTGAGAGAGGCAGGGAGAGACTTCTCCCTGCCTTTGTCATGCTGCCTTTCCCTGGCGACGCCCTGCGGATTCCGCGCCGCGACCCCGGAGCCCATCGACAGATGACGAAAAAACACCTCCGGCCTTTCATACATCTGTACGACGTGGGGTCCGGAAGGTTCTGCGAGAGTGCCGTTCGCGACAAGAGGCGGTGTCGGGGCGGGAGTTGAGTTCCTTCCGCTCGACCGCCGACGCATTCGCTTCAGGAGGCTGTGGTGACGGACGAGCCGGACGAGACGGACGAGAACAAAACGCGCAAGAACGGCCTGTACGGGGGCGTGAGCGCGGAGCTCGCCGCGAACATGAAAGAGGGCTGGGCGGACACCGAGCGCCGCCACCTCCAGCCCATCACGCAGGCGCCGCACACCGCGCGCCGCCGGGCGGCGCTCTCCGCCCTGTTTCCCGGCGAACTCCTCGTGATCCCGGCCGGCAACCCGAAGGTGCGCTCCAACGACACGAACTACCCGTTCCGGCCGTCGTCGGACTACGTTTATCTGACGGGTGATCAGTCGCAGGACGCCGTCCTGGTCCTCGAACCGCGCGAGGCGGGCGGGCACCAGGCCCTCGCCTACCTCCTCCCCCGCTCCGACCGCGAGTCCGGCGAGTTCTGGCTCGACTACCACGGCGAGCTCTGGGACGGCCGCCGCAACAGCCTCACCGAGAACGAGCGGCTCCTCGGCCTGCCCTGCCGGGACGTCCGCACCCTGCCCCGGCGGCTCGCGGAGGCGAGCGGACCGGTCCGGCTGCTGTGCGGGTACGACGCGGAGGCCGAGGCCGCGCTGAGCGACCGGGTGACCACCGAGCGGAACATCGAGTTCCGCGCCGCTCTGTCCGAACTGCGCCTGGTCAAGGACGAGTTCGAGATCGAGGACCTGCGCCACGCCTGCCGGGCCACCGCGCGTGGCTTCGAGGACGTCGTGGCCGTCCTCGGCACGGACACGCCGACCCCGGAACGGGTCGTCGAGGGCACCTTCTGGATGCGCGCACGCATCGAGGGCAACGACGTGGGCTACGCCTCGGTCTGCGCGGCGGGCAGCCACGCCACGACCCTGCACTGGGTCCGCAACGACGGCGAGGCCCGTCCGGGCGACCTGCTGCTGCTCGACGCCGGCGTGGAGAGCCGCGACCTCTACACCGCCGACATCACCCGCACCCTGCCCGTGGACGGCCGCTTCACCCCGGTGCAGCGCCAGGTGTACGACGCCGTGTACGCGGCACAGTCGGCCGGCATCGCCGCCGTCGGGCCGGGCGCCAAGTACCGCGACTTCCACCACGCCGCCCAGCGCGTGCTGACCGAACACCTCGCCGCCTGGGGCCTGTTCGGCGGGCGGTCGGTCGACGAAGCGTACGAACTCGGCCTGTTCCGGCGCTGGACCCTGGCCGGCACCGGGCACATGCTCGGCCTCGACGTCCACGACTGCGCCAAGGCCCGCACCGAGCTGTACGTGGACGGCACACTGGCCGCGGGCATGGTGCTCACCGTCGAGCCGGGGCTGTACTTCCAGCCGGACGACCTGACGGTGCCCGAGGAGTTCCGCGGCATCGGTGTCCGGATCGAGGACGACATCCTGGTCACCGAGGACGGCAACGAGAACCTGTCGGCCGCCCTCCCGCGCTCCGCCGACGACGTGGAGGCCTGGATGGCCCGGCTGCGGAGCTGAGAGCGGCCCGCCCGGGGGCCCGGCCACGCCGACACGGCGCGGCCGGCCCCCCGGGCCGACCTGCTGGGATCTTTCCCGGAACGGACCACCACACGAGGGGACGAGAGCGATGGAACAGCGGGACGGTTCGCGCGGACTGCGCAGCCACGATCGTCACGTACCGGACGCGGTGGCCGAGGTCTTCCGGCACGGGTGGGCCGAGACCGGGCTGCGGACGCCACCCGTGCCGGGGGCCGCGTGGGCGGCCGAACGGCGCGCTGCGCTCTCCGACCGGTTCCCCGGCGAGCGGATCGTCATTCCCTCCGGCGGCCCCAAGACCCGCAGCAACGACTTCGACTACGCGTTCCGGCCGCATTCCGCGTACATCCATCTCACGGCCGAGCAGGGCACGCACGCGGTGCCGGACAGCGTGCTCGTCTTCGAGCCGACGGCCCACGGGCACGACGTCACCCTGTTCGTCCGGCCGCGCTCGCCCCGCGACGCCGGCCCGCACGGCGCCGAGCTCTACAGCGACCGCCGGCACGGCGAGTTCTGGGTCGGCCGGCGCCGGACGCTCGCGGAGACCGCCTGCGCCCTCGGCATCGAGGCGGTCTCCCGCGACCACTTGGAGCGGGCGCTCGCCGGCGGTGTGCCGACGCGGGCCCTGCGGGGCGAGGACCACGTGGTCGACGCCCTGGTGGCGCCGTCCGCGCCCGCCGACACAGAGCTGCTCGCCTTCCTCTCGGAGCTGCGGCTGGTCAAGGACGCGTGGGAGATCGAGCAGCTGCGCGCGGCCGTGCGGCACACGGTGGCCGGCTTCCACGACGTCGCCGCCGAACTGCCGCACGCCACCCGCGTGGAGCGGGGCGAGCGGTGGGTCGAGGGCACCTTCAACCGGCGCGCCCGGATGGAGGGTTACGGCCTGGGATTCGAGACGATCGCGGCGGCCGGCGCGCACGCGTGCGTACTGCACTGGATGCACAACGACGGACCGGTGCGGGAGGGCGAGCTGCTGCTGCTCGACGCGGGCGTCGAGGCCGACTCGTTCTACACCGGGGACGTGACCCGCACTCTGCCGGTCGGTGGACGCTTCACCGATGTGCAACGCCGGGTGTACGACCTGGTGTTCGCCGCCCAGTCCGCGGGGATCGCCGCGTTGCACCCCGGCGCGCGGTACGGCGCGTTCCACGACGCCGCGACGCGCGTCATCGTGGAAGGCCTCGACGCCTGGGGGCTGCGGCCGGGCGGCGACGTGATCGCGCACGAGCCCGCCCTGTACCGCAGGTACACCGTGTGCGGCACGGGTCACATGCTCGGTCTCGACTGCCACGACTGCGCCGCGGCCCGCAGCCGGACGTACGCCCAGGGCGTGCTCAAGGAGGGCCATGTGCTCACCGTCGAGCCCGGACTGTACTTCCAGCCCGACGACTTGACGATCCCGGAGGAACTGAGGGGCATCGGCGTGCGCATCGAGGACGACTTCCTCATCACGGCGGACGGCGCCGAGTGCCTGTCGTCGGGCCTGCCGCGCGGCGCCGACGAGGTCGAGGCGTGGATGGGCGAGCTGCGATGAGAGCACTGCGGTGAGAGCGCCCCGGCGACGGGCCGGGGTCGGCTACAGGCGGCGCCAGCGTGCGGAGGCGAAGGAGAAGGCGCCGAAGAGGATCAGGCCGAGGGCGACGGCGAGCAGGAGCCAGGGGCCCATGGGGGTGTCCGCGAGGCTGCGCAAGGTCGCGTCCATGCCCTTGGCCTGGTTGGGATCGAAGCGGACGGCGGCCACCAGGACGAAGACCCCCGCGGCGGCGAACACGATGCCGCGGGCCGCCCCGCCGCCCACGCCGAGCGCGGTGACCCCCATCTTCGTACGGGAGCTCATCGCGGCGGTGTCCAGCTGGCGCAGGAAGCGTCGCATCGCGGCCCGCACGGCGAGCGTGAGGCCGACGCCGATCAGGACACAGCCCGCCGCGCCCACCAGGAACCGGCCGAAGGAAAGCTTGAGGGCGGTGGCCGTCCAGTCCCGCGACTTCTCGTTGCCGTTGGAGCCGCGGCTGTCGCCGGTCGCGAAGGTCGCGGTGGCCCAGCAGACGGAGGCGTAGAACACGGCGCGGCCGCCGTCCATGACGCGTGAACCGGCCTTGCGGTGCGGCCCTCTGGTGAGCACGGCCCGCGCGCCCCGCCACAGTGCCATGCAGCCGAAGCCGACGACGAGCAGCCACAGCATCACCTTCCCGAAGGGCTGCGCCGCGACCTGGTTGAGGGCGCCCTGCCGGTCCGCCTGGCCGCCGCTGCCCAGGGCTATGCGGATGGCCAGCACACCGATCAGGACGTACACGACGCCGCGGGCGACGAATCCCGCCCGTCCGGCCGCGCTCAGCGTCTCCCTCTGGGCACCGCGCCGGCCGAACTTGCGGTTCACGGACGTCAACGCCCTGCTTCCGGCTCCTTGATGACGTGCGTGGGACGAGCTCACGATGTCCTCCTTCGGGGCCGAACGCGCCCTGCGGTAGCGTGTCGCGAAACGGTCGGCCGGTGCGACGACCACGACGCCCACGGGAAGCGGTGCCGCGTGCCGTGGACCGCCGGTCCTGTGTGCACGTCGAGTGTGCCCCCGCCCGCGAAGGTCAACCGGTGGGTGACGTCCCCCGATCAACCGGCGGACGCGCTCGTCGTCCACCCTGCGTAGGGGGACTGTCCCGCCAGGTGAACAGCGCGGTGATCAGGTCAGGTGAACAGCGCGGTGATCAGGGCGATGTCGTCGTCCTTGTTCCGACCGAAGCGCGCGAGCAGCACATCGCACATCTCCTCCAGGTCGGTGGGGCCTTCGGCGACGGCGTCACGGAACTCGGCGAGGGTGACATCGAGGCCGACGTTGCGCACTTCCACGAGGCCGTCGGTCACCATGAGCAGGCGTGTGCCGTGGGGGACGGGCAGGACCGAAGGCGGCGGATGGCTCAGGCCCAGTCCCAGAAGCGGGCCGTGCGCGGTGTGGAAGCGCGGGCCGGTCCGCGGGTCGATCACCAGCGGGGGGATGTGACCGGCGTTGGCGATGTGCATCCGGCGCTCTCCGGGCGGGATCAGAACGAGGCAGAGAGTCACGGTGATGCCTGGCTGGGAGTGGCCGAGCAATATCTCCAGACGTTCAAGGATGCGGTGCGGCGAGTGGCCCTCGATGGCATAGGCGCGCAGCGCGTGGCGCACTTCGCCCATGACGGTCGCGGCGGTCACCGAGTGGCCGACCACGTCGCCGATGGCGAGCAACAGGCCGTTGTCGGTGTGCACCGCCTCGTAGAAGTCGCCGCCGATTTCGGCGTGTTCGGAGGCGGGCAGATAGCGGAAGGCCAGGTCGATGCCCGCCACTTCGGGCAGTTCCTTGGGCAGGAACGAGCGCTGCAGGGCCAGGCCCAGCGCGTGTTCCTCGTTGTAGGTGCGCAGGGCTTCGAGGGCGAGTGCGCTGGCGTTGGCCAGTTGCTGGAAGACCTGCTCGTCGTCGGCGCTCCGCAGGGCGTCCGCGGGGACCGCCAGACAGATGGGCGGGCGACCGCGTTTGGTGCGGGCCAGTGCCAGAGCGACATCCCCACGGAGGTGGTCGCCGGGGAGCAGGGCTCGCCAGTGCCCCTGCGGGATCCGCACGATGGTGACCCCGGTGCCCCCGTGCAGTCCATGGGCCGACAGCTGATCCAGCAGGTCGGGGTGGGCGGGGTGCACACGCAGCGCGCTCCGGGGGCCGTCGATCATGCTGTGCACGGCCTGCGCCTGGGGCGAGAGGAACACCCCGCTGGCGGGGCACGTCAGGACGGTGGCGGCGCCGCCGGTGGCCGCCGAGGCGAACGAGTGGAACCCTACGGCGCTGTAGACGTCCAGCGTCGCCCTGTTGAGGGCGATGAGGCGCTGGGCCAGTCGTTCGGCGCGCTGGCGTGCACGGGCGTAGCGCAGGGTCGCGGTGACGGTGGCGAGGAGCTCGCCCGGGTCGATGGGCTGGTCGAGATAGGCGTCGGCTCCCCTGCGCAGCCCCTCCGCGTGATCGTCCGGGCTGACGGCGGCGGCGGAGATCTGGATGACGGGCAGGTGGGCCGTCAGCGGGTCGGCCTTGACGCGTTCGCTGACTTCGAAGCCGCTCATGTCCGGAAGCCGGACGTCGACGATCGCGATGTCCGGGAGTTCGGCGGACGTGCCGTCGAGTAGGGCGAGCCCCTGTTCGCCCGTGCCCGCCGTGAGGACGGCGTGGCCGGCCCGCTGCAGCCACCGCGTGAGGACGTAGCGGTTGGTCTCGTTGTCGTCGATGACCAGAACGGTGGCGGGCCGGACGTCGGGGGCTCTGTCGATCACTGGCCTGCCCCTTTGGCGTGCGGGTACGGGGGGTTCGTATGGCTGAGGTCCGGCAGGCGCAGGCGGACACAGGTGCCGACACCGACGGTGCTGGTGAGCGTGAGCGAGCCGCCGAGCAGCTCGGCGAGGGTGCGGGCATAGGGCAGGCCCAGGCCGGTGCCGGGCCGCCCGCTCTGGTGCGGGCCCCGGACCTGGTAGAACACCTCGAAGACCCGTTCCAGCTCGTCGGGCGGGATGCCGACTCCCGTGTCGCTGACGGTGAACAGCACCGAGGGGCCCGACGGTGCGGGATCGGCGGCTATGTCGAGGCGTACCTCGCCCGCCTCGGTGAACTTCAGCGCGTTGGTCAGGAGGTTGCGCAGAATGCGCACGAGCAACGTCTCGTCGGTGACCAGCGGCGGCAGCTGTTCGAGGTCGGACGTGACCAGCGTGAGACCGTCGTGGCCATGGCTGCTCACGACCAGACTGCCGAGGTGACCGACGAGCAGCCTCAGGTCGACCCTTTCGGGATGGATCTCGACGTGTCCGGCCTCGGCCTTCGCGACGTCCAGCAGGTCGCCGACGAGCGACAGCAGCGTGTGGCCGCTGGATGCGATGAGGCCGACCTGCTCGTGCTGCTCATCGGTCAGCCGGGGCGAGCTGGGTGCCAGGAGCAGGGTCGAGAGGGCGACCACGGAGTTGACCGGGGTGCGCAGTTCGTGGCTGATGTTCGTCCAGAACCGCGTCTTGGCCTCGCTCGCCTCCTGCAGCTGACGGCGCTTCTCCTCCAGCTCCGAATGCAGCGCCAGCACCCCGCTGTTGGTGTCTTCGAGCTCCTGCGTCAGCTCCGAGTACAGCGCGAGAACGCCGCGGTTGGTTTCCTCCAGCTCTTCGTTGAGCCGGTGCAGTTCCTCCCGCTGGGCGCGTGTCTCCTCCAAGGCGGCGATCAGGTCCCGGGTCTGGGCACGCAGGTCGTCGGCCTCCGTGGAACGCGCTTCGGCCTGGAGCACTCTGGTCAGGCCGGCACGTTGTTCGGCGCCGCTCGCGCCCTGCAGGGGGAGCGGCTGCGTAATGACGATACGGCTGGGCGCGGCCTCCCCCTCGTAGGCGACCCGAACGAGCTTGCGGACCAGGTCGAGGGTGTCCCGGCCGGGCGGAGGGCCGTCGGCCCAGGTGAACGTGACGACGAGGGCGTCGTGCTGCGCCGTCTGGTCCAGGCCGAAGGAGACTTCGAGGCCGGTGCAGGCGAGGCGGTCGCGTCCGAGTTCGCTCAGGGCGGTGGCCAGCCGGACCTGGTCCTGTCGGTCCAAACCCAGCACCGCGGCCGCTTGTTGGGCGCTGCGGCGCAGGCCGAAAACGTCCTGGGCCGAGGTCAGGGCGAAGGATGCCGTTGGGGCTGGAGTGCTACGGCCGGGCTGGAGCACGGCGGCGTGGCGGCCCGGCTCAAACGCGTCGGCTGCCATGCTCGCCCCGCCCCTCGTCGCTCACCAGTCCCCCTTGACGACGACGACGCTGGCGTCGTCGCGCCGCACTGCCGCTTCGCGCAGCAGTTGGCCCGCCGTGACGAGCGGCGAGTGGTGCAGCAGTCCGGGCATCTTCCCCGGATCCCATCGCTCGGTCAGCCCGTCGGAGTGCATGACCAGGGCACCGTAGCCGGGCAGCGGCTCCTCGAAGGTTCGCAGGCGCCGCATCTGCGCGCCGACGATGCCGGGAGCCGACAGCAGGGCCCTGCGCCCGTCGTCACCCACGAGGAAGCCGCTGACGTTGCCGATGCCGCAGTACAGCACCCGGCCGGCTTCGGGCTCGATCCGGGCCACGGCGGCCGCGCCGCCGCGGGTCCCCTGGAGAGCGCGGTGTACGGCGTTGAGGATCCCTTCCGGGCTCGACTCGGTGGTGGACTCGAACGCCTTGACAGCGGCGGAACTCGCGCGGGCCGCGAGGGGCCCGTGGCCCAGGCCGTCACACATCATGACCAGGACGACGGGCTTCCCGCCCCCGGTGTCGACGCTGCGCACCGCCCACGCGTCCCCGCACACGCTCTCTCCGCTGATGGGCCTCGTGACCCCCGCGGCGAGCGAGGAACCGGGCGAGGCGACAACCGCCCTGCCGTCCACGGAGCGGGGCCAGAACTGGGCGGCCATGACGGTCCCCCGGCCGGGAAGGGAGTGCAGGTCGAAGTGGTCCGCGAGCCGCGAGACCGCTCCGAGGCCGATTCCGAGGGTGCCGGCGCTGGACGCCCCGTCGGCGAGGGCCGCGGACACGTCTGTCATGCCGGGCCCCGAATCGACGGTGAGGAACTCGACACCGGCTTCGCCGTCGTCCTCACGTATCACCCGGAGCAGGAGCGCCCCGTCCACGGCATGCCGGTGCACATTGGTGGCCGCTTCGGTGACGGCGAGCGCGACTTCCGCCGCACGGTGGGCGTTCAGGCCGATGCGTCTGGCCAGCGCGGCGGCCGCTCCGCGTGCGGCCGCCGCGAGCGACGCGCCGTCACGGAACCAGGCCACGTCCTCGGAGGTCAGAATCTTCGTGTTGTTCATCGCACCCATTTGATGATGGTGATGGTCGTGCCGTCGCCCGGAGCGGTGTCCAGAGCGAAGTCGTCGACCAGCCTGCGGGCCCCGCTGAGTCCGAGCCCGAGCCCGCCTCCGGACGTCCAGCCGTCCGTCATGGCCTGCTCGACATCGGGGATTCCGGGGCCGGAGTCCTCGAATATGGCGCCCACGCCGCGTTTGCCCGCCCGGCTCACGGCGCCCGCCGTGACCGTGCCGCCGCCGCCGTAGATCAGCGTGTTGCGTGCGAGCTCGCTCGCCGCGGTGATCATCTTCGTCTGGTCGACCAACGACAGCCGGCACTCCTGGGACAGTGCCCTGATGGCCTGGCGGATCTGTACGAGATCACCACTGCGCTCGATCGAGTAGACGCGTGGCTCCTCCCCCGCCGCCCACGGGGCGGTCACCGCAAGCCCGAACTGGCTGGCTGGCTCAGCTTCGCCAGCCCCTTCTCCAGGTTCAGGGCCGTGCTGACCCCGCCGAGCGAGAGGCCCAGCTCGACGAGGGTGATGGCCACGGCCGGGCGCATGCCCACGACCACGGTCCGGGCGTCGAGCACGCGTGAAATGGAGGCGATGGTCGCCAGCATGCGTCCCACGAACGAGTCGACGATCTCCAGCGCGCCGATGTCGATGATGACGCCCGTGGCCGACCTCGCCACGATCTGGTCCGCCAGGTCCTCCTGGAGGTTCAGTACCGTCTGGTCCTCCAGGTCGAATTGCACGGACACGATCAGCGTGTCTCCGATCCGGAGGATCGGAATGCGGTCACTCATCGCTGTCCGCCCTGATGGGCGACCAGGTCGACGCCCGACCGGCGCAGGGCCAGCTTCAGGGCATCGGCCAGGCTCGCCTTCGTCACGATGCCGTCGAACTCGATGCCCAGGGCGACGATGGTCTGCGCGATCTGCGGGCTGATGCCGGACACCGTGCACTCGGCGCCCATCAGACGGGCGGCGACGATCGTCTTCAGCAGGTGCTGGGCGACTTGGGTGTCCACGGCGGGCACACCGGTGATGTCGATGATCGCCTGCTCGGATCCGGTGTCCACGAGCGCCTGGAGGAGCTTCTCCATGACCACCTGGGTGCGCGCCGAGTCCAGCGTGCCGACCAGGGGCACGGCGATGACCCCGTCCCACAGGCGCACCACCGGCGTCGACAGCTCCAGCAGCTGCTCCGCCTGCGCGGAGATGAGCTCGTCGCGCGTCTGCGTGTACGTCTCGATGGTGAACAGGCCCAACCCGTCCAGGATGCGCCCGAGCTGCAGATAGGCCCGCACCACGTCGGCGGAGCCGTCCTCGAGGAGCGGTTCGAGCACGCGCTTCAGGGCGAAGACGCTGACGGCGGTCTCACTCGGCGAGAAACCCTGCCGCGCCCTGTTGCGCGAGAGCTCGGTCAGCAGGGCACGCACCTCCGACATCTGCTCGGAGTGGACATCGACGGCGCCCTGGCGCAACGCCTCCACCAGAGCCTCGTACAACTCCCGCAGTTCACGTTCCAGTTCGGCCTTGCCCATGCGTCTGCCGAGCGTTCCCGATACCTCGCGAACCCACGACGAGGCCAGGTCCTTGTCCTCTACCGAGAGGATCCCCACCAGGTCCACGGCGCTGTCTCGCTTCACCATTCAGGTGCTCCTTCGGCATTCATATGTTCGCGTCAGCGTTGACCCGTGCAGCCTACGGCACCGTTGAAGTGCGCAGTGTCGGCCTATTGCCTGGTCCCCCGTAGGGGGTGGCACCCGCGAAAGCCGGACGGCAAAGCGGCGGCGCGAAGAGCCGGGGCGGCCCCGTGCCTGCCTGTCCCACGCGAAGCCGGGGTGAACCGGATTCGGCCCTATCGCCCACGCGTTTCACCGTCCGTACGCGCCCACTGGGCGTTCGCCCCGGAGGGTCAGGTAGCGACGCCGGCCGGATCACCACCGGGGTCGTCGGTCAGGGCGATCTTGATCGTGACGCGCTTGCCGACCGGCTCCCGACGGACCTCGAAACTGCGGCACACGCCCATCACGATCTCAAGGCCGTGCTGGCCCACCCGCCCGGGGTCCACGGGGCGGGCCATGGGAAGGGACGACTCGCTGTCCCAGACGCTGACCTCGACCATGCCCTCCCTCACCTGCAGGTCGAGCAGGCAAGGGCCCGGCGCGTATTTGTAGGCGTTCGTCACCAGCTCGCTCACCACCAGCTGGACGGTTCCCATCACGCGGGACGACACCGGGATGCCGTGAACGGCCTGCACATCCGCCAGGAAGCGACGTGCGAGGTCGCGGGCCGCCGCGATGGGCTCATCGCCACCGAACGTGCCCGCCGACCATATCGGCCGGTCCGGCATTACGCGCCGGACCGCGTCATCGCACACTCTTGGATCCACAACGCCATCCCCCGTTCCCCCTGTGCTCAGCTCTCCCCCGCGTACCCACGAATGACTCCGCCACACCCTGGCACCGGGCCGTGCCTGCGCCGGAGCCGTCCAGCCCGCCGGTACGGCCGAGCCGATACGGCCGATACGCCGGCATCAAGCTCACCGAGCGAGGCAGTCCTCCACCACCTTGCGGTCCAGCGCGGCGCGCACGAGCGCCGCCGCCAGTTCCGCGCGCGGGGTGTCCCCGGCGAGACGGATCAGCGCGGCGCAGTCCCGGGGCAGGCCGAGCCGTTCGGCGCCCTCGACGGCCTTCGCGTCCAGGAAGGGCGCGAACTCCGGCCAGACGTCCTGGACCTCGCGCAGGAAGATGGTGACCCCGGTGGGCCCGAGTCCCGGGGTGCGCCGCAACAGGGCGCTCAGTTCGCCGGCGTCACCGTCCGCCTCCTCGCGCAGGTTGCGCAGGTCTCCGCTCCACTCGTCGAGCAACAGCCGCGCTCCGTCCCCGAGTTGGGTGGCGGTGCGTTCGTCGTAGCGCCGGTAGCCACCCTCCCCGAGCGCGTCGACGCGCTGCTGCCACGTCGCGTCGGCCATGCGGCGCGGATCGCGCAGCCCGGCCTCGTGCAGTGCCCTGGACGTCGCGACCGCCACGGAGGCCCGGATCCGCGCGCTGAGCAGATCGGCGAGGACCAGCGTCCGGTACAGCGGCTGGGGGGTGTTCTTGAGCCGGATACCGGCCTCGGCCGCGTACGTCCGTGCGTGCCGGCGCAGCAAGGTCCGCATCACCTGCGCGTGGTCGCTCATCGCTCCGGATGCTCCCTCACGATGCCGGCGGGATCCTTGTCGTCCCGCAGGCCCTGGTAGCGGGGATGGCGCAGCAGACCGTCACGTGTCCACTCCGTGAAGGCGATCTGCGCCACGAGCCGCGGGCGCACCCAGTGCGCGGCGCGCTGCGCCGGACGGTCCGCGAAGGGGCAGTCGGCGTCCCGCAGTTCGTCGAGTTCGTGCCGCAGGCGGAGCAGGGCGCGGCGGTCGAATCCGGTGCCCACCTTGCCCGCGTAGCGCAGCAGCCCGTCCGCGTAATAACCGATGAGGAGGGCGCCGATGCCCTCACGGCTGCCCGCGGGCTCGGTGAAGCCGCCCACGACGAACTCCTGACCGCGGGCACATTTCAGCTTGAGCCAGTCGCCGGAGCGGCGGGCCTGGTACGTGCTGTCGGCCCGCTTGGCGATGAGCCCCTCCCAGCCGCGCCGGCACGCGTCTTCCAGCAGCGCGGAACCGCCCTCGTTGCGGTGGGCGGTGAAGCGCAGCGGCGCCGCGAACGTCATGGTGCGGCGCAACAGGGCCTTACGGGTGCGCAGCGGCAGACGTCGCACGTCGACGCCGTCCAGGCGCAGAAGGTCGAAGGCGTAGTAGGTGACGGCCACGTCGCTCGCCGCGACGTCCGCGGGCCGGGTCAGCCCCATGCGCTGCTGGAGGCGCGCGAAGTCCGTTCTGCCGTGTGCGTACGCCACGATTTCGCCGTCGATCGTGAAGTCCGCGCAGTCCTGCTGGGCGAGGGCCTCGACGATCTCCGGATAGGTGGCGTCGAGCCGCCGTCCCGAGCGCGATCTGAGGGTGACCCTTCCCGCTTCCCGTACCGCGAGGACCCGGATGCCGTCCAGTTTGCGCTCGAAGACCCAGCCGGAGGGAAAGTCGCGTCGGTCACTGAGGGTGGCCAGCATGGGGGACTCCGCCAGTTCGATGCCGGGTGCCGCCCGCGCGGTGCGCGCCACGAGGTCGGGCGCCAGCGCGTCCAGCGGGCCCGTCACCGCCCGCCACCGCTTCCCGGGTTCCAGGTCTCGGCGTCCGGATCCTCGGCCATCTGGCGCAGTGTGCGACCGCTGCGTACCGAACGGGCCCGCCGGGGATCGGGGGTGCCGCCGTGGGCGGCGCCGCGGCCCGAGCCGGTCCGCACCAGGAGCCACGGCGGCTTGGCGGCCGGGCCGTGGCGCTCTTCCTCGCGTCCGTGGAAGCGGGTCAGCGCGTACTGTCCGCGGAGCTTCTCGCCGTGCAGGACGAACGTGGCGTGCCCGTGCTCCAGGGCCTGCCCGAAGGGCACTGGCCGGTCGCGCTTGTCGTGGCTGGTGGGCCGGTACGTGCCGCGGTCCCACACGATGACGGTCCCGCCACCGTATTCGCCCCGCGGGATCACGCCCTCGAAGTCCTGGTAGTCCAGGGGGTGGTCCTCGGTGGGAAGGGCGAGCCTCTTGTCACGCGGGTCGGTGGACGGGCCCTTGGGCACCGACCAGGACTTCAGTACGCCGTCGACCTCCAGACGGAAGTCGAGGTGCAGGGAGCTCGCGTCGTGGATCTGCACCACGAACGAGGGATCGCCCTGAGCGGTTGGTGGTCCGGCGTCGGCGGCGCCGCTGCCGCGCGGTTCGCTCGTCCTGTCGAAGTGGCGCTTCCCGCGGTAGGTCCGCAGGTCGTCCTCCTCACCCATGGCGACCTCCTCCTGTCCGGGCGGCACGGCGGCCGGGCGCGCGCGAACGCGGTGCCCGGGACCCCACCGGTCATGCGCGCCCCGCGTCCCACGGTGGTGCCTGCCTGTGTCGCACGGTGATGCCCGTCCCGTCGTGTCTCATCATGGCCCGGCGCGGTGCCCGGGGCATCAGGACGCCGTGGTCACCCTGCCGGGTGAGGACTGGACGAGGCCGCCACGACGGACTGAGGCCGTCCGTTCCACGGCAGAAGTGCCAACCCACGGCGGATGAGGGGTCGCCGACCTCAGGCCGGGGACCCCAGACACCCGCACGCCCATCTCGAACCTGCGCCAGCCGTCTACCAGAGCACCCTGGCGCGGCGCTCACTGTTGAACCCAAGGCCGTGCCGATAGATCTCCGGCACCCAGTACCGCCCGTCCGACCCCTTGCTGAAGACACCGGATTCGATCAGCAGGTCTGCCTCCGCGACGGTCAGCTCGACCTGTTCGAGTTCGAACGGGACCAGGACGGAGTGACCGAGTCCTTGCATGTGGGCCAGTAGCCTGCCAATTTCCTTATCCTCCTCCCCTACTGAAACGATCTTGTTTCTGCTGCACTGGAGCAACGCCTTGCGCATGGCGGTGGGGACGAGCACGCGGTCGTCCACAGTCTCGTTGTACTGCTCAGAGTTCTTCGCTGCCGTCGCGAGGAACATGACGACGTCCCGAGCCTGCACCTGGCCGTTGAAGTCCCCGAGGGCCGCAGGCACCCACAGATGAGAGCGCGCCTCGCGTGACTTCTCGCTGCCCATCTTCCAGCCCCACACCTGGATGAGACTGTTGATCAGCTCGTCCTCCGACAGATCGGTGATCTCGGACAGAGGCACGGGTTCGGTCAGTGCTCCGGCATGTGCGGTCACCCACAGGGCGAGACGCAGTGCCTCTTCTTTGCTCCAGTGAAGGGCGTAGTGGTCGAACCTGCCAAGGAGCTGTCCGCTGTTCTGCCGGACCGCCCCGGTGACCAGATCACGTCGGACGAAAACCACGAGCCCGAAGGGCCGACCCCGCAGCGAACGGAGCCACCCCAGGACGTCGATCAGCAGGACCCTCAACGCCGTGCGTTTCGTATCGCTGTCGAGGTTTTGCAGAAGGTCCTCCAGGCCGTCGATCACGAATACCGCTTTGGCCCTTCGGCCAAGATCGATCAACGCCTCTTCGGAGCTCCGCTGCTCGGATACCTCCAACCCGCAGGCCATGGCGAGACATTCGAGCCAGAGGCTCCGCCAGCCGAGTTCCTCTTGGCCGCCGAGCTGACCGAGGCCGGCCTTCAGTCTGTCCGCGATGCTGGACGCGGTGACGTCCAGACGCGGCACGTCTCCGTGGGCAGCCGCGAAGGTGTCACGGAGGTCCTGGGGTTCGAAATCCGCGGACTCCAAATTCGCCGACTCCAGGACAGGCACGACGGGGGCCTCTACCGTCACGCCTCCAACCCCAGACTGCGCCGCGAAGGTCTGCCACGTGCGTGCCGCACAAGCCTTTGCGTACATGAACGTCTTGCCTGCCCCCTTCGCCCCCACCACTAGAGCCTGCGGAAGCTCAGTACGGTGGTCGGCCAGTAGACGGCGGAGCGGTTCCGTCACGAGGAAGCCACCGGCCGAGGAGAGCCCGCTCTGTTCCGCGTAGACGAGGTTGCCTGCGGTTCGTGCCAGCTTGCTCCGCAACTGTGCGTAGTCCGCCTCCGCTTCCGGCCCCGCGCCGGACACAGGTCCACTCGCTCCTCGGAGCGCCGGGGCCGGAAGAAGTGATTCGAGCCCGTCGGCGACTCCACACGCCGCGATCACCTCGAGCACGGCGTCCCACGAGGAAGGAAGCGCAAGGAGCTCTTCTCTGAACAGGCTGAGTACGGGCTGGGCAAGCAGCGCCGCGTCCACGGTTCCGGTGTCGTCCCCGTCCGCTGCCGCCACCGGTCCGTGAAGTGCGGCCCTAAGAGCCGCCGCCAGGGAGTCGCACGCGGCATCGGCCTGGGCGGTGTGGGTGTCCATCCGGTACTGGGTAATGATGATCGCGGTAGCAGGGTCGGCGCCTTGGAGGGTGGGCGCCTTCCCGCCAAGTTGACGAACCATCAGCTCTGTACCGGCAAGCGACTGATGGCTCAGCGTGGTCACGAATACACGCTGAACCCTGGGGTCGAGAAGTACCGGGGCAGAGAGTTCGGAAGCGCCCGCCCGGAGGTCGACGACCACGGTGTCCACTCCGAGACGCGCCCCCAGCGCTGCCAGTGCTTCGGTCACGAAGTACGTGGGTCGCCCGGGTGAGAGGAGATCAGCGGGCTCGATGCGGGGCGGAGTCAGAGTTACACGGCGACTTGAGGGCATCACCGTGATACTCCCGCCACTCGCGTAGTGGCCGGCCTGCTGGTTGGGAAGGTAGGCCGCGGCGATGTCGACCGCTGTCGTCGAGTCGTCGTTCTCATCACCCTGCAGGAGAGTGATGAAGTCCTCGTAGGTGAAGTCGCACTGCCCCCCTTGCTCCTTGTGCATCCAGGTGATCCCCGGAGCCTCCAGGTCGGCATCGACGAGCAGAACCCTGCCACCATTGCGCGCCAGCCTGTCGGCCACGGCGACCGCGTGCACCGTGCGCCCGACGCCCCCCTTGAAGGAGTGGAATGCCATGAGCTGCACGTCATCGACGAAGGTCGGCGCCTCAGGCCGGTGAAGGGGTTCTGCCAGTTCGCGCGTGATGTGCTTCTCACGAAGCAACGGCACGCGCCTCCTCTGCGTACCGGGCTGCTCAGGGTCCACGGTGAGCTCGACCCGCAGTCCGGTGAAATCGGTGGTACGCGGATCGTCGAGACCGAGCAACAGCGCGCCATCGACCCACCCAGCCGACCCGGTGCCGAACACCGCGTCCAGCCAGCGCTTCACTTCTTCCGGCGCGATGCCGCTCTTGGTGATCAGTTCCAGACAGTCCCACCAGCCGTCCGCGGCAACGAGCCAGTCGGGCCACTCGCCCGCCAATGCCAGTCTGGTCAGGTGCTCATCCACGTCCACCCAGCTGAAGAGGTGGCCAGGAGGCATGATTCCGCTGTCCATGATCTCCAGCTTTCCCGGTTCCGCCACGACTCGACGCCCCTTAGTCCTGCTCGCACCATGAGATGAGTTCGTCCAGCAGGTCACGGGCTTTCTTTTCGTCCTCTACGTGCAGTTTCACACCATAACGCCAGGCTTGATGCAAGTCGGCGAGAGCTACGTCCACTCCGGGCTGCCCCGCCGCTCGACAGTTCTGCATCCCTCTCAGTGCCGCGCCCAGGCGCCGCGGAAGCCCGAGGTCCCTGGCCAGCTTCCAGAGATCATGCGTCGGCTCGAGATGCGATGTGTCCCGGAGGCCCTTGCGTACGAGCACCCTCTCCTTGAGAGCACACTCCGCCGCATAGAAGAGCAGGAGGCACGACGTGACTGTGTCCCCGCCGTCAGCCAACCGGCCCGCGCTGTCCCGCAACTGCCCCCGCCGCTTTCGGAGAGCGTGCGCCCCCACGTGAAGCACCATGCGTCACATCATCGCATCGTGACCGCATGGCGCGGCATCAATACGATCAAGCGGCCAAAAGACGCCCGTGCAAGGCAGAATGAAGACGCCGGAGACGAACAAGCGACCGCGTCCAAGGCGTCGGCAGAGCCGCGGGCCGACGGCGCGCGGCGGCTGCACGGCCCAGGAAGTGGCGCAAGAGCCGTGAACAGTCCGCTGCGCGAATCTCACACCGGCCTCCCGCGGTCGACTGCCGTCGCCGTGACCTCGGCTCAGCCGTCGCGGCGATGGACGCTGACGGCGTAGCCGCCGTCCTCGTAGGGCGCCGCGTCCCACGTGGCGAAGCGGGCCACGGGGGTGAGGCCGGCGGCGGCGCAGTGGGCGTCGTACTGCGCGAGCGTGAGGGCCGGCGGCACGGGCAGGTGGGCGGTGTCGAGGCCGAAGCCCGCGACCAGCAGGCCGCCCGAGCGCAGGGCCGCGGTCAGGCGCTGAAGCACCGTGGCTTCCGTGCCCGGCGTGACCAGCGGCAGGACGTTCCCCGCGGCGACGACGAGGTCGAAGTCGGCGGCGACACCGAGCTCGGCGGGATCGAAGGCGGCCAGATCGGTCCGGAACCAGGGCAGTCGAGGCGCCCGCTCCCGTGCCACGTCCAGCATCGAGGCGTCCAGGTCGACGCCGACGCAGTCGTACCCGAGCTCGGCGAGCCGGATCATGACCCGCCCGGTGCCGCACCCGGCGTCGAGCACCCGGGCCCCCGCCGGCACCAGGGCCGCGCAGAACGCCGCCTCGCCGTGCACGTCCTTTCCGCCGCGGGCCAGCGCCTCGAAGCGCGACGCGTACTCGGCCCCGGACGTTCCACCGGTCAGATCCTGCCAACGACTCATGACGCCGACTGTAGATCGTCGGGGGGGCCCGGCCGTCGCCCCCGGCCCCATGGGCCCGCCGAGCCGGTCCGATATCCTGACGAGGTGGCGGAAAGAACCGGCGGAGAGCCGCAGATCGACGGTCGCTCCACCCGGTGGGACGAGCACAAGGCGCAGCGCCAGGTCGACTTGGTGGACGCGGCCGTCGCCCTCATCGAGGAGGAGGGCACGCGCTTTCGCGTGCAGCGGCTGGCCGAGCGGGTGGGATTGCCTCGCTCCGTGCTCTACCGGCACTTCAAGGACCGCGCCACGCTGGACGAGTTGATCCGCCGGCGGGTCGTGGATTCGTTCATGCGCCGCATGGAGCCCACCCTCACCTTCGAGGGGACCGTCGAGGACGCCGTGCACCGGGTGGTGGGCGCGCACCTGGACTGGGTGGCCCAACACCCGCGCCTGTACGCCTACATGGGCGTCGCGGAGCATGCGATGGGGGACGGCTCGCTGGTGGCCGACACCAAGACGGCCATCGCCCTGATGCTCAGCGAGCGGTTCGGGGACGTACTCAAGGCGCTCGGGGTGCCGCAGGCGCCGATCCGTTCGGTCGCGGTCGGCATCGTGGGTTTCGTGGACACCGCGGTCAACCAGTGGGCGCACGACGAGCGGCGTGAGCAGACCGAGGAGGAGCTGCGCGCGATGTTGTGCCGCTCGGTCTGGGCGATCCTCGACGCGACGCTGCGGGAGCTGGGCGTGCACCTGTCGCCGCAACAGCGCGTGTCGGATCTGGAGCCGCGCTGACCGGGCTCCGGCACCGCCGGGTGGGCGTCCTGCGGTGACGTCCTGTTGTGGCCCCGCGCCAACCGGTGGGGTCGAACCTGCCGGGGCCGTCAGCCGCGTACCGCCGGAACCGCTCGTGCCGCGGCGCGGTGCAGGGACTCCGTGTCCGTGAGTTTGACGCGGGGACGCCCCTGGGCCTCGCCCGCCGCGCGCTCCACGCGGTCGATCGCACGCCAGGCCTCCAGGCCCAGGGCGTTCCCGGCCGTACCCACGGTGGACACCGGCCGGGCGAGGCGGCCGTCGGCGAAGTCGTCCAGGAGGGAGGCGACCGTCTCGTGGGCGCAGGTCTTGTTCGTTCCGATGAAGCCCGTCGGACCCCGCTTGATCCAGCCCGCGACGTAGACGCCGGGCTCGACCCGTCCGGACTCGTGCGGGACCGTCGCGGTGTGCTCGTCGAAGGGCAGGTCCGGGACGGGACGGGCCCGGTAGCCGATGGAGCGCAGCACGAGGCCGGCATCCAGGGTGCTGATGTCGCCGGTGGGCCGGGCGCGCACGGTGCCGTCGTCGTCGGTGCCCAGCGTGGTGGCGGTGACCTCGACCCCGCGTACGGAGCCGTCCCCGACGATCCGCACCGGGCCCGTGAGGAAGCGCAGCACGATACGGCGGCGGCCTTCGACCGGCGCGCGGGCGGCCAGCTCCGCCAGCAGCCGCGTCTTGTCGGTGGCATCGGGTGCCAGGCCCTCGGGCCAGCCCTCGACGCACACGTCCACGTCCTCCAGGGCGCCGAGCGCGAGGAGTTCGGGCACGGTGAACGCGGCCTGCGCGGGTCCGCGGCGGCCGAGGAGGACGACCTCACGCACCTTGCTGGTGCGCAGCGCGGAGAGCGCGCGGTCGGAAATGTCGGTACGGGCCAGGGCTTCGGGGTCGGCGGTGAGGACGCGGGCGATGTCGAGGGCGACGTTGCCGTTGCCGATGACGACCGCGCGTTCGCAGCCGAGGTCGTGGCCGTCGTGCGCGCGGTCGGGGTGGCCGTTGTACCAGGCGACGAAGTCCGTCGCGCAGAGACTGCCGGCCAGGTCCTCGCCCTCGATCCCGAGACGCTTGTCGGTCGCGGCGCCGACCGCGTAGATCACCGCGTGGTGCTCGCGCAGCAGGTCGGCGTGGGTGATGTCGGTGCCGACCTCGACCCCGAGGCGGTAGCTGAAGGCGGCCTGCGCCTCGATGGCCCCGAACAGCTCCGTGACCCGCTTGGTGTCCTGATGGTCCGGCGCGACTCCGGCCCGCGCGAGACCGTACGGGGTGGGCAGCCGGTCGTAGACGGTGACGCGCACGCCCGGATGGCGCAGCAGCTCGTCGGCCGCGAAGAGCCCGGCCGGTCCGGCGCCGACGACCGCGACGGACAACTCGCCCTCGGGAATGCGGCGTTGACGCGGCACCACGTACATGGGGGCCCGGTCGGCGTGCGCGTTCTCCTTGTAGTACGAGGCGTTCAGCTCAAGGAACGGCAACTCCGCCTGGGCCAGCGCCGTGTGCGGTTTGAGGGCGTCCACCGGGCAGGCCGTCGTGCAGGCACCGCAGTCCACGCAGGTACGCGGATCGACGTACAGCATCTCCGTGGTCCCGAAGCCCGGCTCGCTCGGCGCGGGGTGGATGCAGTTGACCGGGCAGGCCAGCACGCAGGAGGCGTCGGCGCAGCAGGATCGGGTGACGACGTACGGCACGGCGGGCTGGTCTCCGTTCGGGCGTTCAGGGCTTCAGACATTCGGGCGTTCGGGGGGTGGGGGGTCGAGGAGTTCAGGCATTCGGGCGGTCGGGGAAGGCGGGGTCGGCGCGAGGGCCTGCGGGGCTTCAGTCGGTGAGCGGGGCCGGCTCGCCGCGGAAGCGTGCGGGGCGGCCGTCGATGCGCAGGGCCCTCCACAGCGGGCGGGACGCCCTGTTCATCAGGCCGATGTCCTCGGCGAGCATCCGTACGTCGGAGAAGAGCTCGTGCAGCATCGTCCGGCCGGCCTCGGACTTCCAGAAGACGTCCTTGATCACCCAGGCCGGGATGCCGACCTGCTCCGCGGACTTCCGGTCGGGGATCATGATGACGTCGCACAGGCTGCGCATGATCAGCGGGAAGAGCACGGACAGGGCGCCGCGGCGGGCCTTGCCGAAGCGCGGGACGCGCAGGCGCAGGAACTCGTGCGCGAAGGAGATGTGGCGGGCTTCCTCCGCTATGTGGATCTGCATGATCCGCTGCGGCAGGGGATGCACCGGTTCCCCGCTGCGCAGGGCCCCCTTCTGCAGATGGTCGATGGGCTCCTCCCCGGCGAGGATGCCGGTGAAGAACGCCTCGGGATAGAGGGAGCCGAACAGGGGCAGCACACGGCTGAGTTGACGGAACCAGCGCTTTCCGCCGGCGGTGTCCACGCCGGTGCGGTTGACCAGTTCCTGGAACATCTGGGTGTGGTGGGTCTCTTCGGTGACCTCGTGGGTGAGGTACCTGAACTCCTGGTTCCGGTTGCCCAGTTGGTAGACGTAGTCCAGCGCTCCGCGCATCAGCAGGTTCTCGAACTGCATGCCCACCTTGGCGATCACGGCCCAGCGCCAGATCCCGATCCGGATCCGCGTCTCCAGCGGCTGCTCCTGGTACCAGGGGTGGGCGCCGAGCGCGTCCGCCGAGGTGAGGACCCAGCGCGGGTCGCTCGGGTCCACCGCGAACGCGGGGTCGTCCCATGCGATGTCGGTGAACGCGTTGAAGTGGACGTTGACGGAGCCCTCGGACAGGGTCCGCAGGCGCTCGTCGTAGGCCTTCCTGGTCAGGTGCGCGGTCATCGTCGTCCTCGCTTGTCTGGTGGGCCGCGCCGGTCAAGCGGCGCGGGTCTGTTCCTGGGCGCCGGACGGGGCCGCCTTGCCGAAGCGGAGCGGTGCGTCCTCGATGGGGGCGCCGCGCAGCATGGCGCGGTCGCGGTAGTAGTTGTTCCACAGCCGCCACGGGTCGCGGGTGCCCTGGCGCGGCATGGCCTTGTCGGCCCGCGCGATGTAGCCGGAGGTCAGCGCCTCGCCCATGACGGAGAACTCCGAGCGGTCGGCATCGCGGGCCACCGGGGTGGCGATGTCGTGGCCGTGACGCCGCATGTGCGCGACGAGGCGGGCGGTGTAGCCGGCCGCCAGGTCGGCCTTCAGGGTCCAGGAGGCGTTGGTGTACCCGATGACGAGGGACATGTTGGGCACGCCCTCCAGCAGGACGGCCTTGTAGAGCACGCGGTTGGTGACGTCCACCGGGTCGCCGTCGACGGTGAGTGCCATGCCGCCCAGGAGGCGGACGTTCAGCCCGGTGGCGGTGACGACGATGTCGGCCTTCAGCTCCTCGCCGGACTTCAGCCGGATGCCGTCGGCGGTGAACGTGTCGATGTGGTCGGTGGCGATGGCGGCCTTGCCGCTCCTGAGCACCTTGAACAGGTCGCCGCCGGGGACCACGCACAGCCGCTGGTCCCAGGGCTTGTAGCGCGGGCTGAAGTGACGCATGTCGACGCTCTTGCCGGCCCGGACCCGCACGAGACCCAGCAGGACCTTGCGGGCGAGCCGGGGGTACTTGCGGCAGAAGGCGTAACTCCCGCGCTGCAGCGCGATGTTGCGGGTGCGGGCGATCGCGTGGGTGAGCCGGGCCGGGGCACGCAGCTTCTGCAGGAGGGAGGTGACCGGGTCGACCTCGGGCAGGGCGAGGATGTACGTGGGCGAGCGCTGCAGCATGGTGACGCTCGCGGCGGCGCCGGCGAGGGCGGGGAGCAGGGTGATGGCGGTGGCGCCGGAGCCGATGACGACCACGCGCCGGTCCGTGTGGTCGAGGTCCTCGGGCCACTGCTGGGGGTGGACGAGCGTGCCCCGGTAGTCCGCCTCGCCGGGGAACTCGGGGCGGTAGGGCTCGTCGTAGTCGTAGTAGCCGGTCGCGCCGACGAGGTAGCCCGCACTGTAGGACTCGCGCTCGCCGGTGGTCTCGTCCTCGACGTCGACCGTCCACCGGCCGTCGGTGTGCGAGAAGTCCGCGCTGATGGCGCGGCGGCCGAAGCGGATGCGCTCCAGCACCCCCGCGTCGGCGGCGGCGTCCTCGACGTAATTCCGGATGTCCGCGCCCTCGGCGAGAATGCGGGCCTGGCGCCAGGGCCGGAAGCCGAACCCGAAGGTGGCCATGTCGGAGTCGGAGCGGATGCCGGGATACCGGAACAGGTCCCAGGTGCCGCCGACGCGGGCGCGCCGCTCGAGCACGACGACCGAGGCGCCGGGATTGTCCCGCAGGACATGGCACGCGGCGCTGATGCCGGATATGCCGGCGCCGACGACCAGGACGTCGACATGCTGCTGCTCCATCGCGCAGACCTCGCTCTCGCTCGTGGCACCTGAACGGGGAAGGGCGGAAAGCCGCTGCCGCTCGGGGCGCTGACGCTTGCTCAGGCTTGTGGTGACACCCGTGCGCCTCCTCGCAATTTACCTGCGACACAACGTTTCAGATACCGCCGGTAACGTGATGTGGGTCACTTCGATGCGGAGGTGGGCCCCGCTCACTCCCCCACCGGGGCGTGCCCCAGCAGGTGGAGCTCCTCGGTGTCGAGCCGGCCCTGCAGGCGGCGCAGCACGGTGTCGTCGATGTCGCCCGTGTCCCGCAGCCGGATGACGACCGCCCGGCGCTCGGCGAGGAGGGCGAGGCTGAGCGCCGTGTGGTCGTCGGTGAGGCGCACCGGGTGGACGGCGCGTTCCTCGGGATCGTCGGGGATCGTGGCGCAGCGCTGTGCCACGGTGTCCGCCCGCAGCTGGTGGGAGCGCAGGACCGCCTCCCGCACGGTGGGCGCCGTCTCCAGGCGGGCGGCCAGGCCGGGCAGGGCCGCGAGCGCGGACTCGAGCGCCGCCGACTCGGCGAGCCACTCCTCCCGGGCGACGGTCCGGTCGTGCGGGATCCGCGCCCAGCGCACCACCCACGGCAGGATCAGTGCCTGCGCCATCGTCACGACGATCACCACGCCGGTGACGAAGACGACGAGCTGACGGGACGGGAAGGCCGCACCGTCGTCGAGGCGGGCGGGCACACCGAGCACGGCGGCCAGCGAGATCGACCCGCGGAACCCGGACAGGGCGCTCACGGTCAGCCGGCGGCGCGAGTACGTCGTACCGGAGGCGCGGGCGGTGCCTCCGCGGACGATCCGGAAGAACGCGGCGACGCCGAAGTAGTAGGCGAAGCGGACGGCGATGAGCGTGCCGGCCACGGCGAACCCGGTGGCGAGGGCGCGCGGGGTCTCGGCGTCGCCCATCGTGCGGACCGAATAGTCGAGTTCGACCCCGATGAGCACGAACAGGGAGCCGTTGAGAAGGTAGGTGGCGACCATCCAGAAGTTCTGCGCCTGAACGCGCACCTCGGCCCGCACGGTGCGCGGCCCGCTCTGGCTGAGCATGAGGCCGCACACCACGACGGCGACCACGCCCGAGGCGTCGATGTCCTCGGCGACGAGATACGCGGAGAACGGGGCGAGCAGCAACAGCACCTGCCCGCGCAACGCGTCCGTCTGCGCCATCCGGGCCCGCAGCCACTGCACGACCGTGCCCGTGGCCAGCCCGATCAGCGCTCCGCCGCCGTACCCGAGGGCGAACAGCCATCCGACGTGGGGGGCGGTGATGTGCTCCGTGCCGACGGTCACCCCGACCGCGATGCCGTAGACGACGAGCGCCGTGCCGTCGTTGAGCAGGCTCTCGGCGCGCAGCAGCGTGACGTCCCTGCGCGGCAGCAGCCGGGCCACGACGTTGACCGCGGTCGCGTCGGTCGGCGCGACCGCCGCGCCCAGCACCCAGGCCGGGCCCCAGCCGATCCCCAGTCCGTGCGCGACGCAGGCCACGGACGCCGCGGAGGCGATGACCAGGACCGTGGCGGCCAGCGCGACGTCCGTGAGGTGGCGGCGGATCTCCCGCAGGGACGTGTTGAGGCTCTCCCAGGCGAGGAGCGGGGGCAGGAACAGCAACAGCACCACTTCGGACGGCAGTTCCACCTTCCGGAGCGCGGGGATCAGGCCGATCAGCACGCCCATGACCATGAGCACCACGGGCGGCGCGATGCGCAGCCGGTCGCCGAGCGCGGAGCCGACCAGCACGGCGACCCCCAACAGCACGACAAGCTCCAGACCGAGCACACGTTCCTCCCTCAGACACGGCGATGCCTCAACTGTGCCGTGCGCGTGCGCGGTATCCGGCCCCGGCACCCGGGTGTCGGCCCTGCCGGGCGCATGCGCATCGGCCAGGAACGCCGGGCGGCCGGTGGCCCGGCAATCCGGGGTTCTGGCGACCGCCTCACACGGGGGCCGCCACGGGGTGGACCGCTGGGCGGGTTCTTCCGGGGGGCCGCTGGGGGGCGCCCCCGGTGAGTGCCACTGGACGGAAAGACCGAAGGGCCGGTGTCGGATGTCTCCGATACCGGCCCTGATCTGCGACTCTTTCGAGTCGGGACGACAGGATTTGAACCTGCGACCCCTTGACCCCCAGTCAAGTGCGCTACCAAGCTGCGCCACGTCCCGATGCCCGTCTGACCTGGGGTTTCCCCCGGCCGTTCGTGCATGAGAACAATACCGCACTTACCCGGGTGGTCACGAACCCCTTTCCCTCAGGCTCCCTCAGGCCGCCGGGTCCGCCCGCTGCCCCCGCTCGAAGTACGCCGCGAGCTCCGGGTCGAGCGGGGGGACCTGGCGGGGGCTGCCGCCGGTGCGCAAAGAGGCCGTGGCCTCGTAGCCGGCGGCGACCGCCATCCGGGCCGCGACGGGCGAGGTGTCGGTGGCTCCGCCGTCGCGCGCGAAGCGCAGGAACTCGTCCATGATCAGCGGATCCGCCCCGGCGTGCCCACGGCCGCCGCCGTTCCCGGGGATCGCGTACGTCTCGTCGGGCTCGGCCCGGTACCCGGAGCGCCGGGCGTTCCAGACCTTGACCTGGCCGCCGGGGCCGTCGCCGAAGTTCTCCAGGCGGCCCGCGTCACCGATGACCGTGTAGTTGCGCCAGTAGTCGGGGGTGAAGTGGCACTGCTGGTACGAGGCGAGGACACCGTTGTCCAGGCGCATGTTGAGCAGGGACACGTCCTCGATGTCGATCACCGGGTTCAGCGCGCGCTGGGTGTGCGGCGGCCAGTGGCCGTCCTTGGTGTACCAGTCCTCGGCCTTCGGCTCGCCCGGAGCGCGGCGGTGCGGGTTGTCTCCGTACACCATCAGGTCGCCCATGGCCTGGACGTCGCGTGCGTAACCGCCCGACAGCCAGTGCAGTACGTCGATGTCGTGCGCCGCCTTCTGGAGCAGGAGGCCGGTGGTGTACTGACGCTCGGCGTGCCAGTCCTTGAAGTACCAGTCGCCGCCGTACCCCACGAAGTGACGCACCCAGACCGTCTTGACGGTGCCGATGGCGCCGCGCCGGACGAGGTCGCGCATCAGCCGCACGACGGGCATGTGCCGCATGTTGTGGCCCACGTACAGTCGGGTTCCGGTCGAGCGCGCCGTGCGCAGGATCTCGTCGCACCGCTCGACCGTGATGTCGAGGGGCTTCTCGACGAAGACCGGCTTGCCGGCCCGCAGGGCGGCGCAGGCGAGGTCGGCGTGGGTGTGGTCGGGGGTGAGGACGAGCAGGGCGTCGATGTCCGGGGCCTCGATCACCTTGCGGTGGTCGACGGCGGACCACGCTCCGGGGAACGCCGCGGCGGCCGCCTCCCGTGCCAGGGGGTCGGGGTCGGCGAAGGCCGCGACGGCGGCGCCGCGCCCCGGACGGTGCGCGGTGCGCGCGATGCTGCCGCGCAGGCCGTATCCGATGACACCGATACGGAGGTCTTCCATGTCAACTTCCTTCCCGTGGGGCTGTGTCGGCGGCCCGCCGCGTGGCCGGATTCCTCACCATTTCCCCACACCCCGGGGACGGCACGGGTCTCCGCGGCGGCGCGGGCCGCGCGCCCGGCCCGCGGTGCTTCGCGGCGGCGCGTGTCTTGATGCGGGCGTTCACCGGTCCGAGTGCGCCGGCTCGGCGAGCGTCCGGCCAGGGAGGCGTCCGATTCCGCATCGCACACTCCGTCGCGCGCCCCACACCACCGTCATGCCCCCTTCGCGCCGGTCCTCGCCCCAATGCGCCGTCCCCGACCTCAAGCGAAAGAACACGGCAAGGGTCCCACACGCCGCCCGGAGCGGCTGCGATTCCCCTTATCGATGGGGGGATCCGCAGTTCACGGCCGTGGGACCGATCCCGCGCGCGCCTCCCGTGCCGGCCCCTGCCCGCCGAGCGCCACCCCTCGCGCCCCGGGTCGCACGCCCGCTCCGCCCCCTCCCGGCCTCTTCGCCGACTCCCCGGAACCGCCGGAAGATCACCAGGTCAGCGGCGCCGTACGGGCGGCAGGGCCGCCCTCGCGACCAGGTGCACGGGGCACCCGCGTTCGGTTCGCCACGCCGGCCGGATGCCTCGCTCCGCCACCCCCCGCCACCCCCGCGGCGCCTCGGTGCCCGCGGACGCCGCGGCGAGCCCCCGCCTCGTTCACTCACACGCGTGAAGGAGAGTCCACTTTCGTCACGGTCGAAGCTGAATCGGTTCTGCACTTGTCCTCAGATGTCACGACCGTGCCCATGCGATTCCGCTTCCTGTCCCTCAGTGCCACTTGCCCACGAAACCTTTGCCGTGGGCATGTGGCAGAAACTTGTGTGAAGGGGATGCAATCGACGGGGGCCGGACGGGGCCGAGTCCCCCACAACACATCGTCTTTGAAACGCCAACTCGCTTGATTCTGGCCAAGGTTGACGACGAATGAGTAAAAACCGACAGTGATCCACCGCAGGAGAGAAGTCGGCCCCTTCGGGAGGGGACCGCTGCCGATGCACCACCTGCCGGGGCCACCCCCCACGGCAGGCGTTTTCGCGGAGGAGGGCTCGCGGATGTACGGAGACTTCACCAGCCGACCGCACCAGCAACTCAGGGAAGATGTAAGGCACTTCGCCGAACACGAGGTACGGCCGCGGATAGCCGGGATGGAAACGGCCCGGACCGTCCAGCACGAGCTGTCGCGGCTCATCGCACGCCAGGGCTGGATAGGGGCCACGGTGAGCCCCGAGTACGGCGGCATGGGGGTCGGGCACCTGGGCAAGACCATCATCATCGAGGAGCTGTCACGGGTCAGCGGCGCGATGGGCGCCATGGTGCAGGCCTCGCAGCTCGGCGTCGCCAAGATCCTGCACTTCGGCAGCGAGGAGCAGCGCAAGAGGTGGCTCCCGGCCGTCGCGGCGGGAGAGTGCCTGCCGACGATCGCGGTCACCGAGCCCGAGTCGGGCGGGCACGTGCTCGGCATGGCCGCGAGCGCGGTGCGCGACGGCGACGACTACGTCCTCAATGGCCGAAAGATTTATGTGGGCAACAGCCATGTGGGCGATCTCCACGGGGTGATCCTGCGCACCGGACCGGGCTCCCAGGGGCTCTCGGCCTTCCTGGTCGAGTCCGACCGGCCCGGCTTCTCGCTGGGCGAGCACCGCGAGTCGATGGGGCTGCACGGGTTCAGTTTCGGCGAGGTCCGCTTCGACAACTGCCGTGTGCCGGCGGCCAACCGGCTGGGCGAGGAGGGGGACGGTCTCGCCGTCGCGTACTCCTCCAGCGTCCTGTACGGGCGGGCCAACCTCACGGCCGTGTCGCTCGGCATCCATCAGGCGATCCTGGAGGAGACCACGACGTTCTGCCGTGAACGCATCCGTTACGGAAAGCCGCTGCACGAACTGCCCAACATCAAAATCAAGTTGGGACAGTTGCAGTCACGGGTGATGACGGCGCGGCTGGTCGCCTACCACGCGGTCCAGCTGCTCGACCAGGGGCTGCCCTGTGACGCCGAGCTGATGAACGCCAAGGTCGTCAACGTCGAGTCGGCTCTCGACTCGGCGCGCAACGCCATGGAGATCCATGCGGCGGCCGGTCTGTTCACCGACCGCCCCATCGAGCGGTATCTGCGCGACGCCCACCACATCTTCGCCCCGGCCGGAACCTCCGACATCCAGTTCCTGAGACTGGCCGAGATCGCGCTGGGCACGGCGAAGGGCCAGTGGTCGCAGCGGCTCTCCGAGCTGGTGCGTGATCAGGAGCCGGCCGCGGCCTCCCACTGACCACCGGTGCACCGCGGGGACGGCTCAGATGCGGCCGTCCTCGCGCCGGTGGATCTGTTCGATCAGTTCCGCCGCCATCGACTTGATCGTCTCGAGGCCGGCCCGGCCCCACGGCCGGGGTTCGGTGTCGACCACGCAGATGGTGCCCAGGGCGATGCCCGTACGGTCGATGAGCGGCGCTCCGAGATAGGAGCGGATGCCGATCTCGTCCACCACCGGATTGCCCGCGAACCTGGGGTAGTCGCACACGTCCTCAAGGACCAGGGCCTTGCGCCGCACCACGACGTGGGGGCAGTACCCGTGGTCGCGGGCCATGATCCGGCTCACCCCGCCGGCCCCGGCGACCGCGGCGCCCAGGTCCGAACCGGTGTGGGCGCCGTTCGGGGTGTGCAGGCCGGCGAAGAACTGCTGGTTCTCATCGATGAAGTTGACCATCGAGAAGGGGGCGCCGGTCACCTCGGCGAGCTTGCGCGCGAACTCGTCGAAGGCCGGATCGGGCAGCTGCCCCATGCCCAGCTGCCGCAGCCGCTGCACGCGGACCGGTGCCTCCCGGTCGACGGGGGTGAGCAGAAGGTGTCCGGTCGGGTCGTACGTCATAGTCAGGCTCCATGGCTGGTGGCTGCCGGGACGGTGGCGAGCAGATGCTGGACGAGGGTGACCAGCGTCCGGATGCCGGAGCTGCCGATGCGGGCGTCGCACAGCACGACGGGCACCTCGGGCTTGAGGTCTATGGCGGCCCGCACCTCCTCCGGGTCGTAGCGGTACGAACCGTCGAACTCGTTGACGGCGACGAGGAACTGGATGCCGCGCCGCTCGAAGAAGTCGACGGCGGCGAAGCATGCGTCGAGTCTGCGGGTGTCGGCGAGGATCACCGCGCCGAGCGCCCCTTCGGACAGCTCGTCCCACATGAACCAGAAGCGTTCCTGTCCGGGCGTGCCGAAGAGGTAGAGCACGTGGCGGTCGTCGAGGGTGATGCGGCCGAAGTCCATGGCGACCGTGGTGGTGGTCTTGGACTCGATCCCTTCGAGGCTGTCGTGCGCCACGCTGACCGTGGTGAGGAGCTCCTCGGTGGAGAGCGGTTCGATCTCGCTCACCGCTCCGACAAAGGTCGTCTTGCCGACCCCGAACCCGCCCGCGACGAGGATCTTCAGCGCGGTCGGGAACAGGTCCACGGCGTCCCCGGCGGGGCGGGCGTCACAGCCGTCGTCGTAGGCCATCGAGCACTGCCTCCAGCAGAGATCGGTCGGTGGGCGCATGCGTGGAGCGCGGTGCCCGTGCGGTCACCGCACCGCAGTCCACCAGATCGGAAAGGAGCACTTTGGTGACGACGGCGGGCAGCCGCAGATGGGCCGAGATCTCCGCCACCGACGTGGGGCCCTTGCACAGGCCGAGCGCCTGTGAGTGTTCGGGGCCCAGATGCGTCTGGGGAAGGGTGCCGGTGGCCATGATCTGGGACAGCAGGTCCAGGGCCGCGGTGGGCCTGGTGCGGCCGTTGCTCACCGTGTAGGGGCGGATCAGGCGACCGGCCGCGTCGTCGAGCCACGGCCCGTCCTGTGAGGACGCCACGGTCAGCCCCTCAGGCCGCTCGGCGCTCCGGCGCCCTGCCTGGCCGGCGTCACGAGGTAGGGACGTACGCTCTTGACCAGCATGGCCATCTCGTAGCCGAGGACCGCCGCGTCCGTCTCCCGGCCGGCGAGGACGGCGAGACAGGTGCCCGAGCCCGCGGTGGAGACGAACAGCAGCGTGGAGTCGAGCTCCACCACCACCTGCCTGACCTCTCCCCCGTCGCCGAAGCGCGCGCCTGCGCTGCGGCCCAGCGAGTAGAGGCCGGAGGCGAGGGCCGCCATGTGGTCGGCGCTGTCGGGGTCGAGGCCGTGAACGGATTTCACCAGACCGTCGCAGGAGAGCAGAACCGCATTGCGGGTGTAGGGAACCCGCTGGACCAGTCCGCTCAGCAGCCAGTCGAGGTCCGAGACGTGTCCGGTCGGCGCATCGCTCGCCATGGTGCATCTACTCCTTGGAGTGTTCGGCGTCCGTTTCCGACGGGAGCGCCGAGGGTGACTGGTGGGTCGGTTGTGCGGTGGGGCTCTGCTGCGCCTCGGCGAGCCCGATGCCCCGCTGGAAGGCGGCCATCAACCCCGGGTCGTGCAGGGTGTGTTCGTCGTTCCTGCGCGGTGCCGGTGCGTCCCGAAGCTGCGGTACGAGGTGTTCCTGGCTGCGGCGTTTGGGCAGGTCGGGGCGGCCCATGGTGCCGCGCACGGCGCCGTTCTGGGATCTCGGCGCGACGATCAGCCGGGGCTCGGTGCTCTCGGCGGCCGCGCCGTGGTGGACGCCGGGCGCCGCGGCGGCCGGGTTGGGCCGCTCCTCGTGCGCCCCGCGCACGGGCAGCGGACCGCTTCCGCGCCCGGCCGTGGTGGGCTCGGACAGCGGGTGCCGGGGCGGCGGCAGCAGACCGGCGGAGGGCGCCCGATGTACGGGCTCCGACTGTACGGGTACGGGTTGTAGGGGTTCCGGTTGTACGGGTTCCGGTTGTACGGGTTCGGGGCGGGCGAGGGCCGGTTCGGGCGAGGGCGCCGTAAGGGGCCCGGCCGGCAGAGGTGCGGGGGGAAGGGACGCGGGCGGCTCGGCCAGGCGGGCGGCCGGGTCGGGGGCGGGCGGCGCGGCGACCATCCGCCCCGCGCTCTGCGGATCCGCGCCCGGCTCCTGCACCTGCGCCTGTACCTGCGCCTCTGGACGGTCCTGCTGGTTCCCGTCGCCGGGCTCGGCGCCCAACAGGCCCTGGGGCAGCACCAGTACGGCCTGCACTCCGCCGTAGATGTTGGTCTGGAGCCGGACCGCGATGCCGTGCCTGCGGGCGAGCGCGGAGACCACGAACAGCCCGATGCGGCCGTCCTGGAGGAGATGGGCGACGTTGACCTGGTCGGGGTCGCAGAGCAGCGCGTTCATCTTGTTCTGCTCGGTGACCGGCATGCCGAGGCCGCGGTCCTCGACCTCCACGGCGAGCCCGGCCGTCACGAACTGCGCGCGCAACAGCACTTGGGTGTGCGGGGCGGAGAACACCGTGGCGTTCTCGACGAGTTCGGCGAGCAGGTGGATCACATCGGCCACGGCGTGGCCGCGCAGCGTCCCGTCGATCGGCGGGACCAGCTTGACCCGCGGGTACTGCTCGACCTCCGCGATCGAGGAGCGCAGCACCTCGGTCATGGTGACCGGGTGGGACCACTGGCGCCGGGAGATGGCGCCGCCGAGGACGGCGAGGTTCTCGGCGTGCCGGCGGATGCGGGTGGCCAGGTGGTCGACGTGGAAGAGCCCCTTGAGCAGCTCGGGATCCTCGACCTCGTTCTCCAGCTCGTCCAGGAGCTGGATCTCGCGGTGCACGAGGGACTGAAGCCGGCGGGCGAGGTTGACGAAGACCTCGACCTTCTGTTCGTTGCCGACGCTGCTGGAGAGCTGGGAGGCCTGCACCACGGCGACCACGGCCGCATCGTGCGAGCGCGTCAGCTCGTGCGCCAGCAGCTCGAACTCATCTGCACCCGGCGGCAGTTGGGCCGGTGCCGGGCGCGCGGGCGGCCCCTCTCCTCGGCGCAGCGCCTCGACGACCGTCCGCAGATCGGCGGCCGACCTCGCGCTGCCACGGCGCAGCCCGTTGGCGCGGCCGAGCACGGTCTTGGCGGCCCGGTCGGCGCCGATGCCGGCCGCGACCAGGGCGGCGAGCGCCAGCACGGCCAGGCCCGCGAGCAGCGCCCAGAGACCCATGGAGGGGTGCCTGCCGGTGGAGTGCAGGGTGAAGGCGACGGCCGCGGCGCCGCAGAGCACCGCGACGGTGGCGGGCAGGACGGCGGCGCGCAGCAGGTGCGGTCGTATGCGGGATTCGGGCGCCGCGCGCGGGCCGGGGGCCCGTGGGACGCGGCGCGCCGGATCGGGGTGGCCCGCATCGCTCTGGGTCTGCTGCGGCCGGGTGGTGGTGCGGCCGTGCCGTCCGCCCTCGCGGCGGTCCGGCCGCGCTGCGGGTGCGCGGAGATGAGACATCGGCGTCCTCGGTGCGTGGGGTCCCATGGATCACTCTGGCGGGCCCAACTCGGCTGATGTAAGGCCCATTTTGATCGTCGACCACTCACCGTAGTCGCCTGTGCGACACCCTCGGTGCGCTGTTGCCAAAGTTCCCCGGGAGGGGTCCCACTCTGGTATGACGCGTCGCACTGCAGATCGATAACCTGCGAGAACGCGCCCTGCCCGCAGCGGAACGCCGCATACCGTTTCCGTCGCCGTTCCGGCCCCGCGGCGCGCCACAACCGCGGGGCCCGCGATGCGCGCGGGGCCGGAGCGGACTCCCGCCCGCTCCGGCCCCGCCGTTGATCGGTCGGCTTCGGACTCGCCCGCCGTCGCCGCTCCTCAGCCGTCCGATCCCGGCAGGGTCGTCGTGGTGAGGGTGCCCGCGGGGACTCCGGCGAGCGCACCTTCGATGGAGTCGCGCCAGACGGGGCCCGCGAGGGTGCCGCCGAAGGCCTGGCCGACGGTGGTGCCGCCGATGCTCTGGCCGTCGAGGTCGTGCGGGCTCCTGGTGTCACTGACCACGGCCGCGCCGGACAGTTCGGGAGTGAAGCCGGCGAACCAGACCTGCTTGCTGTCGTCGGTGGTGCCGGTCTTGCCCGCGCTGTCGCGGTCGGTGAGACCGGCGGGCTTGCCGGTGCCGTCCTGCACGACGCCCAGGAGCATGGTCGTGACGGTGTCGGCGGTCTGCGGGGACATCACCTGGTGGCAGTCGGCCTGCGGCACCGCGATGCTCCCGCCGTCCGGCTTGGTCACCGAGGTCACGGCGACCGGGGTGCAGTACGTGCCGTGATTGGCGAAGGTCGCGTACACGTTGGCCATCTCCAGCGGCGTCAGGTCATTACTGCCGAGCGTCAGTGAGGGAACCACCTGGAGCTTGGTGCCGCCCGCCTGGGCCTTGATGCCCAGCGAGTTGGCCATCTTCGCCACCTCGCACAGCCCGGTGTCGGCCTCCAGCTCGGCGAAGTAGGTGTTGACGGACTGGGCCATGGCGTCCGGCATCGCGAAGGGCCCGACCAGGGAGTGGCTGTCGTTGTGGACCTCGCCGTTCTCCGGGTAGGTGTTGCCGGAGCAGTCCGACATGGCGGGCCAGGGCATGGAGTAGGGCGCGGGGTACTGCTGACTCGGGCTCGTGCCCTGCTCCAGCGCCGCGGCCGCGACGATCGGCTTGAACGTGGAGCCGGTGGGGAAGCCGAGGCCGCCGCCCATCTTCGTGCCGACGTTGAGGTTGATCTCCGTCTGATGCGCACCCAGGCCGTAGTCACGGCTCTGCCCCATCGCGACGATCTTGCCGGTACCGGGCTGGACGAGGCTCATCACCGCGGCGGCGTCGTCCGTGGTGTACGCGTGCGAGGTGACCGAATCCTGAAGGGCCTTCTGCGCCTTGGGGGAGAGCGTCGTGTGGATCTGGAGCCCGCCCCTGCTCCACAACGCCCGCCGCTCGACGGCCGTCTTGCCGAACGCCGGGTCGCTCAGGACGGTCCGGTGCACGTAGTCGCAGAAGAAGCCCTCCCCCTGATGGGCGGTGATGCAGCCCTGCCGCGGCGCGCTGATGTGCAGCTTGATGGGCGTGCCGATCGCCTGCTGGGCCTGGGCGGCGGTGATCGAACCGTACTCGGCCATCTTGTTCAGGACGGTGTCGCGGCGCTGCTTGGCGAGGGCGGCGTTGGTGACCGGGTCGTACATGGACGGCGATTGGACGAGCCCGGCCAGCAGGGCGGCCTGGGGCAGGGTCAAGTCCTTGGCATGGACGCTGAAGTAGCGCTCCGAGGCCGCCTCGATCCCGTACGCCTGCTCCCCGAAGAACGTGATGTTGAGGTAGTTAGTGAGGATCTGGTCCTTGGGGAGGGTCTGTTCGAGCTCGATGGCGTACCGCAGCTCCTGGATCTTGCGGCCGATGGTCTGGCGCTGGGCTTCGAGGACCGCTTTCTGGTCAGTGCCCGCCTGCTCGACGAAGACGTTCTTGACGTACTGCTGGGTGAGGGTCGAGGCGCCCTGGGCCACGCTTCCGCTGGCGGCGTTCTTGTTCAGCGCGCGCAGCACGCCCTGCAGGTCCACGGCTCCGTGCTGGTAGAACCGGTTGTCCTCGATGTCGACCAGCGCCTTGCGCATGACCGGCGCGATCCGGTCGCCGGGTATCACGGTGCGGTCGCGGTCGTAGACCGTGGCTATGAGCCCGCCGTCGGCATCGAAGATCTTGGACGCCTGCGACAACGGCGGTGTCTTGAACTCGTCGGGCAGACTGTTGAAGCTCTCCGCCGCGGATTTGGCGCCCACCCCCAGCGCGCCCGCCACCGGCAGCGCGATACCGGCGGCCATGACGCCCGCCAGGACGCTCACTCCGAGGAAGCGAAGGGTACGGGTGACGGGGGATCCGGTGGCCGGGGGCCCGGCCGGACGGGAACGCGTGAAGGGCATACAGCGAAACATACGCAGTACACCTATGAATCAACCCTCGGGGTGGCGGGCGGCCGGACGGTTGCGGTGCGAGACCGGCCTACCCCGCCGCGCCGTCGCCGATCAGGTGCCTGAGGTGATCGTGGACCCAGGAAGCGAGGGTGGTCGGGGTGGTGGTGCGTACCGTGCGCGGCTGTTCGGGTACGAAGTCCTCGCGCAGGCCGGTCGACATGCCGAGCACCGCCTCCACGAGGCCGTCGGTCATCCCGGCCCGGTGGAGCTGCGCGCGCATCTCGTCGTCCGTGATCCGTTCGACGCCGATCTGGCGTCCCGTGGCGGCCGTGACGATGCCGGCGACCTCGCGCCAGGTGAGGTCGGCGGCGCCGTGGACCGCCTGGACGCACCGGCCCGACCAGGCGGGCGAGAGCAGCCGCCCGACGGCCACCTCGGCGATGTCGCGGGGTGCGACCCAGGCCATGGGCTGGTCGAGCGGGAGGACGACCTGGAGGGTGCCGGCGCGCAGCGCGTCGAGTTGCAGTTCGAGGTTGGTGAAGAAGTAGCCGCAGCGCAGATGGGTCACGTCGATGCCGAGGGCATCGAGAGCGCTCTCCGTGTGGGCCAGGCCGTCGATCTCGCCCGCGCCGTGACGCTTCTCGGCGCCGACGCTGCTCTGGAAGACGACGCGGCCGATCCGGTTCTCGGTGACGGCGCGGACCACGCTCGCGGTGGCACGGGCGTAGTCGTCGAGGGGGTCTTCGCTGCCGGTGGTCGGGTCCACCCAGAACAGGGCGTCCACGTCACGGGTGGCGGCCGCCACGGAGGCGGCGTCGTACTGGTCGACGCGCACGGCGTCCACGACGTCCTTGACGTCGGGATCCAGCCGCGAGGGCTCGCGCAGCAGCACGCGCGGGCGGACGCCGGCCCGCAGCAGCGCGGCGACGACGTGCCGTCCGACGTTGCCGGTCGGGGTGGTGACGGCGATCTGCATGATGTCCTCCCATTCGACGGCCGGGCCGGAACCGGGCGGCCTCTCGTTCGACGGCCGGGCCGGAACCGGGCGGCCTCTCGTTCGACGGCCCGGCTCCGCGGCGGCGGACCCGCGGCCGCGGGCGGCACCGGACGGGCGGGCAGACGTCGGCAGGATCGCCGACGCGGTGACGGGTGCCCGCCAGCAACACGCGTTCCCGAATCCGCCCCTCGAATGCCACCCGCCCCGGAACGCCTTCCGGCCGCCCCCCCTCGGCCGAACGAATTGCCCCTCGGCCGGCCGGGGTGCCCACCCGCAGGGGCGACTTGCCGACGGACGGCGCCCGCCGGGGCGGCCACCAGCGGAGGGCCACCAGCCCGCCGCCGCCCCCTCCCGCCGTGGGCGCCGGCCCACCAGGCCGACCGCCGCTTCGCGCCGGGGACGGTTGCCCGCTCGGCCCCACGTCGATGCCCCTCATGTCCCGCGTCCGCCCGGGTGCTTGACTGGGTGTCATGGTTCTCGCTCCCGCGCATGCCGCCCGTACCGACGCCCTCGCACGCTGCCGTGGACGCGACGCCGGATCGCGAGCGGGCA
Organism: Streptomyces sp. NBC_00442; assembly: GCF_036014195.1. Taxonomy (NCBI): domain Bacteria; kingdom Bacillati; phylum Actinomycetota; class Actinomycetes; order Kitasatosporales; family Streptomycetaceae; genus Streptomyces; species Streptomyces sp. NBC_00442. The sequence continues at coordinate 742,702 of NZ_CP107918.1, forward strand.
CGTCGCACGGTGGTCCGGCGTGAGCGCGGACGGCGCCTCCGGTAGCGGCCCGGACGGCGCGTCCGGCGACATCCGGTCGGCGGGTACGGCGGGGCCGGTGACGCCCCCGCCCCCGTTCGACCCCGAACTGCGCGCCGCGCTGGGCGCGTTGGAGGCCGGCGTCAGGGAACCGTTCACGCCCGGGAACCTCGCGGCCCGGCAGGAGCGGGACGCCGCGGCGCGGCCCCGGCCCACGGTCCAGGAGCTGTGCGCCGATGGCCTGTTCGAGGTGGCCGAGCTGTGCGTACCGGGAGCGTCGGACGGGCGGGAGGTCACGCTCGTGAGCGCGCGCCCCGCCGGAGCCGACGGGCCGCTGCCCCTCCTGTACTACCTCCACGGCGGCGGAATGATCATGGGCAACGCCTGGTCCGTCCTGCCCAAGGTGCTGCGGGAGTGGGCCCTCCCGCTGGGCCTCGCCGTCCTCTCCGTCGAGTATCCGCTGGCACCGCGGGCCCGGTATCCGGTGCCGGTGGAGGACTGCTACGCCGGCCTGTGCTGGGCCGCCGATCACGCCGCGGCGCTGGGGGTCGACGCCGGCCGGATCGTCGTCGGCGGCAAGAGCGCGGGCGGCGGACTCGCCGCGGCCCTCGCCCTGATCGCCCGCGACCGGGGCGGCCCGGCGCCGGTCGGTCAACTGCTCCTGTGCCCCATGCTCGACGACCGCGGCGCCACGTTCTCGGCCCACCAGATGGCCGGCGCCGACATCTGGGACCGGACCTCCAACGCGACGGCGTGGCAAGCCCTGTTGGGCGAGCGGTACGGCACGGCGGACGTACCGCCCTACGCCGCGCCCGCACGCGCCACGGATCTGACGGGGCTGCCACCGGCGTACGTCGAGGTCGGCTCGGCCGAGACCTTCAGGGACGAGGGCGTCGCCTACGCCGACGCGATCTGGCGGGCCGGAGGCCAGGCCGAGCTGCATGTGTGGCCGGGCGCCTTCCACGGCTTCGACACCTTCGCCCCGCGCGCCGCGCTCAGCCAGGACGCCCGGGACGCCCGCACCCGCTGGCTGCGGCGCGTCCTGGCCCAGTCCGGCGCGAGCGGCAAACCGCCGGCCTGAATTCGGCCTGCACGCCCGGCAGTTGGGGCGGGTGGGCATGGCGGCCCCGGGCGCGTCTCCCATCTGTCACATCTGGCGGATCACCACGAACAGCACCAGCAGCACCGTGGCGCCCGCGCACACGCCGTGGGCGACGACCGCCGTGAGCGGAAAATGGCGCTCCGCCGTGGTGCCGCCCGTGGAGTGCCGTCCCGAACTGGGCAGCCAGCGCAGCAGCATCGTGAAGCCGAACGCGGCCACGACCAGGACGCCGGCGCAAGCCGCCCAGGCCAGACTCCGCAGATCGCCCAGGAGGTATCCACCCCAGGCCGCGAGGCCCGCGACCGCGACGAGCACATGGCCGCCGATCAGCCACAGGGGCAGCCGCGTCACACCGGGTGCCCGCTGGCGCAGGCCGCCGTGGCGGATCCACACGAGGGCGAGGTAACCGCCCAGAGCGGCGGTCAGCAACCAGGCACACAGCACGAAGACGCCCACGTACTCCCCCAAGGATTCCCGTCACGGGATGCAGTGCACCAGCACAGCGCACGGCGCGAAGGCGACCCGGACGCCCATTCCCCGATTCACCCGTTGGCGTGAACAGTGGCCCGACTTCACCGCATCACAGCCCCCCGCTGTGCCATGGGTGCCCGACCCATGGGTGCCCGACCCATGGGTGCTGAACCCACAAGTCGGGCCGCTCTCACCCCTCCAGCGCCGTGCCGCAGCTCCAGCAGAAGCGCGCGCCGCGTTCGGTGGCGAGCCGGCCGCACTCCGGGCACACCTGCGCGAGGAGGCACGCCGCCTCACCGCCCTCCTCGCTCGGCGGCCCGCCGATGGTGAGGCCGGGCCTGCGCGGGTGCACGGAGAGGTAGCCCATGCCGTCGACGCCGGCGACCAGGGCACGGCGGGAGCCCTTGGGCAGCCAGAGCGCGGTGACGGGGCGCAGCTCCTGGACGCCTTCGTGGGTGCGGAGTTGCCCGGCGCCTTCGAGGACGACCAGCAGGACGTCGAGGTGGAGGTCCGTGTGCTCGTCGATGGCGCGGCCGGGCGGCAGCCGCAGCAGGTTCGCGTCGAGCCCCCGACCGCTCCCACTCAGGCGCCACAGCGCGCCACCGGTGTGCAGCGACGCCGCCGCGAGCTCCCGGCCGAGATCGGCCACCACTCGGGCACTTTGCTGTTCCATCAGTCCGTCACCCTCCCATTGACCAGCACTTTTTCACTCCGGGCCGCCCCTTCGGCCGGTCACACACATGCGTATTGCAAGTATTGCAAAGAGCAAGACAAAAAGCGTATAGCTCGCATCAACTCTCCGGAGTCGCACCGTCACACGCAGCCGCACGGATGCAGTCTGAAGGTGAGGCGGAACACCGGCCACCGTAAGCCAGAGCGGGGGACCGGTGCGTTCCGGGCAGCCCTGGAAGGAGCGACGGTGTCAGTACGGCGCAGTGCCCGCAAGGAAGCGGAGAAGGTGGCGGCGAACACCACGGAACAGCTTCTGCGAGCCGGGCGGATACTGCGGCGGACCACGACGACACCCGATCTGAGGGCCGTGTACCGCGCGGACCAGAAGGTCAACGACGAGCCGTACCGCGAGCGTTGGGCCCACGACAAGGTGGTGCGCTCCACGCACGGGGTGAACTGCACGGGGTCGTGTTCGTGGAAGGTGTACGTCAAGGACGGGCTCATCACCTGGGAGACGCAGGAGACGGACTACCCGTCGGTGGGCCCCGACCGCCCGGAGTACGAGCCCCGCGGCTGCCCGCGCGGCGCCTCCTTCTCCTGGTACACCTACTCCCCCACCCGCGTACGGTTCCCGCTGGCCCGTGGGGTCCTGGTGGAGATGTACCGCGAGGCGAAGGCGCGCCTGAAGGACCCGGTGGCGGCCTGGGCCGAGGTCACCGAGAACCCCGAGCGGCGCCGGCGCTACCAGTCGGCCCGGGGCAAGGGCGGCCTGGTGCGGGTCGGCTGGGGCGAGGCCCTGGAGATCGCGGCCGCCGCCCAGGTGCACACCATCAAGGCGTACGGGCCCGACCGGGTCGCGGGGTTCTCCCCGATCCCCGCGATGTCGATGGCCTCGCACGCGGTCGGCGCCCGCTACCACTCCCTCATCGGCGCGCCCATGCTGTCCTTCTACGACTGGTACGCGGACCTGCCGATCGCCTCGCCGCAGGTCTTCGGCGACCAGACGGACGTCCCGGAGTCGGGCGACTGGTGGGACGCCGCGTACCTCATGCTGTGGGGCTCGAACGTGCCGGTGACCCGGACGCCGGACGCGCACTGGATGGCCGAGGCACGCTATCGGGGGCAGAAGGTGGTGGTGGTCTCCCCCGACTACGCCGACGCGACGAAGTTCGCGGACGAGTGGCTGCACCCGCATCCCGGCACCGACGGGGCGCTGGCCATGGCCATGGGGCACGTCATCCTGAGCGAGTTCTTCGTGAAGCGGCGGGTGCCGTACTTCATCGACTACGTACGGCAGTTCACCGACCTGCCGTTCCTGGTGGAGGTGACGGCGCGCGAGGACGGCCGCAACGTGGCGGGAAAGTTCGTGACCGCCGCCGACGTGGGGCTCGGGGACGAGCCGGACGCCGCGGCCGACCGGTTCCGGCCGGTCCTGGTCGACGAGGTGTCCGGCAGGCCGGTCGTGCCGGGCGGCACCCTCGGCGACCGCTGGTCCAAGGAGGGCGAGGGGCGGTGGAACCTGGAGCTGGGTGACGTCGTGCCCGAGCTGACCTTCCACCGGGCGACGGGCGCGTTGAGCGCCGAGATCCTGCTGCCCCGCTTCGACCGGGCCGGCACGATGCGGCGCGCGGTGCCGGTGCGGGAGATCGGCGGGCGCCGGGTGACCACGGTCTTCGACCTGCTGCTCGCCCAGTACGGCGTGTGGCGCGAGGGGCTCACGGGGCAGTGGCCCGTCGACTACGAGGACGCCTCCCAGCCGTGCACGCCGGCCTGGCAGGAGACCATCACCTCGGTGCCCGCGGGCGCGGTGGTGCGGGCGGCGCGAGAGTTCGCGCACACCGCGGAGAAGACCCGCGGCCGCTGCATGATCGTGATGGGGGCGGGGACCAATCACTGGTTCCACTCCGACACGATCTACCGCTCCTTCCTGTCCCTGCTGCTCCTGACGGGCTGTCAGGGCGTCAACGGCGGCGGCTGGGCGCACTATGTGGGGCAGGAGAAGGTGCGCCCCTACACCGGCTGGCAGCAGATGCAGTCCGCGGCGGACTGGGTGCGCCCCTCACGGCAGATGGCCGGAACGCCCTTCTGGTATCTGCACACCGACCAGTGGCGCTACGAGAAATACGGTGCGGACGCGCTCGCGTCGCCGGTCGGGCAGGGCCTGTTCAGCGGGCGGCACACCGCCGATCTGGTCGCGCAGTCCGCCCGGCTCGGCTGGATGCCCTCGTACCCCACCTTCACCGCCAACCCGCTCGACCTCGGCGCCCGGGTCCACGCCAGTGGGCACGAGCCGGGAGAGTGGACGGCGGGCGAACTCGCCGCCGGGCAACTTGAGTTCGCGGCGTCCGATCCGGACGCTCCGGCCAACTGGCCCCGGGTGCTGACCGTGTGGCGGGCCAACCTCATCGGCTCGTCCGCCAAGGGCAACGAGTTCTTCCTGCGCCATCTGCTCGGCACCAGCGACAACGCGTCGGCCGACGAAGCGGCCCCCGAGGAGCGGCCCCGCGACGTCGTCTGGCGGGAGGAGGCGCCGCGCGGCAAGCTCGACCTGCTGCTGGCCCTCGACTTCCGCATGACGTCCACGACGCTGATGGCGGACCTGGTGCTGCCGGCCGCCACCTGGTACGAGAAGCACGACCTGTCCAGCACGGACATGCACCCCTATGTGCACGCGTTCTCGCCGGCGATCGACCCGCCGTGGCAGGCCCGTACCGACTTCGAGATCTTCCACGGGCTCGCGGCCAAGTTCAGCGAGCTCGCCGCGGGACACCTGGACACGGCGTACGACCTGGTGGCGACGGCCCTGCACCACGACACTCCGGGCGAAATGGCCCAGCCCGGTGGCAGCACCCCCGAGTGGCGGGGCGGCCCCTCCCCCGTTCCGGGGTTCAACATGCCGGACCTCACGCTGGTGGAGCGCGACTACACCGCCGTCGCCGACCGTCTCGCGGCATTCGGCCCGCTGGCCGAGCAGCACGGCATGACGGTGAAGGGCGTCACCGTCCACCCAGGACCCGAGGCGCGCTGGCTGGCCAGCCGGTGCGGTGTGGCGCCCGACGGTCCGGCGAGCGGCAGGCCGCTGCTCGACACGGACGTCAAACTCTGCGAGGCGATCCTCGCCCTGTCCGGCACCACCAACGGCCGCCTGGCCGCCGAGGGATTCGAACAACTCGCCCTGCGCTGCGGGCCCGAGAGCCATCTGGCCTCCCTCTCCCAGACGGTCTCCGAGCGGCGCGTGGTGTTCTCCGACACCCAGCGCGGGCCCGTCCAGGTCGGGGCCAGTTTCGAATGGTCGGGCAAGGAGGCCCCCGACCGCCGCTACTCCCCCTTCACGATCAACACCGAGCACCGCAAGCCCTGGCACACCCTCACCGGTCGCCAGCACTTCTACCTCGACCACGACTGGATGGCCGAGCTGGGCGAGCAACTCCCGCTGTACCGACCGCCGTTGGACCTGGCGGCGCTCGGCGAATACACCGGGACACAGGAGCCGGGGGCCCGCTCGGTGGCGGTCCGCTATGTCACCCCGCACTCGAAGTGGTCCATCCACTCCGAGTACCAGGAGAACCTGCTGATGCAGACCCTGGCGCGCGGCGGGCCCGTCATCTGGATGAGCGTCCAGGACGCCGAGGCCATCGACGTGGCGGACAACGACTGGGTCGAGGCGGTCAACGCCAACGGCGTCGTCGTGGCCCGCGCCATCGTCTCGCACCGCATGCCGGCCGGCACCGTGTTCATGTACCACGTGCAGGAGCGCATGGTGAACGTCCCCAAGTCCGAGACGACGGGCCGGCGCGGCGGTGTCCACAACGCGCTCACCAAGGTCCTGATCAAACCGACCCATCTGATCGGCGGATACGGCCAGTTGTCGTTCGCGCCCAACTACTACGGGCCGACCGGCAACCAGCGCGACGCCGTCACCGTGATCCGCCGCCGCTCGCAGAACGTGGAGTACTGAGACCATGCCCCGTCGCGAAGCACGCATCGGACGTGTCATGGCGCAGGTCGCCATGGTCATGAACCTCGACAAGTGCATCGGCTGCCACACCTGTTCGGTCACCTGCAAGCAGACGTGGACCAACCGCTCGGGCACCGAATACGCGTGGTTCAACAACGTCGAGACCCGCCCCGGCCAGGGTTACCCGCGCGGCCACGAGGACCAGGAGAAGTGGAAGGGCGGCTGGCGGCTCAGGAGCGGCCGTCTCGTGCCGCGCAGCGGCGGCCGGGCGCGGCGCCTCGCCACCCTGTTCGCCAACCCCGAACTGCCCACCCTCGCCGACTACTACGAGCCCTGGACCTACGACTACGAGACGCTGACCAGCGCCCCTCTCGGCGACGACGTCCCCACGGCCCGGCCGCGCTCCCTGATCGACGGCCGGCCCACCGAGGTGACCTGGGGGCCGAACTGGGACGACGACCTGGGCGGCGGCCCCGAGCACCTGGCCGGCGACCCGGTGCTGCGGCAGATGAACGAATCGGTGCGCCTGGAGTACGAGCAGGCGTTCATGTTCTACCTGCCGCGCATCTGCGAGCACTGCCTCAACCCGTCGTGCGTGGCGGTCTGTCCCTCGGGCGCCCTGTACAAGCGCATCGAGGACGGCATCGTCCTGGTCGACCAGGACCGCTGCCGCGGCTGGCGGATGTGCGTGTCGGGGTGCCCGTACAAGAAGATCTACTTCAACCACCAGAGCGGCAAGGCCGAGAAGTGCACGTTCTGCTACCCGCGCATCGAGGCGGGTGAGCCCACCGTCTGTTCGGAGACGTGTGTGGGGCGGCTCCGCTACCTCGGCGTGATGCTGTACGACGCCGACCGGGTCGGCGAGGCCGCCGCCGTCGCCGACGACAAGGATCTGTACGAGGCGCAGCTGGGCTGTTTCCTCGACCCGGACGATCCCGAAGTGGCCCGCGCCGCCGAGGAGTCGGGCATCCCGCACGACTGGATCACGGCGGCGCGCCGCTCACCGGTCCGCGCCCTGATCACCGACTACCGGGTCGCGCTGCCGCTGCATCCGGAGTACCGCACGATGCCCATGGTCTGGTACGTGCCGCCGCTCTCGCCGGTCGTGGACTCGCTGACGCGCATCGGCCACGACGGAGAGGATCCCGCCCAGCTCTTCGGCGCCATCGACTCGTTGCGCATCCCGTTGGAGTACCTCGCGGGCCTGTTCACGGCCGGTGACACCGGGCCGGTGGAAGCGGCGCTGTGCCGGCTCGCCGCGATGCGCGCCCACATGCGCCGCATCAACCTCGGTGAGGAACGCGACCCGGCGATCGCCCGCGGTGTGGGCCTTGACGAACGGCGCATCGAGGAGATGTACCGGCTGCTCGCCGTGGCGAAGTACGAGGACCGCTATGTGATTCCCACCAGCTACACCGGGTCGGTGCCCAGCGATCCCGGCGACGGGTGCAGCCTGGACGGCGACGGCGGTCCCGGCATGTACGAGGCGGGGCTGCCCGGCATGGAGGCCTTCCACGCGTCACCGGTGCCCGCGACCGGTGCGGGCGTTTCGGCGAACGCCGGGCTGCGCGGCCGGGTCAACCTGCTCAACTGGGACGGCCGGGGCGCCCCGGGCGGGCTCTTCCCGCGCCGCGGAAAGGAGGAGGACCGGTGAACCGCCCCGCTCTCCACCAGGCCGCCTCGCTCCTGCTGGGCTACCCCGACGCCGAGTGGCCGGGGCGGCTGAGTCTCGTACGCACAGCGCTTGGCCAACTTCCCTGTCCCGAAGCGGAGTTGCTGGGCGGTTTCTGCGACGCCGTGGCCACCGTGGCGCCGTTGGAACTCGGCGCCCGCTATGTCGCCACCTTCGACCGCAGCCGGCGCCGCGCGCTGCACCTGACCTACTACACCGATGGCGACACCCGGCGCCGCGGCGCCTCCCTCGCCCGCCTCAAGGCCCTGTTCCGCGACCACGGCTGGGAGCAGGGCGACGGAGAGCTGCCCGATTTCCTGCCCGGCGTCCTGGAGTTCGCCGCTCGCTGCCCCGAGCCGGGGCTCGCCGTCCTCGTCGAGCACCGGGCCGCGATCGAGCTGCTCGGCCACGCTCTGGAGAAGTTCCGCAGCCCGTACGCCGATGTGGTGCGGGCCGTGTGCCGGACCCTGCCGGGGCCCGCGCCGGCCGACCACGCGGCGGCCCTGCGCCTGGCGCGCAGCGGCCCGCCCACCGAGACCGTGGGTCTCGCCCCCTTCCCGCCCCGAGGTTCGCGGCCCACCGAAGGAGCCCGCCGGTGACGCACCTGCACATCGCCCTGTGGGGCGTCCTGCCCTACCTCGTCCTGACTGTCCTGGTCGCCGGCACCGCCTGGCGCTACCGCTACGACCGCTTCGGGTTCACCACCCGCTCGAGCCAGCTCCACGAGTCGCGGCTGCTGCGGGTGGGCGGCCCGCTGTTCCACTACGCGCTGCTGCTCGTCGTCGGCGGGCACATCACGGGTCTGCTCGTGCCCGAGGCCCTCACCCAGCGCCTGCACGTCAGCGAGGAGATGTACCACGCCTCGGCGCTGGCCATGGGCGGCGCCGCGGGGGTCGCGGCCGCGGCGGGCCTCGGCATTCTGCTGGTACGCCGGCTGCGCACCCCGGGCGTGCGCCGCGCCACCAGCCGCAGCGACCGGCTGGTCCACCCGCTGCTGGCGCTGGTCCTGCTCGCGGGGCTCACGGCCACCGCGACCAGCGCCACCAATCCGTACGACTACCGCCTCGGCGTATCGGTGTGGTTCCGCAGCCTGTTCGCGCTCGATCCCGACGTGGACGCGATGGCGCACGCGCCGCTCGTGTACCGCCTGCACGCGCTGCTTGCGATGACCCTGTTCGCCGCGTGGCCCTTCAGCCGGCTCGTCCACGCCTTCACGGCGCCGGTGGGCTACCTGGTCAGGCCGTACGTCGTCTACCGCTCGCGGGCCCGCTCCACGCCGTACCGCCATCCCGCGGCCACGGTCCGGTCGCGGCGCGAGAAGCCCGTGCCGCGCTGACCGCGGCCGCGAGGTGCCACTCCGCCCCGCTCAGCCGTCGGCGACCGCCGCCACGTCCGCCCCGTCGGCGGGGTTGACGCGGAAGTCTCCGCTTCCCAGGACGATGGCGCGCCCCTTGCGGGCCATGGCCAGGAACTCGTCCATGCCGGAGAAGTACCCGTTCGGGGGTGGAGCACGGTGTGCGCGAGCCCGGAGCGCCTCAGTTCCGCCTCGAACTCCCGCTTGGCCCGGACCAGTTGGACGCGTTCGAGGCCGGGCGAGCGCACCACCGACACCGAGACGAACCTGCCGGCGCCGGCGCGCGCACGGACCGGCGGCCAGTCGGTCCCGCGTGCGGGCCGGCGCCCTGACCTCGTGGCCGCGCTCGGCCAGCTCGCGTACGACCCGGCCGCCCAAGTAGCCGGTCGCGCCCGCCACCAGCACCTTCGTCCGTCCCGCCCCCTCGCGATCGCCGTCAGCGTCCGGGCGCGAGCGGATCCTCGACGAGCCCGCCGACGCGGCGCACCTCGTCGAAGGGGTCCACGGCCAGCTCGCCGGCCGCGCGGGTCAGGGCACGCAGGGCCGGCACGAGCCCGGCCCGCTCCTCCGCGGGCACGCGGGCGACGAGCGCGCCCACCTCGGCCCGGCGGTGCGCCATCACCTTGCCCACCAGGGAGCGGCCCGCGTCCGTCAGGTTCAGCACGACCTCGCGCCGGCTGGCCGGATTGGTCCTGCGGTCGACCAGACCGGCGGCCTCAAGGCGGTCGACCATCCGCATGGCGGTGGACGGGTTCACCCCGAGCGTCGCCGCCATGGCAGCCAGCTTGAGCGGCTCACAGCTCTCCAGGACCACCAGCGCGCGCAGTTGCGGCAGCGTCATGGAGTCGTCGATCGACGTGAGGGCCCGCGCGGAGATGGCGACCAGGAGCCGGGAGGCCGCCATGACCGCGAGCGCGACCTCCTCGGCCTCCCGGTCCAGCGCATGCCGGTCGGCGGCCGTGTGACCTGCGGCACTGCCGGAAGGCCGCCGCGGCTGCTGTGCTGCGGGTTCGTCGTGCGCCATGGACATCGATATCCACCCCGATGTGTCGAGACTGCCTCAAGACGGACAAGCGGCCCCTGTAATCATTGCAGTCTGCAATGTTAGCCTGTGCTCGGATCGACCGGACCTGCGCGGGCGCGACGGGACGGTCAGCAAGGAGTGAATGACGATGACGGTGGAGCCGATACGCGAAGCCTATTCGTTCGTGTGCCTGCACTGCGGGCACGCCTGGGAAGGTTCGTACGCGATACACCACTCGACGGATGCGAACGGCGTCCCGCGCGCGGACTACTACGTCCGGGGCGTTCGGGTGCCCTCCCCTCTGACCGGGAACATGTGCCGGGTCTGCCACCGCACCACGATCCGCGTCCTGCGTTCCGGCCGCGTCGCGGCGGCCCGTCCGCCCGTCGGCTGACGGGGCCGCGTCCGCAGGCTCCGCGCTCGACGAAGCGCGCCGCGCCTTCGGGCACATGAGCGCCCAGACCCCGCTCCCGCGCTCCCCGGCCTCCCTCTCTCCGTCCCTGTTCCTTCTCCCTTCCCGACGGGCAGCGTCGCCCGTTCTCTCTCCCCCCCCCCGCCGCCCCGGGCCCGCGGGCACCCAGCCGTGCCCGGGTCGGTGGACCCCGCCCTGTTGCCCTGCCCTCGTACGGAGCCCCGCCATGCCCTTCTCCAGTGCCGCCCATCCTCATCCACCCGCACGCCACGGCGTGAAGGTCCCGCACCTGGGGGACTTCCACGTCCCGCCGCGCGTCGTGGCCATCACCGCGCTCGCCCTTCCGATCGGCGCAGCCGCGGCGCTGGTCGCCGTCGCCCTCCTCAAGCTGATCGCGCTCGTCACCAACCTCTGCTTCTACGGCCGGTTCGCCTTCTCGACGACGGCGCCGCACGGCACCCCGCACCGCTGGCTCCTGGTGGTCATGCCCATCGTCGGCGGCCTGGTCATCGGCCTGATGGCGCGGTACGGATCGGAGAAGATCCGCGGCCACGGCATGCCCGAGGCCATCGAGTCAATCCTGATCGGCGGCAGCCGCGTACAGCCCCGCGTGGCCGTGCTCAAGCCCCTGTCGGCGGCGATATCCATCGGTACCGGCGGCCCGTTCGGCGCCGAGGGGCCCATCATCATGACCGGCGGCGCGGTCGGCTCGATCATCTCCCAGCACCTGCGCGTCACCACCGACGAACGCAAGGCGCTGCTCGTCGCGGGGTCCGCGGCCGGCATGGCGGCGACGTTCAACGCGCCGCTCGCCGCCATCCTGCTCGCCGTCGAACTGCTGCTCTTCGAGTGGCGGCCGCGCTCCTACCTGCCCGTCGCCGCCGCCGCCGCGACCGCCACGCTGGTACGCGGCCCGCTGCTCGGTACCGCGCCCCTGTTCGGCGGCTCCCACGTCCCCGCACATCTGTCCCCGTCCGCGTACGGGCTGTGCGTCGTCGCGGGCCTCGCCGCGGGACTGCTCGCCCTCGGCTCGACCTGGCTCGTCTACTTCTCCGAGGACCTCTTCGCCAAGCTGCCCTTCCACTGGATGTGGTGGCCGGCCATCGGCGGTGCGATCATCGGCGTCGGCGGCCTCTTCGAGCCCCGCGCCCTCGGCGTCGGCTACGACGTCATCGACCAGCTCCTGACCGGGCGCGCCACGACGGGCCTGATCATCGGCATCCTCGTCGTGAAGACCCTCATCTGGGGCCTGTCGCTCGGCTCCGGCACCTCGGGCGGCGTCCTCGCGCCCATGTTCATGATCGGCGGAGCGCTCGGCGCCGCCGAAGGGCTCGTCTTCCCGGGGGTCAGTCCCGGCTTCTGGGCACTGGTCTCGCTCGCGGGCGTGCTGGGCGGTGTCATGCGTTCACCGCTCACCGGCATCGTCTTCTGCCTCGAACTGACCCATGAGATGAACGCCCTCATCCCCATGGTCATCACCGCCTCGGCCGCGTACCTCCTGTCGGTCATCGTGCTCAAGCGCTCGGTGCTCACCGAGAAGCTCGCGCGGCGGGGCATGCACCTGACCCGCGAGTACTCCGTCGACCCGCTGGAGGTCCATCTCGTACGGCAGTTGGAGACTCCGCTGCGTCTGACCCTGGAGGCCGGGCGGACGGTGGGCGAGGCCGCCCGGACGCTGCACGGCGCCTACGAGGCGGGCGACCCCGACGGGCTTCTGGCGCAGCGCCTCTACCCCGTGCTCGACGGAGACACCCTCGCCGGTGTCGTCACCCGCCATCAGCTGGTCCACGGCGCCGACGACGACGGCACCCTCCTGGCCGACGTCGCACGCCCGGCCGTGACCGCGTTCGAGGACGAGACGCTGCGCACCCTGGCCAACCGCATGGCCGAGCACGACATCACCCGGATCCTCATCGTCGGCCGCGGTGAACACCCGCGCCTGGAGGGTCTGGTGAGTCTGCGTCAGCTCCTGCACGCACGCCGGGTCGACCTGCACGAGGAGCAGCACCGCCAGCGCCATCTGACGCTGCGGCCCCGCCGCGGCCGCTCCCTCGTCGTGGCGTCGGGCGCCGGGAGCGAGCCGCGGCCGGCCGACGAGGAGCCGACACCGCTCCCCGCCCGGCACGCCGGCTGACGGTTCTCGCCCGCGCCGGCCGAGGCGGCCCGGCCGTGCCGGGCTCAGTACCCGGTCGGCGAGGGCGCGGGCCCGGCGGCCGGCCGCCGCTCCGTGGGGAGCGCGCAGGCCGGCGTGCCTCCCGGCATCCGATCGCGGTTGCCTGCGACGAGCCGGTAGAGCCCGTGGGCGATCCACCGCACGGGAGGCAGCGTGAGCAGCGCCCCCAGGACGCCCCACCCGCCACCCGTACTCAGCAGCAGCTTGGCCACGGCCTGCGCCCCGCCGTACACCGTCGCGGCGGGGGTGACCCACACCACCTCGTGCTCGGCCCGCTGCTGGGTGACCCCCAGAGCCTCCAGATCGGCGAATTGCCACGGGACGCTCTCGCAGCGGGGCCGCAGACGCCGCTCGGCGAAGCTCACACAGGTGCCGCGGAAGGCGCAGTCACCGTCGTAGACGAGGACCGGTCGAGTGCGTCGCGTACGCATGCCGCCATTCTGCCGCGCCCCGGCGCGGCCCGTCGGCACCGAACGGCCGTCTATCCTTGTTGCGCAAGGTTCGCAATAGCAAGAAAGATGCAGAAGAGGTGTTCGGGGTGGGCGGTCCGGTGGTGCTCGGGATCGAGTCGTCGTGCGACGAGACCGGCGCGGGTCTGGTGCGGGGCGGGCGGCTGCTGGGCCACGCGGTGGCGTCGAGCATGGATGAGCACGCCCGGTACGGCGGCGTCGTGCCCGAGATCGCCGCCCGCGCCCATGTGCACTCCTTCACCCCGGTCGTCCACCGGGCGCTCGACGAGGCCGGGCTGCGGATGGCCGACATCGACGCGGTCGCCGTGACCACCGGGCCCGGCCTGTCCGGCGCCCTCCAGGTGGGTCTCGCGGGCGCGAAGGGCCTGGCGTACGCCCTGGACGTGCCGCTGTTCGGGGTCCACCACCTGGCGGGGCACGTCGCCGCCGACACTCTGGAGCACGGCCCGCTGCCCGACCCGTGCGTGGTGCTCATCGTGTCCGGCGGCCACACCTCGCTGCTGCTCGTACGGGACCTGGCACGCGATCCGATCACGCACCTCGGCGACACCCTGGACGACGCGGCGGGCGAATGCTTCGACAAGGTGGCACGCGTCTTCGGGCTGCCCTACCCCGGCGGCCCCGCCATCGACCGCGCGGCCCGGACCGGCGACGCGAACGCCGTCGCATTCCCGCGTCCGCTGACCGGGCCGCGCGACGACCCGTACGCCTTCTCCTTCTCGGGGCTCAAGACGGCCGCCGCCCGCTGGGCCGAGCGGCACGCGGGCCTGCCGCTCGCCGTCGCCGACGGCTCGGCCGCGCTCCAGGAGGCCATCGCGGACGTCCTCACCCGCAAGGCGGTGGCGGCCTGCCGTGCGCACGGGGTCGCCACGCTGGTCGTGGTGGGCGGGGTCGCCGCGAACTCGCGGGTGCGCTCGCTCGCCGAGCAGCGCTGCGCGGCGGCCGGGATCACGCTGCGGGTGCCGCCCCTGAAGCTGTGCACCGACAACGGCGCGATGATCGCCGCCGTGGGCGACCTGCTGATCCGCGCGGGCGCCGAACCGGCTCCGCTCGACGTCTCCGTCGACCCGTCGGCCCCGCTGGAGTACGCCGCGCTGCACCCGCGCGCCCGTGCCGTGCGCGCCGCGTAGCCCCGCATCCGTACGGGGCCACGCCTGCCGGCTCCACCCGCGTCGGCGGGTCCGAGCCGGCTCAGCCCCGCGTCACCGTTCGCCCGCGAGGTCGAGCTCGCCCAGCGGCTCCACCGCGACGGCCGGAGCCCCCGCCGTGCGCCAGGGATGGTCGAGCGGCGCGGACAGCGGCTGCCACCAGGGCGTCGTGGGCAGCTCGCCCGCGGGCTCGAAGGGTTCGCCGGGGCGGGGGAAGGCCGCCGCCTGTTCCGCCCTCTCCGCGGCGTCCTTCGTCCACTCGGCGGGCTCGGCCCAGGCGTGCGGGGCCAGATTGAACGTGCCCCAGTGGATCGGCATCGTCACGCCGCGCGGAGCGCCGCCCTGCAGGTCGAGGTGGGTCTGCATGCCCTCGGCCGGAGTCATGTGGATGTCGGGCCAGAACTCGCTGTAGGCCCCGATCTGGATCATGGTCGCGTCGAACGGTCCGTGCTGCGCGCCGATGTCCTTGAAGCCGTCGAAGTAGCCCGTATCGCCGCTGTGGTAGATCCGGTGGTCGGGCCCGGCCACCACCCACGAGGCCCACAGGGTGTGCTGCTGGTTGCGCAGACCGCGACCGCAGAAGTGGCGGGCCGGCGTCGCGGTGAGCGTGATCCCCGCGACCTCGGCCGACTCGTTCCAGTCCAGCTCGTGGATCCGGTCCGGGCCGATACCCCAGTGCTCCAGGTGCGCGCCGACGCCGAGCGGCACCGCGAACACCGTGCCCGTCCCGGCGAGCGCGCGGATCGTCGGCAGGTCGAGGTGGTCGTAGTGGTCGTGGGAGATCACGACGACGTCGACCGGGCCGAGCGCGGCGAGCGGCAGCGGGACGGGGTGCAGCCGCTTGGGTCCCGCGAACGCGAACGGGGAGCAGCGCTCACCCCACACCGGGTCGAACAGCACCCGCCGGCCGTCGATCTCGGCGAGCACGCTCGAATGCCCCATCCAGGTGAGGCGCAGCCCGGTGGCCGGCGGCACGGCGATGTCGGCGAGGGTGGTCGGGTGGACCGGAATGGTTCCGGT
This sequence comes from Streptomyces sp. NBC_00442, assembly GCF_036014195.1. Taxonomy (NCBI): domain Bacteria; kingdom Bacillati; phylum Actinomycetota; class Actinomycetes; order Kitasatosporales; family Streptomycetaceae; genus Streptomyces; species Streptomyces sp. NBC_00442. Next base: position 758,196 of record NZ_CP107918.1, read on the forward strand.
GGGTGCGCGCCGGGCGCGTTGCTCCTTGGCGAGGAACTGCTTGGCGAACTCCACGGTGGAGCCCGAGGGCCGGGTGCGCGCGCCCTCGGGGTTCTGGAACACGCCGTCCGCGAAGTTGGGCGAGCGGCGGATCCGGGCCCAGCGCTCGCCCTTCGAGTCCGCGCCGAACGCGTCGGACCGCAGCTCGCGGAGTCTGGAACGGAGCGGATGCAGAGAACCAGCGCCGGTCACGGCACCTCCTGGGATTCGGGTTGTTTTCATTATGTGCGCCCCCTCGTCCGCCCTCACGCCCGCCGTCGCGCGCGCACGCCGGGCGCTCGCGCGCCGGGGCGGTGGGCGCCGTCGGCCGGGCACGGTCAGGCTCCGCCCCGACGAGCCTGACCGTACGCCCGCTCCACATGCAGCCGCAGCACGAGACGCCGGTCGCGGACCATGGCGGCGCGGAACTCGTCCCAGTCGGGGTGCTCCCCCTGCGCGTCCCGGTAGAGGGCGACGAGTTCCTCGACCGTCGCGTCCTCGGGGTCCTCGGCGACGGGGGTGAGGTCGGCCGTCCCCTCCGCGACCGTCCATGCCCAGCGGTCGTCGCTGGTCACGTGGTAGCTCGCCCGGGGATCGCGCCGCAGGTTCCGGGTCTTGGCCCGGTCGTCGGTGAGCGAGACCTTGATGACGCCGTCCGCCGGGTAGAAGACGTGGTTGACGTTGGAGAGCTGGGGCCGCCCGTCCCGCTTCAGGGTGACCAGTACGCCACCGCCGTGCTCGGCGACCAGGGCGAGCAGCGCTTCCTGAGGTGCCTCGAATGCCGTCATGGCTGGGGAACGCGGATCCGGGCGGCCGGATTCCCGGGACCGCCCCCGCGCCGCCTGCCATGATGCGGGGATGATCACTCCGATACCCCCCGTGGTGCCCGCCGGGCGGATGGCGCGGCATCCCCAGCCCACCTTCGTCCTGCCCGGCGGCCGCGAGCTGCGCCCCTGGCGCGAGTCGGACGCGCCCGTCCTGGTGGCTTCGTGCCTGGACCCCGCGATCGTGCGGTGGAACCGGGTCGAACCGCTGTCGCCGGACACCGCGCGCAAGAAGATCGCCCGCTGGGGGCGGCGCTGGTCCGAGGAGGCCGGGGCGATCTGGGCGATCTCTCGGCGCGCGGACGACCGGGCTGTCGGCCTGCTGGGGATCGGGGACCTCGATCTGCACGGCGGCAGCGGGGAACTCCTGTACTGGCTGCTCCCCTCGGGCCGCGGCGCGGGCGCCGCTCTCGACGCCACCGTGCGGGTCGGCCGGTGGGCGCTCGACGAACTCGGGCTGCACCGCCTGCGCATCACGCACTCCGTGCGCAACCCCGCCTCGTGCCGGGTGGCGCGGCGGGCGGGGTTCGCTCTCGAAGGCACGATGCGCGGCGCGCTGCTGCACGCCGACGGCTGGCACGACGAGCACCTGCACGCCCGGGTGGCGGGCGATCCCTGGCCGCACGAGGCCTGACCCGGCCCGATCCGCGCCCGGCCCGCGCCGATTACGCCCACAGCAAGCAACCGTTGCCCGCCTCCCGCTCCGCGGCCAGAGTGGCCGGCATGAGACTGCTGATGCTGGGTGGAACGGAATTCGTCGGCCGGGCCGTGACGGAGGCCGCGCTCGCCCGCGGGCACGAGGTGACGGTCTTTCACCGGGGCCGGCACGAGCCGCCCGCCGGGGTGGCTTCGCTGCACGGCGACCGCACCGCCGCCGAGGGGCTCGCGGCGCTCCGGGACGGCGAGTGGGACGTCGTCGTCGACACCTGGTCCGGCGCCCCGGTCGCGGTACGCGACGCCGCCCGCCTGCTCGCCGGACGGGTCGAGCGGTACGTGTACGTGTCGAGCCGCTCGGTGTATCCCCATCCCACGCCGCCCCGCGCCGACGAGGGGGCACCGGTCGTGGACGGCTCCCCCGACGAGACGGGCGAGGTGCCCTATGCGCAGGCCAAGCGCGGCGGCGAACTGGCCGCGGTCCGTGAATTCGGCGCGGACCGGGCGCTGTTGGTGCGTGCGGGACTGATCCTCGGCCCGTGGGAGAACATCGGCCGCCTGCCGTGGTGGCTGACCCGGGCGGCACGCGGCGGCGACATGCTCGCCCCCGGACCGCGCGACCTGGGCGTGCAGTACATCGACTGCCGCGACCTCGCCGAGTGGATCCTGGCCGCGGCGCGGGCCGGCCTGGGGGGCGCGTACAACCTCGTCGCCCCGCCCGGCCACGCCACGATGGGCTCGCTCCTCGATGCCTGCGTGCGGGTCACCGGCGGGCGGGCCGTACTGCGCTGGACCGGCCCCGAGGCGATCCTCGCCGCCGGAATCGAGCCGTGGCAGCACCTGCCGGTGTGGATTCCGCCGGGCGAGCTGTACGACACGATGCACCGCACGGTGCCCACGAAGGCGCTGGCCACCGGGCTGCGCTGCCGCTCCGTCGAGGAGACGGTCGCCGACACATGGGCCTGGCTCCGGTCGGTCGGCGGGACGGCGCCCCAGCGCCCGGACCGCCCCCGCGTGGGCCTCGACCCGCAGACCGAGGCGGCGGTACTCGCCCGCTGATCACCCGACTCGCCCGCTGCGGCGTCCCGTTCAGCGACGGGACGCTCAGAGCGGCAGCAGGTCGGGACGCTTGGCGGAGACGGCGTCGCCCGACGACTCCCCGCGCAGCCGTCGCCCGATCCACGGCACCAGGTATTCGCGCGCCCAGTGGATGTCGTCGCGCCGCACCTCGAGGGTGCCCCGCGGCGGGAGCGGCGGCCACGGCTGGTCCGGGTCGGCCGGCACGTCGAGCCCGAGCACCTGGGCGGCGCGCAGCGCGACCCGGGTGTGCCCCTCGGCGGACAGGTGCAGCCGGTCGCCGTCCCAGGCCCGCCGGTCCTGGACGGACTTGAGCGACCACAGGTCGAGCACCGGGCAGTCGTAGCGGTCGGCGATGGCCCGCACGTGCCCGTTGTACGTCGCGATCTTGCCCCGCAGATGGCGCAGGAGCGTGACGCCGCGGGTGTCGAAGCCCGTGGTCACCATGACGGCGCCGACGGCGGGCTTCAGGTCGGCCAGCGCCCGCTCGAAGCGTTCGGCCACCTCGTCGGGGTCGGTGCCGGGACGGATGATGTCGTTGCCGCCGGCGCAGAAGCTCACCAGGTCGGGGGCGAGTTCCTTGGCCCTGGGGATCTGGTCCTCGACGATCTGGTCGAGGAGCTTGCCCCGCACCGCGAGGTTGGCGTAGCGGAAGGAGCCCTCCGGCCGCTGGTCGGCGAGGAGTACGGCGAACCGGTCCGCCCAGCCGACGAACGTCCCGTCGGGGCCGGGGTCGCCGACGCCTTCCGTGAAGCTGTCGCCGATCGCCGTGTACGACCCGAACGTGCCGTTGCTGAATGATCTCGAATCGTCTGCCACGAGGGCTCATCCTCCTCCAACGCGAGTGACCTACGCCACCGTAGGGAGGGGTTGACGGGGGGTGATATAGACCACCCGGTCAGTTTCCCCGGACCGGGAATAGCGCCGGCCGGCCTCCCCAACTGCCGTACCGGAACGGGTGCTTCACCTCCGCTCGCACCCCTGTGCCGCGACACCCTTGACCTCGCCCGCACTTGAGGTCACAGGCTGAGCGGCATGACCGAAGACCCCTCGCCTCGGCGCGCGCCTCCCTCGCCCCTGCCCCCTCCTCCACCCCCTCCCCTACTTCGCTCTCCGCCCCCTCCCTCGACGTGCTGGCCGCCGGCCTCGCCAACGGGGCGGCGGCCGTCGGCGCCGGCGAGTCCACCCGTTCCTCCCGGGAGACCTTCGGCGTACGCGACCAGCTCCTGCGCCGGCTCGTCGGCCGGCACGGCTTCCGGGCCCTGGCGGTGCAGGACGGTGCGGACACCGGTGCCGACCTCGACCGGTACGTACGCGGAAGGCCGGGCACGGCCGCATCGGTGCTCGCCGGCGCCTGGCGGCCGTGGCGCACCGAGGAGATGGCCGGGACGCTGGAGTGGATCCGCGCGTTCAACCGGAGCCATCCGTAGGACCAGGTACGGATCTTCGGCGTGAAGCCCGTGCAGGCACGACCCAAGGACTACGACGCGGTTCTGGCTCATGTCCGCGAGCGCGCCCCGGAGCTGCTCGCGCGGGCGGCCTCCCATCTGGACCCGATCCGCACCGCCCACCAGAGCGACGAGCACGTGCAGCGCGCGCGAGGGACGCATCCTGGACGCCCCTTCGCCGACGACGCGCGCGACGCGCTCGCGCTGGTCCTGTCCCTGCCGGAATCCGACGGGCACGAGGCCGTCGTCGCGAGGATGCGCACCATCGTGGACTTCCACGAGCGCAGTGTGGCCGGCCGGGGCAGCTTCGCGGGCGAGCCCGAGGCGGCGGCGCGGATCATCGAGGACTTCCACGAGCGCACCGGTCTGCGCGTCGTCTACTGGGACGGCATCGCCCACACGGCGGCCGCGCCGACAGAGCTGGGCATGGCGGCCGGGAGCGGGCACGGGCACGGGCACGGGCCCAACGTCGGCAGCCGGCTGCGTGAACGCTACGGCGCCCGGTACGTCTGCGTAGCGATCGGTTTCCATCACGGGGATCTCGGCGCGGTCGTCGTACCGCCGCCGGCCGGGGACACCGTCGACGCGCGGCTGGGCGAGGTGGATCTGCCCGCCCACTGGCTCGATCTGCGCGGCGACGCCGCGCGTCGCGACTGGGGCGGTCCGGCGAAGCTGCGCGTCATCAGCGGCGTGTACGACCCGGCGCGCGACACCCTGGAGCATCTCGCCGTCGGCTCGCTCCCCGACGCGTTCGACGTGCTGGTCCACATCCGGGAGGCGTCCGTGGTGCGGTGGCTGCCGTGAAGAGGCGCCCCGCACAGGACGCGACGTCGCGGGCGCGACTCCGCGGAACGGCCGGAGGGGCCGCCGCGATGCGGCGGCCCCTCCCCCTTTCCATGGGTGGTTGGGCGGATCAGCCGGTGAAGGCGGCGGTGCCGTTCGGGGTGCCGAGGCCGGTCGGGCCGTCGTAGCCGGAGCCCGCCGTGCACAGGTAGGTGCCGCAGCTGCCGTTGGCGCCGGAGGTCACGTCGTTGAGGGCGGAGGTGTGGGCGTAGGGGAAGGAGGCGGGAGTGGAGTCGGCGCTCGGGGCGCCGGCCAGGGCGTACACGCCGGCGATGATGGGCGAGGACGCGCTGGTGCCGCCGTACACGTTCCAGCCGCTGGCCTGGTAGCTGTCGTACACGGCGAGACCGGTGGCCGGGTCGGCGACCGCGGAGACGTCGGCGACGGTGCGCTTGGCGCAGCCGCTGTCCTTCTGCCAGGACGGCTTCGCCTCATAGGCGGAGCAGCCCGAACCGGCGCCGTCACCACCGCCGTTGGAGCCCCAGACCGACTCGGACCAGCCCCGCGTACTGCTGTCCTTCTTCAGGGAGGTGCCGCCGACCGCGGTGACGTACGGGGAGGCCGCCGGGTATTCGACGCCGTAGCCGCTGTCGCCGGAGGAGACGGTGATGGCGACGCCCGGGTGGTTGAAGTACTTGCTGTCGGCGGCCGTGTCGCTGGAGTCCTCGGAGCCGCCGTAGCTGTTGGACACGTACTTGGCGCCCATCGTGACCGCGCGGTTCACCGCGGCACCGAGGTCGTCCATGTTCGCCGAGTTCGCCTCGACGAGCAGAATGTGGCACTGCGGGCACACGGCACTGACCATGTCGACGTCGAGGGAGATCTCACCGGCCCAACCCGAGTCCGCCGTCGGGTAGTTGGTGCCACCGTTCTGATCGGCCTTCTTGAAGCAGCCGTTCGCGGTGGTGCACGCCGGAAGACCGTACTGGGAACGATAGGTGGCCAGGTCCGACTCCGCGCTCGGATCGTCCTGCGCGTCCACGATCGCCACCGTCGTCCCGGCCCCGGCGTTCGCCGGCAGGTTGTACGCCTTCTGGAGATCGGCGGGGCCGAGACCGGAGGGGGCGGCGTCGGCGGTGACGCCTCTGTGGTGCTGGACGTCCGTACGCTCCAGCGCGAGGCAGTGCATCACGCCGGGCTTCGCCTGCGTCGCGCACAGCTGCTTGACGCCGGATGCGGGGGCCGGCGCCTGCTGGGCGCCGGCCGACGGAGCGGCGGCGAGCAGGCCGCCCGTGACAAGCGCGAGAAGGGAGACAACCGCGGACGCGGTGCCGGCGGATCGATGTCCGAACCTGGAGGTTCGTATGTGGTGCACGGTTCTTCCTCCATGGGTGGATCGTCCGGACCTGGGACGGACCGGACGCGAAGAAACGTCGAGTGCATGACAAATTGACGTTCGGAGATTGCCACCACGGCGAGTGGGGGCAGTCATGAACGTACCTACAGGCACCACTGGTTGACAGGAGCCCCACGGCAAAGGCTTTCTCTCGACTCTGTGGGGACTTGTGGCTGCGGTGACGGAGCGGTGAAGAGATCCCACCGGAATCGGCAAGGCCCTTGCCCGCGACCCGCATTGGACTCCCGGGCCGCGCTCCCCCGGGCCCCGCCGCGCCGTCGGGGCGACATCCGAGCGGGTGGGCAAGGGGACGGCTGCCCCAAGGACGCGTGTCGTATCGTCGGGAGACGCGCAGGCCGCGCCGCCAGGATCGACGTCAGGAGTCCCCGTGACCCAAGAGATTCCGCAGGCCCCCACGACCGAGCCCGAGCTGTCGGGGGTGCGCAACTTCCGTGACGTGGGCGGGTTGCCGACCGTGGACGGCCTGCGGGTGCGCGGCGGCAGGCTCTTCCGCAGCGGTCACCTGGCCCACGCCACCGCGGCGGACGCCGCCTTCCTCACCACGCTCGGGCTGCACACCGTCTTCGACTTCCGCAACGCAGGGGACCAGAAGCTGGAGGGGCCCGACATCGCGCTGCCGGGCGTGCGCAACGTCAACATTCCGCTGACGGACCCGGCCGACGGGGCCGAGTTCTGGAAGATGGTCCGCGACGGCGACCTCGACGAGCTGCGGTCCGCACTCTCGGGGACCAAGGGCGCGGACCGGATGATCGCGTCGTACCGCGAGGTGGTCACCGGGCGCACCGCGGAGCACAGCAGGGTGCTGCACGCACTCGCCGAGGACAGCGTGCCCGCCCTGATGCACTGCGCCGCGGGCAAGGACCGGGCCGGCATCTCCATAGCGGTGGCCCTGCTCGCGGTCGGCGTGGAGCGGGACGCCATCGAAGCCGACTACCTCAAGTCCAACGCCCCGCACCGTCGCTACCGGGTCCGCCGCACCAGCTCGTCGGCCGACGCGATGTCCCCCGAGGTGATGGAGCTGCTCAGCCCCCTCTTCGATGCCCGCGCCGACTATCTGCACGCCGCCTTCGACGCCATCGGGACGACCTGGGGCTCCAACGAGCGCTACTTCCGGGAGGGTCTGAAGCTCACCGACGAGACCCGCGAGCGGCTGCGCGGCCGGCTCCTCGAGGGCTCCGCCTGAGGGCTCGCGTCACCGTGGGCACAGGGCCGGACGCTACTTGCCGCCCACCTCGAACAGGAGATAGAGGAAGCCCGCGAAGATGTGTCCGGCGATGAGGTAGGCGAAGAGGCGTACGACCAGTCCCCTCGGGAACTTGGTCTCGGCGGTCTCCTCGATGTTCTTGCGGGGCCTCACCACGGTGGGAGCGCTCTCGTGCTCGGACATGTCGGTGCCGTCCTCTCAGCTGTGCGGGTGGTGCGGATGCGGATCGGGGCTCTGCAGCAGGGTATGTACGAAGAGGAACTCGGCTCCGCCGTGCGAGGCGGCGGAGATCCGGTGCGGGGTCAGCGAATCGAAGTGCGCGCTGTCGCCCGGGTCGAGTTCATGGGCGGCGTCACCGAGACTCAGCCGCAGCCGCCCGCTCAGGACGTAGAGCCACTCCTCGCCCGGGTGGACCCGCACGAGCTCCCGCTGGGTGCCGTACGGGACCTCGACGCGCAGCGCCTGCATGGCGCGGCCGGGGCCGCCGGTCTGGTGGTACGTCCAGCCGTCGGCCTCGCGCGGCGCGCCACGGCCGGCCCGGATGACGGGCTCGCGCTCGGGCGGCATCTCACCGAGCAGCTCCGAGACCGTCGTACCGTAGATGCGGGCCAGCGCGAGCAGCATCGGCAGCGAAGGCTGGCGGGCGCCGGTCTCCAGGCGGGACAGATGGGCCGGCGAGAGGCCGGCCCGCTGCGCGGCGGCCTCCAGGGTCAGCCCGCGCCGGCGGCGCAGTTCGCGCAGCCGGGGTGCGACGCCCGGGAGTGCGGCGATATCCTCGCCAGGAGTGCTCATGCACTCCATTCAGGCAGGCCATTGCCTCAGAGGCAAACTTTTTGCCTCTGAGGCAAAGTCCGCGACGAGGCGGCGGTGGGCGCCGCCCGGGTCAGCGGTTGGCGACCGCCTGTGTCACCAGGGTCCGGCCGAAGTCCCACATCAGCGATCCTCCGCCATGCGCGTCGTCCATGACGGCCGTGAAGGCCTCGACGAACCGGTCCACCTCGCGCTCGGTGACGGTGAGCGGCGGAATCAGCTTGATCACTTCCAGGTGGTCGCCCGACACCTGGGTGAGGATGCGGTGCTTCTGGAGCAGCGGCACGACCACCATCTGCGCGAACAGGCCCTTGCGAGCGGCCTGGAGCATGGTCCAGCGACTGCGCAGCTTGAGCGAGGACGGCCGCCCGAACTCGATGCCGATCATGAGCCCGCGTCCTCGGACGTCCGCCAGAAGCTCGTAGCGGTCGATGAGAGCGGCGAGCCGGGTGCGCAACAGATCTCCGGTGGTGCGCGCGTTCTCGACGATCCCCTCCTGATCCATCACCGACAGCACGGCGAGCCCCGCCGCCATCGCCTGGGCGTTGGAGCCGAAGCTGGCCGAGTGCACGAGGACACGGTCCATCGACGAGTAGACCTTCTTGAAGATCCACTCCTTGCCGAGGGTGGCACCGACCGGCACATAGCCACCCGAGAGCGCCTTCGCGACGCACACCAGGTCCGGCTCGACGCCCGCCTCGTGCTGGTAGGCGTAGAAGTCGCCGGTGCGCCCGAGGCCGGTCTGCACCTCGTCGGCGATGAGCAGCGCCTTGTGCCGGTGCAGCAGCTCCTGCGCGGCGAGCAGATAGCCGGGCGGCGCCTCGTGCACGCCCTTGCCCTGGATCGGCTCGACGATGAGGGCCGCGACGTCGCCCCGCTTCAACTCCCTTTCCAGCGCGCCCAGATCACCGAGCGCAAGCGCCGTGTCGGGCAGCAGCGGGGCGAACCCGTCGCGGAAGCCGGCCTCTCCGTTGACGGAGAGCGAGCCGGTGGTCAGACCGTGGAAGGCGTGCGAGCAGTAGAGGACCCGGGGCTTTCCGGTCGCGTACCGGGCGAACTTGAGAGCGGTCTCCACGGCCTCGGTGCCGCTGTTGCCGAAGAAGACCCGGTCCAGGTGCGGGCTGTGCGCGAGGAGCTTCTCCGCGAGCAGGCCGGGCAGCGGCTGGCAGTCGAAGCGGGTCAGGTCCGCGAGCGAGGCATCCAGGACGTCGTGCAGCGCCTTGCGCACGACGGGGTGGTGGCGGCCGAGGCCCATGACGCCGAACCCCGCGAGCATGTCGAGGTAGTCGTTGCCCTCGGCGTCCCAGAAGTACGCACCCTCGGCCCGCTCGTAGACCTTGTCGAAGCCGATGGTGTGCAGCATCCGGGGGAGCTGGTGGTTGAGGTACTTGCCGTGCAGTTCGTAGCGCTCGCCCCCGCGCTCGGCGAGGAGCCGCGCCAGGTCGAAGGCCTTGCCCTCGGGGGTCTTCGTGTCCGGTGCCGCGAAGGCCTGCGGCTCGCCGTCGGTCATGCGTCCTTCTCCTTCCCTGCCGCCGCGGCGGCTTCCTCCGTGGCCGCGAGCGCGGCGCCGATCCGTCCCGCGATCTCCACCGGGGTGAGCCCGATGTCGGCCAGCACCTCGGCGCGCTTGGCGTGCGCGAGGAACTGTTCGGGGATGCCGAAACCGCGCAGCGGCACATCCACGCCGGCGTCCCGCAGGGCCTGGCCGACGGCCCAACCGACGCCGCCGCTGCGGACGTTGTCCTCCACGACCGCGACCAGACGGTGCGCCGCCGCCAGCGGAGCGAGCTGTTCGTCGACGGGCTTGACCCAGCACGGGTCGACCACCGTGCACCTGATGCCCCGCCCGGCGAGCAGCTCGGCCGCCTGGAGGCAGACCGGGGCGAGCACGCCGACCGCGACGAGCAGGACATCGGCGTCCTCGTCCCGGCGCAGTACGTCCATGCCGCCGATCCGGGCGAGCGCCGGGATGTCGGGCCCGGCCGACTCCTTGGGGAAGCGCAGGACCGTCGGTGCGTCGGCCACGTCCACCGCCTCGCGCAGCTGGGTCCTCAGCCGGCCGGCGTCGCGCGGCGCGGCGATCCTCAGTCCGGGCACGACCTGGAGCATCGACAGGTCCCACATCCCGTTGTGGGAGGGACCGTCCACGCCGGTCACCCCGGCCCGGTCGAGGACGAACGTCACTCCGCACCGGTGCAGCGCGACATCCATGAGCACTTGGTCGAAGGCCCGGTTGAGGAACGTCGCGTACACGGCGACGACCGGGTGCAGGCCGCCGGTGGCGAGCCCGGCCGCGCTCACCGCGGCGTGCTGCTCGGCGATGCCGACGTCCCACACCCGCTCCGGGAAGCGCTCGGCGAACGCGCCGAGCCCCGTGGGGTGCAGCATCGCCGCGGTGACGGCGACGACGTCCGGCCGCTCGGCGCCGATACGGACCATTTCCTCGCCGAACACCGCCGTCCAGGAGGGCCCGTTGGACGGCGCGAGCGGGGCGCAGGTCAGCGGGTCCATCGCGCCGACCGTGTGGAAGCGGTCGGCTTCGTCGTCGAGGGCCGGCTGGTAGCCGCGGCCCTTCTCGGTCAGGCAGTGCACGAGGACGGGGCCGTGGAAGCTCTGCGCGCGGCGCAGCGCGGACTCGACGGCCTCGGTGCTGTGCCCGTCGACCGGGCCGAGATACTTCAGCCCGAGGTCCTCGAACATGCCCTGGGGCGCGATCGCGTCCTTGAAGCCCTTCTTCGCCCCGTGCAGCGACCCGTACAGCGGCTGCCCCACCACGGGCGTCTGCCGGAGCACCTCCTTGCCCCAGGCCAGGACCCGTTCGTAGCCGTCGGTGGTGCGCAGGGTCGCGAGGTGGCGGGCGAGGCCGCCGATGGTCGGCCCGTACGACCGTTCGTTGTCGTTGACCACGATGATCAGCGGGCGGTCGCGTGCGGCGGCGATGTTGTTGAGCGCCTCCCAGGCCATGCCGCCGGTGAGCGCGCCGTCCCCGATGACGGCGACGACGTGGCCCGTGCGCGCGAGCGCCTCGTGGGCCTTGGCGAGCCCGTCCGCCCAGCCCAGCACGGTGGAGGCGTGCGAGTTCTCGATGACGTCGTGCTCGGACTCGGCGCGCGAGGGATAACCGGACAGGCCGCCCTTGGTGCGCAGCTTCGAGAAGTCCTGCCGCCCGGTGAGCAGCTTGTGTACGTAGCTCTGGTGGCCGGTGTCCCACAGGATGCGGTCGGCCGGCGAGTCGAAGACCCGGTGCAGGGCGATGGTGAGCTCGACCACACCCAGGTTGGGCCCGAGGTGGCCCCCGGTCCGCGCCACGGCGCGGATGAGGAACTCCCTGATGTCCAGGGCGAGTTGACGCAGCTGTTCCGGGTCGAGCGCGCGCAGGTCGCGCGGCCCCCGGATGTTCTCCAGGATCGTCATGTTCGGGCCCCCTCCTGTCGATCCCGTTCGGCGCGCGATCGCCCCCGCGCTCCGCGGCGCCGCCGGGCCGATCACGCGACGAGCCCCGGAGGGACCGGCCCTCCGGGGCTCACGACATCAACCGCGGTTGCCCTGGATGGTCTCGCGGACCGCCCTGAGCGACTCCTTCAGCGACCCCATGGTGGCGAGCACGGCGGTCGGCTCGTAGCCGCAGTGCGCCATGCAGTTCGCGCACCGGTCGTCCTTGCCGCGGCCGTACTTGTCCCAGTCGGTGTCCTCGACCAGCTCGCGGTAGGTCGGCACGTACCCGTCGCTCATCAGGTAGCAGGGCCGCTGCCAGCCGAAGAGCGAGTAGTTGGGGATCGCCCACGCCGTGCAGGGGAAGTCGGCCTTGCCCTCCAGGAAGTCCAGGAAGAGCGGCGAGTGGTTGAGCCGCCAGCGGGCGCGGTTGCCCCCGGAGAAGGCCTTCTTGAAGAGCTCCCTGGTCTGCTCGACCCCCAGGAAGTGCTCCTGGTCGGGCGCCTTCTCGTAGGCGTAGGCGGGCGAGATCATCATCTCGTCGACCTTGAGGTCGTCGTTGAGGAAGTTGAGCACCTCGATGATGGTCTGCGGGGTGTCGGTGTTGAAGAAGGTCGAGTTGGTGGTGACCCGGAAGCCCTGTCGCTTGGCCTCCTTGATCGCCTCCACCGCCTCGTCGAACACCCCCTCCTTGGCGACCGACTCGTCGTGCCGCTCGCGCAGCCCGTCGATGTGCACCGCGAACGCGAAGTACGGCGACGGCGTGAACTTCTCCATTTTCTTGCGCATGAGGAGAGCGTTGGTGCACAGGAAGACGTACTTCCTCTTGGCCACCAACTGGCGCACGATCTCATCGATCTGAGGGTGCATCAGCGGCTCGCCGCCCGCGATGGAAACCATCGGGGCGCCGGATTCCAGGACCGCGCCGACGGCCTGGGCCACCGGCATCCGCTGCTTCAGGATCCCGGCCGGATGCTGGATCTTGCCACAGCCCTCACATTTCAGGTTGCAGGCGAAAAGCGGTTCCAGCTCGACGATCAGCGGGAACTTCTCACGCTTGCGCAACTTCTGTTCAAAGAGATAGGTCCCGACCCTGATGGACTGGCGAAGCGGCATGGCCATCTGGCTCACCTCCTGGGGAGCAGCAAAGAACGGTGCCATTCAAAGAAAGCGGGGAGAACGGCACGAAGAACGCGGAAGGCTGATATTCCACCGCGCACCGTGCCGATCCGGACGAGTTCATGTTCTGGAGCGTCCACGACCACTCGTACGGCCGCAACCGGACGCGGTCCGGCCTGCCGGGCTGTCCACAGCGTGGCGGCGGACTCCATGTCCACCGCGATCGCCCCGGTCGCCCTCAGGCCGGCCCGCTCGGGTCCGCGTACGACGTGGTCGGAGCCCGCGAGCGGGCCGGTGTGGACCGTGCGGCCCGGCAGCGCCTCGGTGAGTGCCGTGACGAGCACGTCGATGTCGCTGCAGACGGTGGTGCCCCGCGGATCGCGGGTTTCCTCGGCGACGACCAGGTCCCCGGGGTGCATCCCGGGGACGAGGCCGGCGCAGAAGCCTGAGGCGATGACCGCGGCGTCGAGGGCCGCGGGCCCGCTCAATGTGCGCCCGAGAGCGCGTTCGGCGGCCCGGGGGCCCATGCCGCTGCGGACCACCGTGACGGGGCCCGCCGCGCCGCGGGCGCCGCGCAGCGCGAGCCGCTCGATGGTGAGCGCGCAGGCGATCACCAGCGGAGCGGGCCTCGGGGCCCGAGGCGTGTCCATCAGCTCCCCTTGGCGGCGCTGAGGGAGAACGGTTCTCCGTGGACATAGCGGCCGAGCGCGGTCAGCGGGAAGACCTGCCGGTAGAGGTGGTAGTTGATGGAGAAGTCCCAGGGGAACCCGGTGCCGGTGAAGTACGGCTCGTCCCACGAGCCGTCCTCGCGCTGGTTCTCGGCGAGCCAGGCGATGCCGCGCTCGGCGGCCTTGCCGTCCCGCTCCCCCGCCGCGAGCAGCGCGAGCAGCGCCCACGCGGTCTGCGAGGCGGTGGAGGGACCGCGGCCCACCCATTCGGTCTCGCCGTACGAGCGCAGGTCCTCGCCCCAGCCCCCGTCGTCGTTCTGCACGGTCTCCAGCCAGCGCACCGCGCGGCGGATCGAGGGGTGCGAGACGGGGATGCCGGCCGCGGTCAGCGCGGGCACCACCGACCCCGTTCCGTAGACGTAGTTGACGCCCCAGCGCCCGAACCAGGCGCCGTTGGCCTCCTGTTCGGCGAGGAGCCACTCGATGCCGCGCCGGGTGCGCGGATCGTGCGCCTTGCCCTCGTGGGCGAGCATCTCCACCACGTGGGCGGTGACGTCGGCCGACGGGGGGTCGATGACCTCGCCGAAGTCGCAGAACGGGAGCCGGTTGGGGAAGGCGCTGGTGTTGTCCGCGTCGAACGCCGCCCAGGCGCCGTTCTTCGACTGCATCCCGAGGGTCCAGCGCGCCCCGCGTTCGACGGCCGCGTCGATCTTCTCCCGCTGCGGGTGCTTGACGCGGCGCAGCGCCAGGATCACCTCGGCGGTGTCGTCGATGTCGGGGTAGTTGTCGTTGTGGAACTCGAACGCCCAGCCACCCGGGGCCAGTTGGGGACGGCGGACCGACCAGTCGCCGGGCCGGGTGATCTCCTCGGCGAGCATCCAGTCGGCCGCCTTGACCAATGCGGGGTGATCGGCCGGGACGCCCGCGTCGGCGAGCGCGATGGCGGCGAGGCAGGTGTCCCACACCGGGGACTGACAGGCCTCGATCATCCGGGACCCGTCCTCGCGCCACACCGCGAACCGGTCGAGCGATTCCAGGCCGGCCCGCATCACCGGGTGTTCGAGGTCGTAGCCGAGCAGGTGCAGGGCGATCACCGAGTACACCGCGGGGGGCTGGATGCCGCCCCAGCAGCCGTCGTTCTCCTGGCGCTCGACGATCCAGCGGCCGGCGCTGCGCATCGCGGCCCGGCGCAGGGTGCGGGGCGCCACCTTGCGGTAGGCGTGCAGCACCTTGTCGAGGCGCTGGAAGGTTCCGCTCCAACTCGCCACGGGAGCAAGGGGCTTGGGAGGATTGGGGCGGGCCGCGTCGGTGTACAGCTCGTCGAGTGCGAAGGGCGCGGGCCGCACCGGGCGCTTGGCCGACACCACGGTGAGCGGCACGATGGTCTGCCGCGCCCAGCAGCCGAAGTCGTAGATGTTGAGCGGGACCCACGGGGGCAGGAAGATCAGCTCGGGCGGCAGCTCCGGCAGGTCGTCCCATTTCCACCAGCCGAACAGGGCCAGCCAGATCCGGGTGAACACCCGCGCCGATGCGATGCCGCCCTTGGCTCTGATCCACGCGGAGGCGCGGGCCATGTGCGCGTCCTCGGGCCGGTCGCCCGCGAGCCTGAGGGCCACATAGGCCTCGATGGTGGCGGACAGCTCGCCGGGCCCGCCGTAGAAGGTGGCCCACGTTCCGTCGTCGCGCTGCTCGCCCCGGACGAACAGGGCCGCCGCCTGGAGCGTCCTGGCGTCCTGGATCCCGAGGAACTGGCGCAGCAGCAGGTCCTCGGCGTCCATGGTGACGTTGGTCTCCAGGTCGCCCTTCCACCAGCCCTCGGCGTCCTGTCTCGCCAACAGGTGCGCGACACCGCGATCCGCCGCCAGCCGGGCGGCGTCGAGCACCTCGTCCGCGCCGGGAGCCGTCCCGGCGGTCGTACTGGCCGCGGCGGCCCGGGGCTGGGTGGCCCCGGCGCTTCCGTCGGTCGTCGCTGTCATGGCTTCCCCTTCGTGCAGTGGCTACTTCTGCTGTGCTGGGGTCTGACGTCGGAGCGGGCCCGGTTGCCCGGGGCCGTCCGGCGACTGCGAGGTCATATGGGAATGGTGATCATCTCTTCCGTACGACGACGAAGTCCGCGAGCGCGGTGAGCTGGGCACGGACGGTTTCCGGCATGTCCACGGCGCCGAGCGCCTCGATCGCGATGGTGTGCTGCCTGCGGGCCTCCTGGGAGGTCCACTCGCGTCCGCCGGCCTCCTCGATCAGGGCCGCCCGGGTGGCGAACTCCGCCTCGGAGAAGCTGTCGAAGTCATTGCTCTTGGCGTCGGCGGCGAGCAGCTCGCCGAGCCGCGTGGAGGCCGGGCCGCCCGCGGCGAGCGCGGCGACCACCGGCAGCGACTTCTTGCGCTGGCGCAGGTCGCTCCAGGTCTGCTTGCCCGTGGCGTCCGGGTCGCCCCAGATGCCCAGCAGGTCGTCGACGGCCTGGAAGGCGAGGCCGAGGTGGTAGCCGTACGCTTCCAGGGTGTCGGCCATCTTGTCGTCGGCGCCGCCGAGGACCGCGCCGATGGAGCAGGCGCAGGCGAGCAGGGCGCCCGTCTTGTTGCCCTCCATCTCCAGGCACTCCTCGACCGTGACCCGCTCGCGGTGCTCGTAGGAGATGTCCTGGGCCTGACCGTCGATCAACTTGCGTGTGGCGGTGGTGAGTCGGCGCGTGGCGCGGCCCGCTTCGACGGTGCCGAGTTCGAGGAGGACCTCGTTGGCGAGGGCGAACAGGGCGTCGCCGACGAGGATCGCCTGGGCCGGCCCGTGCACCTTCCACACCGTGTCGCGGTGGCGGCGCTGCTCGTCGCCGTCCATGAGGTCGTCGTGCAGGAGCGAGAAGTTGTGGACGAGCTCCACGGCGACCGCTCCGGGCACTCCGACCTCGGCGGCGGCGCCCGCCGCCTCCGCGGAGAGCAGGGCGAGCGCGGGCCGTACGGCCTTGCCGCCGTCCCCGGTCGAGGGACGGCCCTGGGCGTCGATCCACCCGAAGTGGTAGGCGGCGACGGTGTCCATGGGAGCCGCGAGCCGGTCGACGGCCGCCCGCAGCTCCGGAGTCGACAGCGCGCGCCCCCGCTCCAGCAGGGCGGTGACGTCCACGGTGTCCACAGCCGGATTCGCCGAAGCCGAAGGCACAGTCGGCACAGTCTCTCCTCTTGTTCCAGTACTGCTTACAGTCATGCCGCCTCCTGAAGCGGATGAACGTGGGGGCGGCCCAGGGCGGCGAGCGCGGCGCCGGCGGCGCTGAATCCGCTCCGTACGGCGCCTTCCATGGTCGCGGGCCAGCCGGTCGCGGTCCACGCGCCGGCCAGGTAGAGGCCGTCCTCGCGGGTCCGCGCCGACGGCCGCAGCCGTCCGACGCCGGGGGTGGGGGCGAACGTCGCTGTCCGCTCCCGGGTGACGAAGAAGTCGAGGATCCCGGCGCCGCGCGCCGCGGGCAACAGCTTTTCCAGCTCGGGGAGGTAGCGCGCGCGCAGTTCGGCCACGGGCAGTTCGATCTCGTCGCCCGCGTCCGACTGCGAGAGCGCCAGGTACTGGCCCGCTCCGGTGAGCCCCGAGGAGTCCGTACGGTCGAAGACCCACTGCACCGGGGAGCCGAGCGCGGCGAAGAAGGGCTGCTTGAGCACCTTGCGGTCGTAGACGACGTGCACGTTGAGGATGGGCGCGGTCCCGATGCCGAGCAGCCTGTCCGGCTCATCGAGGGCGCCGTCGGGCAGCAGGCCGTGCGCCTCCTTCTGCGGCACCGCGAGCACCACGACCTCGGCGTCCAGCGTCTCGCCGCCGAGCGTGACCTGCCAACTGCCGTGTCCGGTACGGGAGATGGCCTCGGCCTTGGTACGGGTCGACACCCGTACGCCCGCCGCGTCGAGCGCCTTGCGGGCCAGCGTGTCGTGCAGGTCGCCAAGCGGCACTCGGGCCCAGCCGATGTCGGCGGCGCCCGCCTCGGAGAGCAGGCCGGTCTTGAAGACCATGGCGGCGAGCCTGAGGGAGGCGTGCGGCGCGGTGGCGTTGAGGGTGGCCACGCCCACCAGGTCCCACAGGGCCTCGATGGTGCGCTCGGACTGGCCGTGCCGCCTGAGCCAGGTGGCGAAGTCCACGTCGTCGAGCGCCGGGTCGGCGGGGTCGAGTTTCCTCAGCGCCAGGGCGGCGCGCCCGACGGATGCGCGCTCGGCGAGCGAGAGGTGCGGGTAGGTCGCGAGGCTCCGTGCCAGATGTAGCGGCACCGGCAGCGCGTCGCGGCGCAGCCGGCCGAGCCGGGGGCCCCCGGGGTGGGCCACGTCGAGGACGGGCACGTCCAACGTGGCCTGGACGGGCGCGAGTTCGCTGCCGCCGACCCGGTCGAGGAACCAGCTGTAGGCGGTGCAGCAGCGCAGATAGACGTGCTGCCCGTTGTCGACGGTCAGGTTGCCGCGCCGGAAGGAGAACGCGAGGCCGCCCAGACGCGGCCTGCCCTCGGCCAGGGTCACGCTCAGACCCGCGTCGGCGAGTTCGAGCGCCGCTGTGATGCCGGCGAGTCCGCCGCCGACGACCACGGCGCGCTGGGGCCGCGTGCCGCTCATACGCCCTCCCCTCGCGTCGCGCCGGTGGCGTGCGCACGACGGCCCGATGCCGTCAGGGACGCGACGGTACGCCACGAGGTTGCACGTCGGGCCCGCGCCACGGTGCTCGGCCCGGAGTCGGGGTGCGCGTGGTGCATCAGGCGCGCCTCCTGGCGCTCTGGCGGGAGACGTGCCGGGTGTCGAGTCCCGACAGCCCGCGCACGGCGACGTACGCCTTCTCCCGGCCGGGCAGGGACACCCGGCCGCGCAGCACGGCCTCGGGGTCGCGCTCGATGCGGTCGAGCAGGCGGCGGTAGATACCGGCCATCGCGGCGACGCAGGCACCGCTGCGCCGGTCCAGCATGGGCAGCAGCCGGTAGCCCTCGGCGAACAGGGCGCGGGCGCGGCGCACTTCGAAGTGGACGAGGCCGGCGAAGTCGGAGCCGGGGGGCGGCAGCGGGCCGTCGAACCCGGTCGAGCAGCCGAACTTGGCGAGATCGTCGGCGGGCAGATAGGTCCGCCCGGTGCCGGCGTCCTCGCGAACGTCCCTGAGAATGTTGGTGAGTTGGAGGGCCAGTCCCAGCGTGTCGGCGTACTCCGGGGCGCGTTCGCTGCCGGGCGCGCCGGGCTGTGTGCCGAACACGCCGAGCGAGAGCCGCCCGATGGCGCCGGCCACGCACCGGCAGTAGGCCTTCAGGTCGTCCCAGGTCTCGTAGCTCTCGCCGTGGACGTCCATCAGCACGCCGTCGATGAGTTCGTCGAGCCCGCCCAGCGGGATCGGGAAGCGGCGTGCCGCGTCCGCTAGCGCGACCGCGACCGGGTCGGTGTCGTCCTCGTCGACCGCGCCGTCGCGCACCCGCCCGAGCAGTGCCCGGGTCTCTTCCAGGCGCGTCCGCTTGGCGTCGTTGGCCAGCGTGCCGTCACCGATGTCGTCGACCCGGCGCGAGAACGCGTACAGCGCGGACATCGCCTGCCGCTTGTCGGCCGGCAGCAGCCTGATGCCGTACGCGAAATTGCGCGCCTGCTGCCCGGTCACGGCCTCGCAGTAGCTGTATGCGGCCTGTACCGGTGCGGACACGGGTGCCTGTGCCTCCACTGTCCGGCTCACCCCTCTCTACGCGCTCTTCGCAAGACGGCTCCCACCTCGCGCACCAGCCGCGCCTTGGTGGGCTTGGGCGGTCCCGGAAGTACGTCGTGGCCGGCGGCAGCCACCGCGTCGAGCGCGGCGCGGCCTCCGGCCACGAATCCGGCCAGCAGCAGCCTGAGTCTGCCGTGGACGCTACCCACCAGGGGGGTGCCTTCATTCAGCAACGACCCGGCGCGTTCCGCTTCGAACGCGACCAGGGCACGCACCGAAGCGCTCCCTCGGGGGGCGGCCAGATCGGCCTGCGTGACATGGAAACGGGACATGTCCTCGGCCGGCAGATAGATCCGGTCCCGGCCGAGGTCCTCCTTCACGTCCTGGAGGTGTTCGACGATCTGCAACGCGGTGCAGATCGCGTCGGAGCGGCGGATCCGCTCCGGGCTCGTGGTGCCGGTGATGGCGAGGACGAGCCGCCCCACGGGATTGGCCGAGAGCTCGCAGTAGGCGAGCAGGTCCTCGTACGTCTCGTAGCGGCGCACCCGCTGGTCCTGGCGGTTGGCCGCGATCAGTCCGAGGAACGGCCCGGGGGTGAGCGCGCAGCGCTCCACCGTCGGCCGGAGCGCCCTCAGGAGCGGGTGGTGCGGGCTGCCGTCGAAGACCCGGAGCAGGTCCGCCTCGAAGGCGTCGAGCATCACGAGCCGGTCCTCCGCGTCGGCGGGGGCCACCCCCAGGTGGCGGGCGTCGGCGCCGCCGGGGGCGAGGTCTCCGTCGCCGATGTCGTCGACGAGCCGGGCGAAGCCGTAGACGGCCATCAGGTCGTCGCGCCAGGCGCGCGGCAGGAAGAAGGGGGCCACCGGGAAGTTCTCGTCCGCGGCCTTGTCGAGCGTGGCGCGCGAGGAGGGCCCGGGGCGCACATCCCGGACTGGGGTCACCGGGTACCGCCCGGGGCGGGAACGGCGGCCGTCCCTTGGAGCTGGAGATCTTCCGTAGCCATGGCCGTCACATCTCCCGTTCTACACCGCCGACCCAATACATCCTATTTCGGACACGCCGCCTGACCTCCCCGGACGGGGTGACCCGCCACGCGGGGAGCCCGGGGCGTATTACCCCACTTGCCGCGAATCAGCACCGGTACAGCTTACGTTGTACAACGGCCGCCAACACCTCGGGGTGTTGCGAGCATTACAAGAACACTCCGATCGGGCCCAACCTTCCCCCCGTACCGGCAACTTGACGGGATCTTGGCTGTCGGACCACACCCTAGGACGCACGAGCCCCCGCCGGGGTTGATCGGCAGGGGCTGGGTCCGTACGGGTCCGCCGGATGACTGGGCGTCAGCGGCCCGACTCCTTCTGGTACGCCTTGACGACCTCGTCGGTCGGCCCGTCCATCAGGAGCTCGCCCCGCTCCAGCCACAGCACGCGGTCGCAGGTGTCCCGGATGGAGCCGATGCTGTGGCTCACCAGGAAGACGGTGCCCGCGTGCTTGCGCAGCTCGCGGATCCGCTCCTCGGAGCGGATCTGGAACTGACGGTCACCGGTGGCAAGGGCCTCGTCGATCATGAGGACGTCGTGGTCCTTGGCCGCGGCGATGGAGAACCGCAGCCGGGCCGCCATGCCGGAGGAGTACGTCCGCATCGGCAGGGAGATGAAGTCGCCCTTGTCGTTGATGCCGGAGAAGTCGACGATCTCCTCGTAGCGCTCCTTGACCTCCTCGCGCGACATGCCCATGGCCAGGCCGCCGAGGATGACGTTGCGCTCGCCGGTGAGGTCGTTCATCAGCGCCGCGTTCACGCCGAGCAGCGAGGGCTGGCCGTCGGTGTAGACCCGCCCGCTCTCCGGCGGCAGCAGGCCGGCGATGGCCCGCAGCAGCGTCGACTTGCCGGAGCCGTTGGAGCCGATCAGGCCGATCGCCTCGCCGCGGTACGCGGTGAACGTCACGCCCTTGACCGCGTGCACCCGGCGCATGCCCCGGGACGCTCCGCCGGTCTTGTCCTTCTTCACGATGCGGCTCAGGGCGGCGGTGGCGCTGCCCCTTCCGCCGCCGCCACCGTTGACGGTGTACACGATGTGCACGTCGTCGCAGATGACGGTGGGAATGCGCGCGTCCTCGACCGCCACACGGTTCTTGATGTCCTCAGCCACGGCCATAGCGCTCCTCAGCCTTCCAGAAGTACACGAATCCCAGGGCGCCCACGACGACGGCCCAGCCGGTCGCCAGGACCCAGACGTGCGGGGGCAGGGTCCCGCCGCCGTATCCGTCCAGCAGGGCGTAGCGCGCGAGATCCATGTAGATCGCGGCGGGGTTGACCTGCAGGACGTGCTTGAGCCAGCTCGGCTTGTCGTGGAGCACCGCGGTGATGCTGAACATCACTCCGGACGAATACATCCACGTACGCATGATGAACGGCATCAGCTGCGCGAGGTCGGGCGTCTTCGCGCCGAGCCGGGCGAAGATCAGCGCGAGTCCGGTGTTGAAGACGAATTGCAGCGCGAGCACGGGAACGATGAGGATCCACGTCATGCCCGGTGCGAAGCCGGAGGCGACCACCACGATCATCAGGACGATCATCGAGAACAGCAGCTGCTGGAGCTGCTGGAGCGCGAACGAGATCGGCAGGGACGCGCGCGGGAAGTGCAGCGCCCGCACCAGGCCCAGGTTGCCCGAAATGGCCCGTACGCCGGCCATCAGCGAGTTCTGCGTGAAGGTGAACAGGAACACGCCGGTCACCAGGAACGGGATGAAGACATCGTTGGGGATGCCCTTTCTCGTTCCCATGAGCACGCCGAAGATGAAGTAGTAGACCAGCGCGTTCAGCAGGGGCGTCGCCACCTGCCAGATCTGGCCGAGCTTCGCCTCGCTGTACTGGGCGGTGAGCTTGGCCGAGGAGAACGACAGGATGAAGTGGCGCCGACCCCACAGCTGCTTGATGTAAGCGGTCAGCCCGGGACGGGCACCGCTCACCGACAGCCCGTGCTTGGCGGCGAGGTCCGCCGGGGACAGGGTTGTGTCACTCACAAGTGGAAACTTTCGTGTTCAAGAAGTACGCCCGATGGTCTCAGAGCCGAGACTCTCAGATGACGGGGGGACGGCCCAGCCGGGTGAGCTTGAAGACCGTACGCCACTTCATGGGGCGGCGCGGTCCGCAGGGCGTCGTCCAGCCCTCCTTGAACCCGCCGAACCAGGCCTTCAGGGCGGGACCCGAGGGCTTCCGCGCCAGGGTCAGGAGCAGCCAGACGCCGAGGTAGACGGGGACCAGGAGCGCCGGAAGGTTGCGGCGGGCGAGCCAGACCCGGTTGCGGGCCACCATCCGGTGGTAGACCGCGTGCCGGGACGGGGCGGTCGTCGGATGGTTGAGGACCATGTCGGCGCGGTAGTCGATCATCCAGCCGGCGTCCAGGGCCCGCCAGGCGAGGTCGGTCTCCTCGTGCGCGTAGAAGAACTCGTCGGGCAGCCCGCCGACCTCCGCGAACACCCGGGTCCGCACGGCGTTGGCGCCGCCGAGGAAGGTGGTCACACGCGATGAGCGCATCGGGTCGGAGGCGCGCAGCCTCGGCACGTGACGGCGCTGGGTGACGCCGGTCTCCGGGTCGGCGATCCGGAAGCTGACGATGCCGAGCTCCGGGTCGGCCGCGAAGGCCTGGCGGCACAGCTCGGCCGTGTCCGGACGGGCGAGCAGACCGTCGTCGTCGAGGAACAGCAGGACGTCCATCTCGGCGCCCGAGGGACCGAACGCCTCGATGCCGACGTTGCGGCCGCCCGGGATGCCCAGGTTCTCCGGCAGCTCCACGGTGCGCACGCCCTCGGGGACGTCCGGGACCGGGGCGCCGTTTCCGACCACCACGGCCTCGACGCGGTCGCCTTCCTGCTGGGCGACGGAGTCGAGCAGGGCGCGCAGCTCGGCGGGGCGGTTACCCATGGTGATGATGACCGCGCCGACCTTCATCGGGGCGCTCACTTCAGCCTGCTGGAGGCGAGGACGGACACCAGGTGCAGCAGCGTCTGAAGGAGCGCGATGCCCGCGAGCACCGCGACGCCCAGACGCGAGAAGTACAGGTCGCCACGGACCTGGTCCACGACGGCGAGGACCAGGATCAGCAGGGAGGCCTCGATGCCGAGGACGAGCCGGTGGAACTTCAGCGCGGCGGCGGCCCTGCGGGCGAGCGCCATGCCGGAGGAGCGCGGTGTGGCGGCCGCGTCCTTGACCTGCGGCAGCCCGGCCTGGTGGCGGGCGACGCCGACGAGGTCGGTCTCGGCCTTGATCAGGATGGCGCCGAGCGCCGCGAGCGTACCGAGGAAGGCCCACAGCCAGTCGATGCGGCCGGGGCCCCACAGGTCGGCGGCGCGCAGGCCGAAGCCGACCAGGACCGCCGCGTCGCACAGGTAGGCGCCGACGCGGTCGAGGTAGACGCCGGAGAGCGAGAACTGCTTCTTCCAGCGCGCCACTTCGCCGTCGACACAGTCGAGCAGCAGGTAACCCTGGACGGCGACGACACCGAGGACGGCGCCCCAGACGCCCGGCACGAGCAGCGCGGGGGCGGCGAGGACCCCGCTGAGGGTCATCAGATACGTCAGCTGGTTCGGCGTGACCTTGGTGGTGACCAGGACACGGGTGATGCGCAGCGAGATCTCGCGCATGTAGAGGCGGCCGCCCCAGTGCTCGCCGCTGACCCGGTCCTTCACACCCGCCGGGTGCACGACCGGGCGGAGCTCAGCTACGGATGGTCTTGGCATAGTCGGCGTACGCGTCCCTGATCTGGTCGGTGGACAGGTCGAGGTGTTCCAGGATGGTGTAGCGGCCGGGCCGGGTCTGCGGGGCGAACTCGACGGCCTGGACGAACTCGTCCACGCTGAAGCCGATCTCCTCCGGGGTGACCGGCAGCCGGTGGCGCCTGAGCACGCTCGCCATCAGCGCGGACTCCTCCACCGCGCCGCGCAGGTGCATGGCGAAGGCGGCACCGAGGCCCACTTGTTCGCCGTGGCTCGCGGCCCGCTTGGGGAAGAGGATGTCGAAGGCGTGGTTGATCTCGTGGCAGGCGCCCGACGCGGGGCGCGAGTCACCGGAGATCGACATGGAGATGCCGGTGAGGACGAGGCCCTCGGCGAGCACTTGGAGGAAGCCGTCGTCTCCGACGCCGCCGGGGTGGCGCAGCACGGCCTCGCCGGCCTGGCGGGCCATGGCCGCAGCGAGGCCGTCGATGGATTCGCCGGTCTCCCGGTTCGACAGCTCCCAGTCCGCGATGCAGGAGATGTTCGAGATGGCGTCGCCGATGCCGGACCGCACGAAGCGGGCGGGAGCCTCGCGGATGACGTCCAGGTCGATGACGACGGCGATCGGCGTGGGCACCCCGTAGGAGCCGCGGCCCGCGTCGTTGTCGAGGGTGGCGACCGGCGAGCAGAGGCCGTCGTGCGCCAGGTTGGTCGGGACGGCGACCAGGGGGAGACCGATGCGCGCCGCGGCGTACTTGGCGCAGTCGATGATTTTGCCGCCGCCGAGCCCGACGACGGCGTCGTAGTGACCCGACTTCATCGCGTCGGCGAGCTTGATGGCGTCGTCGAGCGTGCCGCCGCCGACCTCGTACCAGTCGGCGCCGGGCAGCGCCGGGGCCAGCCGCTCGCGCAGCACCGCCCCGGAGCCGCCGCTGATGGCCACCGCGAGTTTGCCCGACGCGGAGATGCGCTGGTCGGCGAGGACGCAGGCCAGATCGTCCAGCGCTCCGCGGCGGATGTCGACGACGACGGGCGACGGAATCAGTCGCGTCAGTACTGGCACGCGATCTCACGGCCCTTCGCCAGGTCGTCGTGGTTGTCGATCTCGACCCACGACACCTCGCCGATGGGGGCCACGTCGACGGTGAAGCCGCGGTTCACGAGCTCCTGGTAGCCGTCCTCGTAGTAGAGGTCGGGGTCGCGCTCGAAGGTGGTCTTCAGGGCGTCGGCGAGCTCCTCGGCGGCCTCGGCCTCGATGAGCGTGACACCGATGTACTCGCCGGTGGCGGTCGCCGGGTCCATCAGCTTGGTGATGCGCTGGACGCCCTTGCCCTCGGCGGTGATGACCTTCATCTCCTCGTCGGCGAGCGACTTCACCGTGTCGAGGGCGAGGATGATCTTCTGGCCCTTGCCGCGCGCGGCGAGGAGGGTCTTCTCGACGGAGACGGGGTGGACGGTGTCGCCGTTGGCGAGGATCACGCCCCGCTTGAGGACCTCACGGGCGCACCACAGGGAGTAGGCGTTGTTCCACTCCTCCGCCTTGTCGTTGTCGATCAGCGTGATCGCGACGCCGTACGTGGCCTCCAGGGCCTCCTTGCGCGCGTACACGGCCTCCTTGCGGTAGCCGACGACGATGGCGACCTCGGTGAGACCGACCTCGGCGAAGTTCTTCAGCGCGATGTCCAGGACGGTGGTGTCACCGTCGACAGGCACGAGGGCCTTCGGGAGCGTGTCGGTGTAGGGGCGCAGACGGCGTCCGGCACCGGCTGCCAGTACGAGGCCAATCATGCTGTTTCTCCTTCGTCATGTACGGCAGGTGCTCCGGAGGACACCCAGAACCGGATGGACTCCACGAGCACCACGAGCGCGATGGCCGCCGCGAGGGCGGTGAGCGCCAGGGTGAAGTCGGTGCCTCGCGTGGCGAGGACGGCGGCGAGCACCGCCACCACGAGCGTGCGGCCCTCGTGGCCGCCGATCACCCGCACCAGCCACTGCGGCGGCGCGCCGGAGCCGCCCTTGATGCGGTAGACCGTGTCGTAGTGATGGTAGGCGACCGCGGATACGAGCCCGAAGGCCGCGGGAAGGGCCCCGTTCACGTCGGAGCGGGCGGCCAGGACGAGGACCGTGCAGTATTCGGCCACCCGGAACAGGGGCGGCACGAGCCAGTCGAGGGCGCCCTTGAGGGGGCCCGCGACGGCGAGGCCGGACAGGACCGCGTAGAAGACGGCCGCGACGATCATCTGGCTGCCGCCGACGGGCTGGGTGAGCGCCGCGGCGATCAGGGCGGCGGCGCCGACGGCCGCGACGACGGGCGCGCCCGGGATCCGGGGCGCCCTGGCGGCGACCAGGTGCGCGAGGGGCCCGCTGTCGGCGAGCTCGGCGAGCGCACGGGCGGCGCGGTCGGTGCGGGTGGCGCGGCGGGTCACGGAGCGCAGGACGCGGCCCGCGGTGGTGTAGCAGGCGGCGAAGGCGCAGCCGATGAGCAGCGCGTAGAAGACGATGCGGGGCGTGGTGAGGGCGGTCAGGACCGCGATCATCGCCCAGCGCTCGCCGATGGGCAGCACGATCATGCGACGTACCCACACCGTCCAGCCGACCGAGTCGAGCCGGTCGGACAGGGCGGCGGTGGGGCTGGTGTTCGCCGTGGCGTCGGTGCCCACGACGTGCGCCTCGTTGTAGGAGAAGTCCACGACGTGCCGGCAGGTCTGGAGCACCATCGCGCCGAGCGCGAGCGCCCATACGTCGTCGCCGCCCCGGGCGGCTCCCAGTGCCAGGCCCGCGTAGTACGCGTACTCCTTGGCGCGGTCGAAGGTGGCGTCGAGCCAGGCGCCCATCGTCGAGTACTGGAGCGAGTAGCGGGCGAGCTGCCCGTCGGTGCAGTCCAGGACGAAGGAGAGGATCAGCAGCACGCCCGCCGCGACGTAACCGCCGCGGGTCCCGGTCGCCGCGCAGCCGGCCGCGATCAGGGCGGTGATCAGCGATGCGGTGGTGACCTGGTTGGGGGTCAGACCGCGGCGGGCGCACCAGCGGGCGATGTAGCGGGAGTAGGGGCTGATGCAGTGGGTGGTGAAGAAGCCGTCGCGGGACTTGACCGCGTTGCGCAGGCGAACGGCCTCGTCGTCGACGGCGGCGACGGCGCGCGCGGCCTCGGCCGCGGCGGCCCCGTCGGCGGGGACGCTCGCCACGAGCGAGCCCAGATCGGGGTGGTGCACCGCGACGCCGTCGGTCTCGATGGCCACGGCGACGTCGTCGGCGAGCACGGAGGCGACGCGGACCGGTGACGTGGGCGCGGTGGCCGCGACGGCGCGGGCGAGCGCGGGGCGGGCGTCGGCCTGGACGGCGAGGGCGCCCGGCACCGCGGCGGCGGGGAAGCGGGGGTCGGTCAGCGCGAGACGCAGCGCGTGACGGTGGCCGACGAAGCGCGGGTCGACCAGGGCGACGCGCTCACCGGCCGGGACCCGGCCGACCAGGCGGGGCAGCTCGTCGGGGAGCAGGGCCTCTTGTACGTCGAATCCCAGCGCGCGCAGATCGGGTCCGAGCTGCGATCCGGGTACCGGCGGACCGGTAAGGATGGCGGTCGACAGACGAATCCACTCCTTGCGACTGACATGGCTGAAGTCCGACGGCCCGGCCCGGCACGGGGCGGGCGGCACGTCGGCAGAGGCTATCGGATGCACGGAAGCGGGAATTCACTGGCCGTTCACGCCCGATGGGGCCCGTGGCCTCCCGGTGCGGGGCGCCGCGATCATCATGGTGGATCAAGGGCGCACCCCACAAACCGCGCGTGCGCGGTGCTCCGCCGCCGCCCGTGCCGGCCGGCCCCACGCGGGCGCGCGGCGATCCGTGCGACGCTCTGACCTGCGAGCATTTCCGCAGGTCAGAGCAGATGACAACGGTGTTCACTGCCGTGTTGCACATACCCCCTACCCGTAGTTCACTGGGCCCCTCGTAGAGACGTCGGGATTGATCGGGAACAGATCCGGGAGGGCCTTTCATGGGGGCTGGGCACGACCACGGACACACACACGGCGGGCCGCCGCCGACGGGCACCGCGGCCGCCGCCTACCGGGGACGGCTGCGCATCGCGCTCGGCATCACACTGACCGTGATGATCGTGGAGATCGTCGGCGGACTCCTCGCGGACTCCCTCGCCCTCGTCGCGGACGCGGCGCACATGGCGACGGACGGCCTCGGGCTCGCGATGGCGCTGCTCGCCATCCACTTCGCCAACCGCCCGGCCGCCGGCAACCGCACCTTCGGGTACGCCCGCGCCGAGATCCTCGCCGCGCTCGTCAACTGCATGCTGCTGCTCGGCGTCGGCGGCTACATCCTGTTCGAGGCGGTCGCACGGTTCGTCGAGCCGGCCGGCACCGCGGGCGGCACGGCCGTCGTCTTCGGGCTGATCGGCCTGGCCGCCAACTCGGTCTCGCTCTGCCTCCTGATGAAGGGGCAGCAGGAGAGCCTGAACGTGCGCGGCGCCTTCCTCGAAGTGCTCTCCGACGCGCTCGGCTCGGGCGCCGTGGTCGTGGCCGGTCTGGTCATCATGACCACCGGCTGGCAGGCCGCGGACCCGATCGCCTCCCTGGTGATCGGCGTGATGATCGTGCCCAGGACCGTCAAGCTGCTGCGCGAGACCCTCAACGTCCTGCTCGAATCGGCCCCCAAGGGGGTCGACATGGCGGAGGTGCGGTCGCACATCGTGGGGCTGCCGGGCGTCGAGGACGTACACGATCTGCACGCCTGGACGATCACGTCCGGGATGCCGGTGCTGTCGGCGCACGTGGTGGTCAGCCAGGAGATGCTCGACTCGGTGGGGCACGAGAAGCTGCTGCACGAGTTGCAGGGGTGCCTGGGCGACCATTTCGACGTCGAGCACTGCACCTTCCAGCTAGAACCGAGCGGGCACGCCGAGCACGAGGCGCGGCTCTGTCACTGATTCGGGTACCGATTCGGGTGCTCATTCGGGCACTGATTCGAGACGGTTCCGGCCGGGCCACATGGGGCATGACATGCGGATGCCGGTCAATGGCGGACAGACCGCTGTTGTACGGCAGACTGGGCAGCCGAGGACCGAAGCGAAGGATGGTTATGCCGAGCACACCAGCCACCACGGCGAACAACTCGTCGAACGGGACCGCGGGCGCCGCACCGGAGATCATGCTCGAACTCGTCGACGAGAACGGCAACACCATCGGAACCGCGGAGAAGCTCTCCGCCCACCAGGCGCCCGGACAGCTGCACCGGGCGTTTTCCGTTTTCCTCTTCGACTCCGCGGGCCGGCTCCTGATCCAGCGCCGGGCCCTCGGCAAGTACCACTCCCCCGGCGTCTGGTCCAACACCTGCTGCGGCCACCCCTACCCCGGCGAGTCCCCGTTCGCGGCGGCCGCCCGGCGCACCTACGAAGAGTTGGGCATCTCGCCGACGCTGCTCGCCGAGGCGGGCACGGTGCGCTACAACCACCCGGACCCGGATTCGGGTCTGGTCGAGCAGGAGTACAACCACCTGTTCGTGGGCCTCGCGCAGTCGCCGCTGCGGCCGGACCCGGAGGAGATCGGCGAGACCGCGTTCGTGACGCCCGAGGAACTGGCCGAGCGGCACGCGGCCGCCCCGTTCTCGGCGTGGTTCATGACGGTGCTCGACGCGGCGCGGCCCGCGGTGAAGGAGCTCACGGGGCCCGACGCGGGCTGGTGATCCCCGGCAGGGGGGCCAGCGGGAGTGCGGCCCACACGATCTTTCCGCCGCTCGCGGTCTGCTCGACGTCGCACACCCCGCCGGCCTCCTCGGTGATCTCCCGGACCAGGAGCAGCCCCCGGCCGCCGGTCTGGGCGTAGTCCGCCTCCAGGGCCTTGGGGCGGTAGGGGTGGTTGTCCTCCACGGACACCCGGATCCATTCCGCCCCGATGGCCACCTCGACGGCGACCTCCGGGGAGAGCAGGGCCGCGTGTCTGACCGCGTTGGTGACCAGCTCCGAGACGATGAGCAGCAGGCCCTGTACGAGGTCGTCGTGGGCCGGCACGCCCTGGCGCCGCAGCAGGTCGCGCACCGCGTGCCGGGCCTGCGGCACGGAGACGTCGACGGCGGGGGCGGTGAACCGCCACACGCCTTCGTACGCCTGCTGCCTGACCGGGGCGGCGGGTTCGGGCGGGAGGCTCCCGCGGATCTCCATGTTCTGGCACCCACCCTTGCGGCTCGACGGCACACCCCACTCCTGAAGAGTGTCGGGAGTGCGCTGGTCCGGACCGGCTGACTGAACAGAAGTCAGCATCTATCGCCGCTTTTTGATGAGCGATGAAAGAGAAGGTCACCTCTCCGGCGGGTTCTGATCCCTCTCTGACGGCTTTGCCATGGCTTGCGGGGGTGTCGGAGACATCGGAGGTGTGCTTTTCGCGGCCTCGGGCGAGGCCACCGCGTCGCTCACAAGAGTGACGATTCTGCGGCCGCCGACGCCGATCGCGATCAGCCCCAGGCCGTCGAAGAGCAGGGCCAGCGAGAAGAAACAGCCGATGACGTACCGGCTGTTGCTCGGCCAGTTCGCCAGCACCAGGATGCCCAGGAGCACACCGAACGCGCCCTGCACCAGCGTCCAGCCGAACTGCGGCCCGCGCACCACCACGCTGCCGGCCAGCCGGAAGACCCCGCCGGTCAGGAACAGCAGGGCGGCGAACATCGTGAGCGCCTCGGCGCTGCCCTCGGGGCGGCGGATGATGACGACTCCGGCGGCCAGGTTCAGCGCGGCGACCACGACCGCGAGCCAGAAGAAGCGCGAGCCGCGTGACTGGATCGCGTGGGCGAGACCGACGACACCGCCGATGAGCAGCAGCCAGCCGAAGAGCAGCATCGTGGTGAGGGTCGCGAATTCGGTGTAGGCGAGGCCCACGATGCCGGCCACGACCAGGACGGCTCCGAGCAGTGCGAGCACACCGAAGCTCCGGCTCAGTCTTCTGCCTTCGCGTCGGGCGTTCCGCTCGCCGCCTTCGCCTTCGACGTTCCGCGTGGGCTTGGCCATCAGCGTCTCCTCAGCGATCCGCGTGCGCCCCCCTTGCGATCATAGGCAGCGGGTACCCGGATAGCATCCGGCGCATGCAGCCGCAGCTACAGCAGAGCGTGAGCGAGGGCGTCGCCACCGTAGTCATCAGCAACCCCGCCAAGCGCAACGCGATGACCTCCGCGATGTGGCGCGCGCTTCCGCCGCTGCTCGACGCCCTGGCCACCGACCCGGGCGTACGGGCGCTGGTGCTGACCGGGGCGGGCGACACGTTCTGCGCCGGGGCGGACATCTCCTCGCTGCGCGAGCCCGGCGAGGATCCGAGGGCGCTCGCGGTCCGGGCCGAGGAGGCGCTGGCCGCCTTTCCCCGGCCGACGCTGGCCGTGGTGCGCGGCCACTGCGTGGGCGGCGGCAGCCAGCTGGCGGCCGCCTGCGATCTGCGGTTCGCGCGGCAGGGTGCGCTCTTCGGTGTGACGCCCGCCAAGCTCGGCATCGTCTACCCGGCCTCCTCCACCCGGCGCCTGGCTTCGCTCGTCGGGCCGGCGACCGCCAAGTACCTGTTGTTCTCAGGGGAGTTGATCGACAGCGAGCGGGCGCTGCGCACCGGTCTCGTGGACGAGGTGCTGCCCGAGGGGCGACTGGGCGAGCGGGTGGCCGAGTTCACCCGCCTGCTGGTGTCGCGCTCGCAGCTCACCCAGGCGGCGGCGAAGGAGTTCACGGGCGGCGTTGCCGGACGCGAGGAGTACTGGGCGGAGCAGGAGCTGGGCTGCGGCGACAGCGCGGAGGGAATCGCCGCCTTCCTGGAGCGCAGGCCCCCGCGGTTCGGCTGGCCGCTCAGTCCCGGGGGAACCCGTTCGACCTGAACTGCTCCACCAGGTCGGCGGGGGCCTTGAGGGGCGAGCCGGCGTCGTAGGGCGGCCGCGGGTCGTACTCGATGAGGAGCTGCACGGCCTGCGCGTACCGGTCCCCCGCGATCGCCCCGAGCAGCGTGAGCCCCATGTCGATGCCCGAGGAGACCCCGGCGGCGGTGACGTACTTGCGGTCCATGACGACCCGCTCCCCCGTCGTGTTCACCCCGAACGCGGCGAGCTGGTCGAGGGCGAGCCAGTGCGAGGTCGCCCTGCGCCCCTTGAGGAGTCCGGCCGCGCCGAGCAGCAGCGAGCCGGTGCACACCGAGGTGGTCCAGGTGGAGGCGACGTCGGCGGTGCGCAGCCAGTCCAGGAGCGGCCCGCCGTGCAGGTGCGGCTCGACGGCCCCGGGCGGGGCGCCCGGCACGACCACGATGTCGGGCCGCAGCACCTCGGCGAAGGCCTTCTCGGCGACGAGGGTCAGACTGCCGCTGTCGTTGCGGACCGGACCGGCCTCTTCGGCGACCAGCACCGTCTCGGCACCGGGAAGCCGGCTGAGGGTCTCGTACGGGCCCACCGCGTCCAGCGCGGTGAACCCGGGGTAGAGGACGACGGCGATCAGCATGGGCTGTCCTTCATCGAAAGGTCGCTGGGGGGGGCGGGCGAGCGCGGTCGTGGTGGTGGTGAGCGGTGGGGCCCGGGGGCGGGGCCTCCGCCGCGTGCCGGCGCGGGGCGTCACCGGGGTTACGTGATCTTCGGGCGGTGCGCCGCCCTGCGTCGCGTGGTGAAGCGCTGCGCGCTGATGCGCCCTGTTCGTGCCGCGGGCTGAAGCCGTTGCGCGCTGGGGCGTTGCGTCGTCGTGGAGGGGAGCAGGCGTCGCGGGGCATCCAGCGGAGGGAGGCGCCGGGCGGGGGCAGGGCGTCAGGCGGGGCAGGGCGCCAGGGGGGCGGAGCGTCAGGCGGGGGCGGGGCGGAAGCGGCGGCGGTACTCGGCCGGGGCGGTGCCCAGTGCCTTGACGAAGGCGCGCCGCATCGCCTCGGGGGTGCCGTAGCCGGCCGCACGGGAGACCTCCCGCACCCCGTCGGGGGTCTCCTCCAGAAGGCGCCGGGCGTGTTCGAGGCGGACCCGCTCGACGTAGCGGCCGGGAGTCGTGCCGGTCTCGGCGTGGAAGGCACGGGCGAAGTGACGCGGGGAGAGCCGGGCGCGCTGCGCGAGCGCCTCCACGGACAGGTCGCCGTCCGGGTGTTCGGTGATCCACTGCTGCAGTTCGCGCAGCGGCTCCCGCCGGGCCGTCTGCGCGGCGAGCTGCGCGCTGAACTGGGCCTGGTTGCCAGGTCTGCGCAGGAACACCACGAGGATGCGGGCGACGGCGAGGGCGGTGTCCCTGCCGTGGTCCTCCTCCACCAGGGCGAGGGCGAGGTCGATCCCCGCGGTGACCCCGGCCGAGGTGGCGATGCGGCCGTCCCGCACGAAGATCGGGTCCGCCTCGACCCGGACCGCGGGGTAGCGGCGGGCCATGTCGGCGCAGGACGCCCAGTGCGTGGTGGCCCGGTGCCCGTCGAGCAGCCCCGCCTCGGCGAGGAGCAGCGAACCCGAGCACACGGAGACCAGGCGCCCGGCGTCCGGCCCGTGCACCCGCAGCCAGTCGACGAGGCCCGGCGCGGGCCGGTGGGCACCGTCGCCGCCCGGGACGAGCAGGACGTCGTCGGCTCCCGCCTCCCCGAGCGCGCAGTCGGCCATGAGGCGCAGCCCGCTGTGCGAGGCGACGGGCGCCCCGTCGAGCGAGGCGAAACGCAGCCGGTAGGCGCCCGGGTCGCCCAGGACGCGGCCGACCATGGCGAACACCTCGGCGGGGCCGGTCACGTCGAGACTCTGGACGCCGTCGAAGAGGACCACGAGGACGGAGCGCTGCGTCATGCTCCCCATCCTTGGGCCCCACCGCGATGGCCGCAATGACAAGAATCCCACCTTTCCTGCCATCAGGACCCGGATACGACCTCCGCCACGCCCCCGAACAGGCCCGCAGCGAGTCCCGACACGCCGCCCGGCGCGAGCCGCGTCGTCGCACGCGGCCCACCCCTTCCCGACGTACCGACCAGTCGGTAACGTTCTGGCCATGAGCTCTCTCCCGCCCCGCGCCGCACGCCGCTGCAACAGCCCCGTCAACTCGCTGCACGCCACGATCTACTTCTCGCCCGACTTCACCCAGGAGCTCGCCGCACTCGGCATCGAGGACCGCGGCGCCGCCTACTTCGCCGGGCGTGCGGCCGCGATGGGAGCGGTGGGGCCGGGTGTCGTGGCCGCCACCTTCTACAACTTCAACCACGCTCTCATCGCCCGGCACCTGCCCGCCGTGTGGCGCACCGCCTCCCCCGAGGCCGTCCTGGCCGCCCGCCTGCGGGCGGTGGACAGCACGCTGCGCATGCTGCTCGGCGAGGAGACCTGCGCCTCCGAAGAGATGGCAGAGGCGGCCCGGCTCGCGCTGCGCGCCGCCGAGGGCTGCACCCGGCACGCCCGCCCGCTGTACGCGGCCCACGCCGACCTGCCCGTGCCCGAGCAGCCGCACCTCGCCTACTGGCACGCGGCGACGCTGCTGCGCGAGCACCGGGGTGACGGCCACCTCACCGCGCTGCTCGACCTCGGGCTCGACCCGCTGGAGGCGCTGGTCAGTCACACCGCTACCGGCAAGGGCATGGCGCCGCGCTGGGTGTTCGCCACGCGCGGCTGGCAGGAGACGGAGTGGGACGCGGCCGCCGCGCGGCTGCGCGAGCGCGGACTGCTGGATACCGAAGGCGAGTTGACCGAGGCCGGGGTGGCGCTCCGCGCCGACCTCGAAGACCGCACCGACCGGCTCGACCTCGCCCCCTACGAACTCCTCGGTGAGCGGGACGTGGCCCGGCTCACCGAACTCGCCAAGGGATTCCTGGTGACGGCGGCCCTGGCAGGCGGCTTCCCGGCCGACCTCGTCGGCAAGGGCTGATCGGCGATTACCGTCGCCGCCTGCCACAATGGCGCCTCAGGCTCAGCGAGAAGGCGGTACGGCAACGTGACGACGTCCATCGAAAGCAGGATCGCCGAGGAACTCGGCGTACGGGAGCGGCAGGTGAAGGCCGCCGTCGAGCTGCTCGACGGCGGATCCACCGTCCCGTTCATCGCTCGCTACCGCAAGGAAGCGACCGAGATGCTGGACGACGCCCAGCTGCGCGCCCTCGAAGAGCGGCTGCGCTACCTGCGGGAGCTGGAGGACCGGCGCGCCGCCGTCCTCGACTCCGTACGGGAGCAGGGCAAGCTCACCGACGCGCTCGAAGCGCAGATCCGGGGCGCCGACACCAAGGCCCGCCTGGAGGACATCTACCTGCCCTTCAAGCCCAAGCGGCGCACCAAGGCGCAGATCGCCCGCGAGGCGGGTCTCGAACCGCTCGCCGACGGCCTCCTGGGCGACCCGTCGGTGGACCCGCTCGTGGCGGCCGCCGCGTTCGTGGACGGCGAGAAGGGCGTCGCCGACGCGGCGGCGGCCCTGGAGGGTGCCCGCGCGATCCTCGCCGAGCGGTTCTCGGAGGACGCCGACCTGACCGGCGAGCTCCGCGAACGCATGTGGACCAGGGGCCGGCTCGCGGCGAAGGTGCGCGAGGGCAAGGAGGAGGCGGGCGCCAAGTTCGCCGACTACTTCGACTTCACCGAGCCGTTCACAGCCCTCCCCTCGCACCGGATCCTCGCGATGCTGCGCGGCGAGAAGGAGGACGTCCTCGACCTCGTCCTGGAGCCCGAGGAGCCGTCGGCCGAGCCCGGCCCTTCGGCGTACGAGAACATGGTGGCGCGCCGCTTCGGCGTCGCCGACCGCGGCCGGCCCGGCGACAAGTGGCTTGCCGACACGGTGCGTTGGGCCTGGCGCACCCGCATCCTGGTGCACCTCGGCATCGACCTGCGGCTGCGCCTTCGCACCGCAGCCGAGGACGAGGCGGTCCGCGTCTTCGCCTCCAACCTGCGCGACCTGCTGCTCGCCGCCCCTGCCGGCACCCGCGCCACACTGGGCCTCGATCCGGGCTTCCGCACGGGCGTGAAGGTGGCGGTGGTGGACGCGACCGGCAAGGCCGTGGCCACCGACGTCATCCACCCGCACGTCCCGGCCAACAAGTGGGACCAGGCACTGGCGAAGCTGGCCGCGCTCTGTCAGGAGCACGCGGTCGAACTGATCGCCATCGGCAACGGCACCGCCTCCCGCGAGACGGACAAGCTCGCCGGTGAACTCATCGCCAAGCACCCGGAGTTGAAGCTCGCGAAGGTGATGGTGTCGGAGGCGGGCGCTTCGGTGTACTCGGCTTCGGCCTTCGCCTCGCAGGAGTTCCCCGACATGGACGTGTCGCTGCGCGGCGCGGTATCCATCGCCCGGCGCCTGCAGGACCCGCTCGCCGAGCTGGTGAAGATCGACCCGAAGTCGATCGGCGTCGGCCAGTACCAGCACGACCTGTCCGAGGTGAAGCTGTCGCGCTCGCTCGACGCGGTGGTCGAGGACTGTGTGAACGGTGTGGGTGTCGACGTCAACACCGCGTCCGTGCCGCTGCTTTCGCGGGTGTCCGGCATCGGCTCGACGCTCGCCGAGAACATCGTGGCGCACCGCGACAACAACGGCCCGTTCCGCTCCCGCCGGGCGCTCAAGGACGTGGCGCGGCTCGGCCCGAAGGCGTACGAGCAGTGCGCGGGCTTCCTGCGGATCCGCGACGGCGACGACCCGCTTGACGCCTCCAGCGTGCACCCCGAGGCGTATCCGGTGGTGCGGCGGATGGTGAAGACCGCGGGCAGCGAGGTCGCGTCGCTCGTCGGCAACACCGGGGTGCTGCGCTCGCTGCGCCCCGACGACTTCGTGGACGACACCTTCGGCCTGCCCACGGTCACCGACATCCTGCGCGAGCTGGAGAAGCCGGGCCGCGACCCGCGTCCGGCGTTCAGGACCGCCACCTTCAAGGAGGGCGTCGAGAAGATCGGCGACCTGGCGCCCGGGATGGTGCTCGAAGGGGTGGTCACCAATGTGGCGGCGTTCGGGGCGTTCATCGACATCGGTGTGCACCAGGACGGGCTCGCCCACGTCTCGGCGCTCTCGAAGACGTTCGTGAAGGACCCGCGGGACGTGGTGAAGCCCGGCGACATCGTCAAGGTGAAGATCCTCGACGTGGACGTGCCGCGCAAGCGGATCTCGCTGACACTCCGGCTCGACGACGACGCGTCCGCGCCGGGCGGCGCGCCCCAGCGCGAGCGGGGCGAACGCGGCGGCCAGGGGCAGGGCGGCCGGCCCCCTCGCCAGCGGCAAGGCCAGGGCCAGGCGCAGGGTGCGGGCCAGAATCGGAGCCAGGGCCAGGCCCAGCGACGTGCGAGTGACGGCGAGAGCCGCGGCGGCGGCCGTCAGGGCGGCGGCCAGGGCCGCGGCTCGGCGCCCGCGCCGGCGAACAGCGCGATGGCGGACGCGCTGCGCAAGGCCGGCCTCGTCGACCCCAAGGGCCGCGGCGGGCGCTGAGCCAGGCTGGGCAGCTGAGCCCGGAGGACGCCGAGGGGCGGGCGTACGTCAACTGACGTACGCCCGCCCCTCGTTACGCGTCCGGCGGCCCGCCACCACCCGCGCTCGGTGAGCCGTCCGTACTCGGTGAGCCGTCCGTACTCGGTGAGCCGTCCGTACTCGGTGAGCCGTCCGTACTCGGTGAGCGGTCAGTGCTCGGTGAGCTTTCCGTCCGCGACTTCCAGGCGGCGGGTGGTGGTGACGGCGTCCAGCATCCTGCGGTCGTGGGTGACCAGGAGCAGGGTGCCGGTGTAGGAGTCGAGCGCCGACTCCAGCTGTTCGATGGCGGGCAGGTCCAGGTGGTTGGTCGGCTCGTCGAGGACGAGGAGGTTGACGCCCCGGCCCTGGAGCAGGGCGAGGGCCGCGCGGGTGCGTTCGCCCGGTGAGAGCGATCCGGCCGGACGGAGCACGTGGTGCGCCTTGAGGCCGAACTTGGCGAGCAGGGTGCGGACCTCCGCGGGCTCCGTGTCGGGGACCGCGGCGCAGAACGCGTCGAGCAGTGCGTCGTCGCCGAGGAACAGTCCGCGCGCCTGGTCGACCTCGCCGACGACGACGCCCGAGCCGAGCGTGGCGTGGCCGGCGTCGAGGGGCAGCCGGCCGAGGAGGGCGGCGAGCAGGGTGGATTTGCCGGAGCCGTTGGCGCCGGTGATGGCCACGCGGTCGGCCCAGTCGATCTGGAGCGAGACCGGCCCGAAGGTGAAGGCTTCGCGGTGCACCTCGGCGTCGCGCAGGCTGGCGACGACGGCGCCGGAGCGGGGCGCGGAGGCGATCTCCATCCGCAGTTCCCACTCCTTGCGGGGCTCGTCCACCACGTCGAGGCGCTCGATCATGCGCTGCGTCTGGCGGGCCTTGGACGCCTGCTTCTCGCTGGACTCGCTGCGGAACTTCTTTCCGAGCTTGTCGCTGTCGGTCGCCTTGCGGCGGGCGTTCTTGACGCCCTTGTCCATCCAGGAACGCTGCATCTGGGCGCGGCCTTCGAGCGCGGAGCGCTTGTCGGCGTACTCCTCGAAGTCGTCCCGCGCGTGACGCCGTGCGGTGGCGCGCTCTTCCAGGTAGGCCTCGTAGCCGCCGCCGTACAGGTTGATCTGCTGCTGGGCGAGGTCGAGTTCGAGGACCTTGGTGACGGTGCGGGCGAGGAACTCGCGGTCGTGGCTGACGACGACCGTGCCGGCCCGCAGTCCCTTCACGAACGCTTCGAGCCGCTCAAGCCCGTCCAGGTCGAGGTCGTTGGTGGGCTCGTCGAGCAGGAAGACGTCGTAGCGGGACAGGAGCAGCGAGGCGAGGCCCGCGCGGGCTGCCTGGCCGCCGGAGAGCGCGGTCATCGGCTGGTCGAGGCCGGTGGTGAGGCCGAGCGAGGCGGCGACCTCCTCGGCCCGCTCGTCCAGGTCGGCGCCGCCCAGTGCGAGCCAGCGCTCCAGGCTGTCGGCGTAGGCGTCGTCGGCGCCGGGGGCCCCGTCGACCAGGGCCTGTGTCGCGATGTCCATCGTTTCCTGGGCCGCGGCGACACCGGTGCGCCGCGCGAGGAAGGCGCGGATCGTCTCGCCGGGGCGCCGGTCGGGCTCCTGCGGGAGATGACCGACGCTCGCGCCGGGCGGGGAGAGCCGCAGCTCGCCCTCCTCGGGGGCGTCGAGCCCTGCGAGCAGGCGCAGCAGCGAGGACTTGCCTGCTCCGTTGGGTCCGACGAGGCCGATGACGTCGCCGGGGGCGACCACCAGGTCGAGCCCGGCGAACAGGGTGCGGTCGCCGTGGCCGGCGGCGAGATCCTTGGCGACGAGAGTTGCAGTCATGAGGTGACCGATCCTAATCCGTCCCCCGGCCGCCCCGGATCCCCGGCCGCCGCACGCTCCCCCGGCCGCGGTCCCGGCCCCGTTCACCGACGTACCCGGAACGCGGGCCCGTGGCCAAAACCGGGCGGATGATTCCGGGCACGATGGGAGACTCCTCGCTACGGGACGTCGCCGCGGACCCGACCGGGGGCCTGCGGGCAGGCGCCCCGGCGCGGAGGCGGACCCGGCCGCCGCATCCGCCCGCCCGCTCCCCCGGAGGTTCCCCCGCCATGCACCCTGCCGCGCCGTCCAGCTGGCTCATCGCCGGGAAGCCGCGCCCCGGCGCCCCCAAGCTCTACTGCTTCGCGCACGCGGGCGGCTCGGCCACCGAGTTCCTGCGCTGGGGCCGCGACATGCCGGACGCGGAGTTCCAGGCCGTGCAACTGCCCGGCCGCGGTTCACGGTACGGACAGCCGATGTTCGCCTCGATGCGGGAGCTGGTCGCGGCGTTCCTCGACGAGGTGCCCCTGAGCCCGGAGCCGTACGCCTTCTTCGGGCACAGCCTGGGCTCCCTCGTCGCCTACGAGGTCACGCGCGCCCTGCGTGACGCGGGCAGGCCGCTGCCCGCGCGGCTGATCGTCTCCGCCCTTCCCGCGCCGCACCACCGTCACGCACGCGCCGCGGACCCGCTGCACCGGCTGTCCGACGACGACCTCATCGAGCGGGTCGCCACGATCCACGGCGGCATACCGCAGGAGGTCCTGGACAGCCCCGAGCTGCGGGAGCTGGTCGTCGACGCGCTGCGGGACGACTACCGCGTCCTGGAGACGTACACGTGGCGCGAGGCCGAGCCGCTGCCCGTGCCCATCACGGTGTTCGGCGGCCGCGCCGACCACGCGCGCGAGCTCCTGGACGACTGGGGAAGCCACACCGCCCGGGAATTGACGGTGCGTCAATTCCCGGGCGGGCACTTCTACTTGCGTGAGCATCCCGGCCCCGTGCTGGCGGCCCTCGCGGAGGCGCTGTCCGGGGTGAGCACCCCGGCGGGCGGCCTGACGCACTGAGACGCCGGGCCGCTCCGTCAGTGCCGGACGTCTCCGGGGAGCCGCTGGGTCATCCGCGGAACCGGCACCCCCTTCGGTGCCACCAGGCTCGGCGCGCCGCCCGGCGCGCCCGTGCCGGCGGTGGCGCGGGCGAACGCTCCGGCGCCGCCGACGAACGGCACCCGGGCACCCGAGCGCGTCAGGTCGAGCGCGAGCGTGGGCCTGCTCGCCGGCGGGTCGATGAGGCCGTTGTCGGTACCGGCGACGATCAGCGCGAGCCGGTGCCCGGCAGGCACCACGTGGTCGGTGGCCGCCAGGTCGAGGGTGATGGTGTACGGCTTGCCGGGGGTCAGCGGCACGCCCTTGCGGTCGGAGGCGTAATTGCCGAGATCGGCCCATCCGCGACTGAAGACGGTGGAGCCGACGTCGGTCTTGTCCGCCGACGTGGTCAGGTAGCAGGGACTGTCCCCGGTGGTGCTCGCACCCCAGCAGGTGCGGTCGGTGCCGGTGAGAATGCCCTCACCCGCCCCCGCGTAGTTGCGGATCGTGTCGGGCCCGAGGTCCACGAGGACCGCGGAGAGATGGGCGCTGCTCGTGGACGGTGTCGCGGTGACGGTGACCTTGGACGAGCCGGACACCCGCAGGTCCTTGGTGAGCGGCTTGGTGGTGAAACCCGCCTTGTCGGGCGTCGACTTGTCGATGTCGGCCGCCCAGCTGGTCTCGTCGAGGGCCGGGTTGTCGGTGAACGTGGCCGTCGACGCCGCGGGCGCCCGGCCCAGCGAGAGCGCTCCGACGCCCGGCACGGCACCGTTCACGGGATGCACGGTGGCGGCCGCGGTGCCGGACGGGGGCCACACCCGGTCGGTGGTCCACTGGTCGGGGTGGCGCTCGATGTCGGCCATGGGCCGGCGCTCGATGCCGTTGTCGTAGCCGAGCAGGTAGTGGTCGAACCACTGGTGGAGGACCGGCACCCAGTCGGCACGCCGGTAGTCGAACGGGTCCACGTGACCGGTCTGCGACAGCCAGATCTTGCGCTCGACGCCGTTCGCGGCGAGCGCGTCCCACCACTGGCCGAAGTTCTTGGTGCGGACGTTGAGGTCCTGCATGCCGTGCACGACGAAGACGCTGGCCTTGACCTTGTCGGCGCGCAGCACGTAGTCCCGGTCGTTCCACAGCTTCGTCCAGTCGCCGCTGCGGGGCGATCCGGCGACGATCTTCTGCTGCTCCGCGGCGCAGTGCGCCTGCGCGTCCGGGCTCTCCACCGCGTCGGCCAGGTCGGCGGGACCGCCGTCGTACAGCGGGGCGCCCTTGGCGAAGTAGTAGTCGTACCAGGAGGAGATGGCACTGATCGGCACGATCGTCCTGAGGCCCTCGACGCCGGTGGCGGCGACGCCGTTGGCTATGGTGCCGTCCCAGCTCTTGCCGATCATGCCGGTGCGGCCGTTGGTCCACCCGGCCGTGGCCCGCGTCCCGCCGGTCCGGGTCGTGTAGGCGCGGGCCCGGCCGTTGAGCCAGTCGACGACCGCCTTGGCGGACAGCACGTCGGAGGGACCGCCGACATCGACACAGCCGTCCGAACGGTTGGTTCCGGCCAGGTCCACGCCCACGAAGGCGTAGCCGCGCGGCACGAAGTAGTTGTCGTAGAACAGCGGCATCTGCACGACATCGCCGTTGGCGTCGTACGTCTTGAGCTGGCTCTCGTTGCCGCGTCCGCAGCACGAGTAGTACGGGCTCGCATCCATGATGACCGGTATCTTCCGGCCCTGTTGCGCGGGTTCGCGCGGGCGGACGATGTCGACCGCGACGCGGTCGCCCCTGCCGTCACCGTCGGTGTCCAGACCGGTGTCGACCCAGACGGCCTCGCGTATCGCGTTCTCGTACGAATAGACGGGCCGGCTCTCCTTCGCCCGAGCGGCCTGCGAGCCCGGCGGGATGGCCTGAGCTCCCGCCGGGGTGGCCTGGGCTCCCGCCGGGGCGAGAAGCACCGCCGCCAGGGCGGCCACGGCCGCGAGGACGAGGGCCCCGAGAGACCTGCCGGACCTGGCGGACCTGGCGAACCCGGCGGGCCCGTGGGACCTGCGCAACCGGAACGGCCTCGGCGATCTGGACCTGGGGCGGATGAACCGCTCATGTATCGGCATGGGCGGAAGGTACTCCCGTCAACTCCCGTGCAAAAGGGGGCAGTAGAGGGGGCGAAGGGGGGCCGGAGCGAACCGGGCCGCTCCGGCCGAGATGTCGGCCGAATGGCGATCGTGTGACAGCAGGGGCCATGGACATGACTAGGGCGGCAGGGGCTGAATAAGGTCCGAAGAGATCGTTCACCATCGTTCACCCCACGACGACACTGACGACTTGGAGCTTTTGTGCACCGCAAAATCATCGCCCCGAGCGTGCTCGCCGCCTCCCTGCTGCTGGTGATCCCGGCGTCGGCCGCGGACTTCACTCCGGGCGCCCCGGGCATCGGCGACCCCTACTACCCGGCCAGCGGCAACGGCGGCTACGACGTCTCGCACTACGACCTGAAACTCAAGTACCAGCCTGCCACGGACCTGTTGGAGGGCACGGCCACCCTGCTCGCCACCACCAAGCAGGACCTCTCCCGCTTCAACCTCGACTTCGGCCTCGCCGTCAGCGAGGTACGGGTGAACGGCACCAAGGCGACGTTCGCCACGTCCGGCAGCCACGAGCTGGAGATCACCCCGGCCACACCGCTGCCCAAGGGCAAGGCCGTCACCGTCGTGGTGAAGTACGCCGGCAAGCCGTCCGAGCTGAAGGTCGACGGCTGGACGGCGTGGCAGCGCACTCCGGACGGCGGTGTCGCGGCCCAGGAGCCCGACTCGGCCGTGTGGTGGTTCCCGTCCAACGACCACCCGCTGGACAAGGCCACGTACGACATCTCCGTGAAGGTGCCCGACGGCACCCAGGCCATCAGCAACGGCGTTCTGCAGAGCCAGAGTTCGAAGATCGGCTGGACGACGTACAACTGGCGCTCCAACAAGCCGCAGGCGTCCTATCTGACCACGCTCGCGGTGGGCAAGTTCGACATCACCACCGACAAGACCGCGAGCGGCCTGCCCGTCCTCAACGCCTACAGCAAGGACCTCGGCGACAACGACGGCGCCGTACGCGCCAGTGTCGAGCGCACCAAGGACGTGACCGAGTGGCTTGAGAGCGTTTTCGGCCCGTATCCCTTCAACGCGGTCGGCGGGTACGTCCCGAACGTGCCGAGCCACTTCGCGCTCGAAACGCAGACCCGCCCGTTCTACAGCCCCGCCCAGTTCGCCAACGGCGCCAACGTCTCCGTGGTCGTGCACGAACTCGCGCACCAGTGGTACGGCGACAGCGTCGCCGTCAACGGCTGGAAGGACATCTGGGACAACGAGGGCTTCGCGTCCTACGCCCAGTGGCTCTGGTCGGAGAAGGAGGGCGACGGCACCGCTCAGGAACTCGCGGACTGGGTCTACTCGCAACACCCGGCCGACGACCCGTTCTGGCAGGTCAAGCCGGGTGACCCGGGCCCGGACAACCAATTCGACGGCGCCGTCTACGACCGGGGCGCCGTCGCCATCCAGGCGCTGCGCAACACGGTCGGCGACACATCCTTCTTCAAGATCCTCAAGGGCTGGCCGGCCCAGCACGCCTACGGCAATGCGGCCGTCGGCGACTTCGTCAAGTACGCCGAGAAGATCTCGGGCAAGCCGCTCGCGGAGCTCTTCGACACCTGGCTCTTCCAGCCGGCCAAGCCCTCCGCCGCGGCTGCCGCCAAGGCCGGGTTCGGTCCTCGGGCGGGCGTCACGAAGGCGCCGTCCGCCAGGTCGGCGCAGCCGGTCACCCCCCGCGGGCCCGTGACACCGGTCGAACCGAAGTCGTGGAAGAAGATCGTGGAGTCGCATTCGGCGCACACCCAGCGCTGAGGCGGGGGCAGCGAGGCGACGGCGGGTCGAGAGAGCGCTCTCGGCGCGGATCCGCACCCGATACGCTGCCGGGCACAGCGGTTCCGCTCTGCGGGTCCGCGGGCATCGGCGGCGCGGTCACGAGCCGCGCCGCCGGGGCCACGCCGGGCGTCGCCGCGGCCTCGCTCACGTCTCGCCGATGAGGAGAACTCGCCTTGACCGAGCAGTACTTCGGTACGCGCCCCACGCTCGAAGCCGTCGCGGCGCTCGCGGGCGTCTCCCGTGCCACCGCATCGCGGGTCGTCAACGGTGGTTCGGGGGTGCGCCCACCCCTGGTCGACAAGGTGCGCCAAGCCGTTGAGGAGCTGGGCTACATCCCGAATCCGGCGGCCCGCTCCCTGGTCACCCGGCGTACCGGCGCGGTGGCCGTGAT
Source organism: Streptomyces sp. NBC_00442 (assembly GCF_036014195.1). NCBI lineage: Bacteria > Bacillati > Actinomycetota > Actinomycetes > Kitasatosporales > Streptomycetaceae > Streptomyces > Streptomyces sp. NBC_00442. Next base: position 802,513 of record NZ_CP107918.1, read on the forward strand.
CGTCGCCGAGCCGGAGACGCGGTTCTTCTCCGATCCCTTCTTCTCCCAGCAGATCCGCGGCATCGGCAAGGAACTCACCGCGCACGACACCCAGTTGGTGCTGCTGCTCGTCGAGGGCGCGGACGACTACGGAAGGGTGTCGCGCTATCTCGCGGGCGGCCATGTCGACGGGGCGCTCGCCTTCTCCCTGCACGAGGACGACCCGCTGCCCGGGATCACCCGCGGGGCCGGCGTCCTGACCGTCTTCGGCGGCCGTCCGGGCTTCCCCACCCGCGTGCCCTATGTGGACGCCGACAACCGGGGCGGTGCGCGGGAGGCCGTGCGCCACCTGCTCTCGATCGGCCGCAAGCACATCGCGCACATCGCGGGCCCGCTGGATCAGACCGCCTCGACGGACCGCCTCGCCGGATACCGCGACATGCTTCCGGAAGCGGATCCGGCCCTGGTGGCGGAAGGCGCGTTCACCTCCGGGAGCGGGGCGGCCGCGATGTCCCAACTCCTGGTGCGGCGGCCGCAGTTGGACGCCGTGTTCGCGGCCAACGACCTGATGGCCTCGGGCGCTCTGCGGGTTCTGCGCGAGAGCGGCAGACGCGTGCCGGACGATGTCGCGCTGGTCGGCTTCGACGACATGGCCTCGGTGGCCGAGGCGACCGATCCGCCGCTGACGACCGTACGTCAGGAGATCGAGGAGATGGGGCGGCTGATGGCACGGCTGCTGCTGCGCGGTCTCGACCAGGGCGGCGCCGAAGTGGCGCCACCCGCCTCGGTGATCACCCCGACGACGCTGGTCCGACGCGCCTCGGCCTGAGCCCGCCTCGCGCTCGCCCCCGCCGCGGACGGGCACCACGCCGGTACGACGCCGGTACGACGCCGGTACGTCACCGACGACGCGCCGACACGGGACCGGCGGCGACCCGGTGAGGCCTACCGAGAGCGCTCTCGGCCTCCCGACGAGCGCCTGAACTCCGCCCGCGCCCGGCGCGCGAGCGGCAGATAGCGCAGCCGCTCCGGCAGTACGGGCCCGACCACGCGGACCACCCGGCCCAGGCGGCGCAGCTTCCGTTCCTGCTCGTCCGTCCATTCAAGGCCGATCGTCTCCCGCGCGTCCGGCGGCATGAAGCCGATCGTGACGAACCGGCGGAAGCGCGCGAAGGGCGGCAGCAACACGGGCCAGAGCGCTCTCAGCACGAGCCGGAGCGGCAGCGGCCCCCGGTCGGGGGCCGGAACGGAGAGGTCCGTGGCCAGGAGTTCCTCCACCACGACGTTGGAACGGATCTCGTCGGCCAGGACCTTGCGGTAGTAGGGCCGGAACTCTTCGATGGTCCCCGGCATGTCCTGGTCGCCGATGCCGAGGATCCGGCCCACTTGGAGCCACTCCGCATACAGCTTGCGGTGCTGGGCGTCGGTGAAGGGCCGGCCGATGTACTGCTGGGCGTGGGCGTAGACGGGGTAGCCGGTGGCATGCACCCACGCGTAGTAGGCGGGGGTCAACGCGTGGTAGCGCCGCCCGGTGGCGTCGGTGCCCCGGATCGTCTTGTGGAGTTCCCGGAGCCGGCGTCCTTCCGCGACAGCCTGGTCGCCCCCGTACACCCAGAGCTGGAGCGAGCGCAGAGAGCGCTCTCCGCGCCCCCACGGGTCGGTGCGGAACACCGAGTGGTCATCCACGCCGGCCCCGACCGCGGGGTGCGCGACCTGCATCGTGAGCGCGGCGGGCAGGGCGAGAAGCATCCTGACGTCTCCGGCGAGGCTCCACAGCACACCTCCGGGAGGCGGCGGCGCGGGCGCGGGGTCTCGGCGGCTCATTCCTGGGCTCCCTGAGGCTGGCGGATCTGTGGTGACTGCCGTGTTCGCAGGGATTCCAGTATGCAAGCGCCGCGATCACGATGGCATCCGGGGGGCATGGGGCCGGCGTCCGGCGCCGTGCCCCGGACGTTCATCGCCCCGCGAGGATCGGTGGGCCCGCCTCCGGCCGAAGGGGCGGCGACCGGGTCGGCCGGCTCACCAGCGGGCCCGGAGCTCACCACGCTCGCGGCCGCCCGATCGTTCGGAGTCTCGCGGCACGACTGGGTGCGGCGTGCGAGCTCGCGACCTGGTCCACCCTGACGCCGGCCTCGTGCGGAGCGGTTCCGGAGCCGCGGCCTCCTCATGGGACTCGCCCGCGAGAGACCGCCGGAGCCGCCGGAGCCGCCGGAGCCGCCGTACGCCTGATCGTACGACGGGGGCAAGTCTGTGGACGCAGAGAGGTTACCTCTAGGTAACCGCAGCTGCTTTGATGTGCGCGCCGGTCCAATCCCCACGCAAGCCACAGGAGTTCACGTGCCGCACTTCTCGCTCCGCCGGGTTCCCGGGGCGGCCCTTGCCGCCGCGCTCGCCGTCGTCACCGCGGCCACCGCCGCGCCCGCCACGGCCACCGCGGCCACGCCTCCCCACCTCAAGGTGCTGACGTACAACACGTTCCTGATGAGCCAGAGCCTGTACCCGAACTGGGGCCAGGACCACCGGGCCCAGGCGATCCCCGCGGCCCCCTTCTTCCAGGGCAATGACGTCGTGGTGCTGCAGGAGGCGTTCGACAACACCGCGTCGGACGCGCTGAAGCGCAACGCCGCGGCCCAGTACCCCTACCAGACACCCGTCGTCGGCCGGAGCAAGGACGGATGGGACGCGACCGGCGGCTCGTACTCCTCGACCACGCCGGAGGACGGTGGCGTCACCCTCCTCAGCAAGTGGCCGATCCTGCACAAGGAGCAGTTCATCTACAAGGACGCGTGCGGCTCCGACTGGTGGTCCAACAAGGGCTTCGTGTATGCGGTGTTGGACGTGAACGGCACCAAGGTGCACGTCGTCGGCACCCACACCCAGTCGACGGACTCGGGGTGCGGTGCGGGAGAGGCGGTCAAGGACCGCGCCCTGCAGTTCAAGGCGATCAAGTCGTTCCTCGACGCCAAGAACGTCCCCGCGAGCGAAGAGGTCATGGTCGCCGGCGACTTCAACGTCGACTCGCACGGCTCCGAGTACGTGTCGATGCTCGCGAACGGCGGCCTGGTCGGCGCGGACTCGCGGACGGGTCACGCGTACTCCTTCGACACCGCCGAGAACTCGATCGCCCGTTTCCGCTATCCCACGGACCCGAGCGAGGACCTGGACTACGTCCTCCACGTCGCGGGTCACGCGCGCCCGTCCGACTGGAACAACAACGTGGTGCAGGAGTCCACCACGCCCTGGACGGTGAGCAGTTGGGGCACCGACTACACGTACTCGAACCTCAGCGACCACTATCCGCTCCAGGCGGGACGGACCGCCTGAGCACGGCGTCGTCACCGATGGCCGGATGAGACCCTCCGCCGGGAAAGCGCGTTCCGGATCTGGTTAGGGTGCGCGGCAGGCCGCCCCGCGTCTCATGTCGCGCGTGGCCGGCCGCTACCCAGCCGTCGTTGTGTACAGGGGGAGGCGTCCAGTGAAGCTCCGCGCCCATCGGATACGGACCGGCGAGGTCCACCACTCGGCTCCCGGAACGCTCGCACGCCCCGGCCGTGACCGCGTCGCGGGGCGCGGGACGCGGGAGCCCGTGCCGGGGTACGGGGTGGGGGCCGGCCGGGCCGGCGGCGGCCCGCGGCGGGGGCTGCCGCGGATCAGGGCCGGGCTCGCCGCCGTCGGCGCCGCCCTTCTCCTGCTCGCCGCACCCGCCGCTCCCTCCGCCCACGCCGACGCTCCCGCGCCCCCGGTCCTGGCCGACGGGTTCGGCCTGACCCAGGTCGGCGCCGCCACCGGGAGCGCGACCAACTTCGTCATCACGGTCAGGACGGCCGAGGTCGCGCGGGAACACCACATCCGGATCCTGCTGCCCGCCGGCTACGCCGACGCGCCCGCCAAGCGCTATCCCGTCTTCTACTTCCTGCACGGTGCCTCCGACGACCCGGCCAATCCCTCGGTGGCCTATCCCGCCCTCACCCGATCCACCTCGATGATCACGGTCATCCCGGACGGCGGCCCCAGGGGCTGGTACACCAACTGGCTCGACCAGAACACCGCCGCCGGGGCGCAGAACTGGGAGAACTTCCACATCGGCCAGGTGATCCCGTTCATCGACGCCAACCTGCGCACCCTGGCGACCAAGCGGGCGCGGGCCGTGGGCGGGCTCTCCATGGGCGGCTTCGGCGCCCTGCACTACGCCCAGCGGCATCCGGACCTGTTCGGCCAGGTCGCCACGTTCTCCGGGGCCGACGACCTGTCGGTGGACCACATGGTGATGCGTGGCGCCGTGGTCGCCACCCTGACCAACGCCGGCGCCCCGCTGTGCGGCAACACCGCGGACGCCACCTGTTCCCTCGACTTCGGCCCCACGGTGTCGAGCGACGCCGTCTTCGGCACGCCGTACCCGGTGCTGGGCGCCGACTGGCGCTGGAACGAGGCGGATCCCTGCGCGCACATGGCGGCGCTGGCCGGGACGGGCATCGCGATCTACACCGGCGACGGCGGGGGCGACCCCTCCGGCATGGAGTTCTGGGTCGAGTCGGCGGCCCGGCACGCCAAGGACCGCCTGGACGCCCTCGCCCTGCCGTACCACTACGTGGACTACGGCAACGGATCCACCTGGGGCGCCGACTGCCACGGCGGACACGAGAGCGGTTGCTGGGCCCAGGACCTCGTGGACTACGTGCCCCGTCTCGAAGCGGCGTTCGCCGGTGCCGCCCACTGACGGGAGGCGCGGCCCGCGGGCGTATTGAGCAGTGATGGTGAGACAGCAATACTGTTGCACCGGAACGGCCGCGCACATGTGGGCCGGAAACATGTGGGCCGGGAACACCGGGGAAACGAGGCACTTCCATGGCGACGGAGACCGAGGAGCCGACACTCACGGTCGACGAGCTGGCCGCGCGGGCCGGTGTCACCGTGCGCACCATCCGCTTCTACGGCACCCGCGGGCTGCTGCCGCCGCCCGTGATCGGGCCGCGCCGGGTCGGGCACTACGGGCCCGCCCATCTGTCCCGGCTCGCGCTGATCGAGGAGTTGCAGCACCACGGGATGACGCTGGCCGCGATCGAGCGCTACCTGCAGCAGTTGCCGGCCGACCTGAGCGCCCACGACCTGGCGATCCACCGGGCGGTGGTCGCCTCCTGGGCTCCCGACACGGCGGACGACGCGAGCCTGGCCGACCTGGAGCGGCGAGCCGGGCGACCGCTGTCCGCCACCGACATCGACCGGCTCACCGCGATGAACGTCCTGGAACGGATCGCGGGGTGCACCGACACCTTCCGCGTCGACCCGGGACTGCTCGCGCTGGGTGTACAGCTCCTGGACGTGCCCATCGCGCACGAGACGATCCTGGCGGCCCGCACGGTGCTGATGGAGCACACCCGCTCGGCCGCCCACGAGCTGACCCGGCTCTTCCGTGACGAGGTGTGGAACCCCTACCGGGAACGGGAGTCGGACCCCGACCACGTCGAGGCCATGAAATCGCTCTCCGCCCACATGCAGCCGATGGTGCTCCAGGCGCTCGTCACCGCCTTCCAGCGCTCCCTGAAGGAGGAGTTGCGGGCGGCGTTCGGCTCGGCCCAGAGCCACCCGGAGGCCTGATCCCCGGGCCCCGGTCGGGGCGCGGGGAACGGCGCGACCGGCTCGGCACCCCACGCCCCGGGTCCGAGGACGAAGCACCCCGGACCCGGCGGAGCGCCTACGCGTCCTTGAACGTCTCGCCCTTCTCCGCCTTCTCCACCAGCAGGGCCGGCGGCTGGAAGCGCTCTCCGTAGCGCTCGGCCAGCTCGCGGGCGCGGGCCACGAAGCCGGGCAGACCGCCTTCGTACCCGTTGATGTACTGCACCACCCCGCCGGTCCAGGCAGGGAAGCCGATCCCCATGATCGAGCCGATGTTGGCGTCGGCCACCGAAGTGAGGACGCCCTCCTCGAAGAGACGCACGGTGTCGAGGGACTCCGAGAAGAGCATCCTCTCCTTCATGTCCTCGAACGGGATCTCGTGACCCGGCTTGGTGAAGTGCTCGCGCAGGCCGGGCCAGAGCTTGGCCCGCTTGCCGTCCTCGCCGTACTCGTAGAACCCCGCGCCGCCGCTGCGGCCGGTGCGGCCGAACTCGTCGACCATGCGGTCGATGACCGCGTCCGAGGGATGTCCGGGCCAGACTCCGCCCGCCTCCTCGACGGCGCGCTTCGTCTCGTTGCGGATCTTGCGGGGCAGCGTCAGGGTCAGCTCGTCCATCAGGGAGAGGACCTTGGCCGGGTAACCGGCCTGCCCCGCGGCCTGCTCGACGGATGCGGGCTCGATGCCCTCGCCGACCATCGCGACGCCCTCGTTGATGAACTGGCCGATCACGCGGGAGGTGAAGAAGCCGCGCGAGTCGTTCACCACGATCGGGGTCTTCCTGATCTGGCGTACGAGATCGAAGGCACGGGCCAGGGCCTCATCGCCGGTGCGCTCGCCCTTGATGATCTCCACCAGCGGCATCATGTCGACGGGCGAGAAGAAGTGCAGACCGATGAAGTCGGCCTGGCGCGCGACGCCTTCGGCAAGACCGGTGATGGGCAGCGTGGAGGTGTTGGAGCAGAGCAGGGCGTCCGGCTCGACGATGTCCTGGATCTCCTGGAACACCTTGTGCTTGAGAGCGGTGTCCTCGAAGACCGCCTCGATCACGGCGTCACAGCCCGCGAGGGCCTGGGGGTCGGCGGCCGGGGTGATCAGGGCGAGCAGCGCGTCCCGCTGGGCCTCGGTCGTACGCCCGCGGGAGAGCGCTTTCGCCAGCAGTTTCTCGGAATACGCCTTGCCCCTGAGAGCGGCTTCGAGCGACACGTCCTTGAGGACGACCTCGATGCCAGCCCGTGCGCAGGAGTACGCGATGCCCGCGCCCATCATGCCGGCGCCGAGGACCGCGACCTTGCGGACGGGGCGCGGCTCGATGCCCCGGGGGCGGCTGACGCCGGAGTTGACCGCCTGGAGGTCGAAGAAGAATGCCTGGATCATGTTCTTCGCGGTCTGCCCGGTGACCAGCTCGGTGAAGTACCGGGCCTCGATGGTGAGAGCGCTCTCGAAGTCGACCTGGGAGCCTTCGACGGCGGCGGCCAGGATGTTGCGCGGCGCCGGGTAGGGCGCGCCCTGGAGCTGCTTCTTGAGGTTGGCAGGGAACGCCGGCAGGTTGGCGGCGAAGCGGGGATTGGACGGCGTGCCGCCCGGGATCTTGTACCCCTTGACGTCCCACGGCTGCTGGGATTCGGGGTGGGTGTCGATGAACGCGTGTGCCTGGGCGAGCATTTCCTCGGGCGTGGCGGCGATCTCGTGCACGAGAGCGTTCTCCAGGGCGCGCCGCGGGGAGTACTGCGTGCCCTGGAGCAGCACCTTGAGCAGGGCGTCGGCGATGCCCAGGAGGCGGACGGTGCGGGTCACACCGCCGCCCGCGGGGAGCAGCCCGAGCGTGACCTCGGGCAGGCCGATCTTGGAGCCGGGGGCATCCAGCGCGATGCGGTGGTGGGCGGCGAGTGCGATCTCGTAACCGCCGCCCAGGGCGGCGCCGTTGATCGCGGCGACGACCGGCTTGCCGAGCGTCTCGATGCGGCGCAGCGAGTTCTTGATGGCGGTGCCGGTGTCGAAGGCCTGCTGGGCGTGTTCGGGGCCGACCTGGATCATGTCCTTGAGGTCGCCGCCCGCGAAGAACGTCTTTTTCGCGGAGGTGTAGATGATGCCGCGGATGGAGTCCTTCTCGGCCTCCAGGCGGTCCGCGACGGCCGCGATGGAGTCCTTGAAGGCCTGGTTCATCGTGTTGGCGGACTGGTTGGGGTCGTCGAGTACGAGGGTGACGACGCCGGTCTCGTCTTGTTCCCAGCGGATGGTCGTGCTCTTCGTCATTGCTCAAATCTCCGTATGAGGGGATGCCGGGACGGGACGGTCAGACACGCTCGACGATGGTGGCGACGCCCATGCCGCCGCCGACGCACAGGGTGGCGAGCCCGTAGCGCAGGTCGCGGCGCTCCAGTTCGTCGACGAGGGTGCCGAGGATCATCGCGCCGGTCGCGCCGAGCGGGTGGCCCATGGCGATGGCGCCGCCGTTGACGTTGACCTTGTCGAGGCTGAGGCCCATGTCGGCGACGAAACGGAGCACGACGGCGGCGAAGGCCTCGTTGATCTCGACGAGGTCGATGTCGTCGATGGTCAGTCCGGCCTTGGCGAGCGCCTTGCGGGTGGCGGGCGCGGGCCCGGTCAGCATGATGGTGGGCTCGGAGCCGGAGACCGCGGCGGAGACGATGCGCGCCCGCGGGGTCATCGCGTAGCGCTCTCCGACCTCGCGGGAGCCGACGGCCACGAGGGCGGAACCGTCCACGATTCCGGAGGAGTTGCCTGCGTGGTGGACGTGGTCGATCTCCTCGACCCAGTGGTACTTCTGGAGGGCGACGGCGTCGAAGCCGCCCAGGTCGCCGATGCCGGCGAACGAGGGCTTGAGGCCGGCGAGGGAGTCCGCGGTGGTGCCGGGGCGCATGTGCTCGTCGTGGTCGAGCACGACGAGGCCGTTGCGGTCCTTGACCGGGACGACGGAGCGGGCGAACCGGCCGTCCTTCCAGGCCTCGGCGGCGCGCTCCTGGGAGAGCGCGGCGTACTCGTCGACGTCGCGGCGCGTGAAGCCCCCGAGGGTGGCGATGAGGTCGGCGCCGATGCCCTGGGGGACGAAGTTGGTGGAGAAGTTGGTCATGGGGTCGGCGAACCAGGCGCCACCGTCGGAGGCCATCGGGACGCGCGACATCGACTCGACGCCGCCGGCGAGCACCAGGTCCTCCCACCCCGAACGGACCTTGACCGCGGCCAGGTTGACGGCTTCGAGGCCGGAGGCACAGAAGCGGTTCTCCTGGACGCCGGCCACGGTGTCGGGCAGTCCGGCGGCGATCGCCGCGATGCGGGCGATGTCGGATCCCTGGTCGCCGACGGGGCCGACGACACCGAGCACGATGTCGTCGATGGCGGCCGGGTCCAGGCCCGGGAAGCGCGTCCGCAGTTCGTGGATCAGGCCGACGACGAGGTCGATCGGCTTGGTGCCGTGCAGGGCGCCATTGGCCTTGCCGCGGCCGCGCGGGGTGCGGATCGCGTCGTATACGTACGCTTCGGTGCTCAACGTCGGGCCTTTCGGATGAGGGTGGTTCGGGATGCGGGGCCGGCCGCCCGGGGGAATGCGGCCGGCCGGGCGGGGGACGGCGGGTCAGCCGAGCAGGGAACGGCCGATGATTTCCTTCATGATCTCGGTCGTGCCGCCGTAGATCGTCTGGATGCGGCCGTCCGTGAAGGCCTTGGCGACCCGGTACTCGGTCATGTAGCCGTATCCGCCGTGGAGTTGGAGGCAGCGGTCGGCGACGCGCTTTTGCAGTTCGGTCGCCCACCACTTGGCCATGGAGGCGTGCACCGCGTCGAGTTCGCCGTTGGAGTGGTCGACGATGCAGCGGTCGAGGAAGGTGCGGGTGACGGCGCACTCGGTGGCCATCTCGGCGATCTCGAACCGGATGTGCTGGAGCTTGGAGAGCGGGCGGCCGAAGGCCTCGCGCTCCTTGACGTAACTCGTGGTGATCTCCAGGAGGTGTTCGGCGGCGGCGATTCCGGCGACCGCGATGCCCATGCGCTCCTGTGCGAGGTTGGTCATGAGGTGGATGAAGGCGCCGTCGAGTTCGCCGAGGAGATTGTCCTTCGGGACGCGTACGTCGTGAAAGAACAGTTCGGCCGTGTCCTGCGACTTCTGGCCGATCTTGTCGAGGTTGCGGCCGCGTTCGAATCCTTCGGCGCCGCGCTCCACGACGATGAGGGACAGGCCCTTGGCGCCGCCCTCGGGGGTGGTCTTGGCCACGACGACGACCAGGTCGGCGAGGATGCCGTTGGAGATGAACGTCTTGGACCCGTTGAGCAGCCAGTGGTCGCCCTTGTCCTCGGCCGTGGTGCGGATGCCCTGGAGGTCGGAACCGGCGCCGGGCTCGGTCATCGCGATGGCGGTGATCAGGGAGCCGTCGCAGAATCCGGGCAGCCAGCGCCGCTTCTGCTCCTCGGTCGCGAGCCCGGTCAGATACGGGCCGATGATGTCGTTGTGCAGGCCGAGCGCGAGCCCCGCCGCCCCGGCGCGGGTGAACTCCTCGGCGAGGACGGCGCTGTAGCGGAAGTCGCCCTGGCCGCCGCCGCCGTACTCCTCGGGCACGGCGAGCCCGAGCAGCCCCTGCTTTCCGGCCGCGAGCCACGCCTGGCGCGAGACGATGCCGTCCTTCTCCCACTGCTCGTAGTGCGGCAGGACCTCCTTGGCGAGGAAGGTGCGGACGGTCTCGCGGAACGCCTCGTGCTCGGCACTGAAGATCTGCCGTTTCAACTCAAACCTCCTGTACGGGGGTGGGCGCCGGGTCCGGCGCCAGTGCCGGCAGGTTCCAGTCGCGGGCCACGTCCGCGGTGTGGGCGCCGGGCAGGGCGGGGGGCCGCCGGATGGATCCGGGGGTGGCGGAGAAGCGGGGTGCGGGCGCGGGCTGGGTGGTCCCGCCGTACCCGGTGAAGGTGGCGCGGGCCGCGAGGTGCGGATGGTGCGGCGCCTCCGTGAGGGACAGGACGGGAGCGACACAGGCGTCCGATTCCTCGAAGACGGCCGTCCACTCCTCGCGGGTCCTGGTGCGGAACCGCTCGGCGATGGTGGTGCGCAGCTCCGGCCAGCGGGCGAGGTCCTTGCGGGCGGGGGCCACGTCCTGGATGCCGAGGAGGCGGACGAACTCGTCGTAGAACCGCTGCTCCAGGGAGCCGACCGCCATGTACTGGCCGTCGGAGGTCTCGTACGTGCCGTAGAAGGGACAGCCGCCGTCGAGGAGGTTGGATCCGCGCCGGTCCTGCCAGCCGCCGGCCGCCATCATGGCGTGGATCATCGTGGCGAGGTGGGCGCTCCCGTCGACGATCGCCGCGTCCACGACCTGGCCCGCTCCCCCGCCCCGCGCGTGCTGGAGGGCGGCGAGCACGCCGATGACGAGGTAGAGCGATCCGCCCGCGTAGTCGCCGACGAGGTTGGCCGGCACGACCGGGCCGCCGTCGGCGGGACCGATCATGCCGAGGGTGCCGGTGATCGCGATGTACGCGATGTCGTGCCCGGCACGCTGGGCCAGCGGGCCGTCCTGGCCCCAGCCCGTCATCCGGCCGTAGACGAGAGCGGGGTTGCGGGCCAGGCACTCCTCGGGGCCGACGCCGAGCCGCTCGGCCACGCCGGGCCGGTAGCCCTCGATGAGGATGTCGGCGCGCTCGACGAGGCCGAGGACCAGGGCGGCCCCTTGCGGCGCCTTGAGGTCGACGATCACGGAGCGCTTGTTGCGGTTGGTGAGGTCGTGCGCCGGGTCGACGCCGAGACCCGCGCCGCCCGGACGGTCCACGCGCACCACGTCGGCGCCGAGATCGGCGAGGAGCATGGCGGCGAACGGGCCGGGCCCGATGCCCGCCAGTTCGACCACGCGCACCCCGGCGAGCGGGCCGGTTCCTGTCGCTGCCATCAAGCCCCCAGCCATGTGACACAACTGATGTAACATCAATGATGCTAAGAACACGTTCCACTCCGCACAAGCCCCCATGAGCAACCGCTCAGCATGTCGGGCCGGCCGTGTCGCGCCGGTTGCCCCGATACGCCGGTCTTGCCCGCGGCCCGTCGCCCGCCCGGGTCGCTTTGCGGTCGTCCCGCGGTCCTCGGGGAGACGGGCCCGGATGCCCCGACCGGGGCCCGCACGCTAGCCTCACAACCCGGCATCGGCCGACGGCGTCACCAGGCAGCAGAAGTGCGGAGGCACAGGTGGAACCCTCGAAGCGGCATTACGACATCGTGTTGTTCGGCGCGACGGGTTTCGTGGGGGCGCTGACCGCCCAGTACCTCGCGGTCCACGCGCCCGAAGACTGCCGGTGGGCGATCGCCGGCCGCAACCGCACGAAGCTGGAGCGGCTGCGCGAACGGCTCACCGAGCTCAATCCCGCGTGCGCCACACTGCCGCTGCTCACCGCCGACTCCACCGACACCGGCTCGCTGCGCGCGCTCGCCGGGTCGACGCGGGTCCTCGCCACCACCGTCGGCCCCTACGTCTGGTACGGCGAGGGCCTGGTCGAGGCGTGCGCCGAGGCGGGCACCGATTACCTGGATCTGACCGGGGAGCCGGAGTTCGTCGACACGATGTACGTCCGCCACGACGCGCGGGCCCGTGAGCGGGGCGCCCGCCTGGTGCACGCCTGCGGCTTCGACTCGGTGCCGCACGACCTCGGTGTCCTGTTCACCGTGCAGCAGCTCCCCACCGGTGTTCCGCTGCGGATCGACGGCTTCGTCCGCACCAACGCGACCTTCTCCGGCGGCACGCTGGCCTCCGCGCTGACCGCGCTCGGCCGGGGCGCGCAGACCGCGCGGGCCGCACGGGAGCGACGTCTGCACGAACCGCGGCTCGTGGGGCGGCGGGCCCACGCCCCGCTCGGCGCGCCCCACTTCAGCAAGGAGACCGGCCTCTGGGCGCTGCCCATGCCGACCATCGACCCTCAGGTCATCGCCCGTTCGGCGGCGGCCGACGACCGGTACGGTCCCGACTTCCGTTACCGGCACTTCGCCGGCGTCAAACACCTTCCGGTCGCCATCGGCGGCGTCGCCGCGGTGGGGGCCGTGGCCGTGGCCACCCAACTCCCGCCCGCACGCACCTGGCTGATGAACCGTTACGAGGCGGGTCAGGGCCCGGACGAGCCGCGGCGGCGGCGCAGCTGGTTCACGGTCCGCTTCGTCGGCGAGGGCGGCGGGCGGCGGGTGTTCACGGAGGTGTCCGGCGGCGACCCGGGCTACGACGAGACGGCGAAGATCCTCGCCGAAGGCGCGCTCTGTCTCGCCTTCGACGAACTCCCCGAGCGTGCGGGACAGTTGACGCCGGCGACCGCGATGGGGCCGGCCCTCACCGAGCGGCTGCGGGCCGCCGGGATGCGGTTCCGGGTCGCGGACACGCGCTGACGGAGCCGGACCTCAGGACTCCGACCGGGCCCGGGGCAGGGCCTGTTGGGCTCCCTTGAGGGCTAGGCGGCACAGCGAGTCGGCGTGCCGCGTGGTCTCGGGGAGCCGGTAGCGCCGGGCGAGCCGGAGGGTGTGGGCGACCGCGCCGTCCAGGCTCACCCGGTGGCCGACCGAGACGAAGACGGGCTTGGTGGCGTCCTGGGTGCGCACGGCGCGGCCCACCTCGGCGCCGTCGTCGGCGAGCAGCGGGGAACTGTCGCCCCGGCGGGGCCCTGGCGGCTCGTAGGTGAAGGTGAACGGGTTCTTGGCGACGCCCATGACGGGGAGCCCGGTGAGGACGCCGAGGTGGCTCGCGAGGCCGAACCGGCGCGGGTGGGCGAGCCCGTACCCGTCGCAGACGACCAACCCGGGCTGCGCGTCGAGCCGTTCGAGCGCGGCGAGCACGGTGGGGATCTCGCGGAAGGCGAGGAGACCGGGAACGTAGGGGAACGCCACCCTGCCGACCGCGGTGGCCTCCTCGACCACCTCCAGGGTCGCGGCGTCGAGCACCACGGCGGCCGCGACGACGAGGTCGCGCTCGTCGTCGTAGGCCACGTCCACGCCGGTGACGAGGCCGCTGCCCGGGGGCGGCCCCGGCTCGTCCCGCACGACCCGGCCGCGCAACTCGTCCTGCACGGCGAGCGCGGCCGCCTCGTCGCCCGGCCAGCCCTGCGGAATCCCCGTGATGATCTCCATGCCACCAGCCTAGGTGTCCGAGCGGCCAGGCCCCCGAGGGGCCGCGGCGCGGGCCCGCAGTATCGTGACGATCATGTTCATACTCGAGCTGACCTACATCGCGCCCCTGGACCGTATCGACGCCCTGCTCGACTCCCACGTCGCCTGGCTCGACGAGCACTACGCGGCGGGCGTGTTCATCGCGTCGGGCCGCAAGGAGCCCCGCGACGGCGGGGTGATCCTGGCCGTCGGCGACGACCGCGCGGCGATCGAGGAGGTCGTGGCGAGCGACCCGTTCCTCGTCGACGGACTGTGCACCTACCGGGTCACGGAATTCCTCGCGACCAAGGTGGCGCCCGAACTCGCCCCGTACCGCGAGACGTTGGCCGGCTAGTCCGCAAGCCGCGCCACCCGCCCCTGTTCGCCCGCGGCCCAGCACCCGCCGTCGGCGGTGCAGTCGACCGTGTCGTACGAGCCGGTGTCCACGGTCCGCCAGGTGCGGCCGCCGTCGCGGGTGACGTCGGTGCCCGTCGGTCCGACGGCGAGCGCGGCCGAGCGCGAGTGCGCCAGCCACGCGACGCCCGAGCGGTATCCGGCGACCGGCACCGTCGCCCCGCGCCAGCGGCGGCCGCCGTCCCCGGTGAGCGCCGCGGCGTTCGGTGACGGCTGCCCCGTACGGTAGTCACCGCCCACCGCGATGCCGTGCGTACGGTCACGGAAGGCCAGCGCGAACACCCCGCGGGCCGGGTCGCCGGCCGGGATGCCCGACTCGGCCGCCGTCCAGGTGAGCCCGCGGTCGGCGGAACGCAGCACCCGACCGGTCGCGCCGCCGCCCGTGGCGAGCCACACGTCCCTGGGCCCCGACGCCACCAGGCACTGACCGCTCGCGGCGAAGCCGGCCTCTCCCGGCTGCGCGGCCGGCATCCCCGCGCTGGGCAGGACCGTCCAGGAGCGGCCGCCGTCGGCGGTGGACAGGATGCGGTACTTGCCGTCGACGGGGTCGCTCATCGCCAGGCCGTGCCGCGGATCGAAGAAGGTCAGGCAGTCGTAGAACGCCTTGGGGTCGGTGTTGCGGAACGACTCGCTCCACGTGGTTCCGCCGTCCTCGGTGCGGTAGACGCGCGATGCCTCGCCCTCACCGATCGCCAGCACCACGGCGCGCCGCCCGTCGAATGCCTCCACGTCCCGGAACTCCAGACCGGCGGCGCCGGGCGGCGAGACGTTCTTCCAGGTGCGGCCGCCGTCCGCGGTGCGCAGGACCGTGCCCCGGGTGCCCGCGACCCACGCGGTCGACCTGCTGATGGCGGCGAGCCCGCGGAAGCGGGCCTCGCTCCCGGTGTCCCTCATCTGCCAGGCGGGCGTGGAGCGCCCGTGCGCCTGGGCCGGCGCCGTCAGCGCCGCCACCAGGGCCACCCCGCCCAGTCCCGCCGCCAGCATGCGTCGCGTCTTCCCCATGGACCTCATGGCGTCGGAAGCTAGCCGAGGCCGCCCCACCCGTCCAGAGTGCCGGGCGCGGGGCAAGAATTGAGCCATACGAGACACGGGTGGTGCGGTGTGGCCGAGGAGATAGCGGGAACGAGCCCCTTGACGACTGATCCGACCGCGCCCACGGGCCGGTGGCCGTCAGTGATGCAGGTCACGTGAACCTCCGGTGCACGGAACGCTGAATTTCGACGTCTCTCCGGGCGGCAGGAGAGAACCCCCGAGGCTGAGGGAGCAGGGCTTTGTCCACCGTCATCGAGCAGCCGGTCCAGGTACGTCTGATCGCGTCCGCACCCCGCATGGAGACCGTGCCCGCGACCCTGCGCTACGACCCCGACGATCCCTTCGCCGTGCACATGGTGTTCCCGGCACCGGCCACCCTCGAAAACACGGACGTCTCCTGGGAGTTCGCCCGCGACCTGCTCGAATCCGGCATCGACGCACCCGCCGGGGTCGGCGACGTGCGCGTGCGGCCCTACGGTTACGACCGCACCGTCCTGGAATTCCACGCCCCCGAAGGCGTCGCCATGGTCCACATCCGCACCTCCGAGGTGCGCCGCTTCCTCCAGCGCGCCCAGCACCTGGTGCCGGTGGGCCGCGAGCACCACTACCTCGACCTGGACGGGGACCTCGCCGTGCTGCTGCGCGACGCCTGCTGACCCGCTCCACCGACCCGCACCGCCGACCCGCACCGCCGCCAAGACGGCGTCCCTCGTGCACCTCCACCGTTCCTGCCCGGCCGCGGTGGTGCCCTTTCTTGCTCTGGAAACCCGCACCCTCGGGACCCGCGTCCACGGAACCCGCGCCCACGCGCCCTCGGGGCGGTGTCCGTGCGCTCGGACCCTGCATCCGCGTGCCCGCCGCCCTCGCCTCCCGCCGCTCCTCGTTAATTGGTTTGCGGGCTCGCGGGCGGCGGGCGTACGTTCGTGACTGGCCCTGTTGTCGTCGAATGGAGCAGGACGTTGCTCGTCTGAGGCCCTGAGACACCGCCACGCGCACCTCCTTGACGTGCCGCGCGCCCGGTGTGACCTCTGCCTCCGAGCCATGTCCTCCACGACCAGGGCCTTCTTCGTGCCCTGAGCGGTGTCTCAGAACCCCCGTTGCCCTCATCCCTTCCCCGCAACCGGGAGACCCGTATGTCATCTTCCCCCCGTCAGATCAGCTCGGCCGCACTGTCCTTCGCGTGGCCCGACGGCACTCCCGTCTTCGAGGACTTCCAACTCGCCGTCGGCCCTGGGCGCACCGGCCTCATCGGCCTCAACGGGTCTGGAAAGTCAACCCTGTTGAAACTGATCGCCGGTGTCCTCACCCCGACCGACGGCCACATCAGGGCCGCGGGCGAGGTCGGGTATCTGCCGCAGAACCTGGTCCTGGACACCACCCTGCGGGTGGACGAGGCCCTCGGCATCGACGCGATCCGCGCGGCGCTGCACGCCATCGAGAGCGGCGACGCCGACGAGCGGCACTTCGAGACGGTGGGCGACGACTGGGACGTCGAGGAGCGCGCCCGCGCCACTCTCGACCAGCTCGGCCTCGGCGCCATCGGCCTCGACCGCACGATCGGCGAGGTCTCGGGCGGCGAGTCGGTGCTGCTCCGGCTGGCCGCACTGCTCCTGAGGCGCCCCGACGTCCTGCTGCTCGACGAACCCACCAACAATCTGGACCTGCCCGCCCGGCGGCGCCTCTACAGCGCCGTCGATGCCTGGACCGGGGTGCTCCTCGTGGTCAGCCACGACCGGGAACTCCTGGACCGGGTGGACCGCATCGCCGATCTTCGCGAGGGCCAACTCGCCTGGTACGGCGGCAACTTCACGGCGTACGAGGAGGCGCTGCGGGCCGAACAGGAGGCGGCCGAGCGGATGGTGCGGGTGGCCGAGGCCGATGTGCAGCGGCAAAAGCGCGAACTGACCGAGTCCCAGGTGAAACTGGCGCGGCGTCAGCGGTACGGACAGAAGAGCTACGACAACAAGGTGGTGCCGAGGATCGTCGCCAACAACCGCAGGCGCGAGGCGCAGGTCTCGGCCGGCAAGCACCGCATTCTGCAGGCCGAGCGGCTCGACCAGGCGCGCGAGCGGCTCGACCAGGCGGCGGAGGCCGTACGTGACGACGAGGGCATCCGGATCGAGCTGCCGCACACCACGGTGCACCCGGGCCGCCAGGTCCTCACCCTGCGTGAGCTCCAACTCCCCTACGGCGCACGGATGGAGGGCGAGCTCGACGTCCGCGGGCCGGAGCGGATCGCCCTGGTGGGCCGCAACGGCTCCGGCAAGACCACCCTGCTCAGGACCATCGCCGGGCAGCTGGAGCCGGTGGCCGGCGAGGCGGTCGTCCATGTGCCGCTGCGGTTCCTGCCCCAGCGTCTCGACGTGCTCGACGACGCGCTGAGCGTGGTGGAGAACGTGGCGCGCCATGCGCCGACGGCGACGGACAACGCGATCAGGGCGCGGCTCGCGCGGTTCCTGTTCAAGGGGGCCCGCGCCGAGCGGGCGGCCGGCACGCTCTCGGGCGGAGAGCGCTTCCGTGCGTCGCTGGCGGCGCTGCTGCTCGCGGAGCCCGCGCCGAAGCTGCTGATGCTGGACGAGCCCACGAACAACCTGGACATGGCCAGCGTGAGCGCTCTCACGGCGGCCCTGGACGCGTACGAGGGCGCGCTGATCGTGGCCAGTCACGATGTGCCGTTCCTGGAGTCGATCGGTGTCACGCGCTGGCTGCTGCTCGACGGCGCGCTCACCGCCACCTCGGCGGAAGCGGTCACCGAGGGGCTCACGGCGCACTGAGGGCCGGCCGCCCGGGGACCGGGCCGGGCCGGGCCCGGCGCGGCGCGGCGCGGCGCGGCGCGGACGGCCGGGCCGGGCCGGGCCCCGCTGTTTCCCCGCTCACAGGGAGGGCAGGCGCCAAGAGGTGACCTGCCTCTCGTTGAGCGCCGCCGACCTGGTCATTTAACAGAACGTAACCGGACGAAGGGGAAGGTGGACTTGGCTGAGGCTTACGGCCGCTTTAACCTACGGTTTCGTAACCTACGTTTGCGTAGGTATACCTGCCGTCCCCCCTTTTCCGTCCCCCTGGAGCACCCCCGTGACGATCACTTCTCCCCACCTCGGCAGCTCGGACGCGTGGACCGACGCCCGGCTGCTGTTCGCGCTGGAAGAGGTAGTCGAAAAGGAGCTCAACCGGCACCTCAAGGTCGCCAAGGACTGGATGCCGCACGACTACGTGCCGTGGTCCGACGCCCGCAACTTCCCCGGACTCTTCGAGGACGGCGAGGCCTGGGACCCCCAGCAGTCCAAGGTCACCGACATCGGGAAGATCGCTCTGGTGGTCAACCTGCTCACCGAGGACAACCTGCCCAGCTACCACCACGAGATCGCCTCGCTGTTCGGCCGCGACGGTGCCTGGGGCACCTGGGTGCACCGCTGGACCGCCGAGGAGGGCCGGCACGGCATCGTGATGCGCGACTACCTGCTCGCCTCGCGCGCGGTCGACCCGGACAAGCTGGAGCAGTTCCGGATGATGCACATGAGCGAGGGCTTCGAGTCGGACAACCGGCACTCGATGCTGCACTCGGTGGCATACGTCGCCTTCCAGGAGCTGGCGACGCGCGTCTCGCACCGCAACACCGGCCACCAGTCGGGCGACCCGGTCTGCGACCGGATGCTGGCGCGGATCGCCACCGACGAGAACCTGCACATGGTCTTCTACCGCAACCTGCTCGGCGCGGCCTTCGAGATCGCCCCCGACCTGACGATGCAGTCGGTGCGCGATGTCGTCGTGAACTTCCGGATGCCCGGTCACGGCATGCCCGGCTTCGAGCGGGCCGCGGCACAGATGGCGATCGGCGAGATCTACAACATGCGGATCCACCACGACGACGTGCTCCAGCCGGTGCTTCGCTACCTGAAGGTCCTGGAGATCGACGGGCTCGGCCCGGAGGGCCTCAAGGCCCAGGAGGAGCTCGGCCTGTACATGGGCGGGCTCGACTCCGAGGCGTCCAAGTTCGACGAGAAGCTCGCCGCGCGCAAGGCGCGGATGGCCGCACGCGGCTGACGCCGGGCCCCGGGCCGGTGCCGGAGGGAACGGAGAGCCGTTGCCACCGGCACCGGTATGCCGGGCGTGCCGCCCCGCTTATCGCCGCCGGGCGCGCTGGAGGACCAGGCGTTCCCTCTCCGAGAGGCCGCCCCACACACCGAATCGCTCGTCGTTGGCCAGGGCGTACTCCAGACAGGCCTTTCGCTGCTCGCAGGCGCCGCAGAGCTGCTTGGCCTCGCGCGTCGAACTTCCCGGCGCCGGGAAGAAGAACTCCGGGCCGGCCTGCGCACACAACGCGCCCTGCTGCCAGGTGAGTTCAGCTTCGCTGCTGATGGTCTTGTTCATCATGGTGTCAACGCTGCCGGGCACTGATCAACGTCCCATCAACGAATCGTGAACGCCGACGTCGATCGGCCCCTGCGGGGGCGGTGCTACGCCGCCGGCATCGAACTCGTGATGATCGCGATGCGCGCACCGAACGGGTCGGCGATCCGGCCCAGCCGGCCCACGCCCTCCACGTCCGTGGGTGCCATGCGGACCGTGCCGCCCAGCTCCGTCGCCCTGGCGGCGGTCGCGTCGGCGTCGGCCACCTCGATGTACGGCATCCAGTAGGCGCCGGCCTCGGCTTCCAGCGCGTCGTGATCGAGCGGGACGACGCCGCCGAACATCCCGTCGGGCCCGGCGGTCGCGGGGTTGACGGTCGTGTAGGTGCCACCGGGGAAGGGCACCTCGGTGCTCTCCCATCCGAACACGGCGTGGTAGAAGCCGGTGGCCGCCTTGACGTCCGGGGTGTAGAGCTCGACCCAGGCCAGCGTGTCACGCTCACCGGCGGCTTCCATGCCGCTCATACGCTGGGGCTGCCAGCCCGAGAAGCCGACGCCCGCCGCGTCCTGGAAGACGGCGCTGCGGCCCAGCTCCATGACGTCCACGGGCGGGACGACGACCTTGCCGCCGGCCTGCTCGACGGACTTGGCCGTGGCCTCGATGTCCGGTGTCTGGAAGTACAGGTTCCACGTGGGCCCGCCCTGCTCGGGGCTGGTCGTCATGCCGCCTGCGATGGCCT
This sequence comes from Streptomyces sp. NBC_00442, assembly GCF_036014195.1. NCBI lineage: Bacteria > Bacillati > Actinomycetota > Actinomycetes > Kitasatosporales > Streptomycetaceae > Streptomyces > Streptomyces sp. NBC_00442. The sequence continues at coordinate 822,751 of NZ_CP107918.1, forward strand.
TGCCCGAGGCCTGGAACATGCCGTATCCGCCGACCTCCGGGCCGCCGGGCCGATACGTCCAGCCGAAGACGCCGGTGTAGAAGGCGGCCGCCGCGTCGATATCGGGCGTGCCGAGGTCGAACCAGCTGGGAGAGCCCGTCACGTAACGGGTGCTGAGCATGGTGTGCTCCTTCGTTCGTGTTCCGAGTCGTGCCGCGAGTCGCGCCCCGTCGTCCTGCTCTTCCGAGTCTTCCACCCGCCACTGACAATGCCGACTTGAGTGCCCGACCGGGGGACGAACGGCCCCCGCATTCCTGTCCAACGCCCGCGGCCCGGGGCGGCGACACCTGTCAGCGTGGCTGGAGTGTGGTGCGCAGGCGGTAGCGGTCCCCGCTGTATTCGACGGTCGACAGGAGCACGGGCCGCTGGTCCCGTGCGTAGATCGTCTGGTCCAGGGCGAGCACGGGCGCGCCGGGCTCGATGCCGAGATGGCCGGCGAGGGTCTCGTCGGCGCCGCGTGCCTCGATGGTGGTTTCGGAACGGTCCAGCTCGACGCCGCGTGCGTGCAGTTCCTCGAAGAGCGAGGCGTCGGTGAAGTCCACCTCGTCGAGGCCCGGCGCGAGGGAGGCCACGAGCAGGGTGCGGTCGACGGCGATGCGTACGTCGTTGAGCAGCCGCACCCGCTCCAGGCGGAGCAGGGGCGCACCGGCCGGTACGTCGAGGCGGTCGGCGTCGTCGAGGGTGGCGGGACGCACCTCCTGGTGCAGCACCAGGGAACTCGGCCGCATGTGCTTGCGGTGCGCCGTCGTCGTGAACGATTCCAGGTCGTTGGGCCATTCGCGGGGAGCGACGGGCGTCGCGACGAACCAGCCCCGGCCGTGCGAGGCCGTCACGAGGCCCTGGTCCACCAGGTGCGCCAGGGCTTTGCGCAGGGTCACCCGGGAGATGTCGAGCTGCTCGCCGAGTTCCCGCTCGGGAGGCAGCCGGGAGCCCGCGACGAGACCGCGGCGCTGGATCTCGTCCTGGATGAGGTCGGCGGTCTGCGCCCACAGCGGGGCGGGTCCTCCGCCGCGCTCGGTGAAGCGCAGGGGGCGGGCGGGGGTGGCGTCGGCGGCGCTCATCGGAAACCTCCAGCGGGATGCCCGGAGCGTACCACTGCATACCACTGTTCCCCCGCAGAGCAGGGCCGATCGCCCGGGACCTTGGTCGCGCATCCAGGAAGATGAGCAGACCACTATTGACCACTCCCATACCACTGCATACCTTTGGAGCGCGGCTCCCGGCAGGTCCGGCGGCCGACCGGTCCGATGTCCACCCCTGGATGGCCGAGGGACCACTCGCGTGATGGAGGAAGACGGATGAGTACGGGCCCATCGAAGGCCGCCGGCAAGAAGCGCGGCGGCAGTGGCGTCATGGCGGTCCTGCAACGCATCGGGCGCAGCCTGATGCTCCCGGTCGCCACGCTGCCCGCGGCGGCGCTCCTGGTCCGCCTCGGCGGCACGGATCTGCTCGGCCGCGAGAACTTCCCCGAGGTGATCCGCAAGCTCGGCATGGTCCTGTCGGCCGGCGGCCAGACCGTCTTCGACTATCTGCCGCTCCTGTTCGCCATCGGCGTGGCCATCGGCTTCGCCAAGAAGGCGGACGGCTCGACGGCGCTCGCGGCCACGGTCGGCTACCTGGTCTTCAAGGCCGTACTGGCCAGCGACGCCTTCCCCAAGGGCGTGGACGGCAAGCCGCTGGACGCCAAGGTCTTCGGCGGCATCATCATGGGTCTCATCGCGGCGCTGCTCTATCAGCGTTTCAGCCGGACCAAACTCCCCGAATGGCTGGGCTTCTTCGGCGGCCGCAGGCTGGTGCCGATCCTCTGCGCCTTCGCGGGCGTCGGCATGGGCATCGTGTTCGGTGTGATCTGGCCGACCGTGGGCGGCTGGTTCTACCACTTCGGTGAGTGGCTGGTGGGCACCGGCGCCTGGGGCGCGGGGATCTTCGGCCTGGTGGTCCGGGCACTGATCCCGATCGGAATGCACCACTTCTTCAGCGTCTTCCCCTGGTTCGACGCGGGCACCTACGTCAACCCCCGGACCGGCGCCGAGGTCCACGGCGACATCGCGCGCTTCCTGGCGGGCGACCCGAGCGCCGGCCAGTTCATGACCGGCGGCTTCCCGATCTACATGTTCGCGCTGCCGGCCGCGGCCATGGCCATCGCGCACACCGCGCGCCCCGAGAACCGCAAGATGGTCAAGGGCATGATGATCTCGGTCGCGCTCACCGCGTTCGTCACGGGTGTCACCGAGCCCATCGAGTTCAGCTTCATGTTCGTGGCGCCGCTGCTGTACGCCGTCCACGCGGTGCTGTTCGGCGTCTCCATGGCGGTCTGCTACGCCCTGGGCATCCGCGATGGCTTCGGGTTCTCCTCGGGCGCCATCGACTACGTCGTGAACTACGGCATCGCCACCAAGCCCTGGCTCCTGATCCCCATCGGCCTGGCCTTCGCGGCGCTCTACTACGTGATCTTCCGCTTCGCGATCGTGCGCTTCGACCTTCCGACGCCGGGCCGGGAACGCGTGGAGGACGACCCCGCCGACGGCGCCCCCGTCGTCGGAGAACCCGTCGTCGGAGAACCCATCGACGGAGAACCCATCAGCGGAGAACCCATCAGCGGCCAACACGGCGGTGAACCCGCCGACGCACCGGCGGACACACCCGTGCGCTCCCCCGCCGCCATTCCCCCGGGCGCCGCCGTGGAGGACGATCCGGCCTCCAGGGCCTGACGCTCCCTCGCTCCACACCCGCTCGACACCGTCCGCCTCCACACCCCGTTCGACACCGTCCACCTCCGGCTTCGCGCTCCCGCCGTCCGCATGCGGCGGAGCCCACGAAAGGAACTCTTCATGCCCGGATCGCGTATCACCTTCCTCGACGGCCAGGCCGGCCAGCCGCAGGCGCTTGAGCGCGTGATCACCCATGTGCGGCAGCAGCTCGACGGCCCGGACCTCGCCCGGCTGCGCGAGGTCCGGCGCCCGCTCCTCGCCGGAATCGGCGCCTCGTACGCGGCGCTCGCCCTCCCCGTCGAGGTGCTCCGCAGCCACGGCGTACCGGCTCAGCGGGTGCTCTCCAGCGAGATCGAGGACGGCCTGCACGGCTTCGACACGGATCTCCTGATCGGGGTGTCCCAGGGCGGACGCAGCTCGGAGACGATCGCGGCGTTCAAGGCGGCGGGCGGCCCCTCGACGCTCGCCGTCCTGAACGTCAGCCCCTCCCCGCTCGGCGAACTCGCCGAACTCACCGTCGACATGGGCAACGAACCCGACTCCTACGCCTCGACCGTCGGGTTCACCGCCACCCTCGTCGCCCTCGACCTGATCGCCGGGGCCATCGCGGGGCGCGCGGACGACCCGTGGGCGGGCATCGCCGAGCAGGCCGCGGCGGTCCGTGCCCGCGCGGCCGAGGTGGTCTCCTGTCTGCGGTCGCGCGCGGCGCTGTGCGTGGCGGCCGACTGCGTCGCCTCCGGCGCCTCCCGGGTCAGCGCGGAGGAGGCGGCCCTGCTGCTGCGCGAGGTGCCCCGCATGCCGGCCGCGGCGTCGGTCACCCGCAACTACCTGCACGGCGAGATGGAGTCGGCGGGCAACACCCTGCACCTCGTCTTCGGCGACGGCCGCGAGGTCGAGCTCGCCCGGTCCCTGTCCGGGGCCGGCCACCTCACGCTCCTGATCACCACGCAGGACGTCGACCCGGCCGGCAGCCTCGGTGTCGTACGCCTGCCCGAGAGCGCTCCCAGCGCCAGGGTCGTCCTGGAGACGGTCGTGGTGCAGGAGCTGGTGGCCGCGCTCAGCGACGAACGTGGGGTACCCATCGAGTCGTTCGTGTTCGCCAACGACGACACCAAGGAAGGCGGCGTCGACGCGGCGGACTTCGAACTGGCCTCACCGGTCGCCGCCGCCTGACCCGCCCGGTCTTGGCCGCGCCTTGCCCGTGTCTCCTCGACGGTGCGGGCTACTCCTCCTTGGCCGCGCGGCTCGGCTGGACCCGCTTGGGCTCCCCCGGCATCTTGGGGTAGTCCGGCGGGTACGGCATGTCGCCGAGGCGGTGATCGCGTTCGTCCCGGTCGGCGAGTTCGAGCAGCGGCTCGATGCCGAAGGCGTGATCGTCCATGTCCGCGTGCAGATCGCCGAGTTGGGCATAGCGGGCGGGCATGGTGCGCAGATCGAAGTCCTTGGGGTGTACGTCGTCGAGCTCGTCCCAGCGCAGCGGCGCCGAGACCGGGGCGTGCGGCTTGGGGCGCACCGAGTAGGCGGAGGCGATGGTGCGGTCCCGGGCCGTCTGGTTGTAGTCGACGAAGATGCGCTCGCCGCGCTCCTCCTTCCACCAGGCGGTGGTGACCTTGCCCGCCATGCGGCGTTCGAGCTCACGTCCGATGGCGATGGCACAGCGGCGCACCTCGGTGAACGTCCATCGGGGCTCGATCGGAACGAACACGTGGATGCCCCGGCCGCCGGACGTCTTGGGCCAGCCGGTGATACCCAACTCACCGAGCAGCGCGCGCAGTTCGTGCGCGACGGGCACGGCGTCATCGAAGTCGGTGCCGGGCTGCGGGTCCAGGTCGATGCGGAGTTCGTCCGGATGGTCGGTGGCGTCGCGCCGCACCGGCCACGGGTGGAAGGTCAGACAGCCCAGCTGGGCGGCCCACAGGACGGCGGCCGGCTCGGTGGGGCAGATCTCGTCCGCGTGACGCCCGCTCGGAAACTCGATCCTGGCGGTGGGAATCCACTCCGGGAGGTTCTTCGGGGCCCTCTTCTGGAAGAACGACTCGCCGTCCACGCCGTCGGGATAGCGCTCCAGCGTGGTGGGGCGGTCCCGCAGGGCGCGGGTGATGCCGTCGGCGACGGCCAGGTAGTACTGCGCCACGTCCAGCTTGGTGTAGCCGGCCTCGGGGAAGTACACCTTGCCCGGATTCGACAGCCGCACGGTCCGCCCGCCGGCCTCCAGCTCGATCGCCTCGCCCTTGCCCATGCAGGCCACGGTAGGCGGAGGGCGCCAATGCCGCATATCGGTGAGAATCGATTCCATGGATCTCCCGGTGATGCCGCCAGTGAAGCCGATGCTCGCCAAGTCCGTGGCGAAGATTCCGCCCGGGATGCAGTACGAGGCGAAGTGGGACGGGTTCCGGGCGATCGTCTACCGGGACGGAGCCGACGTGGTCATCGGCAGCCGCAACGGCAAGCCCCTGACCCGGTACTTCCCCGAGCTGGCGGCCGCACTCGCCCAGCGGCTGCCCGAGCGCTGCGTGGTGGACGGCGAGATCGTGATCGCGCACGAGGGGCGTCTCGACTTCGACCGGCTGACCGAGCGCATCCACCCCGCCGCGTCCCGGGTAAAGCTGCTCGCCGAACGGACCCCGGCCAGTTTCATCGCCTTCGACCTGCTGGCGCTCGGTGACGCGGCGCTCCTCGACACCCCGCTGGCCGAACGGCGCTCCCTGCTGAGAGAGGCTCTGAGAGCGGTTTCAGCCCCGGTCCACCTGGCACCCGCGACCACCGACATCGACGTGGCCCGGCGCTGGTTCGAGCAGTACGAGGGCGCCGGACTCGACGGCGTCGTCGCCAAGCCGCTCGATCTTCCCTACCGGCCCGACGCCCGCCTCATGTACAAGATCAAGCACGAGCGCACGGCGGACGTGGTGGTGGCCGGGTACCGCCACCACAAGAGCGGCCCCGTGGTCGGCTCCCTGCTGCTCGGCCTGTACGACGCGCAGGGCGCCCTGCAGCACGTCGGCGTGTGCGCGGCGTTCTCGATGAAGCGCCGCGCCGAACTGATCGAGGAGCTCGCGCCCCTGCTCATGAACGACCCAGCGGCCGAAGGTCACCCGTGGGCCGCCTGGGCCGAGGAGGCCGCGCACGAGGGTGCCAGGCTGCCGGGTGGGACCAGCCGGTGGACCGGCAAGAAGGACCTGTCGTGGGTGGCGGTCCGGCCCGAGCGGGTGGTGGAAGTGGCGTACGACCACATGGAGGGCGACCGGTTCCGGCACACCGCGCAGTTCCGGCGCTGGCGCCCCGACCGCGCTCCCGCCGGCTGCACTTACGCCCAGCTGGAGGAGCCCGTCGGGTACGACCTCGCGGAGGTGCTGTCAGGGGGTGGGTGAAGGGCAGCCCGGTCCGGACGGTGTGGCGCCGGGACCCGAAGCCGACGCGGGGGCGGGCGGTCCGCCGGGGCAGTCCGGCGCGCCGGGGCTGCCCGAGGGCGAGGGGCCGGTGGTCGCGCTCCCGGACGGCGAGGGCGTGGGGCCCGGCCCGCCGGGCGGCGAGGGGGACGACGACGGAGAGGCCGAAGGCGAGGGGGACGAGGACGGGGTCGGGGACGGGGAGTGGGTGGGTCCCGGGATCGAGGGGCCGCCACCGCCCGGCCGCGTCGGGACCGGAAGCGAGGGCCGCGCACTCGGCTGGGGCCCGATCACGATGCCGCCGCCCTGCTTGCGGCCGTGGTCGGCGTCGATCTGCCCCGCACTGCCCGCTCCGGGCGTGGTCGGGAGCGCTCCGTGCCCGTCCGGCACCGCATGGGTACCCCGCCGGTAGAACTCCAGCCACGACCGCACCGTCCGCAGATAGGCGTCGGAGTGGTTGTAGCTCAGCACGGCACGGTCCAGGTCGGCGGGCACGGCGAGGTCCCGGGCGCCGGCGCACAGATAGCCTCCGGCGGCGAGCGCCGCGTCGAAGACGTTGTTGGGGTCCTTTCGCCCGTCGTCGTTGCCGTCCTGCGCCCAGGCCGACCATGTGGACGGGATGAACTGCATGGGGCCCACCGCCCGGTCGTACCGGGCGTCGCCGTCCAGGGTTCCGTGATCGGTGTCGGCCACCCGCGCGAAGCCCGCGCCGTCGAGCACCGGCCCGAGGATCGGTGTGAGGGTCGTCCCGTGCGCGTCGACCCGCCCACCGCCCGCGTGCCCCGACTCCACTTTGCCCAGGGCGGCGAGGAGTTGCCAGGGAAGGTGGCAGCGCGGTTCGGTGCGGCGCAGCCGGCTCTGTGCCTGCTGGTAGGCGGCGAGGACGGTCGCCGGGATCCCCTCCTGCGTCCACACCGGGTCGATCAGCGCGACACCGGGCGCGGGAGCGACGGCTCCGACCGCCTTCGGCGGGGCCTGTGGCGGGAGTTCGGCGTGAAACGACCCGTCGGAAGGGGACTCTTGACGGACCGTCACCGACGGTGGGGCGGCGGGTTCCGCCCGGCTCTGTGGCGCGGCGCGCACCAGACCGGGGGCTTGTGAGGCCGTGAGCGCCGCCATCGCTGCGGCCGCGATGGCCGTGCCGGTGAGGCCGCGCCGCAACCGTGTCCCGCCGAGCGGCCCGAGGCCGCGGGACCCGGCGACGTCACGCCACCGCGGGGCCCTCATGCCCCCTGCCCGAACGTGTCGATCGCGGAGATCTTCCACGTGGCTCCGCTCCCCCGCACCACGTCGACGGCGAACATGGCCGCGGCGTAGGTCGTTTCGGGCTTCTTGCCCGCCGTCCGGGTGCTGCTCTGGTCGGCGTAGACCAGAACCCGGGCCCGGCTGCCGTCGATCATCTCCACACCGCTCTCGGTCACGCTGGTCGTCAGTACCAGCTTCTGGTCCTTGCCCTGCGCCCGGACGGCGGCCAGCATGTCGCGATGTTGCTGAACCGCCTTGCCCGTCAGCAGAGTTGCGGCTGCCTTGTCGGCGGCCGCGGTGTCCGCGTAGTTGTACGAGAAGAGCGCGGCGACGGCCTTGGCGGTCTGGCCCTTGACGTCACTGGTGCGGGCGGGGTCGGTCAGGGCGGCGTTCCGGGCGGCCGGGTCGGAGCGCAACGTGTCGGCCCGGGTCGCGGCGAGCCCCGCGAACGCGCCGAGCAGGACGATGAGCACGCACAGCACGACCGGGGCCGGCACGGACGCGAGGCGGCGCAGTGCGGCGGTGGCCCCGGCGGGTATCCGCGGCGCGGGCAGGCGACCACGAGCGGGCGACTTCGGGGCATCTTCCTCCGAGGGCTTCGAACTCGCCTGCTCGCCGCGGGACTTGCCTGTCGGTTTCTCGTCGGATCCGTCGGGCAGCGACTCCTTGCGGGAACCGGCCGTCCGCCCGACGCGATCCGGCGCGGGCTCGACGGCGGCGCGGGCGGCCCCGGCATGGGCCAGCCGGCGCTGACGGTTGACCAAGTGGCGGGTCGTCGACATGTGCGGCTCCTGTCCGAAGGGTGAAGGGGGTCAGTTGGCCGCGCTGTCGCCGACCGGCGCCTGGCCGAGGGCGCTCAGCTTCCAGCCGCCCGCGGTGCGGGTGAGCTCGCCGAGCATCCGGCTGTCCTTGGCCGCGGGTTGCTGTTTGAGTGCCTGGACGGTGATCCGCAGGGCCACCATCACCCTGGCCCGGCCCGCCCGGTCGTCGAGCTCGGTGACCGCGCCGTCGAGCACCTTGGCGGTGGTGACGGTCTGCGCCTGCTGGACTTGCTTCTCGAACTCACCGCGCCCGTCCGCCAGTTGCTGACGGAGGTCGCCGGTGGTGGAGTCCTGCCACATGTCGAGGCCGTGGGCCACATCCTTGTGGTCGAGGGTGGAGAGATTCTGTACGGCCTGCTCGCCCGCCGCGAGCACCTTGTCGCGCGCGCGTGCGTAGGCGGCGGAGTCGTCGTGCGCGGCGCCGTACCAGGACCAGCCCGCCCACACCGCGAATCCGCCCGCGATCAGGGTGAGTGCCAGCGCGGCGGCGAGCAGGGGCTGGATCGTCATGCGTGCCATGGTCTTCGTGCTCCCTCGGTGCGGTGCCGGCGGTGATGGCGGCGTGCGCGGTCTAGCGGGCCTGGATGTCGGTGATGCGCCAGTGGCCGTCGTCCAGTTGGGCCGTGACGGTGAGCTGGGCGGCGGCCACGGTGGCGGGCTTGCCATCCCTCTGGGCCCGTTGGTCGAGGAAGACGAGCAGCTCCGCGTGGTCGCGGGTCAGCCGGACGACGCCGCCCCGCACCACATGCGTGGTCAGAGTGAGCTTCTGCTCGGCGACCCGCTGTCTCAACTCCCCGAAGAGCGCGGCGTATTGAGTGGCTGCCCGGCCTCCGAGCAGATCCTTCGCCGCGTCCTCGGTCACGCGGGTGTCCTCGGGCACGTAGGAGAAGACCTTCCCGAGTGTGTTGCTGACGTCACCGATGACCTGCGTGGTGGCCCCGGCGTCGGTGAGCGCCCGATTGCCCGCGGCGGGAGCGTGCGTCAACTGCCGTGCCTGGATCAGCAGTCCGGACCCGAGGAGCAGAAGTGCCAGGGCGAGGACGCAGGCCAGTGCGAGCGTGCGGCGGCCGGGGCGGCGGGCGGACGCGGGAGCGCCGGAAGGGCCGTCCCGGCCGGCCTCGGCACCCAGGTCCGGGATGGAGGCCGTCGCGGACCGGTCGCCGCCCACCGGGTCGTCGGCGGAGGCCGTCGCGGACCGGTCGCCGCCCACCGGGTCGTCGGCGGAGGCCGTCGCGGACGGGTCGCCGCCCGTGGGGTCGCGGTCCGGGCCCTGGACGGCCTTCGCCTCTGCTGTGCTCACGCTGTTTCTCCCTACCGGTCCGGGGTCAGGGTGCGGCGACCGGAACCGCGTTGAGTGCCTTCAACTTCCAGCCCGAATCGGTGCGTTCGAGCGCTGCCTCGATCCGTTTGCGGTCGGTGGTGGCCGCGCCGCCCTTCGGGGTCAGCCGCACCCGCACCGTCGCGATCAGCTTCGCGCTGCCCGATCGGTCGTCGAGTTCGGTGATGGCCGCTTCAGTGACCTCCCCGCGCGCCGAGGTCGTCGGCCTTCCGGCGCCCGTCCGGCGGAGTTCGTCGCGGAGCGGGCCCGTGGACGCGTCGAGCCAGGCGCTCAGCGTCGTGTCGGGGTGGGCGGCGTCCAGCGTCGAGAGCGCGGCCACCTGGGTGCGGCCCGCCTTCAGGGCGGCATCGCGGGAGGCGCCGTACGCGAGGGAGGAGTCGCTCCGCGCCTCCAGGTACGTCCACCCGCCGAAGACGGCGAAGGCGGCTGCGAGCGCTGTCAACGCCACGACGAGTACGCGGCGGAGTTGAGGGCTGTCCGGGAGTCGCTTCACGGCCGGCCGTCCCTTCCCGCGGCGCCCTGGGTCAGCCCGAGCAGGCCGGCCAGATCACTCGGGCCACTGGCCAGACCGGGCAGACCCAGGGCCCCCGGGAGTGCGGAGGGCCGGGCCTGCGGCGCCGCGGGCCCGGTCGCGGCCGAGGACCCGTGCGTCGCGGGGGCGGCCGGCAGGGACCCCGGCTGGGCCGGGGCCGGGACCCCGCCGCCGGAGGGCGCGTGCGCCGAACCCCGTACGTCGGTGCCGCTGCTCGCCGGCGCGGCGCACCGCGCCTTGGTGTTGAGCTTGGGCGTGTCGAGGGTTTCGAGGCCGTTGCGGTAGGTCGTGCCGCCGTATCCGTCGGTGCAGGGAAGCGGCGCGAAGAACGTGACAGCCATGCCCAGGTTCGCCCCGTTCTTGTCGATGGCCGTGGCGCCCGCAGCGGCCAACGGCGGGATTTTCACCAGGAGTTCCTCGATCCCACGCTGTCTCGTCACGGCTACGTCCGCCGTGGTGAGGAGGTTGGCGAGCACCACGCCGAGCTGCGGATCGAGGTCCCTGAGCAGTCCGCTGACCTGCCCGGCCGCGTCGGGCGCGGCGGCGATCAGACGGCGCAGGTCACCGTCGGACTGCTTCAGCGTGGCCGCCAGGCTCTGCGCGCCCGTGGCGAACGTCTTGATGGCCTGGCCCTCGTCGGCCTGGGTGCGCAGCACGGTCTCACCGTCCGCGAGCAGCACGGTCGTGCTCGGCAGCGCCTTGTCCGCCGCCTTGACGAAGTCGCTGCCGTTGTCGAGGAGCGCCTGGAGGTCGTCGCCGCGCCCCTCGAAGGCCTTGCCGAACTCGTCGACGACCGTACGGAGCGACTCCAGCGGTACCGAGGCGGCCAGGTCGTTGACGCTGGTCAGTACGGTGGTGACGGGCGCCGGTGTGCGGGTGTCGGACTGCGCGATCTCGGCGCCGTCGCCCAGGTAGGGCGCCCCGGTGGAGGTGGGCCGCAGGTCGATGTACTGCTCGCCGACGGCGGACAGGTTGGCCACCACCGCCTGCAGTGCGCTCGGGATGGGGGGAGCGGAGTCGTCGATGCGCAGCTCTGCCACGACTCCGTCGTCGGTGAGCCCGATCGGCCCGACGCGTCCCACCGAGACGCCCCGGTAGGTGACGTTGGAGTGCGTGAACAGGCCCCCGGTCTGGGCGAGATGGACCTTCACCGTGTAGTAGTCGCGGATGCCGACGTAGTGGCCCACGTCGGCGTAACGGAACCCGGTGTAGCCGAGCACCAGCACGGCGATGGCGAGGAACGCCACGTTCTTGAGTCTGGTCGCACGCGTCAGCATCAGCGCGTACCTTTCTGGCCGCCGACCGGCGGCAGAGCGAACGGCGTCTGCTGCCCGCCCCGGCCGCCCTGCCCGCCCTGCCCGGTGGATGCGCTCGACGCTTCGTTCGCCGCCTTGGCCGCCCTCGCCCCCTCAGCCCCTTGCGTCTCCGGCGTCGCGGGTGATGCCGGTGTCGCGGGCGCCGACGGTGGCGACGACGCCGTGAGCGGCGGGATGATCTGGGTGCCGGCCGCGGCCGTCACATCGAGGTAGACGTTGAGGTAGTCGCCCTTCACCCCGCGCAGCACCTCGTCGGTGAACGGATACGTGAGCAGCACTTGGAGCGAGTCGGGCAGGTCCTTGCCGGAGTCCGCCAGCTGCCCGAGGATCGGCGCGAGGGACTTGAGGTCGGCCACCATGTCGTCCTTGCTCTTGTTGACCGTGGAGACGGCGACCGTGGAGAGGGTGTCCAGCGACTTGAGCATCGTCAGGAGTGAACCCCGTTGGTCCTCAAGGACTTTGAGGCCAGGTGACAGCCCGGTGAGGACGGTGCCGACCTGCTGTTTGCGGGTGGCGAGGGTCGCCGAGAGCCGGTTCACGCCGTCCAGGGCGTCGGTGATGTCGCCGCGGTGGCCGTCCAGGTCGGTGACGAGGGTGTTGACGCGCTGAAGCATGGAACGCACCTCCGGCTCGCGGCCCGCGATCGCCTTGTTGAGCTCGGTCGTGATCGTCTTGAGCTGGTTGACGCCGCCTCCGTTGAGCAGCATGGAGAGCGCTCCCAGGACTTCCTCGACCTCCGGATTGCGGTTGGTGCGGGCGATCGGGATGGCCGCGCCCGGTCCGAGGCGTCCGCGTGCCGTCTCCTTGGTGTCCTTCGCCGGCGCGGAGAGCTGGACGAACTTCTCGCCGAGGAGGCTCGACTGCTCCAGCTGGGCGTAGGAGTTGGCGGGCAGGTCCACATCGCCCCGGATCCGCATGGTCACCTCGGCCGACCATCCGTCGGGGGCGAGCGACACCTTGGTGACCCGGCCCACCGCCACGTCGTTGACCTTCACCGCGGCCTGCGGCACCAGGCTCAGCACATCGGCGAAGTCGGCGGTGATCTCGTACGGATGGCTGCCCAGGTCGGCGCCGCCGGGCAGCGGCAGCTGGTCGATCCCGGAGAACGACGGCGCCGAGCAGCTGCCGAGCGTCAGAGCGAGGGCGACGACGACCGCGACGCCCGCTCCCGCCGCGACACCGCCCCGCCGCGTGATGCGTGGCTTCATCCCCGGCCTCCGCTCGTGGCCGCCGGACCGGAGGAGGGCGACGGCGCGGAGGTGGAGCCCTTCGCGGTGTCGTCGGCGCTCCCGTACACGGTGCCGATGGGAGGCAGGGGCAGTACGGGGAGCGCTTTCAGGCGTTCCTCGGGTACGGGCACGAGCGCCGCACTGCCGGCCACCGCGGGATTGGGGGCGTGGACGAGGTCGCCGCCCATGCTGATCTCGTTGATGTCGCCACGGCCGTCCAGGGTGCGGTGCACCGGGTCGTAGGCGTTGAGAGCGTTTCCGGCGGCGAGTGGCGCCGTGTCGAGGGCTTCGGCGAGGGAGGCGCGCTGGTCGACGAGGATCTGGGTGAGCGGGGCGAGCTTGTCGACCTCGGACTTGAGGCTGCCGCGGTTGTCCTGGATGAAGGTCTTGACGTTGCCGAGCGCCGTGCCGAGCTCCTTGAGGGCACCGGCGAGGTTGTCCTTGTTGTCGGCGAAGAAGGAGGTCACGTCGGCGAGCTGGTTCTGCGCGTCACGCACCGCCCCGTCCTTGTCCTTCAGCATGCTGGTGAAGGTCTGCAGGTAGGACAGGGTGGCGAAGAGATGGTCGCTGCTGCCGTCGAGGGTCTTGGCCGCCTTGCCGAACTGCTCGATCGAGTCGCCGATGGCCGCGCCGTTGCCGCCCAGGTTCTTGGCGCCGGTGTCGAGCAGCCCTGAGAGCGCTCCCGACGCGTTGGCGCCGTTCGGGCCGAGCGATGCGCCGAGTTCGGTCAGGGAGGCGTACAGCTGGTCGACCTCGACGGGGGTGGCGTTGCGTGAGGCGGGGAGTTCCGCGCGGTCGGCGAGCTCGGGACCGCCGGTGTAGGCGGGGGCGAGCTGGACGTACCGGTCGGCGACGACGCTGGGCGAGACCACGGCGGCCCGGACGTCCTTGGGGACCCGTACGCCCCGGTCCAGACTCACCACCACCTTGACCTGCTGCCCCTGCGGGGTCACCGAGTCGACCTCGCCGACCTTGACCCCGAGGATCCGCAGGTCCGAGCCGGGGTAGATGCCGACGGCGTGATCGAAATAGGCGGTGATGCGTTTGCCGCCGGGGCCCGCGAACACGCGCAGCCCGCCGATCACGGTGACGGCGATGACCGCGAGGGCCAGGACGATCGTGAGAGCGCGTCGCCGGCTCACGGGTAGCCTCCGTTCTTCGGCGGCATGCAGCCGGTGCCGGGGAGCGACTTCGCCGGCAGATAGTTCCTGGGGACGAGCCCGCAGATGTAGGTGTCGAACCAGCGGCCGTTGCCGACGGTGTTGCCGACGAGCCGGAAGTAGGGACCGGCCAGGGCGAGGGTGCTGTCGAGGCCCTGCTGATTCTTGACCAGGACGTCCGTGACACGCCCCAACGCGTCCAGGGTGGGCTTCAGTTGGGCGGAGTTGTCCTTGACGAGACCGGTGAGCTGGGTGCCGAGCCCGCGGGTCCCGGTGAGGAGCGCCTGGATGGCGTCGCGGCGCTGCTTGAGTTCCCCGAGGAGCAGCCCCCCGTCGTCGATGAGGGTCTCGAAACTGCTCTTCCTTCCGGCCAGCGTCTTCGTCAACTGCTGGCTGCCCTTCAGGAGTTGAGCGAGCTGACTGTCACGGTCCGAGACGGTCTTCGACAGGGCCGAGAGCCCCGACACCGCGGTACGCACCTCGGGCGGCGAGTCCTTGAAGGTGTCGGAGATCGTCTCGAAGCTCTTGGCGAGCTGGGCGGTGTCGATGGCGCCGATCGTGTTGCTGAGCCCTTCGAAGGCCTGCGTGACGTCGTACGGTGAGGTTGTGCGGGCCAGCGGGATGCGGCGCCCCGGGTCCTGCCGTGCGCTGCCGAGCGGGTCGATGGCCAGGTACTTCTCACCCAGCAGGGTCTTGATGGCGATGGCCGCCGTGGAGGCGTCTCCGATCCAGGCGTCGTTCACCTTGAAGGTGACCTTCACTTTGGCGCCGTCCAGGGAGACCCCGCTGACCTCACCGACCTTGACCCCGGCGATCCGTACCTCGTCGCCGTCGCGCAGACCGGCGGACTCGGAGAAGTCGGCGCTGTAGGTCGTGCCGCCGCCGATGAGCGGCAGCGAGTCGGCGTTGTAGGCGGCCACGCCGATGAGGACCAGGACCAGCAGGCCCACCAGGCTGACGGCGACGGGGTTGCGTTCCTTCATGGGCCTGAGCCGAGGGCGCTTGAGCGGGGGGAACTTGAGGCGGGGGCGCTTCGGGCGGGAGCCGCCCGGCCGGGCGGTCCGGGCCCCGCGCCGCGGTACGGGGAGTCTCATCCCTGGCACCTCGATTCGCTGACCGGGATCCCGGTGGGCGGCGCGCTGCCGTCCGCGGTCTTCACGCCGGACACCTTCGCCTCGCAGAGGTAGAGGTTGAGCCAGGACCCGTACGACGCGATGCGGGTGATGGCGCGCATCTTGTCGGGGGTCTTGCGCAGGAAGTCGTCGACCTGGGGAGCGCTCTCGGCGAGGTTCGAGGAGAGCCGGCCGAGCTGTTTGATGTCTTCCTTCAGCGGGGCCCTGCCGTCCTGGAACAGTCCCGCGGTGACGGTGGTGAGGTCACCCATCGCGGCGATGGCCTCGCCCAGTGGCTTGCGGTCCCCGGCGAATCCGGACACCAGGCGCTGGAGCGTCACCACCAGGTCGTCGAAGCCCGCTTCGCGGTCGTTGACGGTGGTCAGGACGGTGTTGAGATGGGTGATGACCTCGCCGATCACCTTGTCCTTGGCGGCGACGGTCGTCGTCAGTGAGCCGATGTGCTGCAGGAGGCTCTCCACCGTGCCCCCCTCGCCCTGGAGGACCTGCACGATGGAGCCGGCCAGCTGGTTGACGTCCTTGGGCGAGAGGCCTTCGAACAGGGGCTGGAAGCCGTTGAAGAGCTGGGTGAGGTCCAGGGCCGGGGTCGTGCGTGCCAGCGGGATGGTGGCGCCGGGAGCCAGGGTCGCCCCGACCGCCCCGGTGCCACGGCCCAGTTCGACGTACCGCTGCCCGACCATGTTGAGGTACTTGATCGAGGCGGTGGTCGTGCCGGGCAGCGTCCGGTCCCGCCGCACGGAGAACGTGACCTGGGCGAGCCGCCGGTCGACGACCTCCACCCGGTCGACCTGGCCGACCTTCACCCCGGCGATGCGGACGCTGTCGCCCTCGATCAGGCCGGTGGTGTCGGTGAAGCGCGCCCGGTAGGTCTCGGTGTCGCCCACCCCGGTGTTGGCTATGGACAGGGCGAGCACGGTGGTGGCCAGGGCCGTCACCAGGACGAAGACCAAGGACTTGATCAGGGGTCCCGCGATGCTGCGGCGCTTCACTTGATCGTCACCTCCGTCCCTCGCAGGGCGGGGCCGACGAGCAGGCTGCTCCAGTCGGGAAGGGACTGCGGGGCCTCCTTGAGGCCCGGCGCGAGCAGCTCGTTCACCAGTTGGTTCTCCTGCGGCGAGTTCGGCAGGCCGAGACCGGCGCCGGAGGCCGTGGCCGAGGCCGTGGCCGTGCTGGTGGGAGCGTTCTCTGCGGGGAGCGGTGCGCCGAGATAGGGCACCGGATAGCAGTGGGGTCCGTCGCCGGCGGTGTACGCGGGAGCGTCGCGTCCCGGCACGTACTTGCCCAGGGAAGGCACCACCTTGACGGTGACGTGGAGTCCGGGCTTGTCGGTGCCTTTGCCGAGGGCCTTGTCCATCGCGGGGACGAAGCCGGTCAGCGTGCGCAGGGTGCACGGGAAGGACGGCGCGTACCGGGCGAGGAGCTCCAGCGTCGGGCGGCTCACGTCGCTGAGCCGGATGATGTTGTCCTTGTTCTGCTGGAGGAAGGCCGTGAGGTCCTGGGCGGTCGTGGTCGTCCGGCCGTAGACGCCGAGGAGTTGGGTCTGCTGGTCGACGAGAGTGCCGGTGGTGGTCGTCGCGTCCGTGAGCGCTCTCAGGATGTCGGGGGCGGCGTCACTGTAGGTCTGGGTGACCTTCACGAGCTGCACCAGGTCGGCGTTGAGCGTGGGCAGGTTCGGGTTGAACTTCTTCAGGTGCGCGTCCAGCGTGACGACGGTGTCGCCGAGCTGGGAGCCGCGTCCGCGCAGCGCCTGGGCGACCGCGGAGAGCGTGGCGGAGAGCTTGTCCGGTTTGACCGCGGTGAGCATCGGCAGGACGTGGTCGAGGACCTCTTCGAGTTCGATGGCGTCGCGGGACCGGTCCTGGGGGATGGTCGCATCGGCTGAGAGCGCTCTCGTCGACGGGTTCGGCGGCGGCACGAGCGCCACGAAGCGTTCGCCGAACAGGGTGGTCGGCAGCATCTGCGCCCGCACGTCGGACGGGATGTGGCTGAGCCTGCCGGGCTGGAGGGCGAGGGTCAGCCGGGCCCCTTGGCCATCGGCGCTGATGCCACGGACCTCACCGACGACGACGCCGCGCAGTTTGACCTCCGCGCCCCGGTGCATCTCGTTGCCGACGCTGCTCGTCAGGACGGTCACCGTGTCGGAGCGGGTGAAGTCCTTGTCGTACACGGCGATCGAGAACCACACCAGGAGCGCCGGCACGAGGAGGAAGACGACTCCGGCGAGCCGGCGGCGTACGGTCGGCGCGTTCATCCGGCCACCTTCACGGTGGTGGTGGCGCCCCAGATGGCGAGGGAGAGGAAGAAGTCGGTGACGGAGATCAGCACGATCGCGTTGCGGACCGAGCGGCCGACCGCGACGCCCACTCCGGCCGGGCCGCCGGTGGCGCGGAAGCCGTAGTAGCAGTGGGCGAGGATCACCATCACGCTGAAGATGAGCACCTTGAGGACGGAGAGCAGCACATCGGTGGGTGAGAGGAAGAGGTTGAAGTAGTGGTCGAAGGTGCCGCGTGACTGGCCCTTGAAGACGACCGTGGTCAGCCGGGACGCGAAGTAGGAGCTGAGCAGCCCGATCGCGTACAGCGGGACGATGGCGACGACCCCGGCGATGATCCTGGTGGTGACGAGGTAGGGCAGGCTGCGGATGCCCATGCCTTCGAGGGCGTCGATCTCCTCGTTGATGCGCATCGCCCCGAGCTGGGCGGTGAAGCCCGCGCCGACGGTGGCGGAGAGCGCGAGCCCGGCGACCAGCGGGGCGATCTCGCGGGTGTTGAAGTAGGCGGAGACGAAGCCGGTGAAGGCGGCGGTGCCGATCTGGTTGAGGGCGGCGTACCCCTGCAGGCCGACCACGGTGCCGGTGAACAGGGTCATGGCGATCATCACGCCGATGGTTCCGCCGATGACACCGAGACCGCCGCTGCCGAAGGCGACCTCGGCCAGCAGCCGCTGCACCTCCGTGAGGTAGCGCCGCAGGGTGCGCGGGATCCACAGCAACGCCTTCGCATAGAAGGCGAGTTGGTCGCCGGAGCGGTCGAGGAGACTGAGAAGGGCCATGGTCAGCCGCCCTTCGGGGGGACGATCTGGAGATAGATCCCGGTGAGGACCATGTTCACGAAGAACAGGAGCAGGAAGGTGATGACGACCGACTGGTTGACGGCGTCGCCGACGCCCTTGGGCCCGCCGCGCGGGTTGAGCCCCCGGTAGGCGGCGACGATCCCGGCGATGAAGCCGAAGATCAGCGCCTTGATCTCGCTGACGTACAGGTCGGGGAGCTGGGCCAGGGCCGAGAAGCTGGAGAGGTAGGCGCCGGGGGTGCCGCCCTGCATGATGACGTTGAAGAAGTAGCCGCCGAGGGTGCCGACGACGGAGACCATGCCGTTGAGCAGCAGGGCCACGAACATCGTCGCCAAAACTCTTGGTACGACAAGGCGTTGGACGGGCGAGACGCCCATGACCTCCATGGCGTCGAGCTCTTCGCGGATCGTGCGGGATCCCAGGTCGGCGCAGATCGCGGATCCTCCGGCCCCGGCGATGAGCAGGGCGACGATGAGCGGACTCGCCTGCTGGATGACGGCCAGGACGCTGGCGCCGCCGGTGAAGGACTGGGCGCCGAGCTGCTGGGTGAGCGAGCCGACCTGGAGCGCGATGACGGCGCCGAACGGGATGGAGACGAGGGCCGCGGGCAGGATGGTCACGCTCGCGATGAACCAGAACTGCTCGATGAACTCGCGCAGTTGGAAGGGGCGCCGGAAGACGGCCCGGCTGACGGCGGCGGCGAGCGAGAAGAGCTGCCCGGTCTGGCGGAACGCGCCGAGCCCCGGAAGCGGCGCGCGGCGCGTCCGGCGCGGCGGGGGCTCCGGCGCCGGCGGCGGGCTCTTCTCGGCCTCCATGGTCATGGTGTGGCCTCCCGGGTCGGCGCCATGCCGTTCTCGACGGCGCGCCGCGCCGCGGGCGGCAGCTCGTCGAGCATGGCCATCACGCGCAGTTTGCGGCGCAGCACCGCCTGGCGGGCGGGCAGACCCGGCGAGGGCTCCAGCTGCGGCACGACGCGTCGCGGCGGAGAACTCACGGCTGCCACAGGCGAGTTCAGCTGTTCCATGGCGAGCGTCGCCGCGTCCTTCTCCTCCGACATGCCGATGGGGCCTTCGCGGCGCCCACTGAGGAACTGGGCGACGACGGGCTCCTCGCTCGTGAGGAGAACCTCGCGCGGCCCGAAGGTGACGAGGTTGCGACAGAAGAGCATGCCCATGTTGTCGGGCACGGTCGCCGCGATGTCGAGATTGTGGGTGACGATCAGCATCGTCGCGTCGATCTGGGCGTTGAGGTCGATCAGGAGCTGCGAGATGAAGGCGGTGCGGACGGGGTCGAGGCCGGAGTCCGGCTCGTCACAGAGGATGATCTGGGGGTCGAGCACCAGAGCGCGGGCCAGACCGGCGCGTTTGCGCATGCCGCCGGAGATCTCGCCGGGCAACTTCTCCTCGGCTCCGAGGAGACCGACCATGTCGACCCGCTCCATGACGATGCGGCGGATCTCGGACTCCTTCTTGCGGGTGTGCTCGCGCAGCGGAAAGGCGATGTTGTCGAAGAGCGACATCGACCCGAAGAGCGCACCGTCCTGAAACATCAGGCCGAAGAGTTTCCGGGTCTCGTAGATCTCCCGCTCGGGGCTGCTCACCATGTCGACGCCATTGATGAGGACCCGGCCGCGCTCGGGTTTGAGGAGTCCGATGAGCGACTTGAGGAAGACGGTCTTCCCGGTGCCGGAGGGCCCCAGCATGACGCTGACTTCCCCGGCGGGCAGGGTGAGGGTGACGTCCTGCCAGATGTTCTGCTTGCCGAAGGACTTGGTCAGACCTTCGACCACGACTTCAATTCCCATCCCACCTCCAGCAGGCATGCACATGGTGACGCGAGGGCACCGAGGGGCGCACGGTAAGTGGCGCGGCGCTGCCGAAACAAGATCCCGGACAGCGGCATCGGTGAATTCCCTTTCCTTTGTCACTCGTTGACAAGTTCCGAAGCCGGCCCGGGGGACGGCTGCGCAGAATTGGAGCAGTAAGGCGGTGGCGTGCAGGGAACGGAGGCGTCGCGGCCGAGGGAACGGAGCCGCGGCGCCCCGCCCCGGGAACAACAGCCCGGACCCGGCGCCGCGAGCGGTCCGGGACCTTCGCCCGTGCGACTCCCGGTCGCCGGGAGCACGGCCGGGAACGTGGACGCGAAACGCTCCGGACAGTGTCTGAGCTGCCCGGACCGACCGCACACCGGACGCTACGACCCAGTAACCTTGCTCTGCAATACCAGTTCCAGAAGTTTCCGCCGACCCGCGCCCGGCCGTCCCCAACTTGTCATCGAAGCACTATTCAATGCCCGGAACTTGTCATCTGTTGAGGGGTTTCACCTGCAACCTGCCGACCGGGCGGCGCTTCCGGGAAGAGACCGGTAACTTCGGCACGAATGCCCCGGCGACAGCGTGCCTCTTGCGCACCAATCGACAAGAAAAACCAGCCGGTTGCTCATCGCGGGCACAAGGTAGGGCCTTGCTCGGCACAATCTTGCACGGCAGGATTGTGCGCCGATGTTTCTCGCAAGTAACGTCCGCGTCGTCACGGATCGTACGTGGCCGAATCCGTCCCCGTAGCTGGTGAAACCGGAGGCATTACTGTGCGAAACACCCTCGGAAAGCTCGCGCTGGTTTGTGGCGCCGCCACGGCAGCGTTCGCCCTGGCGACCGCCCCCGCGATGGCGGCGCCCACGAACTGGGTCGTCGGCCCCACCTCGCCGGAGAACTTCACCGCCAAGTCCACCAATGTGGTGCTCTCCATCAACGGCATCGACATGACGTGCACGTACTCCGACGCCGCGGGCTCCCTCCACAGCGCGACCGGGAACCCGGCCGCCGTCGGCACCATCAACCCGGTGCACTTCGGCAAGACCGGTGAGCCGTGCACCAGCTTCCTCGGCACGGTGAACACCGTCGCGAACACCCCGTGGACGCTCAACGTGACCAACTACACCGCGGGCACGGGCGTCTCGCAGGGCTACATATCCGGCGTCAACGCACGTGTCAGCGTGGCTACTTGTGCCTTCACGGTGACCGGTACCGCACACGGCACGTACACCAACTCCACCGGCGACCTGAAGGTGGCCGCCACTCCCACCGAGCTGACGGTCTCGGCGCCGACCGCGGGCTGCGCCGGCGTCGTCTCGACGGGCGACCACCCGTCGTTCAACGGTGACTTCTACGCGGTGGTCACCGGCACCACCACGCACCCCACCATCGTCGGCTCGTAGCAGCGGCATGACACCTCGCTACGTCCCCGGTCCGTCCGGCCCGACGTACGGCGGGCCGGACGGACCCCCAACGGCGGCGCACCTGCCGCCGGTCCCCTCCAGGAGCTGAGCCAGTGGAGCTGAACGCGACGTGAGCAGAACCCCGGGAACGGCCGGCCGGTGGCGAAGCGTGCGCAGCCGGGGTGCGGTGGCGGCGGCCACCGTGGTCCTGGCCGCGATCGTGCCCGGCGCCGACGTGGCCCTCGGAGACCAGCGCACCAGCGCCGAACTCTCCTACACCTGCGCGTTCCCGTCCGGTGCGCACCCGGTGACGGTGCAGGTGGCGGCCAGGTTTCCGACACGAGCGGCGACGGGCGCCGCGATCCGGCCCGCCGAGGTGACCACATCGGTGACGCTTCCCGACGCCGCCGTCGCCGAACTCACCAAGCTCCGCGCCGCCACGACCGGCGCCACCACCAGCCTCACCACCGAGATCACCCAGAACGGCGCGGCGGCACAGGCCCTCTGGCTGGGCACCGCGCCCTCCGTGCCGCTCACCTCACCCGGCGGCGCCGTGTTCCGGGCGACGGGCGAGGTGCCCACCGTCACCGCCAACAGCCCCGGCGACCTCACCGTCACGGCGGCCGGCCTCACCCTCGCGTTCCGCCCGGTCACCACCGAGGGCGGCGCCACCGACCCGGCCACGCTCTCCGTGCCCTGTACGCCTGCCCCCGGTGCGAAGGGCCTGCTCGCCACGGTGCCCGTCGGCGCCGCGCCCTCCTCGTCCGCCCCGAGCCCGAGCGCCTCCGCCACCGGCGCGGCGACCGGTGGCGCGACCGGTGGCGGAACGCCCCGCACCCCTGAGAGCGCTCCCAGGATCGCCCCGCCCAAGGCGCAGGCCGCCCCGGCCGCCTCCGCTCCCCCGTGTCAGGGCGACCCCGCCGACCCGTTGGCCCTCGCGGCCTACACCACCGGCTACTCCAACGTCACCAAGATGGGCGAGGCCTCGCTCATCCCCGTCTTCTGCGCCAAGATCGTCCAGGGGCCCAACCAGCTCAAGCGCATCGAGGTCCGCCCGGGGGTCTTCGAACTGCACCTGCTCCAGAACTCGGTGGGGCGGCTCGACTACCGGGGCCGCGCCCAGACCCCGCCGGGGCCGGCCACGTTCCTCACCTTCGGCTTCATGCCGACCACGGCCACGATGACGCTGGAGGCGACCGGGCCCCTGTCCATCGAGTCGGACCTCAACAACACCGCGGGGCACGGCGAGACGTACATCAGGGCCTCCCTGGTGCTGCACATCTCCGACGTCAAGGTCAACGGGACGCCCCTCGATGTCGGCCCCGACTGCCGCACCACCGGGCCGGTCTACTCCACCGACCCCGACCCGGCGCGCAACACCAAGGACCACATGGTCGTGCTGGGGGAACTCAAGAAGGGCACGGACACCGTCTGGCGCGGCTACTCGCTCTCCCGCGGCGGACCCCTCGACGGTTCGGTGACCATTCCGCCGTTCACCGGCTGCGGGGTGGGCGAGGACCTCAGCCCGCTGTTCACCGCCTCGGTGTCCGGCCCGTCCAACACGGTCAAGCAGAACCAGGGGGCACCGTGCGCCTCCGGCATCGAGGACGACCCGGCGCAGCTCTGCACCGCCGACAAGCAGCCGACGACGATCCCGACGCCCCTGCGCTGAACGCGTCACCTCCGGCGCCGTCACACCCGGCGCCGTCACACCCGGCGCCGTCACACCCGGCTCCCCGAGTCGTCCGCGGGCCACCCGCGCCCCGTCCGGATTCAGCCAACTCGCCCACCGCGTCAAGCCGTTACCGCACCCGCCCGGCTCCGTACACCTACGTACAGGACGTCAGAAGCCGAGACGTCCAAGAGGGGACGACCCGATGAGACCCGTATCCACCCGACTGCGAGCAGGACTGCTGGCCTCCTGCACGGCCCTCGCCGCTCTCGCGACGGCCGGACCGGCCTCCGCCGACGCCGCTCCGGCCACTCAACTCGCCGGCCACTGGGCTCCGTTCAGCCGCTGCCCGGTGGACGACCCGGCCATGCTGGCGGCCGACGGACGCACCGACATCGTGCAGTGCATCGCCTCCCACTCGGCGAGCGGTTCCATCAAGCTCGGCAGCACGGAGGTCATCACCGGCGCCAGTGACCTCCAGGTCGGCGTGGTGCAGCACACGGGCGGCACGAACAGCCTGGTCGCACCGGCCGGCGGTGCGCTGATCGCCGACCCCGCCGACATCCCCGGCGGCCTCCTCGGCCTGATGTGCCCGAGCGACATCCCCATCGTCAGCGGCATCTGCCGGCAGATCACCAACGGCACCCTCAACCGGGTCACCGCGACCGTCGAATCGGCCGGCACCCCCACGGACTTCAACCTCACCGCGGGCGCCACATCCGGGCAGCCGATCATCGCGATCCCGATCCGCATCCACCTCCAGAACCCGTTCCTCGGCGGCTCCTGCTACATCGGCTCCGCCGCCCACCCGATCGTGCTGCGCCCGCAGAACGTCACCTCCCCCGCCCTCGGCATCCAGCGCTTCGACGGCAACGGAACGCCCGACACCGCCGGGGACATGAACCGGCTCAGCCTCCTCAACGCGAACCAGACCGACACCACGTTCGCGGTGCCGGGAGCAAGCGGTTGCGGCCCGGCCGGGCTGCTCGACTGGGCGGTGAACCTGAAGACCGGACTGCCCGCGGGGACGGGCAAGAACAGCGTCGTGCTCAACAGCGCGTCGACCTACCTCGCCGGCCTGCACGCCCCCGGCACGGTCGTCCCGGACAACGGCAAAATCCTTTCCCAGTACTGGCATTCGGCGGCTCAGTAACCTTCGCCGTCCCGCCGGCCCACGGCCCGCCCGCACCGGGGCGGGCCGTACTGGATTCGGCCGACAACCGATGCCCCCTGAATCGAACGCTGCCCCAAGTGTTGTCCATCACAAGGGAGTTGTTCTAGGTTCAGCAGTCCGCGAAGGTACGCACCTGTCGGTCGGTGGGAGCGCTTTCTCCATCGGCCCTCCCCCACCGGAGTGCCGTAGTGCAAGGGGAGTGAGATGCCCACAGCCGCGCAGTCATCGGACACCCAGGAGCCCCTGGGTCCGCTCCCACAGGAGTTCGCCGCGATCATGCGTCCCGAGTTACCGGGCCTGCTCAAGGAGATCGGCGCGGAGGTCACGCGCGCCTATCCCGAGTACGCCCGGCTCCTCGACGGCCCCTACGGCGAGGCGATCCGGGTCGGTGTCGAGCAGAACCTCACCGTCTTCGTCGACCAGGTGGCGTCCCCCAGCGCCCCCTCCGCGCTCCGCGACGAGATGTGCCGCCGCTTCGGCCGGTTCGAGGCGTACGAGGGCCGGAGCCTGGAGACCCTCCAGGGGGCCTACCGGCTCGGCGCCCGGGTCGCGCTGCGCCGCGCCAAGAAGATCGGCCGGCGCTACAACCTCTCCCCCGCGCTGATGCTCAGCTTCGCCGATGCGCTGTTCACCTACGTCGAGGAGCTGGAAGCGCTCTCACGCGACGGCTACCTGGAGGTCACCTCGTTCTCCGGAGAGCGTTCCGACGCGCTGCGAAGACGGCTGCTGCATCTGATCCTGGCCGGCTCCCCGGTGCCGCGCGCGGCGATCGCCGACCTCGCCGACCGGGCCCGCTGGGCGCTGCCCGAGCGGGTCACGCTGATCGCGCTCCGCTCGGGGGCGGGTCTCACCCGTGCGGCATTGGACAACGATGTCCTCGTGGACGCGGGCGAACCCCTCCCTCACCTCCTGGTGCCGGGACCGGTCGACGAGGCGCGAAGACGGATGCTCGACGCCGCCCTGCTCGGCTCCTGGGCCGCGGTCGGCCTCGAAGTGCCCATCGGCGATGCGTCCGATTCGCTGCGCTGGGCCCGCCAGGTTCTGGAACTGGCCGCCTCGGGGGTCATCGACGGCGACTCGGGCCGGCTGTACTGCGAGGACCACCTCGTCACCCTGTGGCTGCGCTCCGATCCGGCGCTGCTCGAACACCTCGGGCGGCGTGAACTCGCGCCGCTCGACGCGCTCACTCCCGGCCGGCGCGACCGGCTCATCGAGACCCTGCGGACCTGGCTCGCGACCCGCGGTACCGCCGCCCACATGGGCGAACTCCTTGCCGTGCACCCGCAGACGGTGCGCTACCGGATGCGCACCCTGGAGTCCATCTTCGGCGCCCGGCTCACCGACCCCGAACACCGGTTCGCCACCGAACTAGTGCTACGCGCCAGGGATCTCGGCCGCAGGGATCGCCCCTGAACGTGCCCCGATCGGCGCCATAATCATCCGAATCGCTTCGAAAACAACGGATAAATATCGTCAAGTACCAAGGCCGGAACGAACCCGCCGCTCGATATGCCCGTCTGGACGGGCGGATGTCCGAAGGATGTCCGTACCACCCGCACTACGCCAGAGGCATACCGTATGTCTTCGCATCCGCCGGCCGTCTTCCGCGGCGCAGCCGCCCCGCACCCCCGCACCCTGCTCGACGTACTGGACGCGACGGCGGCCGCCCATCCGGGCGCACCCGCACTCGACGCGGGCGGCGAGAGGCTCACCTACCAGGACCTGTGCGACCGGATCACCGAGCGCGCCGTGCGCCTCACCCGCCACGGCATCGGTCCCGGCGACCGGGTCGGCGTCCGCATCCCGTCCGGCACCTGCGACCTGTATCTCGCCATCCTGTCGGTCCTGTTGTGCGGCGCGGCGTACGTGCCGGTCGACGCCGACGACCCCGAGGAGCGCGCGGTGACCGTCTTCCGCGAGGCCGGGGTGTGCGCGGTCATCGAGGCCGACGAGCGGATACTGCCGGGATTCACGGCACCGCGGGGCGTCCGGTGGCGGGCCGCGCGGCCGGAGGACGACGCCTGGATCATCTTCACGTCCGGCTCGACGGGGCTGCCCAAGGGCGTCGCGGTCAGCCACCGTTCGGCCGCTGCTTTCGTGGACGCCGAGGCCCAACTCTTCTTGAGAGAACGGCCTTTGGGGCCGGGCGACCGGGTTCTCGCCGGCCTTTCGGTGGCGTTCGACGCCTCGTGCGAGGAAATGTGGCTGGCATGGCGGCACGGCGGCTGTCTGGTTCCCGCGCCCCGGTCGCTGGTGCGGGCGGGGCACGAACTCGGGCCCTGGCTCGTGGAGCGCGGCATCACGGTGGTCTCCACGGTGCCGACGCTCGCGGCGCTCTGGCCCGACGAGGCGCTGGAGGAGGTGCGGCTCCTGATCGTCGGCGGCGAGGCCTGTCCGGGCGCCCTGGCCGACCGGTTCGCGGTGAAGGGCCGCGAGATGTGGAACACCTACGGTCCGACCGAGACGACGGTGGTGGCAACGGCTGCCCGCATGCTGCCGGGCGAGCCGGTCCGCATCGGACTGCCGCTCGCGGGCTGGGAGTTGGCGGTTCTGGACGCGGCCGGAGACCCCGTTCCGTACGGAGCGGAGGGCGAGCTGGTCATCGCGGGGGCCGGCACCGCCCGCTACCTCGACGGCGCCAAGGACGCCGAACGCTTCACGCCGCTGCCCCTCCTCGACACGCTGCGCGCCTATCGCACCGGGGACCTGGTGCGGGCCGACGCGGCCGGGCTCGTCCACATCGGCCGGGCCGACGACCAGGTCAAGGTGGGTGGGCGGCGCATCGAACTCGGCGAGATCGACGCCATGCTGAGAGCGCTCCCAGGGGTGCGGGCGGCGGCCTGCGCGGTCCGCGGCACCCCGGCCGGAGGCCAGATCCTGGTCGGCTACGTCGTCCCCGAGCAGGCCGGCTTCCGCGCCGACCAGGCCCGCGGCTTCCTCGCCGAACGACTTCCGGCCGCTCTGGTGCCGATGCTCGTCGAGGTGCCGGGCCTGCCGACCCGCACATCGGGCAAGGTCGACCGGGACGCCCTGCCCTGGCCGCTTCCCTCCCAGCGCGGCCCGGCGGCCGGGGCCCCGGCCGGGCAGGAAGGTCCGACCGTGGCCCGTCTCGCCGGGGCGTGGGAGCGGATGCTGGGGGTGCGCCCGCAGCCGGACAGCGACTTCTTCGCGCTCGGCGGTTCCAGCCTGAGCGCCGCGCGGCTCGCCTCCGAGCTGCGCGAGCACTATCCGGGCGTGTCCGTCGCCGACCTCTACCGCCGTCCCCTTTTGCGGGACATGGCCCAGCACCTCGAATCGCTCGAAGGCCCCACGGCAAAGACGCAGGCCGTCCAGCCCGTGCCCCGCGGCGCCGCCGTGGTCCAACTCCTCGTGACCACGGCCCTGTTCGGGGTGGCCGGTCTTCGCGGCCTGGTCGCCCTGGCCGCGCTCGACAACATCGTGGGCTGGCTCGCTCCCCAGGCCTGGGCCCCGCACACCTCGTGGTGGTTCGTGCTGGTCGCCACGGTGGTCCTGATGAGCGCGCCCGCCCGCTTCGCGATCGGCGCGGGGGCGGCGCGCCTGCTGACCCGGGGGGTGGGGGCAGGTGCCCATCCGCGGGGCGGCCGCGTCCATCTGCGGCTGTGGACGGCCGAGCGCGTCGTGGCGGCGTTCGGCGTTCCGTCCCTGCTGGGCACGCCCTGGGCGCGTCTGTACGCGCGGGCGCTCGGCTGCCGTCTGGGCCGGGACGTCGCCCTGCACGCCATGCCCCCGGTGACCGGCCTCGCGACGATCGGCCGCGGCGCCAGCGTGGAGCCGGAGGCCGACATCAGTGGCTGGTGGCTGGACGGGGCGACGCTGCACATCGGCCCGGTCCACATCGGCGACGGCGCACGGGTAGGACACCGCAGCACCCTGCTGCCCGGCGCGGTCCTCGGCGCCGACTCCGAACTGGAGCCCGGCGCCTGCCTCGGCGGTCGCATCCCGCCCGGCCGGCGCTGGCTCGGCTCACCGGCCCGGCAGGGGGAGGCGTACGAGCGTGTCGCCGGCACCGGCTGGCCCGCGCCGCGCCCGGGGCGCTCGCGCCGCTGGGCCGCAGCGTACGCGCTCTCGCTCGTCGCACTGCCGCTCCTGACGCTGCTGTCCACCGCTCCGGCGCTGGTCGGCGTCTACTTCCTGGTGCGTTCCTGCGACACGCTCTCGCAGGTCGCCGTACGCCTGCTCCTGTCGGCGCCGCCCATCGCGATGGCGACCACCCTGTCCTCCATGCTGGTGCTCGCCGCCCTCGTACGGATCCTCGGGCGGGGCATCAAGCCCGGCTTCCACCCGGTGTGCGGCGGCGTCGCCTGGCGCGCCTGGCTGGTGACACGGCTCGTCGGCGGCGCCCGCGGCAGCCTCTTCCCGCTGTACGCGAGCCTGGCGACGCCGGTGTGGCTGCGGCTGCTCGGGGCGCGGGTGGGGCGGCGCGCCGAGATCTCGACCGTGCTGCCGCTGCCCTCGCTCCTGACTGTCGAGGACGGGGCGTTCCTCGCCGACGACACACTGGTGGCGCCGTACGAAATCCGGGGCGGCTGGCTCAAGTTGGGCACCGCGAACGTCGGGCGCAGGGCCTTCGTCGGCAATTCGGGCATCGTCGGACCGGACCGCCGGGTGCCTGACAACGCGCTGATCGGCGTGTTGTGCGACGCGCCCGCGCAGAGCGAGCCGGGCAGCTCCTGGCTCGGGCGGCCTGCGCTTCCGCTGCCCAGAGTGGCGGCCACGGCCGATCCCGGCCGGACCTTCGACCCGCCGCGCCGGCTCGTGCTGGCCCGCGCCGGCGTCGAGCTGTGCAGGGTGGTGCCGCTGATGTGCTCGGTGCTGCTCGCCGAGGCCGTACTCATCGGTGAGCAGAGCGCTCTCAACCGGGGCGGCCTTGTGTTCGCCGCGCAGGCGGGCACGGTGCTCCTGCTGGCCGCCGCCGTCGTGGCGGGGCTGACGGCGACCGCGGCGAAGTGGATCCTGGTCGGCCGGTTCGAGGCGGGCGAACATCCGCTGTGGTCGTCCTTCGTGTGGCGCAACGAGCTGTACGACACCTTCGTGGAATCCCTCGCGGTGCCGTGGATGGCGGGCTCCTTCACCGGGACCCCGGTCCTCAACTGGTGGCTGCGCAGCCTGGGGGCGCGGATCGGGCGCGGGGTGTGGCTGGAGACGTACTGGCTGCCGGAGACCGATCTCGTCACCCTCGGGGACGGAGTGAGCGTGAACCGCGGGTGTGTGCTCCAGACCCACCTCTTCCACGACCGGATCATGCGGCTGGACACGGTGCGGCTCGCCGAGGGCGCGTCGCTCGGCCCGCACAGCATCGCGCTGCCCGGCACCGACATCGGCGCCCGCGCTTCGGTGGGCGCCGCGTCGCTGGTGATGCGCGGCGAGAGCGTGCCGCCCGACACCCGCTGGGCGGGCAACCCCATCGCGGGCGAGCGGCCCGTCCCGGCTGCCGACGAACTAGTGCGACTGGAACCGATGGTGACGGCTCGTCAGGAGACTTCGCCCCGGGAAGGGAGCACCGCGTGACCCGGTACAGCCGGCGGTCCCTGGTCCGGGTCGCCGCCCTGTCCACGCTCGGCGCCCTCGCCGTGGCGGACGAGGAGACCACCGGCCGCCGCGACCGCTACTTCCCGCAGCACGGCTCGTACGGGCACGACACGCTCGCCTACGACCTGCGGATCGCCTACGACTCCGCCAGCGGCCGCCTCGCCGGCACGGCGCTCATCCAGGCCGTGGCGTTGCGACCGCTGGAACGGGTCGAACTCGATCTGTTCCGGCTCAGCGCCCACGCGGCGCACGTAGACGGCAGGGCGGCCCGGGTCCGCCAACGACAGGGCAAGCTGTATCTGACACCTCGTCAACCTGTCGCGACCGGCGCCGTGTTCACCACGACGGTGCGGTACGGAGGGCGGCCCGGCCCGATGCGTTCGCCGTTCGGGAGCATCGGCTGGGACCGTACCGGGGACAGCCACGACGGCACCCTGGTCGCCTCCCAGCCGCTCGGGGCGCCGTCCTGGTTCCCCTGCAACGACCGGCCCGACGACAAGGCCGCGTACACCTTCCGCGTCACGGTGCCGCGCGACCGGCAGGCGCTCGCCAACGGCACACTCACCGAGTGCCGCAGCGAGGGTGCCACCGATGTGTGGACCTACCACCACCCCGGGCCCATGGCCACGTATCTGGCCGCGCTCTACACCGGCCGCTTCCAGCACGACAGCGTGCTGGCCCCCGGGCCGCCGGGCGGCAAGCCGATCCCGGTCCACAATTCCTATCCCTCACGGCTCGCCGAGCCGGCCCGGCACGACCTGGGCCGCCAGCCCGACATGCTGAGGCACTTCTCGCAGCTGTTCGGGCCCTACCCGTTCGAGGCCTACGGAGCGGTGGTGGTCGACGCGGACCTCGGGGCGCCCGTCGAGAACCAGACCCGTTCGGTGTTCGGCCGCAACCACATCGACGGCCGGCGCGGCTGGGAGACGCTCGTGGCCCACGAGCTGGCACACCAGTGGTTCGGCAACAGTGTGGGCATCCGCGAGTGGCGGCACATCTGGCTCAACGAAGGGTTCGCGACGTACGCCGAGTGGCTGTGGTCCGAGCACATCGGCGAGGACAGCGCGGACGAGATCGCGCGCCGCGAATGGCGCGGTCTCGCGCGGCGCGGCCAGAACCTGCGGCTCGCCGAGCCGGGCCCGCGCCGCATCTTCGACGACCGCCTCTACAACCGGGGCGCCTGCACCCTGCACGCGTTGCGCCTGACGCTGGGCGACGACGGGTTCTTCGCGGTACTGCGCGGGTGGCACGAGGCTCGGCGGGGCCGGACCGGCGACACGTCCGCCTTCATCGCGCACGCCGAGGCCATGGCGGGTGACACGGTCCGCCCGCTCCTCCAGGCCTGGCTCTACGAGAAGAAGCTCCCGGAACTGCCGATGCCGGTGGCCAACTGACACAGGGCGCTCGCGCTCCTGCTCCTGCTCCTGGTCGCCCTCGTGCTCGCGCTCGCGCTCGTGCTCGTGCTCGTGCTCGTGCTCGTGCTCGTGCTCGTGCCATCGTCTGGAAGCGCTCGCACCGGGCTGTCGTCGTATACAAACCTTGTCGACGGCGAGGACTCCGGACGCATGTGTGCCGGTTTGTACGTACATATGGCCCTTGCTAGGCCCCATATGCCGCCCCTTACAGTGCGCTTGGCTGTTTCCGGTCGATTTCATGGTGCTTAGGGGGAGAGTCACGTGCGAATGCCGCGTACTGGGCAACGGGGGCTGTTCGCGGTGCACGTGCTGCGGGGCCAGGCGCAGGTGCACTTCATGCCGAGCGCGGTGACCGGGGCCATCTTCACGGTCGCGCTGTTCGCCGCGGGGTGGCAGTACGGCCTCTACGGGTTGCTCGGCACCGCGCTCGGCACCGGCACCGCGCACCTTCTCGGCGTGGACCGGACCCGGGTGTCGGCCGGCCTCGAGGGGTTCAACGCCTGCCTCGTCGCGGTCGCCTTCGCCGTGTTCCTGGGCCCGCAGCACCCCTCCACGATGGTCCTCGCGGCGGGCGGCTGCGCGGTCGTCACCGTGATCACGGCGGCGGCCACCACCTTGTTGCGCGGCTGGGGGCTGCCCACCCTGACCCTGCCGTTCTGCCTGATGGCGAGCGCGATGACGATCGCGGCGCCCGGTTTCGAGCGGGTGTGGCACCACGGCCCGGGGACGGCAGGGCTGAGCCGCGCGGCCGAGGGGTCGGTCGCCCTGGCCGTCGACGACGTCGGCCGTGCCTTCTTCGCCAACATCGCGCAGATCTTCCTCATGCCGCAGTGGTACGTCGGTCTGATCCTCCTCGTCGGCATCTTCGCTGCCAGCCGGACGGCCGGGGCGATGGCCTGCGTCGGCAGCGCCGTCGGCCTGATGACCGCCTGGGCGCTCGGGGCCCCCACCGCCCGGATCGTGGACGGCACCATGGGGTACAACGCGGTGCTCGTGGCGATGGCGCTGTGCGGGGTGCTCCTCGCGGCGGACCGCTGGAGCCTCGGTTTCGCGGTGGCCGGAGCGGCGGCCGCCACCGTGCTCGGGCCCGCGGTGAACGCGCTCTTCGCCCCGGCCGGCGGGCACGCCTTCACCTGGCCGTTCGTCCTCACCACCCTGGTATTCCTGGCCTCCGTACCGGCCCTTCCCAGGCTCCATCGCACCGCGCCGCCCGTGCGGCCGCTGGCCGAGCCCGCGACCGGCTCCGACGTGGTGCTGGGCGCCTGAGCGCGCGTCCCGCGCGGCGCCGTGGGCACAAGAACCGAGGCCGGAACTCGGCCTCGGTGCGGTGCAGTTCCTCTCGTGGACCCACGATAAAAGCACTGGCCTGGACCAGGACCGGCCCGTACCTTGCTGCCCGTGACGAGCGACCCCCGTGAACCGTCGGACCTTCTTCCTCCCCCCAGACTCTTCTCCCGTACGTATCTGGCGGTCACCGCGAGTTTCGCCGCGGTGATGTTCTTGACCGGGTTCGCGGCACTGGCGGTGATGCCGTTGCTGCCGGTGGCCGCCCGAGACCTCGACGGAGTCGGCCTCTACCCGCTGGTGGCAGGGGCGTTCGTGGCGGCGAGCCTGCTCGGTGGGGTGCTGGGCGGGACATGGGCGGACCGCGGCGGGGCCCGGCGGCCGCTGACGGTCGGCGTGATCCTGACCGTCGCGACGCTCCTCGTCTCCGCGACCAGCACCACGATCTGGCAACTCGTCGTCGGACGCTTCACCGACGGCATCGCCGCGGGCCTGGTGGCGGTGTCCGTCAACGCGGCCATCGGGCAGTCCTATCCGGATCTGCTCCGGGCCCGCGCCCTGGCCCTCATGAGCGCGTGCTGGATCGTGCCGTCACTGGCCGGGCCGCCCCTCGCCGGGTTCGTCGCGGCGTCGTGGTCGTGGCGCGCGGTGTTCTACGGCGTGGCCGGGCTCACCCTGATCCCCGCCGCGGCCGCCGTGTTCCTCCTGCGCGGACGATCGGCACGGCCAGGATCGCCGCAGGCACCCGCGAGTCCCGAAACGTCCGCGCGACGGCCCGCCCTGCCCGCGGCGGTGGCGGTGAGCGTGGCGGCGGCTCTCACCCAGTACGGCGTCTCCACCTGGAACGCAGGGCACGCGGTGTGCGCCTCGGTCGGTGTGGTGGTGCTCGTGGCGTTCGCCCCGAGGCTGCTGCCACCGCGCACATGGCGGGCGGGGAGCGGATTGCCCGCCACGGTGCTGCTGCGCGCACTGACCTCGGGCGCCTTCTTCACGCTGGAGACCTACGTCCCCCTGATGCTCAGCACGGCCCGCCAAGTACCCGGCGTCGTGACGGGGTTGGCGTTCACCGGGGCGGCGCTCGCCTGGGCCGGAGCCTCCTGGGCGCAGGGCCGCCTGCAGAACCGTGTGTCGCGGCACCGGCTGGTCGCCATCGGTGCCGCGATCATGGCGGCCGCGGTGGGGGTGGCCGCCATGTGCGCCATGCCGGCGGTCCCTCCGGCCGTGGCGGTGTCCTCGATGGCGATGGCCGCTGTCGGCATGGGGCTCGCGACGCCGTCGCTCACCCTGCTCTCGCTCGCGCACACACCTGCTGACAGGCAGGGGTACGCGAGCGGCGCGATGCAGACCTCGCAGAACCTCGGCCAGACTCTGGTGCTGGCGGTGACGTCGGCCCTGTTCACGGCGGTCTCCGCGGTGTCGGCGAGTCCACTCCCGGCATTCGCCGGAGCGTTCGCGCTTCTGCTCCTCCCGATCGCGGGCGCCGCAGGCCTGGCCGGCCGGACGCGCGTCACGGCTGGAGACCGACACGACGATGCCGCGGGGATGCCGGTCACCACGGCGGAGGGACAGGTGCGGTAAGCACGGCGGCGGGCTGAGGGACGGCAGCGGTGGCAGGCAAGGCAGAAGGATGCTGGCCCACATGGCCCCGGCCCATGGGTCCCCGCCACACACCGCCCCGGTGCACGGGCCCCCGCCACACATGGCCCCGCCCTATAGACCCCCGTCACACATCCCCCCTATTGGGCCCCGTCTCACAGCCCGCCCGACGTATCCCTGCCTCACCCACCCCGCCCCCGGCAACCTCATCCACGCGGCCCACACCGCATGCGTGCCACCTGCGGCGGTGTGAGGCTGCGAGAGTGACCACCGCCAGCGATGCAGCGCCCGTGTCAACGCCACCCGTGCTCGATGTCCGGCAGCGGAACATCGTCTTCGGAACGATCATGCTCGGCATGCTGCTGGCCGCGCTCGACCAGACCATCGTCGGGACCGCGCTCCCCACCATCGTCTCGGACCTCGGAGGCGCCGCCCACATGTCGTGGGTGGTCACCTCCTACCTTCTGGCGGAGACCGTCGCCACCGCCCTGGTGGGCAAGTTCGGGGACCTGTTCGGCCGCAAGGTCGTCTTCCAGGTCTCCGCGATCATCTTCATCACCGGATCGTTCCTGTGCGGGCTGGCGACGAACATGTCGCTCCTCATCGCCTGGCGGGCGCTCCAGGGCGTCGGCGCCGGCGGTCTGATGGTGACCGCGATGGCGTTGATCGCCGACGTGATCCCGCTGCGCGAACGCGGCAAGTACCAGGGAGCGATCGGCGCCGTGTTCGGCGTGTCCACCGTCATCGGTCCGCTGCTCGGCGGACTGTTCACGGACCACCTGACCTGGCGCTGGGCGTTCTATGTCAACGTCCCCATCGCCATCGTCGTGGTGATCGCGGCGGCCCGGAACATCCCCTCGGTCCGCTCGACGGCCAAGCCGGTCATCGACTACCTCGGCATCGGCCTGGTCGCCGCCGGCTCCAGCGCCCTGATCCTGGCCACGAGTTGGGGCGGCAACGAGTACGCCTGGGGTTCCGCGACCATCATCACCCTGTTCGCGGCCGGAGTGATCGCGCTCTCACTGTTCTGCTGGGCGGAGACCCGGGCCGCCGAGCCGATGCTGCCGATGCGGCTGTTCCGCAACCCCGTCTTCACCGTGTGCTCGGTCCTCAGTTTCATCGTCGGGTTCGCGATGCTCGGCGCGATGACCTTCCTGCCGACCTATCTCCAATACGTCGACGGCGACTCGGCCACGGTCTCCGGCGTACGTACCCTGCCCATGGTCATCGGACTGCTCATCGCATCGATCTTCAGCGGCAACGTGGTCAGCAGGACCGGCCAGTACCGGATCTTCCCCATCGTCGGCGCCCTGGTCATGGGGGTGGGCCTCTACCTCCTCTCGCTGATGGGGCCCGACGTCGGCGCCTGGCTGGAATCGCTCTACATGTTCGTGCTGGGCCTGGGAATCGGGCTGTGCATGCAGGTCCTCACCATCGCCGTGCAGAACACCGTCGACTACGCCGACCTGGGCACGGCGACGTCCGGAGTGACCTTCTTCCGTACGCTCGGCAGCTCGTTCGGCACCGCCGTCTTCGGCACCATCTACGCCAACACCCTGAAGACCAACCTGCAGGACGGGATCGCGGCGGCGGCGCGCGCCGGCGGTACGAACCCGGCGCAGCTCACCAAGGCGGCGCAGTCGCCGGAGGGCCTGCACCAGCTGCCCCCGGCGTCGTCCGCCCCCATCGTTCAGGCCTATTCCGACAGCCTCCACACCGTGTTCCTGTGGACGGTCCCGGTCGCCCTCGTGGGCTTCCTGGTCGCGCTCTTCCTCAAGCAGGTGGAGTTGCGGGACAGCGCGCGTTCGTCCTCCACCGACATGGGCGAGGGCTTCGCCCAGCCGACCACGGGCGACTCCGCCAAGGTGCTCGAACTCGCCGTGGGCAAGATCGTGCGTGGGGCGGACATGACCACGGCGCGACGCATCGTGGCGGCCTCCGACACCCGGCTCGACGTGGCCGGCGCCTGGGCCGTCATGCAGGTCGATCAGCACACGCGCATGGTCGGCCACGCCAGCCTCGGCCTGATCGCCTCCCGTCGTCACGTGCCGCCGGAGGTTCTGGTGCCCGTGTTCCAGCGAATGGTCGACGAGGGGTTCCTCAGTCGCGAGGGCAGCTACTTCTCGCACACCCCCGCCGGAGAGCGCGAGGTCGCGGCCATCACCGATTCGTGGGCGACCTGGCTCAACGAGCAGCTGGAGAAGGACCGGGGCCGGCCGCGCAGCGCGGAACTCCGCGCCGCCGCGGACACGATCGCCAAGCGCCTGATGGCCGAGGACCTCGCCAACGGGCTGCCCGCGGCCCGCGAGAGAGTGGGCACGGCCACCCGCCTCTGAGAGCGGGCACGGCCACCCGCCTCCGAGAGCGCTCCCGGCCACCCGCGCCCGAGAGCGCGCCGCCGGTTGCCTCACCTCTGAGAGCGCTCCCTGTCGCCCCACCCCGGAGAGCGCCCCGGCCACACGCACCACCTGAGAGCGCTCCCAGCCACCGCTGTGCCGGAGCGTCTTTCACCCGGCGGGCTGGTCGTCCGCGACGACGCCGTCCACATAGACCCAGCCGCCCTCGACCCGT
The DNA here is from genome assembly GCF_036014195.1 of Streptomyces sp. NBC_00442. Classification (NCBI taxonomy): domain Bacteria; kingdom Bacillati; phylum Actinomycetota; class Actinomycetes; order Kitasatosporales; family Streptomycetaceae; genus Streptomyces; species Streptomyces sp. NBC_00442. The sequence goes on from NZ_CP107918.1 coordinate 859,212, forward strand.
GAGAACCGGCTCTGCTCGTGCATCGAGCCGGTCTCCGCGCCGTGGGCGTAGTGCGCCCGGAAGGTGACCGTGCCGGTGGAATGAAAAGCGCTCCCATCCGTGGCGCCCAGGATCTCCAGACGCGTCCAGCGCATGCCGGGGTCGAAGTCGATGCCCGCGGGCCGGGTGTCGGGGTGCCAGGTGCGCAGCAGGTACGGCCCGTCGTGCACGGCGAAGGCACTGAACCGCGAACGCATCAGCGCCTGTGCAGTGGGGGCGGCGGCCGCGCCCGAGTGGTACCGCCCGCAGCACTCGGCGTAGGCGGCCGGCAGCCCGCAGGGGCACGACTCCGGGGCGACGGGCGGGGTGGGGCGTGCGGGGCGCTTGGTACGACGGGACATGGCTCCATCTGATCACAGCCGTACGCCCGCCACGGCCCCCTCGGTCTCACTAGGATGCGCTCATGTCCGGTGCCCCACGGGCGCCGGCCCACGACGAGGGCCCGGCCTCGGACCGGTGGCCCCGGCCACCCAGCCCCGGCCCCAGCTCCGACGCCCACCCCGCCCCCAACCTCCACTCCGACCCCGACCCCGACCCCGACCCCGACCCCGACCCCGACCCCGACAGGGAACCCCAACATGACCACAGCACGGGACCTGCTGATCGTCAGCATGGACGTGCCCGCCGCCGACCGTCCCGTCGAGCAGGGCGACCTTTCGCTGGCCCTCGCCGGAGCCGAACTCCTGGATCTGGCCGCCGCCGAGGCGCTCGGCGTGGACGACGACGACCGCATCGTCCCGGGCCCGCCGTGCGATCTGACCGACGGGCCGCTGGCAGCGGCGGCAGCGGCGCTCGTCCGCCATGAACCGTACGAGTCCGTCGAGGACTGGCTGTGGCGCCGGGGTCGCGGGCTGCGCGCCGTCTACCTCGCCACCCTGGAAGCCGAGGGCAGGGTCGTTCGGCGGCGTCACCGGTTCCATCCGCTCAGTACCGGACGGACCGCCGTGGTCGATTCGCCGGACCGGCAGCGTGCGGCGGAGCGCTGGGCATCGGGCGAACCCGTACTCGCCGCTCTCGCGGCGGCCGTCCGTATCCAGGACGCGGCGGCCGACGAACTGGCACGCCTCACCTCGGACACCGTCGTGACCGTACTGGCCGCCGTCGACGAAGCCGTGACGGAACTTGCCGGAGAACGGCAGCGGCGCACGATCGAGGACGCCGCGTTCGACAACATCTGGCGGGGCCAGTAACTCCGTTTCGGATGGGGTCGGATCCGGTCGGTTCCGGCCCTGTACTGCCTGCTCCAGCACGGCCTGGTCCGGTACGGCCTGCTCCAGCAGGGCCCGGGTCCGGAACGGCCCCAACCCGGTCCGGTACGGCCCGGCCCGGCGCTCAACCCGCGTCGTCCGACCGGCGCGACATGCCCGTGCGCGGGCGCGTGCGGGTGCGCCATCCACTGTCGGCCATACGTGGCCATATGCGGCTGCACCAGGTTTTGTCGCAGGCAATCTCGCCTTTCGGACTCTACGGTGATCACGGTGCGTCAACACGCACCGCAACATGAGTCACCGGTCAGGGAGTTGAGACATGAGGCAGAGGTTGCGCGCCCTGGTGGCGGTCGGCGTTCTGATGCTCGCGGCGGCGGGACCAGAGAGCGCTCCCGCCGCCGCGATGACCCGCGGGTGCCCCGCGGGGCAGATCTTCGCCACCGACAACACGGCGATCATCACCGACCCCGCCGACCCCGCGCTCAGGACCCGCCTCACCCGCTTCGACCACGAGGTGCGCGGGATCATTCGCGCCAACGGCTCGCAGCCGGGCGCCTCGACACTCCTCAACGGGGTTTTCTGGTCGCGCGAGTTGCAGCAGATCACCTATGAGCGCTCGCGCGAGTTCGACGTCGACCGGGTCGGCCGTGAGGGGCTGCACCACATCGCCGGGGTGGTCGCCAAGCGGTACCACCAGGAGTCGGTGCTCACCTTCCGCTGCCTTCCGCGCACCTCGCCGCAGGCCGACGCGGTCGAGATCCAGGCGCCCGGGGTCTCGGCGGGAGCGCTCCACGGTGCGCTGGTGAGCGACCCCCGGGCCCGGGACGAGCTCGGCGGCGGGTCGGTCACCCTCGACGGCCGGCTCGTCCTCGTCGCCCCGCTCAAGGATCTGCCGCTGGCCCGGACGTTCACCCGGAGCCTCGGCGTCGATTGGTCCCGGGCCCAAGTGCGGTACGGGGACGAGGAATTCGTCGCATAGCGACTCATCACACGCACTCCACACGCACTCCGCCCCCGCCGGGGCCCCCGCCCGTCTCGCCCCGCGCGCACGCCCGGCCGCGGCCGGGCGTGCCGGGCCACGGCCCCGTCGCGGCCTCACGGCTTCCGGACCACCTCCGGCCCCGCGGGCCTCAGACCTTGCGGGCCACGCCGGCGTAGACGGGGATCGTCTCGTCCCCGTCGAGAGCGCTCTCACCGAGCTCGGGGTGCCAGAAGGCAGCAAGGCCGACGCCCGGGGCGGCCAGTTCACGGCCGTGGAAGAAGCGGGTGACCTCCGCCTTGGTCCGCGGGCGCAGCGTGACGCCGCCGCCCTTGTACAGCTCCACCGCGCGGGCCGCGCTCTCCTGGTCGAAGTCGCCGGTGATCTGCGACAGGACCAGGTAGCTGCCCGGCGCGAAGACGTCGAGGAGGCGGTTGACGATGCCGTACACATCGTCGTCGTCCCCGATGAAGTGCGTCAGAGCGATCAGCGAGACCGCTACGGGGCGCTCGAAGTCCAGGGTGTGGCGGGCGAGTTCGAGAATGCGCTCGGGTTCGCGGGCGTCGGCCTGGATGTACTCGGTGACGCCGTCGGGCGCGGAGCGCAGCAGTGCCTCCGCGTGGCGCAGCACGATCGGGTCGTTGTCCGCGTACACGATACGGGCGTCGGGTGCGGTGCGCTGGGCGACCTGGTGGAGGTTGGGCTCGGTGGGGATGCCGGTGCCGATGTCGAGGAACTGGCCTACGCCCCGCTCGGCGAGCCAGCGCGTGGCGCGGTGCATGAAGGCACGGTTGACCCGGGCGATGTCCCGGCCGCGCGAGTCGAGCGCGAGCAGCTGCTCGGCGAGCACCTCGTCGACCGGGTAGTTGTCCTTGCCGCCGAGGAACCAGTCGTAGACACGGGCCGGATGGGGCTTGCTGGTGTCGATCTGGACGGCGGTGCGGTCTTGCCCGGTCATGTGCGCTCCATGGGGATGAAGGTCAGCGAACAGGATTGTGGAACACGGCAGTTGCGGCTCGAACAGCGGACGGGAACCGGCGGCCCGGCGAGTGCGGCACGACCTGGCGGGATCGGGCGGAATCCGGAGGGATCCGGAGGGATTCGGAGAGACCCGGAGGGGTCCGGCGCACGGAGTCGGCGGGAACGCGTGGATCGTGGATCAGGTCAGATCGTGGATCAGGTCAGCAGGAAGTCGGCCTTGCCCGACTTCGCACCCTGGATGAAGGCGGCGATCTCGCCGGGTGTGTAGATCAGCGCGGGGCCTTCGGGATCGGCGGACTGGCGCACCGCGACCCTGCCGTCGGCCAGTTTCATGGCCTCGAAGCAGTTGCCGCCGTTGCCTCCGCTCCAGGGCTTGTGCCAGCCCTCGGCGCCGAGCTCGGCGGCGGGCATGCCGTTGTAGATGCGCCCGGCCGCCGTCCCGCCGTCGTATATGTGATCCATTCACAGCTCCTTGCGGAGACCCTTGAGGATCTCCTTCGTGCGTTGTGCAGTGGCGGCCTGAGCCGCCATGCGGTCCATGACCTCCAGGTGGGTGGCCACCTCGGGGCGGGCGTCCAGATAGACGGCGCCGGTCAGGTACTCGCTGTAGACCATGTCCGGAAGTTCGGGCACGGCGAAACGGAAGAGGACGAAGGGCCCGTACGTGCCCGGGTGGTGACCGGAGGCGAACTCGGCGACCTGCACGGTGACGTTGGGCAGCGTGGAGGCTTCCAGGAGGCGGTCGATCTGATCCCGCATCACCTGCGGCGTGCCGACCGGGCGGCGCAGCACCGTCTCGTCCATGACGACCCACAGCCGGGGCGCGTCCTCCCGGGTGAGAAGCGACTGGCGCTCCATGCGCAGGGCCACGTGCCGGTCTATGTCGGCGTCATTGGTGGCGCCGAGCGCGCCGCTGCGCATGACGTGGCGGGCGTACTCCTCCGTCTGCAGCAGACCGGGCACGAAGTGCGGCTCGTACGATCTGATGAGCGAGGCCGCGCCCTCCAGACTGACGTACATGCTGAACCAGTCCGGCAGGATGTCGTGGAAGCGTTGCCACCAGCCGGGCTTGTTGGCCTCCTCGGCGAGGGCGACGAAACCTTCCGCCTCCGCGTCGGCGATCCCGTACGCCTTCAGGAGCAGGACGACGTAGGGAATCTTGAGGGAGACCTCGGCCATCTCCATGCGCCGGACGGTGGCCGGGGCCACCCGCAGCACCTTGGCCGCCTCCTCCCGCCGGAGGCCGGCCCGCTCGCGCAGGTCCTGGAGGCGTCTGCCCAGCACGACCTGGCCCACGGTCGGGGCGGACCGGGGTTCACTCACTTCAGACCTCCCCACGCGCTGTTGCGTGCAGTGTGCCACGTCGTTGCAGATAGGAGAACGGCACTCTGCATTTTTCACAGTGCCTCTTGCCAAGTGTCCGCCGCGGGTACAAGGTGGGTCGGTGAACCAGTTCACACGCGGTCGTCGAGTGCAGCCTTGGGGGAGGCGGCACGGGGCTCCGCTTCCCCACTGTGAGGATTCCGGTCGTGGCTCCTGGTAACGCGCTCATCCCCCAGCTGACAGGCGCAGGCTCCGGGACCGCTGTGGTGCGGCGGTACGCGTTCGACGTGCCGTCCCGTACCGATTCGGTCTCGGTGGCCCGGCGCCGCAGCAGGGAGAAGCTGACCGGCTGGGGGCACCACGAGGAACTGCACGAGACCGCCTCCCTGGTGATCTCGGAACTCGTCACCAACGCCGTCATCCACACCGCCGGCGACCACATACTGTGCGAACTCACCGATCTGCGGCGGGCGTTGCGGATAGCGGTCAGGGACCTGGGCTGCGGCCCGGCCGGGCCGCGCCTGTGCCACTCCGGTGAGGAGGAGGAACGCGGACGCGGGCTGCTGCTCGTGGACGCGGTGAGCAGCGCATGGGGCTCGCACGACGCCCCGTACGGGCTCGGCCGGATCGTCTGGGCCGAGCTGGCGCACGAGGGGCCGGGCAAGGCGGTCCTTGAGTGCTGAGAGAGATTCTTCCCTGGGGACCCCGGGGCGGGCGACAGGGCCCGCCACCGGATGGGTCCGGAACCGCCGGGCCCCGTGGCCCCGTGCGCAGTGGGGGTGCGCACGGCGTGCTCGGGCCCGGCGGCTCCGCCGCTCGACCCGGCGGCGGGGTGCTCCTGCCGTCGATCCGGCCGGCGGCGCTGGGCCGGGACGCGGTGGGGGTGCCCGCCGGACACGGCTTCAGGCTCCTGTCCCGGCTGCCGAGCTCCGGCTGCGTGTTCGCCTCCGCCGACTGGTGGTGGTGGATCGTGCCGGCCGGCTCCGACCACGAGCTGCCCTGGCCGGGGCCGGTGCGCTACGCGCCGGGCGCGGTGGTCCCGGACGCCGGCGCGCCGCGCCTGATCCACTTCCCCGAGGGACCGACGCCCTACACCCCGCCGATCCCGCTGTACCTGGTGGTCTGCCAGCTGACCGGCACCGCTCCGGCCTGGGCCTGAGCCGGTACGCGCCGCGCCCGCCGACGGGCGCGTCAGTCCGTGGGCAGGCCGTCCGCCGCCTCGGCGAGCGCTTCGAGGACCGGCCGGAACAGCGGATGGCGCTCGGCTCCCCCGCGTACCGCGGCGAACACCCTGCGGGTCGGCGCGAGGCCCGCCACGGGACGCACCACCGTGTCCTTCCGCTCCATGCCGCTCAGCGCGGAACGCGGCACGAGGGCCACTCCCGCGCCCGCTCCCGCCAGCGCCACCACGGCGCGGAAGTCGTCGGACGAGTGCACCAACTTGGGCTGGAAACCGGCGAGTTCACAGGCCGTCAGCATGACGTCGTGGCAGGGGTTTCCCGGGTAGGGGCCGATCCAGTCGTCGTCGGCGAGCGCCGAGAGCGGAACCTGCGGGTCCTGGGCGAGGGGATGCGCCGCGTGCAGCACGGCGTCGAAGGGCTCGGCGTACAGCGGGACGCGTGAGAGCCGGCTGTCGTCCTCGCGCGGCGCTCCCCGGTACTCCACGGCGAGGGCCAGATCGGCCTCGCCGTCCAGGACCAGGGGCAGGGCCTCGTCGCCCTCGGCATCGCGGACGCGGACCCGGATCGCGGGGTGGCTCGCGCGCAGCCGCACGATCGCGGGGGCCAGCACCTCCGCGATCCCCGTCGCGAAGGCGGCCACGGTGACTTCTCCGGCCGCCCCGCCCGCATAGGCGGCCAGCTCCGCCTCGGCCCGCTCCAGCTGGGCCAGGACCGCGTTGGCGTGCTCCAGAAGGATCTCGCCCGCGGCGGTGAGCCGTACGCCCTTGCCGCTACGGGTCAGCAGGGTGTGCCCGGTCTCCTGTTCGAGGGCGGCGAGCTGCTGGGAGACGGCGGAGGGCGTCAGATACAGCGCTGCTGCCGCGGCGGTCACCGTGCGGTGGTCCGCCGCGGCACGCAGGATGCGGAGCCGGCGGGGGTCGATCACGCAGCCATTGTCGCGCGCCCGGCAGCCCGGCGACGACGCGCCGGGGACGCGGACGCGCCTGCGCGCCGGCCCCGGCACACGGCGTCAGGCCTTCATCGACTCCCGGGCGTCGACGAACGCGGCCACCGTCTTCTCGATGTCCTCGGTGGAGTGCGCGGCCGAGAGCTGGACGCGGATGCGGGCCGCACCCATCGGGACCACCGGGTAGGAGAAGCCGATCACGTACACGCCGCGCTCCAGGAGCAGTTCGGCCATGCGGGCCGCCTCGGCCGCGTCGCCGATCATGACGGGTGCGATGGGGTGCTCGCCGGGCAGGATCTCGAAGCCCTCCTCGCCCATCCGCGTACGGAAGAGCGTGGTGTTCGCGGCGAGCTTGTCGCGCAGGTCGCCGGCCGACTCCAGGAGGTCGAGCACCTTGAGGGACGCGGCAGCGATGACCGGGGCGAGCGAGTTCGAGAACAGGTACGGGCGGGAGCGCTGGCGCAGCAGGGCGACGATCTCGGCGCGGGCCGCGACATAGCCGCCGGAAGCGCCGCCGAGCGCCTTGCCGAGGGTGCCGGTGATGATGTCGACGCGGTCGCTCACGCCGTGCAGGGCCGGGGTGCCCGCACCGCCGGGGCCGGTGAAGCCGACGGCGTGCGAGTCGTCGACCATGACCATGGCGTCGTAGCGGTCGGCGAGGTCGCAGATCTCGCGGAGCGGGGCGATGTAGCCGTCCATGGAGAACACGCCGTCGGTGACGATCAGGCGGCGGCGCGCGCCGGACGCCTCCTTGAGCTTGGCCTCCAGGTCCGCCATGTCGCGGTTGGCATAGCGGAAGCGGGCCGCCTTGGACAGGCGGATGCCGTCGATGATCGAGGCATGGTTGAGGGCGTCGGAGATGACCGCGTCCTCGGCGTCGAGCAGGGTCTCGAAGACACCGCCGTTGGCGTCGAAGCAGGAGGAGTACAGGATCGTGTCCTCCTGGCCGAGGAAGGCGGACAGGCGGCCCTCCAGCTCCTTGTGGACGTCCTGGGTGCCGCAGATGAAGCGGACCGATGCCATGCCGTAGCCCCAGCGGTCCAGGGCTTCCTTGGCGGCGGCGACGACCTCGGGGTGGTCGGCGAGGCCCAGGTAGTTGTTGGCACAGAAGTTGAGCACGTCGCCCGAGGGCACGGAGACGGAGGCGCTCTGCGGGGTGGAGATCACGCGCTCGGGCTTGAAGAGGCCGGCCTCCTTGATCTCGTCGAGGGTCTTCTGGAGGTCGTCGCGGACGTTCGCGTACATCGGGTTCTGCTCCTAAGGCGGGCGGAGAGCGGAAGGGCGGGGACGGCGGGCCGGTCCTGTGGAGGGCCGGCGGGCCTGCGGTCCCCGCCGGGCGGCGGGTCGGGCCGCCCGGGGGGGCTCAGACGGTCCAGTCGAGGATGATCTTGCCGCTGCGCGCGGTGGCGGCCTCGTCGAAGGCGGCGTCGAAGTCCTGGTAGCCGTACTTGCCCGTGATCACGGGGCTGAGGTCGAGCCCGCCTTCGAGCAGCACCGTCATGGCGTACCAGGTCTCGAACATCTCGCGCCCGTAGATGCCCTTGATGGTGATCATCGACGTGACGATCTTGGCCCAGTCCACGGCGAATTCCTGGGCCGGCAGGCCGAGCATGGCGATGCGGCCGCCGTGCGTCATGTTGGCGACCATGTCGCGCATGGCCTCGGGGCGGCCCGACATCTCCAGGCCGATGTCGAAGCCCTCCTTGAGGCCGAGCTGGGCCTGGGCGTGGGCGATGTCGTGCTCGGCGACGTTGAGCGCGAGGGTGGCGCCCGCCTTGCGCGCGATGTCGAGGCGGGACTCGCTGACGTCGGTGATGACGACGCTGCGGGCACCGGCGTGCTTGGCGACCGCTGCGGCCATGATGCCGATGGGGCCCGCGCCGGTGATCAGCACGTCCTCCCCCACCAGGGGGAAGGAGAGGGCCGTGTGCACGGCGTTGCCGAACGGATCGAAGATCGCCGCGACGTCGAGGTCGACCTTGGTGCGGTGCACCCACACGTTGGAGGCGGGCAGCGCCACGTACTCGGCGAACGCGCCGTCGCGCCCCACGCCGAGACCGATCGTGGCGCGGCACAGGTGCCTGCGGCCCGCCAGGCAGTTGCGGCACTTTCCGCAGACCAGGTGGCCCTCTCCGCTGACCAGGTCGCCGACCGCGATGTCCTGGACGTCCGCGCCGATCGCGGCGACCTCGCCGACGAACTCGTGGCCGAGGACCAGGGGCGTCGTGACGGCGCCCTGCGCCCAGCCGTCCCAGGAGCGGATGTGCAGGTCGGTGCCGCAGATGCCGGTGCGAAGGACCTTGATCAGCACATCGCCGGGCCCGGTCTCCGGCTCGGGTACGTCCATGAGCCACAGTCCGGGTTCGGCGTGCTGCTTGACAAGTGCCTTCATGGGCGGTGCTCCCGGCGTACGGAGAGTGGCGGCCGGCCACGGAGGGGTGGCCGGACGTGGGGCTGACCGGACGCACGGCCGGAGGTACCGCCGTACGTGCTGATCCGGCGGACCGGAACAGGCTGCCGAGCCCGGCCGATCCGACTGATCACCAATCTGCCGAGCCCCGGCCCCCGCGTCCATCGAGGATTTCTTAAGCGGGCCAACAGCCAAGCTTCACGCGCGCCCCTCGCGCCCCGGGGGTTCCGCGCACCCCCCTGAATCACGTGCGGCGCACCGGCTGCTCCACACGGGTCACACCGACTGCCCCCCTGGAGACACGGCGAGTCACCACACGTCACGGTGCATCACGCCGGGGACCTCTCCCGGCGGGCCCGCCGCGCCCCAGGTTTGGCCGAAATCCTTCGGTACCGTGCCGGTAAGGGAGGGCCCGGAGACGTGCCTAGTGGCTCGGCACCACGCTCAGACGGGCGCGGCCGCGCCGCGCGACGGGCGGCTCGGTCTCGCGCAGGACCAGGGTCAGCCGCCGAAGCCCGAACTTCCGCAGCGTACGCGGGGATTCGACCACCAGACGGCAGCTGGTGCGGCCGCGCTCGGGGTCGGGGTGGCGCACCTGGCGGACCGTGCCGTCGTGGTGCACCGCCGCGTCGCCGACCGCTCTGACCCAGTGCGGAAGGCCGAGGCGGAAGGCGGCGTCCATGATCGGGTCGTCGGCGATCTCACGCCGGATGTCCGCGAGGCCGGGAGCGTTCTCGTCGTCGGCGAACGCCTCGGCGAACTGGGCCAGCAGGGGCAGGCACCAGCCCGTCTCGTGCTCGGCGAGCACGCTGGCGGCCTCCGGATGGAACAGGACGAAGCGCAGGAAGTTGTGGTCGGGCATCGCGGTCGGGTGCGGCCCCACGCCGCCGAAGAGCGCGTCGTACGCCGGATTGGCGTGCGCCACGCCCCAGCCCGGATCGAGCACCACGGACGGGAAGGGAAGGGCGTCCGTCATCGCGAAGTAGTCGTGGACATAGGCCCTGAGCTCCGGATCTCCCGGGAGCGCCGGGGTGCCGTTCGTTGCTGCCGTCGTGTCGTCGGCGGCGCGCTCCCCCGCGGCCGTCTGCTGTCCGGGCCGCTCCGGGACCAGGGCGAACGGGCGCCCCACCACCGGGACGTGCGCCGCCGGAACCTTGGTCACCGAATCCTTCGCCACCGATTCTTCCGCCATCGAGTACGCGACTCCTCTTGCTGGCCCGCTAGTGCGGCGGCCGGCCTTCGGGCCCGCCCGGGGCTCGGAGGGCGATCTTCACACCGCGTGGCGATCCTGATACCGCCGCCACAATGATGTCAAGCATCGTGGCATTCCGGCCCCCCGAAGCTTTGATTGCGCCACAACTGTGGCAAGTTCTGGTTGTTGTTGCCGGGACCCGCTAGCCTCCGGAGCATCCACTGTTGTGCCCACCGACTCGCATGATCTAGGAGAACTACTGGTGACGGACGGCTTCTTGGTTCCGGGACCGGCAGCCACGGGCCCCCTCGCGGCCGTCATCGCCCGTGTGGCCGAGCTCGCCGGAAAGCTCGGAATGGATCATGCGGACGTCTTCGACGTCCACCGGCTCTCCGAGGCATCGGGCGTGCCCGCCGACGTGGTCGGCGCGCTGCTCGACGGCCGCCCGGCCGGCGAACCCGATCTGCAGGCGCGTTTCCTGCAGCGGTTCGGCCTGCTGCGCAGCACCCGGCGCAAGCCCAACGGCCGCCCGCACACCCAGCAGGAGATCGCCGACGGCGCGGGCATGTCGCGCCAGCAGGCGGGCGCCCTCATCAACGGCGACCGGCGCCCGACGATGGAGCACTGCGACGCGATCCAGCGCTTCTTCGGCGTCCACGCCGGATTCTTGACCGCCGACGACACCGACGCCCTGGGCGGCGCCCTGCTGCGCACCGAGCAGGAGCTGCTCCAGCAGATCGCGGGCCGCGAGCGCGAGGGGGCGGCGCTCGGAGCCCCCGGCGGCGACGCGCTGGAACGGCTGCTCCAGGACCACGGTGTACGCGGCATCGCCTGGCGGGCCGCCCAACTCCCCACCGACAAGCACCGCGACAAGGTCACCGAGTGGCTGGACATGCTCCTGGAGAGCGTCAAGCGGTCGGAGTCCTGACATGCCCCGCACCACGTGGCGGCCGTGGTCCGCCGCGCCCGCAGGCCTGCCCGGACAGCGCTTTCCGCTGATTTCCGGCCTCGCGGTGATGCCGAGTTCAACGAACTCCGGCTCAATGTTGACTGGATCAATCGTTCACGGCTCGGCAGAGTGCTGGACAGTGACGGGTTGCTCGACGAAGTGCTGCTCGATGAACGGCTTGCGGGGAGAACGGTGGGCATAGGCAAGGAGATGCGCCGGCTGTGCGGCGAGCTGGTCGCGGGCATCACGATCCCCGCACCCGCGGAGCCGACCGCGCTGTACGCCGCCCTGTGCGAGGGCATGAGCCGGCGCAGGGGCCGCCCCGTCGAGTTCCGCATGGCGGCCTTCCCGCCCGGCACCGCGAGCGGACTCTGGCTCGACATGGCGGACCGTGACCTGGTCGTGGTGGAGGAGCGAACCGCTCCCGACCACCAACTGGTGATCCTGGGCCACGAGTTGTGGCACATGAACGCGGGGCACGGAAGCCATCACGTGGAGGGCGCGGCCGTCGCGGCCCGGCTGCTGCACACGGAGGGCGACCTCGGCGCGGCCGTACGCAAGGTGGCCGCACGCACCCGCTCGCACCTCTCGGAGGAGACCGACGCCGAGAGCTTCGGCCTGCTCCTGGGCAGCAAGTGCCGTCCCTGGCTCGAAGCATCCGGGAGCCGGGGGCCCGACCGCGAACTGCTCGCCGGCCGCATCGAGGCCGCTCTGGGCTACCGCTGGCCACAGGGCTGAGGCGTGAGGGACCCGGAATTCTATCTGCCCGCCATCCTGCTGGTCGCGGCCTTCGCCTGCCGGCTCCCCGGCATCCGGCAGACCTGGCGCGACCCGCTGCTGCTCACGGTCAACGCCCTCCTCGCCGTGGCGAGTTCGGTGTTCTTCTTCGCCGCTCCCACCACCATCGCGGAGGTCAACCGGATCACCGGCGTGCCCAACTTCTCGGCGCCGCTGGTGTATTCGATCCTCACCGCGTTCAGCGCCTCGTGCCTGGTGCTCATCATCAACTGGCGCGGTGGCCCGCCGCAGGCGGCCCGCCGGGCCACGCTCCGGTGCGTCACCGCGTACTCGCTGGTGATCGTCGCCCTGTTCACGCTGTTCGCGCTCGCCGACGCACCCGTCGAGCGGCTGCGCGACCTCGACACGTACTACGCCAACACCCCGTACATGCGCGAGATGATCGTCCTGTATCTGCTCGCGCACACCGTGGCGGCGCTGGTCACGACCTGGCTGTGCTGGGGGTGGTCGGTGAAGGTACGGGGCTGGCTGCGGGCGGGGCTCGTCCTCATCGTCGTCGGCTATCTGCTCAACCTGGTCTTCGACGCCGTCAAGTGCGCCGCCGTGGGCGCTCGTTGGCTGGGCCACGACCTGGACTACCTCAGCACGGGTACGGCGCCCCCCGTCGCGTCGATGTCCGCGCTGCTCATCGGCTCGGGGTTCATCGTCCCGCTCGTGGGGCCCCGGCTCTCGGAGACCTGGGGATCATGGTCCGCGTACCGCAGGCTCGGTCCGCTATGGTGCGCACTGCACGCGGCACCGGCCCCTCCGAGCGCCACGGTCAAGATGAAATGGTGGTCGCCGGTGCAGTTGCGCCTCACCCAGCGCGAGTCCGGCATCCTCGACGGATTCCTCACCCTCGCACCGTACTTCGACCGCACGCTGCACGGCGATGCCCGTGCCGCCGCGCTCCGCGCCGGCGCCGCGCCGAAGCAGGCGGAAGCGGTCGCTGACGCGGCCATGATCGCAGCCGCCCTCACCGCCCGGAGGAGCGACCCGGAGGGCGCGGCCCTGAGCAGCACCGAACCGGACGCCTCCCCCACCATCGGGCGCGCCCGCGACTTGATCGGTATCGCCCAGGCCTACCGCCGTTCAGCCGGCGCCGAAGGAGCCCGCGCCGACGCGGCACGGACAAAGAGCACACGCCCATGAGCACATCGGACGTCCTGGCGGCGCCGTCCCGCGGGCGCACGGCGGTGGTCGTCGGCGGTGGGCTCGCCGGCATGCTGGCCGCCGCCGCGCTCAGTGGCTCGGTCGACGAGATCACCGTGGTCGAGCAGGATGCCCTGCCCGTCGGACCCGAGCCGCGCGGCCGCCTGCCGCAGGCCCGGCACGCCCACATCCTGTGGTCGGGCGGCGCGGAGGCGATGGAACAGCTGCTGCCAGGAGTGACCGAGGCGTGGCTCGCCGCGGGCGCCCGACGGATCCCGCTCACCTCCCAGATGGTCGCGCTGTCACCCCAGGGCTGGTACCGGCGCTGGCGCGACTCCCACTACCTGATCTCCTGCGGCCGGGACCTCCTGGACTCCACGGTCCGCGACCGGGTCCGCGACCTGCCGGGCGTCACCGTCCTCGACTCGACGCGGGTCGTCGCACTCGAAGGCGGCGCACGCCGGGTCACGGGGGTTCGGGTACGAAAGGCCGACGGCACCGAGGAGTTGCTCCCGGCCACGTTCACGGTGGACGCCAGCGGCCGGGGTGCGCACACGCGGCGGTGGCTCGACGCCCTCGGCGTGCCCGCGGCCCGGGAGGAGGTCGTCGACCCGGGCGTGGTCTACGCCAGCCGTGTCTTCCGCTCGCCGGCCGGAGACCAGACCTTCCCGGTGATCAACGTGCAGGCGAACGCGAGGGCGTCGGCGCCCGGAAGGACCGCCGTCATCCTGCCCATCGAGGCCGGCCAGTGGCTGGTCACGCTCTCGGGCACGCGCGGCGCCCGGCCGACCGGCGACCCCGGCGCATTCGTGCCCTTCGCACTCGGCGCCCGGCATCCGGTCGTCGGCCGGCTCATCGCCGAGGCCGAGCCGCTCAGCGACGTGTCCACCTTCGCGCACACCGCCGGCCGCCGGCTCTTCTTCGAGAAGGTCAAGGGGTGGCCCGAGGGATACGTCGCACTCGGTGACGCGGTCGCGGTGTACAACCCGGTGTACGGCCACGGCATGTCGGTCGCGGCCCAGGGCGCACTCGCGCTGCGGGAGGCACTGGCCACGCAGGGCGTCACCGCGCCGCGGCTCGCCCGACGGGTGCAGCGCGCCGTGGCCGGCCCGGTGGGCACGGCGTGGCTCCTGGCGGGCCAGGACGTCTTCTATCCCGGCGCCACCGCCCGTCGGCCCGGTGCGGTCGAGCGGCTCATGGGCCACTGCGTCGACCGCCTCATCCACACCTCGACCGGCGACTACGCGGTCGCCACCGCGCTGACGGACGTCATGACGCTCACGGCTCCGGTCTCCGCACTGGTGCGGCCCCGCGTGCTCCTGGCCGCACTTCGCGGCCCCGGCCGGCCGCCACTGACCGAGCCTCCGCTGACGGAGCGTGAACTGGCCCTGGTACAAAGCCCGCAGAAGACCGCCTAGGCCGTCGCCGCGCGCGGCGGCCGCACGCCCCACTGATTTGGGGAGCGTGACGATGCTTCCATAGGATCCGGCGATGATCACCAGAAAACGTCTGGCGGCCGGAGTGTGCGCGCTGGTCGCCACTTTCGCCACCGGCATCCTTCCGGCGGCCGGTACGGCCTCCGCCGCCGCGCAGCCCGACGGGCAGCCCGCGCAGGCCGCGCCCAAGGTCGACCTCGTCCTCGACGTCTCCGGCTCGATGCGGACCGCCGACATCGACGGCAAGTCCCGGATGGCCGCCGCCAAGCAGGCGTTCAACGAGGTCCTCGACGCCGTCCCGCCGGAGGTCCAGCTCGGCATACGCACCCTGGGCGCCAACTACCCCGGCGAGGACCGCAAGGTGGGCTGCAAGGACACCCGCGCGCTCTACCCGGTCGGCCCGCTCAACCGTACCGAGGCCAAGACGGCCGTCGCGACCCTCGCACCCACCGGCTGGACCCCCATCGGGCCGGCGCTGCAGGGCGCGGCGGCCGACCTCAAGGGCGGTGACGCCACCCGCCGGATCGTGCTCATCACCGACGGCGAGGACACCTGCCAGCCGCTCGACCCGTGCGAGGTGGCCCGCGACATCGCGGCCCAGGGCATCCATCTCACCATCGACACCCTCGGCCTGATCCCGGACGCCAAGACGCGCGAGCAGCTCACCTGCATCGCCGAGGCCACCGGCGGCACCTACACCTCGGTGCAGCACACCGATCAACTCTCCGGCAAGGTCAAGCAGTTGGTGGACCGCGCGGCCGACCCGGTCGTCGTGCCGGTCGCCACCACCGGCACCGCGAGCTGTGAGAGCGCTCCCGAACTCAAGCCCGGCCTGTACACGGACCGCGAGAAGTTCGCCGAGCACCGCTCGTACAAGGTGAACGTACTGCCCGGCCAGGAGCTGCGTGCCTCGGCCAGCATCGGCATGGACCGCCCGGCCAACCCCGACTACGGCATCCTGCTGCGGGCGGTGACCGCGCACGGCCGCGAGATCGTACGCGGCTCGGAAGCCGGTGACGGCCGGACGGATCTGATCTCCACGGGCCTTCGCTACCCCAAGGCTCCCGCCGACGACTCGGACGACAAGTCGACCCCGGAGCCGGTCTGCCTCCAGGTGTCCAACTCCTTCTCGGCGGGGCCCGGTGTCAAGACCGACCCGGGTCTTCCGGTGGAGCTCGCCGTCGACGTGGTGGACGGCCCCGGCCACGCTTCCGACGTGGCCTCCTTCGGTCTCGGCCGGGGCTGGTGGCTGCTCGGTGCCCTCGCGCTGACCGGCCTTCTCGCGGGTCTGGTGTGGGGCTGGATCTCGCGCTGGCGCATCGCCGTCTGGCGGACCAGCTGATGCCGAACCACACCTTCAACCCCGGGGGCCAACTGATGCGTACCGTACGGACCTTGGCGGCCGCCGCCGTGCTGGCGGGCACGGTGCTCGTGGGCGCCGGAGCCGGAACCGCGCTCGCCGACTCGCCCTCGTCCGACGCGCCCTCGCCCGGCCCGACCGCGTCGAACAGCGACGCGGCGCCCACGGAGGCGGGGACGGCGTTCCGCACGGCGGTCGCGGTGCGGCAGGGCCAGAAGGCCACCGCGTCCGCGTCCAGCGGCGACTACCTGTACTGGATGTTCCCCGCGGATGCCGGGCAGCGTCCCACCGTCACGGCCAAGGTCACGCTTCCCGAAGCGGCCTCGCGGCACGGCGCCTCCACCTGGCGCATCGACGTGTACGACGGGCTGCGCCGCCGCCAGCCCTGTATGTACGGCACGCAGTCCGGGTCCGCGGCCGAGGACGCGGCCACGGTCGACCTGTCCTGCACCCTGCGGCCGACCGTCGCCTGGGCCGACACGTGGTCCACCGACCCGTTGCCGGGCAGCTACTACATCCGGCTGACGGCGGTCTCCCTGCCCGAGACCGACCGGGGGCTGCCGTTCAAGGCGGAGGTCGAGCCGACCGTCCTGGACACCGGGGGCGCCCACGCCGTGGACGGCAGGCTGTCCACCCCGCTCGGCGCGAAGTCCGCGGTCGAGCCGGACGGCGGCTGGGCGTCGGGCTGGTGGACCGACCGCTGGGTGTGGACGGCCGCGGGCGGACTCCTCGCGGCGCTCGCGGGCATCGCCGGCTACAACCTGACCCGCGGCCGCGGCCGGCCCTCCCGCGCACCTCGGGGGGTCTGACACCCGCCGGGGCGGTACCGGCCGGGCACGGCCGAAGGCCCGGCGGGCCGCGGGCCGAGAGCGCTCTCCTGGCCGTGCTTCCCCCGCTCGCTCACCCCTCCCTGCCCGCCGCCCCGCCCCGGGAACGGCGGGCAGGTGTCGTGCCCGGGGCGCCGTGCCCGGCCGAGCCGACTCATCCGTACGAGACTCCGGGGTACGCGACCGAGCACCGCCTGCCCTAGGAGTTCACCGTGTCCTCAGCTTCGCTAGCCTCGACCACGCCCGTCGTCGCCGTCCTCGGCACCGGCATCATGGGGTCCGGCATGGCCCGCAGTCTGATGCGCGCCGGGCTGTCCGTGCGGGTCTGGAACCGCACCCCGGAGAAGGTCCGGGCGCTGGCCGAGGAGGGGGCCACGGCCTTCCCGAGCCCCGAGGAGGCGGTGCGCGGCGCCGATGTCGTCCTCACGGCGCTGAACGACGGTCCGTCCGTCTCCGCCACCCTCGCGGCCGCCTCCGGCGGAACACACCCCGGGCAGCCGTGGCTCCAGGCCTCCACCGTCGGACCGGACGCGACGGAGGAACTGGCTTCGCAGGCAGCCGAGTTGGGGGTGGCGTACTACGACTGCCCCGTGCTCGGCACCCGCGGCCCGGCCGAAGAGGGCAAGCTGACCGTCTTCGTCTCGGGGCCGCCGGCGGCGCGCGAGCGCCTCGCGCCGGTGCTCGACGCGATCGGGCAGCGCACCGTCTGGGTCAGCCACGAGCCGGGCGGCGCCTCGCGCCTGAAGCTCGTCGCCAATACCTGGGTGATCAATCTGGTGGGCGCGGTCGCCGAATGCCTCGGCCTCGCCGAGGCCCTGCAGGTGGACCCCCGCCTCTTCCTGGACGCGCTCTCGGGCGGCCCGCTCGACACCCCCTATCTGCATGCCAAGTCCGCCGCCCTGCTCACCGGCGAGCTGGCGCCCAGCTTCGCCCTGTCGACCGCGCTGAAGGACACCCGTCTGATCCTCGAAGCGGCCGGGTCGGCGGGCGTCCGGCTCGACTTGACCGAGGCGTCGGCCGAGCGGTTCGCGCGGGCGGAGGCAGCCGGGCACGGCGCCGAGGACATGATCGCGACGTACTTCGCCGGCCGGACCGAGGAGTGACCGGGCCCGGCGGGCCGGGGCGGTAACTCCGGCGAGAAGGGTCCGGGCGGTTCGATAGCATGGCCCTGCCCATCGGGCGGGGGCGCCACCTGGTGTGAGCCCCCGGGTGGGCCTCCCTACCTGGGTTCGCCGCGGCCGCGCCGCGGTGCCGCACGTACGAACATAAGGAGCATCCGAGGATGTCTCGACACCTGATCACCAGCGCGCTGCCGTACATCAACGGGATCAAGCACCTGGGCAACATGGTCGGGTCGATGCTCCCCGCGGACGTGTACTCCCGCTATCTGCGCCAGCGCGGCCACGACGTCCTGTACATCTGTGCCACCGACGAGCACGGCACCCCCGCGGAGCTGGCCGCGAAGGAGGCGGGGCTTTCGGTCGCCGAGTTCTGCGCGCAGGCGCACGACACCCAGAAGGCGATCTACGACGGCTTCCAGCTGGCCTTCGACTACTTCGGCCGCAGCTCCTCGCAGCAGAACGTGGAGATCACGCAGCACTTCGCGCGGAAGCTGAAGGAGAACGGGTTCATCGAGGAGCGGGCGATCCGCCAGGTCTTCTCGGTCGCCGACGACCGGTTCCTGCCCGACCGCTACATCGTGGGCACCTGTCCGCACTGCGGTTACGACAAGGCGCGCGGCGACCAGTGCGAGAACTGCACCCGTGTCCTGGACCCGACGGACCTGCTGGAAGCGCGTTCGGCGATCAGCGGGAGCAGCGAGCTCGAGGTCCGCGAGACGCGGCACCTGTTCCTGCTCCAGTCCAAGCTCCAGGGCGAGGTGGAGGAGTGGATCGACCGGGTCGGCGGCGAGTGGCCGCAGCTCGCGTCGTCCATCGCCCGCAAGTGGCTGACCGAGGGCCTGCACGACCGCGCGATCACCCGTGACCTGGAGTGGGGCGTGCCGGTCCCGGCCGACACGTGGCCGGAGCTGGCCGCCGAGGGCAAGGTCTTCTACGTCTGGTTCGACGCCCCGATCGAGTACATCGGCGCGACGAAGGAGTGGTCCGACCTCGACCCGGCGAACCGCGACTGGAAGTCGTGGTGGTACGAGCCCGAGGGCGCGGCCGACGTCCGGTACACCGAGTTCATGGGCAAGGACAACGTGCCCTTCCACACGGTGATGTTCCCGGCGACCGAGCTGGGCGTGCGCGAGCCGTGGAAGAAGGTCGACTACGTCAAGGCGTTCAACTGGCTCAACTACTACGGCGGCAAGTTCTCCACCTCGCAGCGCCGTGGCGTCTTCACACACGACGCCCTGGAGATCCTGCCCGCCGACTACTGGCGCTACTTCATGATGGCGAACGCCCCGGAGTCCGACGACACGTCGTTCACCTGGGAGCACTTCACCGCGACGGTCAACAAGGACCTCGCGGACACGCTGGGCAACTTCGTGAACCGTGTCCTGTCGTTCTCGCGCAAGCGCTTCGGCGACGACGTTCCCGCGGGGGCGGCGGCCGGAGCGGCCGAGGAGAAGCTGGGCGAGGAGATCGTCGGGCTGCTCGCCGAGTACGAGGGCCACATGGAGGCGCTCCAGTTCCGCAAGGCGGCCGCCTCGCTGCGGGCGCTGTGGTCGGCCGGCAACTCCTACCTGGAGGAGAAGGCGCCCTGGCTGGAGATCAAGACCGACCCGGAGGCGGCCGCGCTGACGCTGCGCACGGCGATGAACCTCATCCACCTGTACGCGGTGGTGTCCGAGCCGTTCATCCCGTCCTCGGCGAAGGCGATGCGCTCGGCGTTCGCACTCGCCGACGACTCGGCGACCTGGGTCACCCCGGAGCAGGCCAGGGCTCTGGACACGGTTCCGGCCGGGACGGCCTTCACGGTTCCGCCCGTCCTCTTCGCGAAGATCACGGAGGAGGACCTGGAGTCCTACCGAGAGCGCTTCGGCGGCGCCGACGAGGCCTGACCTCCCCCACTCCGACGCGCTCTCAGAGCTTGACGCGGGGCCCCTGCCAGGATCGGCGGGGGCCCCGCGTCCGTGTGCCCGTGGGTCAGGCGTGTTCGTACGTTCCCGTGTGCTCGTGTGCTCGTCCGTGCTCGTGGGGAGCGGTGGCCCGCGCCCTCCGGGTTCAGGTGGTGAGCAGCGCCGGGTCGCTCAGGCCGGACGCGCCGGTCTCCACGTGACCGGCGAACCGGCGCAGGAAGGCCGAGTCGGCGTCGGAGGTGACCGACACGTCGTACCAGTTCTTGCTGGAGCGCAGATTCACGGTGTAGCGGACGGTGGCACCAGCGGCCACGGTCAAGGTGTGTGTCGCTCCCCCATAGGCCGCCGCGGTGGTGACCGTGAGGTGGACCGTGCTCGTGCCCGCGTTGGTCATGGTCAGATCGAGGTTCCCGGTGCCCGCGTTGTGGCGCGCGACGACCTCGGGTCCCGCGGTCTTGCCCGGGTTCTGGAAGGTGCGCAGGAATCCGTTGGGGCCGAAGACGCTGAGGTTGGTGACACCGCCCGAGTAGGCCGTGTTCCACGTGTCGGAGATCGTCTTGCCCGCCTCCGTCGTATAGGTCCAGGGGCCGTCGGTGCGGTTGGTCGAGGTGACCAGGAACTGCGCGCCGGCCGAGGCGCCGCCGCCGAAGGTGAGCGTGAACTTGCCCGTGCTCACGTTCGCCGCTCCGTCGACGAGGGGCGCGTAGCGCAGCGGCCGGGTGGGCCGGGCGCCCCGCTCCTGCTTGGGCAGGGTGCCGGTCGCGGGCGGCACCGGCACGAAGTCGGGGTGCCTGTTGTGGTCCGGCGGGACGTACGCGTCCGTCGAGGGCAGCGACGGGGCCGAGGAGTGGCTGCGGCCGAAGTCGAACGCCGAGGTCAGGTCGCCGCAGATCGCGCGCCGCCAGGGCGAGATGTTCGGCTCGTGCACGCCGAAGCGGCGTTCCATGAAGCGGATGATCGAGGTGTGGTCGAACGTCTCGGAGCAGGTGTAGCCGCCGGTGCTCCACGGCGAGACGACGAGCATCGGCACCCGCTGCCCCAGCCCGTACGGTCCGGCCGCGTAACTGGCGTTGCCCGGGAAGTAGTCGGGCCCCGTCGCCACGGTGGACAGCCCCTGGGATGCGCCGGAGGGCACGAACGGCGGAACCACGTGGTCGAAGAAGCCGTCGTTCTCGTCGTACGTGATGAACAGCGCCGTCTTGGCCCACACGTCCGGGTTGGACGTGAGCGCGTCCAGGACCTGGGAGATGTACCAAGCGCCGTAGTTCGAAGGCCAGTTGGGGTGCTCGGTGAAGGCTTCGGGCGCGGCGATCCAGGACACCTCGGGCAGCGTGCCGGCCTGGACGTCGGCCCTGAGGATGTCGAAGAAACCGTCGCCGTTCTTGGCGTTGGTGCCCGTACGCGCCTTGTCGTACAGCGGGTCGCCGGCCGTGGCGTTGCGGTAGGTGTTGAAGTACAGCAGCGAGTTGTCGCCGTAGTTGCCCCGGTAGGCGTCGTTGATCCAGCCCCAGCCGCCGGCCGCGTTCAGGCCGTCGCCGACGTCCTGGTAGATCTTCCAGGAGATGCCCGCCTGCTCCAGGCGCTCGGGATATGTGGTCCAGCCATACCCCTTCTCGTCGTTGCCGAGGACGGGTCCGCCGCCAGTGGCGTCGTTGCCCGTGTAGCCCGTCCACATGTAGTAGCGGTTGGGGTCGGTGGAGCCGATGAACGAACAGTGGTAGGCGTCGCAGATGGTGAACGAGTCGGCGAGCGCGTAGTGGAACGGGATGTCCTCACGCGTCATGTACGCCATCGTCGTGGACGTCTTGGCGGGGATCCACTGGTCGTACTTGCCGCCGTTGAACGCCTTGTGGCTGCCGTTCCAGTCGTGGTTCAGGTCCTGGATGAACTGGAGGCCCAGCTTGTCCGCCTTGGGGCGGAACGGGAGCACCTCCTTTCCCGCACCGACCTGGTGGAACACGGACTTTCCGCTGGGCAGGGTGACCGGCCGCGGGTCACCGAAACCACGAACGCCGTTCAGGGAACCGAAGTAGTGGTCGAACGAACGGTTCTCCTGCATCAGGACGACGACGTGTTCGACGTCCTGAATGGTGCCGGTACCGCCCGCGGCCGGGATGGAGGCGGCCCGCGCGATGCTCTGCGACAGCGCGGCGAAGGCGGCGGTGCCGCCCGCGAGCTGCATGAACCGGCGCCGGTTGAGTTCAGCCATGAGTGAGGGCCTCTGCAAGCGTGAGGGAACAGGGGGCGAGAGGGGTGTATCAAGAACACCCGGGGCCGCGAAAGCCCCCATGTCGTCACTGTGACACTCAGCGGTACGTCAAACGAACAGGAACCGCATGTGGCAGCAGACCCCACACGTTGTGAAGTTTCTGTGGTCGCCTAGGCCATCCAGAAGAAGACGGCGGTCATCCGCTTGTCATCGATGGTGCTTCCGCAGTAGCCCGTCGCGCTGTGCATCGTGTTGGCGGTATAGAGCAGCAGCCGGTTGTAGCGATGTGCGACGCGCACGTCCTCAGTGAAGGAATCCGGGGGAACGAAGCGCGTACCGAGTGCTTCCACGAGGTTGTTGTGGGGCGCGGTGACCATGTTGCCGCCGAGCACTCCGCCGGGCAGGCTCTGCCGGAAGAAACTGGTGCCGCAGTCCTTGGGGGCGCGCGGACTGAGATAGAGGACCGCCGCATAGCGGCACAGCGCGCGCGAGTCGGTATGCGGGCGCGGCTCGCTCTCACCGGCGCCGACGACCTGAATGCAGTTGTGGTTGAGCGTCGCGCCGCCCGGAGCGGTGGCCTGCCACACCTCCTTCGCGCCGGTGTTGGCCCTGACCAGGCGTTCCACGCGGGCCAGCTCGGCGGGTGCGAGGCCGGGCATGGTCCGCAGCCCTGGCCACGACTCGGGTTTGTACGGATATCCCTCGACCCAGTCGCTCTTGGCCACGCATCGGGCCCTCACTTCGTCGATGTTGGGCAGTACGTCGTCCAACACCCAGTAATCCCGGCCGAGTTTGGGCTTGCGATAAGGAAGGACCGGGAGCGCCGGACGAATGGGGGGCATGCGGCCGACCATACTGGCGGGTCTGGTCGCGCTCCCCTCCGAACAGGTCAACCTTTCCCCAATAGAGGGGAATTGACGAACGGCCACTTTGGGAGGGGGCTCGCAAATGTCCGATGGGCGATCACGCGAAAAGAAAAGCAAGGGCAAGAAAGGACCATGCTCCAGTAACAGCTCGCTCCGCATTTCGTCAGGTCGCCCACCCTTGGTGGGGAGGTGAGGCAGGGCGGACGGGCGGACGGGTCCAGGGGTGGCTCGGCCGAGAAGGCGGACGCTCCGGGGCGGCCGAGCGGAGCATCCGGCCAAGCGGACGGACGGGCCTGGGGCCGGCCGGCCGGGCAGGCGGACCCACCGAGCGGGCGGGCCGGGGAGACAGGCCTCGGAGGGGTGGCCTGGGGGCCCGAGCACCCGGCCCGGCCGGCTGAGGGCCGGCCGGGCGCGAGCACCGGCCAGGCGGGGGCTGAGAGCGCTCTCGGCGGCCCGCCCCCGCCCCGGGCGGCACCCCGGGAGCCCGACGCTGGGCTTAGGCTCGGAGGTGACATGAACGACCACTCGACCGTGCCCAGCCGCAACCGCCCCGCGCCGCTCGCGCCCAAGGCGGACAAGGACACCGTGCGCCGGCACAACCTCAGTCTTGTGCTGCGGGCCGTGTTCGATGAAAGCGCTCTCAGTCGGGCCGGAGCCGCCGCCCGCACCGGCCTGACCAGGGCCGCGGTGTCCTCGCTCGCCGATCAGTTGATCCGCGGCGGGTTCCTCACCGAGTCGGGCAAGTCGTTCAGCGGACAGGCGGGGCGCCCCGGCACCATGCTGACCCCGGCGCGCAGCGGTCCGGCCGGGGCCGGGGTCGAGGTCAACATCGACTACGTATCGGTGTGCGTCGTGGACCTCGCGGGCACCGACCGCGTACGGCTCACGGAGCACCTCGACAACCGGGGTCAGCCGGCCACCGGCGTACTGACCCGGGCCGCAAGGATCACCGCGCGCGCCCTGGACTCGGCGGCCGATCAGGGTCTCCATCCGGTCGGCGTGGAACTGGCGCTGCCGGGCCTGGTCTCCCAGGGCTCCGTGCGGCAGGCGCCCAACCTGGGCTGGAAAGAGGTCGACGCCGAGGACCTGTTCAAAGCGGCCCTGTCCGACCTGAGGCCCGACTCGCCCGCCTCGACGGTCACTTCGGACAACGAGGCCAATCTCGCGGCACTCGCCGAGCTGTGGTTCGGCGGTACGGACGGACGGGTCGGCCACTTCCTCTACCTGACCGGGGAGATCGGCGTGGGCGGGGCGGTCGTGGCCGGCGGCGAGCTGCTGCGCGGCGCGCACGGCTTCGCCGGCGAGATCGGGCACACGCCGGTGGATCCGGAGGGCCCCGAGTGCCGCTGTGGTTCGCGCGGCTGTCTGGAGCAGTACGCGGGCCAGTCGGCGCTGCTGCGGGCGGCGGGAATCGACGAGAACGCCGGAGTGCCCGGCGTCATCGAGCTGGAGCACAGGGCGCGGGCCGACGACGAGAGCGCTCTGCGCGCGCTCGACGACGCCGGCCGCACCCTGGGCATCGCCCTGTCCGGTGCGGTCAACCTCCTCGATCCGGACGCGGTCGTACTCGGCGGCATCTACCGCACATTGCTGCCCTGGCTCGCGCCCGCCGTGGAACGGGAGCTGTCCAGCCGGGCCGTGTCCGGGCTCTGGCCCCCCGGGAGCGGACGCGTCCGCGCCTCGTCCCTCGCCGGGGACGCCGCCCGGGGCGCGGCGGCCCGCGTCGTGCGCGGGATCGTCGCCGACCCGCTCGCCTATGAGTAGATACGGCCTGCGCGTAGGCACCGTCGGTCGCCCCCCTCGCGCGGGGCGACGCCCCATGGGCCCGTGGCGGTCGATGCCGGGCCGGCCGCCGCGTGCGGCGTCGCCGGGGGGCCATTCCCGCCGATTCCGTTGACTGTCGGGGAGAATGCCGTACCGCGGTCTTGAGCGGCCGGCGCATACAGACGGGACTCGGCAGATGACCGAAATCGAAGCGTCTCGTACGGCACCGGAGGCGTTCGCGGCGGGATGGGCGCTGCGCGACGTGGTGGTCGACGCACTCGAAGCACGCTGGCCCGCCGGGCGGACCGGCCTCGACGAGGTGTGCCGGCACTCCCTGTTGCCGGTGGGGAAGCTGCTCAGGCCCAGTCTGCTCCTCGCGAGCACCCAGGCCGTCGGCGGCGACCCCCTGAGAGCGCTCCCGGCGGCGGTCGCCACGGAGAGCGGACACGTCGGCAGCCTGATCCACGACGACATCATCGACGCGGACACGGTCCGCCGAGGGCGTCCCGCCGCGCATACCCGGTACGGCACGGGCGAGGCCATCGTCGCGGGCGACCTGCTCTTCTTCTCGCTGTTCGAGTCCCTCGCCCAGTGCCGCGACCGAGGCGTCCCGGCCGACCTGGTGGTGACAGCGGTCGCGGCCATCTCACGGGCCGGGATGGACCTGTGCCGGGGCCAGAGCCTGGAGGCACGGCTCGCCGGACGGCAGGCGTTCGAGGTGGACCCGTACCTGGAGATGGTCCGGCTCAAGACGGCGGCGCTGTTCCGTGCGGCGTGCGAGGTCGGCGGCATCCTGGGAGGGGGCGGCCCGGCCGAGCTCGCCGCGTTGGTGGCGTACGCGAACCATCTGGGGGTCGCGTTCCAGGTTCACGACGATCTGCTGCCCTACACCAGCGACGCGGACACCACGGGCAAGGCTCCGACGAGCGACATCAGGAACGGCCGGCCGGTACTGCCGGTCGCCCTGGCCCATCGCGGCGCCGACCCGTCCACCCGGCTCGCGATCGAGGCCTGCCTGACGGAGCGGGGAGAGCCGGCCGCGGCGCTGGCCGCGCTCACGGAGATCCTGCGGGCGTCCGGTGCGATCGAGGAGTCGTTCGCGCTGGCCGGACAGCACGCCAGGGCCGCCGTCGACGCGTTGGAAGCGCTCTCACCCGGCGAAGGGCGCGATCTGCTCGCCACGTTCGTGACACGCGCGCTCGCCGCGGCGCCGACCCCCTGACCCACGGGGTCCCGCTCCCCCAACCCTGCGCGCCCCGCAGCCCCGCGCGCACCGGCCATCCGTGTCCGCACCGGCCATCCGTGTCCGCACCGGCCCTCCCGTGTCCGTACCCGCACCTGCCACCCGTGTCCGCACCGGCCCTCCCTGACCGCGCCGGCCATCTCTGTACGCACCCTCGTCGCACCCCGCCCCCGCCACACCCCCAACCCGGCAGCTTTACAAGTGACTTGACTCAATTTGACTCCGCCTGTTGAATTTTATCGAGTCGCAGAGTCAACCGAGGGGGACGGCGCGATGAAGGACGACACCTGTCCCTTCCGCCGGCCCCTCCGCCGGGCTCCAGCGCCACCTACCGATTCAGGACACTCCCGGGGGCACCGTGTCTTCCATCCTCCAGCTCTTCGACGCGAGCACACGTCCCGCACCGCCCCACCTCCCCGCACCGCCCGCGACGGCCGACTTCACCGCCTACTGCCAGGACCTGTTCGGCGCGATGACCCGCTCGGACCAGCGGCGTTGGGGCACGGTGTATGTGCGCGGGCTGCTCGACGTGCCCGGCCGCAAGACGCCGACGAGAATCTCCGAGCATGTCCTCGGCCACCGGGCCGTGCAGCAGCTCCAGCAGTTCCTCCACCAGAGCCCGTGGGACTCGGGCCCGGTACGCCGGCGGATCGCCGAGCGGACGAACGCGGTGTTCCGCACCGAGGCCTGGGCCGTCGACGAAGTCGTGTTCGCGAAGAACGGCGACCGTACGGTCGGCGTGGCACGCCAGTACGCCCCCTCCCAGGGACGCACCGTCAACTGCCAGCTCGCGTACGCGGCTTCACTGGTGGGCTCCGGGGGCGGCGTGCCGGTGAACTGGCGGCTGATGCTCCCCGGGCGCTGGGACCGGGACGAGCCGCTGCGCCGACAGGCCCATGTGCCGGACGGCGAGCACTGCCGGCCGCGCTGGAGCTACGTCCTTGAGGCGCTGGACGAGATGACGGACGAGTGGCTTCTCGAACCCCAGCCGGTCCTTGCCGACTGGCGGTTCGACAGCGATGTCGAGCCGCTGCTCAAAGGTCTTGAGGCACGTGGCCACGGCTACTTGGTCGAGGTGTCGCCGAGCACGGCCGTCACCCTGCCACGGCCGAACGCCGCGTCACCCGCGGCGCGGGGCACGGTGGCCGAGCTCGCCGAGCACCTGTCGCGGCGCGGTGAACGCACCGCGATCGCGTGGTACGACCGAACGGCGGAGCGGATGCGGCGCTCGCAGTTCCTGTCCGCTCCCGCCCTGCTGCGCACGGACGGCGCGCGGCATTCGGCGCCGCGTCGGCGTCCGCAGGTCCGCACGCCGCCCGGCCCGGAGGACCCACACCCCCGGGCGCACCCTCCGCGGTCGCGGCACCTGGTCACGGACTGGCCGTACGGCCGCCCTGCGCCGCGCGCCCACTGGCTGACCAATCTGCCGGCCCGTCGCCTCCACGAGACGATCGCGCTGGCGCAGTTACGCGCCCTGTCCGGGGAGGGACTGCGCAGACTCCAGGACGAGTTCGGACTCGGGGACTTCGAGGGGCGCTCGTTCCGGGGCTGGCACCATCACGTCACGCTCGCGTCGGCCGCGCTCGCCTTCGAC
Source organism: Streptomyces sp. NBC_00442 (assembly GCF_036014195.1). NCBI lineage: Bacteria > Bacillati > Actinomycetota > Actinomycetes > Kitasatosporales > Streptomycetaceae > Streptomyces > Streptomyces sp. NBC_00442. Next base: position 886,673 of record NZ_CP107918.1, read on the forward strand.
GCGCTCACCCGGCACGCCGAGGAGGAGTGGCTCAGCGGACAAGGAGGGTGACGGCGCCCGCCGATCTGACACACCATCACCATGCTGGGTGCGAGGGCTATTTCCGCCACCCCACCGCCGCGAAGTCGATGTCGCCGAGCCCCGGTACGCCGAAGTTGGCGAGACCCTTGCGGACGGCGATCATCTCGGGCCGCTGGTAGAGCTCGACATCGTGGCCGAGCTGCCAGATCTCCCTGTCGGCCTGGTTGTACAGCTGGGCCGCACGCTGGGGATCGAGAGTCGCGGACGCCTCCTTGAGGAGGCCGTCGAGGGTGGCGTCCGAGATCCTGCCGTAGTTCAGGAAGCTCTGGGCGCCGCGCGGCAACCGGTAGACGGCCTGCAACTGGCTGGGGTAGGTCATGTCGGTGAAGCGGAAGATCGCGAGGTCGAAGTTGCCGACGTCGAGGTATTTCGGGCCGTAGTCGTCGGCCGGCACCTTCTGGATCTCCACGGCGATGCCGACCTGGGCGAGCATCTGCTGGAGCAGCTGGGCGAGGTCGAGGCCGAGACGGTTGGTGGACTCCGCGATCACGAACCGTAGTTTCAGGCTCTTCCCTGCCTTCACGCGCGGCTCGCCCGCACCCGTCGGCTTCCATCCCGCCCGGTCCAGGAGCCGTTCGGCAGCCTTCGGGTCATAGGTGCCCAACTCGCCGGAGTTGTCGGCGTATCCGGGCTGGTTGGTCATGAAGATGTGATTGCCGAGCAGGGGCACGCCGATGGGCAGCCGCTCCGCCGCCACGTTGGCCAACGCCTGCCGGTCGACGGCCCGTTGAACCGCGTGGCGAACGTCGATGTCCTGGAGCGGGCCGCCCGCGCCGTTCAGGCTGACGTGGACCTCGTCCCAGGCGGAGCCGATGCGCACGGTGCTGTCGCGGGCCGACTTCAGCTGCTGGTACGCCTCGGCCGTGGCGGCGTTCACCGCGTCGATCTCGCCGTTGAGGTAGGCCTGCAGTGCGGCGGCCGGGAGCAGCGCGCGGAACACCACCTTGTCCAGGCGGGGCCGTGTGCCCCACCAGGCGGGGTCGGGGACGGCCGTGACGGACTGGGTCGTCGGATCCATCGAGGCGATCTTGAACGGTCCCGCGGTGACCGGGATCCGCGCGCGCCAGCCGTTGTTGAACTGCTCGGGCGTGCTGGTGGCGGACGCCGGGAAGAGCGGGCCGAACAGGCGCTGCCAGTCGGCGTACGGGGAGCGGAAGACGACCTGCACTTCACTCGCGTCGTGTCCCGGCCGCACCTGGGATATCTGGTCGTAGCCGGAAGGGTCGGCCACCAGGTACCGGTCGTCCCCCCGCCCGAGCGCCCGCCACTGGGCCTCGAAGTCGGCCACGCCCAGTGGCTTTCCGTCGGACCAGCGGGCTCGCGGGTTGAGTCGGTAGGTGACCGTCTGCGGGGACGCCGTGGTGACGGAGGCGGACAGGAGATAGTCGGGGTTGGGATGCGGTACGCCCTTGGCGTCGCGGTGGAACAGTTCGGGCTCGACGAGGCTGTCGATCTCCGACGCCTCGCCGATGGATCCGGCGGCCTGGTTCACGTTGTACTGCGTGACCCACTGGGAGGTGGCGAGCGTCATGGTGCCGCCCTGGCGCAGGCTGCCGGGCGGTTGGCGGTCGATGCCCTCGGTGCCGTAGGAGGGGGCGGGCAGCGGGCGGGCGGATCCGCCGGGCCGCGCCGTGGAGGACGTACAGCCCGCGAGCAGGAGCGCCGCCGCCGTGCCCAGGGCCGTCCACACCCGCACGCCACGCAACCGATTCACCACGGCCCCCGCCTCGACGAAGCATCAGTGCATGCGTGCATGCACGCGTCAATCCATCAGTACGTCAGCGCATCGGTACGTCAGCGCGTCAGCGCGTCAGTACGTCAGTACGTCAGCGCGTCAATTAAGCGAACTGATCTACGATTTCCGGCTCGGACCCTAACATTGTGGCCAGTGAGGACGGTGAACCGTGCCCGCCGTCCGCCCGTTCGAGGAGAGACCCGTGATCGGCCGTTTGTCCTGGCGCCTCGCGCGCGGCGCGGTCCTGCTGCTCTCCTCGGTCTTCCTCTCGTATCTCATCGCCTCCGCGGCGCTCAGCCCGCGCGCCTACTTCGAGGACCGTCAACCGCGGCCGCCGGCCGCCGCCGTCGACCACGAGCTCGCGCTGCTCGGCGCGGACGACCGCACACCCGTCCTGGAGCGCTTCGGGCACTGGGCGGTGCGGGCGGCCCACGGCGACCTGGGGCGCACCGTCGACGGGACGTCGGTGAACGACGAGTTCGGCCGCAGGGTCGGGGTGTCCGTCCGGCTGCTGCTCGTCGGCACCCTGGTCGGCACCGGGCTCGGCGTGCTCGCAGGACTGTGGGCGGCGGTCCGCAGGCACCGGCTGCCCGACCGCGCCCTGACCGTCCTGTCGTTCCTGGTTCTGTCGGTGCCCACCTTCGTGCTCGCGCTGCTCCTCAAGGAGGGCGCCCTCTGGTTCAACCAGAGCGCCGGGCACACGGTGATCCGTTACACGGGCGAGCGGACTCCGGGGCTCACCGGCCCGCCGCTCACCCGGCTGGGGGACCGCGCGGCCCATCTGGCGCTGCCCGCGGCCACGGTGGCGCTGGGCGCCATCGCCTCGTACAGCCGCTATCAGCGCGCGGCGACGCTCGACGTGCTCGGCGCGGACCATCTGCGGACCGCCCAGGCCAAGGGCCTCACGCCGGGCCGGGCGCTGCTGCGGCACGGGCTGCGCACCTCGCTGATCCCGCTGACCACCTTCTTCTCGTTCGGCTTCCTGACCCTGTTCACGGGGGCCGTGTTCACCGAGCAGATCTTCGGCTGGCCCGGCATGGGCAGCTGGTTCATGGAGTCGGCCCAGAAGGGCGACGTCAACTCGGTGGTCGCGGTCGACCTGTTCGCCGCGGTGACCGTGCTGCTCGCGGGCTTCGTCGCGGACGTCCTGCACGCGGCGCTCGACCCGAGGGTGCGCCGACGGTGAGCGGTCAGCCGTCCGCGGAGGCGGTGGGGGCGCGGCGGGAGCGGCCGTCCGCGCCGCGCGGGCGCGGCGTCACGACCGGCCTGGCACTGCTGCGGTCGCCCGGGGCGCTGACCGGCCTCGCGCTGATCGCGGGCCTCGTCCTGCTGGCGTACGCGGGCCCCTGCCTGACGCCCTGGAACCACACCGACATCGACTACACCTCGCTGCGCGACGGCCCCAGTTCCCGGCACTGGATGGGGACCAGCCGGATCGGCCAGGACGTGTTCGCGCAGACGGTGCGCGGGCTCCAGAAGTCTCTGCTCATCGGGGCTCTGGTGGCTGTGGCGAGTACGGGACTCGGCGCGGCGTTCGGAGCCTGCGCCGGGTACTTCGGGGGCTGGGTGGACCGGGTGCTGATGTTCGTGGTCGATCTGCTCCTGGTGATCCCCGGCTTCCTGCTCCTCGTGCTCCTGGCACCGAAGCTGCGCCGGTTCGGCTGGCCGGCGCTCGCCCTCGTGCTGGCCGCGATCGGCTGGATGATCACCGCGCGGGCGGTCCGCATCATGACGCTCTCGCTGCGCGAGCGCCCTTTCGTCGCCGCGGCCCGGCACATGGGTGTCGCACCGTTCAGGATCATCGTGCGACACGTCCTGCCGCACCTCGCCTCGTTCCTGATCACCGACGCGACCATCGCGGTCGCCGGCGCCGTGATCAGCGAGACGGGCCTGTCGTACTTCGGTTTCGGGGTGCAGCCGCCGGACGTGTCCTTGGGCACGCTCATCGCGTCCGGCAGCGATGTGGCGCTGACCTGCCCGTGGATGTTCTTCTTCCCCGCCGGGCTGCTGCTGCTCCTCGTGCTGGCCGTGCACCTGGTGGGCGACGCGCTGCGGGACGTCCTGGACGTCGGCTCCGGCCGGGGACGGGACGCGCGATGAACTCCCCCTCGGTGCTGGAGGTCAGGGACCTGCGGGTGGCGTTCGCCGGAGAGTCCCGGGCGCCGCTGCCCGTCGTGCGCGGGGTGGGATTCGCACTGCGGCGCGGCGAAGTACTGGGCCTGGTCGGCGAGTCCGGGGCGGGCAAGACGGCGACGGCCCTGGCGCTGCTCGGGCTGCTGCCGCCGGGAGCGCGGGCGAGCGGCTCGGTGCGGCTGCTCGGCACCGAACTCGTGGGCCTGCCCGCACGCGAGCTGGCACGGCTGCGCGGCCGGCGCATCGCCATGGTGTTCCAGGACCCGCTCGCGTCCTTCAACCCGGCGCAGCACATGGGCGACCAGATCGGCGAGGCGCTACGCATCCACCAACAGCCGCGCGCGGAACGGTGTTTGACACGCGGGCGCGTTCTCGAACTCCTGGCCGGGGTGGGCGTGTCCGATCCGGGACGGGTCGCCCGTTCGTATCCGCACGAGCTGTCCGGCGGGCTGCGCCAGCGCGCCATGATCGCGATGGCGATCGCCAACGACCCCGATGTGATCGTGGCGGACGAGCCGACCAGCGCCCTGGACGCCACGGTCCAGGCCCAGGTGATCGACGCCCTGGAGAGCGCCCGCCGGGCGACGGGAGCGGCGCTGCTCCTGGTCAGCCACGACCTCGGGGTGATCGCGAGGATGGCCGACCGGGTGGCCGTCATGTACGCCGGGCGCATCGTCGAAACGGGCCCCGTGGACGCCCTGTTTGCACGCCCCCGCATGCCGTACACGCTGGGTCTTCTCGGTTCGGCGCCCCGCCTGGACGCCGTCGTCCCCCTCACTCCGATCCCGGGCACCCCACCCACGCCGGGCGGCGCGGGATCCGGATGCTCCTTCGCACCGCGGTGCCCCTTGGCGACCGAGGCGTGCCACGACGCGGAGCCCCAACTCGCCCTCCACGCAGCCGAGTCGCCGTCGGGGGATTTCGATGCCGCGGCGGAACCGGCGCCGGTGGCCAGTGACGCGACGAACCTCGCCGAGCCGTCCGCGGGTCACGCGTTCGCGGGCCGGCCCGAACACGACCTCCCCGAACCGCACATGGCGGCCTGCTTCCGGCCGGACGCCCTCGCGGGGCGGTCCGCGTCCACGCTGTTCCCCGCCGCGGCCGTCCCGCCGCCCCGCATACCCCTGGGCCGGGCGCCGGGCGGGGCTCCGCTGCTGCGCGTCGCGGGCCTCGCCAAGTCCTTTCCACCGCCCGGCCGGCGGGGCCTGTTCGCGCGGCGGACGCCGCGGGGCCGGGTCGCGCTGGAGCGGGTGGACCTGGAGGTCGGGCGGGGTGAGACGGTGGCGCTGGTCGGCGAGTCGGGTTCGGGGAAGACCACCACCCTGATGGAGATCATCGCCCTCGCCGCCCCCGCCGCCGGGGTCATCGAGGTCGCCGGGTACGACACGGCCGCGCTGAGCCGCGCCGATGTCCGCAAGCTGCGCGGCACGGTGCAGATCCTCGTGCAGGACCCGATGGCCAGCCTCGACCCGCGCATGCGGGTCGCCGACATCGTGGCCGAGCCGCTGCGCGCCCAGGGCGCGGCCCGGGAGCACGTCGTGGCGCGGGTGCCCGAGCTGCTGCGCCGGGTCGGCCTGGACGCCGCGGACGCCGAGCGCCGCCCGCACCACTTCTCCGGCGGGCAGCGCCAGCGCATCGCGCTCGCACGGGCCCTGGCCGTACGGCCCGAACTCCTGCTGCTCGACGAGCCGGTGTCGGCGCTCGACGTGTCCGTGCGGGCCGGCATCCTCGATCTCCTGCGCGGGCTGCGGGCCGAGCAGGGCCCCGCCTGCCTGTTCGTCACGCACGATCTGGCCGTGGTGCGCCAGATCGCCGACCGGGTGGCCGTGATGTACGGCGGCCGGACCGTGGAGAGCGGCCCGGTCGACGCCGTCTTCGGCGCCCCGCGCCACCCCTACACCCGGGCCCTGCTGTCCGCCGTCCCCCTGCCCGACCCGGTCGCCGAGCGGGCCCGCACCCGTATCGTGCTGCCCGGCGAACCCCCGCGCGGCGAAGGCCCGTTGACGGGCTGCGGCTTCCGTCGGCGGTGCCCGGTGTACGCCGCGCTCGGCGAGGAGCGGCGCGGGGTGTGCGAGCGCGAGCCCTTGGCGCCGGTCGGTGCGGATGCCCCGGCCGGACACACCGTGGCCTGCCACTTCCCGTACGGGTCGAAGGGAACGTCCGGTCACGGCGGGACGCGATCCCCGGTCCCGCCGCGCCGGGAAGCGGAGGAACTCCCGCCGGTGAGCTGAGGCCTGGCCACGGTCGCTGGAGGCCGGTGCTCCGATCCGCCGGAGGCCGGCGCTCCGATCCGCCGGAGGCCGGTGCTCCGATCCGCGGGTGCGGGGTGGCCGATCCACGCGTGGCGGGGTGGCCGATCCGCGGTGGCCGGGGCCGAAGAGTCCCGATGCGGGCGCTTGCGGGTGAGTAACATCGCTTGTAATGATCGGAGTCAAGCACCGTTGCTCAAGGGAGTCGCCGTGGATCACTCTGAGCCCTCCTCCCCCCTCGGCCTGGGCCGGCGCTTGCGGGAGCTCCGGGTCCGGCGCGGCCTCAAGCAGCAGGACCTCGCGTCCGACGAGATCTCCACCAGCTATGTGTCACTGATCGAGGCCGGCAAGCGGGTCCCTTCACAGACGGTGCTCGCCACCCTGGCCGAGAAGCTGGGCTGCAGCGCCGCATACCTGCGTACGGGGCTCGACGAGCACGAGGTGGAGGAGGCCAGGCTCAGGCTGGCCTTCGGCGAGATGGCGCTGCGCAACGGGGTGGACGGCGAGGCGCTGCAGACGTTCAGCGAACTGCTCACCGGCGGGCTGCCGTTGGACGCCGCCATGAAGCGCCGCGCCCGTCTCGGCCAGGCCACCGCGCTGGAGAAACTCGGGAGGCTGGAGGCCGCGATCCCGCTCCTCGAGGAGGTCCTGGCCGGCCGCGAACCGGCGCCGGGCTCGGACGAGTGGTGCCGTACGACCGTGGCGCTGTGCCGGTGTTATCGCACCATGGGCGATGTCACGGTCGCCATCGAGATCGGCGAGCGGGCCATGAGCAGGCTGGACTCCCTGGGCCTCGAGGTGACGGTCGATCACGTCCAGCTCGGCTCGACGCTCATGGGCTGTTACCGCGTGCGCGGCGACCGGACCCGTGCGTACGTGATGGCGCAGCGGCTCATCACGGTCGCGGAGAAGCAGGGCGCACGGGCCGCGCGGGGCGCGGTGTACTGGAACGCGGCGATGATCGCCCAGTCGCGCGGCCAGCGGGCCGAGGCCCTGGCCCTCACCGAGCGGGCGCTGGCGATGATGGCCGAGGAGGACAACGTGCGCCATGTCGCCACGCTCAAGATGAACTACGGGCTGCTTCTGCTGGAGATCGAGTACGCGGATGTCGGCCGGGCCAAGCGTCTCCTCCTGGAGGCGCGGGAGTCGCTCGCCGAGGCCGGCACCGCCGACGAGATGACCCGCTGCGAACTCTGCCTGGCGCAGGCCGAGATCGCGCTCGGCGACCTGGCGCGGGCCGCCGCCCACGCGGAACGCGCTCTCGACGTGCTCGGCAGCGAGCCACGCGTCCTCACGGTCAACGCCCGGATCGTCCTCGCGGAGGTGCACTTCCTGCGCGGTGAGAGCGCTCTCGGCGAGCAGGTCCTCGAAGCCGCCGCCCGCCAGTTGCGGCACTTCCCCGCCACGTACGAGGTCTCGGGATACTGGCGCATGATCGGCGACCTGTGGCGGGGCGAAGGCCACGTCGAGCGCGCTCTCGTCGCCTACGACGCCGCATTGTCGGCCAACGGCCTTCCCCCGTCGGCGAGTTGGCAGGACCGGGACGGCGAGCGGGCGGCCCGGACCTCGGAGCTGCCGGCGCCGACGGCCGGCGAGGATGTGGCGCGCCGACGGTAGCCGGGCGGCGGCGCGGGAGGAGTTGCCGCAGCCCGTGCGACGACTTGACGCAGTGCGCGCCGGCCGCCGCGCGGCCCGTGCGCGGCGGTGGCGGATGTGCCGGAATCGGAGGGCGGCACCGCGGCCCCGGGTGCCGTGGCGCGTCGTGCGCGAGGGCCGTACCGAACACGGCAGGGGCACCCTTCGACATCCCACGGAGTGAAACCGCATGACCACTGCCACCGAACAGACCATCCTCATCACCGGCGCGACCGACGGCCTCGGTCGCGCCCTGGCCCATGAACTCGCCGGCCAGGGACACGCGTTGATCCTGCACGGCCGCAACCCCGGCAAGGGAAAGGAGCTGCTGGCGGAGCTGCGCGAGCAGACCGGCAACGACAGGAGCTCCTTCGAACTCGCCGACTTCTCCTCGCTCAAGGAGATCGACGCACTCGCCGATCGTGTGCTGGCGCGTCATGTCCGTCTCGACGTCCTGGTGAACAACGCCGGCATCGGCGTGGAGCTGGCCCGCCAGGACAGCCGCGACGGCCTTGAACTGACCTTCCAGGTCGACTACTTGGCGGCGCACATGCTCAGCTGCCGGCTCGCCCCGCTCCTGGTGCGCTCCGCCCCGGCCCGCATCGTCAACGTCAGCTCGGCCGGGCAGGCCCCGATCGACTTCGACGACGTCATGCTGGAGCGCCGCTGGGACGGGGTGCAGGCCTACTGTCAGGCGAAGCTGGCGCAGGTCAGCCTGACCGTGGACCTCACGGAGCGGCTGGCGGGCACGGGGGTGACGGTGAACGCGCTGCACCCGGCCTCGTACATGCCGACCAAGATGGTGGTCGGTCTGTTCACCCCGCAGAGCACGGTCGCCGAGGGCATGCGCAATGTGGCACGGCTGGTCACCGACCCCGCGCTCACCGAGGTGAGCGGGGAGTACTTCGACCGGGACCGGCGTTCGCGGGCCGGCGCCCAGGCCTACGACGCGGCGGCCCGCGCCAGGCTGCGCGAGCTGAGCGAGTCCCTCACCGGGGTCGCGCTGCCCGCCCTCGGCTGATCCCCCCGGCTGATCCCCCCGGTCCACGCGGAAGTGCCCCGCACCAGGCTTCCTGGTGCGGGGCACTTCCGCGTGGGCCCGTGCGGGCCCGTGCGGGACAACCGCCCGCGGGGCTCGGGCCCCCGGGGACTCAGTAGACGTCGTGACCGCTGACCGTGGTCTCCGGAACGTCCTCGCGGACGTCCCAGTGCTCCACGATGCGCCCGTCGTCGATGCGGAACACGTCGACGACGACCATGCCGCGGTGGCCCGGCTCCGGCCGGAAGTGCGAGTGGGTGAAGACGAGGCCGTTGTCGCCGGCGATCCGGCGGATCTCGAAGCGGGCCTCGGGCAGCTGCTTGCGGAATCCCTCGATGAAGTCGACCAGGGGCTTGCGGCCGTCGGGCAGGTTCGGGTTGTGCTGGATGAGGCCGTCGGCCAGGTATTCGTCGGCGCGGTCGGTCTGGCCCTCGTTCCAGATGTTCTCGATGTAGTCGCGCACGAGCTGCACATGGTTGGACACGGTGACTCCTAGGTGTATTGGGTGTCGTAACGGTCTGGTGCGGGATGTGGCTGGTGGGCCGCCAGGGAGTGTCTTCAAAGCCCCGCCCGCCGGACGGGACGTCGAAGACACGGCCTAGGGGGCGGGGACCGGTGTGGCGGGCCCGGCCACCGTGATCTTGCGCGCCGACGAGGCGTGCGCGAGGGCGGCGACGGCGAGAATGGCGAGGGCGACGGCCGGGATGGGGCCCGCGCCCATGTCGGGCAGCAGGGCACTGCCGATGAAGCTGCCCAGGCTCATGCCGAGGTAGAGGGCGGCGGCGTTCATCGCCAGGATCAGGCCGGGCTGTGCGGGCAGCAGGTCCACGAGCCGGGCCTGCTGGGGCGCCTGGTACATCTGACTGAAGAACGCCCAGATCGCGAAGAGCACGAGGCCCGGCTCGGAGTGCGGGGCGATGAGGAGGAGCAGGAATCCGGCGGCGAGGCCGGCGACCGCGATGGTGATGGTGCGCAAGCCGCCGAGCTTCTCGGCGATCCGGGGCGACGCGGCGTTGCCGAGGACACCGATGACGCCGAAGGCGAGCAGGGTGACCGAGATCAGTCCCGGGGAGGCGTCGAAGCGTTCCTTGAGGTAGGCGCCCGCGATGCCGTAGACGGTGAACTGCGCCGCCATGAACAGCAGCGTCGTCGAGACGGTCGAGAGCGCGGCCGGTGTGCGCAGGGTCTCGCGGTAGGCCTTCACCGTGGGCGGCTCGCCGGAGGGGATGTCTGGTACGTACACCGCGACGAGCAGGCATCCGAGCGCCGAGAGCGCGGCCACGCCGAGCATCGCCGGGCGCCAGCCGAAGCTGCCGCCGAGGAACGAGGCGAGCGGCACCCCGAGGACCGCCGCCGCCGTCATTCCGGCGAAGACGGTGGCGAGGGCGCGCTGCCTGCGCTCGGGCGGGACGATCAGGGACCCGGCCGCCGAGGCGCCGGGTCCGAAGACGGCCGCCCCCATCGCGCCGACGACCCGCGTGGCGGCGAGGAAGCCGTAGCCGGGCGCGACCGCACCGAGCACCGCGCCCACGGTGAGCAGACCGATCCCGAGCAGCAGGACCCGCTTGCGGTTCCAGCGGCGCAGCAGGATGGGGGCCGCCGGGGCGAACAGGGCGAACGTGAGTGCGAAGACGGTGACCAGGAAGCCCACGCGCGCCGGCGCCACGTGCAGATCGTCTCCGATGGGGCCGTTGAGCCCGACCACCGCCAGTGAGATCGTGCCCAGACTGAAATAGCCCAGCGACAACGCGAGCAGCGCCGGTGTCGAACTGCGGGACGGCATCACGCCACCTCCTTTTCCATGCCGGAGAACTTGAGTACGCAGGAACGCTAGGGGCCCGCGGCCGGCGGTTTCGCGCCCGGCGGCCGCCCCCGGAACACTTGGTCAGGTCCCTGGCCGTACTACGTCAACTAGCCCTGCGAAATCCCCGGTTGGGCCTGCTGGACGGCGTTTTGGTCCGGCCCGGAACGCGCCGCGCGGGGGCGCCCCCCACTCGCCCCCACCCTCCGGCCACCGCGACGCTTGCATAAACATTCGGAATGATGAATACTCTTCCCATGTCCAAGGTTCTCACCTCCCTGCCCGCCGGCGAGCGCGTCGGCATCGCCTTCTCCGGCGGCCTCGACACCTCCGTCGCGGTCGCGTGGATGCGCGACAAGGGCGCCGTCCCGTGTACCTACACCGCCGACATCGGCCAGTACGACGAGCCCGACATCGCGTCGGTGCCGGGCCGCGCCCAGGCCTACGGTGCCGAGATCGCGCGCCTGGTCGACTGCCGGGCGGCCCTGGTCGAGGAGGGCCTGGCCGCGCTCGCGTGCGGCGCTTTCCACATCCGCTCGGGCGGCCGCGCCTACTTCAACACCACCCCGCTGGGCCGTGCCGTCACCGGCACCCTGCTGGTGCGGGCGATGCTGGAGGACAACGTCCAGATCTGGGGCGACGGCTCGACCTTCAAGGGCAACGACATCGAGCGGTTCTACCGTTACGGCCTGCTCGCCAACCCGCACCTGCGGATCTACAAGCCCTGGCTCGACGCGGACTTCGTGACCGAGCTCGGCGGCCGCAAGGAAATGTCGGAGTGGCTTCTCGCCCACGACCTGCCCTACCGCGACAGCACCGAGAAGGCGTACTCCACGGACGCCAACATCTGGGGCGCCACCCACGAGGCCAAGACCCTCGAACACCTGGACACGGGTGTCGAGACCGTCGAGCCGATCATGGGCGTACGGTTCTGGGACCCGTCGGTCGAGATCCCCACCGAGGACGTGACGATCGGCTTCGCCCAGGGCCGCCCGGTCACGATCAACGGCAAGGACTTCGCCTCCCCCGTCGACCTGGTGATGGAGGCCAACGCCATCGGCGGCCGCCACGGCATGGGCATGTCCGACCAGATCGAGAACCGGATCATCGAGGCGAAGAGCCGCGGCATCTACGAGGCCCCCGGCATGGCGCTGCTGCACGCGGCGTACGAGCGCCTCGTCAACGCGATCCACAACGAGGACACCCTCGCCCAGTACTACAACGAGGGCCGCCGTCTCGGCCGGCTGATGTACGAGGGCCGCTGGCTGGACCCGCAGGCGCTGATGGTCCGCGAGTCGCTCCAGCGCTGGGTCGGCTCCGCCGTCACCGGCGAGGTGACGCTGCGGCTGCGGCGCGGCGAGGACTACTCGATCCTCAACACCACGGGTCCCGCGTTCAGTTACCACCCCGACAAGCTCTCGATGGAGCGCACCGAGGACTCGGCCTTCGGCCCGGTGGACCGGATCGGCCAGCTCACGATGCGCAACCTCGACATCGCCGACTCGCGCGCCCGCCTGGAGCAGTACGCGGGCCTCGGCATCGTCGGCACCGCGCACCCCGAGCTGATCGGAGCCGCCCAGGCCGCGGCGACCGGACTCATCGGCGCCATGCCGGAGGGCGGCGCGGAAGTCATCGCCTCGCGCGGTGAGGTCTCGGCCGACGACGAGCTCCTGGACCGAGCGGCGATGGAGTCCGGCACCGACTGACGTCCGGTGCCTGTCGACGGCGGCGGCCCGCTCCCTCGGGGAGCGGGCCGCCGCCGTCGTAGGGGCCCGACCGGCGCCCCCCGCTCACCCCGACGAGGGGCTGGCCGAAGCCGAGGAGGACGGCGAGGACGAGGATGACGGCGACGCCGACGAGGACGGACGCGGCTCGGGCACCGGCAGGTTGAACACGTGCCCCGGCGTCACGATGCTGCTGACCGCCTGGCCGAAGAGCGTGCTGGGTTCCGTCTTGCCGTCCAGGATGTCCGTGTTGAGGACCACGACCATCGTGGCCTGCGACTCGGGCAGGTACACGGTCAGGGTCTCGTAGCCGGGCAGCGATCCGTTGTGGCCGATCCAGCCCTGGACGTTGATGATGCCCAGGCCGTACCCGGCGCCCGGAATCCCGGTCGGGATGACCTTGAGCCGCTCGGCCTGCGTCTTCGGGGACAGCAGGGTGCCGGTCGCGACCGTACGGGCCCAGCTCTTCAGGTCCGGGAGCGTGGAGATCATCGCGCCGGCCGCCCAGCCCCAGGAGGGGTTCCAGTTGGTGGTGACCGCTTCCTTGCCGTCAAGGGTCTGGTTGGTGTAGCCCTGCGGATGCGGGCTGGGGAACTCGGCGCCGACCGGGAAGCTGGTGTTCTTGAGACCGGCCGGCTTGAGGACGTTCTGCGCGATGAAGTTCCGGAGCGGCATGCCGCCCTGCTTCTCCACGACCAGACCCAGCAGGATCAGGTTGGTGTTGGAGTAGAAGTACTTCGTTCCGGGCGGGAACTGGATCGGCTGCTTGTAGGCGTAGGCGAGCAGCTGCTGCGGGGTGAATGGCCGCTTCGGGTCGGAGAGCAGCGCCTGGACGAACGCCGGGTCCTCCGTGTAGCTGGGCAGACCGCTCCGCATCTCGGCGAGCTGGCGCAGCGTGATCTTGTCCCCGTTGGGGACGCCCTTGATGTACTTCCCGATCGGATCGTCCAGGCCTGCTTTGCCCCGGTCGACCAGTTCGAGCAGGGCGGTCACGGTGAACGTCTTGGTCTCGCTGCCGATCCTCACGAAGAGGTCCGGCGTCATCGGCCTGCCCGTCGCCTTGTCGGCGACGCCGAAGGACTTGAGGTACGTCCCCTTGCCGGGCGCCGACACGCTGACGGACACACCCGGGACGTTCGCCTCGCGCATGACCTTCTGGATCGCGGCGTCCAGGCGCGCGGTGACGGCCGGGGTGAGCTGGGTGAAGCCCGATCCGCTCGACGCGGACGCCGAGGTGGAGGGGGACGGCGCAGGGGGCGCGGTGGCGGCGTACGCGCTGCCGACTGCCGCCGGTACGGTCAGCAGCGCGGCGGCGGCGACACCCGCGCACGCCCTGCGCCACTGGTTCTGTGAGTACCTCACGGGCAGGCCTCCTGCCGGTCGAGGAACATCCGGACGACGACGTCCGGACGGGAACGTCCTGACGGGACATCCCGACGGGGGACGTCATTCACCACCACGCTAGGCCCGCCCGCTCCGCCCCGCATGGTGGCGCCCGGCTTGCGACCCGGCCCACCGCGTGCTGCGCCTTCCACGCGAGCACCGCCTCCCGCCCCCACTGCCACACGCCTCCGCCCCGCTCAACCCCCGTACCGCGCACGGCTGTTGGACGGATCCGGAGAGGATGCCGAGCCCGATGCCGGACCGCCGCCCGACCGGCCGGAGTTCGCGACGGCACGGCCTGATCCCCCTCGCCGGGCTCGCGGCCGCGCTCCTCGTGCGCACGCGGGCCGAGAGCAAAACCGACTCCGCACCCCAACCATGTCGTCGCAGGTCCAAGCCCCGGACGAACAACCAAGGCTTGGCTTACTTAGGCTAGCCTCACCTTTCATGACTCTCGTTCACGTGGCCGCCTCCGCCGCCTACACCACGCCCCCGCTCTGGCGAATCCTTACCAAATCCGGCTATTTCCTCGGCCTGTCCGGGGCCATCGGCGCCGCCGTGACCTACGCGGCCACCGTCCGCCCCGCCCTGCGCTCACCGGGCCACGGGCGCGGCGACATCGACGTGCTGCGCCGGCGGACGGCGCTCCACCTGGCCTGGTCCGGACTCGTGCTGCTCGTGAGCGGCTACTTCCAGCTCGCGGGCCGCGTGGCCAGGGCCGGCAAGGGCATGCCGTTCGAAGACGCCCTCGTGCCGGGCGCCATCGGGGACTTCCTGAACGCCCCCGCGGCCAAGGGCGCCTGGGTGGCGCAGGGAACGATCTACGGGGTGCAGAACATCCTCGTGGTCCTGGCATCCACCGTGCTCGTCGCGCTCTTCTTCCCACGGGTTCGAAGACACCTCGACGCGCTCGCCCTCACCGCTCTCCCCCTCGCGCTCGCCGTGACGCTCGTCGGCGCGATACCGGCCACCGCGCCGAAGGACGCGAGCAGGACCTTCGACCTCGTCCTCGACCAGGTCCACATCGTCAGCGGCACGGTGTGGATCGGCGGCCTCGCCGCTCTCGCCGCGCTCGCCACCACCCGTGGCAGGCTCGGCGCGAGCGCGGGCGCACTGTGGGCCGACCTGTGGCGCCGCTTCAGCCTCGTCGCACTGGTCTGTGTCGGCGCCGTCCTCACCTCGGGCCTGTGGATGAGCTGGAAGCACGTCGGCGGCATCGCCCAGCTGTGGACCACGAGTTACGGGTTCTTCCTGCTCATCAAGATCGTGCTGGTGCTCGCCATGGTCACGGCCGGCGGCGTCAACCAGTTCTGGCTGATGCCCCGCATCGCCCGCGCCCGCCGCGCCGACGCCACGGCCTCCCTGTTCCATCTGACGCTGCGTCACTTCCCGAAGGTCGTCTGGGCCGAGGTCGCCCTGGGGCTCGCCGTCCTGGCCGTGCTCCCCTTCCTCAGCGGCTCGGCCCGCTCCGAGGCGGGCAGCCCCGCGCCGGTGGCGAGCGGCAGCATCATCACCGTGGGCGCCGCCCTGGTCCTGACCCTCGCCGCGTCGCTCTGCATCACGGTGCGGACCTCGGACGCCCTGGCCCGCCGCACGGAGGTGGCCGCGGCCTGAGCCGGGGCGGACGGCCGGGTCGGGCGGCCGGGGCGGACGGCCTCAGCCGCCGAGCCTCGCGAGCGCGTCCTCGGTGACCGGAGTGAAGAAGTTGACGAGGTGGCCGTCGGGGTCGCGCAGCAGCATCGAGCGGTTGCCCCACGGCATGGTGGTGGGCACCTGGACGAACTCCTCGACGAGGCCGGAGCCGACCAGGTCGCGGTGGACGTCGTCCACGTCGTCGACGCGGAATTCGAGGATGACGCTCCGGTTGTCGGCGGGGCGCGCGGCGCCGGGGGCGAACATCGGGACGGTACGGGTGCTGCCGATCGCCAGCGTGGCCGAGGCGGTCCTGAGCTCGGCGAAGTCGTCGGTCGACCAGGCCGCCCGCACCCCCGTGGCCCGCTCGTAGAAGCCGACGAGACGGGAGATGTCCGCGGTGATCACGCGGATCGAGACGAAGTCCATGGTGCTCTCCGAACTGAGATGTCGATGGCCGAGGTGCGTTCCGCGCCTCCGACCACACGCTATGACCAATACCGGACAGAATCCGCCCGGTATTCACGCGATACTTGCGGCATGGCCCGACCCACCGCGCGCGTGCTCACGCTCCTCGAACTCCTCCAGTCCGGCGGCACCCGCACGGTGTCCGAACTCGCCGGGCGGCTCGACGTCGACGAGCGCACGGTGCGGCGCTATGTGCGGCATCTGCTCGAACTCGACGTGCCCGTCGAGTCGGTGCGCGGACGCTACGGCGGCTACCGGCTCGCCTCCGGCTACCGGATGCCGCCCCTCATGCTGAGCGACGACGAAGCACTCGCGGTGCTGCTCGGTCTGGTCGCCGGGCGGCGGGCGGGGCTGATGACGAGCGCGGGCGTGGCGAGCGAGACGGCCGCGGCGAAGGTCCGGCGCGTGTTGCCCGAACGGCTCGGCGAGCGCCTCGACGCCGTCCTCGACTCCCTGGCGTTCACCTCCGCGGCCGAGCGGTCCGCCCCGACGGGCCCGACGGGCCCGAGCGCCCCACCGGCCGCGGCGAGCCCGACCGGCCCCCCTTTCGTATCCGACCCGGCGGACACCACCGGCCCACACACCCCATCCGACCCAACGGACACGACCGGCCCACACACCCCATCCGACCCAACGGACCCGATCCGCCCGTCCGCCCCGTCCACCCCACCTGCCCCGTCCGCCCCGTCCGCCCCAGCGGGCACCGCCGGCCCGCCTTCCGTATCCCGCCCGCGCGAAGGACGGCCCGCCGCATCCGCCCCGCCGGGCGACGGGCCCCGGGCGGCCGCACCGGCTCCGGGGCTCGCACCGCCCGCCGCTCCTCGCAGCAGCATCCTGCTTCCCCTTGCCGACGCCGTGCGCCACCACCGGCCGGTCCGCATCCGGTACGCCTCCGCCGACGGCCGCCGCAGCGAGCGCACCCTGCACCCGTACGGCCTGGTCGCCCATGCGGGCAGGTGGTACGTCACCGGCGCCGACCCCGCGATCGGTGAGGACCGGACCTTCCGCGTCGACCGCGTCCTCGACGCCCGTACGCTGCCCGGCTCGTTCGAGCCGCCCGCCGGGGTCGACCCCGCCGAGCGCGTCCTGACCGGGCTCGCCACGGCCCCGTACGCACACGCGGTGAGCCTGCGCGTCCAGGGGACGGCCGAGCAGATCCGGTCCCGCATGCCGGCCGGCCTGGCGACGCTCACCGAGGTTCCCGCCGCGGCCGGCGCGGACACGGGGGCCCAACCCGCCTGGTTCCGCGTCGAGTTGAGGGTCGAGCAACTCGACTGGCTGCCTGCCGTGATCGCCTCGCTCGACCGGCCGTTCGTCATCGATCGCCCCGTCGAACTCCGCTCCCTCGTCGCCGACTTCGCCGACCGGCTCGCCCGCTCGGCGCGATCGCCGCACGACTGATGACGCGCCCGGCGCCCCCTGCGACACTCGCCCGATGAACCGTGAACAGATCTCCCTGCTCGCCCACGCCAACCACCCCATCGCGGCCCCCGTCGACGACGCCGCCGTGCACCGGCTGCTGAAACGCGCCGTCCCGCGCCCCGACGCCCGCGTCCTGGACCTCGGCTGCGGAGGTGGCGAGTGGCTGCTGCGTGCGCTCGCCGACCACCCCCACCTGCGGGCGGAGGGCGTCGACATATCCGAGCGGGCCCTGGCGCACGCCCGCGCCGCGGCCGGGGCGCGCGGCGTCGGCGAGCGACTCACCCTCCACCAGCGCGACGCGGCGGACTTCACCGCCGCCGCCCCCTTCGACCTGGTGCTCAGCGTCGGGGCCACGCACGCCCACGGGGGCCTGCTCCGCACGCTCGCGGCCGCCCGCAAGCACCTGGCACCCGGCGGACACGTCCTGGTCGGCGACGGGTTCTGGGAGCGCGAACCCACACCGGAGGCCGTCGAGATGCTGGGCGAGCTGAGCGACCTGGCGACCACCCTCGACGATGTCGTGGCCGACGGCTGGACACCGGTCGAGGCCCACATCAGTACGCGCGGGGAGCTCGACGCCTACGAGTGGTCCTGGACGGGGTCGCTCGCGGCGTGGGCCCTTGACCACCCGGACGACCCCGACGGCCCGCAGGCCCTGGAGGCGGCGGCCGTCCACCGCACGGAATGGCTGCGCACCTACCGGGACTCGTTCGGCTTTCTCTGCCTGATCCTGCGCCCCACCTCGTACTAGCCCGAACGGGCGGCGGAGCCGGGCGCGTTGGCTCAGTGGCCCCGCAGGGCCGAGGCGATCAGGTCGTGGATGAAGAACCCCTGCGGAGCGCGGCCCTCCTTGAGGCGCGGCAGGTCATCGGGCCCGAACCAGCCGTAGGCGGTGTGCTTGGACCACTCGAGGGCGGGGTGGTCCAAGTCTCCGTCGACCTCCACCAGGTAGTCGGCCTCCTGCCGGACCCGGCCGTCGTCGTCCCCCGTCCAGTGGCAGACGCCCAGCAACGCCCGTACGCGCCGCAACCGCCAGCCGGTCTCCTCCGTCACCTCGCGGGCGAGGGCCTCCACGAGGGACTCTCCGGGCTCGACGTGCCCGCCCACGATGTCCCAGCAGTCGGGGAAGAGCCGCCGGCCGGGCCCGCGCCGTTGCGCGAAGGCCTCGCCCCGCGGGTTGAGGATCACCGCACCGACCACCCAGGTCTCACCGTCGGCCGGCACCGGCACCTCGGCCCCGCCGTCCACGACCACGTCGTCCTCACGGTCTCCTCGCATGCCCCCACGGTAGGGAGACGGACCGCCGCGGCCTCCCAACTCCCAGGAATTGCCTGCGGTTTACCCGCACTCCCTTCACAAGCCATGTGACATATGCAATTTTACAGTCGCGCAAGAGCACGCCGCATTTCACGCCAACTGATCAGCTCGGCCCGAGGGCCACCGGGTCCGCTCCGCCATGCCCCGACACCCGGGGGCCGCGGTCGCCCCGGCCCTTCGGTACCCCCACCGCCGCGCCCCGGGCGCGGCCTCCACACCGCTGGGAGGCGGCACGTGAACACCCGACCAGAAGGACTGAGACGAAGTCTCACCGGTTTCCTCATACTCGCCCTCGCCCTGTGCCTGGGCATCGCCATGATGGCTCAGCCGAGCCGCGCCGCCGCCGCCGACGGTCCGTCGAAGGCGGCCGGCCCCTCCGGCGGGGCCGCCGCCGCGAGCCCGGCCACGAGCAAGTCCGCCCCACCGCCGCTGGGTTCGTCCGCCGCTCCGTCCGACCGGTCCGACGCCCGGCGCACCGCGATCGACGCCGCGCACCTGCCGCCGAAGCGGCCCGTGACATCACCGGCGCAGCGGAAGGCGAAGAACACGGCGGCGAAGGGCGCGGCCGCGGCGTCCTGCACGCCGGGCGACTTCGGCAGCCGGACGGGCACCGCGCTCGTCTCCTTCATCCAGGCGTCCACCACGGACTGCGTCAACACGCTGTTCGCGCTGACGGGCACCGACGCGTACAACGCCTTCCACGAGGCGCAGATGGTCACCGTCGCGAACGCGCTGGCGACGTCGGCGCGGACCTACCCCGGTGACAACTCCACCAACGTGTGGCAGCTCGTCCTGTTCCTGCGCGCCGGGTACTACGTGCAGTCCTACAACGCCGATGCCGTCGGCCCCTACGGCGCGACGCTGGCCACCGCCAGCGAGGCCGCCCTGGACACGTTCACCGCGTCCCCGCACTTCATGGACGTCAGCGCGGCCAACGGCGACATCATGGGCGAGGTCCTGGTCCTCACCGACAGCGCCAACGAGCAGGCCCGCTACCTGACCACGTACAAGAAGGTGCTCAACGCCTACACCAGCTCCTGGGACGCGTACTGGAGCATGGACACCGCCGTCAACGACGTGTTCACACCGCTCTTCCGCGGCCACTGGAACCCGGCGTACATCGCGGCGGTGACGGCCGACCCGAGCATCATCGACACGCTGAGTTCGTTCACTCTGAACCACCTCGCCAAGCTCAACGACTCGTGGTTCTACCTGGACGCCAACGCGGGCAGCGAGACGGCCCGCTTCCTCGACACCCCCGCCCTCCAGGCCAAGGTGCGGCCGCTGGCGAAGGCCCTGCTCGGCGCCTCCGCCATCACCGGACCGACCGCGCCTTTGTGGGTCGCGGTGGGCGCGATGACGGACGCGTACGACAAGGCCCAGTGCTCCTACTACGGCACCTGTGACTTCATCGGCAAGCTCACCGCCGCGGCCCTGCCCATCACCTACACCTGCGACGCCGACCACACCTTCCGCGCCCAGTCGCTGAGCGACGCCGCCCTCGCCGCGGCCTGCACCAGCGTCAAGGGCCAGGACGCGTACTTCCACAGCATCGTCAAGGACAGCGGTCCGGTGGCGAACGACCACAACACGAACATCCAGATCGTGACGTTCGCGAGCCCCAAGGACTACCAGACCTACTCCGGCTGGATCTTCGGCAACAGCACCGACAACGGCGGCGAGTACCTGGAGGGCGACCCCTCCGACCCGGCCAACCAGGCGCGTTTCCTGTCCTACGTGAAGAGCGTGGGCGACGGCTTCCCCGGCGACATCTGGAACCTGAACCACGAGTACACGCACTACCTCGACGGCCGCTACGACATGGCGGGCGACTTCAACGCCGGGCAGGACGTGCCGGACATCTGGTGGATCGAGGGCTTCGCGGAGTACGTCTCCTACAGCTACCGCAACCTGCCCGACACCGAGGCGATCGCCGACGCCGCCCAGCACACCTACGCGCTGAGCACCCTGTGGCAGAGCGCGTACTCCAACTCCGACCAGACCCGCACCTACCCGTGGGGCTACCTGGCCACCCGCTACATGGTCGAGAAGCACCCGGCGGACGTCCAGAACATGCTGGCCAAGTTCCGCAGCGGTGACTACGCGGGGGCGTACGCCGTCTACAACACCGGCATCGGCACCCGATACGACGCCGACTTCACCAGCTGGCTCGACGCGTGTGCCGCCGGGGCCTGCGGCGGTACGAGCAGCGGTCCGCGCGCCGCCTTCGACGCCACCGTGTCCGGGCTCACGGTGAGCCTGACCGACACGTCGACGGACTCCGGCAGCACCATCACCGGGCGCTCGTGGAACTTCGGCGACGGCACCACCTCCACCGCCGCCAACCCGTCAAAGACCTACACGGCCCCCGGCACCTACACGGTCACCCTGACCGTGACCGACGCCAAGGGCCTGACCAACACCACCAGCACATCCATCACCGTCACCGGCGCGCCGCCCACCTGCACGGACCCCGACGCCCGCGTCATGGGCCAGAACTGCTCGCGCGCCGGCCGCACGGCCAAGCAGGGCGACCTGGACTACCTGTACCTCTACCTGCCCGCGGGAAAGGTCACCCTCAAGGTGACCACGGCGGGCGGCACCGGAAACGCCGACCTCTACTACAACACCAGCACGTGGGCGACGAACTCCGCCTACACCGCACGCTCCACGAAGTCCGGGAACACCGAGAGCATCACCGTCACCAACACGACGGCCGGTTACCGCTACATCAGCCTGTACGGGAAGACCGCGTTCAGCGGCGTGACGGTCACCACGGCCTACTGATCACGCCGCCCGTCGCGGCCCGCTGATCACGCCGGCCATCGTGGCCCGCTGATCACGCCGGTCACCACGGCCCGCTGATCGTCCCGGTCACCACGTCAGCGGATCCGTGTGCGGTGCCGTCCCACGTACGAAGGGGCGGCACCGCACCGGTCTCCGGGCCCGCTCAGGCCGGCCAGGTGCCGGTCAGGCGGCGCGTCGCGGTGGCGCCGGCCCGGTCCACGGTGGCTTTGACCACCGCGTAGATGGCGCCCTGCAGCGCGGCGGCGATCAGCACCTCGCGCCACGTACGGTCCTCGTCGGTCGCGTCGGGGGCGTCGTCGTCGTGGCTGATCCGCTTCCACGCCTGCTTGAACACCACACCGGCGAGCAATCCGCCGGCGACCCCGAGGCCAAGGCCGAACGGCTTGTAGACAATCTTCGACACCTTCACCGGGTCAGCCCTTCCTGTGCCGGTACGTCAGCCACACCACGACGGCCGCGCCGGCCGCGGCCAGCAGCACGGTGCGGTGGTCGCGGACGGCACGGCCCGCCGGAGCGGGCACCTTGTCCTGGATCGTGTCCTGCACCTTGTCCTGTACCTGGTGCGCGACGTCGGCGGTCCTTGCCTTGAGCTCGCCGGCCTTGGCCGCGGCACGCTGCTGCACCTCGGCGGCCTTCTCCAGGGCCCGGCCCTTGACGTCGGCCTTGGCCGCCAGCGCTTCGACCGTCCGCCCGAGGTCCTCGCGGGTCCGTTCGACCTGTTCGCGCAGTTCCTCGGAGCCGGGAGCGCTCCGGTCGTCGTGGGACGGACTGGTCATCGGTGTGCACTCCCCTTGATAGCGGCCACATCGGCCTTCACGTTCTCGATCGTCTGCTCGGGCGCGGGCGGGGACGCTCGGCCGACCTCCTTCTTGCCGGTCAGGGCCATGATCGCGGCGATCGCTCCGAGGACGGCGGCCACGATCAGCGCGGCGGCCCACACGGGCAGCGGCACGGCGAGACCCGCGATCGCGGCGGCCACCAGGGCCTGCAGGGTGAGGAAGCCGAACAGTCCGGCACCGCCGAACAGGCCGCCGCCCCGGCCGTACCGTTTGCCCTTCTCCTTCATCTCGGCCTGCGCCAGCGACAGTTCGCCGCGTACCAGCTCCGTCAGTTGTTGCGAGGCCCGCTGGACCAGTTCGCTCACCGGCGCCTCGCCCGGTCCGTGGGCACCCGGGCCGGGCCCGGCATCGTGCGGCTGCGCGCTCGACACGACGGCCACCTCCCGTCTTCGTCAACCCTTCGGCCGGCGGGCAGCGCTGCCCGCGACCGCTTGCTGGGACGCGCGTACCCCGGACCGCGCGATTCAGGGCGGAGCACCCAAAATGTCCCGCGGGGAGATCCCGTGCCGGTCACGGCGCGATCGCGTCACAGCGCGGTGGCGGTGGCGGTAGCGGTCACGGTGACGACCACGGTCACGGCTCGTTCACTCGGCGCCGGTCCTCCTCGTCCCACGCCGTCGTGTCGCGCGGCTCGGTGTACGGCTCCTCGTCCGGCGGCATACCACCGGCGATCGCCCGCTGCCGCACCGCTTCGGCGTCGAATTCGAGACCGAGCAGGATCGCCAGGTTGGTCAGCCACAGCCACATCAGGAAGATGATGACGCCGGCCATCGTGCCGTACGTCTTGTTGTACGAACCGAAGTTGGCGACGTAGAACGCCAGGCCGCCGGACGCGATCATCCAGATCACCAGGGCCACGAAGCCGCCCGGGGTGATCCATGTGAAACCCTTCACCTTCGCGTTCGGGCTCGCCCAGTACAGCAGCGCGAGCATCAGCACGACCAGGACGACCAGGACCGGCCACTTGGCTATCGACCACACCGTCAGTGCGGCGCTCCCCATGCCGAGCGCGGCTCCGGCCTGATGGGCCAGGCCTCCGCTGAAGACCACGATCAGCGCACTGAGGAGTGCCAGGACCATGAGGACCACGGTCAGTCCGAGCCGCACCGGAAGGATCTTCCACAGCGGCCGCCCCTCGGGCATGTCGTAGACCGCGTTGGCCGCACGCATGAAGGCGGCCACATAGCTGGACGCCGACCACATCGCCAGGAGCAGGCCGAAGACCGCCACCAGCGAGCCGACGCCCGCGCTGTCCTGCAACTGCTTCACGGCATGGGTGATGATGTCGCGGGCCGGACCGGGCGCGAGGCCCTGGAGGTTGTGCAGGAGCCGGTCGGTGGTGGACCGTCCGGTCATGCCGAGCAGGGACACGAGCACCAGGAGCGCGGGGAACAACGACAGCACGCCGTAATACGTGAGCGCCGCCGCCCGGTCGACGAGCTCGTCGTCCCTGAACTCCCGCACACTGCCTTTCAGTACGGCACGCCACATCCCCTTGGGCAGCTTCGTCGGGGCGTCCGGTGCCGCCCGCTCCACCTCGGAGTCCGGTCCGGCCCTCCGCGCCGTCCCCTCCGCGCCACCGCCGCGGCCGGCCTCGCGGCCACCGTCGCCGTCGCCGTGCGGCCGGCCGCCGTTCTGCCCGGGAAGATGCAAGTTCGCCATGTGCGGCGAGTACCCCCGGGAGCGGTACTTTCACAGAGCGGGCGGCGCGAGAACGACTACTTCAAGCCAACGCGCCCCATATTCATGGCAACGCGAGTTCGCCCTGTGCATGGTGGCCAGTGAATGTCGGAGACAGAACCGGATGAACGGCCGTTACGAACGGCACGCAGTCCGGGCAGCGGACGGCCGCATGAGCGGAACACCCGGATGGCGCCTCCAGCGGGTTTCCGACGTTCTCACGTGATGCACGGGGACGCGGCAATGTCGCCCACGCCGGAAGGCGAGCGGTGACGGGGGAAGAAATGTCAACTTTGGGATATCTGGAGCGACTTCCGGAACTCGCACTCGAATTCGCGGACGAGGCCAATCGCATCGCCCACCGCGACCGCGGTGTGGTCGGTGCGCAATTCGTCTCCTGCCTGACCGCCGAGGCGGGACTGGATGTCGCCGACTGCCTCGTCATCACCGAAGCGGCGGCTCTGGCCGCCCTCGCGCCGGCGCGCGCCGACAGGCTGCTCCGTTCCCTGGAGCGGCGGGGAGCGGCGGGTCTCGCCCTGGCCGTGCGCGGAGATCCGGCAGGCGGCATTCCGCCCGTGGTGCGGGGGGCCGCCCTGCGGCTCTCCTTGCCGCTGATGGCGACCCGGGCCCGCGCGGAGGTGTGGACGTGTGTCGATCGCGACCTTTCCCGTACGTGGCAGCGGCAAGCCACGCGGTACATGGAACGGATCGCACAATTCGTGGGGCACCTTCCGGACGGTTTCCACCGGCCGGATGTGCGTGAACACCTGGTGACCGGGCTGTCCAAGTCGATGGGCGCGTACGTACTCTTCGTCGATTCGACGGCCGGCGGGGTGCGTGCCGAATATCCGCTCGATGCCCCCGACGTCCATCGCTATACGGCTCATGACATCGCACTGAGCAGGGACACGTCCCGGAGTCCGCAATTCCGTAGCGGTCTGCACGTGGTGAGAGTGGCCGTGGGACAGGCGGTGGGACAGGCTGACGGCGGCTCGTTTCTGGTCATGGTCTCGGCCGCTCCTTTCGAGGCGGAAACGCTCGCACTGGCGGACCACACGGGCAAGTTGCTGGCCCTGGCACAGGACGTCGCGCATGTGCGGCGGCTGTCCGACAGCGCGCGGGGCGTCCGGCTCGGCGTCTTTCAGATGCTGATGGGCGGCCAGACCGTGCTGGCCCAGCGGGCGATGGAGGGCCTGAGTCCGGGCCTGTTGCAGGCGGAGCAGATCCGCGTCTACGTGATCTCCACGCCACCCGGGGCCCGGGAGGATCTGGTGGACGCCCTGGAGCCGGTCGCGGACGGCAGGGCGTTGCTGGTGCGCTGCCCGGCCCGGGGCGATCATGTCGTAGCGGTGGAGCCTCTGCGCCGCGCGGGCCGCGCCACCGACGGACCGTCGTGGGTCGGCCTGAGGCACGTCCTGACGGACGCGATCGCGGCTCGGCCCGGGTGCGCCATGGGCGGCAGTCGCCCCCATGGGCTGGCCGAGGTCTCGGACGCGTACAGCGAGGCGGCCCACGCGCTGGTGTCCGCACACCACACCTCCGGACGGGTCGGGATGTTCGACGGCTCCTCCCAGCTGGCGCCGCTGCTCGGCGAAGCGGCACATCGCTGGGCGGAACATGTGGTGGCTCCACTGCTGGGCCTGCCGTATGCGGTCCGGGACGAGCTGATCGGCACGATGCGGATCGCCCTCGAATTCCCGTACACGCAAACCGCCCGGATCCTCGGAGCGCACCGCAACACGGTCGCGTCCCGTGCGGCGCGCGTCGCGGAGGTGCTGGGCCGCGAGGGCAGGCCGCTCGATCTGAAGGACGTCCGCGTGCGCGCGGTCCTGCACCTCGCCCTGTCCTTGCTCAGGACGTGGAACCCGCGGAACGAGGCCGCCCCCGACCTGCCCTCGCTCCCCTCGATCCTCCGGAGCGCGCCGGCCCGCACCTGGGCCGAGGGCATGCTGCACCCGCTCCGCGACGCCTCACCGAGCCTGTCCCCCACCGTGCGTGCGTGGGTCCGGTGCAACCTGCACATCGACGACACGGCCGAGTCCGTCGGGGTCGGCGCCGCGACGGTACGCAAAAGGCTGCGGCGGACGGAGGCCCTCCTGCAGCGCGACCTCTGCACGGGGCTGGCCGGCGCCCACGCGCTGACGCTGGCTCTGGCCGTGACCACGGGCGAGCCCCGGCTGCCCGAGCTGCGCCCGGCGCCAACTGTGCACGCGTGACCCCCGGGGGCCCGCGGACTGTGCACCGGTGCAGTACCCGCGTGACCGGCACCCCACATAGCGTGAGAAGCCATGCACGTCGTGGAAACCATGGAGTCCACGACTGCCCTTTGCCGTCACCCCGTCATGCCCTTCCCGACACCCCTAGAGGATGGTTGTGCCCGCACTGCCCGTAGTCGCTGTCCTGGGATCGGCCCCGGTCGCCCA
The DNA here is from genome assembly GCF_036014195.1 of Streptomyces sp. NBC_00442. Classification (NCBI taxonomy): domain Bacteria; kingdom Bacillati; phylum Actinomycetota; class Actinomycetes; order Kitasatosporales; family Streptomycetaceae; genus Streptomyces; species Streptomyces sp. NBC_00442. Next base: position 913,042 of record NZ_CP107918.1, read on the forward strand.
CTTCGCCGCCCACGGACTCTCTTCCGTGGGCCTCGCGGCCCACACCTGGGCGCTGCCCGGCCGCTACTCGGCCCGCAGGGCGGCGGCCATGGCCGATTCGGTCCCCGACTGGTCGGCCCAACTCGCCCCGTGCGACACGATCCTGACCGCGTTCGACCACCCCAGCGTCCTCGAAGTGGTCATGCTGCAGCATCTGCTGCCCGCGGTACGGCGCGGTGCCCTGTGGATCCAGATCGGCCCCGTCACCGAATCGGGCGCCTGCGCCCTCACCGATCTGTCCCAGCGCATGGGCGTGGCCTGCGCGCAGGCTCCCCTGCGCTGGTCGCCCGACGGCATCGCGGCCTACGGCCCCCTCCCCTCTCTCGCCCGCACACCATGGCGAGCCCGCCAGCCCGACGCGAACCTCGTCTACGGTGCCGCGATAGCCGGCCTCGTCAGCAGCGGCTTCGGCGGCACCTTCACCGCGGCGGACCTCCCGCGCGCGACGGCCCACGACTTCGCCCTGTGGGACGCGGAGCTGCGCGGCACCATCACCTGGGCGCGGTCCGACGAGCCGGCTGCCGAGCGGCTCGCCGCGATGGAAGCGCGCACGCACTGCGAAGCCGTCATCGCCGCGCTCGTCCGCCGCGGCCTGGTGAGCCCCCCGACCTCACAGCAGGACGAGCACCCGTGAGCCACCGGCCGCCGGCCACGGGGTCGGCACCGTCCCGGACGGACCGTGGCCCCACAACGAAGAAAACCCCACATAATGTGGGGTTTTCGTTGGTGTCCGAGGGGGGACTTGAACCCCCACGCCCGATAAAGGGCACTAGCACCTCAAGCTAGCGCGTCTGCCATTCCGCCACCCGGACAAGGTGTTGTCGTTCGCGGCGTGTTCCCCGCGGCGACATAGAGAACTCTACCAGGGGTTTCAGGTGCTGTTCACCCGCATATTGCGTGGTCAGGCGAGCGCTCACCGCTTGTTGGCGGCGACCCAGTCCGCGTTCGCCTGCCAGGCGTACAGAGTGTGTCCTTCCAGGTACGCGTAGTACAGACCGCAGCGCGTGACGGGCCGCTGTGCGGCATGTCCGGGGAACCAGGAGGACTTGATGCCCGGCGGGTGCGCTGCCGGGGCAGGTGTGGTGGGCGCACATGTGGCCGGCAGGGACGACGTGGGGAGGGTGGCCTTGAGAAGGCGGTCGCCGCCGGTCGTCCGCATCGCGTATTCGACGTGCATCGCATCATCGGGGAGCCAGCGGGGCACGGAGGCGCGGTCGGCCTTCGCTTCCTTGCCCGACGTGTAGGACGCGGACTCGTCGTGGCGATTCTGGTACCAGTCCTTGGCGGCCGGTACGGCGACGACCGCGGCGAAGCCGATGGCCACCGCGATGGAAACGACGGCGAGGACGAGCGTCCTGGTCCTGGTCTTGGTCCTGGTCCTGGTCCTGGTGCGGTTGGCGGGCACGGCGGCCATGGGTCTGTCGCTCCTTGAGTGGCTTCGGGTGGGATGGCGTCAATGGGGCGTCGGCGCGGTCGGCGTGGGACGTCCGGCCCCTTCCATTCTTCGGGCCCGGATGTCCGCCCGCGTACGCCGTGAGGACCAATGTGTGTACGACTGTGGGACCACACGGCGGCGCGGCATCCTCAGGGGCGCGGCGCGGGCCTAGCCTCGCCGCGTGAGCAAGGGCAAGGGCAAGGGCAAGGGATACCGGCGGCCGAGAGCGCTCTCGCCGCTGCGGGAGCATCTGCGCGACACCTTCTGGTTCGCACCGACCGCGGCCATGGTGCTGGTCTTCGTTCTGTGGGCCGCCGCGAGCGAGGCCGACGCGGCGCTCGTCCGGCTGCTTCAGGACCACCAGGACTTCGACGACATCAGCGAACTGATCCGGATCGTGAACGACGCCAAGGGCGTGATCACCACGGTCAGCTCGGCGATGATGACCTTCATCGGTGTCGTGTTCAGCATTTCGCTGGTCGCGGTGCAGATGGCGAGCGGCCACTTCACGCCCCGGGTGGTCCGCATCTTCGTGCGGTCCCGCATCACCAAGCTGACGTTCGCCGTCTTCCTGGCCACGTTCACGCTGACCCTGCTCGTGCTCACCTCGCTCGACAGCGAGACCGACCCGCGGCTCGTGACGACCGTGCCGTTCGTGCAGAGCGTCCTGACGCTGCTGATGGTGGCGCTGAGCCTCTTCCTCTTCATCGCGTACGTGAACTCCACGCTGCGGCTCATGCGGGTGGGGCACGTCATCGACCGGATCACCGGCGAGGCACTGCGGGTCGTGGACAAGATGCCGCGCGGCGACGTCGACGGGCTCGCGCTCGGTGCCGAGATCGCCGGCGTCGGGTACCACGGGCGGGCCGGGGTGCTGCGGGATGTACACATCGCCCGGCTCGTGCGCGCGGCGCGGCGCCAGGACGTGGTGCTGCGCCTGCTGCCCCGTCTGGGCGACTTCGTCGTGCCGGGCACCCCGCTGCTTTCCGTGCACGGCCGTGACGGCGCTGCGACGCCGTCGTGGAGCGCACTGCGCTACACCGTGACGGTGGGGGTGGAGCGGACGTTCCACCAGGATCTGGGATTCGGTCTGCGTCAGCTTTCCGACATCGGCCTGAGAGCGCTCTCGGCCGCGGTCAACGACCCGACCACCGCCGTCCAGTGCCTCGACCGGATCGTCCAGGTGCTCACGGCGCTGGCGAACCGGCCGCTCGGAGCGGTGGGGCACCCGGACCGCAAGGGCACCGTCCGGCTCGTTCAGGACGTGCCGGCTTGGGCCGACCTCGTCGACCTGGCCTTCGCCGAGATGCGGCTGTGCGCCGTGGGGAGCCCGCAGGTCACCCGGCGCATCATGGCGGGGCTCGACGACCTCCTCCGGCTCGTCCCGCCGGAGCGACGCCCACCGCTGATCCGGCACCGCGAACTGCTCGTCCAAGCCGTGGCGCTCGCGGTTCCGGAGGCGGCCGAGCGCGCGTTCGCGCTGGAACCGGACCGGCAGGGCATCGGGTGACATCGCCGTGCCGTGCCGTGCCGGTCCGGGGTGGTGTGAGGGCGGGGCCAGGAGGTCGGTCAAGGGGGCGACGGATCAGGGGATCAGCTGGTACGCGGGGAAGTTGCCGGGGGCAGGCTCGCTCCGCGGGCCCTCGGTCACGGCGCGCACCAGGAGTTCACCGCCGACGAAGGCCCCGTGGCAGGAGCCGCCGAAACCGCCGAACAGTTCCCCGCGGTCGCCCCGCGAGCGGGCCCTGCCCCGGCCGACCTTGAACGCGCTTATCTGCGGGGCCAGTCGGTCGTAGTCCGCGGGTCGTCGGTCGACAGGGTGGCGATCAGCGCTCCGTTGGAGGCGTTCATCGCGGCGAGCAGCTCGGCCTCCGTGTCGACCAGGACGATCGTGTCGACCGGACCGAATGGTTCCGCGTGGAATAGCGGCTCGGACGGGGGCGGGTTGAGGGGAGTGACCGGGGGCAGAGAGGCGCCGGTGTCCTGGCCGGGCAGGAAGCGTCCGTCGGACAGGCTCGCGCGGTGCCAGCGGAACGGCGCCGCGATCGATGGCCTCGACCACCTGGTCGGCGAGTTCCCTGGCCTTCGCGGCGTTGATGCGGCCCGATCTGGGCGGGCCATCCGCACAGCGAATGGCTGTTCCTGTTCCTCGCGTTCCTGTCCGGCTACGGCGGCGGCGCGTTCTACCCGAGGTTCGCCACACCCACCCCGGACTACTTCGGCGAGAACTACAACGCCTCCAACTACGGCCTGGTCCACGGCGGCAACCTGGTGAGCGGCCTGTTCGGCGGCGGCCTCGGCTCGATGGTCGTCGACGCCTGTGGTTACGACGGTGCCTACGGCCTCGCGGGCGGCATCTCGATGGTGGCCGGCCGGCTGCCTCGCCCTCCTGCTGCGCCGGCCCGGACGGGTCCGGGTGCGGGACATCACGGCCAACCCCCAGCCCATCAGCCGGGAGGTGGTGTAGCTCCCCATGTGCTGTGCGGCCACCCCGGAGCCGAGCCGACCCGGGGTGGCTTCGTGCGGTTCAGGCCCGGTCGGAGCGCTCGTGGTACGTGGTGCGGGTGTGCTCGGTGTGGGCGCGCATGACATCGGTCGCCCGGCGCTCGTCCCGCGCCGAGATCGCGGAGATCAGTTCGCGGTGCTCGGTCCAGGACTGCTGGCCGCGTTGGCGCGCCACCGGCGTGTAGTACCAGCGCACCCGCCGGTCGACCTGCCCGGCCAGTTCGGCGAGCACCAGGTTGCCGGCGAGCTCCATGACCTTGGCGTGGAAAGCGGCGTTGGTCGCCACCGCGAGATCCACGTCGTCGTCCGCGACCGCCTGCTCTCCCCGGTCGCACAGCTTCTCCAGGGCGGCGATCCCCGCCGTCCCGGAATGGGCGGCCGCGAGCCGCGCCGCCTCGGCCTCCAGGAGCGTACGCACCGAGAGCAGCTGGTCGGCCTCTTCCTCGGTCGGCTCGTGCACGAACGCGCCCTGGGCGGGACGCAGGTCCACCCAGCCCTCGGTGTCGAGCCGCTGGAGCGCCTCGCGCACCGGCTGCCTCGACACTCCGAGGTGCCCGGCGAGTTCGCTCTCCACCAGATGCTGCCCCGGGCACAGGGCCCGTGTGGTGATGAGCTCCAGAAGTGCCTCGTACACCCGCTCACGCAGGGGCCCCGGCCGTTCCAGCTTGGGCACGGTCCCCTGCGGCAGTCCTGCGGACACCATCGCTTCCCCCTCTGTGCCGACGCGTTCCTGGCCCGTGATGGAGATTGGTTATTGTCTACAGTCTACCGAGCGCACCGCCCGGAGAGCGCCCCGTTCCGGTGGGGCACGGGAGGCACGGGCGGCACGGACCGCTGGTGCGGTGTTCGGTCACCGCCCCGGTTACTGCCCCCAGTTACCGCACTCGGTCACCGCTCTTATCACCGGCCTCGGTCACCGGCCTCAGTCACCGGCCGGGGTGACCGGGATGAGCCTCTCGCCACGCGGCGAACGAGCGGTCCCATTCGTCGCCCGACAGGGCCGTCAGGGAAGCCGGGAACAGGCCGTCCTCCTCGCGGCCGATGTGATGGTGGAGTTCCGTCACCATCCGGTCGAACTCCGCGCGCCCCTCGGCCGTTTCCAGATCGAGGGCCGGCAGCCGGGCGCTGTGGTCCCGGTGCTCGCCCACCAGGACGTCGATGTACTGCGCGTATTCGGGGTCCTCGCGCATCACGGCGAACAGCCCGTTCTCCTCGCCGCGCCAGTGGGATTCCAGCTCTCGCGCCATGAAGGCGACGAGTTCCTTCGCCCGCGCCGTACGGCCCTCGGCGAGCGCGCGCCGAGCGTCGCCCGCCGCATCCGTGACGCGTTCGTGCTCGGCGATGAATTCCTTGATGAGGGGGATGTCGCGGCACCCGCAGTAGTGACACATGGAGCCATGGGTACGGCATGTGTCGCCCCCACACATGGAGACACCGCCCATGACACGGACGTCTTTCGTGTGCCAGGGCTCTCGTGTGCCAGAGCCCTATCGCCTGGCCGGGCGAACCCGCTGCACTCGGGGCCCTTGCCCGCCCGGCCGGGCGGCACCTCGGCCTACTCTCCGACCGGTCCGCCCCATTCGGCGTGGTCGTAGAGAATGCCGGGGTGGACCTCCACCTGGAGCCGTGCGGCGGCGTCGGGGGACACGGGGTAGGAGTACTGGGCGGTGGCCCGTTCACCCGGGGCGAGCGACCCCCCGAACGGCGTGTAGCCGGCCTTGCTGTAGAACAGCGCGTTCACCTCGTTGCCGGCGGCGTCCTTCACGTGGGGCTGGGCGAAGTCGAGGTTGAGCGAGTCGTCGGAGTCGTTGACGATCGTGAGGTCGAGGTGGAACGTCCGGTCGCCCTTGTGCAGTCCGGGCGGAACGTAGGATCCCGTGAGCGTGAACTCGCTGGGCCTGAGGACCGTGACGGTCACCCCGTCCTCGTACGTGTGGCTCTCCCCGAACTTCACCGACGCGGGGTTGCGCAGCTCCGTGCCGAGCGGCTCATCCTCCAGAGGGTCCTCGGGCTCGTCGGGGATCGAGGTGACCGAGGAGGTGCCGCTATCGATGTCGTCGACCTTGTCCACGGCCGACCGGATCATGGCCCCGGTGATGATCAGCCCCACGACGGCGAGCAGGAGGGACGCGCCGCCCAGGATGGTTCCGCCGAGCGCCGAACTCTTGTTGGTGGCCAGCCCCTTGCGGACATTGCTCAGGCCCACCAGGCCGAATATGACGGCGAGGATGCCGAGGATCCAGGCGATCCAGAACAGGAAGGGCAGGAAGGCGACGACGGTGCTGATGGAGCCGAGGGCCATGGCCGTCGTGCCGAGACCGTTGCTCGGCAGGGGCGGTGCCGGCGTCCACGGCGGCGTCCCCCACTGATCCGCGTGGGGCGGGACCGGATGACCGGGCGGCGTCCCCCACTGCGGCTGCGGCCCCGAATCGGACTGCGGCGCGGTGTCGGGCTCAGGAGCAGTGCCGGACTGCGGTCCCGCATGCGGCTCGGGCGGCGACTGCGGTCCCGAATGCGGCTGCGGACCAGGGGGATCAACGGGCGCTGTCATGCGAAATTCCTTCTGCGGTGCGATAGGCGCACCACACTAACAGCGGTCTTTACACGGCCTTTACCAAGGGTCCACCCTGCGCCCACCGGTCAACCGCCCGCCGGCCCCGCACCACAACCACACCTGTGCCGCCGGTTCGCCCGGCGGACCCCCGGGGGCGCGGGGCCGGGGCGCGGGGCCGGGGCGCGGGGCCGGGGCGCGGGGCCGGGGCGCGGGGATGCCGGCCCGCGACGGACCTCGCAAGCACCCCCGCACCCCCGGCCGCCCCGCTCTCACTCCACACGCGCGGCGGACGCACCACCACACCCGTACACGGCACTGTCCCCCAACTCCTCCTCGATCCTCATGAGTTGGTTGTACTTGGCCGTGCGGTCCGACCGGGACAAGGAACCGGTCTTGATCTGCCCGCATCCCGTGGCGACGGCCAGATCCGCGATGGTCGTGTCCTCGGTCTCGCCGGACCGGTGGGACATGACCGCCGCCCAGCCGGCCCGCCGTGCGGCTCCCACCGTCCCCAGCGCCTCGGTCAGCGTCCCGATCTGGTTGACCTTGACCAGGACCGCGTTGCCCACTCCCGTACGGATGCCTTCCCGCACCAGCGCCTCGTTGGTGCAGAACACGTCGTCCCCGGTCAGCTGGCAGCGGTCACCGACCCGTGACGTCAGCTCGCGCCACCCCTCCAGGTCGTCCTCGGCCATCGGGTCCTCCACCGAGACGATCGGGTATGCGTCGATCAACCGGGCGAGGTAGTCCACCTGTTCGGCGGTGGTGCGCCGCACCCCCTCCCCCACGTATACGTACACGCCGTCCCGGTAGAACTCCGACGACGCCGGATCCATGACGAGGCCGACGTCCGCGCCCGGCCGGTATCCCGTCCGCTCGATGGCGGCCATGACGAAGTCGAGCGCCTCCTCGGCCGTACGCAGGGCGGGCGCGAAGCCGCCCTCGTCACCGACGCCCGTGGAGTGGCCCGCGGCCAGCAGATCGCGGCGCAGCGTGTGGAAGACCTCGGAGCCCATGCGGACGGCCTCCGCGAAGGTCCGCGCGCCCACGGGCGAGATCATGAACTCCTGGAAGTCCAGCGGGTTGTCGGCGTGTGCGCCGCCGTTGACGATGTTCATCATCGGCACCGGGAGGACGCGGGCGTCGGCCCCGCCGAGGTAGCGGTACAGCGGCTGCCGGTGCGAGAGCGCGGCGGCCTTCGCCGCGGCGAGGGAGACCCCGAGCAGGGCGTTGGCGCCGAGCCGCGCCTTGGTGGCGGTGCCGTCGAGCGCGACGAGCGCCGCGTCGAGACCGGCCTGATCGTCGGCGTCGCGTCCGGCGACGGCGTCCGCGATCTCGCCCTGCACGTGGGCCACGGCGCGGTCGACCCCCTTGCCGTGCCAGCGCCGGGCGTCCTCGTCGCGCAGTTCCACGGCCTCGCGGGCGCCGGTGGAGGCGCCGGAGGGTACGGCGGCGCGGCCCAGAGATCCGTCGGCGAGGACGACGTCGACCTCGACGGTCGGGTTGCCACGGCTGTCCAGGACGGTGCGGGCGGTGAGACCTTCGATGGCAGTCGGCTCAACTATGCGGGTGGGCATGGGAGTTCCTTCCCGTTGTCACCTGCCGGACCCTGGCTGCGACGACGCTGGCGCTCGGCCCGACACGAAGAAACTCTACAGCACGGCTGTTCAGTACAGCTGTGCAGTTCTGCTGTTCAGTGCAGCTGAGCAGCGGCTCTGTGCAGTTGTTCTGTGCAGAGCAGCTGTTCAGCCGTGCTGTTCAGTGCCGCTGCGCAACGGCGTTCCCGAGGTAAAGTGCCCCATGCCCGCCCCGCAAGCCGCCACCGTCGCCGCCGAACTGCGTACCGCGATGGGCAAGCTCACCCGACGCGTCAAGCACGAGGACCGGATCCCGCACGGACAGGTCGCCGTGCTCGGCGTCCTCGACCGCGACGGCGCCATGACCACCAGCGACCTCGCGGCAGATCAGCGCGTACGCCCGCAGTCAATGGCCCGCGCCGTCGGCATCCTCCTCGACCAGGGCCTGGTCACGCGCAGGGCCCACCCCACGGACGGCCGCAAGTCCCTGCTGGAACTGTCCGACGCCGGGCGGAGCGCCCTGGAAGCGGAGCGCGGCCGCAGGGCCGGATGGCTGACCCTGGCCATCGAGTCCGAACTCAGCCGGGAGGAAAGGGAGTTGCTCGCGCGGAGCGCGGCCCTGATGGAGCGGCTTGCCGCACGGCAGGGCCTGGGCGGGTAGCCATCACCCGCATCGGCGGCCCCGACGGGCCGGTAACCAGGAACCGGCGCCGCGGGCTGATCGTCCTACGGGACATGCCCACCGCTCTCGTTCTCGGAATCGACCCGCACACCGTTCCCGGCATGGACGGGGACGCCGTCCGCGCGGCCCTGGACAGCGAACTCGGCCGCTTCGCCGCCCACGGCATCGACGCGTCCATGACGCTGATCGCGCTGGACGGGACGGCCGAGTCCACGGTGGTCACCGCGCTGGCCGCACGCGCCTGGGACGTCGTCGTGATCGGCGGCGGCATCCGCAAGCCCGAAGCCCTGCTCACGTTCTTCGAACTGATCGTGAACCTGGTCCGCCTGCACGCGCCCGGCGCCGCGATCGCGTTCAACACCGGCGGCGGCGACAGCGTGGAGGCGGCGGAGCGCCGGCTCTGAGCGCGGCTTGGGCACACCGCGGGCGCCGCCCGCGTTCGAGCGCCCGCCCCCGCCGGGCTTCGGCGTCTAGGGCGCCTCAAGCGCGGGCGGCGCCCGCGTAGAACTCGGCGAGTGTGTAGAACGCCTCCTTCGGCTCCCAGGGCATGCCGGGGCAGGCGCGCGCGGTACCCGCGGCCGACTCCGCCGGATCGAGCATCTTCACGATGCCGTACGAGCCGAGGTCGAGGTCGGTGCGCGGGTCGGCCCGGTGCGGCAGCTCGAAGCCGGCGAAACTGAACCAGAACGTGGTGTCGATGCCCTCCTCCTCGAACAGCGGAAGGAGGTCGCGCATGTACCGGACCTGCTCCCCTTCGTCGCGTACGGTGCCGGGCGCGACGAGCCCGTCGGTCCCGATCACGGTCCACCCGCCGGCCCCCAGGCCGGAGGCCCCGCGATAGGCGCAGCAGCCTGTCGGTGACCGCGACCGGCTTACCGTGGGCCAGGTGGCGGCGGATCTGATCGCGGTAGTAGGCGGCGTTGCGGCTGTTGCGGTAGGCGTCCACCCCCACGATGTCGAACGGCGTCCAGTCGACGAGCTCGATGGGAACGGACGCGTACGAGATCCGCCCGCCGAACCGCGGCCGGACCGCTTCGGCCACCTCCCTCAGAAACGCGTTGACCTTCCCGGGGAGCTCCTTGAGCGCGGCCGCGCGCTCCGCCGGCGCCGCACGCAGGGTGTGCATCCGGTCGTTGAAGGTCTCTCCGGGGAGATAGCCGCGCGCGAACATACTGATCTCGCACCCGCTGACCAGCACGACCTCGGCGCCGGTCCGGCGCAGCGCCTCGGCCCGCTCGGCACAGTCGACGAAGTAGGGCAGCATCTCCTCGTTCGTCATTTCGCAGGGGAACGGTGAGAACCACACGTCGAGGCCGGCCGCGGCGGCGTTCGCGGCCGCCGCGCTCAGCCGGTCGGGGTCGCCGCCCGTGATCCGCACCGCGCTGCAGCCGCCGTCTCCCGGCCCGGCTTCCCGCGCCGCACCACGCCGTATCGGAAGGGGAGTCGGCACCCCGGGTGCGGCCCTGTGCCGCCGTGCACGGGGCGCGCCTTCGCGACGCCCCGTGGATTGTCAGTGGCCTGTGCGAGAGTGAACGGCATGCTTGCGATCGCAGTGGATACGGAGATGGGGCGCCGGCACAGCCGGGTCACCGCCGAGGCGCTGGCCGGGCTTGTCCGCCGCATCGGAGGCGCGGACGACAGATTCCTGGTGGTGCAGCGGATACCCGACCTGCCCGACGTGTTCCTCCAGGTGTGGCACGAGGCAGGCGGCGATTACACCCTGGAGTACCGGGACGGCGCGGCCGACCGGCACTTCAGGACGGTCCTTGCCACGGCGGAGCCGGTGATAACGGCCATGACCGGCTGGGCCCGCGCGACGCCCGACTGGAACGCCGGCCCGGACTGGGAACGGCTGGACTTCGAAGCTCCCGCCCCCGTCCCCCCGCTGGAACTCGGCGCGGAGGACCGCGGCCTGCTCGAGACGCGGCTGCGCGAGGTGCTCGTGGCGGGGTACGCGACCCGGGCGGAGCTGGCCGAACTGGCCGAGGACTATCTGGTCTCGGGCGACGTACGGCCCGTCTCGCGCGAGCAGGCACGGGAGTTGGCGGACCGCATGTGGCTGGAGCGCGTGGCGGAGCAGGCGGGGTGGGACGAGGAGGGCGAGGAGAGCGACCCGGAGCGGCTGTCCCGCGCGTTCGCCGACCTGGAGTCGGCCGGTCTCACCGCCCGCGAGCACTTCACTTGTTGTCACACCTGCGGCCAGGCGGAGATCGGCGGGGCGGGATCGCCGGATGCCCGCGGCTTCGTCTACTTCCACTCCCAGTCGACCGACGCGGCCGCCGCCGGGCACGGTCTCAAGCTGATGTACGGGGGGTTCGACGGTTCGGAGCGGACCACCGCGTCGGTGGGCCGGGAGGCGGTGGCCGCCCTGGAGCGGTGCGGTCTTTCGGTGCGGTGGGACGGCGACCCGGGGCAGACCATCGAGGTCACTCCGCTGAACTGGCGCAAACGCCTGGCGGGTTGAGGGCAAGCCGCCCGGCCCGTCACGGGCAGCGTACGACCTGCCCCGCGTACGAGAGGTTGCCTCCGAAGCCGAAGAGCAGGACGGGGTCGCCGGTGCTGATCTCGCCGCGCTCGACGAGTTTGGACAGCGCCATCGGGATGCTCGCCGCCGAGGTGTTCCCGGACTCGACGACATCGCGGGCGACCACGGCGTTGACGGCGCCGATCTTGCGTGCGACGGGTTCGATGATGCGCAGGTTCGCCTGGTGCAGCACGACCGCCGCGAGGTCCTCGGGGGTGAGCCCGGCGCGCTCGCAGACCTGACGGGCGATGGGCGGCAGCTGGGTGGTGGCCCAGCGATAGACGGACTGGCCCTCCTGCGCGAACACCGGCGGACTCCCCTCGATGCGTACCGCGTGTCCCATCTCCGGGACCGAGCCCCACAGCACCGGCCCGATCAGTTGCTCCTCGCTCGCCTCGACCACCACGGCGCCGGCGCCGTCCCCGACCAGAACGCAGGTGCTGCGGTCCGACCAGTCGGTCACCGCCGTCATCTTGTCCGCGCCGATGACCAGGGCGCGCCGCGCGGTCCCGGTGCGCACCAGGCTGTCGGCGGTGGCGAGCGCGTGGGTGAATCCGGCGCATACGACATTGAGGTCCATCACGGCGGGCGAGCCCATGCCGAGCCGGGCGGCCACGCGGGCGGCCGTGTTGGGAGAGCGGTCGATCGCCGTGGAGGTGGCGACCAGGACGAGGTCGATGTCGGCGGGGCTCAGCCCGGCCGCGGCCAGCGCCTTCGCTCCGGCGTGCGCGGCCAGCTCGTCCACGGGTTCGTCGGCGCCGGCGACATGGCGGGTGCGGATGCCGACGCGGCTGCTGATCCATGCGTCGCTCGTGTCGACCAGCTCGGCGAGGTCGTCATTGGTGAGCACCTTGGCGGGCTGATAGTGCCCGACCGCGACAACGCGTGAGCCTCGCATGCCGGTCATGGCGGATCCCCTCGATACGACTCGATACGAGCAGTGAGTGCTGACGTCCGGAGCCATCCAGTCTTCGTGGCTACTGATCGGTACAGGGGCGCGAGACCCAACAGGATTCACTGCCGCACCTTTGGAGCCTTGTGTCAGCGTTTCGCCCCTGCGAAGGCGCGTCCGGCATCTTGAGGCCTCCAGAACGCATACTGTAGACAATATTCTGTCGACGGCCGGCCGCCGGCACGAGCCCTCCCACCGCACGTCGGTCACGCGCACCCACGCACACGCACCCACCCACGCACACGCACGCATCCACACTCGCGAGCCCGTCGACGGCCGTCATCGCTGACGGCCCCCTTCATCGAACGGTCCCGCCACGGACCCCCGCCACCGAACGGTCCCTCCACCGAACGGAGAGCCCGGTGAAAGTCGCAGCTGTCGGCGCCGGTGCCATCGGCGCACATGTCGGGGCCGCGCTCCACCGCGCGGGCGCCGAGGTCCACCTCATCGCCCGCGCGCCGCACCTGGCGGCCATGCGCCGCGACGGGGTGCGGGTCATCAGCCCGCGCGGCGACTTCACCGCACGGCCCGCCGCCACCGACGACCCCCACGAGGTCGGCCCGGCCGACGACATCCCGCTCGGCCTGAAAGCCAACTCCTCTGCGGCGGCAGGCCCGTTGGTGCGCCCGTCGCTGCACGCGAACACCGCCGTCATCGCTGCCCAGAACGGCATTCCGTGGTGGTACTTCCACGGGCTGCCCGGCCCGCGCACCGGGCGCCGGGTCGAAAGCGTCGACCCGGGCGGCGCCGTCGACGCGGCACTGCCACCCTCCCGCGCCATCGGCTGCGTCGTGTACGAGGCCACCGAGGTCGGATCCCCGGGCGTCGTACGCCACGTGGAGGGCACCCGCTTCTCCATCGGCGAGCCCGACCTCACCGTCTCGCGGCGCTGCCTCACCTTCAGCGAGGCCGTGCGGGCCGGCGGCCTGAAGTGCCCCGTCGAACCGGACCTGCGCAACGACATCTGGATCAGACTTCTCGGCACCATCTCCTTCAACCCGATCAGCGCCCGGCCCGCGCGACCATGACGCAGATCTGCCGCCACCAGGACACCCGCGCGCTCGTCGAAATCGATGATGCGCTTCGAGCTGCGGGCGGCGGGCGCCTGGGGCGCGGAGGCGCAGTCGCGGACGACGACGGTGTGGGCGCACTGCGGCGTCGGCTGCAACCTCACCCTCCATGTGCAGGACAATGAGATCGTCAAGGTCACTTCGCCGCACGACAATCCGGTGACCCACGGCAACCTGTGCATCAAGGGACGCTTCGGCTTCCAGCACGTGCAGACACGAGACCGGTCCGAGCGACCGAGCGACTGAGGGACTGAGGACATGGGACGGGTCACCGAACGCCGCCGCGTCATCCGCATCCGGGACGGGGCGGTCTCGATCCGCCCGGACACCCTGGTCGCCGAGGAGCCCCTGGAGATCCGGCTGGGCGGGAAGCCCCTCGCGATCACGATGCGCACACCGGGCGACGACTTCGCTCTCGCGGCCGGGTTCCTGGTCAGCGAGGGGGTGCTCGGTGCCGCGTCCGAGCTCCAGTCGATCGTGTACTGCGCGGGTGCGACCGCCGACGGCCACAACACCTACAACGTGGTCGACGTGCGCCTCGCGCCGGGCGTCGTGGTGCCCGACATCACACTCGAACGCAATGTGTACACGACGTCGTCGTGCGGGCTGTGCGGCAAGGCAAGCCTCGACGCCGTGCGCACGCAGGCCCGCTTCCCCATCCACGACGCTCCCCCGGTCCGGGTCGAGCCCGAACTGCTCGCGAGCCTGCCCGACCGGCTGCGCGCGGCGCAGCGGGTCTTCGACAGGACCGGGGGTCTGCACGCGGCGGCGCTGTTCTCGCCCGAGGGCGAACTGCTCGACATACGCGAGGACGTGGGCCGGCACAACGCGGTCGACAAGCTCGTCGGACGCGCTCTCCAGGACGACCGGCTGCCGCTGTCCCGCTGCATCCTGCTGGTGTCGGGGCGGGCCTCGTTCGAGCTCGCGCAGAAGGCGGTCATGGCGGGCATCCCGGTCCTCGCGGCGGTCTCCGCGCCGTCGTCGCTCGCCGTCGACCTGGCCGTCGAGTCGGGGCTGACTCTGGTGGGATTCCTGCGCGGCAGCTCCATGAACGTGTACGCGGGCGACGAGCGCATCGCCCTGCGCTCCGAGGTCTGACCCCGCAGCGCCCGAGCGGCCCGGCCGGCGGGGAGCGCCCCCTGCGCCGGCCGGGTCTTCCACCCCGCGCCGCCCGTACCGTACGGGGGCGGCGCCTCGCTCCCGCAGGGCCTCCGAGCTCCCTTCGACGGCTCAGCGGCGAAGCTCCCGCCGACGGCTCAGCGGGCCCGCCTGCGTGCCTCGGCCGGGGCCGGGATCATCTGGAGGGCCAGCGTGGGCGAGGGTTCGGCCACGCCCGGTCCGCCCTGTTCGGCCCACGCCAGGATGTCGTCCGTCGCGAAGTCGTCGAGGACCCAGCCGACCCAGGCGGCGCGTGCCCCGCGCTGGCGGGCCCGGCCCGAGGGCTGGACCACGATGACGTTGGCCTGGCCGCAGGGGCCGAGGCAGTCGGTGGTCCGGACGGCGATCCGCCCCTCGGACCGGGCGGCCGCCGCCCGCAGCCGGTCGAGCTGGCGGGCATGGTCGGTGCCGGGGGTCTTGCGGGCGTCGCCGCAGCAGCAGCCGCGGCACACGACGAGGGTGCAGGGGCGTGAAGCGGCCGCGGTTATCGTGAACTTGGGCATGCGGTCAGCCGAATCGGAGGGCCGAGGCGGTGACGACCGTCCCGAGGCGGGGAAAGTTGAGAGCGATCGCGGCCCGGTGCTCGTCCTGGGTCAACGCCGCCATGGCGTCCTCCACGAACAGCAGCTCGTAGCCGTGGTCGGCGGCGGCGCGGGCGGTCGACTCGACGCCGAGGTTGGTGGCGATGCCGCCGAACACGAGGGTGTCGATGCCGCGTTCGCGAAGCAGCTCGTGCAGACCGGTCCGGTGGAAGCCGCCGAGGGTGCGCTTCACGACGACCGGGTCGCCGTCGGCCGCGAGGCCCGCGACGATGTCGCTGCCCGGCGGTTGCGCGGCCACGCCGGGCCGTTCGACCCGTATGAGGACGACGGTGGCGCCCGCGGCACGGAAGGATTCCGCCAACTCGCCTGCGGTGGCGAGGACTTGGTCGCCGGAGCGCGGGGCGAGCGGGAGCGCCGTGATGCGGTCCATCAGATCGACGAGGACGAGCGCGGTGCGCGCGGGGTCCAGGGTGGCGGGCTCGCCTTCGAGTGCGGTCATGGCGGCACCGTACCGGCCCCGATGATCTCCGCCTTGAGCCGGGGACCTGTTCAGGCCACGGATGCGCCGGGCGACGGGGTCGGCGCCGGGCCTGCGGGCTTCTGAGCCATGTCGCCGCGGCCCAGGTTGCCAGCAGCCATGTTGCCGCGGCCCATGTCGCCGGCAGCCATGTATGCAGGGGCCATGTCGCCGGCAGCCACGTCTCCAGCGGCCGTGTCGTCACGACCCACGTCTCCAGCGGCCGTGTCCCCTGCGGCCATGTCGTCACGACCCATGTCACCAGCGGCCGTGTCCCCTGCGGCCATGTCGTCACGGCCCACGTCTCCAGCGGCCGTGTCCCCTGCGGCCATGTCGTCACGACCCATGTCACCAGCGGCCGGGGTGGGATCCTGCGGCGGCAGCGGGTCGCGGGCGCGGCGCTTGGCGATCACGGCGCACACCATCAACTGCATCTGGTGGAACAGCATCAGCGGCAGTACCGCAAGGGAGGCCTGGGCACCGAACAGCACGCTGGCCATGGGCAGTCCGGCGGCCAGGCTCTTCTTGGACCCGGCGAACTGGATCGCGATCCGGTCGCCCCGGTCGAAGCCGAGCCGCTTGGCTCCGTACCAGGTCGCCGCGAGCATCGCCGCCAGCAGCACGGCCTCGACCACGAGCAGCGCGGCGAGCCTGCCGACGCCGACCTGGTGCCAGATGCCACGCGCCATGCCCTCGCTGAACGCGCTGTAGACCACCAGGAGGATCGAGCCGCGGTCCACGTACCCGAGCACCTTCTTGTTCCTGACGAGGAACCCGCCGACCCAGCGCCGCAGGAACTGCCCGGCAAGGAACGGCACCAGGAGTTGCAGCACGATCTTGACCAGCGAGTCCGCCGAGAGCGCTCCCCCACCGCTGCCGAGGAGCCCCGCCGCGAGCAGCGGGGTGAACACGATCCCGGCGATGCTGGAGAAGGAGCCCGCACAGATCGCGGCCGGCACGTTGCCCCGGGCGATCGAGGTGAACGCGATCGACGACTGGATCGTCGAGGGCACCAGGCACAGGAAGAGCAGGCCGTTGTAGAGGTCCGGCGTCAACACGGTGGGTACGAGGCCCTTCGCCGCGAGGCCCAGCAGCGGAAACGCCACGAACGTGCAGGCGAGCACGGTGACATGGAGCCGCCAGTGGCGCAGCCCGTCCAGCGCCTCGCGGGTCGAGAGCCGTGCCCCGTACAGGAAGAAGAGGAGTGCGACCGCCCCGGTCGAGGCGCCGCTCGCGGCGGTCGCGGCCGGTCCGGACGCGGGGAGCAGCGCGGCGAGTCCCACCGTGCCGAGCAGCGCCAGGATGTAGGGGTCGACCGGCAACCAGGACGGAAGCTTCGGGGTGCGGCGGCTCATGTGCTCCACTTACATGTTCGGGCGGTACGGGTGTGGCGCGGTGACGCGGCTCGGTGGGGCAGCGCGGTGGCGCGGCGCCAGTGGATTGCGAGCACGGCGCTCCCGGGTCTTCCAGGTCTTCCGGGTCTTCCGCTCGGCCGCGATCGCGACCTCCCGATGGTCCTCCCCCGGCGCGTGATCGGGAATCCCGTACACCACACTCACTGTCATCACGATCCACGATGACCGGGCTACCGTGGACGTCATGTACGACGCGAACCAGCTGCGGACGTTCCTGGCCGTCGCGCAGACGCTGAACTTCACGCAGGCCGCTCGGCGCCTCGGGCTGCGCCAGTCGACCGTGAGCCAGCACGTACGCCGCCTGGAGGACGCGGCGGGGCGGCTGCTGTTCAGCCGGGACACCCATCGTGTGCGGCTGACGGAGGACGGCGAGGCGATGCTCGGCTTCGCCCGGACGATCCTGGCCGCCCACGAGCGGGCCGCCACCTACTTCACCGGGACGCGGCTGCGCGGCCGCCTGAGGTTCGGCGCCTCCGAGGACTTCGTCCTGACGCGCCTGCCGGAGATCCTCCAGTCCTTCCGCCGCGACCATCCCGAGGTCGATCTGGAGCTCACGGTCGAGCTGTCCGGGACCCTGCACCGGCGCCTGGAGGCGGGCCGCCTCGACCTGGTGCTCGCCAAGCGGCGGCCCGGCGACAGTCACGGCGAACTCGTCTGGACGGACGAGCTGTGCTGGATCGGGGCGCCCGACCTGCGTCTCGACGCCGAACGTCCCATTCCGTTGATCCTTTTCCCGCCGCCCGGCATCACCCGGGCCAGGGCGCTCGAAGTCCTGGAGGACCACGGCCGTTCCTGGCGTATCGCCTGTACGAGCGGGAGCCTGAGCGGCCTGATCGCGGCGGCCAGCGCAGGACTCGGCGTGATGGCCCACACCAGGGGCCTGATCCCGCCCGGCCTGGCTCCGCTCCCGGCGCGGTGCGGGCTGCCGGAGCTGGGCGGAGTGGATTTCGTTCTGCTCCACAACCGGCGGGGCTCGGCGGCGCAGGAGGCGGCGGGCGCCCTGGCTTCGGCGATCCTCGCCGGCGGCGACCGCCTGCACCGGGGCCACCGATCCGGCTGAACGAACCGGCCGAACGCCGGGCGACCGGCCGAGCGGACTGGCTGAAGACAGACGGTCCACCCCGGCCGGTGCGCCGCCGGGCCGCCCCCTCCCGCCGCACGCCGCCACCCTGCCCCGTTGGGCTGCGACAACGGAGCGTGGCCCCGGGAAAACAGGGCGCAGCCGTGGGGCGAGGGTGACAGGAGCGTACAGATTCCGTGGAGATTGCCTTACGGAGAACCTACCTTTGAGTCAGCTGAGCGCCCGAGGGGTCCACATGTGGGCCTGTTTCCGCCGCTGACCTGTGAAGACGCCGTACGTCTCGACGTGCAGGAGACCCCTGTCACGGGAACAGTCCGTGGGGTACGGTCACCGCGCTGTGCGGAGCGCCACCGGGAGTGGCCACCCCGGAGGGAGGCAGGTCATTGCGCGAGTTCACGGTCCCACCCATGGCGACGGCGCCTCAGGTCGGCGGGCTTGCGGACGCCGTCTTCGACCACGCCCTCGACGATCCTCACCGCGTCGCGCTGTGCCGCAAGGACGATTCGGGCCAGTGGCGGGACGTGACGGCCGCCGCGTTCAGGGACGAGGTGTTCGCGCTCGCCAAAGGGCTGATCGCGGACGGCGTGCGGTTCGGCGACCGGGTCGCCATCATGGCGCGCACGCGGTACGAGTGGACGCTCTTCGACTTCGCGCTGTGGAGCATCGGCGCGCAGCCGGTGCCGATCTATCCCACGTCCTCCGCCGAGCAGGTCTTCTGGATGCTGCACGACTCGGAGGCGACCGCGTGCGTGGTGGAGCACGAGGACCACTCGATGACGATCGGCTCGGTCGTCGACCGGCTCCCCCACCTCAAGCGCCTGTGGCAGCTGGACACGGGAGCGCTCTCGGAGCTCCTCGGAGCGGGTGAGTCCATCGACGACGAGGTGGTCGAGCGGCACCGCAAGGCCGTGACTCCCGATTCGGTGGCGACCGTCATCTACACCTCGGGGACCACGGGCCGCCCCAAGGGGTGTGTCATCACCCATGCCAACTTCATGTTCGAGACGGACATGCTGATCTCGCGCTGGGAGCCGGTCTTCCACTCCCGGCCCGGCGACGAGGCGTCCACGCTGCTGTTCCTTCCGCTGGCCCACGTCTTCGGACGGATGGTGGAGATCGCGGCGATCCGGGGACGGGTGAAACTGGGCCACCAGCCGGCCCTCGCCGCCTCCGCCCTGCTGCCCGACCTCCAGTCGTTCCGGCCGACGTTCATCCTCGCGGTTCCCTACATCTTCGAGAAGGTGTTCAACGCGGCCCGCCGCAGAGCCGAGGCCGACGGGAAGACCGGGCCGTTCGACAAGTCCGTCGACATCGCGGTCAAGTACGCGGAGGCCGTGGAGCAGAAGGCCTTCGGCCTCGGCCCCGGCCCCTCGGCCGCGCTGCGGATGCAGCACCAGTTCTTCGAGAAGACGGTGTACGGGAAGGTCCGCGACGCGATGGGCGGCCGGGTGCGCCACGCCATGTCGGGCGGCTCCAGCATGGGCCGCCGGCTCGGCCTGTTCTTCGAGGGCGCCGGCGTCACCGTGTACGAGGGGTACGGCCTGACCGAGTCGACCGCCGCCGCCACCGCCAACCCCCCGGAGCGGACCCGCTACGGCACGGTCGGACAGCCCATCCCCGGGACCACGGTGCACATCGCCGACGACGGTGAGGTGTGGATCCACGGCGGGCAGATCTTCTCCGGCTACCTCAACGAGCCGAAGGCCACCGAGGCGGTGCTCAGGGACGGCTGGCTTTCGACGGGGGACATCGGGGCGCTCGACGACGACGGCTACCTCACGATCACCGGGCGCAAGAAGGAGATCCTGGTGACCTCGGGGGGCAAGAGCGTCTCGCCGGTCGCCCTGGAGGAACGGGTGCGGGCCCACCCCCTGGTCGCCCAGTGCATCGTGGTCGGTGACAACCGGCCCTACATCGCGGCGCTGGTCACCCTCGACCAGGAGGGCGTGGACCACTGGCTCGCCATGCGCGGCAAGGCCCCGCTCACCCCGTCGGAACTGGTGCGCGACCCGGATCTGGAGACCGAGGTGCGCCGGGCCGTGGTCGCCGCCAACGTCCTGGTCTCGCAGGCGGAGTCGATCCGCACCTTCCGCATACTGGCCCACCAGTTCACGGAGGAGCAGGGGCTCCTGACCCCGTCCCTGAAACTCAAGCGCCGGGCGATCGAGAAGGCGTACGAGAACGAGGTGGACGCGCTGTACCGCTGAGACCGCTCTCAGTATTCTCGACGGAAGCCGCCCCGCTGGAATGGCGGGCTCGTGCGAGAGCGCTTTCACCGTCCTCGCGTCCTCGGCGAACGCCCCCCCTGAAAGCAGGGCTCACGCATCGAGCACGGCGGCGACCGCCTCGATCTCCACGAGTTGGTCGCGGTAGCCCAGCACCGTGACACCCATCAATGTGTTGGGGACGTCGTGGTCACCGAAGACGTCCCGGACCACTTCCCAGGCGGCCACCAGATCCTCGCGCCGCGACGATGCGACGAGGACCCGGGCACTGATGACGTCCCGCAAGCCGGCTCCTGCGGCGGCGAGAGCGCTCTCCATGTTCTCCAGGGCCTTCGCCGCCTGGCCCGCGTAGTCGCCGACCGCGGCCGTCGAGCCGTCGTGGTTCAACGGGCAGGCGCCGGCCAGGAAGATCAGACGTGACGCGGCGGGAGCCGTCGCCGCATACGCGTACTCGGCGACGTCGGACAGCGAGGCGGAACGGATCAAGGTGATCGCACGAGCCATGGTCGTGGAGTCCTTTCGGGGCCGGGCGGAGAGCGTGACCATCCTGCTCCCGCCCGTCTCGCTCCGCCTCTCCTTTTCCCGGGGCTTCAGGGGCGAGAACCGCCCCCTCGACCCGCGTACCGCTCATCCCGCGTTCGTACTCAACCCGCGTACTGTGCAACGATTTTGGTGAAGGCGTACGGGGCCTGACCGACGCCGCTGCACGAAGCGCTCGCGTCGCCGCCCGAGGTGCACTGCCGGTCGCGGTTGACCGCCCAGAAGGTGAAGCGCGCCAGGTGATGCTGCCGGGCGTAGCCGAGGACGGTCTGGAAGTCGCCCGTAGTGATGGTCTCGTCGGACTCGTCGGTCTTGCCGTCCATGGAGGAGACGCCGATGTGCCGGTAGGCGGCGTCGTCGCTGTACCCATAGGCGCCCTTCACGGCGGTCTCCAGACCTTCGAGAGCGCTCTCGGTGACCGAGCCCATGGACCCGCTGTGACCGCCGAAGTCGAACGGCATGATCGTCCAGCCGTCGTTCGCCAGCCCGGCGGCGGCCCCCTTCTTGATGAGGTCCTTGCCGTTGGCGTCGGGACCGGTCGGGGTCGTCCCCATCGTCACGTAGGTGACGAGCCCGGGGTTGTCGGTCTTGACGATCTTCAGCGCGCTCACCACCCGCTGCCGCACGGTGGCATTGGAGAACTCGGTGTCCTCGATGTCGATGTCGAGCGCCTTCAGGTGGTACGCACTGATCACCTTCTGGTACGCGCCGGCGAGCGCGGAGGCACTGGAACACTTCTCACCCAGCTTGTTTCCGCTCCAGCCGCCGACCGACACCACCACGTCTCCCCCGGCGCCGCGGATGGACTTGATCGCGCTCTCGTCGGAGCCTCCGGTCAGGGCCCGCGAGCCGTCCCACTTCGGATTGCACCCGCCGTCGGAGAGGACGAAGGCCAAGGTGAACCACTTGACGCCCGTCGCGGCCATCACATCGGTGGGCTTCTGGGGGTCGCCCCAGCCGAGGTACTCGTACGGGGCGGCGGCCATCGACCCGGACGCGGCAGGTGCGGCGGGGGCGGCGGGGGCGGCGGGGGCGGCGGGGGCGGCGGGAACAGGGGATCCGGCCGCCGCCGGCGTACCGGCCGCACTGGCCTGAGGAATCGAAACGACGACGGGCAGGAGCAGACAGCCGAGGCCCGTGAGGGAAACGGCGAGACGGCGCGGGGATACGACTGCGCGCATGGGGATCCTTCCGTGGGGGGTGTGGGGCGTGGGGGGGCTGTGGGGTGTGGGGGCGTTGAGTGTGGGGGCTGGTGAGCAAGGGGTTAGGAAAGTTTCCTAACCCCCTGGATTGCAATGCCTGGCGCGCTTGATGTCAATGAGTCGGGCGAGCCCAAATCGCTTGCGCCGTACGGGAGTTGAGAGGCTTCCAGCAAGAACGGGTGTCACGACGCGCGGGGAGCGATGAACGAGCGCGATTGACCGCGGGCAAGGCCGGCCGACGACCCGGAAGTGGGTTCACGTACATGACCTTCGTTCAGCCACCTGCAATAGAGTTCCGTCTCGGCGGGTCCCGGTCAATGGTCCGGACCGAGCAGATCCCGAAGAGAGGGAAGCCGAGAGCGGGAGGCCGTACGGAACGCGTGGCGAACGTGAGCTGAACCGCAGGTCAGGAGCACGATCTGCCCGGCCGCGCCGGGAATGCGTCGTGGCCTTCGTTCGTTGACGATGGGAGTACCAACCGACGACGCAAAGGATCGACCGCTCGTGAGCAAGGTCCCCTCCATCACCCTCAACAACGGCGTCGAGATGCCGCAGCTCGGTTTCGGTGTCTGGCAGGTGCCGGACGACGAGGCCGCCAAGGCGGTCGCGACGGCGATCGAGTCCGGGTACCGAAGCATCGACACCGCCGCGATCTACGAGAACGAGCGCGGCACCGGCAAGGCCGTCGCCGCCTCGGGGGTCGCCCGCGAAGACCTCTTCGTCACGACGAAGCTGTGGAATTCCGAGCAGGGCTACGACTCGACCCTGCGGGCCTTCGACGCCTCGCTCGACAAGCTCGGCCTCGACTACGTCGACCTGTACCTGATCCACTGGCCCGTGCCGGCCAAGGACGCGTACGTCGACACGTACAAGGCGTTCGAGAAGATCCAGGCGGACGGCCGCGCCAGGGCGATCGGCGTGTCCAACTTCCAGCCCGTTCACCTTGAGCGACTGCTGGGCGAGACCTCGGTGGTCCCGGCCGTCAACCAGATCGAGTTGCACCCGCAGCTGGCCCAGGCGGAGTCCCGCGCGCTCCACGCCAAGCACTCCATCGCGACCGAGGCCTGGTCGCCGCTCGGCCAGGGCCGGGGGCTGCTGGACGTGCCGACCGTGGTCGCGATCGCGCAGAAGCACGGCCGCACGGCCGCGCAGGTGGTGCTTCGCTGGCACCTCCAGATCGGCAACGTCGTGATCCCGAAGTCCGTGACGCCGTCGCGGATCAAGGAGAACATCGACGTCTTCGGCTTCGAGCTCGACGCGGACGACGTGGCCGCGCTGGCCGCCCTGGACGAGGGCAAGCGCCTGGGGCCGAACCCGGCAGAGTTCAACCTGGGCGCCTGATCAGACGCGTCTGATCACGCTCAAGTCTTGATCGCCGAGTGACGGAGAGGGTGCCGCCAACCGAGATTGGCGGCACCCTCTCCGTCGGTTTCGGGGCCCGGTTGGTCAGCTACCAATCAAGAATGTTCATTTAAGTGTGCCGCTCAGGCAAAGCGTTCGACATCAAGAGACAAATGCTCTTGTCCTGCGCATGACCTTCCCGATGGGATCGCGAAGACCGCCCCGCGCGGCTTCACCCCACTCAGGGAGCATTCATGCGCATAGCTCGCCCCCGGACTCGTACCGCAGCAGCGTCAGTCGGGGCCACCGCCCTTGCCGCCGCCGCGTTGATAGCCACCCCGCTGTCCGGGTCCGCCACCGCCGCACCTGCCGCCGCCCCGCAGGTAAAGCCCGTTCCGGCGATCGCCGGGCACCAGCTCGCCCACTCGACCAGCGGCCCGCTCACCAGCGAGCAGTGCCAGGCCAAGTGGAAGATCGCCTGCTACGGCCCGTTGCAGTACCGCCAGGCGTACAACCTCAACCCGCTCTACAAGGCGGGCATCACGGGCAAGGGCCGCACGATCGTGATCGTGGACTCGTTCGGCTCGCCGACGATCCAGCACGACCTGGATGTCTACAGCAAGCAGTACGGCATCCCCAGTAGCAAGGTCGACGTGGTCAAGTGGGGCAACGTTCCCAAGTGGGACCCGAAGAACAAGGACATGACCGGTTGGGCCGGTGAGTCCACGCTGGATGTCGAGATGGCCCACGCCGTCGCCCCCGGCGCCAAGATCGTTCTGGTGGAGACCGCGGTCGCCGAGACCGAGGGCGTCACCGGCCTGCCCGAGATGATGGACGCCGAGAAGCACCTCATCGACCACGGCGTCGGCGATGTCATCACGCAGAGCTTCGGCGCCACGGAGAACACCTTCCCCGGCTTCGACAAGGGCGACTTCTCCAGCATCCAGAAGCTGCGCTACGCGTTCAAGGACGCGGCCGCGCACGGGGTCACGGTCCTCGCCTCCTCCGGCGACGGCGGCGCCACCGACAACACGGCGGACGGCTCGGGCTACTACAAGGAGCGCGTCAACTCCTGGCCCTCCTCGGACCCGCTGGTCACATCGATCGGCGGCACCCAGCTGCACCTCGACGACAAGGGCAACCGCCTCAGCCCCGAGAGCGTCTACAACGACAACGGCTCGGGCGGCGGCGGTCAGTCGCACGTCTTCCAGCGCCCCTCCTTCCAGAACGGCGTGCGCGGCGCCGTCGGCGACCGCCGCGGCACCCCCGACATCTCGATGGCGGCCGCGGTCAACGGCGGCGCCTGGGTGTACTCCAGCTACGACCCGACCGCCGTCGGCTGGGACGTCTCCGGCGGTACGAGCGAGGCGAGCCCGCTCTTCTCGGGCATCGTCGCCCTCGCCGACCAGGCCGCCGGGCACCGCCTCGGCAACATCAACGACGCGCTGTACTCGCTCTACAAGCACGAGGGGTACAAGCCGGGCTCCGGTCTCGTGGACGTCAAGGACGGCACGAACAACAGCTACGCCGGCGTCACCGGCTACACCGCGGTCAAGGGCTACGACATGGCGACCGGTGTCGGAACCATCGACGCGGCCCACTTCGTGACCGCGCTGGCCCGCGAGAGCCGCCACCACTGACAGCTGACAGCTGACCAATGACGGCTGACGGCTGACGGCTGACGGCTGACGGCTGACGGCTGACGGCTGACGGCTGACGGCTGACGGCTGACGGCTGACGGCTGACGGCTGACGGCTGACGGCTGACGGCTGACGGCTGACGGCTGACAACACCGCACCCTCGCACGAGAATCCGCCGCCCGCTCCCCCGCGGGCGGCGGTTTCGTCTTCCTCACTGCGCCGCATGAACGATGGAATCGACTACGCCACGTTCCGCGAGGCCTGGCCGATCAGAGCCTGAGAGCGCTCTCACCCCGTCGGCTCCCCCACCAACTCCCCCACCGGCTCGGCCTCTACGGCTTGGCCAGCCCGATGTGCACCGACTTGGCTGTCAGCATGAACACGTCTGGGCGGTTCGCGAGGCCCTGAGGGTCGGCCGGATCGAGCAGCCGGTCGAGTGTGGCCACGTCCTCGGGAGACAACTTGCTTTCCAGCGGCCCCCGATGGCGGGCGAACCTCTCGATGACCAGGTCGCGTACGGACGGCTCGACCGGGGCTGGATGGTCGGCCAGATACGAACGCGTACCGGCCGGGATCAGGCCTGCGGCGACGAACAACGCGGCCCAGTCCTCGACTTCGCCCTTCGTGTCCGCCAGCCCGGCACGCATGTCCGCGAACCCTTCCTCGTTGGCCAGTTCCATCCGAGCCTCGAGTCCGGGCCGGCCGAGGCCGAAGTCGCGCGGCAGATGTCGAGTGGGCAGGCCCCCCTCGACGAGGGCGAGTGCGCCATCGGGCCGCAGCAGCCCTGAGAGCGCGATCAACGCCTGCCGCTGGTCGCCGATGTGATGCAGTGAATTGCCCATCCAGATGAGGTCGGCCGGGCCCAAATCCCGGATCCGGTCCGGCATTTCAGCCTCCAGGACACGGACGCGGTCGCCCAGGCCCAGGCGTTCCGCGCGTTCGCGGGTGCGCCGCAGAAGTGCGGGGGTCGCATCGACGGCCACGACCTCCGCCGACGGGAAGGCCTCGGCCAGCAGGCAGCTCACCACTCCAGGCCCGCTGCCGATGTCGAGGATGCGCCGGATGCCCGCGGCCGGCCGCAGCTCGGCGATGCGCGCGGCGGCCTGTTCATAGACGGGGCGAAGGGCTTCCGCCTCGCTCTCGAGGAAGGGAGCGAGGCGGTCCCAATCGTGATCGCCTGCACCATGCCCCTGGCCGTGGCCGTGGCCCTGCTCCTGGCCACGCCCGCTCCCATGCCCCTGCCCCTGCCCATGCCCCTGCCCATGCCCATGCCCATGCCCCGCATCGTGGGCGTGCGCCTGGCCGCGCGGTGAGGGCTGCTGCTGCCCCGGGCCTGGCTCGCGGCCGGGCCCCTTGGTGTGGTCTGCCGGGGCCGCCCGGTCGGCGTGGTCGGGGTCTTCGCCATGGTTACGCAGGGCGGGGCCTTCGTGCGGGTGTTCTTGAGAGCGCTTCATGTCAGCAGGCTTGCTCACCCGTCCCTGATACCGGAAATCGATTTGCCGTTTCCGCAAAATCCAAGGGCGGGACGCGGATCATTCCGCGCCGTGCCGGGGAGCGATCTCTTCCACCCGGTGGGCGAGCCGGAAGTCCAGTTCCGTGAGGGCGCCCCCGGCGTCGTGGGTGTTCACCGACAGGGCGACCGTGTTGTAGCCGAGGGTCAGGTCGCTGTGGTGGTTGAGCTCCTCCTGGATCTGGGCGACATGGACGACCATGGCCGTCGCCGCGAAGTGTCCGGCCAGGCGGTAGCTGCGGGAGATCCGGTCGTGGTCGTCCGACAGCGACCAGCCGGGCAGCTCGCGCAGCCGGTCCTCGACGTCCTTCTGTGACAGCGGCTCAAGGGGCATGTCCGAATACTCCTTACGGGGCGGTGACATGACGGAGTGGAGCCGTGACGGGGAGGCTCCACGTCCGTAGCGTCTCCCTTATGCGTGTACTTGTCACGGGAGGCGCGGGCTTCATCGGCTCGCACATTGTCACAGCGCTCGCCGCGCACGGCCATGAGCCGTTCGTCCTGGACCGGGCGATCCGGCCACAGGACGACGTTCGCGACCCGGAGGTCGTGGCCGGTGCGCTGCGCGGGATGGACGCGGTGTGCCATCAGGCGGCGATGGTCGGGCTCGGCACCGGTTTCGGCGACGCGCCGGCGTACGTCAGCTGCAACGACCTCGGCACCGCGGTGCTCCTGACCGCGATGGCCGAGGCGGGCGTGCGGGAGCTGGTACTCGCCGGGTCGATGGTGGTCTACGGGGAGGGTCGTTACGAGTGTGCGGAACACGGTGTCGTACGGCCGGGTCCGAGGCCGGTCGAGTGGCTGGACTCCGGACGCTTCGAGCCCCCGTGCCCTTGCTGCGGTGCCGAGTTGAGCCCCGGTCTGGTCGGGGAGGACGCTCCGGTCGATCCGCGCAACGTGTACGCGTCCACGAAGCTGGCGCAGGAGCATCTGGCCGCCGCCTGGGCGCGGGCGACCGGAGGCCGGGCGGTGTCCCTGCGGTACCACAACGTGTACGGCCCCGGTATGCCGCGAGACACCTCGTACGCGGGGGTGGCGTCGTTCTTCCGCTCGGCGCTGGCGCGCGGCGAGGCGCCACGGGTCTTCGAGGACGGCCGGCAGCGCCGGGACTTCGTTCATGTACGTGATGTGGCGGGGGCGAACGTGGTGGCGTTGGAAGCGCTCTCAAGCGGGCCGCCCGGTGCGCTCACCGCGTACAACACGGGCAGCGGTACCCCGCACACCGTGGGCGAGATGGCCCGTGCGCTGGCGTCGGCCCACGGGGGTCCCGCGCCGGTGGTGACGGGCGAGTACCGGCTCGGCGACGTACGGCACATCACCGCGGACTCGGCGCGGTTGCGCGGCGAGCTGGGCTGGAAGCCGGCGGTGGGGTTCGAGGAGGGGATGGCGGAGTTCGCCGCTGCCGAGGAGTAGCGCGGCGGATCGGCTGGCGTGCGAGCAGGGCCAGAAGCCGCTGTCGTTGCTGGTGGCAGCGGGCAGCGCGGCGGCAGTCCGCAGTTCGTGCCGGTCCTGGAGGCGATCCGGGTGCCGCGGCTGGACCCGGGTCGGCCAAGGCGGACTCCGGTGCGGGTGCGGGCCGACAAGGCGTACTCGTCGGCCGCCAGCCGCGCCTACCTGCGCAGGCGGGGTATCCGCTGCACGATCGCGGAGCCAGCTAACCAGGTCCGCAATCGCGTGCGGCGGGGCCGCTCGGGCGGGCGCCCGCCTGTGTTCGACGGCGAGGACTGCAAGGCACGCCACGCGGTGGAGTGCGCGATCGGCCGGCTCAAGCGCAACAGGGTCGTGGCGATGCGGTTCGAGAAGCTCGCCGTGCGGTTCGAGGCCCGTCGTCGTGGTGGCCGCGATCAACGAATGGCTCCGAGAACCCATCTTTGAACCTCGGGTGATCTGGTGCATCGCCTCAATGTTGGGCCTGGTACCCACAGAGCCTCGGGCGCGTTCTCCGGGCCCGCTGCAGGGGGATGTTCTGTACCGGGGTTCGCGCCCCCTCGTGTGTTCTCTTTCGCCACCCGCCGATCGGCTCATCAGAGGCGGGTGTGCATGCATGGTCGGCAGCCGCGTGGCAATGTCGTGAAGGTCGATTCACCCAGTTCCTGGAGGTATCACCTCATGACCCGTCTGCGCCTTCCCGCGCTCGCCGTTGGTTCCCTGCTCCTGCTCGGTGCCCTCGCCGGCACCACCGGCTCAGCATCCGCCGCGGGGGATCTGCCCGTCATCAAGTGCGGTCCTGTCAAAGACACACAAGGCAACGGCGTCGAGGCCGAAGAGTGTGGGACCACGGACGGAACGGCCTGGGGTCGCAGGGACTACACGGACGGCCTGGTCATCGAGGGGAAGGACCAGGACGGCGCCGGCGTGCTCAGCAGGTGGACGTGCGGGAGCGGCAAGTCATATACGGGCCCGTACTTCCCGGCCACAGCTGAGAAATGCGTCAAACAAAAAATCTGATCCGCCCGTTTGCAACGGTCTGCCGTCCAACCTGGCGGCAGACCGTTGACGGTCATCAAAGGGCTATCTGTGCCCGTAAGCAGCGCGCCCCACTTCGACACCACGTCATCGGGGCAAATGCCATCACACCGCACAGCAGGAAAGTCGTGGCTCTCCCACGCGCTCCTGACCGCGCTGACATCCAGGTTCAAAGATGGGTTCTGAGCACGCTCGGAAATCGCGATGACCGGCTGGCGTCCACCACTCGGCGAGCCGGGCACTGAGCGGTTGGAGGGGCTGGCGGCCGGGGTCCGGCAGTGGTCGGCGCCGCTGCCGGACCGCCTCGTCCAGACGGCCGTCGAAATGCCAGCCGCGTACCTCGTGCCCGTCCTCGCGTTCGCCGCCGGTGCGGTCCCGCGGTTGGCAGGGAGAGGACCCCCTGCGAACCGATTGCCGCACGGGTAGGCGAAGGTCCTTCAGGGCCCCGTCACGCGGTCGCCCATCGATTGCCCGTTCTCAGTGCCAATCGCCGTACCAGTCCCGAGGCTGCACTCGCAGGGCGTGGTCAGCGGACCGCTAGAGCCTGGCGTGCCTTCTCTGAACCAAGACCGCGACGCGCTGGCCGAGGGGCGGGTGGTGGGCGCGACGCTGGCGGGGTCGGATGGCCTTGGGCGCGCGTTTGTCACGTCCCGCTGGTCCCCAGCCGCATAAGCCTGTCGGGGGACGCCTGCCAGCGCGGCTCGTTGTTCAGATCATGACCAAGCAAGGCATCGCAGTCATGGCACTAGGATGGGCAGCCCTCGTAGCTCTGCCGTGCAGCGGGGCACAAGCTGCTGTGGTTCCACCAGACCACGTCTCCATTACGGCTCTTATCGGCCCCCGGCTGTGAGAACTCGATGATGGTCCCTTGAACTACAACAAGGAACTCTCCGCATCGAAGGTCCCAGACATCCTCATCAATTCGAAAATCCCTGACATCTTCAAGGACTATATTCTCCGCAACAACTTCGTGGGCGATGAGCTGCTGGAGTCAACAAGCCTTATGGTGCCAATATCCGTGAGGCAGACGCGGTTCCGGGTACTGTCGCTCACACGCCGTAGGCATCTCGGCTGCCACGGACCCGTGCAGAGGCCCGAACCTAGAACACGGCCTAGTAGTGCTTTGTTAGGTGTCCTTGTCGTGTCGGGGCTCTGGTAGTTCGCTGGCTGTATGAGGGCTGGGGAGCTTGCGGCGGTACGGATGCGGCTGGAGGAGTTCGCGTCCGAGGTGTTCGCGCCCTTGGTGCGGCGGGATCAGCGCGAGAAGGGTGCCTTGTACCTGCGGGGGCTGCTGCTGGACGGCCGCAGGAAGTCGATGCAGCCGATGGCGGAACGCCTCGGTGTCGATCACCAGCAGTTGCAGCAGTTCATGACGTCCTCGACGTGGGCGGTCCAGGACGTGCAGTCCCGGCTGGCATGGCGGGCGGTGGCGTCGGTGCGGCCGCAGGTGTGGGTGGTGGACGACACCGGTTTCCCCAAGGACGGCCGTTGTTCGCCCGGGGTGGCCCGGCAGTACTCCGGCACTCTGGGCAAGGTCGGCAACTGCCAGATCGGCGTCAGCGTTCATGCCGCGTCCGATACCGCCTCGTGTCCGTTGTCCTGGCGGCTGTTCCTTCCCGCCCCCTGGGACGGGCCCGAGGCCGCGGCACGCCGGCGGGCCTGCCGGATACCCGAGGCCGAACACCACCGGCCCAAGTGGCAGCTCGCCCTGGACATGCTCGACGAACTCGCCGCCACCGGTCTGCGGCCCGCTGTGCTGGTCGCGGACACCGGCTACGGCGCCAACGCCGACTTCCGCCGCGGCCTGGAAGACCGCGGCCTGGCCTACGTCCTGCAGGCCAAGGGCGAGATGACCGCCCATGGCGAACAGGCCGCACCCCACCAGCCGGCCTACGGCGGTCTGGGACCTCGGCCGCTGCCCCGCTACCGCACCAGCCCGTGCTCCCTTCGCGAGCACGCCCTGACCGCGGGCCGCGACAGCGGCCGGACCGTGTCCTGGCGCAAGGGCTCGAAGGCAGCGATGAGTTCACACTTCGTGTTCCTGCGGGTGAGGCTCGCCGGGCGCCGCCCCAAGCCCGCCGACGACGGAACGATCCCATTGGTCTGGCTGATCGCCCAGTGGCCCGGGGGCGAGAGCGAGCCGGTGAAGTACTGGATCTCGAACCTGCCCGCCGGCATGCCCGCCAAAGACCTCGTTCGCCT
Organism: Streptomyces sp. NBC_00442; assembly: GCF_036014195.1. Classification (NCBI taxonomy): domain Bacteria; kingdom Bacillati; phylum Actinomycetota; class Actinomycetes; order Kitasatosporales; family Streptomycetaceae; genus Streptomyces; species Streptomyces sp. NBC_00442. The sequence continues at coordinate 944,219 of NZ_CP107918.1, forward strand.
GGCGAAAGCCCGCTGGCGGATCGAGCACGACTACCGGGAACTGAAGACCGCCCTGGGCCTGGACCACTTCGAAGGCCGCTCGTTCACCGGCTGGCACCGCCACGTCACCCTCGTCACCGCCGCCCACCTGTTCCTGACCGAACAGCGGACCAGCCCAAAAGCCCCTGCCAGGGCCTGACCCTCTACCAGGCCCTGGACCTCCTTCAACACATCATCGCCACCTGGACCGGCACATGCCCCACCTGCCGACAACCCACCTGGCAGCCCTACGACACCACCTAACAAAGCACTACTAGGCCGTGTCTGACAAATGATCAGGCTGCGGTGTCGCGGAGCCACAGGACGAGCGAGACGGAGCTATGCGCTCCCAGGCCGCATCCGCCAACTCACCACGACCAGCCACAAGATCAAGTATGAGTCCCAGCGGCATGGGCGTGGTCCACGACTTCAGCGAAGTAGGGCCAGCCGTCTACTTCGAGGTTCTGCACCGATGGCCGGGTGTCCAGAGCGGGCGCCGCGGCGTCGAGCAGGCGCCGAACCGTTCCCGGCTCGTAGAGATTGAGCCAGGCGCGGTCCGGGAGGCGCACGACGGTGCCCGCCTCGCAGTACGAGTTCGAAACGATTCTGTCCGTGCCCGGGGCAAAGACCAAGGCCAATCGGCGTCGAACGCCTTGCGCCGACACCTCCGGGAAGAGAGAAAGTGTCAGCCGGCAGTCGGCGTAGTCCGGTCTCACCCGCTGCCGGACCGTCCAACACCAGACGGCTTCGTTGACCACGAGGTGGCGGACGCGTCGATCATTCCCCATCGAGTCAGCGTAGATCGTTGGGCTGGAGGAAAGGCATCTTTTCTTCGCAGGCCCCTACTTCTGCCGCGGTGCCGTCGGTTGCCGACTCCCCCTCGTTCTCGGCTCCGCCAGGACAGGCCGGAACCGAGGCCAACCAGATCCGCCGGACAGGCCCTAGTAGTGCTTTGTTAGGTGGTGTCGTAGGGCTGCCAGGTGGGTTGTCGGCAGGTGGGGCATGTGCCGGTCCAGGTGGCGATGATGTGTTGAAGGAGGTCCAGGGCCTGGTAGAGGGTCAGGCCCTGGCAGGGGCTTTTGGGCTGGTCCGCTGTTCGGTCAGGAACAGGTGGGCGGCGGTGACGAGGGTGACGTGGCGGTGCCAGCCGGTGAACGAGCGGCCTTCGAAGTGGTCCAGGCCCAGGGCGGTCTTCAGTTCCCGGTAGTCGTGCTCGATCCGCCAGCGGGCTTTCGCCAGGCGAACGAGGTCTTTGGCGGGCATGCCGGCGGGCAGGTTCGAGATCCAGTACTTCACCGGCTCGCTCTCGCCCCCGGGCCACTGGGCGATCAGCCAGACCAATGGGATCGTTCCGTCGTCGGCGGGCTTGGGGCGGCGCCCGGCGAGCCTCACCCGCAGGAACACGAAGTGTGAACTCATCGCTGCCTTCGAGCCCTTGCGCCAGGACACGGTCCGGCCGCTGTCGCGGCCCGCGGTCAGGGCGTGCTCGCGAAGGGAGCACGGGCTGGTGCGGTAGCGGGGCAGCGGCCGAGGTCCCAGACCGCCGTAGGCCGGCTGGTGGGGTGCGGCCTGTTCGCCATGGGCGGTCATCTCGCCCTTGGCCTGCAGGACGTAGGCCAGGCCGCGGTCTTCCAGGCCGCGGCGGAAGTCGGCGTTGGCGCCGTAGCCGGTGTCCGCGACCAGCACAGCGGGCCGCAGACCGGTGGCGGCGAGTTCGTCGAGCATGTCCAGGGCGAGCTGCCACTTGGGCCGGTGGTGTTCGGCCTCGGGTATCCGGCAGGCCCGCCGGCGTGCCGCGGCCTCGGGCCCGTCCCAGGGGGCGGGAAGGAACAGCCGCCAGGACAACGGACACGAGGCGGTATCGGACGCGGCATGAACGCTGACGCCGATCTGGCAGTTGCCGACCTTGCCCAGAGTGCCGGAGTACTGCCGGGCCACCCCGGGCGAACAACGGCCGTCCTTGGGGAAACCGGTGTCGTCCACCACCCACACCTGCGGCCGCACCGACGCCACCGCCCGCCATGCCAGCCGGGACTGCACGTCCTGGACCGCCCACGTCGAGGACGTCATGAACTGCTGCAACTGCTGGTGATCGACACCGAGGCGTTCCGCCATCGGCTGCATCGACTTCCTGCGGCCGTCCAGCAGCAGCCCCCGCAGGTACAAGGCACCCTTCTCGCGCTGATCCCGCCGCACCAAGGGCGCGAACACCTGGGACGCGAACTCCTCCAGCCGCATCCGTACCGCCGCAAGCTCCCCAGCCCTCATACAGCCAGCGAACTACCAGAGCCCCGACACGACAAGGACACCTAACAAAGCACTACTAGGCGCTCGCCGTCGGAAGGGTCAGTTCGAAGCGGCATCCCCCCGCGACGTTGCGCACTTCGGCGCGTCCGGAGTGGGCCTCCACTATGCCGCGCACGATCGCCAGGCCGAGGCCCGCGCCGCCGGGTGGGGTGCGTGCTTCGGTGCCGCGCCAGCCGGTGTCGAAGACTCGGGGCAGGTCGTCGTCGGGGATGCCGCCGCAGCCGTCGGTGACGGAGAGCGTGACCGCGCCGTCCCGGTCCTGGGCGCCGACCGCGACGGTGCCGTCGGCGGGGGTGTGCCGGATGGCGTTGACCAGCAGGTTGGCGAGGACGCGGGTCATTTCCTTGCCGTCCACTTCGACGGGTACCGCGTCGACGCGTTCTCCGACCAGGCGTACGCCGTGTTCGCGGGCGAGCGGGTCCGCCCCGGCCAGCGCGTCGCCGATCAGGTCGTGGACGGACATGCGGGCGGGGTTCAGTGAGAGCGCTCCCGCGTGGATCCGGGAGAGTTCGAAGAGGTCACCCACCATGGAGTTGAGGCGCTCGACCTCGGTCCTGATCTGACGGAAGTAGCGGTCCGGGTCCTTGGCCATGCCGTCTTCGAGCGCCTCGGCCATCGCGCGGAGCCCGGCGAGGGGGGTGCGCAGGTCGTGGGAGATCCAGGCGACGAGTTCCCGGCGTGAGGTTTCCAGTGCCCGCTCGCGTTCGCGCGACTCGGTCAGCTTGGCGCTGGTCGCCGCCAACTCCCGGCTCAGTGCGGCCAGTTCGGCGGTCGTGGGCCCTGCGGGTGCGTCGAATCTGCCGCCGTCGCCGAAGGAGCGGGTGGCGAGTGCCAGGCGTCGGCTGCTCGCGACGACCCGGCGGCCGAGCAGGAGCGCGGTGGCGAGTGACGCCACGGCGGCCATGGCGACGACGACGGTCACCACGGTGAGGTCGTGGGAGTTCAGGAGCATCGCCCAGGCGACGGCGAGGGTGCCGGCGAGCATGGCGAGGACCGCGACGGCGGCGACGACGGTCACCGACGCGGTGAGTGAGCGGTGGCGCAGGAGGCGCAGGGCCAGGGCTCCGCAGAGTCCCGCGGCGGCCGCGCCCAGGAAGGCGTACAGGGCGATGAGCAGGACGTCACCCACGGTGGGCCCCCTCCGTGATCGCGCTCTCAAGCGGTCCGGCCCCTGTGGAGGACGTGTCCGGTCGGGTCTGCGTGGGGGACGTGTCCGGTCGGGTCTGCGTGGGGGACGTGTCCGGTCCGGCCTCGAAGCGGTAGCCGACGCCCCACACCGTGCGGATGAGGGCGGGCTTGGCGGGGTCGGTCTCGATCTTTCCGCGCAGGCGCCGCACGTGGACGGTGACCGTGGAGAGGTCGCCGAATTCCCAGCCCCACACCTCGTGCATCAGGCGCTCTCGCGAGATCGCTTCGCCGGGGCGTGCGAGGAGGTAGGCCAGGAGGTCGAACTCCCTCAGTGTCAGGGCGAGTTCACTTCCGTCCTTGGAGGCGGTGCGGGCGGCCGGGTCGAGCGCGATGCCGCAGCGGGTCATGGGCGGGCCGGGCCGGGCGGAGGCGGCGCGGGCTCTGCGCAGGACGGATTCGACGCGCAGCACCAGTTCGCGGGGGCTGAAGGGTTTCGTCACGTAGTCGTCGGCACCTATTTCCAGGCCGAGGATGCGGTCGTCCTCGTCGCCGCGCGCCGTCAGCATGATCACGGGTACGGGGGCGTCGGCGCGTAGTCGGCGGCACACCTCAAGTCCGTCCATGCCGGGCAGCATCAGGTCGAGTACGACCAGGTCGGGGCGGCGGCGGGCGGCCGCGCGCAGGGCGGCGGGGCCGTCGCCCGCGAGGTCGACGGCGTGGCCCGCCCGCTCCAGGTAGCCGGTGACGACTTCCGCGACGGTCGGGTCGTCGTCGACGACCAGGATGCGGCTCTCGGTGCTGTGCATGGAACCCAGCGTCGCACCGCCGGGAGGGGTCCGTCTGCGCCAGGTGGACCCCGGGCGGGGGATGTCCGCGTTTCGTAAGAACCCGATATCCGTTTTGCCGGGTTTTGATTCGTACGGTGAGGGCGTGACTGAAACCTCTTCCGCATCCCCCTCCGCACCCCGTGCGGTGACCGTGGACGTCGTGCTGCCCTGCCTCGACGAAGCCGAGGCACTGCCTTGGGTACTGGCCCGGATCCCGGACGGCTGGCGGGCCGTCGTCGTCGACAACGGCTCATCGGACGGTTCTCCCGATGTTGCACGCGCTCTCGGCGCGACGGTGGTGCACGAACCGCGGCGGGGCTTCGGCGCCGCCTGCCACGCCGGGCTGCTCGCGGCGGAGGCGGAGTTCGTCTGCTTCTGCGACTGTGACGCCTCCCTGGATCCCGCCGAACTCGTCCGCTATGTGAGGGAGGTCGCGGAGGGCACCGCCGACCTGGTGCTCGGCCGGCGCAGGCCTCAGGGGCTCGGTGCGTGGCCGCTGCACGCGCGCGCCGGGAACCTGGCGCTCGCCCGGATGCTGCGGCGCCGCACCGGGCTCCGCCTGCGCGACCTGGGGCCGCTGCGGGCCGCGCGCCGCGAGGCACTGCTCGAACTCGCTCTCACCGACCGCCGCAGCGGCTATCCGCTGCAGATGGTGGTGCGTGCGGCGGACGCGGGGTGGCGGGTGGCCGAGCACGACGTGGCCTACCGGCCGCGCACGGGGAAGTCGAAGGTCACCGGGACGTGGCGGGGTACCTGGCAGGCGGTGCACGACATGCGCCAGGTGCTGGCCGAGCGGCCGGCGGTCGCGCGCGCCGCGGCGGTCGTCCGATGACGGGCCGAGAGTGCTCTCAGACGTCGGGCACGACGCTGCTCGTCCTGGCGAAGGCGCCCGTTCCCGGCCGCGTCAAGACGCGGCTCACTCCCCCGTACACCCCGCAGGAGGCGGCCCGCATCGCCGAGGCGTCGCTCGCCGACACCCTCGACGCGGTACTCGCCACTCCCGCACGCAGGAGGGTTCTGGTGCTGGACGGTGAGCCGGGGCCGTGGCTTCCGCCCGGCATCGAGGTGATCGCGCAGTGCGCGGGCGGGCTCGACGAGCGGATCGCGGCGGCGTTCGCCGCGTGCACGGGTCCCGCGCTGCTGATCGGAATGGACACCCCGCAGGTCAGTCCGGCTCTGCTCGCGCCCGCATTGGCCGGGTCCGGGCCCGGCGACGCGTGGTTCGGGCCGGCCGACGACGGCGGGTTCTGGGCGCTCGGCCTGACCGAGCCCGACCCGTCCTTGCTCCTCGGGGTGCCGATGTCGGTGTCCGAGACCGGGCGCGTCCAGCGGCAGCGGCTGCACGACGCGGGGCTCGTCGTGCGGGAGCTGGCACGGCTGCGCGACGTGGACACCGCTCAGGACGCCCGGCTCGTCGCCGCCGAAGCCCCGCACGGCCGCTTCGCCCGGTCCTTGAGCGTCGAGCCCCTGGTGGGCGCACGCTCGCCGGACGGGCCTCCCACGGACGGCCCTCCCGGGGAAGCGCCCGCGGCCGGCGTGGGCTCGATGGCCGGGGTGCACGCATGGTGAGAGCGCTCTCGGCCACGGTCCCAGCGGCCTGGCACGCCGACCCCTACACGGATGCGCTGCGCTCGGGCCGGGGCCCGCTGTTCCTGCGCAGGCCCGACGGCTGGCTGCTGCCCCTCGAAGTCGAACGCTGGTGTGCGGAGCCGGACTTGGCGGACCGTACGGTGCTGCGCCGATGTCGGGGCACCGTCCTCGACATCGGGTGCGGGCCCGGCCGCCTGGTGGCCGCGCTCGCCGCCGACGGGATCGCCGCGCTCGGGGTCGACGTGAGCGCCGAAGCGGTCCGCCACACTCGGGACAGGGGCGGTAGCGCACTGTGCCGCTCGGTCTTCGACCACCTGCCGGGCGAGGGACGCTGGGACACCGCGCTGCTCGTCGACGGCAACGTGGGCATCGGAGGCGATCCCGCCGCCCTGCTCGGCCGGGTCGCCCAACTCGTTGTCCCGGGTGGCCTGTTGCTTGCCGAGGCGGCCCCGTACGAGATCGACGAACGGATGCGGGTCCGTGTCACCGACGCGCGCGGCGCGGCGGGCGGCGACTTCCCCTGGGCGCGGCTGGGCACGAACGCCCTGCTGTCCTGCGCGCTCCCCCTCGGCTGGCGCCCGGCCGGGCGCTGGACCGCGGCCGGACGCGCTTTCGTGGCACTGCGGCTGGACTGAGAACCCGGACGGCGAGCATGCGCAGATCCCGCTGCTTGACGAACGGCGACCGGCAGCGGGGCAAGGAGCAGGGGGCAGGGCCGGGGTTCAACCCCGACCCCGCCCCCCGGGTGTTCGGGTCAGCTCACGTTGACCGCGGTGTCGTCGATGACGAACGACGTGGCCAGGCTGGCGTCCTCCGCACCGTTGAACTTGAGGGTCACCGTCTGCCCCGCGAACGAGGACAGGTCGAAGGACTTCTGGGCGAAGCCGGTGTTCTTGTTGAGGTTGGAGTAGCTCGCCAGTGTGGTCGAACCGGCGGTCACCGTCAGCTTGTCGTAGGCGACGGTGGTGGTCGTCTCCTTGGTGTCGATGTGCAGGTAGTAGCTGAGGGTGGCGTGGCAGCCGGCCGGGATGGTCACCGTCTGGGAGAGCGAGTCGGTGTGGGTGGTGCCGTACCCGTTGAGCCAGGCCTTCCAGGAGCCGGAGTGCGCGGGCTCACCGCTGGAGCTGTCGACGACGCCGGAGGTCGCGGACCAGGGCGTCGCGCTGCCCGTCTCGAAGCCGGGGTTGCCGAGCAGTTGGGCCGCGGTGCAGCCGCCGCCGCCCGCGGGGGTGACGGTCCAGGTAAAGGACGTGGAGCCGCTGGCGTTGGTGGAGTCCTTGGCCGTGACCGTCACGTTGTAGCTGCCGGCGGTGGTGGGGGTGCCGGAGATGAGACCGGTCGAGGCGTTGATGGACAGGCCTGCCGGGAGGCCGGTGGCGCTGTAGGTCAGCGTCTGGCCGCTGCCGGAGTCGGTGGCGAGGATCTGGAGCGAGGCCGCCGTGTTGACCTGTGTCGACTGGTTGCCCGGGTTGGTCACCGTCACGGTGTTGCCGGTGCTGGTGCCGCTGGTGAAGGCGGCGGTGCCGTTCGGGGTGCCGAGTCCGGTCGGGCCGTCGTAGCCGGCGGCCGCCTTGCACAGGTAGGCCGGGCTGCAACTGCCGTTGGCGCCGGACGTCACGTCGTTGAGGGAGGAGGTGTGGGCGTACGGGTAGGACGCCGGGATGGTGTTCGCGGCCGGGGTACCGGCGAGGGCGTACACGCCGGCGATGATGGGCGAGGACGCGCTGGTGCCGCCGTACACGTTCCAGCCGCTGGCCTGGTAGCTGTCGTACACCGCGAGGCCGGTGTTGGGGTCGGCGACCGCGGAGACGTCGGCGACGGTGCGCTTGGCGCAGCCGGTGTCGTGCTGCCAGGACGGCTTGGGGTCGTAGGCGGAGCAGCCCGAGCCCGCGCCCTCGCCGCCGGAGCTGGAGCCCCAGACCGACTCGGACCAGCCGCGGGTGGTGCTCGCGCGGCTGAGGGAGGTGCCGCCGACGGAGGTCACGTACTGGGAGGCGGCGGGGTATTCGACGCCGTAGCCGCTGTCGCCGGAGGAGACGGTGATGGCGACGCCGGGGTGGTTGAAGTAGGAGGAGTCGGAGCTCGGGTCCGTGGAGTCCTCGGAGCCGCCGTAGCTGTTGGACACGTACTTGGCGCCCATCGTGACCGCGCGGTTCACCGCGGCACCGAGGTCGTCCATGTTCGCCGAGTTCGCCTCGACGAGCAGGATGTGGCACTGCGGGCACACGGCACTGACCATGTCGACGTCGAGGGAGATCTCACCGGCCCAACCCGAGTCCGCCGTCGGGTAGTTGGTGCCACCGTTCTGATCGGCCTTCTTGAAGCAGCCGTTCGCGGTGGTGCACGCCGGAAGACCGTACTGGGAACGATAGGTGGCCAGGTCCGACTCCGCGCTCGGATCGTCCTGCGCGTCCACGATCGCCACCGTCGTCCCGGCCCCGGCGTTCGCCGGCAGCGCGTAGGCGCTCTGCAGGTCGGAGGGGCCGTATCCGGAGGGCAGGAGGTTCGGGGATATCCCGAGGTGGTGCTGGACGTCGGTGCGGGCCAGGGCCAGGCAGGACATCATGCCGGCCTTGGCGGGCTGGGCGCACAGTCGCTGGGTGTTGGCGGCATGGGTGCCGGAACTCTGTGTGGCCGGGCTCTGTGTGGCCGAGCTCTGTGTGGCCGAGCTCTGTGTGGCCGAGCTCTGTGTGGCCGAGCTCTGTGTGGCCGAGCTCTGTGTGGCCGGGCTCTGTGTGGCGGCGGCGACGGACGGGGCGACGGCGATGAGTCCGCCGGTGACCAGGGCCGCCGCGCCGAGCGCGGCGGTGGCGACGCGCCCGGTCAGTGCGGGGAGGCCGAAGGGTCTCTTCACGTACAAGGAACTGCCCTCCATGGGGGGTTGATGCGCCCGATCGCGGCGAACGAAGGTGCTGAGCTGCGGCAGTGCGGCTGTGCGGTGCAGCCGTGCGATGTGCGGTGCGGACGGATCCGGCGCGTTCGGCGCGGTGACGCGGTGCGGCTGAGCAGCGCGGTTGAGCAGCGCAGGGGGTGAGGTCGTACTGATCGGAGATGCCTGATCAGTACGTGTACGCACGATGATCAGCGGAAGCGGCGGTGCCTGATCAGTGCATGACAGTGGCGCTTCTGAAAACTGCCACCCGCTCACGTGGTGGCAGGGACGAAGGTAGCGACGGCTGCCGGGGGCGACAACAGGCTGAGGCAAGCCCCAGGCAAAGCCTTGCCCTCGAAAGGGGATGGATCACCGTTCGCCCCGCCCCGAGGATTCCCAAAGGATCACAGGGCTGCTCAGAGCCGGGGGCGGGTGTATACGGTGGCGGGCATCGAGTCGAGGAGGACGCACATGGAGCCGGACGGGAACGCGCATGGAGCCGGATGAGGGGTCGGTCGGCTCCCTCGTCGAGCTCGGCCTCTCACGTTACGAGGCGCGGGTCTATCTCGCGCTCGTCAGGCGCGACTCCTACACCGCGGCGCAGGTGGCGCGGGAGGCGGAGGTGCCGCGCCAGCGCATTTACGACGTACTCGACAAGCTGGTCCGCGCACAGCTGGCCGTGGCCCACCGGGGGCGCGTCACGACGTTCACCGCGGTCGCTCCCGAGCTCGCCCTGACACGCCTGATGAACCGTCAAAGGGAGTCACTGGAACGGCTGGAGAAGGTGTCGACGGGTCTGACGTCGCTCCTGTTGCCCCTGTGGACGGACGGACGGTCCCACACCGACCCGCTCGACTACATCGAAGTGCTGCGTGATCAGCGCCGGATCGCGGAGCGCTTCGCGGACATCCAGGAACAGGCCGACTCCGAACTGCTCAGCTTCTGCATGCCCCCGTTCGTCGCTCCGGCCGCCAACACCTCCGGAATCAAGGCGACTCGGCGGCTTCGGCGCGCCAAGGGCACGGTGCGCGCGGTCTACACGCATGACGCGCTCACCGACGAGGAGGTCCTGGAGAACGTGCGGCGCTTCGCCGAAGCGGGCGAGGAGGCCCGCTTCACGCAGGCCCTGCCGCTCAAACTGGTCATCGCCGATGCGTCGTTGGTGCTCTGCGACATGCCGGATCCCGTCGCGGGCACGGGTTCGACGACCGCGCTGTACATCGAGCACCCGGCGCTCGCGGCCTGTCTGCGCCTGGCCTTCCAGAGCGTGTGGGATGCGGCCGAGCCGATGGGAGCGGAAGCGGATGCGGCGGAGCCGATGGGCGGCGCCGAGCGAAACCCGGACTGAGCGGAACCGAACCCGCCCTGGGCACGACCTGGACTCAGCCGAACTCGCCCAGGGCACAACCCGCACCGGGCCGGACCAACCCGCCCTGGGCGAAAGCGGCGGACGCCGCCCCGCCTCAGTCCTCCGGGGCGCTCGGCTCGCCGCCGCGGCCGCCGCGCCCGCGCCGGGCTCGGCGTGCCACACCGAGCAGCAGGGCCAGTACGGCCAGCACCACGAGGGAGATCGTCAGGCCGCGCGCGTAGTTCAGCGGCAGCACGGACGGGTTCGCGGTGGGGAGGGGGCGGAGCAGGACGGGGAGCGCGATCAGGACGAGGCAGCCGGCGGTCATCAGCGTGCCCCGCAGCAGGCCGCGGTTCGAGAGGCCGTTGTCCGTGTGGCCGTCCTCCGTGTGGCCGTCCTCCGTGTGGCCGTCCTCCGTGTGGCCGTTGCCGGTGAGGCTGCGGTTCATGAGGCTGCGGTTCGAGAGGCTGCGGTTCATGAGGATGCCGGTCAGGAGCCCCACCGTGAGGACCAGCGGTCCGATGATGCCGTCGTGCAGCACGACGGCTCCGGCGAGCCAGATCAGTACGTCCCAGTGTGTGGCCTGGTCCCATACCAGCAGCCCGCCGACGGCCATCAGGGCCAGGCCGGCCGCGCCGAGGAGGGTGCGCATCACAGCACCTCCAGCCGGGTGACCCACTTGGTCTGGAGTACGCCGGGACGGTTGGGGGCGATGATGCGGGCGGGATAGCCGTGGTCCGCGGTCAGGGTCTGGCCGTTGAGCTTCAGGGCGAGCAGGGTCAACGGGTCGTGGGCGTAGTCCCGGCCCATTTCCATCACCCGGTAGGCGCCGTACTGCTCCAGGGACACCACGCGCACCCGGGCGTCGGGCGGGGCGCCGGCCCGGCGCAACAGGTCGGTCATGCGCACCCCCGTCCAGTGGGCGGTCTTGCTCCAGCCCTCGACGCAGGCGATGGGCAGGACGGATTCGTGCTGGGTGAGGGCCGACAGCTCGTCGAAGGTGAGGGTGTACGGGCGGGGACCCGCGACGGTCAGCCGGTAGGCGGCGATGTCGACGTGTGTGGTTCCGGCCGCCCGTGCGCTCCGGTTGACGGGCAGGCCCTCGGCACCGTAGTCGGGGTGGCGCGGTGCAAGGACGTCGAAGAACTTCAGGGGCGTGAAGGCCTGGCCGACGGTGGTCAGGGTGACCGCGCCCACGGCGGCTGCCACGCCGGTCAGCAGGGAGCGCCGGTCGGGGCCGTCGGCGGCCGGGAGCGTCAGGGTTCCCGGCGAGCGCGTTCCCCAATGAGCTCTGATTTCGGGGTACTTGACGGCGATGTGGAGCATGAGGGCGCCGGCGAGCAGCCAGGCCACGGCGAAGTGCACCGGCACGAACGAGAACGGCCACGGGTACCACTGCACCGTGTTCAGAAGGCCGGTGAACAGTTCGAAGACCGCGCCCGCGACGAGGGCGGCGACCGAGAGCCGCTCCAGGGCGTGGCGCGGGGAACGCAGCGGCGGCCAGGCGAACAGTTTCGGGTAGACCGTCCACAACTTGGCGAGCAGCAGCGGAATCGCGGCGATGCCGGACGCCACGTGCAGGCCCTGGGAGAGCCGGTATCCCCAGACGGGCCTGCTGGGCAGCACGTCCAGCAGCCAGCCGGGCTGGTGCTGGAGGTAGTGGCTGATCAGTCCGGTACCGAAGCAGACCGCGATCGCGGCACCCAGCCAGCGGCCGATCGAGGTCGCCGTGCGGGCGTCGTGCAGTCGGCCGTGGAAGACGGGCGGCCGCACTGCGGGAAGTCGTGGCTTCATTGCTCCATCTCACCCCGGACGGATGCCGTTCCGGGTGGTCCGACACCTTACGGTTCGCGAACGCCACCCCTTGGGGCCACCGCCGGGTTGCCGCCGCGTCGCCCCGGGGATCGGTCCGAGATCGCTTCCGCGGCACCCTGATAAGGGGAAATGCGATGGCGTGATTAACACCGTGACAGGCGTGGCGGGACATGGTTAGGATCTTTGGGCGGCATCGCGTGTCGGTCACCGGCCGGGTGAGACATGGAGGTGTCCGACGAGATGCCCCATGGAGGCATTACAGCGTGTCAGTACAGTTGAATCACACCATTGTCGGCGCCCGGGACAACCGCGCGTCCGCGGAATTCCTGGCCGATGTGCTCGGCCTTGAGGCAGGCAAGGAGTGGGGGCCGTTCGTCCCCGTCGTGACCGGCAACGGAGTCACTCTCGACTTCGCCACCGTTCCCGAAGGTGTGGAGATCGCGCCTCAGCATTACGCATTCCTCGTCTCAGACGAGGTGTTCGATGCGGCATTCCAGCGCATTACGGAGTTGAAGCTTCCGTTCTTCGCGGATCCGCATCGCAAGCACCCGAACGAAATCAATCACAACGACGGCGGCCGCGGGGTTTATTTTCCCGATCCCTCGGGGCATTGGCTTGAACTCCTGACCGTCCCCTATGGCGGCTGGCAGTAACACGAGCGAACCGGCGCGGGGCGGCGCGGGGCGCGCTCGCACATCCGGGTGAACCTTACGGTTCGCGGACGGCGGGGGTGGCCTGCGCCGCATCGGGGCCCCGAGCTGCGAGGCTCGTCGGGTGACCCATCGACGTACCGTATGCACTGCCGTCCTGCTCGCCGCACTCACCACGGTGCTCGCCTTCACCATCCGCAAGGACGGGTTCCGGATCGACCCGGCCGGGCTTTCGTGGTGGTACGCGGCGGCCTGGCTGTTGTTCGCCGTCGCCGCCTGGTCGGTGCGCAAGGTGCCGGCGCGCCACCGTGCGGCGCTGATCGTCGCGGGCGGGATCGCCGTCGCCTCGACCGGGCTGCTCGCTCCCCCGCGCACCAGCACCGACGCCTATCGGTACGCCTGGGACGGACGGGTGCAGGCCGCCGGTATCTCCCCGTACGACTATGCACCGGGCGACCCGCAGGTGGCCCGCCTGCGTGACCCCTGGCTCTTCCCGACGGCTGCGGCGCAGTGCGCGTTGCCCGAGCGGGCCCGGGTCGACGGCGGTTGCACCCGCCTCAACAGGCCCTCGGTACACACCATTTACCCGCCGGTCGCCGAGGCGTACTACCTCGTGGTCGATGAGATCTCGCCCGGCGGGGCCCGCCTCAAGCCGCTGCAGATCGGCGGCGCCCTCTTCGCGGTCGCCACCACGCTCGTTCTCGTACGCGTCCTGAGGCGGCGCGGCCCGGACGGTGCGCCGGGCCAGGTGTCGGGCGCCGCGTTCTGGGCGTGGTGTCCTGCCGTGCCCGTGGAGGCGGTGAACAACGCCCATATCGACGTCCTGGCGGTGCTCTTGACGGTGGCGGGTCTGGCCGCGCTGACGGGGGGCCGGGACCGGTCCCTCGGGCGGCTGCGTGCCGCGGCGGGCGGGGTGCTGATCGGCGCGGGTGTCGCCGTCAAGATGCTGCCCGCGATGGTGCTGCCCGCGGCGCTGCGCCGGCGGCCGGTCACGGTGCTGCTCTCGACCACCGCGATGGTCGCGCTCTCCTACCTGCCTTACGCCCTCGCGTCCCACTCCTCGGTATTCGGCTATCTCAGCGGCTACACCGAGGAGGAAGGGTATGAGGACCCGGAGGGACAGGGCCGGTTCGCGCTGCTGCGGATGGTGCTGCCCGACAGCTGGGCCCTGCCGGTCGCGCTCGTCGCGCTGCTCGCCGTGACGGGATACGTGCTGTGGCGCGGATACGCCGAACGCCCTTGGTCGGGAGCCCTGTTGCTGTTCGGGTGGGCCTTTCTCCTCCTCACTCCGGGCTACTCCTGGTACGCCCTCCTCGTGGTCGCCCTCGTCGCGCTCGACGGGCGGTGGGAGTGGCTCACCCTCGCCATGGCGGGCGCCTGCACCTATGTGGTGGCCAAGGCGCTGGGAGACTTCCCCATGGCGAGGACGGCGTACACGGTCGCCGGGTGCGCGGTGCTGGCGGGCTGGGCGATCCGGCGCCACCTCGCCGGACGCCCGCAGCGGGACACGAGCCGTGCGGAAGTGGCGCCACAGGGCCGGGTTAGTGTCTGAGGTATGACAACTGCCGTACTGGAACCGCGAGTAGGGCCCATGCTGCGCGGCTGGCGCGAGCAGCGCCGGCTCAGCCAGCTGGAACTCGCGCTGCGCGCCGATTCCTCGGCCCGGCACATCAGCTTCATCGAGACCGGCAGGTCCCGCCCCAGCGAGGAGATGGTCCTGCGGCTCGCCGAGCACCTGGACGTGCCGGTCCGCGAGCGCAACGCGCTGCTTCTGGCGGCCGGTTACGCCCCGCACTACGCGCAGACGCCGCTCGACGACCCGGCGATGAGTTCCCTGCGTACCGGAATGGAACGTCTGCTCCAGGCGTACGAGCCCTACCCGGCGCTGGTGGTGGACGCGACGTACACGGTGCTCGCCGCTAACCGGGGCATCGCCATGCTCCTCGAAGGGGTGGCCGGGCATCTGCTGACGCCGCCCGTGAACGCCCTGCGGCTGACCCTGCACCCCGAAGGGCTCGCCCCGCGCATCCGCAACCTGGCGCAGTGGCGCGGCCACCTCCTGGAGCAGACGGAGCGTCAGATCGCCCTGCTGCGCAGCGACAGCCTGCGCGCGCTGTACGAGGAGGTCGCCGCCCATCCCGTGCCGGCCGGCGAAGAGGAGCCGGACGACGCGGACGCGCGGCGGGCGTTCCCGTTCGCGCTGCCGCTGCGCATCGAGCACGCGGGCACGGTCCTGTCGTTCATATCCACCATCGCCACGTTCAACACGCCGATGGATGTCACCGTCTCCGAGCTGGCCATCGAGACGTTCCTGCCGGCCGACCCGGAGACGGCGAAGTACCTTCAGTCGTTCACGCCGTAGGGGGTACGCGGTCCACGAACCCGGCGACGGAGCCGATGCGGCCGTCCTCGGCGAGTGTAATCACATCGAACCCGGCGAACGGGGCCGAGCCGTCGGCCGACGACACCAGCTCCCATCCGAAGCGCGCGATGTGGTGGTTGCCGTCGACCGCGCCGAGCTTCCGGAACTCGAACCCCGGGAACTGGGCATGCGTCCCGGCGATCACCGCGGCTACCGCTTCGTGCCCCGCGACATCGGCGAACGGATCGGTGTAGGAGCCCTCTTCGGTCCACGCCGCCTCGACGGCCTTGGCCACGCTCTCGGCCGAGCCGGCGTTCCACGCCTCGAAGTAGCGGGCGACGGCGGTCTCGTAACGGTTCTCAGACATGGAAAGCAGCCTCCGTGAGGTACGTCCTGACGTACGGCCTGCCTGTTCGGCAGCCCGGAACACCCGGGACCCGACCGGAGTGCGCCGCCCGGGTCCCGATGTCCCTCACTGTGCCGGGGCGGGGACGGCGGGTCGATTACTGCGGAGGTAATGGGCAATGCGAGAGCGCTCTCAGCAGGGTGGAGTGGTAGCGGTGGCGGGAGTGCGGTGAGTGGTCGGGGCGCGGTGGACGGTCCGGACGGGGTGGACGGTCCGGACGGCGTGAGAGGCCCGGACGGGGTGAGAGGTCCGGACGGGGTGGAGCGGGGTGCGGTGGGTCGGGGCGGGAAGGTTTGGTATGCCTCGTACGGGTCCAACATGCATCTCGACCGGCTCGCCCACTACATCGAGGGGGGACGGCCGCCCGGTGCCGCCAGGAGTTACCCGGGGTGCCGGGATCGTCGGCCTCCGGTCGCGTCCGTGCCGGTGCACCTGCGTGGAGCGCTCTACTTCGCCACCCGGTCCCCGGTGTGGGGCGGCGGCCGGGCGTTCTACGATCCGGGGGCGGCGGGCCATGTGCTGGCCCGTGCGCATCTGGTCTCCACGGGGCAGTTCGCTGACATCGCGGCTCAGGAGATGTACCGCGAACCCGGAGAGGACCTGGACCTCGGTGAGGTGCTGAGCAAGGGGAGGTCCGTGCTGGGCGCGGGCCGGTACGAGACGCTCATCTGCCCCGGGTCGCTCGACGGCCGGCCCGTGCTCACGTTCACCGCGCCGTGGCGCATGGACGATGTCGCCCGGACCGCACCCTCGGCCGCGTATCTCCGCCACCTCGCAGAGGGGCTGCTGGAGGCGGGCGCCTGGGACGTGGACACGGTCACCGCCTACTTGGCGACATGTCCCGGCACGGCGGGCCTGTGGACCGAGCGGGCCATCGCCGAACTCTTGGAGGATCGCATCGAGCGGGCCGACGGCACCAACCCCGCCGACAGCACCGACAGCACCGACAGCACCAACGTCGGGCCGCCGCAGGCAACTTGGACGCAGTCGGCGCACCCCGTTGGTTTCGTGCCGCACCTCCGGCCCCTCCGTACCCTGGAGCCAAGGCGGCGATCATGGGCCGGCGACGGTATCGAGGGAGACATCGATGACGGGGACTCTGCGGGTTGAGGCGAACTCCACGACGGGCGGCCTCGTGCTGCGGCCCTGGCGGACGGACGACGTGGAGGACGTCATCGAGGCTTTCGGCGACCCCGCGATAGCCAAGTGGGCGAACCCGCCCATCACGACGCGCGAGGACGCACTGCGCTGGCTCGACATGCAGAGCCAGGATCAGGAGAACGGGGTGCGGCTCGCGTTCGCGGTGATCGCGGACCAACCTGGGCTCGGTGAGGGCGAGTTGCTGGGCAACGTCGTCGTCAAGTGGCACGAACTCCCCGGCGGCGGGGCCCGCCGGGCCGGCGGAGTCGGGGACATCGGCAAGGTGGGTGGAGTCGGCGGCGGTGCCCGTGGTGACGCGGGTGGTGTCGCCGGAGTGGGCGGTGCCGGCGCAGTCACCGGAGTCGGCGGAGTCGGCGGAGTCGGCGAGATCGGCTACTGGACGATGCCCCACGCTCGCGGCCGGGGCATCGCCCCGCGCGTGGTGGAAGCGCTCTCAACGTGGGCCTTCGACACGTTCGCCGCGCAGGGCCTGCACCGTCTCGAACTGATCCACCAGGTGGACAACCTCGCTTCGTGCCGCGTCGCGGAGAAGTCCGGCTACCGCCTCGACAGAATCCTCCCCGCCTACCCGCCCTATCCCATGGACGGCCACATTCACGTGCGCGACGCCGGCCGCTGAGGCTGCGACAGCCGGCGGCCGATTCGGCGGACGCCGACCGGTCCTGCCCTTCCTCCGGTCGGCCGTGAGAGCGCTCCCCGCCACGGGACCCGCTGCCGAGGGATCCACCGCGGGCTGATCACCGCGGGGCCGTCATCGCCGTGGACCGCTGCGGTGGATCGCTGCGGCGGATCGCTGCGGCGCTCGTCACCGGTGGTTCTGCCCCCTGTTCCCCCGCCTGCGCGCGGGCGTTCCCCCGTACGGCTCCGGATGCGGGCGCCGGGCAGGCGCCGGATGCCAAGATCGTCGCAAGGGGTGGGTCCGGTTCGGCATCCTTGGAGTCCCATGCCCGGCACGTCACGCTCTCGTATCCTCTGCTGCCTCGCGGTCCTGGCCGCCGCGCTCTCCATCGCCTGTGCGCTTCCGCGGTCCCTGCCGGTGCCCGAGCGGCCCTATCCGGGCCCGTATTGGGTGAACCCGGTGGGCCACGCCGCCAGTCAGGCCGCCGAGTACCGCCGGGGCGGCCGGACCGCGGACGCCGAGCTCGTGGAGCGGATCTCGCTGCGGCCACAGGCGGACTGGCCCCGGCCCGACGGCATCGAGCAGAGGGTCCGCGACCTCACGAGCGCCGCCGACCTGGCCGGACGGGTGCCGGTTCTCGTCGCGTACAACATTCCGCACCGTGACTGTGGCGGCCTCTCCCAGGGCGGCGCGGACGACGCGGACGACTACCGGCTGTGGATCGACGCGTTCGCGCGCGGCATCGGCGAGCGCAAAGCGGTCGTGATCGTCGAGCCGGACGCGATCGCGCACCTGGTGAGCGGTTGCGAGGCGGCACCATCGGCCGAGCGGTTGTCGCTCCTCGCCTACGCGGTGGGGCAGTTGAAGCGGGGGCCCGCGACCAAGGTGTATCTGGACGCCGGACACTCCGGGTGGATCACGGACCAGAAGCAGTTGGAGGAGCCCCTGCGCGAGGCAGGCGTGGACAAGGCCGACGGGTTCGCTCTCAACGTCTCCGCGTTCCAGACGAACGCGTCCAGCGCCGAGTACGGGCACCGGCTTTCCGCGGCGCTCGGCGGCAAGCACTTCGTCGTCGACACCAGCCGCAACGGCAACGGCCCGTACTCCAGCTCCGAGGGCGACACCTGGTGCAACCCGCCAGGCCGCGCGCTGGGGACCCCGCCCACGGCGGACACCGGTGACCCCCTGATCGACGCCTATCTGTGGATCAAGCGTCCCGGCGAGTCGGACGGGGCCTGCCGCGGTGGGCCGTCCGCGGGACAGTGGTGGCCGGAGTACGCGCTCGAGCTGGCCCGGGGAGCGCGTTCCTGAGGAAGTCCGGGTGAGGAAGTCCGGGTGAGGAAGTCCGGGTGACGGGCCGACGGGTGAGGAAGGCCGGGTGGCGGGCCGACGGGTGGGGCCGGGGCGTGAGAGCGCTCTCACGCCTCGGCCCGTCCCCCGTTCCCCGGCGCTAGTCCCGGCCCCGGGCGCGGCCCCGGGGCGGCTGTTCCTTGTGCCGACGTCCCTCCCCGCGCTCGGTCGGCTCCTCTTCCTCGGGAGCGTCCGGCCCGGTGGGCTGGATGCGGGCGGCCTCGGCTCGGATCATGGCGTTGAGTGCCGCGAACGGGTCGATGGGCATGGCTGAACCACCTTGCTGCGTTTGCGAGTTGACTGTCCGACCTGGTTCCGTACGGAACGGTCAGCAGCGCAGCACCACACAGCGCAGGCCCGTCGCCGCGGCGGGTCGAAGCGCGGGGCCGTACGGGGCGGAGCGCGGCGGCCCGGACGGCGGTACCTGCCCGGCGGCGTCCGGTGACGGTCGGTCCTGCCGCGCGATCCGGCTCGACCTCGTCTGCGGGGGAAGTGCGGCTTCGGCCGCGTCCCCGGTGGCCTCGTTCGACGGCTCGGGTGTCACCGACACCACGGCCGTGTCCACCGTCCGCCCCTCGACCGCCCGCGTCTCGGGCGCCGCCCCGAACAGCGCGCCGAGCACCAACAGCACCACGAGGGCGCGGCGCAGGGTGGTGAGGGAGACGGACGGCACGAGGACAGCTCTGCCCAGCAACGGCCGTGACGTGCTCCGATTCCCCGCAGATCCGCTCTACCGGGTGATGGGCTTGACGCTCTTGACGCAGCCGTCGCGGCTCCCGCAACGCTCCCGATCAGCGACCGGCCTGGCGCCCCTGTTCCCCGGCCGACGGCCGGACCCGCCACCATGCTTCTGGCCGACGTCCGGGTTCGCGGTGCACGACCCGGGGTGCTCGGCGAGGGGGAATCTGCAGGGGGAACGGGCGGGGGCGCTCCGCGCGGTGGTCTGCTGCGCACTCGCTGCGCCGACGCCACGCGCCCGCGCCCCGCAGCTCCGTCCGGTCGACGGGCTGCGGGGTGGATGCGGCCGGGGACAACTCGCGGCGTAACTCACGGTCGCGGGTCGCGGGTCGCGGGTCGCGTTGGTGCCCGCGTTCGTGCCCGCGTTCCTAGCCCCTGGCCGTGGCCGGCCGTGTCGGCGCGTGCACGGGTGAGGGGCGGTCTCGCCGGGGGTCAGCCCTGCGGCGGGCGGTCCTGGGGCTTGTCGGAGCCCAGCTGCTCGTTGAGCTTCTTCTGGGCCATGTCGACCTGGCTCTGGTACTTGTTCCCGGTCTTCGCGTCGAACGCGTCGCCGCCCTTTTCGACTCCCTGACGCGCGGTGTCCTCGTGACCCTTGAGCAGGCCCTTGAGCTTGTCGAGCATCGACATAACTGCCTCCTTGCGGATGCTGGCACACCCAGCATCCGCGCATTCGCCGGGCTTCGCACCCCCAGGGGCGGACCAGGCCATGATTCCGGGCCCGGCGGCTCCGGCGACCTTGCCCGGTGCCCGGCGGCGCCGCCGTCCCTGTCGTCCTCTCCGGCCCCGCCGTCCTAGCCGATGCCGCCCTTGCCGACCGCCAGGTCCGTGCCCGAGACGGTCGCCACGATGCCGTCCTTCTCGACGCGCACTCCGCGCAGTCGCAGGTCCTGGGCTTCCTTGGGCAGGGTGAACGAGAAGGACAGGCTGTCGGACAGCTCCGGCGGGCGCATCTGGAGCAGGCCGGCCACCAGTTTCGGGTCGATGCCGACCTTCGAGAGCAGCCAGGGATGGTCCACGACCACGTCGACAAGGTTGACGCGCATCAGCTGGTCCACGAATCGGGGCGTGCCGACCAGCTCGTGGAGCTTCGTTTCGTTGCGCAGGGCGGCGTCGATGTCGCTCTGCGGCACCCCGAGCCGCTTCACCACGGCCGGAACCGACAGGAGCGCCTTGACGCGGGCCGTGTCCCGGCTGATCAGTTCGGCGGTCTCGCGGTGCAGCGTCAGGCCCCTGTCCTTGCCGGGCCGGTAGGTCGCGATGCCCGGCATGTCGAGGCTCATGCCGTCGACGTCCGTGGACAGGCCGCGATCCCCGTCGAGCCCGAGTTGGGCGTCCGCGCGTACGCGCAGCTCCTGACCCGCGATGGTCAGCCGGCCGTCCGCGGCGACCGATGTGTCGCTGCGGCGGCTGAACTTGACCTGGGAGGCGGCGAGTTCGCGGTTCATGTCGTCGAATGAGAGCGCGATCTCGCCGTGCAGGTTACCGATGACGGCACTGCGTATGTCGCTCGGCAGATCGCCGGTGAGCTCGATGTCACGCGCGCTGGCCTGCACTTTCGCCAGCGATATCCGGTCGGCCGGTACGTGCGGCACCGTGACGTCGACGCGCTCGAGGCGCTTGTCCAGCACCTGTGTGAGGAAGGGGAAGCCGTGGATGTCGACCTGGGGAGCGGCCTCCAGATGGAGCTGGTGCTGCAGTTCCTGCTGTGCCTTCTTCTCCGCGTACATCGCGGCGCATCGGTCCGCGAGGAGCAGGAAGCCCGCGCATACGACGACCGCGGACAGGAGTTTGGCGGCGCGGGGAAGCGCGGCGAACGCGCTCCGGGGACGGCGACGGCCGCGTCGTGCGCGGCGCCCGTGGCCGCCGCGGCGGTTCTCGCGCTGCGGGGACCAGAAGTCGTGGTCGGGCCCGGGGTCCGGCAGATCCCCTGCGAGCGCTCTCGGCGCGTCGCCCGCCGGAGCCGACCGCGGTATCCCGGCCGCCATGTCCTGAGCCGGTATCTCCTGGGTGGCGTAGTCCGGTTCGGTGGCACGGCCCGGTTGGGACGGCTGGAGGGCGCGGTTGCGTTCGGTGGCGTGACCCGGTTCGTCCCAGGGGTCGTCGCCGGGGTGGGGCTCCGGTTCGGGGTCGGCGAGTGCCGCGAGTTCGTCGTACGGGTTGCGGTAGCGGGGTTGGGGTTGCATGCGTGTGGGGGTTCGCATCACCTCATCCCACCACACATGATCCACTCGTATCGAACCGTCGAAGTCGATACGTCCGGAATGGGCGCCTGAGAGCGCTCACAGCCGCCGTGGGGCACGGGACCGTGGCGAACAACACGTCACGCCGCGGGCCGGTCCTCCGTGTGCTGCTTGCGGGCCGCCATCCACGCGTACACGAGGACGCCCGCGAAGAGGAAGAGGACGCCCTGGTAGACCGCTTCGTAGCCGGAGCCCGCTACGAGCCACATCGAGAAGCCGAACGCGAGGACGGCCAGGACGGCGTCGCGGACCAGGCGGGGGCGGTGCACGCGCTCGGGCCGGCCGGAGGCGAGGAAGTAGATCTGGGCGGCGGTCGACAGGAGGTAGGGGACGGTGGCGGTGAAGGTGGTCACCAGGACCAGGATCTCGAAGACGCCCTGGGAGCCCGCCGTGTAGTTGTAGACCGTGAGGAGTGAGGCCAGAACGGCGGTGACCAGGACTCCCGCCGTGGGCACGCCGCGCCTCTTGACGCCGAACACCTTGGGAAAGAGGCCGTCCTTGGCGGCGGCGTACGGGGTCTGGGCGCTCAGCAGGGTCCAGCCGTTGAGTGCGCCGACCATCGAGACGAGGGCGGCGAGGGCGACGGCCGTGCCGCCCCACGCTCCGCCGAACATGGAGTTCACGGCGTCGGTGAACGGGGCGGTGGAGCCGACGAGCTTGTCGTGCGGGACCGTGCCGAACACGGAGAGCGTTCCCAGGAGGTAGATCACGGCGGCGCCGAGCGTGCCGAGGATCGTCGCGCGGCCCACATTGCGGCGGGGGTCACGGACCTCGCCGGCGCTGACGGCGGCGGACTCGACGCCCAAGTAGCTGAAGAGCAGGATGGCGGCGGAGGCGGATATCGCGCCGAGTCCGGACTGGCCGCCCGTCCGGAACGGGCCGAGGTTCGCCGGGTCGAAGAAGAAGAGCCCTCCCACGGCGACCAGGAGCAGCGGGGCGAACTTCATTACGGTGGCGACGAGTTGGACCGCGCCCACATACCGGGTGCCGGCCAGGTTGGCGAGGGCCGGGAGCCATTGGAGCAGGAGGGCTGCCGTGATGGTCGCCGTCTTGGATCCGTGCACGGGTATGAGGACGTCGAGATAGCCGACGGCGGCGACGGCGAGCGCGGCGTTGGACACCCAGGTGGTGATCCAGTACGACCATGCGGCGAGGAATCCGGCGAAGTCGCCGAACGCCTCGCGGGCGTAGACGTAGGGGCCGCCGGTCTGGGGGTGCCGTTCGGCGAGCCGGCCGAAGACCAGGGCGAGCGTGATCGCGCCGGCGGTCAGGATGACGAACGCGACCAGGCTGATCGTGCCGAAGGGGGCGACGGAGGCGGGCAGCAGGAAGATCCCGCCGCCGATGATGTTGCCCATGACCAGAGCGACGGCGACTGGCAGGCCGAATTGCCGGGCGTGCTTGCTCTGGGTTTCTTGGGTGGTCATGGTGGGGTGGCGCGCCTCTCGTACGGGACAAACCTGACCATGGTCGGGTACGGCGTTCGGCGTACCAAATCAGCTGGTTTTGTCCTGCAGGGCGTGGCCGGCAACCGGAAATGATCCTTCCGCTTGGCCGGTTGACGGCGAATCCTCCGTGGCTGCCGTGACTGCCGTGACCTCGGTGACCTCGGCGACCTCGGTGACCAGCGGAATCTGTGGCCCCTGGCCTTCGCGCAGCCAGCGCCGCAGCACGCGGTGCACCTGTTCGGCGCCGACCAGGTCGCCGTCGTCCGTCACCGGTCGCGACAGTGTGCGGGGCCAGAGCAGGAAGGCGTGGGACTGCTCTCCGCCGAGTCCGCCGTGCGAGCCGATCTGCTCCTCGAAGGCGTGCACGTGGCCGGTTGCCGGGTCGTACATCGAGTTGACCATGATGTCGGCGGTGTGCGGGAAGGTGTCGGTGCGCCGGATCGCGTCGGCCGCGCCACGTCCGAACCCTTCCAACGGACCCTGCCCGTCGGCGAGTTCGGCCAGGGGCACCTCGGCGCCGTCCCGGCCGAGCACCACCGCGCCGTGCTTCTGACTGCGTACGAGGAGGAAGCCGATGCCCGGATGATCGGCCAGGGTCGTGAGCAGCGCCGGATGGCGGCGGTCGAGGAGCTCTCGGGTCGTGCGGCCCTCGACGTCGGGGAAGGAGATCAGGCCGAGGTTGCCGGAAGCGAGGACCACAGGATCGGGGCCCGGACCGTCCTCGGTCCCGCTCCCCGGACCGTGCTCTGTCCCCTGTCCCGCGCCACCTTCGGTCCCGCTCCCCGGACCGTGCTCTGTCCACCGTCCCGCATCGACCTCGGGCCCGCTCCCCGCCCCGTGCCGCGTCCTGTGCAGACCTGCGAGGGGGCCCTCCTCGGTGGGGTCTTCCTCGACCGGCCGGTGCAGCGCGACCCGCACCGCGCACCTGGCCTCCGCGCCGCTTCGGGTGCGGCGGGCCCGGCGGGGTACGGGCAGCCCGCAGCCGGCCCGTACGAGATCCTTCAGGGTCAGCCCGAAGGCGCTCTCAAAGGTCTCCCCGGGGCTCTGTCCGTGGTCGGACAGGAGCACCATGCGGTAGTCGCGCGGCGCGTGTTCGGCGGCGTCCGCGATCAGCGCGAGGGAGCGGTCGAGACGCTTGAGGACCTGGGCGGCATCCCTGCCGTGCGGTCCCGAGTGGTGGGCCACCTCGTCGTAGGCGACGAGGTCGGCGTAGACGGCGGTGCGTCCGGCGAGCATGTCGCCCATGACGGCGGCGACGACCACGTCGCGTTCGACGACGGTCGCGAAGGCGCGGATGAGGGGGTACAGGCCGCCGCGTCCGATGCGCGGGGTCTGCTTGCGGAGTCTGGCCCGCGTCGACTGGGCGATCTCCAGTCCGACCTCGGCGACGAACGAGACGGCGGTGCGCACCGCGTTGGCCGGGTCGGAGAAGTAGGCGAAGTATCCGGCGCGAGAGCGGTTTCTGCGTCCTCTGCGGGCGGCCGCCGTCAGGACCAGGGCCACCTGGTCGGCGCCGCCGGAGAACAGGTTGCCGCGGCTGGCTCCGTCGAGGGTGAGCAGCCCGCCGTCGCCGGTGCGCTCGACGGCCCGGCGCTGCAGTTCGACGGCGGATGCGGGCCGGTTGGAGACCATGACCTCGCCGCTCTCCTTCTCGTACCAGCGGAACGCGGGCACGTCGAAGGTGGAGCCGTGCAGGATGCCCAGCTGGCTCGCGCCGGTCTGGCTCGACCAGTCGGTACGCCACGGGGTGAGCCGGTGGGTGTCCCGCAGCCAGGCCCCGACGGTCGGCATCAGACCCTGGGCGACGGCGTCGCGCAGAACGCGCTCTCCGACCCCGTCGAGCTGGATGAAGACGATGCCCGGCGGTGTCGGAGCCGCTCCGCCGCCGCGTCGGCGTCTGCGGCGCAGGGCGAGCCGGGACAGCCGGCGCCGGTAGGCGTCGTCGTCGCGTACGGCGAGAGCGGTGGAGGTCGCCGACGCGACCGCCGACATGACCGCCGCGACGATCACCGCGGTCTCGGGGTCGGCTGCGCCCCGGCCGGTCGGGATCAGGCGGAGCGCGAGCAGGAGCAGCGAACCGTTCAGGAAGAACACCAGAAGACCGAGCACCAGCGCGGGCACCAGCAGGAACGCCCGTACCACGAGCGGCCACACCAGCGCGCCGAGCAGCCCGAAGGCGCCCGCTCCCCAGCCGGCCGTGAGCGCGACCCGGGTGATGCTGTCACCGTTGTCGGAGGTGAGCTTGAAGTCGGGCAGGACGCCCGCGAGCAGCATCATGGTGAGCGTCGAGACGACCCACACCACGATCACCCGGAGCAGGGCGCTGCCCGCCGTCCGCCACCGCCCCACGCCGTCCGCCCTTCGAGGTACCCGTTCCTTCCCCACCCTGCCACAGGCCCGGAGGGAGCCGGTGACGTCAGGGCGCGTGCGGCCTGGTGAGGGGGTCCGCCGGTCGAGTGGGGGCGTCGGCGGCAGGGCCGGGTGGAGAGCGTCCCCGCCGCGCGGGCCGGGTGGGGGCCTCGATGGGCGGGGGCCGGGGAGCCGTCGTATCCGGCGGGGGGGCCGGGGCCGGGAGCCGTCGTATCCGGCGGGGGGCCGGGGTCAGCAGCCGTCGTATCCGGCGGTGGGGCAGGGGTCAGCAGCCGTCGTATCCGGCGGGGGGGCAGGGGTCAGCAGCCGTCGTATCCGGCGGTGGGCATCGAGAGGCGGCGGTGGATGTGGGCCTTGTGCGTGGCGTCGTAGTCGGGCTCGTCGAGTCCTGCCGTCTCCAGGCGCACGCCGCGTCGTCGGCACTCGGCGGAGAACTCCGGCACGGACGTCAACGCCCGTGCCAGAACACGGTCGTTGGGCGCGACGAACACGTCGACGAGGCCCGCGTCGACATCCGCCCAGATGCCCGCGTGGTCCGGACGCAGACCGTAGAAGAGCAACTGCCTGGTGACGACGTAGCCGCGGCCCGCGGCCCAGCGCGCACACATCTCGTGCTGGCTGCGGGTGTCCACGAGGAAGGGGTCGAGATCGAGTTCTTCCAGGGGGGTCAGGCTCGCGATCGCCGCCACACGTACGTGGTCCATGGCCGTCCCCCTGTATGCGCCGTAGGGGGCGACCCTACTCCCCTTCAGGGCGGGGAGGAGTAGCCGCACGAGTGGCAGATCTTCCATCCGTCCTGGCTCACCGCAAGGACTCCTCCGCACCGCGGACACTGCTCGGAGTGCATGGTCACGGCACCCCTCCCCTCTGGTGCCCGATGCCTACCCCCGTGGACGCTGGTTTGCGCGCGGGGAGATTTAGGCTCGTCATGAACAATCGCTGACGACCCCCGTACAGCGAGGAGAGGATCGCGTGCCGGTGGAGGTCACCTGGTGGGGTCACGCCACCTGCACCATCGAGGATTCCGGCGTGAGGCTGCTGACCGATCCGCTGTTCGCGCGGCGCCTCGCGCATCTGCGCCGGCGCCGTGGCGCGCTCCCGGGGCCGCGCGCCGCGGTGGCCGACGCCGTGCTGGTCTCGCACCTGCACGCCGACCATCTGCACGTGGCCTCCCTCGCGCGGCTCGCCCCCGGCACCCGGGTGATCGGGCCGGCCGGCGCGGTGCGTTCGGTGCCCGCACTGGGGCGGCTCGGCCTGCGCGTGACCGAGGTGCGGGCCGGCGACGTCGTCGAGGTGGGAGCGGTTCGGGTACGGGCCGTGCCCGCCCGGCACGACGGGCGCAGGCTGCCGGTCGGGCCGCGCCGCTGCCCCGCGCTCGGCTACGTCGTGGAGGGCGAGGCCCGGACCTACTTCGCCGGGGACACCGGGCTGTTCGACGGCATGGCGCAGGCGGTCGGGCCGGTGGACGCGGCGCTGCTTCCGGTGGGCGGGTGGGGCCCCGGGCTCGGGCAGGGCCATCTCGACGCGGGGCGCGCGGCGCAGGCACTGGCCGCGCTGGGAGCGCTCTCAGCCGTGCCGGTGCACTACGGCACGTACTGGCCGGTCGGCATGGACGGCGTGCGGCCGCACGAGTTCCACGCCCCGGGCGAGGAGTTCGTACGGCAGGCGGCGCGGCTCGCTCCGAAAGCCGCGGTGCACCGTCTGGAGCACGGCGAGAGCGTGCGTCTGGAGGCCAGACGATGATCACGGGCGGGGCCCTCGCACTGGCTTTCACGGTGACACCCGAGTCGACGCAGCAGGCCGCCGGCTACCCGACGCTGTTCGTCCTAGTCGTGCTCGGATCGCTGCTGCCGGTGGTGCCCACCGGGGCGCTGGTGTCGACGGCCGCGGTGGTGGCCTTCCACCAGACCGCCTGGTTCTCGCTGCTGCTGGCGTTCGGGGTGGGTGCGCTGGCCGCCTTCCTCGGAGATGTCGCGCTGTACTGGCTCGGGCAGCGCGGGGTGCGGTCGAAGAACGGCTCGCGCCTGCTCGCGACGTTGCGCGACCGGGCGGCGCCGGACCACCTGGAGCAGGCCAGGCGCAAGCTGGACGACCACGGCGTGGTGGTACTTGTGCTGTCACGCCTGGTGCCGGCCGGACGCATCCCGGTCATGCTGGCCTGCCTGCTCGGGGACATGCCGCTGCGCACGTTCGTGCGGGGCGACATCCCGGCCTGTCTGGCGTGGACGGGTGCGTACGGCCTGATCGGCATCCTCGGGGGCTCACTGTTCGACGAGCCGTGGAAGGGCGTCGTGGCGGCCGTGGCGCTGACCCTCTTCATCAGCGGGGTGCCCGCGGGGTGGCGGCGACTGCGGCGGGGACGGGTGGCGGCGCACGACGGCGGCTAGCCGAGAGCGCTCTCACGGGGGGGGCGTGCGTGCTCGCCGGGCGAGCGCCGGGCCGGGGCCGGGGCCGTGGCCGGGAGGGGGTCGCGGCCGGGGCGATGTGGGGGACGGTATGGGGACGAAGGCGGGGCCCCGGGTCAGCGGAGTTCGTCCAGGACCGCGGCGAAGTGGATCAACGCCTCGCGTACGTGGGGCAGTTGGAGGGGGTCCGCCGCGGCGAGGGAATCGAGTCGCTCGTCCGGGGTCGCGCCGAGCAGCGGGCCGGTGGCGAGGCGCACGCGCAGGGCTCCCAGTTCGTCTCCGAAGCGATGGCCGCCGGGGGCCGGCCCGCCGAGACGGCGCGTCAGATAATCCTCCAACTCCATGGAGTCGGTGACGCCCCGGGCGGCGAGGCCGGCGCGGAACGGTCCGAGGTCGGCGTAGAGATGGCGGCCGGCCTGGGGTGGCCTCGCCATGGCGCCCGCGGCGAGTACGGCCTGGTGGGCTGCGGCCGCGACGCGGCCGTGCAGGGCGGCCGCCTGCCGGGTGCGTTCGGCGACGGGCGCCGGTTCGCTGAGCGCGAGCGCCGCGGCCGCGGCCACCGGGGCGGCGACGACGGCGCCGAGCGCCGCGAGGATGTCCAGGGTGCGCGCCCGGCGCGGCACTTCCGTATCCGTGGCGGGGAAACGGGCCACGGCGGCGGGCCAACCCGGCGGGGTGTGCGCGCCACCCAGGTCGGCGAGGACGGTCACATTGCCGGGGCACATCTCGGCGGGGCTGAGCGGCACCGTTTCGTGGGGGCGGTGCACGGTGTCCCGCCAGGTTTCGTCGCTGATGATGTGCAGCCCTTCGGCGACGGCGGCCTCGCAGGCTTCCCGTACGGTCTCGGGCGGCGCCACGGTGGCGGTCGGGTCGTCGGCGACGCAGAGCAGCAGGAGGCGAGGCGTGCCGCCCTCGGCGCGTACCCGGCGAACGGTTTCGAGCAGGGCGTACGGGTCGGGTACGCCGCCGCATTCCGCCGGGGTCGGCACGTGGTAGGCGGGTCTGCCGAGCAGCCGGGCCTGCGGGGTCCACCACGCGGGGCACGGCCTCGGCATCAGGACGTCACCGCCGTACGCGCCGAGAAGGGCGACGAGGAGGGCCTGGGCGCCCGGGGCGGCGACGACGTGTTCCGGGGCGGTGGGCAGCCCGCGTCGCAGCCAGTAGCCGCAGGCGGCTTCGCGCAGTTCCGGGCCGCCGCCGGGCGGCTGGGGTTCGGTGTGCCCCGCGGCGGCTCCGAGTGCGGCGGCGAGTTCCGGGAGTACGGGCAGGCTGGGGCCGGGGGCGGGTGGCCCGTACCGCACCGGCCCGCGGCCTTCGGCGGCCGTCCCTTGCATGCCGGCTCCCTCCTCGCCCAGACCTCGGTGGGGTCCGGGGTCCTGGCCGCTGTCAGGCCCATGTGGTGCTGCGGCCCGCAGGTGATTTCGGGCCGTTCACAGTGTGAACCACACCTTCAAGCATTTATACGGAGGTTTGCCCCGATCCGCCGCTTGTGCGCTCGCGGTGTGCGCTCGCGGTGTGCGCTCGCGAAGAGGCGCGGGCAGCCCCGTGCCACCTCCCGGCGAGCGCACAGGCGGCGGACCGCGGCGTAGGAGTGCCGGCGGGCCGTCGGACCGGCGGTCGGTCGAGCGGTCGTTCGGGCAATCGGTCGGGAGGTCAGTGGTTCGGGAGGTCAGTGGTTCGGGAGGTCAGTGGTTCGGGAGGGCCAGGGCGGAGAGTTCGGATTCCAGGCCCCGCCCTTTGGCGCGCACCACGGCCTCGGCGACCTCGGCGAGTTTGCGGTTGGTGCGCTGGGAGATGGTGCGCAGGATGCCGAAGGCGACGTCGGCCTCGCAGCCGAGGACGTGCATCACGATCCCGCTGGCCTGGTCGATGACCGGGCGGGAGCGCAGCGCCGCCTCCAAGTGCTCGACCTCGGCGAGCGCCGCGTGGTAGCGGCGGTCGCGGACCAGGGCGGTGGTGGTCTCCTTGGCGAGGATGCCGACGGGTCCGCGCACGATGTCCTTGAGCGATCCGGGGCGGTAGCCGTAGAGGCTGACCGTGACCTCGATGCCGGACCGGCGGTACGGGAGCGTGACGCAGGAGCGGACGCCCGACACGAGGGCCAGCGCGCGATAGCCGGGCCAGCGGTCCTCGGTCAGCAGGTCCTCGGTTTCCACGGGTTCCCCCGCGTCCAGTGCGCTCTGGATGGGGCCGTCGCCGCAGGCGAGCTGCACGGAGGCGAGGGGTGCCAGGTCGGGGTGGGTGGCGGTGATGCGGCGTTCGGGTCGGCTGTCGCCGATCGTGGCGACCGCTCCGCAGCAGGCGGGCGCGCAGCGCACCGCTTGTTCGGCGAGCAGGGAGAGCCGCCGGGCGTTGGTGGTCGCTTCGGGCTCTTGGCGTTCGGGCTCGGGCAGCATCGCGAACACCTCCTCGTGCTGCGGTTTCCCGGGCCGCCCGGCCCGAAACGGTACGGGCCCCCGGAGCGCGGTCGAGCGGCTAGCTTTCTCCCATGACGCAGACGGAAGACGACTTCGGCGACGAACTGGCGGACTTCGTCAGACGGGTGGGCGAGCTGCGCACCGCACGCGCTCGCCCGGTCGGTGAACACTCCGTGGTCCTGGACGCGGCACTGTTCGAACTCCAGCACGTGGCCGAGCAGTTGTGGCCGCGCTATGAACGGATGGCGTCCGGATCGGGGGGCGCCTCGCGCGAGGAGCGCCAGGAACGGCTGCTGCTCAAGGCGCTGTTCCAGCGGATGCCGCTGCCGGTGGTACTGGTCGACCGGGAAACCGTCGTACGCAGACTGAACTTCGCGGCGACCGGGCTCACCGGGATCCGCGCCGGATACGCCACCGGCCGGCCGCTCGCGGCCCTGCTCACGCCCGGCGACCGCGCGGCGTTCCGTTCACAGGCGGCCGCGGTGGCGCGCGGCGAGGGCGATCGCGGGCTGATGGTGCGGCTCCAACAGCGCCCCGAGGAGGCCCTGCTGGCCACGCTCACCGCGCTGCGCCCGCCGGGCGAGCCGCAGCCGGCCGTGCTCGTGGTGTTCCAGGCGGGCAGCGCCCGGGGCTCGGCCGCCGCTCCCCCGCCGCCGAAGACGCCCGACCTCGCCGAGTCGACCGGGCACGCCGAACTCATGGATCTGATGGATGCCATGGCGTCCGCACTGCTTCAACTCCCCTCTGGGGCGAGGGAGTCGATACTGACGCGGGCCGCGCGGGTACTGTGCGGACGGTTCGCCGAGTGGGTCGTGGCCGACCTGGTCGACGGCGGTCTGCGGCGCGTGGTCTGCCTGGGACCCAAGGGCCCCGCGGCGGCTCCTCTGCTGCACGCGATGGCCGGCCAGGAGCCCGCGAGTTGCCCGGTGGTGCTCGAAGCGGCCCGCGCCGGGAACGGGGTGCTGCAGGTGCAGCCCGAGGACATCGACGGGTTCGGACACGATCCGACGGGGACGCCGGTGCTGGCGCGCGCCGAGGTGTCGTCCCTGATGTGTGTGCCGCTGGGGGCGCCCGGCCCGGTGACGGGGGTAGTGACCCTGTTCCGGACCGGCTCCGCCCGTCCGTTCTCGATGGCGGAGGGACAGGCGGTCGATGTGATGTCCCGTCATATCGACCTGGCTATGCGGCGTCCTCATCCTGATGAGTCGTCATCTTCTGTGCCACCCGCGGCAGTTGACGCGGAGGAGTCCTGCGCGTCTGCGTCGCCCCCTTCGTCCGCGGCCCCGCCGCCGCCGTCGGCTTAGCCTTCGCCCCGGCCCGTTCCCTCGCGTCCGTCCGCGCCTTCGGCAGCTCCGCGGAGCGGACCGCCTGCCCCGGGGCCCGGCCCGGCCGACCCGCGGAGCGGACCGCCGTCGCGGTCCCGCCCACCGCGGCCTCGTCCCGTGTCGGCCGACGGCCATCGTCGCGCAGATCCCGCATGGCCTGGTCGCGCAGACGGCTGCAGCAGCGCGTGAGCAGCCGGGACACGTGCATCTGCGAGATGCCGAGGTCCTCGGCGATCCGGCTCTGGGTCATGTCGCGGAAGAACCTCATGTACAGGATGGTGCGCTCGCGCTCGGGCAGGCAGCTGAGGCCCGGCTTGACGGACTCACGGTCGACGACGATGTCGAGGGCCGGGTCGGCGCTGCCGAGCGAATCGCTCAGGCTGTATCCGTCTGCTCCGCCCGGCAGTTCGGCGTCGAGGGAGAGCGCGCTGAAGCTGTCGATGGCCTCGAGTCCCGCCCTGACCTCGTCCTCCGTCAGGCCGGCCTGCGCGGCCAGTTCCGCGACGCCGGCCCGCTGGGATCCCGCCGTCGCCGCGATCTCCTGACTCGCCACCCGCACCCGGCCCCTCAAGTCCTGTACGCGGCGCGGCACATGCAAGGTCCACATGTGATCGCGGAAGTGCCGCTTGATCTCGCCCGTGATGGTGGGGACGGCGTAACTCTCGAACGCGGCGCCGCGCGCCGGGTCGTAGCGGTCGACGGCCTTGACGAGGCCGAGGGCGGCGACCTGACGCAGGTCCTCAAGGGCCTCGCCCCGGTTGCGGAAGCGTCCGGCGAGCCGCTCGGACATGGGCAGCCACGCGCTGACGAGGTCTTGGCGCAGGGCGTCCCGTTCCGGCCCCGCGGGCAGCGCCGCGAGCCGTTCGAAGGCGGCGACCGTCTTCGGTGCGTCGTCGTGCGGGTGCTTGTGCTTCGCCGTGGTGTTGGTACGCATCTGCGATCCCAGCTCCCTGAAAGCGGTGCGGCGGATGGTTGTCACCGGGGAGCCTTCTTCGGCCGGGCACACGGGCACGCCCCGAGCGGTCCACCGCTCCCTCGGACGTGCCTCCGGTCCGAAGCACGTGCTGCGCCTGCCCTCGGTTCGCGAGGCCAAACGGGGATTGTGCCGAAGCGGCGAAGATTGTGTCGAAGCCCTCGAGGAGCGGGTTTCCCCCGCTGCACACCCGGTACCCGGCGTATCCGGGCGACCGGGCGACCGATGGGCTGATCAACAGGAACGGGGCGCCGAACTCATGGCACGTTTCGTCAGGGAAGTGATGACGCCGGGCGTCGCCGCCGTGCGGCCCGACGCGTCGCTTCAGGAGGCGGCGCAGCTGATGCGGGCCCAGGACATCCGCGATGTGCTGGTCACGAGGGCGGGCCGGATCATCGGCGTGCTGACGGACCGGGACATCACCGTGCGGGCGGTCGCCGAGGGAGCCGATCCTCTGATCGTGAGCGCGCAGTCCGTCTGTACGCGGCCGCCGGTGTGCGTGGGCCCGGACGACGAGGTGGCGACGGCCCTGTCGTTGATGCGCCGGTACGCGGTGCGGCGGCTTCCGGTGGTGGCCCAGGGGCGCCCTCTCGGCATGGTCAGCCTCGCTGACGCGGCCGCTCACCTGGACGCGAGCCCGCGACCACCGACGTAGACCGTCCCACGCCCACGCCCTCGCCCCTCGCCCGCGACCGCGACCGGGTACCCGCGTGCCTTTCGGGTACCCGCCTGCCATGACGTACTCGAACTGGCACAAGCGACTCGGCGCCCGGGACCGGGCGCTCTTCGACTTCGCCGCCACCAGTCACTGGCCGGCCGCCGAGGCCGTGCTCCCGCGGCTGAGCCGGGCCGCCAACCACGGTGTGCTCTGGTTCACGGCCGCTGCCGCGCTGAGCGCGACCCGCTCGCCGCGCGCCCGCCGAGCGGCCGCGCGGGGCGTCGCCTCGCTGGCGCTGGCCTCGCTGACGGTCAATACCGTCGCGAAGCACGCGGTGCGCCGCGACCGCCCCCTGCTCGACGCGGTGCCGCTGGTACGCCAGTTGAAGCGCCACCCGATCACGACGTCGTTCCCGTCCGGGCACTCCGCGTCGGCCGGCGCCTTCGTGACGGGCGTCGCCCTGGAATCGCCGGCCCTGGGTGCCCTCCTGGCCCCGGTCGGCATTTCGGTGGCGGCTTCCCGCGTCTACACCGGGGTGCACTATCCGGGCGACGTACTGGCG
The DNA here is from genome assembly GCF_036014195.1 of Streptomyces sp. NBC_00442. Taxonomy (NCBI): domain Bacteria; kingdom Bacillati; phylum Actinomycetota; class Actinomycetes; order Kitasatosporales; family Streptomycetaceae; genus Streptomyces; species Streptomyces sp. NBC_00442. The sequence goes on from NZ_CP107918.1 coordinate 977,808, forward strand.
GGCGCGGCTCTGGGCGTGGGCGCGGCCTTCGCGGTGCGCGGGCTCGTCCGGAAGACCCAGCGCGGTGCGGACCCGTCCTGGGGATGTGACGCGGCGACGGAACCGGCGACCGGCCGGCGGCGCCCCCGGCACGACGCGCTGACCGCCCGCCGCCCGGCGGCTCGCCGCTGAGCCGGATCGCCGGCTCGCGGGAAGGGGTAGCGGTTCGGGGCCGGAGCGACACGTCGCTCCGGCCCCGAACCGCTACCCCTTACGGCGCGCGTTCAGGAACCGTCCCTCGGGAGGAGGGGGCCGAGCGGCCCGAGGTCGATGTTGAGGTCCTCCGGGCGCAGCCCGAACTTCGACCTCAGCTCCCCCATCCTGTCCTCCAGGAGCATGAGCGTGAGGCCGATCCGCTCCTCCTGGTCCTCGGTGAGCGCCCCGGTCTCGACGCGGCGCAGCGCCTGGCGCTCCATGAGCTGCCGCAGCAGTTCGATGACGGTCAGGACCAGCCGCGCGAGGTCGCGCTCCACGGTGTCGGGGTCGAGGTCGACCCGGCGCCGCTTGCCGGCCTCGTCCGCGGTCGCGCCGGCGTCCTGCGTGGTCCGGTCGGCGTCGTCCGCGGTCCGGCCTGCCTCGCCCGCCGCCTCCATGGCCTCGAAGATGTCCGCGTTGATGATGTCGTCCATTGCGTCCATTACAGGCGCTCCTCGAAATCCTCGAAGGGGGAGGGGACTTCGGAGCTGACCGAGCTCACCAGCGCGTTGAGGTCGATGCGTACGAGGTCCACGTCGGCGATCCGCAGCGTCAGATCGCCCGTGATGACGACGCCGCCAGCGAGCAGCCGGTCGAGCAGGTCGACGAGGGCGACCTCACGTTGCGCGAGGGCTTCTCCGCTGTCCCTCACGAGTCCTCCTGGCCTTCGCCGCTGTTCCTCACAGGTCCTCCTGGGACTCGTCCGGTCCGCCGGCGAAGGAGTACGGCGCCCAGGGGCCGGTCAGCTCCACGCGTACGCCGTCGTCCGCGGGGGTGTGCTCGCGCACGGCCGCCACGAACTGCTCGCTCTGTTCGCGCGGCACCAGGTAGGCGGCGTTGAGCACGTTCTCGCCGGGCTCGCCGGAGAGCTGTCCGCTCTGGGGGCGGTGCAGCCGCCCGTCCTCGGCGCGCCCGCACAGTTCCGCGTGGAGGGTGCGCGAGAGGGCTCCCGCGCGACGCCACGTGTCGTCGCGGGACTGCCGCTGGCCGAGCCGTCGGCGCAAATAGTCCCGGCCACTGGATGCCTTCGACTCCGGCTCCGGGGCGGCTGGTCGGGACTGTGCGTACACCTTGACGCCCCATTCGACGCGGCCGTCGAGGCGTTCGATGGTCGGCACGAAGCGGGCGCGGCCGGAGTCGATCAGCCGGCGCACACCGCTCTCGTCGCGGCACACCGTCGCCAGGCGCAGCGGCACGGGACAGGTGACCGAGGCGAGTGCGGCGATCACCGCCTCGTGGGTGCGCGCGGTCCCGGAGAGCCAGTCGAGGTCTTCGAGGCGGGAGCGGAGGGGCTCGGCGTCGAACTCGGCGGCCGGGACCCGGCTCACCGCGGCGCACAGCCCGTCGTGCTCGATCACGCGGGGCGGCTCCCCGTCGAGCCCGCGCACCCCGTCGGGCAGCACCCCGGAGAAGGGGGGCGTGACGGCGTACACGTAGAGCAGCTCGTCGTCATTCATCGGTCACCGCCCGCTGTTCCTTGGCCGCGACCGCCTCGGTGTCGGAGGGACGCGCCGCTTCCATGGCGGCGATCCGCGCCTTCAACTCGTCGTTCTCCCGGGCGAGTTCGCGGCGGCGGGCACCGGTGGAGAGGGCGGGGTCGTCCTCCCACCAGTCGATGCCCATTTCCTTCGCCTTGTCGATCGAGGCCACGATGAGCCGCAGCTTGATCGTGAGGAGCTCGATGTCGAGGAGGTTGATGCGGATGTCCCCGGCAATGACGATTCCCTTGTCGAGAACGCGTTCGAGAATGTCGGCCAGGTTGGCGCCGCCGCCGTCGGACGGGTAGGAGTCGGGGAATCTCGCCGGGGTACCCATCAGTTCCTCCCGAAATCGGATGCGCCGCTCGTGGGGCCCTCAAGCCGGTCGAGGAGTTCGTCCTCGCGACGGTCGAACTCTTCCTCGCTGATCTCGCCCTCCATCAATTGCCTTTCCAGTTGGGCGAGTTCGCGTCGCACGGTCGCCGGATCGTAGTACTGCCGCTCCGCTTCCTCGGCGACCTGCCCGAGCACCCAGAAGGTGCCACGGACGGGCGCCGCGGGAAGCAGGAGCAACTGCTTGAGGAGGCCCACTCGAATTCACCCCGTGAAGCTGTAGGGGGGTAGCGGGCCGTGCACCTGGACGACCAGGTGCGGCGCCTGGGCTCGCAGGCCGTCCACGGTGGCGATGAACTCGTCCGCGTGGTCGCGCGGCACGAGGAAGGAGATGTTCGCCAGCCAGCCGGTGGACTGCGGTCCGGGGCACTGTTCGGCGGCCGCATCGCGCAGGGTCTGCTGCACCAGGGCGGCGTCCGCCGTCTCGCGCTGCTGCACGGCCGCCGCGATGCGCTCGCCGAGGCGCAGCTTGTCCTCGTACGAACCGCCGCCGGACTTCCTGTTGGCTTCGCTCAGGGCGCGCAACTCGGCGTTGTCGGCGAGGACTTGGTGCAGGACGGCCTCTTCGTCGTGGGTCGCCTTCACGTTGTACTCGACCTTGCCGTCGAGCGCTTCGAGGCGTTCCAGGTAACGCTCCTCGTGCTCGGCGAGCACGGCCCGTACGGCCTCGTCGTCGGTGGAGACCCCGCCGAACCGCATCGGCAGCACGGGGCCGGCCGCTCCGGCCTCGGCGAGTACATTCTGGTGGGCGAGCAGGTCGCGGCGCTTGGGCTTGAGTTCCTCGGGGGCGTCGCTGACCAGTGCCACGAGTTCGCCCTGCTCGACGGTGCGGACGGGGCGCGGCGGATTGCCGATGCCGCCCATCTGTTCCGGCAGCCGTCCGTGACTGCGGCGGGCTATGCCGTAGACGTAGGTGGTCATTCCTGCTCCTCCTTACGGCGCGTGGTGGTGCGCCGGGCCCGGGGCTTGGCCTCGCGCTGCTGCTCGCCGTCGTCGCGCGCCTCCTTGAAGGCGTCGGAGATGGTCTGCGCGGCGCCCGAGAGCGCTCCCTTGGTCTTGCCGCGGGCGCCCGATTCGGTCATGTCGCCGACCAGGTCGGGAAGGCCGGGGTTGCGGTGCGGGCCCGCTTCCAGGTCGAGGCGGTTACAGGCCTCGGCGAATCGGAGATAGGTGTCGACGCTGGCGACGACGACACGTATGTCGATCTTCAGGATTTCGATACCGACGAGGGAGACACGTACGAACGCGTCAATCACGAGTCCTCGGTCGAGCACGAGCTCCAGGACGTCGTAGAGGCCGCTGCTGCCGCCACTGCCGCCGCTTTGCTGTGCCGGGACAACCGTCATGGCGTCCGGCCCTCCTCACGTGTTGTCCTACGTGCTTCTGTCAGGTGTTGCGTACCGCTGTTGCCTGTCGTGCTGTTGTCTGTCGTCCTGTTGCCGTACGGCCGCGAGATATGCGTCCGGCCGCCGGGCAGGTCGCGTTCACTTCCGGTCGGCCCGGCCGCGTTCGTATCTGTGCAGCCGCTGGTAGCCGGTGAGCTCGCCGCGCGCGTCGAGTTCGACCTCGTACGAGGCGAGGAGGCTCATCGTGTCCGGGACCCGGGAGAGCTCCAGGACCTCGATCTTCAGCAGCCAGCCGTCGTCGGTGCGCTCGAAGGACGAGACCGATTCGGCGGCCATGCCGATGAGCTCGGAGAGCTGGGCGCGTGCGCCCCGCAGAACTTCCACCGCGCTCGGGAGGTTGTCGTCCTCACGGGATGTGGAGGCGGTCTTCGCCGCCGACTTGGATGGTGTCTTTTCTGGGTTCTCGGATGTCTCAGCCATGTCACCTCGCGTTCTAGGCCTTTCGGGTAGCCGCGACCGAGCAGCTCAAACCCCCTGCGAGCGGTTCCGCCCGGACTGTCCCGCCCGCGACGGCACGAGCGGCGTCCACCGGACGGCGCGACACCGCGCCGGGGGGCGGCAGGACCCCTTCGGGTACCGCCCGCCGGGCGCGCGGCAGTTGGGGATTCCGCGGAGGCGGTGCGGACGACGCGGACGGGACGCACGGGCCCGGCGGGCACGTCGGCCGATGAGGCCCGGGTCACACGGCTTGCGTGGCGTACGCCATACCGGCTGCGCGGCGCGTCGGCGGTCCGTGTCGTGAGCGCCTCAGCGGTTCCTGTCGTGCGGCGTGTCGAGCGGGCTGTGGGGTGCCTCGGGGGCGACCGGCGGGACGGGCGGCACGACCGGGGCGCCGGGCGGCACCCCGGGTTCCATCGGCGCGGTGATCCGGTCCGGCGGCGTGCCCCGGGCGCCACGGGCGCTCCTGCTCAGCAGCACGGCGGCGCCGAGCAGCAGGACGGCGACGATCAGCGCCGCCGCCCAGTAGGGCAGCGCCAGGCCGAGCACCAGGAGCAGGAACGCGGTGAGCGCGGCGCCTCCGTAGAGCCCGGCCGCGCCGGCTCCCGCGTACATCCGCGCGGCGTGGCGCTGCTTGCTGGTCTGTTCGCGCAGCTCGTCCCTGATCGCGTCCCGGACGACCTGGGAAAGCTGCTCCGGCAGATTCGGCAGGTTCGTTTCCATGGCGGCCGAGTACCCCCGGCCCCTGTCGCCAGTCCCGGCGGAGCGCGCACCATCCGTCCATATATCAAGACGCGTATCTCATTATCTGGCGGCGCCTCCTAAAGTGGACGCAGCAGCGGGGCAGTTCGGCGAAAGGGAGTCAGCCATGTCACAGGACACACCTCGGGCGCAGCGGGGCGAGAGCGCGGTCTACACCCACGGCCACCACGAGTCCGTCCTGCGCTCCCACACCTGGCGCACCGCCGCCAACTCGGCGGCGTACCTCATCGGCGAGCTGAAGCCGCACATGCGGGTCCTGGACATCGGCTGCGGGCCCGGCACCATCTCCGCCGACCTGGCCGCGCTGGTCCCGGAGGGTCACGTAACGGCGGTCGACCACGCTCCGGGCATCGTGGAGCGGGCCCGCGCACACGCCGCCGACCGAGGCCTGGAGAACATGTCGTTCGCGGTGGCGGACGTCCACGCGCTGGACTTCCCCGACGACACGTTCTGCGTCGTGCACGCCCACCAGGTGCTGCAGCACGTCGGAGACCCGGTGCGGGCGCTGCGCGAGATGCGCCGGGTCACCAAGCCCGGCGGGATCGTCGCGGTGCGCGACAGCGACTACGGGGCCTTCACCTGGTACCCCGAGTCCCCCGTCCTCGACGGATGGCTGGAGCTGTACCACCGGGTGGCGCGGGCCAACGGGGGCGAGCCCGACGCCGGCCGACGGCTCAAGTCCTGGGCGCTGGAGGCCGGTTGTACCGATGTCACCTCGTCGGCGAGCACGTGGTGCTTCGCCACCGCGGAGGAGCGCGCCTGGTGGAGCGGGCTGTGGGCGGAGCGCACGGTCGCCTCCTCGTACGCGGATCTGGCGGTCGACGGCGGACACGCCACGGCAACGGAACTGGCCGCGGTCTCCGAGGCCTGGCACGCCTGGGGCGCGCAGGACGACGGCTGGTTCATGGTGCCGCACGGCGAGATCCTGTGCCGCGTGTGAGTGACGTCCGGGGACCGCGCGGTTCGGCGCCCCCGCCGTTCGGGGACCTCGCCGTCCGCCGATCCCATGGGCCCGGGTCGTGGGATATCTGCTGAAGGACCGGGTGGGCAGGGTGGAGGAATTCCTGTCCGCACTGGAGCGGGTGCACGAGGGTGGCACGGTGTTCGATCCGGAGGTGGTGCGCCGCCTTCTGTCGCGCACCCGTCACACCGACGATCTCGATCTGCTCACGGACCGCGAGCGCGTCGTGTTGACGCTCATGGCCCAGGGCTGGACCAACGCGGCCATCGCGCGGCACCTGCTCGTCTCCAAGAGCGCGGTGGAGAAACACACCAATGCGACCCTGCCCCGCCCGCGGCCGTGTGCGCACCGCACCGGTCGATCGCCTGCCGTGGACGATCTCACCCAACTAGGCTTCGGCGCATGGAGATTCTCGGGACCACGCTGCGCATCTGCGTCGACGACCTGGAGAGCGCGATCGTCTTCTACGAACGCGTCACCGGCAGTCGGGCGCTCCGTTTCGACCGTGGGGGCGTGTCCGTCGCCGCCGTGGGCGCCTTCCTGCTGATGAGCGGTCCCGCGGCGGAGCTGGACGTGCTGCGCAAGGTGGCGGCGACGGTCGCCGTCCAGGACGTCGACGAGGCACACGCCGTCCTGACCGGGGCGGGCGCCCACGTCGTGGCCGGCCCGGTCGCGACGCCCGCGGGCCGCAATCTGATCGCCGTCCACCCCGACGGTTCCGTCTTCGAGTACGTCGACCGCAAGCCGGCGTGACGGGGCCCGGGGCCGTGCTCACCCCGCCAGGTCGCGGATGACATGGCGGGCGATCGTCGCCCGGACGGCCGCCATTTCGGCGGCGATCGCCGCGGCCGCCTCCGGGCCGACGACGACGGCCGCCTCGGCCGGCTCCCCCGCCTCGATCAGGTGCCGGCGCAGATGGGTGGGCGGGTGCGTGGAATCGACGCTGTGGCCGCGCAGCGCGCTGACGCGGCGCCGCCGCTCGTACTCGCGCTCGGAGACGGTGGCGGCGCGCCGCGCGATCCGCTCCCACAGGCCGTCGGCGGCCGCCCGCGGTGCGGCGCCGCCGATCCGCGTCTGCGCGCGGACGGACTCCGTACGCAGGGCCGAGCGGATGGCGTCGCCGATGAGGAGCCGGTCCATCAGGGCGGCGGCCGCCGCGGTCGAGGCGACGCGCGCCGCCGCACGGTCCGCGAGGTATTCGGAGCGTTGCGAGCTGCGCAGGGTGAGACCCTCCAGGAGCAGCGCGATCCCGTACACCCCCCATCGGGGCACGGCCATGAGCGCGTCCGTGGCGATCTCCGGGATGGTCCGGTGACGGTGCAGGCTGTGGGCCGGGGTGAGGAAGTACAGCCAGTGGTTCAGGGAGGACAGGGCGGTACCGATGAAGAAACCGTGCCGCAGGTCACCGTTGGCGTAATGGCCGAGTTCGTGACCCAGCAGGGCGACGCGCTCCTGCGGGTCCAGGGCCTCCCACAGACCCAGCCCGATGTGCAGCGCACGGCGTCCCTTGATGCCGTACGTCGTGACGAAGGCGTTGCAGTCCCCGTCGACGACCACGATGTCGACGCCCCGCGTCCCCACCGCCGACGCGACGTCGTCGACCAGCTCGTAGAGCCGCGGCGCGTCCGCCCTGAGCAGCACCTGTGCGGTGTCGGGCAGCCGGTGGAACCGGGGCCGCAGTACGACGGCGGTCACCAGGAGAATGATCCCGAGGGCGCACTGCAGGATGCTGTTGCGGCCGAGCACCATCAGCAGGACGCCGCCGACGGCCAGCGTGGCGGTGACGCCGTGCACGGCCAGCGCGACCGCGCGGGCGAGGGCCCCTGAGCGGTCCCCCTTGGCGGAGGCGGCGTCCGGTCCCGCGAGCAGCTCGGCGTGCAGCTGCTCGCCGTAGCGGTGGGCGAGGCGGCGCTGCGTCGCCTCGAACCTGCTGCGGGCCGGTTCCTCGCCACCCGGATCGACGTTCCAGTCGCAGGCGGTGCACCACGTGGCGAACCGGTCGTCGCACGGAATGTCCGCGCCGCACATCGGGCATGCCGTCGACTTCCCGACGGCAGGCGTGAGTTGTTCCCCCACTGGGACGTACCCCCCGCCCCATCGGCTCCCCCCGGAGCCGCCCCGGCAAAGGCGCACTGTAGCCCACCCCCGAGGGGCCCCGCGCCGGTACGCCCCCCTGGCCGGCATGCCCCCGCTTGCGCCGGCGCCGTGTCGCGGCCATGGGGTCTGTCCGGCGGATCTGGTTGGCCTTGGTTCCGGGTGTGTTTTCGGTGGTGGTGAGCGGGGGTCTGGTGCGTCCAGCTGTACGGCGGAGGAGGGCGGCGACGCGATGGGGGTCCCCCCCTTGTTCTAGCGGAGCCGAGAACGAGGGGGAGTCGGCACCCGACGGCAACGCGGCAGATGGGCGGGCCGGGCCGCGCGTGCCGTCAGGATCCGCCGGACAGACCCTAGTCCTCGGGCCGCATGCGGTACTGGTAGCGGTCCGGGAGGGGGTCGTCGGTGAGGCGGGACCACAGATCGTTGAGGATCTCGGCGCCCTCGCGCAGGTCGGCGACCTCGAAGCCCGCGTCGAAGAGGGCGCGCGCGGCGTGCGGGTCGCCCTCCGCCAGGAGGAGTTGGGCCTCGACGAGGCGGAAGCGGCCGCGTTCGCGCACGGCGGGGCGCAGCCGGGCCCATATCGCGCGGGCGTCGGCGGGGCGGCCCGCCAAGAGCAGCGCATCCATCGCCTCGCGGCCGAGCGCGGCGTCGGCCGCCGTCCAGGCGTCGCCCTCCCTGCGTTCCTGGCAGAAGTCGTCGTACGCCTCGGCGTAGCGGTCGGCCGCGCGGCTGGCGTGCCCGGACAGCTGGTCGGCGACGGCGAGGCAGCGCAGCAGCGGCCAGCGCGACGGGGCGAGCGGCAGGCCGCGCTCCCAGCTGCGCACCGCTTGGGCGCGGTCACCGGCGTGCCATTGGGCGATGCCGAGGTGGTACTCGGTGAGCGGGTCGGCGGGCGCCGTCTCCAGCATGTCGCGCCAGTGCGGTGCGACGAGGGTGGGGCCGGGCGGGGCCACCTTGCGCGGTTCGGGGAACACACCCGCTCGCAGCAACTCCAGCCAAGGCAGCTGTTCTTGAGTGAGCGTCAGATCGGGGAACGGGGTGCCGGGCAGCTTCGCTCCCGTACGCAGGACTTCGAGGGCGCCCCAGCCCGAGCCGGTGGCGAGGCTCTCGCCGGGCTCGGCGTCGGCGAAGGGACGCCAGGCGGCGTAGGCCGCGTCCACCGTGGCGCGGGGCAGGGCCCGCTCCAGACTGGCCTCGGCTTCGGCGCGGGCCGCCGCCCAGTCGGGGCCGTGCACGAGCGGGGCGTCGGTGGCCAGCGGGCCGTACGCCTCCAGCCAGGCGAATTCGGCGCCCGGGTCGAGCGGCGCGTGCTCCAGCTGGGTACGGGCGAGGCCCGCCTGGATTTCGGCGTATCCGACGGTGCCGGGCTCGGTCAGCCACTCCTGCCAGCGGCGCCCGCCGCGCCCCGAGCCCCACAGGAACAGTTTGCGGCCGCGCGGGGTGTCCGTGGAGGTCTGGACGAGGCCGTGCCCGCTGTCGTCGAGCGAGGCGATCCAGCGGCGGGCGCCGTCGGGGACCTCGTAGAAATAGTCGGCGGGGTGCTCGCTGCGCAGCGGGTAGGTGCGGTCGATGCCGTCGAGGACCGGCACGGGCACCCGGCGCAGGGTGCGCTCGTACCCGAAGTGCCAGGCCTCGTCGGCGGGAGCGAGCACGCGGGTGCGCTCGCCCTCCTCGACGGCGATGTTGGACCACCAGTAGACGGGCGCGGTCCGCTCGTGCGGGTTGCGGACGCGGACGCCCACGTACAGGAAGTCGGAAGCGTCGGGCAGCCAGAGGTCGACCTGGAAGGGGAGGTCGCGCAGCCGTTCCCACTCCCACAGGCGGACCATCTGCCCGCCGTCCGGCGCCGGGACGAGCGCGGCGTGCAGGGGGGCGCAGGACAGGGTGGTGTGGCCGGTGGCACCGATGTTCCACTCGATGCCGCCGGAGAACCAGGCGCCGTTGAGCGCGAAGTCGGCAGGCTGGAACACCGGGTTGGTGTAGAGCAGTTCGCGGCCGGTGGGCTTGTGGAACAGGGAGTGCACGCGGCCGCCGAGACCGGGCAGCACGGTGGCGCGCAGCCGGTCGTTCTCGATCACGATCGTGTCGAGCTCGACGGTGCCGCGCTCGCGCCCGTAGCCGTCGAGGACCCGCACCGGCAGCAGCGTCTCCAGCGGGGCGTATCCGATCTGGCGGGCCATGTCCCGCGGCAGCCCCTCGCGTGCGCGCTCGTCGAGTCGGTGCAGTTCGTCGCGCGGGCGCAGCGCGGGCAGCGGGTTCGCCTCGCCCAACGGGGCGCCGGGCAGGGTCAGTACGGCACGTCGCACGGTCGTGGCCAAGGCAGCCTCACTCCCTCGTACGGGGCTTCGGCGGCTCTTTCGGCCGATCCCCCGATGACCATGGAACACCGCGCCACTGACAACGGCCAGGGGCACCCCGGGTCAGGATTGCGCAAAGGCCGAGCGGACAGGGGCCGGGGCGGCTGCGCGCGGCGGGCCGGATGCCGTATATCGATCGACAGGATCCGCTCCATGGGCGACGATCTGTCCGCAACGGACAGGCGGTACGGAAGGACAGCGGGACATGAGCGAGCAGCACACCTACCGGGTCATCGTGCGCGGAGTGTGGGACGGCCTGAGCGAGGACTCGCGGGTGCGACTGCTGGCCGAGGCCGACGACCACGGGCTGACCGCGATGACGTTCACGCAGGAGGGCTCGCTCGCCTACGACCGCACCCTGAAGCACTTCTCGTGGCGCTTCACCGTGGTCTCCGACGCCGCCGACGGCGACGAGATGGCCGGCGCGATCGCCGAGGACCGGGCCGAGTCCGCGCTCTCGGCGCTCGGCCACGGGTTCCGCGATCTGCGGTCGACCGTGACCGACCTCGACACCATGAAGATCAACTACAAGGGCGGCGGCCGGCGCTGAGGGAGCCTCGGCCGTTACAGCTCCCTCAGCCGGGCCCGGCCGGCCCCGGCCGGTCGGAACGCGGCTCCGGGGACACCGAGCCCGCCGTCAGCACCCCATGAGCAGGAGGCACCGCGCGCCGAGACGTTGTCCCCGCGCCGTCATTCCATCCCCCGCGCGCCGGGTTCCTCACCGCCCCGCTCCGTCATCTCCTTGGTGATCGCCCACCGTTCGTGGTCGCGCCACGCGCCGTCGATGAAGAGGAAGTCCGGCGAGTAGCCCTCCAGGCGGAAGCCGGCGCGGCGGACCAGGTTGATGGAGCCCTCGTTGCGGGGCTGGATGTTCGCTTCGAGGCGGTGCAGGCCGAGCCGGGTGAAGGCGTGGCGGACGATCAGGGTCAGGCCCTCGCTCATCAGGCCGCGGCCGGCCGCCGGGGCGAACGCGCCGTAGCCGAGCGCGCCGCTCTGGAAGGCGCCCTCCACCACGTTGTTGATGTTGATGAATCCCGCGATGCGGCCGTCGCCGCGCTCGCACACCAGGTAGCCGTGCCGGGCCGGATCGTCGAGGAGGCGGTCCACGTAGCTCGCGTACGCGTCGGGGTCGGCGGGCGGGAAGAGCCAGGGGGCGTGCAGTGGGCGGCTCGCCGCGGCGAGGGCGGTGAATTCGTCGGCGTCCTGACGGGTGAAGGTGCGTATGCCCACGCGGGGGCCCTCGGCGAGGTAGCCGGACTCTGTTCCCATCGGGTCAGGTTACTGATCCACCCGCCCGCAAGGACACGTGCTCCGCGGGGCGGTTCTCGGTCCGCGCCCGTCCGCCCCTCACCTGCTGCGCCTCCTCAGGACGTAGCCGCAGCAGAGCCCGACCACGAACACCGCGAGCAGGGCGAGGTACAGCGGCATGGTGACCTCGGGGATCAGCAGCCGGATCTTGACGCGGCGGGTGTTCTCGAAGATGAAGACGAGCGCCAGGATCGCGAGGACCAGGACCGCGATCCTGCCCGGCGTGACGACGCCGCCCGCCCTGCTCCGCGTACTGCTCGACTCGCCCCTGGGGCTCATGGGCCACCCTTCCGCTCGTGTCCGCCGTGTCCGGTCGTGTCCGCCGCTCGTGTCCGCGCGCGATGCCGCAGCTCCGTTGCGCCCAGCGTGCCGGATGCGCGGGTACGGGGTGCGGTGGAGCGAGCCGTACGGGTGAGCCATGGGCCGCGCGCCGAGCATGGGGCCGCCTTGTCAGACAAGCAGGCGCCGGGCATGCTGGGCTTCCGGTACGTCGAGGGGTGGAGCCATGGCAGGGAGCGGACAGCGGCGCAGGCCGGTCGTGGCGCTGTACGAGCGGATCGCGGACGCGATCCACGACGGCACCTATCCCCCGGGCTCGACACTGCCCTCGGAGCCGAAGCTCGCCGGCGAGCTCGGGGTGAGCCGGCCGGCCCTGCGCGAGGCCCTGCTCCTGCTCCAGGAGGACGGGCTGCTGTCGGTACGGCGCGGGGTGGGCCGCACGGTCAACGACCGGCCGCCCCGGCGCGGCTTCGAGCACGTGCAGCCGCTGGACGACCTGCTCGGCCCGGTGCGGGTGCGGGCCCTGCTGCGCAGCCGTGAGGAGCCCACCGACTTCACCGCGCAGCACCTGCTCGCGCCCGCCGGGTCCGAGCTGCGGTTCTGGGAGTCATTGCTGGTCGGGGCGGATCTTGCCGTTGCGCTCAGCCATGAGTGGGCGGCTCCCGAGGATGTTCTGGAGCGGCTGCACCCGGCCTTTGCGGACGCGCTGGCCGCCGAGCCGGCCTCCTCGATGCTCAGCGTCCTCGCGGACGCCTCGCGGGCCGTGGCGCTGACCGCGCACAGCGGGGTGAGCGCGACGCTGCTGGGGCGGCGCAGGGGCGAGCAGCTCGACCGCCCGGCGGACACCCCGGCCGTGCTGATCACCCAGGTCGTACGGGTCGACGGCACTCCGGTCATGGCCGCGAAGCACATGCTGCCGTCGGGGGCGCCCGCCCTCGCGGTCCTTCAGTCGAATTAGTCGCCGGGGTGGTCGGTGGGCGGCACGCTGTACACTCCCGCCTCATGCACTTGTCAGACAACCTTGCCGCCGCCGCTCCGGTCACCCCCGCGGAGTGGATCCGCCGCGCGCCGAAGGCCGTCCTCCACGACCACCTCGACGGCGGTCTGCGCCCCGCCACCATCGTCGAGCTGGCCCGCGCCTGCGGTTACACCGCGCTGCCGACCGAGGACCCGGTCCAGCTCGCCCTCTGGTTCCGTGACGCCGCGGACTCCGGCTCCCTCGAGCGTTACCTGGAGACCTTCGCCCACACCTGCGCGGTGATGCAGACCCGCGAGGCCCTGCACCGCATCGCGGCCGAGTGCGCCGAGGACCTGGCGGCCGACGGCGTCGTGTACGCGGAGGTGCGCTACGCGCCCGAGCAGCACCTGGAGGGGGGTCTGAGCCTCGACGAGGTCGTGGACGCCGTGAACGAGGGCCTGCGCGAGGGCGAGCGCCGCACCGGCGGCAGGATCACGGTGCGCGCGCTGCTCACCGGCATGCGGCACACCCGGCGCTCCCTGGAGATAGCCGAGCTGACCGTCGCGCACCGCGACCGCGGGGTGGCGGGCTTCGACATCGCGGGCGGCGAGATCGGCAACCCGCCGGCCGAGCACCTGCCCGCCTTCCAGCACCTCAAGCGCGCCAACTGCCACATCACCATCCACGCCGGGGAGGCCGTGGGCGCGGAGTCGGTGCACGAGGCGGTCCAGGTGTGCGGTGCCGAACGCATCGGGCACGGTGTGCGGATCACCGACGACATCGGCGCCGACGGCACGCTCGGACACCTCGCCGCGTACGTCCGCGACAACCGGATCGCCCTGGAGGTCTGCCCGACCTCCAACCTCCAGACGGGCGCGGCCCTTTCGTACGAGAAGCACCCGATCGACGAGTTGCGCAGGCTCGGCTTCACGGTGACCCTCAACACCGACAACCGCCTGGTGTCCGGCACGACGATGAGCGAGGAGTTCCAGCACATGGCGGACGCCTTCGGCTACGGTGCGGACGTCTTCGAGGAGTTCACCGTCGCCGCGGTCGAGGCGGCGTTCCTGCCGCTGCCGGAACGCCGTCGCATCATCGACGAGATCGTGCGTCCGGGCTACGCGGCGCTCAGTTCGACCTCCCGCTGACGACGGGCAGTTGGAGCGTCCCCGTGTCGCCGGGGGCGCTCACGACGGTGACCGGCTTGATGCCCTTGTTGCCGAGGTAGGCGTCGTCGCTGGCGGCGATGGCGAACTCGATGCGGTGCCCGGCCTCGTAGCGGTGGGCGATGCCGGGCAGGGCGACGGTGAACGGTTGGGTGACGTCCGGCACCCTCACTGGCGCGACCAGGCGGCGCACCAGTGTCTTGGTGCCGTCGGGCGCCACGTCGTAGAGCTTGGCGAACAGGACGAGCTTGTCGGCGGCGTCTCTTGAGTTCTGTGTCCTCCTGGCCGTGGGCGAGGACACCTTGAGCGTGGCCTTCGCCGAGCCGACCACGTCGACGGGGGCCGCGAGCGGGTCGGTGTCCCAGCCGAGGTAGGTGCCCGGCGTGTCGTACGGCGCCGGGTCGGGCAGCCCGATCATGCCGGCCAGCGAACTCTCCGAATGGCTCGTCGGCACAAGGGCGTTGGTGTACGTACGGCTGCCGCGCGCCACCTTCGCGCGGTTGTCGACGAGCTTGCCGTCGCCGGAGAGGTACATCTTCTGCGTGAGCGGCGGAACCTTGGCCGCCTCGCCGTAGCCGCTCTGCCAGTCGCGGTAGTACGCGAAGGCCGGCCCGGTGTCGGTGTGCCTCAGCCCTCGCAGGTAGCGGTCGAACCAGGACAGGATGCGCCGACCGGTATAGCTGCTCTCCATGTTGCCCTTGGACAGGTCGAGTTCGCCGGGCGCCTGACCGCCGCTGTGGCCCCAGGACTGCCAGATCATCTTGGTGGTGGTGCCGTTGCCCTTGAGCGTGTTGTACGTCGCCGTGGCCTCGTTGAGGTTGAACAGGCTGTCGGTCTGTCCCTGGATGAGCAGGGTGGGGGCCTCGACCCGGTCGAGATAGGTCACCGGGGAGACGCTGCGGGCGTAGCGCAGCATCGCGGCGGTGGGGGCCGCGGGGTAGCTGCCCGAGTTCAGCAGGCCGATCGTCTTGCAGGCGTCGGGGGCGAAGTGCACGCAGCCGAGCGTGCCCCAGCGGGACGGGTCGAGGTTGGGCAGCGTGATCGGTTGGCTCTCGCCGATGAGGTAGAACCCGTTGGTCCACTGCCACTTGAAGGCGCCCGGCACGGTACGGTCGGCGGCGTTGTTGGGGTCGAGCGCGTACGACAGGTCGTTCCAGGTGATCATCGGGACCAGTGCGTCGACGCGGTGGTCGACGGCCGCCGTCGCCATCTGGATGGCGCCGCCGTAGGAGCCGCCGATCATGCCGACGCGCGGGTCGCCGGGGCGGTCCCGGGTGACGAAGTCGATGCGCGTGCCGTCGTCGGCGGCGCGGGTCCCGGCGAGGAAGTCGATGAGGCGGGACGCGGCGCGGCCGTCGGTGCCGGGAGCGTCCAGGGAGATGAGGCAGCCGGACTCGCCGAAGCCGAGCCCCGAGTAGGCGAGGGTGACGTAGCCGCGGTCGGCGAACGCCTTGGCGGTTCCGGTGGTGGAGCCGTCCGACTTGCTGCCGCCGAAGCCGTTGGTGGTGAGTACGGCGGGCGCGGGGTGCCGCTTGTCGACGCCGGCCGGGCGGTAGAGATCGGCGTCGATGGCGCAGGTCCGGTCGCCCGCGCGGACCGTGAACTTCAGGGGTGTGACCGTGACGTGGCCTGCGGTGGGAGCCTGTGCGGCGGCGGGCGCGGCCGCGAGCAGCGGTACGGCGAGCGCCGCGCCGAGAGCGGCCGCCAGCGGCTTGCGGGATCTGGGCACGGTAGGGCGACGGGTCACGGTGTCCTCCACGGCGAGCGGGCCTACCGATCGGTAGGCCCGGCGCCCTCATGCTGTGACACGTCATGGATCACGTCAACGCCTCGGACGCACAAGGTTGTTGATGCGTGTGGGGGACACGGAGGATGGGCTCGGGGGGCGGTCCCGGCCGCACGATCGGGCTCCCCCGTCAGATGAGGGCGGGCGTCTCCAGGGTGAGGGTGCCCCGGTCCGCGTCCAGGACCGCGGGCGCGCCCAGCGGCATGGTCAGGGCGTTCGCGCAGTGCCCGAAGCCGAGGTTCTCCACGACGGGCACGCCCACGCGGCCGAGGCGCTCGTACAGCACCGGGCGCACCCTCTCCTCGTAGGGGCCGCACTCCTGCCAGGAGCCGAGCGCGATGCCGGTGACGCCCTCCAGGCGTCCCGCGCGCAGGAGTTGGGTCAGGGCGCGGTCCAGGCGGTAGTCCTCCTCGCCGATGTCTTCGAGCAGGAGCAGGCCGCCGGCGGACGTCGGCCGGGCGTGCGGGGTGGCGAGTTCCGCGGTGAGCAGGGAGAGGCAGCCGCCGAAGGTGACGCCGCGGGCCCGGCCGGGCACCAGGGCGCGGGCGCCCGGCCGGCCGAGGGTCATCGCGGCTTCCGGCTCGAACAGGGTGGTGCGCAGGGATTCCTGGGCGGCTGCGTCGGTGACGAAGGACTGTGCGGAGGCCATCGGGCCGTACAGGGTGGACAGGCCGAGACGGACGGCGAACGCCTCGTGCAGGACGGTCGTGTCGCTGTAACCGATGAGCACCTTGGGGCCCGCGGCCCGCATCGCCTCCCAGTCGAGGAGGTCGACCATGCGCTGGGCCCCGTAGCCGCCGCGGGCGCACATCACCGCGTCGACGGCGGGGTCGCACCAGGCGTCCTGGAAGTCGCGCGCCCGCTTCTCGTCCTCGCCCGCCAGATATCCGAACCGTGGGTGCCGCTCGGCCACCTGAGGACCAGCGACCGCATCGAGGCCCCAGCCGCGCAGGACGTCGAGCCCGGCCCGCAGCCGGTCCTCGACGACGGGTCCGCTGGGCGCGGTGACGGCGATCACGGCGCCGGGGCGCAGCCGGGACGGGCGGGTGAGGGCCGTCACGCTCACTTGGTGAGCTCCAGGAGCGGGATGTCGTTCCTGTCGATCGCGAACACCTGGGCGTACAGGGAGAATTCGGCTTCGAGAGCGCGGATCATGGTGTCCGCCCGGCGGAAGCCGTGGCCCTCGCCCTCGAAGGTGAGGTAGGCGTGCGGGATGCCGCGGCCGGCCATCTTCTCCAGGAATTCCTCGCACTGTGCGGGCGGACAGACCGCGTCGTCGAGGCCCTGGAGCAGCAGGAAGGGGGCGGTGACGCGGTCGGCGTGCCGGCCGGGCGAGCGTTCGCGGTAGCGGCCGGGCTGTTCGGCGTAGGGGCCGACCAGGCTCTCCAGGTACTGCGATTCGAAGTCGTGGGTGGTGGTGAGCCAGCTCGTGAGGTCGAGCACGGGAAAGCTGATGGCGCCGCAGGCGTACACGTCGGTGGTGGCGAGGGAGGCCGCCGTGGTCCAGCCGCCCGCGCTGCCGCCGCGGATCGCGATGCGGCGCGGGTCGGCGGTGCCCTCGTCGGCCAGGGCGCGGGCGACGGCGGCGCAGTCCTCCACGTCGACGACCCCCCACTGTTCGCGCAGTCGGTTGCGGTAGGCGCGCCCGTATCCGCTGGAGCCGCCGTAGTCGACCTTGACGACGCCGATGCCGCGCGAGGTGAAGTACGCGGTCTCCAGGTCGAGCACGAGCCGTACGTTGCTGGTGGGGCCGCCGTGCACCCAGATCACGTAGGGCGGCAGTTCGTCGGCCGGGCCGGTCCGGTCGGGGCTGTGCGGCGGGTAGACGTGCGCGTGGATGTCCCGTCCGTCGGGCCCGGTGAAGGTGCGGACCAGCGGCTCCGGGTAGTAGGCGGGGTCCACCCTGTCGGTGTGGCCGCAGCCGATCACGCGGGCCCGGCCGGTGGCGGTGTCGAGTTCGACGAGCTCGACGCCGCTGCGGGGGCTCGCGGCCACGCCGACGACACGGCTGCCGTGTGCGGCGAGCGTCGCGCCCCACTGGGTCCACGGCCCCGCGGTGTCCACGAGGTCGCCGCTCTGCGGGTCGAGTATGCCGAGCGTGGTGGCGCCCCTGCCGTGCACGACGGCGATCAGTCCGCTGCTCAGGGGCTGGAACCAGCGGCGCCCGACCTGCCACAGAGGACCGGCGAACTCCTCCTCGCGCGGACACGGCGCGGTCGCCGCCCCCGACCCGGGGTCGCCGCGGTACAGGTTCCACCAGCCGTCGCGGTCGGAGCTGAACAGGAGCTGCCCCTCGGCGTCCCACTCGGCCTGGGCGATGGATTCCTCGGGGCCTCCGGCGACGGCACGGGCCGCGTGCAGCAGGCCGTCCTCGCCGACGTCCGCGACGATCAGCTCGGTGCCGTCCCACGGCATCCGCGGGTGGTCCCAGGCGATCCAGGCGGCGCGCAGGCCGTCCGGCGAGAGCTGCGGGCCGGTGACGAAACGGTGCCGTTCCGCACTCAACTCCCTTACCGCGCCCCGGTGTTCGGCGGCCGACCCGTCCAGGGGGACGGCCGCGATCACCCGGCGCACGTCGGTGGGGGCCGCGCCGGTGAACTCCTCCAGGACGCACCACACTTCGCCGCGCTCCAGGTCGATCCGCGGATCGACCCAGCGCAGCCCCGCGCCGGCCGGGGAGAGCGGGGTGAGCGGGCGCGGCGGCGCGGTGGTGTCCGGCTCGAAGGCGTAGAGCCGCTGGTCGGCGAAGTGCGCGAAGACGATGAGGGGGCCCCGGCCGGCACGGGTGGCGCCGTGCCAGGGTGTGCCGCCGTACTCCATGACCCGGGTGCGCACGTCCCACGGGCGGGGCAGGACCGCCTCGGCGTCGCCGTCGGGGCGGCGGCGCACCAGGGCGCTCCGGCCGCCCTCGGCGGGCCGCGCCTCGGTCCACCACAGGTCGTCGCCGACCATCCCCACATGGTCGGGGTATCCGTCGTGGGTGACCGCGACGGCCGCGTCGATCGGCGACGGCCAGCTTCCGTAAGCCCCGGTGGGCACCATCGTGACAACTCTCCCTATGCGGACCGCAGATAGTGGTCGAGGACGCGGACGCCGAAGTGCAGGGCGTCCACGGGCACGCGTTCGTCGACGCCGTGGAACAGCGCCTGGTAGTCGAGGCCGGCCGGCATCCGCAGCGGCGCGAAGCCGTAGCCGGTGATGCCGAGGCGCGAGAACTGCTTGGCGTCGGTGCCGCCCGACATGCAGTACGGCACCACGTGGCCCTCCGGCGCGAACCGCTCGATGGCGGCCCGCAGTTTGCGGTACGTGGGCGAGTCGACGGGCGCCTGGAGCGACACGCCGGAGTGGTAGAAGTCCCACTCGACGTCGGAGCCGGTCAGCTCGTCCATGGTGGTGCGGAAGGCGGCCTCACCGCCGGGTACGGTGCGCCCGTCGACGTATCCGGTCGCGAGACCGGGGATGACGTTGACCTTGTAACCGGCCTCCAGCATCGTCGGGTTGGCGCTGTTGCGGAGCACGGGCCCGACCAGGGCGGCGGCGGGTCCGAGCTTGCCGAGGAGTTCGTCGGCGTCGAAGTCGTCGGCGTCCGGGTCGGCGTCGATGCCGTGCAGGGCGGCGAGTTCGACGATGCTCGCGCGGACGGTCGGGGTGATCCGCACCGGCCATTCGTAGGCGTCGATGCGGGCGATGGCGGCGGCGAGCCTGCTCACCGCGTTGGCGCGGTTCACCTTGGAGCCGTGGCCGGCGCGGCCGTGTGCGGTGAGCCGCAGCCAGGCGGTGCCGCGCTCCCCCGCCCCGATCGGGTAGACCTCCATGCCGGGTCCGGCGTGGAAGGTGACGCCGCCCGATTCGCTGATGCCCTCGGTGCAGCCCTCAAAGAGGCCGGGGTGCTCGTCGGTGAGGAACGACGCGCCGTCGACGGCGCTGTCCTCCTCGTCGGCGGTGAAGGCGAGGACGATGTCCCGCCGGGGCCGCACCCCGTGCCGGGCCCAGGCCCGCACGACCGCGAGGACCATCGCGTCCATGTTCTTCATGTCGACCGCGCCGCGACCCCAGACCACGCCGTCGCGGACCTCCCCCGAGAAGGGGTGCACGCTCCAGTCGGCGGCCGCGGCGGGCACCACGTCGAGATGGCCGTGGACGAGCAGCGCGTCGGCCGACGGGTCGCTGCCCTCGATCCGGGCGACCACGTTGGTGCGTCCTTTGGTGCGCTCCAGCATGCGGGGCTGAAGCCCCGCCGCGCAGAGCCGTTCGGCCACGTACTCCGCGGCCGGCCGCTCCTGGCAGTCGCCGCCGCCGCGGTTGCTGGTGTCGATCCGGATCAGCCCGGAGGTGAAGTCCACCACCTCGTCGAGCGTCACCCCGTCGACCGTCTCCACCTCAGCCATACTGCTCCTCCACCGCGGACGAGACGATCGTGGTGACCGCCTTGAACGTGCGGATTCCCTCATACATCGTCAAACTGGTGTAGGAAACGCGGCGTTCACCCGTACGCGCCACGCCTGGCACCACGGTGGCCGCGTCGGAGAGGTGCTCGGCGTCGAACTCGATCTCCACGGTGAACGGCCCGCCCTCCACGGGTGCCGTGCGGCGCGCGAGCGGTACCGCGGCTCTGGCCGCGTCCCGGATGTCACCCGCGGTACGGGCGGGGGTGCGGCACACCGCCGCGTAGCGCGAGACATGGTCCTTCACGGCGACCTTGCGGGCGTCCGGCGCATAGCCCTCGGCGTCGGCGCAGGTCAGGTCGTCGCCGGTGACCAGTACGACGGGCACCCCGTACTCGGCGGCGACCTGGGCGTTGAGCAGCCCCTCGCTCGCGCGGGTGCCGTTGAGCCACACCCCGGTGATGGAGTTGGCGAGGTAGGTGTGGGCGAGCACACCCGCCGTGCCGGCGCCCGTGTGATAGCCCACGAAAGCGATCGCGTCGACGTCGCCGTGCTGGATGCCCTCGACCATGGACAGCGACTTGTGCTTGCCGGTGAGCATCCGGGCCCGCTCGTCGAGCCGCTCCAGGAGCAGGTTGCGCATGGACCAGTGCGCCTCGTTGATGAGCACTTCGTCGGCGCCCCCGTCGAAGAACCCGAGCACCGCCGCGTTGACGTCGGAGGTGAACATCGCCCGGCAGCGCTCCCACTGGGGCGTGCCCGGCAGCACGTCGGCCGGCCAGGTGACTCCGGTGGCGCCTTCCATGTCGGCGCTGATGAGGATCTTCACGAAACGTCGTCCAATCGCAGGTCACAGGCTTGACGTTGGGTTTTCCCCAGGGGTTCTCGACGGGTAGCACACGCTCGGCACGGAGACCATGCCACCGCGTGCGTCATCGGTGGCGGAGATCTTCCTGAGGCGTGACGTTACGCCCCGGCGGGAGAACCTGCTACGAGGGGGAGGGCGGTCCGGGCCCCGTTTCCGGCTCCGGCGGCTCCTTCCGCGCGGCACATTACAGAGGCAGATTCCGCTTCGACTGCTCCGCGACACGACGGCACGGCACGCGATCAAGAGGTCGTGTCCCATGGCAATCTGCGGCGAGCACGATGACTTGAATCAGTCGGAGGTACACCGCTCGTGGCGGCGAACACCAACCCCACCGTCAGGAGACGCCGTCTGGGGGCCGAGCTCCGCCGGCTCCGAATGGACAGGGGGCTGAAGAGCACCGAAGTGGCCAAACTGCTCATGGTCTCCCAGCCGAAGATCAGTCACCTGGAGAACGGCAACCGCGCGATCAGCCCCCGCGACGTGCGCGACCTGTGCGCGCTCTACGGAGTCACGGACCAGCAGGTCGTCGACGTGCTGATGCAGATGGCCAGGGAATCGGGTCAACAGGGCTGGTGGCACGCGTACGGCGACATTCCGCAGAGCGTCTATGTCGCCCTGGAGACGGACGCCGCCCGCCTCGACACCTTCGAGCCCATGACGGTCCCCGCGCTGCTCCAGACTCCCGCCTACGCCCACGCGGTCATCGAGGAAACGATCCCCCCGATCACTGCCGAACAGGCCGCCACGCGCCTCAAGGTGCGGCTGCGCCGTCAGCACCGGATCTACGACCCCGGCTGCCCGCTGCGGCTCGGGGCCATCCTGGACGAATCGGTACTGCACCGCGTCGTCGGCGGCCCCGACATCATGCGTGAACAACTGGAGCATCTGAACGCCCTCGGTTCCGAGCCCCACATCACGGTGCAGGTCCTCCCCCACACCGTGGGCGCACATCCGGGCCTTTCGGGCCAGTTCTCCCTCCTGCAGTTCGCCGAAAGCCCCGACGCCGGGGTGGTGTATCTGGAGCGGTTCACCAGCGACGTCCACGTGGAGAAACGATCCGACGTCCAGCACTTCAGCATGCTGTACGACCATCTCCGGGCGCGGGCGCTCGACCCGGCCGGCAGCCGCGAGCTCATCGCCGACGCCACCAAGACGTACATCGGCATGGCAAGCCGCCCCTGAGCCGCGGCCTTCGCGGTCGACGAGGCGGGAGACGGGCAGTGCGTCAGCCGGACGGTTCGCTCTGCGCGGGTACCCGCGCACGGGGAGCCCTGTGCGCGTGCGCCGTCCTTCCGGGTTCCATCACCCGGGCAGGGCGTCGCCACAGCCGTCCCGGAGCCCGGTAGAAGCGGTCCGGCAGGAACACCGCATCGGCGATGATCATCGCGCCGGAGAAGAGGGGCAGCCCCATGAGCACCGCGATGCCCAGGTGCATGCCCAACAGCATCGTGAGTACCGGGTACTTGAGCCGCCCGAACAGGACGAACGGGAAGGCGACCTGCAACAGCACCGTCAGGTAGCAGGCGATGGCGATCGGCACCTCGTGCCCGTCCGCCATGCGGGACAGCCCTGGCCAGGGCCGGAACAGGTCGAGGTTCAGGACGTAGTGGAGGGCGGTCCCGTCGCCCCAGGAACCTCCCTGCACCTTGTACAGACCCGCGGCCCCGTAGAGGAAGCAGACCTGGGCCGCGATGACGAACATCCCGCAGTTGTGCAGCACGGCGGTCAGGGTCCGGCCTCCGGCGCGGAGGTGATGCCGGAGCCCGCCCGCCCTCCGGCCGGCCGACGGTCGCGTCGCAGCGCCCGCACGGGCCCGGAGCCGGGCTCTGCGTGCGTCCAGGGACCAACGACGACCGCATGCGGTGGGGACGAGGTAGAGGGCCATGAGGAGGATGAGGTTGTCCCCTCCGTCGCTCATGAAGATCGCCCTGCTGTGGAACGACGCGACGACGACCGCGAACAGTACGGACACCGCCCTGGTCCGCCAGCCGAGGGCGAACAGTACCGAGACGCCCACGGCCAGTGCGTAACACGCCTCGAAGTAGGCGCGGTTGTCCGACAGGGTGAGGATGCTGCTCCATCCGGTCTGGTCGAACAGCCGCCTCGCCAGGTCCGGCGTCCACGGTGAGCCAGGACCCCAGATCTCGTCGCGGTGCGGGAACTCGCGCAGCAGGAAGACCAGGTGGAGGAGCCCGTATCCGATGCGCAGGACGGCCGCGGCGTACAGGGAGACCGGCCGGTCGGTCAGGCCGTCAAGGGCCGTACGCAGGCGGCCGGTTGCCCGGTGCGGCGCACCAGCCCCCGGACCCGGCCCCGCGCCGGTACGCGGGCGCGATGCGGGCAGTTGCTCAGTTGCCACGGGATGTCCCCTCCACCTTCCACCAGGGAAGGAACCGCGTTTCCGGCGCCCTCGGCGCGACGGCGTCCGGGCCCGCACCGCCTGCCGGGACGGGCCGGGCGATGGGCACCGTGACCACCCGCAGCTGGAGCGCCTCGAAGCTGCCGCCCCGCCGGGCCGCGACGCGATCCGACGCGATGTTGGTCAGGTACTGCTGAGTCATCAGCGCCCGCTGCGTGCGTGGCCGGTCGTCCACCAGGTGGTTGTCGAGGTAGGAACTCCACGCTCGCCGCAGCATGTTCTGCGCCGTATGGCTCGGGAAGGGGTCGTGGTTCACCGCGGCGTTGTCCACGGCGGTCAGGTCGAACCAGCCGCTGGTCCGCACGGTTCCGTCCGGGGCGGTGTGCAGGGTCCTCGCCGAGATCTGCCGGTTGACGGACTCCGGATCCGGAGCGAAGAGCCGCCAGTTCTGCTCGAACAGCGGGAAGACCCAGGCGTTGATCTGCCGGCTGTACCGCTGGGAGAGCGGGTTCGCGGGCGCCACGTGCAGAAAGACCAGGAGCACATGGACCAGGGCCGTCACCAGGCAGAGGAACACGGCGCCGGTCGTTGCCGCGCGCAGAAGTGCGGGCGGGGGCTCCACCTGTTCCGCGGGTCCTGATGCGGATTGCGGTGCGGATTGCCACTCGGGCGGCGGCGTGAATTCCTGATGGAATTGCTGCGGGGGCTGCTGTACGGATTGTTGCGGGGGTGGGTACGGGGAGCGTTGCGGGCTCGTCTGCGTCGAATCGTCCGCGGATTCATGTGCGGATTCATCGGCGGATTCATCGGCGGATTTGTCCTCAACCGTCGATGCGGTGCCGTCGTCCAGCATGGCCTCACCCGGCCTTTCGGTCCCGACTTCTGTCACTGCTTCTCCCGGGCTTTCGGCGGCGGCGTGCGACGGAATCGGATCCGATCCGTCGCACGCCGCCTGTCCCCTCAAGGACGCGTGAACGACTCAGTGACCGTCGCTGCCGTAGCCGCCGTTGTCCTTGCCGGTCTCGTCGCCGTACCCGCCGTGGTCGTGTCCGTTCCCGCCGGAGGAGCCGCCCGTGGACCCGCCGGTGGACCCGCCGGTGGACCCGCCCGTCGACCCGCCCGTGGTGGGGCCCGTGGTCCCGCTCGTGGTGGCGCCCGTGGTCCCGCTCGTGGTGGCGCCCGCGACGAGGCCGCCGAGGGCTCCGCCCGTGGTGCCGCCCGTCGTCAGGACCCCGCCGAGGAGACCGCCCAGGACGCCTCCGGTTCCGCCGCCCGTGGGCACGCCGCCGATGGCTCCGACCGTGGTGGCGCCCGTGGTGCCGCCGGAGGTCGCGCCGGCGATCACGCCGCCGGTGATCAGACCACCCGTGGTCCCGCCCGGGGACCCGGTCCCGCACGGCCCCTGGAAGATCCTGTTGCTGTCCAGCGTCACGGCACCGTCACCGCGCAGGCCCGCGTCGGCCAGCAGCCTGCCGTTGACGGTCGCCCCCGTGGTGGCGGTGATCGACGTGTCGGCCAGGACGGTGCCCACGAACGTGGAGTTGGTACCGAGCGTGGCCGAGCTGCCGACCTGCCAGTACACGTTGCACGGCGAGGCCCCGTTGACGAGGCTCACCGAACTGGCGGACGCCGTCGTCAGCGTCGAACCGACCTGGAACACCCAGACCGCGCTGGAGTTGCCCTGGGCGTCCAGGGTGAGCGTGCCGGTGATCCCGGCCGAGCTGTTCGCCCTGTAGAGGCCCGGCGTCAGTGTCTGGCCGCCGAACTCGTGAGGAGCGTCGTTGTAGATCGCGTCCGTCAGCGTCTGCCCCGCGGCCTGCCTGTACGCCGTGTTCAGGTCGGTCTTGGCTTGACCCGCTACGGCATCGGCGGAGTGCAGGACACCGGGCGGGGTGACCGCACCGGGCCCTCCGTCGGACGTCTGGAAGCCGGTGATGGCCGTCCCCGGGCTGACGCCGACATCGAGTCCGTCGACCACCGTGGGGCCGGTGTTGGTGACCGTGGCACCGGCCAGTACTCCGAAACTGGCCGCCGTGCCCAGGGGCACGGGGCCGGCCACGGCGCTTGCGCGGGTCGGCGTCACCGCGAGGACCGCAGCGGCGATCAGCACGGCCGTTACCGCCGCGATCCACACCGACAATGTGCGCCGTGGAGGCGCGTCAGGGATGTTCAGCGTCATCGAGGGGGCAACTCCTTCAAGAGGATGATCTTGGCAATTCCCGGCCGTGCAGAATTCCATTCTGCGTCTGGCATATTACGCAGGAATCTGCTCCAGTAATGGCCCCGCCGTGCGGTTTCGCCGAAATGGAAGAATGCGGCCCTTGATCTGCACAAATGATTAATGACCTGAATGGCGGCGCAATTTCTACGGCTCGGCCACGATCGAACCGCTCACGCTTCCCCGACCGCCCGCACCCGCGAAGGGGCGCCACTCACCGCGGCGCCCCTCGACCGATGGGCACGCGTGTCCCAACGTGGCTTCGTGAGGCGCGAGTTGGGCAGGATTCGCCACCGCACGGAGGAAGCTTCCGCGCTCCGGCCAAACCTTCGGCCGCCGCTCCGGTCACGGAGGCACATCCAGGGCCCACAGGCACAAGAATGGTTGTCGTCACGGCGCCCGGGGCTCGCTCAACCGGGGCCGACAGGGCCCGCGTCCGGGTCCGGTCCGGGTCCGCGTCCGGGTCCGGGTCCGGGCCTGAGGGCCGCCGCAGGCGGCCCGGGGATACTGGCGGCATGCGTATCGACTTCGATCCCGCCGTGGTGCCGCCCTTCGACTTCTACCGGCTGCTCACCGCGACCGTGGTGCCCCGCCCCATCGCGTGGGTGTCGACGGTGACACCCGAGGGGATCCCCAACCTCGCACCGCACTCCTTCTTCACCATCTCCTCCGTCGCACCGCCCGTCGTCCAGTTCACCTCGGTGGGGCGCAAGGACTCACTGCGCAACGTCGAGGCGACGGGCCAGTTCGTGGTCAACCTGGCTCCCGAGCCACTGATGCACCAGGTCAACGTGACGGCGACCACCTTCCCGCCGGGTGTGAGCGAGTTCGAGCAGGCGGGCCTCGCCACCGAGCCGAGCCTGCGGGTGAAGCCGCCGCGGGTGGCTCTTTCGCCGGTCGCCCTGGAGTGCGAGCTGCACAGCACGCTCGGCATCGGCGACTCGACCGTCGTGTTCGGCCGGGTCGTGCACGCGGTGGTGTCGGACGAGGTCATGGTCGACGGCCACCCCGAGATCCGCCGCCTGCTGCCGCTGGCCCGGCTCGGCAGGGACGAGTGGGGCACGGTCGCCTCCGTACACGAGCTCGGCCGGGTGCCGTACACGGGACCCGAGGGCGGCGCCTGACGAGCAGGCGTTCGCGGCGGGCCGCCCGGCACTCGACGTGCGGCGGCCGCACCGGCGGACCACCCTGGAGCCATGCGGAAACCAAGGACTCTGGACGCCCGCGCCTCCGTACACATCGGCGGTCGGCGGCGCCGCCGGGCGGGCTTGGCGGCCCTGTGGGCGGCCCGCCTGTGGAGGGCCGGACGGCTGGCGGGCCGCTGGGAGGAGCGCCTGCGGCGGCGGCGCCGGTCCTAGGGCCTCACGGCCTCACGGCCTCACGTTTGGATCGTGCCGGGCTCACGGGGTCTGTACGGCGGTCCGGTTCGCCCTGTTCCGGGTGCCGGTGGCCGCGCGCTATCGCCCGGCCGCCGGCACCGCCTGGAGCTGTTCGAGGCGCCGCCGTACGGCGTCGAGCGCGCCGGGCTGCCGGCCGGGCACCCGGGTACGCAGGGCGATCAGGTCCGGAGCGAGCGATCGGGCGCGCTCGGCGTCACGGAGCTGCTCCCACTGGTGGTGCGCCCGGTCGACGGCCGCCTGGACATCGGCGTCCTCGGTGGTCTGACCGCGGGCGAGCCGGGCCTGGGCGCAGGCCATCCACAGCTCGCAGGACCGGGCCGGCTCCCGGGCCAGCCGGGCGAGGTCGGCGCGAACCTCCAACCAGTGGAGCGCCTGCGGCGACGAGGGGCCGTGGGTCCGCATCGCCTCGCTCTCCCACACCGCCGCCATCGACGCCGCCTCGCCGTGCCGCCCGGCGCGTGCGGCGGCCAGGATCGCCGGATGCGGATCGCTCGCCGCTCCGGCGGCGGCGGGCGGCACGGAGGGCGGGAACGAGGGCGGGGCCGGCAGGAGACGGGCCGCGCTCTCCTGGGTCCGGGCCGGCGGCACGGAGGGCAGGAGGCGGGGCGGCGCCTCATGGGGACCGCCCGGTGGCACGGACGGCAGGAGGCGGGCCTCCCCCTCCTCACGGCGGGCCGCATCCTCCTCACGACGGGCCGCATCCTCCTCGCGACCGGCCGACGGCGCGGACGCACGCGCATGTGCCGGGGGCGTGGTCGACGCGGCGGGCTGGGTGTCCGCGCTCAGCAGGAGCGCGTCGCCGGGGCCCGCCCGGTCCGCCGCGTACGCGTGCAGCTCGGCGAGGGGCGGCCGGGCGCCGCCGCGCCAGACCTGCGCGTACGCCTTCACATAGTCCGGCGAGGCGATCGCGCGGCGCGGCGCGGGCGGGGCGACCCTGCCGTAGAGGCGGACGCCGGCACCGAGGGCGAGGCCGTCCTGTCCCAGCCGCTGCCAGGCCGCCGGGTCGGCGACCAGATCGACGATCACCGTGGTCGTGCCCGGCTCGCGCACCTGGAACTCGTGGGCCAGCCAGTCCCAGGGGAAGGCGGTGTAGCGCAGGCTGGCCTGCGTGGTGCGGGCCAGCGCCAGATGGATCTGGTGCCGGCGGGCATCGACGTGCAACTGCCCCGCCACATACACGGACAGCGGTCCGGGCGCGGCGGACACCGCGCGGATCCTGGTCAGCACGGTCTGCGGGTCGACCGGATCGGCGAGTTCCACGACGCTGGCCGCGTCCGTACCGGTCAGCACGCCCGGAGGCACCGCGGCCAGACCCGGCAGAGCCGATGCCGCGTCGACAAGACGTCCCTTGTTCGCCGGGGCGGCCGCCAGCAGCAGCGCCGTACCCGGTTCCTGCCCCTTGATCAGCACACGAGCACCGTATCCGGTCCGCCCCGCATGTTGTCCCGCCGTCGGCCCAACTCCCCTGCGGACGAAGGCAATCGAGAACTATGTGCAGCAAAGGGGCAAAGCTGATCGGTCACGGCAATTCGCCGCCCCTTCCCCGGAGTTCACCCCTCGGATCCGCGCCCCTGCACCCGGGCCGGTCGCGGCGGCCGCGTTACGGTGAAGCCCGCCACCGACCGCCGACCGCCAGGACCGTCATGCCCGTCACCCCTCTCTCGACCGTCCCCTACACCGCGGAGCAGGACGGCGCGGTGCCTCAACTCCTCGATGTGCACCGCAGCGAGGCGGCCCCGGCGTCGGCCCCCTGCGTGCTCCTGTGGCACGGCTCGGCTCCGGACACGCGGTTCGAAGTCGCGGCCCTGGCACGGGAGACGGCCCGGTACGGAGTGACGGTGTTCGTGCCCGACTGGCGTCCGGACGCGCCCGACGGCGGGCGCGCGCACCTCATGGCCTCATGGCGTTACGTACGCGAGAACGCGGCCTCGTTCGGCGCCGACCCGGGCCGCACCGTCGTGGCGGGCTGGTCGATGGGCGCCGGCGCCGCCGTGGCGATGGCGCTGCGCCCCGACCTCACGGACGGCCCGCTCCCCAAGGCGGTCGTCGGCATCGCCGGCCTGTACGGGCGCGCGGCGCGCAGCACGGGCTCCGTCCCGCTGGAGGATCTCGCCGCATCGCCCTCGACGGGGGTTCCGGTCGTCCTGGTGCACGGCGCGGCGGACACGATCGTCGAGAGCCGGCACTCCCTCGACTTCCACACCGCGCTCGTCGGGCACCGCAGGCCGGTGAGCCTGTACGAGCCGGCGACCGACCACGCCGGAGTCGTCATGAGCGCCTTCGACCCCGCGCTCGGCCACTGCGTCCCGGCCACCTCGCCGCAGGCCCTGCGAGCCGGGCGGGACACGGCCCGGCTCGTCGCACGGGCGGCCCTCGACTGAGCCCCGGCGTGGGCCCCGGCGCCCGTGCGGGATCTCCCGCGTGGCTCGGACGGGCCGGTGGCGCCATGCTGGGAGCGTGATGACCGTGCTGCTGGTAGCCACCGACGAGGAAGCCGCGGTGCTGCGCGAGCGCATCCACCGCAACCCCCACTTCCGCGTCATCGCGCACACCCCGAGCCCCCGGCTCGCCCTGGCGCAGGCCTACGTCCTGCTGCCCGACGTGGCCGTGCTCGACCCGAGCATGCACGGCGACAGCGACCCGACGGCCCTGTTCACCGGTCTGCGCTCGCTGTCGCCGCCCAGCGCCGTCGTCCTGCGCACGACCCCCGCCACCGCCGGGCTCCCCGAGCTGCGCACCGTCCTGGAGGAGGGCGCGGTGCACACCGCGGCGCGGGACGACCACGACGCCCTCATGGAGGCCCTGCTCACCATCGGGCGGCGCCGCGAGAGCTGCGACCCCGACCGCTGAGCCGTGCCGGGCCGGCGCGGCGGCTCCGCGGGCGCGGGCCTGGCCTTCCGCGTGCGCGCTCCGGACGGACGAGCGACACTGGAGGGGTCTCTGTGCCGGTATGCCGAAATTCCCGGAAGCGAGGGTTTTCGTGACGCCGCCGCCGAACCGCACCGACCTCACCGCGGAGCCGCCCGCCCCCGGCAGGCACCGCGGGGGCGTCGTCGGTGTGCCGTGCTGGGTGAGCCTGATGGCTCGGGATCTGGGTGCGGCGCTGGATTTCTATGGTGCGGTGTTCGGGTGGTCGTTCCGGTCGGGGGCGTTGGGTGAGGAGTTTCGTATCGCGTCGTCGGGTGGGGTGCCGGTGGCGGGGATCGGGGCGTTGGCTCCGGCGCTTCGGGTGGCGGTGGCGTGGACGCCGTATTTCGCGGTGGAGGACGCGGATGTGACGGTGGCGCGGATCAAGGAGCGGGGTGGCACGGTGGGGGTGGGTCCGGTGGCTCTGCATACGGGGCGGGGTGCGTTGGCGGCGGACCGGGACGGGGCGGTGTTCGGGTTGTGGCAGGGTCCGTTGGTGTCGCAGTGGGAGGTGTGGCGGGATACGTCGCCGGCGTGGACGCGGTTGCGGACGCGGGATGCGTTCGATGCGGCGATCTTCTACGGGGAGGTGCTGGACTGGGCGTGTGAGCGGCCGGGCTGCTGTGAGGTGCGGTACGAGCACGACGAGGTGGTGCTGCGGCACGGCGGGCATGTGGTGGCGCGGCTGACGTCGGGTGCCGTGGAGGCGGCTCCCGATCCGAGTCTGCGTCCGCACTGGCACACCCATTTCACCGTGAAGGATCCCGTGGCGGTGGCCGGCACCGCCCGCGCCAATGGTGCGACGGTGCTTGCCGAGGGCACTTCACCCGCAGGGCCCTGGGTCCGCGTCAGCGACCCCGACGGAGCCACCTTCACCCTCAGCACCCCCGCCTGAACCACGCCCCACCACCAACCACCGGGACGGGAGCTCGATGCGCCGCCCGTCCGGGGTGTACTCCGTGGTGAGGAGCGGGAGTTCACCTTCCGCGAGCACCGCAAGGCCGGCGTCGGCGAGCAGCTTCGCGAGCCCGCTGTCGGACACCTCTCCCGGCGCGATGCCGTGGGCGAGGACAGCGCGGAGCTTGGGCGGCGGCCCCTGAACATCCTGGGCGAGCCGCATGAGTACCGGCTTCGCGCCCTCCGCGAGCTCCACGACGAAGGCCCGGCCCGCGTCGCCGAGCAGGGTGGCGATGGCGTTCGCGACGGGCCGCCGGTCGGCCGGTTCGCACTGGTGCAGCACGCCCCGTACGTACACGTTGGCGTCGCCCAGCCGGTCGTGCAGCGCCTGGACGGCCTTGTCGTCGGCGGCGTCCAGCTGCTCGAACTGTGCTTCTTTGCCCGGATCCTGGCCACCGGCCTGCTCGACGGCGGCGAGGGAGAGGTCGACCCCGGTCACGTTCGAGAAGCGGCCCGCGAGGTAGCGGGTCTGGGTGCCGTTGCCGCAGCCCAGGTCGACCATCGGCAGGTCGGGGTCGTCGATGCGGCCGGCGAAGTGGGCCAGGTGGCGGGCGGCGGTCAGGGCCGGCTCCGCGTCCCAGAAGACCGCACCCTGCTCGTCCGGCGCCTCGCGCCAGAACCCCTCCCAGGCGTCCTTGTACCGTCGCGTCACGCTCATGACCGTCTCCCCGGGCAGCATGCACAGTGTCAAGATCGGTCTACCGCGCGGGGCGCACACCGGGCAAGCCCATGGCACACACCTTCACGTGCCGTTCGAGGCCCGCGCCGGCGGCGTCAGCGCGCCGCGCGCGGCGTCCGCGGGAGTGCCACGTCGAACCAGACGGTTTTGCCGTTGCCGGTGCGGCTGGTGCCCCACTCGCGCGCGAGCGCGCTGACCACCCGAAGGCCCCGGCCGGCCTCGTCGTCCGGGCCGGTGCCGAGCAGGGACGGCAGGGTGTGGTCGTCGTCGACCACCTCGCACAGCAGCGCCTCGGCCCGCACGAGACGCAGCTCGACCTGGCGGCCGTGCGCGTGCCGGATGCCGTTGGTGACGACCTCGCTGACCAGCAGCTCGACGGTCTCCTCGACGGCCGAGAGGCCCCACCGGTCGAGCTGTTCGCGCACCAGGCGGCGGGCGCGGCCCACCTCTCGCGGGTCGACGGCGAGCCGCCACTCGGCGACGTCCTCGCGGGCGATGCCGTTGAGGCGTGCCATGAGCAGGGCGACGTCGTCCTTGCGGCCACCACAGGTGTTGAGGGAGCGGATGATCGTGTCGCAGGCGTCGTCCATGGAGGCGGCCGGGTGGGCGGCCGACTCGCAGAGCGTGGCGAGGCCGACGCCTATGTCCTCGCCCCGCACCTCGACGAGCCCGTCGGTGCACATGATGAGGCGGTCACCGGGCTCGACGCGGACGCGGGCCGTCTCGAACGGCACCCCGCCCACGCCGATCGGGGCTCCGGTGGGCAGTTCGAGGAGCTCGCTGCGTCCGTCGGCGGAGCGGACGATCACCGGCGGGACATGGCCCGCGTTGGCCATCCGCAGTTCGCCCCTGATCGGGTCGTACACGGCGTAGAGACAGGTGGCGAGGTAGTGCTCGCCCAGACGCTGCGCCAAGTCGTCGAGGTTGCGCAGGAGTTGGTCGGGCGGGAGGTCGAGGGCGGCCATGGTCTGCACGGCGGTGCGCAACTGGCCCATCATGGCCGCCGAGTTGAGACCGTGCCCCATGACGTCGCCGACGACGAGCGCGGTGCGCGACCCCGGCAGCTTGATCGAGTCGAACCAGTCGCCGCCGACCCGGCCGAGCAGGGTGCCCGGCAGATAGCGGGTCGCGGTGTCGCAGCCCGCCATGCGCGGGGTGACCTGCGGCAGCATCGAGTCCTGGAGGGTCTCGGCGACGCTCTCCTGGTAGGTGTACATGCGGGCGTTGTCGAGGACCAGACCGGCGCGCGCGGCCAGTTCGGCGCCGGTGACGCGGTCCATGTCGTTGAACTCGGCCCGCTCGGCGTGCCGCAGAAGGATCATGAAGCCGAGCACGACGTTGCGCGCCTTCAGCGGGACGACCAGCATGGAGCGTCCGTTGATCAGCGGCCGGATGTCGCGCTTTTCGAACTGTGAGGCGATGGCGGCACCCATCTCCTCGCTGATCCGCGGCACGAGCACGGGCTCGCCGGACGTCATGCACTGGAAGAACGGGGTGTGCGCGGGGAACGGCATGGACTCGCCGACCGGCACCACGTCGTCCCAGCGGCCGGGCTCCTCCACGTGTTCGAGGGCGACGCGGTGCCACAGGGTGCGCGCGTCGGGCGGCCCGTCGGGGAAGCCCTCGCCCGCGATGACCTGCTCGCGCAGATAGGTGCCCGCGACATCGGTGAAGCGGGGTACGACGGCGGCGCTCACTTCCTGGATGGTGCGGGACAGGTCGAGCGAGGAGCCGATCCGGCCGCTGACCTCGTTGAGGAATTCGAGCCGCTCGCGCACCGCGGCGTATTCGAGGTCGGCGGCGAATTCGGGGCCGGGCCGCTGGGCCCGGGTCACGGGCTCCATGGGGTGGCGGCGCGGCGCGGACCGGCGTTCGGTGCGCCGCGGCACGCCCCAGTCGGGCGTGACGGGCACCCGGTCGTGGTGGCTGAACTCCAGTACGGGGTAGCCGAGTTCGAGGACCTGGGCCACTATCCGGGAGCTTTCGCCGACGCTCATGCTCGGCAGGATCTCCGGCAGCCGCCGGGCCAGCTGGTCGGCGCCGGGGAAGTCGGTGTGCAGGGCGAAGCCGGGCGCTATCCGCTCCACCGGGCCGTCCTCGTCGTCGCTCTCCAGGTGCAGTCGCGCGGCGTCCGCGGCGAGCACCAGGAGCCGCTCGGGTCCGGGTCCGACCAGCGGGTAGGCCCACCACAGCACGTCGCTGCGGTCCCGGCCGGGCTCGCGCAGTGCCGCGCGGCCGGCGGTGGGGTAGGCGGTACGCCCGGTCAGCGGGCCGTCGAGGCCGGGGCCGAACGCGTCGCCCGCGCCGAAATCCTCGAAACCGCCCCCGTCGGCGTCCGCGTCGTCGTAGTGGTGCTCCAGCGCTCCGGACACCGGAAGCAGATCGACGGCGGGCCTGCCGACCGCCTCTTCCCGGCCGGGACCGAACAGCCTGCGCGCACCCGAGGACCAGTGCGACACCAGGCCCTCACCGTCCACGACGATCACGGCGAGCGGAATCCGGCCGGCCACGGCGAACTTCTGCGCCAGCTGCGGCGGAGTGCCACTGTCCATGGGTGGGAGGCTCCTTCCCCGCCGCGAGAATCGGCGGCTGCGCCTCCACCGTACGGCCATCGGCGCACCGCGCGGGACCCAACTGCACAATAGGCGTACGCCCTGGCGTACATGCCGGTGACACAGACCAAGGGCCTTTTCGCTCCGCACCGTTGGGCCCGCCCGCCCCCGGTCGCGGGTCCCGCGGTTCCCGTCCGCGGCGCTCGGGCCGCGGGCCCGTGCCGCCGTCCATCGCCCGGCGGTCCCCGCCGTGTGCGGATCTGCGCCATTTCGGCAGGAGCGGGGCCGGGCCCGTACGGGGCGCGCGACGGCCGCGGCGCGGCGGTTCCTTCATATTCCCGTCGGCATTCCGGAGGGCGACGGTAGGCTTTTCCCACAGCGGGAAACAGCCGAATACTCCGTCACGTTCTCGGCCCGTTCATGATCCGTTGAACATTGTGGATCAAGACCGGGTCGCAGCTCGGAGAAGAGAATGAGCAACCGGTTCTCGGATCGAAGGAGAGGTCATTTTTGGCCGCGCCTTGACAGTCGACAGTTTACAATGCAACAATTTCCTGGTACGGGGGCGTGAGATCATGTATGCCACTTGTCCAGCCCGTCACGCTTCCGCAAAAGGAACCCTTCCGGCCGATCAAACGGGGTGTGGTAGGTGATGAAGGTAGGCATACTCGGATCACTTCGTATTTCCTGCGACGAGGAAAACGGACACAGGCACGTGGAGCTGGCTCCCAAGCCTCGTACGGTCCTGACCGTCCTGATCGCGAACGCCGGCGGCATCGTCCCCGTGTCCGCGCTGGCGCGCGAAGTCTGGGGCGACAGCAGGCCCGTCAGCGCGTTACGTAACCTGCAGACATATATCTTTCAGTCACGCAAGGTGTTGTCCCAGTTCACAGGCCTTTCACTGCGTGGCGTAGCCAGCGAGTTCCTGATGACGAGGCCCGGCGGCTACTCCTTCACCAACACCGCGGCCCGGTTCGACTACAGCTCCTACCGAAACCTGGTGGTGGACGGCCGGCGCATGCTGCGCAAGGGCGCGGACGACGAGGCCATTGAATTGTTCGAGGATGCTCTGAGCATTTGGCGCGGGCCGGCCTTCGTCGACGTCATGCGCGGGCCGACGCTGGAAACCCAGCGGCGTCAGTTCGAGGAATCACGCATCGGCGTCATCGAATCCCTGTCCGACGCCAAGATCAGGGTGGGTAATTACCATGAGGCCATAGCGGACCTCGCGGCTTCCATATCGGAACACCCCCTGCACGAGGGAATACACTACCGATACATGCGGGCCCTTCACCTCACGGGTCATCGGGCGCGGGCCCTCGACGTCTTCAACACGCTTCGTTCAAATCTCGTCTCCGAACTCGGAATCGAGCCCGGGGCTCCGGTCCAGCGGTTGCAGCACAGCATTCTCAATTCTTCCGGGCCCGACTACACGGCCCCGTATCCGCCGTCGACGGGAAGAATCATTCCCGTCGCATAGGACGCGAGCGGCTCGGAGAAGTTCACGATCCACCAGGCGATCTCCTCGGGCCTTCCCAGACGGGCCATCGGGAGCAGTTCCTGCAGGCGGTGCATCTCCGTCACCTCGTGGTCCGTCCACGCGTTGTTGTCGAGGATCGGGGTTTCGATCGGGCCGGGCGCCACGGAGACGACGCGGATCCCGTGGTCGGCGAGCTCGCCGGCCCACGCGCGGGTGAAGAAGTCGAGGCCGGCCTTGGTCGCCCCGTAGAGGGAGAGGCCCGGCCAGCCGCGCTGTCCGAAGGACGCGCTGATGTTGACCACCGTGCCGCCCGCCACCGACAGCGCGGCCAGTGCCGCCTGAGTGAGCAGCAGGGGCGCCCGCAGGTTCACGGCCATGAACCGGTCGAAGTCGTCGACGGAGATCGTGCCGAGCGGCGTGCGCCGCAGCAGGCCCGCGCTGTGCACCAGGGCGTCGATGCGGCCGAAGCGCTCCAGCGCCGTGTCCACCACCTTGTCCGGGGCGTCCTTGTCCGTCACGTCCATCCGGAACGGCGAGATGCTGGGCCACTCCTGCCCGGTCCCGAGGAGTTTCTCCCAGGACCTGCCGACGGCCAGGACGTTGGCCCCGCGCTCCGCGAACGCCCGCGCGGTCGCCCGTCCGATGCCGCTGCCTGCGCCCGTCACGACTGCGGTCTTGCCCGCCAGGGTGGGTAACAACGCGGCGCCTCCCGGTGCGATGTGAACACTCACCGAGAGAACACCGCGCACGCGGCTCAGGTTGCACCCTGCGGCGCCCGCCCGTGACGAACAGTGATGGCCGCCGGGTCCGGGGCCCCCGCCTACGGAGCCGGCGCCCCGCTGCGCGAGACCGGTCGCATCGCCGTCCGGTCGGAGAGCAGCCGCTGGTTCACGCCGTGGGTCAGCGTGCGGCGGTCGGCGGGCGGATCGAAACGGCCGAGGATGCGCACCGCCCCCGTGAGGGGGTCGAGTTCGGCCCGGTCGCGGGTGGAGAGCCACCCCGGCCCGTCAGCCCCGTCGGGCACGAACCGGGTGGGAGGCCCCTCCTCGCCGAGGTAGGGGGTACGGGCGAGGCGGACCTGGAGTTCGCCGTCCAGGATGCGGATGCGGATGCCCGGCGCGACCATGCCCACCGCCCCGGGGGAGAACCAGCCCACGGGGTCCGCGGCCACGATGCCCGTCTCCGTCGTGCCGTACGCCTGCCCTATCCGTACCCCGTACTGGTCGGCGAACCGCGCGTACACCCGCTCGGGCAGCCGGTCGCCGCCCGAGATCGCACAGCGCAGCCGCGGCAGCCGTACCGAATGGTCGGTGAGGGTGAGCGCGGCGAAGTGGGCGGGCGCCGCGAGGACGGCTGCCGCGTTGGAACGGATCGCGGTGCGCAGCGCGGCGCTACGCGAGGCGCGCGGCGCGAAGACGCTGACCGCGCCGACGGACATGTGGTGCAGCAGACCGCCGATGAGGTTGAAGGAGTGCGTCAACGGCCCGAGCAGCAGCACCCGCTCCCCCGGGCCCGGCATTCCGGCGAGGCGGCTGAAGGCGACGAGTTCGTCCTGCAACGACTGCGGGGTCCGGCCCACCGCCTTGGCATAGCCGGTGCTGCCCGAGGTGAACTGGACCAGGCAGTGGTCGGTGGCCGCGCGGCGGCCGCCCTTGATCCGGCGGACGTAGACCTCGCATTCGTCGTGGAAGGTCCGTGCGGGCGATCCGGAGGTGTCGAACGAGATGTAGAACTGCGGCCGGCAGCGGTCCAGGAGGAGACCGAGTTCCCCGCCTCGTATACCGGCGCCCATGAGCATGACTTGGGCGCCGAGCGACCACAGGGCGAAGACCGACCAGATCTGGGTGAAGCTCTCGGCTCCCTGAAGGGCGACGGTGCCGCCGGGGCGAATGCCATGGGCTTGGAACAGGCGCCGCAGCATGGAGACTTGGGTCCGTAACCGTTCATAGGTGACGTCGTAGCCACCCTGCGCCCATATCGCTTCCCGGGGCGGGCGTGCCAGCATCGCGGCACCCCACCAGTCGGGTTCACTACCGGATTCGTCTCGCATGTCGGCCTCCCGCTCGTACGTGTGTCCGGCGACGGTCTCCCTAGGCGGAACACCGGCGGGCCGGAAACGGTTGCACGCGGAAGCGGGCGCGAAGGTGAAGGATTGTCGGCCGCCCGACCGTGCGGATCGAGCGGCCGACCAGGGACCGGTATTACGGGGGAATGGAATCCCGGCCCCAGCTCATGGGCGCGGCGCGGCCGCGTGCGTCAGACGGAGAGAGGACGACAACTGCGGCAGGCACGATAGCCCGCCCGGCTTGCCTCCCTCGCGCTGCGGAACGGCTTGCGGTGGGGCGGCGTGATGCGGCGCGCGTGCGCACACGTCGGATGGCAGTAGATGTGGGTCGTATCGCTGCCCAGGTAGACGGCGCCTTCTCGTGAGAGCTCCGCGAACCGCTCCATGTCGATGCCTTCGGCCGCGCGCAGGGCGCGTCCGGTGCCCGGCAGATAGGCGGCGTCACACGGCGTGCCGTCGTCGTGGGTGACACGGTGACACGGAATGAGCAGCATCACCGGGTTGTGCGCCAGGACGTGGACGACGCGGTCGGCGTCGCTCAGGCACGCCTCCCTCGCGACCCAGCCGGCGGGGCGCAGTTGCCCCTTGGGGATGCACCGCACCGCCTGGAGGACCGCGCGGTCCTCGGCGGGCAGCCGGGCCAGATCGATCGGCAGGTTCTTGGCGCGCCCGGTCCGCAGCGCGGTGCGCAGGCCCGGCAGGGGTGTCGTCGCGCAGATGGCGGTCCTGCGGGTCCGCGCCCAGTGCAGTTCTTCGAACATGGCCGGGCTGACCACCATCGACTCCAGCATCGCGCCCGTCACCGCACGCGGGCTGAAGGCCACGTACAGGCCGCCCGCACCGGTGTCCAGCCGGACGTACGTGTCGTAGCGCTCGGTGGAGATGTTCACCCGTTGCAGCACACGCAACGCGAAATCCGCCGGGGCGGGAGACGTGAGATCCGCCAGTGCGTTCTCCACGTCCTGCTCGGACGGCGCCATGTCCTCACTCCTCGAGCTCACTTCACCACCTCCCTCATCGGCGGGTCGTCCCTGCCTTCCAGTAACAGCCGCAGGCTACCGATCCCTCGGGACACCTGGGCCTTGACCGTGCCGACCGGGCACCCCTGCGCCTCCGCGATCTCTCCGTAGCTCATGCCGACCACATGTCTGAGCACCACCGCCACCCGGGGTTTCTCCGGGAGTTCGGCCAGGGCCGACACCAGGCATCCCCGGTCGTGGGAAGCCGATGCCCGCTCCTCGGGTCCTGGCCGCGCGTCCGCCCAGGCCCCGCACGAATCCTCGACGGGAACGGCGGACACCGGGTGCCGTACCGCGGTGCGCACCTGGTTGCGCCAGGTGTTGGCCGCGATCGTCATCAGCCAGGCCCGCGGCCGCAGGGCACGGCGCCGTTCCGGCGAGTAGCCCCGCAGAGCCGTGTAGGCGCGCAGAAAGGTGTCCTGGCCCAGGTCGTCCGCCTCCGCGGCCGATCCCGTGACCCGGAGCAGGAACGCGCGGACCACCGTGGCGTGGAGTCGGACCAGCTCCGTGAAGCCGTCGTCGAGATCCACTGCCAGGCGCTCAGTCAGCTGCTCCGCCATCTCGTCCATCACCGACCAGAACACCGAGCGGTCGGAAAGGGTTGCACGGACCTGGTCGCGTACCTGCTCTCACCAGTCGTCATCCTTCAACCCTGCGCGCACGCGAGCCGGGGCGCTGGCGGGATACGGACACCGAGCTGCGGCGGGGCTCACCCCGGGGTCAGGACCTCCGAGACGGCCGCGGGGTCCCAGTAATAGGGGCGGATCTCGAAGAGAAGGCCTGATCGCACGGTCATCATCTGCACGAGGGAGGTGTCGAGCTTGCGCCCCGACGCGCGGGCGACGAAGCGTACTTCGTTGACGACGACGATGCGCTCGTCGTCGACCAGGTGCCGCTGCTCGAGGAACTCCACCGACTGCCACAGCTCGGTCATGACACCCATGAAGCGTTCCATGCCCTCGGCCCCGCGCCACTCGCCGGTGAAGGGCAGGCCGGGGGCCTGGTGGAGCACCACCTGCGGGTGCAGGCAGGCCGCGATCTCCGCGAAGCCGGCCCGGCCGGGACCCCCTGCCGCCACATACGCCGATTCAGCGGCGTAGAACCGCTCCAGCACCGCTCGGGCACCGTCACTCGTCATCATGGTCAAGGCCTCCTGCCGGGGTCGAGGCGGTCGCGGTCCGACCACCAGGGACACCAACGAAGGGCGACTCGACGGGTAACTGCGCGGCGGCATCGGCAGGTCACGCGGGAGCACGACGTCCGAATACCGCCGGATCGTGGGGGCGTCGGGCGCCAGCATGGCCCGCATGACCAGCACGATCGATCAGCAGGGCCGGGCGGCCGCCGGCCGGGACGCGGCGGCGGCCCGGCGCGCCGTCATCGGCGAGGACGGCGCCGGGCGCTGCCCGTGGGCCGTGACCCATCCGCTCAACCAGGGCTACCACGACACCGAGTGGGGACTGCCGGTCCACGGCGAACGGGAGCTGTTCGAGCGCATCACCCTGGAGGCGTTCCAGGCCGGACTGAGCTGGCTGACGATCCTGGCGAAGCGGCCCGCCTTCCGCGCCGCCTTCGACGGATTCGACCCGGTGGCCGTGGCGGCGTACGGCGACGGCGACATCGAGCGGCTCCTCGACGAGCCCGGCATCGTCCGCAACCGCGCCAAGATCGTGGCGGCCCGTGGCAATGCGAGAGCCGTGCTCGCCCTGCGCGAGCAGGGCGGCCTCGACCGGCTGATCTGGTCCCACAAGCCGCGGCGGACCCCGGCGCCGTTGACGGCCGGCGACGTGCCGACCCGCACGCCCGACTCCGAGGCCCTGGCCCGCCGGCTGCGCTCGCTCGGCTTCTCCTTCGTGGGGCCCACGACGTGCTACGCCCTGATGGAGGCCATCGGTCTGGTGGACACCCATCTCATCGGATGTCACCGGCGCGGCAGTTCGGGTGAGCACGTCTGAGGGCCGGGGTGTTTCTCACGGGCCGACGCGTGACAGCCGGCCCGCCCGGGAGCCCACCACGTTCTGATGGATCTCCCGTACCGCGCTCGACCGGTTGAGGGTGATGTAGTGCAGACCGGGGGCGCCTTCGGCGAGCAGCCGTCGGGCCATGGCGGTGGCGTGCGCGACGCCGACACGGTGTGCGTCGTGCGGGGCGTCGCGTGCGGCCTCCAGACGGTGCGCGAGGTCTTCGGGGAAGGCCGCGTTGCTCAGCTCCGCGAACCGGCGGATCTGGCGGACGTCCGTGGCCGGCATGATCTCGGGGATGATCGGGATGTCGCACCCGGCGGCCGTCACCAGGTCGCGCAGTCGCAGATAGTCCTCGACGCGGAAGAACATCTGGGTGATCGCGTAGTCCGCGCCGGCCCGGCACTTGGCGACGAAGTGGCGGATGTCGCTGGCCCAGTCGGGCGAGCGGGGATGACGTTCCGGGAAGGCGGCGACTCCGATCGTGAAGTCGCCCAGTGAACGCACCAGTTCGACGAGTTCGGACGCGTGGGCCAGTCCCCCCGGGTGGGGGGTCCAGTCGCCTCTCGGGTCTCCCGGAGGGTCGCCGCGCAGCGCGAGGACGTCGCGCACGCCGGCGTCCGCGTACTGCCCGATGATGCCGCGGAGTTCGGCGACCGAGTGTCCGACGGCGGTCAGGTGCGCGACCGGCCGCAGGGTCGTCTCGGCCGCGATCCGTTTGGTCACCGCGACCGTCCGGCTGCGGGAGGAGCCGCCGGCTCCGTAGGTCACCGACACGAAGTCCGGTGCCAGCGGCTCGACTTGACGGATCGCCCGCCACAGGGACCGTTCCCCGTTCTCCGTCTTCGGCGGGAAGAACTCGAAGGAGAACGTCGGTCGCGCGGACGCCTCCCGGTGGCGCGGAGGCCGCGGCGGCGCCGTCACGCGAGGTCCCCGACGAGCGGTTCGACGAGGGCCTTGGCCGGGGCGCCGTAGTGCCGCCCGATCCGCCGCAGCAGATCCACGGGCACCAGTTTGTACTCCTGGGTGCCCACCGTTTCGAGGACCAGGGTGGCGAGGGCGCAGCCGAGGTGGGCGGCGCTCTCCAGGGGGAGGCCGCGGGCTGCACCGGCGAGGAACCCGGCGCGGAACGCGTCGCCGACGCCCGTCGGGTCGAGCGCCGCGTCGGTGGGCACGGCCGCCACGCGCAGCGTGGGCCGGTCCCGGCGCGCCACGCTCACTCCACCGGCACCCAGCGTGGTGATCCACGTGCCGGTCCTGTCCAGCACCTGGTCGTGGGTCCAGCCGGCGCGTTCCTTGAGGAGGGCGGCCTCGTACTCGTTGGTGAACAACAGGCGCGATCCCTCCACGAGGAGGCGGGTCTCGGCGCGGTCGAGCCGGGCGAGCTGCTGGGAGGGGTCGGCGGCGAAGGACAGCCCCGTCGCGCGGCAGGTTTCGGCATGGCGCAGCATCGCCCGCGGATCGTCGGGGGCGATGACGGCGAGGGTGACACCGCCGCGTTCGGCGACCGGGGCCAGGTCGATGTGCCGCGCCTCGGCCATCGCCCCCGCGTAGAAGGTGGCGATCTGGTTCTGGTCCGCGTCCGTCGTGCACACGAAGCGGGCCGTGTGCAGCGTCTCGCTCACGCGCACCGCCCGGGTGTCCACGCCGTTGTTCTGCAGCCAGGCGTCGTACTCCGCGAAGTCCTTGCCGGCCGCGCCGACCAGGACCGGCGCCAGGCCGAGCCTGGCCAGGCCGACGGCGATGTTGGCGGCCACTCCGCCGCGGCGCACCTCCAGGGTGTCGGCGAGGAACGACAGGGAGACGCGGTCGAGCCGGTCCGGAATCAGCTGGTCGGCGAAGCGTCCGGGGTAGACCATCAGGTGGTCGGTGGCGATCGAGCCGGTGACTGCGATGCGCACGTCAGGGTCTCCTTGAGGTGGGGTGCCGGGTCGTGTGCTCACGCGCCGGCCGCGGCGCGCAGGGCGTCGGCGCGGTCGGTGCGCTCCCAGGTGAAGTCGGGGAGTTCGCGGCCGAAGTGGCCGTAGGCGGCGGTCTGGGCGTAGATCGGGCGGAGCAGGTCCAGGTCGCGGATGATCGCGGCCGGACGCAGGTCGAAGACCGAGGTGATGGCCGTCTCGATCTTCTCGTTGTCCACCGTGTTGGTGCCGAACGTCTCGACGAACAGGCCCACCGGCTCGGCCTTGCCGATCGCGTACGCCACTTGGACCTCGCAGCGCGCGGCCAGGCCCGCGGCCACCACGTTCTTGGCGACCCAGCGCATCGCGTACGCGGCCGAGCGGTCGACCTTGGAGGGGTCCTTGCCGGAGAAGGCGCCGCCGCCGTGGCGGGCCATGCCGCCGTACGTGTCGATGATGATCTTGCGCCCGGTGAGGCCCGCGTCACCCATCGGGCCGCCGATCTCGAAACGGCCGGTCGGGTTCACGAGGAGGCGGTGCCCCTCCGTCTCCAACTTGACTCCCTCGCGGGCGAGTTCGGACAGGACGTGCTCCACGACGTACTCGCGGACGTCGGGGATCAGCAGCCCTTCCAGGCTGACGTCGGCCGCGTGCTGGGAGGAGACGACGACGGTGTCCAGGCGCACCGGGCGCGACCCCTGGTACTCGATGGTGACCTGGGTCTTGCCGTCGGGGCGCAGGTACGGGATCGAGCCGTCCCGGCGGGCCGCGGAGAGCCTGCGGGACAGGCGGTGGGCCAGGTCGATGGGGAGCGGCATCAGGGTGCTCGACTCGTCGGTGGCGTAGCCGAACATGAGGCCCTGGTCGCCGGCGCCCTGCCTGTCGAGTTCGTCGTCGTCACCGGCGGCGGGTCCTGCGACCCGCTTCTCGTAGGCGGTGTCGACGCCCTGTGCGATGTCCGGGGACTGGGCGCCGATGGACACCGAGACGCCGCAGGAGGCGCCGTCGAAGCCCTTGGCCGACGAGTCGTAGCCGATCTCCAGGATCTTCTGCCGGACCAGCTGGGCGATGGGGGCGTACGCGGTCGTCGTCACCTCTCCCGCGATGTGCACCTGCCCGGTGGTGATCAAGGTCTCCACGGCCACCCGGGAGGCGGGGTCGTCGAGCAGCAGCGCGTCCAGGATGGTGTCGCTGATCTGGTCGGCCATCTTGTCGGGGTGGCCCTCGGTCACGGACTCCGAGGTGAACAGGCGTATGGACATGGGGAGTTCCTCACTCAGGGAAGCGGATGGGGAGGCAAGGAGGCGGCCGGGCCCGCCAGGGCGCGGGTGACCAGGTCCGGTGCGGCGCCGGTGTAGCCGGCCGGGTCGAGCAGGGCCGCGAGCCTCTTCTCGTCGAGGTGTCCGGCCAGTTCGGGCAGGGTGCGCAGGACGTCGGCGAGGGGCCGCGCCTCGCGGTCCGCGGTGACCGAGGCCGCCGCCAGGAGTTCCTTGGCCCGGCGCTTGCCGAGGACGGGCGCGAGGGCCACCGCGAGGCGCTCGGTCACTATTTGACTGCCCGTCAGTTCCAGGTTCTCGCGCATCCGGCCGGGGCGGACCACGAGAGCGCGCGTCAGCTCGACGGCGGTGTGCGCGGCTCCGCCGGCCAGCCGCAGACCTTCCCGCAGCAGGAGCCATTCGGCGTGCCACGCTCCGGCCGAGCGTTCGTCCTCCGTGACGAGCGCCTGGGTCAACCCGGCGGTCAGGAGGGGGACTTGGAGCGCGGCGCTGCGGATCAGCGTGGAGAGCACCGGATTGCGTTTGTGCGGCATCGCGGAGGAGGCGCCGCGTCCCGCGACCTCCGGTTCGGCGACCTCCCCGATCTCGGTCCTGGTCAGGACCTGCACGTCGGCGGCCATCTTGCCGAGCGCCCCGGTCGTCATGGCCAGGGCCGCCGCCAGGTCGGCGATCGGCGTGCGCAGGCCGTGCCAGGGCAACGGCGGACGGCTCAGCGAGGTTTCGGCGGCGAAGGCGTCGACGAGCCGGTCCGCGTAGGAAGCGGGGTCGAAGGCCTGCGCGTCGAGGGCCGCGTACTCCAGGTAGCCGGCCAGGGTGCCCGCGGCGCCGCCGACCGAGACGGGCAGCGTCCGCTGCGTCGCGGCAAGGCGCGCCTCGGCGTCCAGGGTCAACTGCCGCCACCCCGCGGCCTTGAGGCCGAATGTGGTGGGCACCGCGTGCAGGCAGAGGGTGCGGGCCGCCATGACGGTGTCCCGGTGGCGCTCCGCCAGGCCGGCGAGGGACCGCGAAACCTCCGCGAGGTCGGCGCGGATCATGCCGATGGCCCGGTGGGCCACCAGCATGGCCCCGGTGTCCAGGACGTCCTGGCTGGTCGAACCGCGGTGGACGTACTCCGCCGCCGCGGGGCTTTCGGCGGCGACC
The DNA here is from genome assembly GCF_036014195.1 of Streptomyces sp. NBC_00442. Lineage (NCBI taxonomy): Bacteria > Bacillati > Actinomycetota > Actinomycetes > Kitasatosporales > Streptomycetaceae > Streptomyces > Streptomyces sp. NBC_00442. The sequence continues at coordinate 1,022,593 of NZ_CP107918.1, forward strand.
GCGTCGGTGAGGGCGCGCACGAGCCCGACGACGGGGTTGGCCGTCTCCCGCGCCGCCAGCGCCAGCTCCCGCAGGTCGAACCGCTCGGCGCGGGCGGCGCGGGTGATGGCTCGGGCGGCGTCCGCCGGGACCGTCCCGAGCCCGGCCTGGGCGCGGGCCAGCGCCGCTTCGGCGTCGAGCATCGCCTGGAGCCACGCGCGGTCGCAGACGGCCTCTTCGACCGGGGTTCCGGCCCTCACCGGTGACAACAGGCCCGTGTCGGGCCCTCCGTCGAACGTCTCGCTCATGCCGTCACCTCCAGCAGGTCCGGGCCGGGGGCGGCCGCCGCCGAAGAGGCAGGGGCCGGGGCGAGGCTCAGGCCGAGCACCGCCCGTGCGATGGCGTCGGAGTCCCCGAGCGTGACCGAGTTGACGCCCGGCCGGATCCCGGCCGCCGTCACCCAGTGCACGGATTCCGTGGGTACTCCGTAGGCGAAGCGGCGGGGGTGGGCGCGGCCCCGCCCGTCGATGAGGCGATAGGGACGTTCCGTGACGGCCAGGCCGCCCGTCTCGTACGTGGTGCCGTGGACTCCGTCGAGCCGGTACGGCGTGATCTGACGACTCATCAAAAGCTGCCGCAGCAAGGCGTCTTTGGTCCTCCTGAGGTCGGGCTCGGGGAGCCGGGCCTCAATGAGCACCGTGGCGCTGACGGGCTCGGCGGCGACGGACTTCGACGAGGCGACGAAGGCGGGGCCCCCGTCGGCGCCGGTGGCGATCTCGATGTGCAGATCGGGGCCGAGGACGTCGACGACGCCGGCTTCGATCAGCGCCCGGAGCTCCTCGACCCGCGAGACGGGTGGCCCGATGGAGAGGAAGGCGTTGAGCGGTGTGTACCAGCCCTGCAGATCGTCACGGTAGGAGTTGCCTTCCAGGCCGCCGTGGTCGACGGCGAGACGGATCTCGTTGCGCAGGTCGCGCAGTACGTCAAGGGCCGTCTTGAGGGGTCCGCTCAGGTTCCCGGACCGGGCCTCGCGCACGTCGCGCGCCAGATGGTCGAGGAGCCAGGCGCGGAACGCGGCGCGATCGGCGAACCGTCGCCCGCCGGTGGGCCGGGCGATGGCCCCCCAGTCCCACCGGTCGGCGCTCTCGACGCCGAACTCGTCGAGCAGGCGCTGCTCCTGGGCGCCCGCGGGCGCGGTCAGATAGCGCCGGGCGAACTCCTTTGCCGCGGCGCGCCGTCCACGGCCGGCGAGGAGCGTCTCGTAGTAGACGCACTCCACTTCCTTGGCGATCAGGGGCCACAGGTCGGTGCCGAAACGGACGCGCTCGGCGCCCTCGGCCCGTCGGCGCAGGCCGGCGACGACCTCGGGGGTGAGCAGCCGCGGCAGATACCGCCCGTGCGCGCCCTTCTCGTTCTCACCGCGTGCGTGATACGGAATGCCGCGCCGTGATCCGGCCAGGATCCTCGGTTCCTGGCCCGACGGGCGGTAGACGAGCCGGCCGTCGCGGCGCTCGAAGAAGCCGCCCCTGCCCCGGGTCAACAGGGCCATCTGGTCGAAGAAGTTCAGGCCGAGCCCGCGGATCAGCACGCTCTGGCCGGGAGTCACCCGGGACAGGTCGAGGTCGGCCGGGTTGGCCGGCGGCACGTGCGTCAGTCCGCGCGCCGCGGCGGCGCGCGCCCACTCCTCCTCCCGACTCCCCGGACGGGTCGGTACGTGCCCGAGGGCGAGCACGACGGCGTCGAGACCACGCAGCTCTGTGCCGTCCGCGAGTTCCAGGGTCTGGGGGCCCTCGCGCACGCCCGTGGTGTCGCGGAGCGCGACGGCCCGGGTGGCGTACTCCCGCAGGACGCAGTGGGCGGGGGCCCGCCGTGCCACGTGCCGGTAGGCATGGGCGAGGTAGTGGCCGTAGAAGGCGCGGGTGGGATAGGAGTCCGGGGCCAGGTCGCGGGCCTCGGCGTGGACCCGGTCGTCGTGGTCGACCCGGTCGCCGGACGCCACGACCTGCTTGGCCCACTCGTACAGGCTCGGCCCCGGCTCGACCGGCCCGTCCATGTCCACGCTGGTGTCGGTGAAGACCGTGACCTGCGAGGCGACCGTGTTCATCAGGAGGAGGCCGGACTGGTTGGTGCGCCAGACCTTGCCGGGTCCGTGCGGATAGGGGTCGACGAGGTGGATGACGACCGTGTCGTGGGTGGCGCTCTCGCGTTCGTTGGCGCAGAGCCGCTCCAGCACGGACAGTCCGCGCGGACCCGTGCCGACGATGCAGACCTCCAGACGGCTCCCGCTCATGTCGCCTCCCCCGGCTTCGACCGCCGGGCACCGGTCACCCGTGCCACGAGCTCTCCCGGATCGGGGGGCAACTGGTCGCCCCGCCAGGCCACGTGCTGGTCGGGCCGGATCAGTACGAGGTCGCGCTCGTACAGCTCGCGGGCGTCCTCGCCCTCGACGTCAAGCACCGTCAGCGGCATGCCCGCCGCCTGGGCGGCGGCTTCGAGCGGCTTGCCGCTGGGGGGCTCGGGCCCCAGCCGCAGCAGGGTGAACCCGGCGCCGAACCGGTCGAAGAGGGAACTTCCCTGGCCGTGCCAGTCGTCCAGCCACAGATGCGGGGCCCGGCCGCCGGGGACGCTGCTGGGCGTGTAGGTGCCCCAGGAGTCCGCGGGCGGCTCGCCGTCCGGTGCGATGACGGGCGAGCCGTCGTAGCGGGCCCCGAGCTGCACGCCGAGGGAGTGGGTGCGTTCCCCGTAGCAGCGCAGCAGCGCACCGACGCGCTCGCGGGCCGCCGCTCCCTGCCGCGTGTCCTCTTCGAGCGCCGGCGGCCGGTCTATGCCGCCGAGTCCGGAGTTGAGGTCACGGGCGGCCGTGGTGTTGCGCAGGGCGATCGGCCTGCGTTCGCCCTCGTAGGTGGCCAGGAGGCCCGGCCCGCCCCAGCCGTCGAGGACGGCGGCCAGCTTCCAGGCGAGGTTGGCCGCGTCGTCGACGCCCGTGTTCATGCCGAACCCCCCGTTCGGGGTGAACAGATGGGCCGCGTCGCCGGCCAGGAAGACCCTCCCCTTCGTGAAGCGCTCCGCGACCAGGGCGGCCCCCGGCGTCCAGGGCCGGTGGCTCAGCACCTCGACGGGCAGCGCCCTGCCCGCGGCGCGCCGCACGAGCGAGGTGATGGCTTCGGTGTCCGCGGTGTCGGGATCGAGCGAACTGGTCAGGAGGAAGAACTCGTCGTCGCCGTTGAGCGAGATGAGGTTCATGACGAGTTCGCTGTTCAGCGCCCAGTAGCTCCAGGCGCGCCGCCCCGTTAACACCTCCTGGTGGAAGGTGGGCAGCCGCAGGTGCACGGCGGTCGCCCGGCGCCCGAGCACCTCCTGGTCGAGCGAGCCGGGTCCCTCGTAGCGGACGCCGAGGGCGCGGCGCACGAAACTGCGTCCGCCGTCGCTTCCCACCACGTAGCGCGCCGTCCAGTCCTGCGTGCTCCCCTCCGCGGGGAACTCCGCGCGCAGCGCCACCTGTTCGGCGTTCTGTTCCAGCGCCGTGACCCGCCGGCCGAACCGCAGGGAGATGTTGGGCCGGGTGCGCGCGTGGTGGTAGAGGAACTCCTCGACGTACTTCTGGTTGGCCCGGTGGACCGGCTCGGGAAGCTGGTCCGTACGGGGAGAGACGGCCGTCTGCCGCAGCCGCTGCGTCCCCGTGGGCAGGGTGAGGCGCGACAGTTCGTGGCCGCTGTAGCGGGTGAAGTAGGCGATGTCCGTGGGCTGTTCGCACGGAAGGCCGAGCCGTCGGATGGGGCCGGATATCCCGAGCCGGCGATAGTGCTCCATCGTGCGGGCGTTGTGGGTGTTGCCGCGCGGCCGGCCGTGCCAGCTCTCCTCGGCGTTGAAGACGACGCTCGGCACGCCGTACCGGTCGAGGAAGAGCGCGAGCAGCAGCCCCACCGGTCCGCCGCCCACGATCGCGACGGGCGTGTACGGGTGGTCGCTCATCTAACCCCTCCTCCCCGCGCCGCTGTCCCCGTCGAGGGCGAGGGACCTGCGGAGCGCCTCGGCGAGCGCCTGGGCCGGTTCGTGGACCCGCGACAGCCACCGCATGGCCACGAAGCCGTCCGGGCGCACCAGGATCGCGCCGTCGCGGTCGTGACCGCACAGCCCCGCCCACTCCCCTTCCTCGTCGACCGGGCCGCCGGCGGCGCCCACGGCGTGCGCGGCGACGGGAACGCCGTAGGACGCGGACAGGCGGGCGGCGGCCGTGAGCCAGCCCTCTCCCCTGGCCCCGGCGAGCAGGAGGAACGCCCCTGGCTGTGCCAGCAGGTGGTGGGTGGAGACGCGCTCGGTGCCGCACCGCAGCCAGGCGTGCGGCAGCCGGGCCCCCGGACTCGACGTCGGCTCGTAGACCAGGCCGAGCGGGTCGGGCTTGGGGTAGGTGGCCCGGTCGGCGCCGACGAAGCCGGCTCCCGCGTAGTCGTACCCCATTTCGAGGCCCAGGTGGGCCGTGGTGATCCGGTTGGTGTCGAAGTACTCGCGCAGCACCGCCCGCCTGGTGTCGCCGTCGGGGGTGTCGGAGAAGAGCGCCGTCATCTGGGCGCGGTTCCACTCCGGCCGCGCGCCGGGCACGACGCCCGTCCCCGCGGTGAAGGCGATCTGGTTGAAGAGCGAGAACAGCGCCCGCTCCACGACGCGCTGTGCCACCGGCTTGCGTTCCGCCTCGTAGCTGTCGAGCAGCGACTCGCCGGCCTGGCCGTTCAGGACCCGGGCGAGCTTCCAGGCGAGGTTGTGCACGTCCTGGATCCCGGTGTTCAGGCCGAGCGCGCCGGACGGCGGGTGGCGGTGGGCGGCGTCACCGACGAGGAAGACCCGGCCCGAGCGGAACCGTTCGGCGACCAGTCCTTCCACCGGCCACTTGCTGATGCTCTCCACCTCCATGGGGTGGTCGTCGGGGAGCTTCAGCGTGCGGCGCACCATCTTCACCGTCGTCGCGTCGTCCACGTCGGCCGCGCCCGGGTCGCCCGGCGGCCGGGAGAACATCAGCGTCCACTCCTCGGAGTGCCGGCCCCAGTTGCGCGGCCCCATCGGCACCACGCCGCAGTGTTCGAGCGTCCCGTCCTCGGCGAGGCTGGAGACCCGGTTGACCACCGCGTCGTCGTACGGGATGAACGGCGAGAAGTCCGCCCGTACATGGAGGTTGATCCATTCGAGGAATGTCGGCGTGCCGGTCATGGGGATGTCGCGCATGCGGCCCACGGTCTTGCCGCCGTCGGCCGCGATGACGTACGCGGCCCGCACCTGGAAGCTGTCGCCGCTGGTGCGGTCGCGGACGGTGGCGCTCACGCCGCTCTCGTCCTCGTCCAGGGACGTCAGCTCGTGGTGGAAGAGGAGTTCTCCCGGACCGCGTTTCTCGGCATGGCGGCGGATCAGGGGTTCGAGCCAGCGCTGCCCGAGGTTGGCGTGCCGGTAGGCGGATGCCCTGGCGTAGCGTTCCGCCTCCTCTCCGCCGCCGTAGGCGCTGGTCCGGTACAGGACCTTGCGGTCGTAGGGCTCCTCGCCGCCGAGGCTGGAGAGCCAGACCATCGCTCCGCAGTTCTCCGGCGGGGCGCCCTCGCGATAGATGTCGTCGGCCACGTCGTGGTGGCCGAATATCTCCATGGTCCGGGCGTTGAGGATGTGCGCCTTCGGCTGGATCGACGTGGTGGGGTGGCGCTCGACGAGCAGCGAGGCGATGCCCAGGTCGGACAGGATCAGGGACGCGGTGAGGCCGGATCCGCCGCCGCCCACCACGAGGACGGGGACATGACGGTCGCTCGGACCGGACCGGGGGGCTGCGTTCATGAGAGTTCCTCGGATTCGCGTTCCCGCACGGGAGCGGCGACCAGCAGGCTGGTCTCCAGGGCCAGCGGAGTCACGGACTCCAGGCACAGCCCGGCGGCGCCGAGCAGGCCGCGGTAGCCGTCGAGGGTGCGTTCTCTGCCGCCGGCGGCCATCAGCAGATGCAGGTCCCACAGGAGCGCGAGGAGTTCGCTCCCCTCGGTGGGGATGACCCGCTCCACGATCAGCAGCCGCGCGGTGTCGGGCATGGCCGCGCGGAGGGTGGACAGCAGGCGGCACGCCTGGTCGTCGTCCCAGTCCTGCAGGACGCGGGAGAGCAGGTAGACGTCGGCTCCGGCCGGAACGCTGTGGAACGCGTCTCCGCCCACCGCGTCGTAGCGGTCCTCCCCCACGGCCCGGTCCAGGTGCTCCCTGGCCACCGGCAGGACGTGCGGAAGGTCGAACAGCACGCCGTGCAGGGCGGGATGGGCGTCGAGGACGGTGGAGAGCAGCATGCCGCTGCCGCCGGCGACGTCGACGACGGTGTGGCAGGCCGAGAAGTCGTAGGCCTTCACCACGTCGGAGAAGAAGACGTTGCCCGCGTTCATCGCCCGCTGGAACTTGGCGCCGGCGGCCGGATCCGCCTGGAGGTGGCCGCGCAGGTCGACGCCGAAGGCGTGCTCGAAGCCGGAGCGTCCGGTGCGCACGGCCGGTACGACGGCGCCCCAGGCCCGCTGGAACTCCTCGCCGTAGATCACGGCCATGTCCCGCATGGACCGGTCGTCGTCGGTGCGCAGGATCTGGCTGACCGGGGTCAGCCGGTAGCCCTCGTCGGCGGAGCCGGTGAAGAGCCCCATCGCCGTCAGCAGGCGCATCAGGCGTTCGACGGCGTCCTTGTCGGCCTCCACGGCCAGGGCAAGGGCCGCGGCCGTGTCATGGCCGGCGGCGATGTGGTCGGGGATGTCGAGCGCGGCGGCCGCGTACAGCGCCTGGGCCTGCCAGGCGCCGGTGAGGATGTCCACCACGCGACGTGCGGGGTGCCCGTCGGGCATGAGTCGAGCCTTTCGGTGTCGAGGAGGCCGGCGCGATGTGCCGGCGCCGGGCGGGGCTATTCGGCGGGTACGGAACCGATGGCGGTCCGGCTCCGTACGTGGGCCGCCCCCGCGGGCGCGGGCCCGCTGAGGATGGAGCGGTGCTGTTCGCGCAGCCGGCGCTTGAGCACCTTGCCGGTGGGGCCGACCGGGAGCGCGTCACGGTTCTCGGCGATGACCAGCGCGCTCAGCGGGGCCAGCCCGGCGGCGGTCAGTGCGGCGTTGCACCCGTCGAGCAGGTTGCGCGGGGAGCGCTCGATGCCGTCGCCGAAGAGCACGACGGCCGCGGGCCGGCAGGCGCCGGGGCGGTCGGGGTCGGCGACGGCCACGACCGCGGCGTCGAGCGCCTGGGTCCTGAGCAGGACGGTCTCTTCCAGCGGAAGGCTGTAGACCGGGCCGCCGGCCGTGTGGATCACGTCGGGCGTGCGGTCGAGGTGGTACCAGAGGCCCTGGCTGTCGCGCCGCACCACGTCCCCGGTCAGGAAGTAGCCGTTGCACAGGGAGTCGCGGCCCAGGGTCGGGTCGTCCCAGTAGCCGGGGGTGAGGCTCGGCGTGCGCACGCCGAGCCGGCCGGCTTCTCCGTCGGGCAGGACGTTTCCGTCCTCGTCCAGGACCGCGGCCTGCCGCACGGCCTTGACGGGGCGCCCGATGAGCCGGCCGAACCCGGAGCTGTCGGGGGTGAAGACCTGGCGGAAGAGGACCATCCCCATCTCGGACGAGCCGAGCCCGTCGATGTAGCGGGAGCCGGGCTTCTTCTTGCCGTCGTCGTGGCGCATGCCGAGCGCGGTCAGCGGCCGGATGTGACGTTCGTGCGAGGCGTCGCCCATGCCGTTCCAGGAGTGGATGTGCTGAGCGGCGTACGGGGTGACCTTGGATACGTCGATCTCGGCGAGCGTCAGCGGGAAGCCGAGGACGAAGGTGGGGTGGAACCGGTTGACCGCCCGGACCACGGACTCGCCCTTCGCATCGTCCAGTACGAGCGTCGGGATGCCGAGGAGCAGCGCCATCGTGAGGTAGCTGATGCCGGCGGAGTGGCTGTGCGGCAGGGCCGTCAGCATGCGGTCGCCGCGCAGCGACGGGAAGGTCCACAGGCGTTCGCGCTTGCCGTCGAAGAAGGAATCGTGCGTGAAGACGGGGGCCTTGGGCCGTCCGGTGGTCCCGGAGGAGTGCGAGATCATCACCAGGTCGTCGCCGCGGTGGCGGTGCGGGAAGCCGGGCATCGGGCCGGTGGGGCGCGGTGCGTCGCGGTCGAGGCGGGCGATGTCCTGCGTGAGGATCCTGCCGGCCTCGGGGGCCCCGGAACGGGCCCAGGCGTCGGCGCAGTTCGCGCGGAGGTCCTCGTCGGCGACGAGCACGGTGGTCCGGGTGCGCAGGAAGTACTCGGCGGCCGTGTCGCTCGCCATGTTGGGGTTGCAGTGCACGGCCACCGCTCCCAGGGCGGTGATGGCGATGTGGTGCAGGAGCCCGAAGAGGCCGTTGCGGGTGTGGACACCGACGTGGGTGCCCGGCAGCACGCCGTGCGTGCGGTGCCAGTGGGCGTACCGGATGGCCGTGATGCGCAGGTCGTTGAGCGAGACGCCCGGGGTCTGTGTCTCGTCCCAGCCGGGCGATGTCACATCCGGGTGGAAGAGGATCGGCCGGTCGCGGTCGGTCGCGTTGCGCCATGCGTGCCAGAAGAAGTTTCCGGCGCCGAGCCTGCGGTTGGCGGTCAGGCTCAGACGCTGGGCGACGGAGCGGTGGGTCCCGAATATATGCATCGGTGTGTGTCTCTCATCCTTCGGCAGAATGTGTCTGGTCCCATGCCTCGTTCAGTGCCGTGCGCAGCCACTCCGCGAGCGCCGTGGCCCGGATATCGCGCGGGACGGCGTGCGGCACGGCGAGGGGCGCGGCCCGGCCGAGGGTGGCCGTGAGGCGCTCACTCAACTCCGGTGACGCGCGGGACAGTTGGGCTTCGGTGAAGGCTTCGCGCAGCCGCCGTACGACGGTGTCCGTGTCGCGGCCGATGAGGAGGGAACAAACGCCTCTGCCGCTCGCTCCCACCAGCAGGCGCCCCAGGGGGCTGTCCGTGGTGGCGTAGTGGATGCGGACGCCGCGCCCCCGGTTCTTGAAGACGGTGGGTGTCATCCCGAGGAGGCTCTGTGCCCGTGCGTAGAAGTTGCCGTTGGTGTTGAAGCCGGCCTGGTAGATGGCGTCGGTGATGGTGCGGGTCCGCGGCAGGGCCAGCCGGAGCCGTTCCGCCCGGCAGGCGTCCGCGTACGCCTTGGGTGTCACCCCGGTGGCGGTGACGAACACCCGGTGGAAGTGGAACCGGCTGAACCCGGCCCCCGCCGCCAGCTCCGCGAGCGGCGGGGGCGTGCCGGGCGCCTCCATCGCCCGGCACGAGCGGATCACGGCGGCGGTGCGGGCCGCGTGGGCCGAACCGTCGGGGCGACAGCGCCGGCAGGGCCTGAACCCGGCCCGCTCCGCGGCGGCCCCGTCGGGAAAGAAGACGAGGTGGCCGCGGTGCGGCGGGCGCGAGCCGCAGGAGGGTCTGCTGTACGTGCCGGTCGTCAGCACCCCGTAGCAGAAGGAACTGTCGGCCCGGCTGTCCCGGTCGAGCACCGCGCGCCATCGGGCGTCGTCCTCCACGGACCGTGGGGGCGGGCGGAGTTCGCGTCCCCGGGCCGCGCGGATCGGGGGCGGGCGCCCGGCCGGCACCGCGGGCGCCGACGCGGCGGCCGCGCGTCCCGGCATCGCGCTCACTTCTCCAGGCAGAATTCGGCTATGGGGTAGCCGACGTGCCGGTCCGCGACCGGCAGGTAGCCGAGCACCTTGTCGCCGGGCTTGAGCTCGGTGCTGTTGAGCACCACGCCGCCCGGCCCCAGCACCCGTACGTGCCAGTCGTCCTGGAGGATCAGGTTGGCGGTGCGCCCTTCCGGGCCGACCGCGTCGATGGAGATCAGCGGACGGCTCTCGATCTTCACCCGGCCGACGGTCACCAGCCGTGTCCTGCCGTGGATGTCGACGGCGGTGACCTTGCTGCCGGACTTCAACTCGCTGAGGTAATTGGTGCGTTCGTTCTCGCCGAGGGTGTACGAGTGGATGGCTCCGGCGTTGACGCGGAAGGGGCGGGTCGGCATGTAAGGCAGCGGATGCGTCTCACTGACACAGAGGATCATGCCCTTGGAGTGCGAGCCCACGAGGATGCCCTCGTCCTCGCGGAAGTAGGTCGCGGTGTCCACACACGCCCGGTCACCCATGCCGACGTGCGCGGTGGCGGTGATCTCGAGCTCCACCAGCTCGACGTCCGGCACTCCCGCCTGGGCGGCCAGCTTCAGATCGGTGGTGTCGCCGACCTTGGCCGGCGCCATGAGCACGCCGTCCGAGCCGAGTTCGAGCACACCGAAGATGATCTCGGCCTCTTCGACGTCCTTGGCCACGGTGATGAGGCTGCCGTCCGCCCTGGCCGCCGCGGCGATCACGATCTCCAGCGGGATCTTGGTGGGGTCGCGGAAGTCGAGCAGGCTCCACTTCTCCACGCGGCCCGACGTGCAGGCCTCCTCCAGGGTCTCCGCGTCGACGATCTCGACGTACCGGCCGAACTCCACGGCCGGGTGCTGAAGCGCCAGTTCCCTCGGCTCACCGTGCTTCGCCGGATCCACGATGATCACGTCGGCGCCGCCGAAGTCCTCGGGCAGGGGCTGGCCCTGGGGGAACAGCACCTTCTTCACCGTGGGCGGAAGCGTGGCGAAGTCCGCCGGGTCCGCGGCCAGGATGGCGTCGACCCGCGCGTGGACGGCCTCTTCCACGATCGCGTCCTTGGCGGACCCGACGGAACGGATGTCTATCCAGCTGAGCTTCACAGAGCACCTGCCATCTGAGAGGAGGGGGAAGGGACCAGAGGGATGGGGCCGCCGTGCACGATGGACGCGAGTTCACGCACCGTGGCCGCGGGGTTGGCCGAGCCGAACACCCGCCGCCCGACGGCGAGTCCACTGCACCCGACGGCCATCGCGGTGGTGGCGAAGTCCGTGAGGCTGTCGCCGCGGTTGCCGCCGGCCACGATCACGGGGAGGGTGGAGTTCGCGACGACTTCGACCATGCTCTCGGCCGGCGAGGCGAAGACGGTCTTGACGATGTCGACGCCGAGGTCCGCGGCGATGTTCACCACGTGGGAGAGCAGGACCGGGTCGGACGGGTCGGTGACGCGGGGTCCGCGCGGATAGATCATGGCGAGCAGCGGCATGCCCCAGCGGTCGCAGGCCGCGGCCACGGTCCCGAGGTCCGCGAGTTGCGCGGACTCGGTGTCCGACCCGATGTTGACGTGCACGCTGACCGCGTCCGCGCCGAGCCGGATGGCGTCCTCGACGTCGCCGACGAGGACCTTGGCGTCGACGTCCGGGCCGTGCACGGTGCTCGCGCTCAGATGCACCAGGAGCGCGCATTCGGTCAGCACGTCGGGGTCGACGACGCGGGCGCGCCCCTTGTGCAGGACGATGCCGTCGGCGCCTCCGGCGACCACGCCGCGGACCAGCGTGTCGAAGCCGTCGGCGCTGGTGATGGGGCCGTCCGAGACGGAGTGGTCGAGGGGGACGAACAGGTAGCGGCCGTCGTTGTGGCCGCCGGACAGGCGGGCCAGGCGCATTGATTTTCCGGTGGAGGACGTTCTCGTCATGAGCACTCCCTTGTGCGGCAGACGCGCATCGGCTTCTAGGACTTCTTGCGGACGAGCGTCACTCCGTCACCGATCGACAGGATGACCGCTTCCACGCGCTGGTCGGATGCGACGTGCGCGTTGAAGGCACGCATGCTCGCGCCTTCGCCGTCGGGGTCGTCGACGACGGTCTGGAACCAGAGGACGTTGTCGACGAGGATCGCGCCGCCGGGGCGCATCCGCGGGACGAGCTCCTCGTAGTACGCGATGTAGTTGGGCTTGTCCGCGTCGATGAACGCGAGGTCCACCACGGGGTCGGCCGGCAGGGCGCGCAGGGTCTCAAGGGCCGGCCCGAGGCGGAGTTCGATCCGGTCCTCGACCTCGGCCTCCACCCAGGCCTTCTTGGCGATGTCGGTCCACTCCTCGCTCACGTCGCAGGTGAGGAGGTGGCCGCCGGGCGCGAGTCCCTTGGCGATGCACAGGGCGGAATAGCCCGTGAAGGTGCCGATTTCGATGGCGGTTCGCGCTCCCATGAGCTGGGTGAGAAGAGTGAAGAATCCGCCCTGCGGAGCGCCGATCTGCATGCGCGCCCGGTCGCCGACGGTGGCTGTGGCCGCGACCAGATTGCGCTGTGCCTCATCGGCTTGGAGGCTGTTTTCCACGATGTATCCGTAGAGGGCTTCAGGCACCATTTTCGGTCTCATGGAAAGAGCTTTGCATCGACTACTCCAGAGCTCATCCAGGAATAATACAGGGGACCGGAATCAGCCATTCCGGACATATGAAAAAAATAAGGGTGCCGAAGACCACCGGGATGGTCTTCAACACCCTTGTTCTTTACCGCTCCCGCCTTCGCTGCCCTTGTCTTCGCAGCCCCTGTCTTCCCTGCTCCGTGTCAGTAGTGCCAGGCCGCCACTTCGTCGGGCAGCGGTTCCAGCTCGGCCGTCTCCGACGGTTTGCGGGTCATGTATTCGGGATTGCAACCCTGATAACCGAGCATCCGCGCCACCGGCGCGAGGACGCCGAACAGCACGCGCTGGACCGGCCAGGACGGCTGGGTGAACCGCAGCACGTCCTGGAACTCCAGGGTCGTCACGGCCTGCTGAAGCAAATGGGGCATGCCCCGCGCGTCGGTCTTGCCGTCCTGCGCGAGCCCGAAGAGCTGACGCAGCACCAGGCTCTCGAACCGGTCCGCGCGGCCGCGCAATTCACACACGTGCCGCGACTCCTCGGTGCCGGCGTTCCACCAGCGGTGCTGTGCGCCCGGCGGTATCAAAACGCTCTGCCCCGGGCTGTCGAGCACCTGCTCGTGGCCGTCGACGAGAAAGGCCACCCGGCCTCTGACCAGCGTGAAGCGCTCTTCACTCAGCGGATGCGTATGCGCACCGGAGACGGCCCCGCCCGGCTGGACGTACACGTCCATGATGGTGCGCTTCCCATCCGTCTCCGCCGCGGGCGTCCTGATGATCACGCGTTCCCTGCACCGCGGGTTGACATATACCTCTCCCTGGCTGACGGTCATCTGCCGAATCTCCTTCGCCGAGACGTGTGCTGCGTCTTTTTGTGCTTCACAGCCGCGCACCGCCACTCACATCGATGACCCGACCGGTGATCCAACGAGCCTGTTCGGAGGCGAGGAACGAAATGACGTCCGCGACGTCCTGCGGCTGTCCCACGCGACGCAGAGCCGCTTCTTCCGAGACCGCCTTCTGAGCCGCCTCGTTTCCCCGCAGCCAACCCGCGTTGACATCCGTGTCCAGAGTCCCTGGAGCAACCGCGTTCACCGTAATTCCACGTCCACCCAGTTCTTTCGCCAAGGTGAGCGTGAAGGTGTCGATCGCTCCCTTCGTCAGGCTGTAGGCCATGACTTCGGGAAAAGCCATCCGGGTGACAGCGGAGGACACATTAATGACCCGCGCGCCGTCGCGCAATCGTGTGAGGCCCTGCTGAATGAGAAAGAACGGCGCGCGCACGTTGACCGCGAAGATGCGCTCGAAGTCCTCCGCGCTCGTCTCCGAGAGGGTCGCCCACACCGACGTTGCCGCATTGTTCACCAGAATGTCGACTCCGGGATCGCCTGCGAACTCCGCGACCTTCTTGTCGAATTGCGCCCAGAGTTCCTCCGGCCCCCCGGGCCGCGAGAAGTCGGCCTGCACCGGGAAGGCGGAGCCGCCCGCGGCCCGGATGCCGTCGACGACCTCCTGCGCCGCGCCGGCGTTCGTGGCGAAGTGGACCGCGACCACGGCCCCCTCACCGGCCAGCCGCTCGGCCGTGGCCCGGCCGAGTCCGCGACTGGCGCCCGTCACGAGGGCCGTCTTGTCCTTGAGCGATGTCACAGTCGCCGCCTGTCTGCTGGAACCGGAGGGGAACCGGATGAGGGGTGTCGCGGTGGGACCGGAGTGCGAGGCGTCCGGCGTGGGGCCGACTCGAGCGTCGGCCGTGGGGCCGGCTCAGGCGTCGGCGCGGTCGCGCACCCCGCGGCGGGCGAGGAAGAACCACACCAGCAGGGCCGAGGCGAGCAGGAAGGCGGCGTTGACGAGGACTCCCATGTGGAGCCCGCCCAGTACGGCCTCGGTCTCGGACTCGGTGGCGGCCAGCGACGAGGTGCGGGCGGAGATGACGGCGCTGACGACCGGGATTCCCAGAGTGATGGCGATCTGCATGCTCATCGTGGTCAGACCGGTCGCGAGTCCCTGCTCCTCGTCGGGCATCCCGGAGGTGGCACTGACCATGTACGAGACCAGGCTGTAGGCGTGGCCGAAGAAGCCGACCGCGAGCGCCGCGAAGACCAGCACGACGCTGCTGTCGCTGTCACTGAGCCACAACAGCACCGCGTACGCCAGGGACTGGACCACCAGCGACGCGGCGAGAACGGCCGGCGCACCGATCCTGGCGAGCAGCCGCGGCGCGATCGTGCCGCCCACGATCGTCAGGATGCCGGGCAGACCGATGGCCACACCCGTCGTGAACGCGGAGAAGCCGAGCACCTTCTGCATGTACAAGGTCGTCGAGAAGGAGATCGCGGTGGCCATGGCGATCGAGGCGAACCCGCCGAAGTTGCCCCACCGGACGGTCCGCCGCTTCAGGACCCGGACCGGGGCCAGCGGGTTGGGGCTCTTCAGCTCCACGAAGTAGAAGGTCACCAGGAGCGCCGCGGACGCCACCAGCCAGATGTAGACCGCGGGTTCGGCCCAGCCCTTGTGTCCGGCCGTCGTGATGCCGAAGACCAGGGCGAGGAGCCCGCCGGTGACCGTGATCGCGCCGGGGACGTCGAGCCGGGTGTGCGTACGGGACTTGGCCTCCGGGATCACCATCAGCGTGCCGATGAGCACCAGCACGGCCACCGGAACGTTGATCAGGAAGGACCAGCGCCAGCTGAACAGTTGCGTCAGCGCGCCACCGAGCAGCGCACCCGCGCTGAACCCGCCGCCCAGGAGAGCCCCGTTCAGGCCGAGCGCCCGTTGCCGCAGCGGGCCTTCCTGGAACGTCGTGGTGAGCAGGGACAGGGCCGAGGGCACGGAGATCGCGGTGGCCACGCCCTGGGCGACGCGGGCCGCCACCAGAACGGCGGCGCTCTGCGCGAGGCCGCCCACCAACGAGGCCGTGGCGAGCAGCGCGACACCCAGGATGAACACCCTGCGCCGGCCGAACAGGTCGGCGATGCGTCCGAAGAGCAGCGTGAATCCGGCAGCGGGCAGGGCGAACCCCGTGGTGATCCACTGGAGGTTGTCCAGCGAGAAGCCCAGTGAGTCTCCGATGACAGGGAGCGACACGGTCAGGATGGAAAAGTCTGCGGCGAGCATGAACTGGGCGCCGAGCAGGACCGCGAGGGCCAGCTTCTGCTGGCCCGTCATGCGGTCCGGCGCGGCGGCCGCGGCACGTGTGCCGGTCATCTCCTCCAGATCGGACATGGTCTTCCCTTTCCAGCTGCGGCGTTGTCGACATCTCCGGGCGTGAGTCCCCGCGGGGCCGGAGAACCGGCGTGAAACCGACCGGTCGATGGGAGAACACCGGCCCCGTCCGGCGGGTTGCATGGGCCGGGAAATTCGACCGCAAGATCTTGAGCGCCGTCGGCGCGGCCGGTGACTAGCGTCGCCGTGACGCAGCCTTGGGAGGCCACATGGACGAGACGACAGCCGCGGGAGCGCAGGCCGGGCCCGGCGTGCACCGGCGGGCGCTGCTGATCGCGGGCGCCACAGCCGGCGGTTCGGCCGTGCTGGGCGGCGCGGGCCCGGCGCGGGCCGCGGGGACCGGCGGCGCCGCACCCACCGCGCCGGGCGCCGCGCCGAGCGTGGTCACCCCGGGTGACGCCCGGTATCCGGACCTCGTACGAGGGTGGAACCAGCGCTGGGTCGGCCGACCGGACGCGGTGCACGTGGTCGGCTCGGCGGAGCAGGCCAGGGACGTCGTGCAGTCGGCGGTCCGCGACGGCAAACGTCTTTCCGTGCGCGGCGGGGGCCACTGCTACGAGGACTTCGTCTTCGACCCGGACGTCCGGGTCGTCCTCGACATGTCCCGGCTCAACCAGGTCTTCTACGATCCCGCACGGCGCGCGTTCGCCGTGGAGGCCGGGGCCCAGTTGCTGGACGTGTACGAGAACCTCTACCGCTTCTGGGGCGTCACCGTGCCGGCCGGCATCTGCTTCTCCGTCGGGGCGGGCGGACACGTCAGCGGGGGCGGCTGGGGCATGCTCTGCCGCAAGCACGGACTGGTGGTGGACCACCTCCAGGCCGTCGAGGTCATCGTCGTCGATGCCTCGGGCACGGCCCGGCTCGTCACCGCCTCGCGGGACTCCACCGGGCCGCTGCGCGAGCTGTGGTGGGCGCACACGGGCGGCGGCGGGGGCAACTTCGGTGTGGTCACGCGCTACTGGTTCCGCACCCCGGGCGCGCGCGGGAACGAGCCGTCCGAGCTCCTCCCCGCGCCCCCTCCCGAGGTCCTCCTGCACGCGACGTCCTGGTCGTGGGACGCGCTCGACCGCGCGGACCTCATCCGGCTGGCAGGCAATTACGGCGCCTGGCACGCGGCGCACCGCGACCCGGGAACCGCCTTCGACGGTCTGTGCAGCTATCTCGTGCTCGGCCACCGCTCGGGCGGCTCCGTCTCCATGGTGACCCAGGTGGACGCCTCGGACCCGGACGCGTCCGCGCTGCTCGCGCAGTACCTGGAGGCCGTCACGCAGGGCGTACGGGCCGCGGCGGCGCCGATGAGCGAACCGGCCGGGGAGCACCCGGCGTTGCCCGGGTTCGCCAGCCCTCGGCGGATCCCCTGGCTTCAGGCCACCCGGCACCTGGGCACGACCAACGCCCTGGTGAACGATCCGACGCTGCACAGCGACTTCAAGTCCGCCTATTTCCGCGAGGGGTTCAGCGACGCGCAGCTCGCCTCCCTCTACGACCGGCTCAGCCGCACGGACTCGGGCAATGCGACGGCCGGCATCACCCTCAGCTCCTTCGGCGGCCGGATCAACTCCGTCGCCCAGGACGCGACCGCCTCCGCGCACCGCGACGCCGCCTTCAAGGCGCTGTGGGGCATCTGGTGGTCCGACCCGAGCGAGGAGTCGGCCTGCCTGGACTGGATCCGCTCGGCGTACGCGCAGGTCTTCGCGGCCACGGGCGGGGTTCCCGTCCCGAACGGGGCCACCGACGGCTGCTACGTCAACTATCCGGACGCCGACCTGAGCGACCCGCGCCACAACACGTCCTCGGTTCCGTGGCACGCGTTGTACTACAAGGCCAACTACCCGAGGCTGCAACGCGTCAAGGATGCCTGGGATCCGCGTGATGTGTTCCGGCACCGGCAGTCGGTGCGCCCGTCCGGCGCCTGACGTCGGACCGTGCCGGGGGCGTCCGCCCGGGGTGTGGAGGTCAGCGTTCCCAGGGCGGGGCCCCGGCCGGGGGACGGGTGGTGACCCAGCCGCGGCGCATCTCCCAGGTGCCCCCGTCGCGGGCCGCGCCGCGCAGGCCGTGCAGGGTCTCCGGTCCGGTGAGCGCGGGCAGGCGGGAGTCGCCGAGGCCGGCGAAGGCGTAGGTGCGGGCCGGGTCCCAGTCGGTGGAACGGCGCAGCCTGCGGGCCAGCTGGGCGAAGCCGAGGGGCGCCGCGGCGATCACCCACGCGTCGGGGGCCCCTTCGGTCAGGCGCACGGCCGGGCGCAGCCAGGACGCCGCCGTCTCCGGCCAGTCGACCACCGTGAGGACCACGCCGTCGCGGGCCGTCCAGGCCGCGCCGAAGGCTTGTGCGGCGGCGCGGCAGGGGGCGCAGCGGGCGTGGCCGATCGAGACGGTCTCGATGCGGTCCTTCCGCCGGCCCGGAGCGGTCAACAGGCCGATGAGGGCGGCGAGTTCGGGCT
Source organism: Streptomyces sp. NBC_00442 (assembly GCF_036014195.1). Classification (NCBI taxonomy): domain Bacteria; kingdom Bacillati; phylum Actinomycetota; class Actinomycetes; order Kitasatosporales; family Streptomycetaceae; genus Streptomyces; species Streptomyces sp. NBC_00442. The sequence goes on from NZ_CP107918.1 coordinate 1,040,432, forward strand.
CGCTGTGCGGCTCCGGGTCCGGCAGGGCGCCGTACTGGGCCAGTTCCGCGGGGCCGATCAGGGGAGACCGCGCCAGGTGCCGTTCGGGGAGGGTGCTCATGGGGTGCGGATGCCTTCCCGGTTCGCTTTCCATCGGGCGTACTGATCGGACAGGCAGACCGCGCAGGGCCGGTATCCGGCCGCGACGGCGGTGGCCTCGTCGGCGAAGAACACCCGGTCCCGCACGTAGTGGCCGCGGGCGATGGCCCGCAGCGCGGAGGGGCAGTCGAGGCGCCCGTACAGGCGTTGGCGCCGGTGTCCGCCCAGGGTGCCCGGGGTGACGCTGGGGCGGGCCGTGCCGTCCGCGCCGATCAGTGTGTACGTGCGCTCGGCCGCGCCCGCGTCCGGCGGGGCATCCTCGATCACCACGTGACCTCCTCGGGGGGCTTCAGGCCAGCGTCGGTTGCAGGGCGCCCTCGTGCGTGAGGAGGCGGACCTTGGCCTCCACGCCTCCCGCGTAGCCGCGCATGGAACCGTCCGCACCGATCACGCGGTGGCAGGGGCGTACCAGCAGCAGCGGGTTCGCGCCGATCGCCGCGCCCACGGCCTGGGCCCGGCCCCGTTCGAGACCGAGCTGTGCGGTCAGCCGGCCGTAGGTGGTCGAGGTGCCGTACGGGATGGCTTCGAGGGCGCGCCAGACCCGCCGCTGGAAGTCGGAGCCGGCCGGAGTGAACTCCACGTCGAAGGTGGTGAGTTCACCCGCGAAGTAGGCGGACAGCTGCTCCGCGACGTGGGTGAACGCCGTGGGATCGCGGCGCCACCCGCTCTGGACGGCGGGGACGCCCCGCTGCCCCGGCAGGGACAGCGAAGTCAGGGTGGTGCGGCCGTCGGACGGCTCCCCCACCAGGAGCAGTTCGCCCAGCGGGCTGTCGATCGTCGTGTACGAGGGCATCGTCGCCATCCTCCTCATCACCTTTCGTCTCACCCTCCACACTGCGGGGTGACGGCGACGGATACTGGCGGAATACGGACATCGCACTGGGGCGGGGCGCGGGGCCCGGATGCCGGGCCCCGCGATCGTGCGGGGTCAGTCCTCGTGCCCGAGCTGGAGGTCGCGCTCGGTGCGGCCGCCGCCCGCCACCTGGAGGACCGTGGCCACCGGCGGATAGCCGGCCGCGATCACGGTGTATTCGCCGGAGGACAGGTCGATGAATCTGAAGGTGCCGTCGGGGCCGGTGGTGAGGGTGTCGACGACGTTGCCCGCGGCGTCGAGCAGCGTCACCCTGGCGTCCTCGACGGGGCGGCCGCCGCCCGCGCGGACCGTGCCGCGCAGCACCGCTCCCCCGGCCAGCTCGATGTCCTGGCGGGTCTCGCGCGAGGCCTGCACGGAGACGGGCAGGGCGGCGGGGCGGAAGGCGGGGGCGCTGGCGGCCAGGGTGTACTCGCCCGCCACCAACTCCCCGATCACATACGTCCCTTCGCGTCCGCTGCGTGTCGCCGAGACGACCTCGCCGCGTACGTCGGTGAGGGTGACGGCGGCGTCCCGTACGGGGGTGCCGTCGGCGGTGACCACGGCGCCGGCGAGGCGGCCCGCGCCGCCGAGGACCACGTCGAGGTCGACGGGGCGCTCGCCGACGGTGACGGCGACCGCCTGCGGCTGGTGGCCGCCGGCCGCGGCGATCAGGACGTAGGAACCGGCGCCGGGCACGCTCAGCGCGTACCGCCCGTCCGCGCCGCTGGCGCCGCGTCCGACCTGCTGGCCGCGTACGTCGACGAGGGTGAGGGCGGCGCGCGGCACGGTGGTTCCGTCGTGGTGCTGGACGGTGCCGGTGACCGGGACGCCGCCGGCGTAACCGGAGTTGGCGGCGGTGCGGGCGTGCGGCAGGGGCGCGGTGTCGGTCACGGGCGCGGTCTCGGCGGTGGGGGCGTTGTGGGACACCAGCGGTTTCTCCTTGAGGAAGAAGGCGAGGACGAAGCCGAGCACGAGCACCGGCACGAGGTAGAGGAAGATGCGCGGCATGGCGTCGGCGTAGGCCCGGATGTAGCCGTCGCGCAGCGCGGGCGGCATGGCGTGCACCAGTTGCGGGGTGATCGACTCGGGATCGGGCAGGCGGGCTCCGGCCGGGAGCCGCTCGGTGAGCGCGTGGGCGAGCCGGTTGGTGAACAGGGTGCCGAAGATCGCCGCGCCGACGCTGCCGCCGATCTGCCGGAAGTAGTTGTTGGCGCTGGTGGCGGTGCCGAGGTCGGCGGGGGCTGCGGCGTTCTGCACGGCGAGGACGAGCACCGGCATGACCAGGCCGATGCCCGCGCCGAGCACGGCCATCCAGATGCTGTAGTCCAGCCGCGGGGTGTCGGTGCCGAGCTTGGAGAGCAGCCACATGCCGACGGCGGAGACGGCTCCGCCGACGATGGGGTAGAGCTTGTAGCGCCCGGTGCGGCTGATGAGCTGGCCGGAGACGATGGAGGCGCCGACGATGCCGCCCATCATGGGCAGCACGAGCAGCCCGGACTCGGTGGCGCTGGCCCCGTCGACCATCTGCAGGAACGTCGGCAGATAGCTCGCGGCGCCGAAGAGGGCGACGCCGATGACCGCGCCCACCAGGCCGGAGACGTTGAAGACCGGGTCGCGGAACAGCCGCAGGGGGATGACGGGTTCGGCCGCGTAGTTCTCGACGACCAGGAACAGCAGGGTCGTTCCGGCGGCTCCGGCGGCGAGCCCCACGATGGTGCGCGAGCCCCAGGCGTACTCGGTTCCGCCCCAACTGGTCAGCAGTACCAGGCATGTTGAGGCGGTGGCCAGGAGCAGCATGCCGAGCACGTCGAGGCGGGGGCGCACCGCGGGCCTCGGGAGTTTGAGCACGGCGGTGATGACGGCGAGGGTGACCAGGCCGAAGGGCACGTTGATGTAGAAGCACCAGCGCCAGGTGGCGTGGTCGGTGAAGAAGCCGCCGAGCAGGGGGCCGGCCACCGAGGCGAGCCCGAAGACGGCTCCGATCAGCCCCATGTAGCGGCCGCGCTGCCGGGGCGGCACGATGTCCGCGATGATCGCCTGCACGCCGATCATGAGTCCGCCGCCGCCGATGCCCTGCATGGCGCGGAAGGCGATGAGCTGGTCCATCGTGCGCGACCAGCCGGCCAGTGCCGAGCCGATGACGAATACGACGATCGCGAACTGGAAGACGGGTTTGCGGCCGAAGAGGTCGCCGAGCTTGCCGTAGATCGGGAGCCCGATCGTGGAGGCGAGGAGGTAGGCGGTGACGGCCCAGGAGACCTTGTCGAGGCCGTGCAGATCGCCGACGATCTTCGGCAGCGCGGTCGCGACGATCATCTGGTCGAGCGCCGCGAGCAACAGCGTGAGCATCAGGCCGACGAAGACCATCCGCACCCGGCGGGGCTCCAACGGCGCCCGGGGCGCGGGCGGTTGCTCCACCGCCGGCGCCGCCGGAGCCGGAGCGGGCTCGGCGGCCCGCTCGTCCTTCACCAGAGTGATCCCGCCCACGAAACTCTCCCCTCGTCACGCTTGCGCCGACCATTTCTCGCATTACGCGACAACCGGGGCAAGCGGAGCGAGGGTGGGCGGGAGGCGCACGCCGGGCGCTTATGCGCTGGCGGGAGCCCCTACGGCGCACAACCGGGCGGGGACGGAAGTCCACCCGAACCGGTGACCGTGGAGAAGGTTACCGCGGGCTACTTCTCCACCTCGGCGGCGAGCTTGGCGAGCATCGCGTCGTAGATGCGGCCGAGCCCCTTGGGCGCGAAGGTCCTTTCGAAGAATCCGCCGATGCCACCGGCGCCGTTCCACACGGTGGCGACGACGACCTTGGCGCGGCCCTCGCCGGCCGGCGTGACCGTCCACGTGGTGACCATGGAGGAGTTGCGGTCCTTCTCGACGAGCTGCCCGTCGGTCGGCTCGGTGACCTCCAGGAGGCAGTCGCGCACCCGCTTGCTGGTGGCCTGGAGCTTCCAGTGGACGAGGGTGCCCTCGCCGTCGCCGCCCTCGCGGACCTCGTACTCGCTGAAGTGCTCCGTCAGGAGCTTCGGGCGGCCGACCTTGTAGTCGGCCAGCGTGTCGAACACGGTCTCCGGATCCGCCGTGACGATCCGCTCCGTCGTGGCCTCGACCTGCGCCATGGCACTTCCTCCAGCAGTTGTGTTTCGGGGGTTCCCGGGGCGGGCCAAGCCAACCACCTCGGGGTCGGCCGTCACAATCCGGGTTGCGATCAAGAAGGGAACATGTGTTCTATTCAGGGGTGGGCGTGACCGAACAGGGCCCACACGAGCAAGGGAGGCGTTCATGCGCTGGGAGAATCTCGCCGACGACGACGCCTCGGCCGGCGCGGCCCGCACGGCCGCGCTGTTCGCCGCGGACACGGTGACCACCCGTACGTTCGACACCCCCGAGTTCCGCGGGATCACCTTCCACGAGATCCGGGCGCGGTCCATCGTCAACCGGGTGCCGGGCGCGTCCCGCATGCCGTTCGAGTGGACCGTCAACCCCTATCGCGGCTGCTCGCACGCATGTGTGTACTGCTTCGCCCGCAAGACGCACAGTTATCTGGACCTCGACACCGGGCTCGGCTTCGACTCGCAGATCGTGGTGAAGGTGAACGCGCCGGAGCTGCTGCGCTCGCACCTCTCCTCGCGCCGCTGGCACGGCGCGCACATCGCGATGGGCACCAATGTCGACTGCTACCAGCGCGCGGAGGGCCGCTACCGGCTGATGCCGGGCATCATCGCGGCCCTGCGCGACCACGCGAACCCGTTCTCCATCCTCACCAAGGGCACGCTCATCCTCCGTGACCTGGAACTGCTGGAGCAGGCGGCGGCGGTGACCGAGGTCGGCATCTCGGTCTCCGTCGGCTTCCTCGACCGGGAGCTGTGGCGCACGGTCGAGCCCGGCACGCCTTCGCCGGAGCGCCGCCTGGACGTCGTGCGCACGCTGACCGAACACGGCATCGGATGCGGGGTCCTGATGGCGCCGGTGATCCCCTTCCTCGGCGACCACCCCGACCAGCTGCGCGCCACGGTCCGCGCGATCGCCGCCGCCGGCGCGACCTCGGTCACCCCGCTGACGCTCCATCTGCGGCCCGGCGCCCGGGAGTGGTTCATGGCGTGGCTCGGCGAGCACCACCCCCATCTGGTGCGGCGGTACGAGCGGCTGTACGCGGAGGGGGCGTACGCGCCGAAGTGGTACCAGCGCCGGATCACCGGTCACGTGCACGAACTGGCCAGGGAGTTCGGCATCGGTCCGGCCCACCGCGGCGCGGCCCGGCGCATCCCGGCCGCTCCGGCACCCACGGAATCCTCGCCGACGCAGCTCACCCTGCTCTGAGAGGATGGCCGGCATGACGACACCGACGCGCATCGGCGCACCCGAAGGCATCGCTCCCGGCAACGGCTACAGCCATGTGGTCTGGGGAACCGGCCGGTTCGTGGCCATATCCGGGCAGTGCGCCCTGGACGAGAAGGGGAACATCGTCGGAGAGGGTGACGCGCGGGCCCAGGCCGACCAGGTCTTCGAGAACCTGCGCCGCTGCCTCGCCGCCGCGGGTGCCACCTTCGAGGACGTGGTGAAGCTGACCTACTTCGTCACGGACGTGGCCCATCTGCCCGCCGTCCGCGCGGCCCGCGACGCCGTCATCACCGCCGACCAGCTGCCCGCCAGCTCGGCGGTGCAGGTCAGCGCGTTGTTCCGGCCCGAACTGCTGGTGGAGATCGAGGCGTTCGCGGTGACCGCGCCGACGGCCGAGCACCCGTAGGAGCAGGCGGCGTCCGCGCACCCGTGGGGCCCCGCGTCCGGATCCGGGCGGGCCGGGCTCTAGATCCGGCCCCGGCCCGCCTGGATCCGGCGGAGCGCCCAGGCCGCCGGCCGGGCCACCCGCGGGTGCGCCAGGGCCTCGGTGAGGACCTCGACGGCCCGCTTGTCGCCGAGCTCGCCGAGGCCCTCGATACAGGCCTGAGCCACGCGCCAGTACGGGTTGTGCGCAGAGAGCAGCGGCCGCAGCGTCCTGATCAGGGCCGGTACGGACTCGGGGGCGCGCAGGGCCGTGAGCAGACGGACCGGGTGCAGCGCGTAGGCGGTGCGCAGTTCATTGGTCGCGAGGGCGGCCGCGGCGCGTGCGGTACGCGGGTCGCCGAGCCGCGCCAGAGCGTACGCGGCGCTCGCGCAGCGTTCCGGATCACGGTGGTTGAGCAGCAGGACGAGCGCCTCGAAGGCCCGGCGATCGCCTTCGGCGCCGAGCCGGAACGCGGCCATCTCGCGCGCCCACAGCGGGCGTTCGTGTTCCGTGAGCACAGCCGCGAGCGCGTCGTGGTCGACCGTGGCGGCCAGCTCTTCGTACGCCGCTGAGCCGCCGCTCTCGCGCCGCACTCGGTCCAGGAGGGACCGTAACTCCTCGTCCATGTCCAAAAGCCTAGTGGCGTAAGGCCGTTGGCACCCCAAGGATGATCGGATCCCGTCGCTCGCCGGGACATGCCACCGGCAAGAAGCACAGGCAAGGAGCGGTCCCATGGAGCACAATGGCGCCCCGGCACCGGGCGACCGGCCCGCACGCCCCTGGTTACCGGGCCGCCGGGCCGAGTTGGCGGCGCTCGCGGCGAGGGTGCGCTCGGTGGGGCCCGGCGGGGGCGCGCTGGTCGTACGGGGGGCGGCCGGCTCCGGCAAGTCCGCCCTGTTGCACGCGACGCGCGGGTTCGCCTCGCGGGCGGGGTTCCTGATTCTGGCCACCTCGGGGGCGCCGGCCGGCACGGCCCTTCCGTACACGGCGCTGCACGAGCTGCTGCACCCGCTCCTCGGCTCCGCGGGAGCACTGCCGGACGCCCAGCGCGTGGCCCTGCGCACCGCGTTCGGCGAGGAGGCGGGGCCCGCTCCGGAGCCGTTCCTCGTGGCGCTCGCCGCGCTGGGTCTGCTCACCGGCGCCGCCGCGACCCGCCCGGTCCTCGCCCTCGTGGACGGCCTGCCCTGGCTCGACGAGGCGAGCGCGCAGGTGGTCGCCTTCCTCGCCCGGCGCGTCGGCGACGACCCCGTCCTGCTGTGCGCGGCGGCCCGGACCGAGCCGGGCCGACGGCCGTTCGCGGCCGGCGTGGACAGCCTGGAGCCGAGCGGTCTTGACGCGTCGGCCGCCGCCGAGGTCCTCGCCGTCACGGGCCGCGATCTGTCGCCCGCCGAGCGGGACGAGGTCATCGCCGCGGCCCGGGGCAACGCGCTCGCGCTGACCGAACTGCCCCGGATGTGGCGGGAGTTCATGCCTGCGGACGGGGGTCTGCTCGGGCCCGCACCCACCCCGGCCGGCCGCCTCGAGCGGGGATTCGCCGCGCTCTTCGGCGCCCTGCCGCGAGCCGCCCGGGACGCGGTGCTCGTCGCCGCGGTCGACCCCGGCGCCACGGTCACCGAGATCCTTGCGGCCGCCGCCCGGATCGGCGGCTCCCCGGTCACCACCGGCGATCTGGACCGGGCGGCCGCCGCGGGTCTGCTGCGCGTCGAGGAGAACCGGATCCGCTTCCGCCATCAACTGGTGCGCTCCGGCGTGCTGCACGCGCAGCCGCATACGCGGCACCGGGCGGCGCACACCGCGCTCGGTGCCGCGCTCGGCTCCGACCCGTACCGCGGCGCCTGGCACCGGGCGCTCGGCATGGACCGGCCCGACGACGAGGCGGCGGACGCCTTGGAGGCCACCCACCGGATCGCGCTCGCCCGCGGTTCGAGCGCCCTCGCGATCCGCGCCCTCGAGCGGTCGGCGCACCTCACCCGGGATCCGGCACGGCGCGGCCGCCGGCTGCTGCTCGCCGCCGAGCTCGGCGTACGGCTGGAGCGCTCCGACCTCGTACGCCCCCTGCTCGACGCCGCGGCGCGCACCGCCCCGGGCGCGCGGGACCGGGCCCGGACGGCGTTGCTGAGCGAGCCCTGCGGCCACGGGGCGGCGGCCCACGGCACCGGGGGCGAAGACCTGTGTGCGCTCGCCGAGGACGCGGCGCGGGCCGCGGACGCGCCGCTCGCCCTCGATCTGCTGCTCGCCGCCGCGCGATCGTGCCACCGCGCGGACCCCGGTGCGCCGACGCGTCGGCGCGTCGTCGCCACGGCGGAGCACCTGAAGGGCCCGGCGTGGGATCCGCGCCTGACCGCCGCGCTCGCGCTGGCGGAGCCGGTGCGCCAAGCCGCCGATGTCCTCGCGCAGTTGACCCGGGCGGCGAAGGAGCACGGCGTCGACAGCGACGGGCTGCGACTGCTCGGCACGGCCGCGCACGCGGTGGGCGACCCGGTGCTCGCCACGGATTTCCTCGACCGCGCGGAAGCCGGGTTGCGTGAGCGAGGCCGTCTGGCCGCGCTCAGCCAGGTCCTCGCGGTACAGACGCGGGCGCGGCTCGACCTCGGCGCCTTGCGCCGGGCGGGCGAGGCCTCGGCCGAACTGCGCCGGCTCGCCGCGGAGACGGGATGCCCGGTGGACACGGCGGGCGCCCTCGTGGCCGAGGCCGGCGCCGCGGCCCTGCGCGGCGACACCGGGGCGGCCCGGCGTCTCGCGGACCGCGCGGAGAAGACCGGCCACGGCCGGGACGCGGACCTGCCCGCCGAGGTGGCCCTGGTCCGCGGCATCGCCGCCTGCGCGGCGGACCACCACGACGAGGCCTACGACACGCTGCGCGCCCTCTTCCCCGATGCCGGCCGCCCCGCACCCGGCTCTCCCGCGCGGGACGACCACTCCCCGCGCCCCGGGGCCGCCCGCCCCGGCCACGACGCCCCCGAGGCCGGCGTCGACGACCCGCCCTGCCGGGCCTGCTTCGGTGCGATCGGGTTCCTCGCCGATGCGGCCGTGCACGCGGGGCGGCACGGCGAGGCGGCCCGGGTGGTCGCCCGCCTGGCGCGGCGCACCGCGGGATCCCCGGCGCCGCTGCTCCGCGCCCATCTGCGGTACGCGGCCGCGGTGCTGGCCGACGACATCGAGGCGGAGACCCTGTTCCGGCGGGCGCTCGCCGACAATCTGGCCCGCTGGCCGTGGCCGCGGGCCCGCGCCGAGCTCGCCTACGGCGGCTGGCTGCGCCGGCAGCACAGGACCGCGGAGTCGCGCCCGTTGCTGCGTTCCGCGCGGCTCACCTTCGACCGGATCGGGGCCCGGCCGTGGGCGGCGCGGGCCGGGGAGGAGCTGCGCGCCGCGGGCGAGCGCACCGCCCCGCCCGCCACATGCAGCCCGTTGCGCCAACGCGCGCTCATGGCAGGTGAGTTGGGGCCGCTGGAATCGCAGATCGCCCGGCTCGCGGGCCTCGGCCTTTCCGACCGGGAGGTGGGCGACCGGCTCTTCCTCTCCGCCCGCACCGTCGGCGCGCACGTGGGCCGCGTCCTCCACCGGCTCGGGCTCGCCTCCCGCGACGGGCTCGGCACCGCCCTCGACACCTGGGCCGGCTGAGGCCCGCGGGGCCCGCCCCCGCCCGTCTCGTCCGCCCCCCCGCCGCAGGGGCGAGCCAGATCACATGGACTCGGCAGGGAGAAGGCCTGGCGCGCTCGTTACTCGCCGGTTAATCTCAGGTGAGCGGGTAACCCCCGCGGCTCCGGTGGCCTGGTGACGCAGCCACCGCGAGTGATCGTCGGTTCGGCAGTTCTGTACGACGCGCCCCGGGACAGGGCCGTCGGCCTCTTTCAGCGAGTCGCTCCACGACTCGCGCCACGACACAACTCCCGCACGCCGTGCGCCCGTCGGCGTATTCGAGCGCCCCCTGATGCCGGTCGCGTGCGCCCTCTCTCAGTCGTCACTCATCCCTGGAGTCCCGTGATGGACATCCCCCTGAACACTGTCGCCGTGGTCGGTCTCGGCACCATGGGCACCGGCATCGCCGAGGTCCTGGCCCGCGCCGGGCGCGAGGTCATCGGCATCGACATCAGTGAGCGCGCCGGCCGCCAGGCCGTGGCCTCCCTCGAAGCCGCCACGGCCCGCGCGGTGTCCCGCGAGCGGATCACCGCGCAGGAGCGGGGCGACATCCTCGCCCGGTTCCGTACCTTCACCGACCTCCAGGCCGCGGCCGAGGCCGATCTCGTCATCGAGGTCGTGCCCGAGACCTACGAGCTCAAGCACCAGGTCTTCCACGCCCTCGACTCCATCGTCGCGCCCACCACCATCCTGGCGACCGGCACCAACGCCCTCTCGGTGACCCGGCTCGCCGCCGATTCCGCGCACCCCGAGCGCGTCATCGGCCTGCACTTCTTCAACCCGGCGCCCGCCATGAAGCTCGTCGAGATCGTCTCGTCGGTGCTGACCGCGCCGCCGGCCGTCGACGCGGTCACCGCGCTCGCCCTCGACCTCGGCAAGGAGCCCGTCGCGGTGGGCGACCGTCCCGGCTTCGTCGCCGACGGGCTGCTCTTCGGCTACCTCAACCAGGCCGCCGCGATGTACGAGTCCAAGTACGCGTCGCGCGAGGACATCGACGCCGCGATGAAGCTGGGCTGCGGGCTTCCGATGGGCCCGCTCGAACTGCTCGACCTGATCGGCATCGACACCGCGCGGACCGTCCTGGAGGCGATGTACGCCTCCTCCCAGGACCGGCTGCATGCGCCCGCCCCCATCCTCGGCCACCTCGCCGAGGCCGGCCTGACCGGCCGCAAGAGGGGCCGCGGCTTCTACACGTACGAGGGTGAGGGCAGCGCGGTCGTGGTGGCCGACGCCCAGACCCCGGACACGATCGCGGGCGGGGGCGGCGGCCGGGAGATCCGCTCGGTCGGCGTGGCCGGCTCGGGCACCATGGCCTCCGGCATCGCCGAGGTCTTCGCCAAGGCCGGGTACCACGTGGTGCTCGCGGCCCGCAGCCTGGAGAAGGCCGAGACCGCCAAGTCCCGTATCGGCACGTCGCTTTCGCGCTCCGTCGACAAGGGCCGGCTCACCGCCGAGGCGCGCGAGGAGACCCTGAACCGCATCACGGCCGCGGGCGCCCTGGAGGCCTTCGCCGACGTCGACCTCGCCGTCGAGGCGGTCGCCGAGGACCTGGAGGTCAAGCAGCAGCTCTTCTCGACGCTCGACAAGATCTGCAAGCCGGGTGCGGTGCTCGCCACCACCACCTCCTCCCTGCCCGTCGTCGCCTGTGCCCGCGCCACCTCTCGTCCCCAGGACGTCATCGGGATGCACTTCTTCAACCCGGCGCCCGCGATGAAGCTCGTCGAGGTGGTCCGCACGGTGCTCACGTCCGACGAGGTGCACGCCACCGTCCGCGAGGTCACCGCGAAGATCCGCAAGCACCCGGTGGACTGCGGCGACCGCGCCGGGTTCATCGTCAACGCGCTGCTCTTCCCGTACCTCAACAACGCGATCAAGATGGTGCAGGAGCACTACGCGACCCTGGACGACATCGACGCCGCGATGAAGCTGGGCGGCGGTTACCCGATGGGCCCCTTCGAACTGCTCGACGTGGTGGGCCTCGACGTCTCGCTCGCCATCGAGAAGGTGCTGCACGCCGAGTTCCGCGACCCGGGCCTCGCCCCGGCGCCGCTCCTCGAACACCTCGTCGCGGCCGGCTGCCTGGGCCGCAAGACGGGCCGGGGATTCCGCGAGTATGCCCGGCGCTGATCCGGAGGCGGGGTGGGGCGGGCTGCTCGATCCTCCGGACAGCTCGCCCCCGTGGGCGCGACCTGCCGCGCCCATGCAGTACGTTCGGTCCATGCCCCAGCCAGTCAGGTCCACCCGTACGAACGCCGTGCCCGATGCCCCGGAGAGCGCCGCGGGCAGCAGGGCGGCGGCCCAGCGGCTCAAGATGCGCCGTGAACTGGCGACCGCGGCGATGGACCTGTTCTCCGCGAAGGGGTACGAGGCCACCACGGTGGACGAGATCGCCGCGCGGGCCGGAGTCGCCCGGCGGACCTTCTTCCGCCACTTCCGCTCCAAGGAAGAGGCGATCTTCCCCGACCACGACGACACCCTGGTACGGGCCGAGGCGGTCCTGAACGCCGCGCCCCCGCACGAGCATCCGCTGGACACCGTGTGCCGGGGCATCAAAGAGGTCATGAAGATGTACGCGGGTTCCCCCACGGTGTCCGTGGCCCGCTACAAACTGACCCGTGAGGTGCCCACGCTGCGCGAGGCGGAGATCGCCTCGGTCGCCCGCTACGAGCGCCTCTTCACCCGCTATCTGCTCGGTCACTTCGACGAGCACGACCACCAGCCGGGCAATGACGACCCGCTGCTCGCGGAGGTCGCGGCCTCCGCGGTCGTCACCGCCCACAACCACGTGCTGCGCCGCTGGCTGCGGGCCGGCGGCCAGGGTGACGTGGAGAGCCAGCTCGACCACGCCTTCGCGATCGTGCGGGAGACCTTCGGCTCCGGCATAGGAGCGGGCCGCACCAGCAAGCCGAGGCCGGCCGCCACCGTTTCGGCCGGCGACGAGGTGCTGGTCGCGGTGGCCCGCACGGACGCGCCGCTCGACGAGATCATGCAGACCATCAAGCAGGCGCTCAAGACGACGTAGGCGGCACCCAGTGCCATTGGTGGCCGCATCCCTCCCGGAGGGATGCGGCCACCGGCCTGTCCGGCGGCACCCACGCGCCCCGGCGGGCCGACCCCGCTGACCTGCAACGATCGATCATCGCTCATCTGTACCGCTCAATTCGCACATGAGAGAAACTCTTGGCACGCAGTGTCTTGCGGCCTGGCACGGGGTGCCATACGTTGATGTTGTCCGGGTGGCCGGCGCACGGAGAAACCTCGTACGCCGGCTGTCCCACACCCGCCGCTACCGGCGAGTGAGCCCGGACGCCTGCGTCACAGGCAACCTCCCGCGCCCACCAGGCGCTGCCGTACTTGAACGACCACACCGCCGAACCGACGGCACACCTCCACAGCACCACCCCCGAAGACCCTCAACGCCCGCCATGGGCGCTTCGCCGGAGGCAACACCGTGAAGGAAATCCTGGACGCGATCCAGTCGCCGGAGTCCACCTCCGCCGACTTCGCCGCTCTGCCGCTCCCCGACTCCTACCGCGCGATCACCGTGCACAAGGACGAGGCGGAGATGTTCGCCGGGCTCACCACCCGCGACAAGGACCCCCGCAAGTCGATCCACCTGGACGAGGTGCCGATCCCCGAGCTCGGTCCGGGTGAGGCCCTGGTGGCCGTGATGGCCTCCTCGGTCAACTACAACTCGGTCTGGACCTCGATCTTCGAGCCGGTGTCGACCTTCAGCTTCCTGGAGCGCTACGGCCGGCTCAGCGATCTCACCAAGCGCCACGACCTGCCGTACCACATCATCGGCTCCGACCTCGCGGGCGTCGTGCTGCGCACCGGCCCCGGCGTCAACGCCTGGCAGCCGGGCGACGAGGTCGTCGCGCACTGCCTGAGCGTCGAGCTGGAGAGCTCCGACGGCCACAACGACACCATGCTCGACCCGGAGCAGCGCATCTGGGGCTTCGAGACCAACTTCGGCGGCCTCGCCGAGATCGCCCTCGTCAAGTCCAACCAACTCATGCCCAAGCCACGGCACTTGAGCTGGGAGGAGGCGGCGGCGCCCGGTCTGGTCAACTCGACCGCGTACCGCCAGCTGGTCTCCCGCAACGGCGCCGGCATGAAGCAGGGCGACAACGTCCTGATCTGGGGCGCCTCCGGCGGACTCGGCTCGTACGCCACGCAGTTCGCGCTCGCGGGCGGCGCCAACCCGATCTGTGTCGTCTCCAGCCCCGAGAAGGCCGACATCTGCCGCGCCATGGGCGCGGAGGCGGTCATCGACCGCAACGCCGAGGGCTACAAGTTCTGGAAGGACGAGCAGACCCAGGACCCCAAGGAGTGGAAGCGCTTCGGCAAGCGCATCCGCGAGTTCACCGGCGGCGAGGACATCGACATCGTCTTCGAGCACCCCGGCCGCGAGACCTTCGGCGCCTCGGTCTACGTCACGCGCAAGGGCGGCACCATCACCACCTGCGCCTCGACCTCGGGCTACATGCACGAGTACGACAACCGCTACCTGTGGATGTCCCTGAAGCGCATCATCGGTTCGCACTTCGCCAACTACCGCGAGGCGTGGGAGGCCAACCGGCTGGTCGCCAAGGGCAAGATCCACCCGACGCTCTCCAAGGTGTACTCCCTGGAGGACACCGGGCAGGCCGCCTACGACGTGCACCGCAACCGGCACCAGGGCAAGGTCGGCGTGCTCGCGCTCTCGCCCCGCGAGGGCCTCGGCGTCAGCGACCCCGAGCTGCGCGAGAAGCACCTCGACGCCATCAACCGCTTCCGCAACGTCTGAGGTCCGGGAAGTCACATGACAGAGCGTCAGAAGGATCGGCCGTGGCTCATGCGGACGTATGCCGGTCACTCGACCGCCGAGGCGTCCAACGAGCTCTACCGCAACAACCTGGCCAAGGGTCAGACGGGTCTGTCGGTCGCGTTCGACCTTCCGACGCAGACCGGATACGACCCCGACCACATCCTCGCCCGCGGCGAGGTGGGCCGGGTCGGGGTCCCGGTCTCCCACCTCGGTGACATGAGGCGCCTGTTCCAGGACATCCCCCTGGAGCAGATGAACACCTCCATGACGATCAACGCCACCGCGATGTGGCTGCTCGCCATGTACCAGGTGGTCGCCGAGGAGCAGGGCGCGGACATCACCAAGCTCCAGGGCACCACCCAGAACGACATCGTGAAGGAGTACCTCTCGCGCGGGACGCACGTCTTCCCGCCGGGTCCTTCGCTGCGCCTGACGACGGACATGATCTGCTACACCGTCAACAACATCCCCAAGTGGAACCCGATCAACATCTGCAGCTACCACCTGCAGGAGGCGGGAGCCACCCCGGTCCAGGAGATCGCGTACGCGATGTCCACCGCGATCGCCGTCCTCGACTCGGTCTTCGCGTCGGGGCAGATCCCCGAGGACCGCAAGGGCGACGTGGTGGCCCGCATCTCCTTCTTCGTGAACGCGGGCGTGCGCTTCATCGAGGAGATGTGCAAGATGCGCGCCTTCGGCCGCATCTGGGACAAGATCACGCGGGAGCGGTACGGGATCGAGGACGCCAAGCAGCGGCGCTTCCGCTACGGCGTCCAGGTCAACTCGCTGGGCCTGACCGAGGCCCAGCCGGAGAACAACGTCCAGCGGATCGTGCTCGAAATGCTGGCCGTGACCCTGTCGAAGGACGCCCGCGCCCGCGCCGTCCAACTCCCCGCCTGGAACGAGGCGTTGGGGCTTCCGCGGCCCTGGGACCAGCAGTGGTCGCTGCGCATCCAGCAGGTTCTGGCGCACGAGAGCGACCTGTTGGAGTACGAGGACATCTTCGAGGGCTCGCACGTCATCGAGGCCAAGGTGGACTCGCTGGTCCAGGAGTGTCTGGCCGAGATCGACCGGATCCAGGAGATGGGCGGGGCGCTGGCCGCCGTCGAGTCGGGCTACCTCAAGTCGCAGCTCGTCTCCTCGCACGCCGAGCGGCGGGCCCGTATCGAGGGCGGCGAGGAGAAGATCGTCGGCGTCAACTGCTACGAGGCGACCGAGCCGAGCCCGCTCACCGCCGACCTGGACGGCGCGATCATGACGGTCGACCCGGCCGTCGAGGCCCGCGTCGTCGCCTCGCTCAAGAACTGGCGCGACACCCGCTACCAGCCGCCCTTCAACCACCCGCGGCCCTGCAAGGCCCTGGAGAAGCTGAAGGCGGCCGCCGAGGGCACCGGCAACCTCATGGAGGCCACCTTGGAGTGCGTGCGCTCCGGCGTCACCACCGGCGAGTGGTCCGAGGCGCTGCGCGAGGTGTTCGGCGAGTTCCGGGCGCCCACGGGCGTGTCGTCGGCGCCGGTCGCCGTCACCGCCGAGGCGGGCACTCCGATGGCCGTGGTTCGTGAGAAGGTCGCGCGGACCGCCTCGGACCTGGGCTCGGGCCGGCTGCGTCTCCTGGTCGGCAAGCCGGGCCTGGACGGGCACTCCAACGGGGCCGAGCAGATCGCGGTGCGTGCGCGGGACGCCGGCTTCGAGGTGGTCTACCAGGGCATCCGGCTGACTCCGGAACAGATCGTGAGCGCCGCCCTCGCCGAGGACGTGCACTGTGTCGGCCTGTCCATCCTGTCCGGCTCGCACGCCGAACTCGTGCCGGACGTCCTGGTGCGTCTGCGCGAGGCGGGCGCGGGCGACATCCCGGTGATCGCCGGAGGGATCATTCCGCCCGCGGACGCCGAAGCATTGCGCACGGCGGGCGTGGCCGCCGTCTTCACACCCAAGGACTTCGGTATCACGGAGATCATCGGCCGTATCGTCGACGAGATCCGGAAAGCGAACAAGCTCGACCCGTTGGAGGTCCCCGCATGAGCTCCCACCCGTCTCCCACCGCCACCCTGCCTGGCGGCCCCTCTTCCTCCCTCACCCCGGTCAACCGGCTCCGCCCCCGCCGCTCCTGCCTCGCGGTCCCCGGGTCGAACCCGCGCTTCCTGGAGAAGGCCCAGGGCCTGCCCGCCGACCAGGTCTTCCTCGACCTGGAGGACGCCTGCGCCCCGCTGGCGAAGCCGGAGGCCCGGCACACCATCGTCAAGTTCCTCAACGAGGGCGACTGGACGGGCAAGACACGCGTGGTGCGCGTGAACGACTGGACGACCGAGTGGACGTACCGCGACGTCGTGACCGTCGTCGAGGGCGCGGGCCAGAACCTCGACTGCATCATGCTGCCGAAGGTGCAGAGCGCCGACCAGGTCGTCGCGCTCGACCTGCTGCTCACCCAGATCGAGAAGACGATGGGCTTCGAGGTCGGCAAGATCGGCATCGAGGCGCAGATCGAGAACGCACGCGGCCTGAACAACGTCAACGCGATCGCCGAGGCGTCGCCGCGCACCGAGACGATCATCTTCGGGCCCGCCGATTTCATGGCGTCGATCAACATGAAGTCGCTGGTCGTGGGCGAGCAGCCGCCGGGCTACGGCGCCGACGCCTACCACTACATCCTGATGAAGATCCTCATGGCGGCCCGTGCCAACGACCTCCAGGCGATCGACGGCCCCTACCTCCAGATCCGCAATGTGGACGGCTACCGCGACGTGGCCAAGCGCGCGGCCGCCCTCGGCTTCGACGGCAAGTGGGTGCTGCACCCCGGTCAGGTCGAGGCGTCGAACGAGATCTTCTCGCCGTCGCAGGAGGACTTCGACCACGCCGAGATGATCCTCGACGCCTATGAGTGGTGCACCTCCGAGGCGGGCGGCAAGAAGGGCTCCGCGATGCTCGGCGACGAGATGATCGACGAGGCCAGCCGCAAGATGGCCCTGGTCATCTCCGGCAAGGGCCGGGCCGCAGGCATGAAGCGCACCACGACGTTCGAAGCCCCGGAGGCGTGATCATGCAGTTCGGCCGGACCTATGAGGAGTTCGAAGTCGGCGCCGTCTACAAGCACTGGCCCGGAAAGACGGTCACCGAGTACGACGACCACCTCTTCTGTCTGCTCACCATGAACCACCACCCGCTCCACATGGACACCAACTACGCGGAGAAGACGACCGACTTCGGCAAGAACGTCGTCGTGGGCAACTACATCTACTCGCTGCTCCTCGGCATGAGCGTGCCGGACGTCTCCGGCAAGGCGATCGCCAACCTGGAGATCGAGTCGCTCAGGCACGTGGCGCCGACCTTCCACGGCGACACCCTCTACGGCGAGACGACGGTGCTCGACAAGACGCCGTCGAAGTCGAAGTCGGACCGCGGGATCGTCTACGTCGAGACCAAGGGCTACAAGCAGGACGGCACCCTGGTCTGCGTCTTCCGCCGCAAGGTGATGGTGCCGACCGAGACGTACATCAAGGAGCGCGGCGGCGAGCAGCCCGGCCGCCCTGAGCTGGTCGAGCCCGCGAAGAAGACCGCCCCGACGACCGCCCAGAAGCCCGTCGAGAAGTCGGAGAAGTAGCCATGGCCCGTCTCGCGCAGACCGCCGGTCTGACCGACGTCCAGCAGGAAATCCTGTCCACCGTACGGGACTTCGTCGACAAGGAGATCATTCCGGTCGCGACCCGGCTGGAGCACAAGGACGAGTACCCGACGCAGATCGTCGAGGGGCTCAAGGAGCTGGGCCTGTTCGGCCTGATGATTCCCGAGGAGTACGGCGGCCTCGGGGAGTCGCTGCTCACCTACGCGCTGTGCGTGGAGGAGATAGCGCGTGGCTGGATGTCGGTGTCCGGCATCATCAACACGCACTTCATCGTGGCGTACATGCTCAAGCAGCACGGCACGCAGGAGCAGAAGGACACCTTCCTGCCGCGGATGGCGCTCGGCGAGGTGCGCGGCGCCTTCTCCATGTCGGAGCCGGCGCTCGGCTCGGACGTGTCGGCGATCACGTCCAAGGGCGTCAAGGACGGCGAGGAGTACGTCCTCAATGGCCAGAAGATGTGGCTGACCAACGGCGGAACGTCGTCCCTGGTGGCCGTCCTGTGCCGGAGTGACGAAGGACACCCCGAGGGCACGGCGCCGCACAAGTCGATGACGACGTTCCTGGTCGAGAAGGAGCCCGGCTTCGGCGAGGTCCGGCCCGGCCTGACCATCCCCGGCAAGATCGACAAGATGGGTTACAAGGGCGTCGACACGACCGAACTCATCATGGACGGGCTGCGCATTCCGGCCAATCGCGTCCTCGGCGGGACCACCGGCCGTGGTTTTTACCAAATGATGGACGGCGTCGAGGTCGGCCGGGTCAACGTCGCGGCACGTGGCTGTGGAGTCGCTCAGCGTGCATTTGAGTTGGGTGTCTCCTATGCCCAGCAAAGGCACACTTTCGGAAAGCCGATCGCCCAGCACCAGGCGATTCAGTTCAAGCTCGCCGAAATGGCTACCAAGGTCGAAGCGGCGCATGCGATGATGGTCAACGCAGCACGCAAAAAGGACTCCGGGGAACGAAACGACCTCGAAGCAGGGATGGCGAAGTACCTCGCCTCCGAGTACTGCAAGGAGGTGGTCGAAGACGCGTTCCGCATTCACGGCGGTTACGGCTTCTCCAAGGAGTACGAGATCGAGCGCCTGTACCGCGAGGCGCCGATGCTGCTCATCGGTGAAGGTACCGCCGAGATCCAGAAAATGATCATTGGGCGCCGACTTCTTGAGGAGTACCGGTTCCAGGGTTGATTGTCGCTTTTGAGTCGGTTCGGCCGCGAAGAACATCACACCCTGTCATCGCCTTCCGGCCGCCGACTCGGCTTCTGGCTTGCCCAGTTGCGGCTCGCAACCGATACCATCGCCGGTAAACCTGCCGCCGTCCCCCGTTGCCAGCGCGGCATCATCCGCTACGAAGGTCATCCATGCCCCACAGCCAAACCTCTGCACCACGCGACGGCTTCCTCAACGGACGCCTTGCTCGCGGAGCATCGCCGTGGCTTCTGCCGACCGTCGCCACCGCAGCCATCAGCCTCGCCCGCTCCCGCCGTTCCAAGGGCGCCGCGATCGTGGCCGTGCCCACCACCGCGCTCGCGGCGGGCATGCTGTGGTTCTTCCGCGATCCCGAGCGTGA
Organism: Streptomyces sp. NBC_00442; assembly: GCF_036014195.1. Classification (NCBI taxonomy): domain Bacteria; kingdom Bacillati; phylum Actinomycetota; class Actinomycetes; order Kitasatosporales; family Streptomycetaceae; genus Streptomyces; species Streptomyces sp. NBC_00442. Next base: position 1,059,825 of record NZ_CP107918.1, read on the forward strand.
GATCACGCAGGGGCGGGTCATTTCCCCCGCCGACGGTGTGGTGCAGAGCATCATGCCGTGGAAGGACGGGCGTACCCGCGTCGCGATCTTCATGAGCCCGTTGAACGTCCACGTCAACCGCGCGCCCCTCGCGGGCACGGTGACGTCGGTGGAGCACATCCCCGGTGGCTACGTTCCGGCGTTCAACAAGGAGAGCGAGAACAACGAGCGCGTCGTCTGGCACTTCGACACCGAGCTCGGTGACATCGAGATGATCCAGATCGCCGGCGCCGTCGCGCGCCGCATCGTGCCGTACGTGCCGCAGGGCACCAAGGTCGAGCAGGGTGAGCGCATCGGCCTGATCCGCTTCGGCTCGCGGGTCGACATCTACCTCCCCGAGGGTGTCGAGGTCGCGGTCGAGGTCGGGCAGGCGACCACCGCGGGGGTGACTCGAATTGACCGTGGTTGATCCCGAGACGCAGGCCGGCTGGGTCCCCGAGGCGGAGTCCGACGACGACGTCGAGGAGATGCCGCTGTCGCTGCGTCTGTCGATAGCGGACACCCTCACCCTCGGTAACGCCACGTGCGGCTTCATGGCGGTGTACTTCACCACCACCGGCATCCTCATCCCGCACCTCTCCGGCAGCCAGGAGACCGGCATGGCGCGGCACTCCGCCGCGACCGCCGTGATCCTGATGCTGCTCGCCGCGATCTTCGACCTCTGTGACGGTCTGGTCGCGCGCAAGCTGCGCAGCTCCCCGATGGGCGCCGAGCTGGACAACCTCTCGGACCTCATCAGCTTCGGGCTCGCCCCGGCCTACTTCGTGCTCGTGTACGGCATGGTCGCGGACGACGCCCACCAGCGGGTGGCGGCGGTGGCGGCGATCACCGTGCTGCTCGCCGTGGTGCTGAGACTCGCGCGCTTCTCGTGCGTGACGATGAAGGACGGCATGTTCCAGGGCATGCCGAGCCCGTTCGGCGCGCTGACGGTCGTCTCGATCGTGCTGCTGGAGCTGCCGTTCGTCCCGACGCTGCTCGCCGTCATAGGAGTCGCCTGGCTGATGGTGAGCCGGGTCGAGTACCCGAAGCCGCGGGGGATCCTCGCGGTGGCGATGCTCAGCTGGATCATCGGGGCGATGGGGCTGCTCGCGGCGTGGGCGTTCGACGCTCCCGGCGGTCAGATGCTGCTCCAGACCGGTTGTGCGCTGCAGATCGTCCTGGCCGCCACGATCCCCCTCTTCGCGACGGCCCGCCGAGTGAACACGTTCCGTGACAATCGGCGCGAGGCGCGGGCGGCGCAGCTGCCGTAGTCGCTCACACGGCTGAAAGGGGGCCCCGGGTTCTTGAACCCGGGGCCCCTTTTCGTATCCCCGCCGGCCGGGGCGGGCTCCCCGTCGCACGGGGCGGGCCTGTCGTCCGGCTGCGAGCGGAGGCCGCTTCTCGCGCAGTTCCCCGCGCCTCTAACCCCGCCTTCGTGTGCGGACCGTGCTCGCTTCTCGCGCAGTTCCCCGCGCCCCTTACGGGGCTCGGTGGAGGCATACCCAGCCTGTCATGGGGGTCCCCCCTGGCCCTCAAGGCCTTGGGGGAGATTGAGGACGAGCACCCTTCAGGTGGCGAACGGGGTCCGGGGCGGAGCCCCGGGGAGGGGGCGGTCAGTGGGTGCTCTCCGTCGGGCGGAGGCCGGCCGGGATCTTCGCCCAGGCGAGCACCGCCGCGGCCAGCGGCAGCGCCGCCGCCAGGAGGAACGTGGGGGTCATGCCCAGGGTGAACGCCGTCGAGGCCTTCTCCAGGAGCAGCGCGCCGCCCGGCCCGCCGATGGAGGAGGCCACGTGTGCCGCCTCACCGACCGAGTCGCGTACGGACGCGGTCGTGGGCCCGTCCAGAGCGAGATCCGGCAGGTGGCCGCGGTACAGCGCCGCCGCGACGCTGCCGAGGATGGCGACGCCCATCGCCGCGCCCAACTCGTAGCAGGTCTCCTCGACGGCTGCCGCGCCGCTGACGTGTTCCTTGGGCGCGGAGGCCATCAGGGTCACGGAGGCGGCGGTGGTGGCGATGCCGACACCGCAGCCGAGCACGCCGAGCGCCACGGCGACTCCGGGGTAGGCCAGCGGACCCGACTGCTGGAACAGCCAGGGCAGCGCGAGCCCCGCGGTCATTAGGAGCAGCCCGCCTCCGATGACGTGCCGGATCGGCAGGCGGTGCATGAGGACCGGGGTCACCAGGGACGTGACGACCAGGCCGAGCGGCGCCGGAAGCAGACGGACACCGGCCTCCAGGGGGCTGTAGCCCTGGCCGTACTGGAACCACTGGGTGACCAGGAACAGCGCGGAGCCGAGCGCGATCATTCCGAGGAAGATCGAGGCCGCGGCGATGCTGAAGGACCGGTTGGTGAAAAGCCGGACGTGGAAGAGCGGCTGGGCCAGGCGCAGCTGACGCCGTACGAAGACCGTGAGCGCGACCGCGGCCACCACCAGCAGCACCCAGGCCACCGGGTCGGCGGGGCCGCCCTTGCCCAGCTGCTTGATTCCGCCGGCCAGGGCGAGCATGCCGACCACGGACTGCCCCACGCCCCACCAGTCCCAGCGGCCCTCGCGGGGCTGTCGGGACTCGGGCAGGATCCAGGCGCCGAAGGCGATGATCACCAGGGCGACCGGCACGTTGAGCAGGAACGCGGACTGCCAGCCGTTCTGCTCGACGAGCAGCCCGCCGACGACGGGCCCGAGCGCCATGCCGCCGCCGAACACGGCCGCCCACACCGCGTACGCGAGGGCGCGCTCGCGGGCGTCGGTGAAGACGTCGCGCAGGATCGACAGGGTCGACGGCATGATGGCCGCGCCGCCGACGCCGAGCAGCGCGCGGGCGGCGATGACCTGCCAGGCCGCGGTGGCGAAGACCGCCATCAGGGAGGCGAGCGCGAAGATCGCGAAGCCGGCGAGCAGCAGGCGCTTGCGTCCCCAGCGGTCGCCGAGCGCGCCGGCCGTCACCAGCAGTCCGGAGAGCGCGAGCGCGTACACATCGATGATCCACAGCTGCTGTACGGAGCTGGGCTGAAGATCGCTCACCAGCGAGGGGAAGGCCACGTTGAGGATCGTGGTGTCCATCGCGATCAGCAGCAGGCTGCCGGACAGGATCGCGAGGACGAGCCAGCGCCGGGGATCGAGGGGCGGCGTGCCGAGGGGCGACGTCATGGAACACTCCAGTATCGAATGAGACATCAGTGTCTCACGAGAGGCGGGGGTGTGCACCTCGGTGCGTTCGCAAGGGGCGGCTTCCCGTCCAGGGAACGACAGAACGGCCCCCCTCGCTCGTCGCGAGGGGGGCCGTTCGGGTTGCCGGGATCTAGCGCAGGAAGTCGCCCGCGATGTTCTGGGCGACCCGTTCGAGCAGCGGGCCGGCGTTGGCCATGCAGCGGGCCGGGTCGGGCTCCAGGTCGGTGAGCGCGTAGGCGCGGCGGATGCCCGCCTCGCCGAGCTGGCCGGGCTGGAGCAGCAGGCGGCCGCAGACCGCGACGACCTCGATGCCCGCCGCGCGCGCGGCTGCCGCGACGCCCGCCGGGGCCTTGCCGTGCAGGGTCTGCTCGTCGAGCGAGCCCTCGCCCGTGATGACCAGGGTGGCCCCGGCGAGCGCGGGTGCGAAGCCGAGCACGTCGAGCATGACCTCGATGCCGGGACGGAACGTGGCGTCCAGGGCGACCAGCGCGCCGTAGCCGATGCCGCCGGCCGCGCCGGCGCCCGGGGCGAGCGCGGCCTCCGCGGCCTTCGCGCCGAGCACCCCTTCGAGGACCTTGGCGTAGTGGGCCAGCGCCGCGTCCAGGCTCGCCACGTCATCGGGCGATGCGCCCTTCTGCGGACCGTAGACCGCGGGTGCGCCCTTGGGGCCGGTCAGCGGGTTGTCGACGTCGCTGGCAAGGACGAGTTCCACGTCCTTGAAGCGGGCGTCGAGACCGGAGAGGTCGGCCGTCGCGAGGTCGGCGAGCGCGCCGCCGCCGGGGCCGACGGGCTCGCCCGCGGCGTCCAGGAAGCGGGCGCCCAGCGCGGCCAGCATGCCGGCCCCGCCGTCGGTCGTCGCGCTGCCGCCCACGCCGAACACGATGGTCCGTGCGCCCGCGTCGAGCGCGGCGAGCAGCAGCTCCCCCGACCCGTACGTGCTGGCGGTGGTCGCCGCGAAGACACCGTCGGGAAGGTGCTGGAGCCCGGAGGCCTCCGCCATCTCGACCACGGCCACGCCGTCGCGCACCGCGTACGCGGCGGTCACCGGGGTGCCGAGCGGTCCGGTGACCAGCGCCTCGCGGCGCTCGAATCCGGCCGCCACCGCGGCCGCCACCGTGCCGTCGCCGCCGTCCGCGACCGGCAGGGTGTCCACCCGCAGATCCGGGACGACCCGCCGCAGCCCGGCCGTCACCCGCTCGGCGACCTCTACGGCCGTGAGCGAGCCCTTGAACTTGTCCGCCGCTACGAGTACGCGGGCGGTCTCCAAAACTGCGCCGTCCGTCACCTTGCTATCCCTTGCTTTCGAACAGGCAGTCGCGCCGCTTCAGACCCTATCCGCCCGGCGCTCGCCTGCCCATAGCTGCCCGGACCCACGGGCGGCGCGCCACCCCACAAAATGGGCACATTGCCTACCATAGTGGGGCGCCATGAGCATGGATTCGATCGATCATTCCGGCTCCGGCACCCCGCCGGGCGATGCGCCCAGTGACCTCGACCCCTCGCCCGACCGCACCGTGATCACCATCGGTGTGCTCGCCGTGGCGGCCGCGGTGGCCTGGGCGGCCCTCGGCAAGAGCTCCTTCGACAGCGCCTCGTCGACCGCGCTCGCCTGGGTCCTGAACAACTTCGCCTGGCTCTTCGTGGTCGCCGCCGACACCTTCCTGGTGCTGTGCGTGGTCCTCGCCATCAGCCGGTACGGGCGGATCAGGCTGGGCGCCGACGACTCCGAGCCCGAGTTCACCAATCTGGCGTGGATCGCGATGATGTTCAGCGCCGGCATGGGCATCGGCCTGATGTTCTACGGGGTCGGCGAACCCCTCACCCATTTCCTCAGCCCTCCGCCGGCGACCGGTGCGCTGCCCGGCACGGGCGACGCCGCCCGCACCGCTCTGGAGTACTCCTTCTTCCACTGGACGCTCACCCCCTGGGCGATCTACGGCATCGCGGGCCTCGCGCTCGCGTACGCGGGCTTTCGCAAGCAGCGCGGCAACCGGCTCTCCTCCGCCTTCGTCCCCCTCATCGGCGCGCGGCGGGCCGAAGGACCGGCCGGCAAGTGCATCGATCTGCTGGCCGTCTTCGCGACCGTCTTCGGCACCGCGACCAGCCTGGGGCTCGGGGCGCTCCAGGTCGCCGAGGGACTCGACATCACTTCGGGCATCGGCAACTCACGGACGACCCAGCTCGTCATCATCGCCTCGCTGTCGGCGGCCTTCGTGCTCTCCGCCTTCTCGGGCCTCCACAAGGGCGTGAAGTGGCTGTCCACCATCAACATCGTGCTCGCGGCGGTGCTGATGCTGTTCGTCTTCCTGCTGGGTCCCACCGTCTACGTCCTGGACACGATCCCGGCTTCGATCGGCGGCTATCTCCACGATCTGCTCCCCATGGCGAGCCGCACGGGCGCGTTCACCGACCGCGCGTGGCTGGGTGCCTGGACGATCTTCTACTGGGCGTGGTGGCTGTCCTGGGCGCCGTTCGTCGGCACCTTCATCGCTCGTATCTCGCGGGGCCGCACGATCCGCGAGTTCCTCGTCGGGGTGCTGCTGGTGCCGAGCGGCGCGACCGTGATCTGGTTCTGCGTCATGGGCGGCACCGCGATCCGTCTCGAATCCACGGGCGCGGCCGACCTCGCCGGCACGGTGAAGGACGGCGCCGAGGCCTCGCTCTTCGCGATGCTGGACGCGCTGCCGATCGGCACCGTCACCTCGTACATCGCGATGGTCCTGGTCATGACGTACTTCATCACCAGCGCGGACTCGGCCTCCCTCGTGATGGGCTCGCTCACCAGCCGGGGCTCGCTGCACCCCCCGACATGGCTCGTGGTGATGTGGGGCGTTCTGATGGCGGCGGTCGCCGCGGTCCTGCTCGTCGCGGGCGGCCTCCAGTCCCTCCAGACGGCGACGATCCTGGTGGCGCTCCCCTTCGTCCTCGTGATGCTGGGTCTGTGCTGGTCGCTGGTGAAGGAGCTGCGCGAGGACCCCGGCGCGGGACCCTCGCGCCACGGAGCGCTGCACGGACTGCGCGACGCGGTACGGGCGATGGTGGGGGACGCGATCACCGAACAGAACCCCGCCCTGCACCACAGGCTGCGCCGGGCCGCCAAGTCCCGTACGGGCGACGATGGTTCGGGCCCGCCCCAGCTCTGACGTCACGAGCGGGGGCGCGCCGGCCCCGACGACACGGGCGGGGCATCGGGCCGGATCCCCGGCCCGGCGCCCGCTCCCGCTCCCAAGGAGCTTTTCAGGAAGTCCAGTTCCAGCGTGAGCAGGGTGTCCGCGACGCCTTCCCCGGTCACCATGTGCCCCACCCCCGGCAACAGCAGCACCCGGTGGGGCCGGCCTGCCGCGACCAATGCCGCCGAGAGACGCAGTGTGTGTGCGGGGGCCACATTCTCGTCGGCGAGTCCGTGGACGAGCATCAGAGGACGGGTCAGATTCCCGGCGACCGGCAGCAAGGAGCTGCGCTCGTAGTCGAGCGGCTCCAGATCCGGGTGGCCGAGGTAGCGCTCCTCCCAGTACGTGTCGTACAGGCGCCGGTCGGTCGGCGGCGCCCCCGCGACGGCCGCGTGGAACACGTCGGGACGGTGCAGCACGGCCCCGGCGGCGAGGTAGCCGCTGAACGACCAGCCGCGGATGCCCACGCGGCCCAGGTCCAGGGCGTCGCAGTGTTCGGCGGCGGCGTGCAGCCCGTCGATCTGGTCGTCGAGCACCGGGCCGAGCCGGTCACCCACGACGGCCCGCTGCCACCGCACCCCTCGCCCGGGGGTGCCGCGCCCGTCCGTGGCCAGCACCGCGAAGCCGTGCTCGGCGTACCACTGGCAGACCGCCGTGTGCCACCCGTTCGCCTTCGTCACGATCTGCATGCCGGGTCCGGCGTACGGGCTGAGCAGCACCGGGAGCCGGGGCATGCCCGGCTCGTACCAGGACGGCAGATGAAGTCGGCCGCGCAACTTCCGCTCCCCCAGCGGCAGATGGGCCGGCCGCGGGGTGACCAGGGGCTGCTGCGCCAGGACCGCGATCCTGCCTTGCGGCTCGCCGTCCCGCAGCACCGTCACCGTGTGCCCGTCCAGGGTTCTGCTGTCCACCACCAGGGTGTCGCCCCCGGCCGTGGCCGTATGCACCCCCGGGGTGTGCGTCAGCCGCTCGAAGCCGCGCCCGGCCTCGTACGCCCAGACGTGTTCCTCCGTCGGCTCCTCGCTCGCGGTGAACAGCACCCGTTCCCCCACCGAGCCGAGCACCGCACGGACGTGGAGCCCGGCCGGAGCGAGCACATCGCCGAGGCGGATGGTGCGCTCGTCGCCGCGGACCTCGGGCAGCACCAGCATCCCCGCCGCGGTGTGCAGCGGAGCGCCCGGAGGGTACTCGATCCAGTCCTCGTCCCTCTGCCGGGCCAGTGGCTCGACAGCGCCGGTCGCGGGGTCGGCCCGCAGGACCCACATCGTCTTCTGATCCCGGGTCTGAAGGCCGATGACGGGCCCCGCGCTCTGCCAGTCGGCACTGACGACGTACTCGAACGCGAGCCCCCAGCTGCCGGTCGGCGCGTCCTTCGCGGGCGCCCGGTGCGGCAGTTGTACGGGTGTGTGGCCGCCGGCGACCGTCATCAGGTGCAGCGAGGTGACCGCGTTGACCGTGCCGGCCGCCGGGTACGGGACCGACCGGGGCACCCGGCCGGGATCCGAGGGATCGCTCAGCCACCGGCGCTCCACCCCGGAGGTGTCGACCCGGGCGACGAGCAGCGCGTCGCCGTCCGGAGACCACCAGTGGCCGCGCGTTCTGCCGATGGACTCGACAGCGGTGTGGTCGGGCAGCCCGTAGGTGATGTCCGCGGACTCGGGTACGGCGAGCGGCCGGTCACCCGTTCCGTCGGTACCCACCACGCGCAGGGCGCCTCGGGCGACGTAGGCGATGAGGGTGCCGTCCGGGGACGGGCGGGGGTCCCTCACCGGGCCGGCCGTGGGGATGCGGCGCGGCGGGCCGCCGCCGTCCGTACGCACCGTCCACAGCGAGCCGTCGAGCAGGTGGGCCACGACCCGGACATCGCGGTCGGTCGCGTAGGCCGTCGTGGGCCCGGCCAGGATCCGCTCCTGACCGCCCTCGTACATCCACAGGTGGGCACGCGGATCGACGCCGGATTCCGAACGGAGGAACAGCACGCGGTCGCCGTCAGGGGAGACGGTGATGTCGCGGGGCACTCCGAGCGTGAAGCGGCGGGTCCTGGCGAACTGACGGGGAAAGCCATCGATGTCCATGATCGTCCATCTGTGCGGGTGCGGTGACACGAAAAAGGCTCCAGGTCGATGACCTGGAGCCTGAAGGGGGTGGGGGCGCGGTGGCCCCGTCAGTTGTCACGCGGCGACGATCTCAGCCGGACCGCAGGCATGTTAGCACCCAGGAGTCAGGAACGAACAAGTCCACGACCTCGTCCTGCGGCATCAACTCCGGGCGCCGGACAGGGCGTACGACGCGCCCGGCGTGCCGGTCCCGCCCCCACCGGCCCCCTAGGCTTCTCGACATGACGACCGACAACCTCACCGCCCCCGACAACGACTACGCCGCCTACATCGCCGGACTCCCGCGTGTCCTCGCCGGGGCCGCCACGCTGTTCCGGGACGCCGGGGGCAGGGTGCTGCTCGTCGAGCCCAACTACCGCGAGGGCTGGGGGCTGCCGGGCGGCACCATCGAGTCCGACACCGGAGAGACCCCGCGTCAGGGGGCTCGCCGCGAGACCCTCGAAGAGATCGGCCTCGACCTGGAGCCGGGCAGGCTCCTCGCGGTGGACTGGACGCCCGGCACGGCCCGCCCGCCGATCGTCGGCTACGTCTACGACGGCGGAGTCCTCGACGAGACCCAACTGCGCGCGATCCGCCTCCAGGAGGAGGAGCTCATCTCCTGGCGCCTGGCCGCGCGCGACGAACTGTCCACCTACCTTCCCTCCCCGCTCTGCGGCCGGGTGCTCGCGGCGCTCGACGTCCTGGCGCAGGGGCACGGCACGGCGGAGCTGGAGAACGGGCAGCGGGTGGGCTGAGCGATTCCGGTCCACTGTGCCGCACGGACCGGCGCGGGTCGTTCCGTCGCGCACATATGCGCCATCTCGACGATGCGAGGAACGCACTAAGCCGATGACTGACCCTCACCACGTCGAGGACGACAGCGGCTGCCTTCGCCTGGTACTCGCCGTCCCGTCCTCCCTGCTTGCACTCATTGCCGCGTTCTTCTGCCGGACGGCGCTGACCATCCACCCCTATGGGGCCTGGGACCGCGACGCGTTCGCAGGCATCGCCGTTTCGTGCCTCCTCACCATCGGGTCTACCGGTGCGACGGTGATGCTGTGAGCGATGCCATCGGTGCGGCTGGTCGTGCGCGCATGGTGGTTGGCACCCGCCCTTGTCTTCGGGGTCGTCGCAGGGGTGCGATGGGTGATGAGCACGTGAGCTCCTCACCGCGTCAACCCCAAGGGTGGAGGCCGGGGGCTGGTTGTCGGACCCGGGCCGTAGGGTCCATGCGTCTCGCAGGGACAACGCGTCAAAGACGCCGGTGAGTCGTCGTACCCCGCCCCGCCCGGTCGCTGTAGAGCGGCTGTATCCCGAGTTGGGGCCGCTCTGAGCGCGCGGCTCGTCGGGAGAGCCGGCGGTAAGACGGATCAGGGCGGCGGCGATGCCGACGAAGGCCGGGAAGTGCTCGGCCCTTCGTTCGTAGCGGCGGTGCAGGCGGCGGCACCCGGCCGGCCGAGCGACGGTGCGTTTCCACGGTCCAGCGATCGCGGCCCAGGCGCTGGGAGGACTCGATGCCCTTGCGCGCGACCCGCGGACGCGCTGCCCCGCTCCGCAGCACGCTCGGCCAGGGGGACGCGCCCGGCTGACGGGGCGGCCGGGCGGGGCATCGGGGACGGCGGCCGGGGCATCGGGGGCGGCGCGGGCGGGGTCCGAGAGGGGCGGCCTAGAAGAGCGCGTCCTCCGTCTCGCCCCTCTCGAAGGCCAGCAGCCGCTGCTTGCGGTCGAGGCCGCCGCCGTAGCCGGTGAGGCTGCCGTTGGCGCCGATGACGCGGTGGCAGGGGACGATGATGCCCACCGGGTTCTTGCCGTTGGCCAGGCCCACCGCGCGGGACGCGTTCGGGCTGCCGAGGGCTTCGGCCAGCTCGCCGTAGGAACGGGTCCGGCCGTACGGGATCTGCTGGAGCTGATGCCAGACGCGCTGCTGGAAAGGGGTGCCCAGCATGTTCAAGTCCAAGTCGAATTGGGTGAGTTCACCCGCGAAGTACGCCTCCAGCTGGCGGATCACCTCGGGGAAGGGGCCGCCGTCGGCGCGCTCGCCGAAGGTCTCCTGCGGTGGACGGTGACGCTGGTTCTCCATGTAGAGACGGCTCAGCACGCCGTCGGCTGCGACGAGGGTGAGCGGACCGTAGGGGCTGTCCACGACGGTGTGCGTGATGTGCGGCACGACGGAACCTCCTTACGCGGGAAGGTAGTTGATGGCATGGTCTTCCGTCGCCCAGAGGTACTGGACGGCGTAGGCCCGCCAGGGCCGCCAGGCGGCAGCGGACGCGGTGAGCGCGGCGGGCGTGGACGGCAGCCCGAGGTTCTGGGCGGCCCGGCGCATGCCGAGGTCGGTCGGCAGGAAGGCGTCCGGGTCGCCGAGCGCGCGCATCGCGATCACCTCGACGGTCCAGGGTCCGAAGCCGGGCAGCTCCATGAGCTGGGCGCGCGCCAGGTCCCAGTCGCTGTCGAGACCGAGCCTGAGGGTGCCGTCGGCGAGGGCCGCGACGAGCGTGGTGAGCGTGGCGCGACGGCTGCGCGGCAGGGCCAGCGTCTCCGGGTCGATCTCCGCGAGCTGGGCGGGCGTCGGAAAGAGGTGGGTGAGGCCGCCCGCCGGATCGTGGACGCCCTGACCGTGCGCGACCACCAGTCGGGCCGCGTGCGTGCGGGCGGCGGCCGTCGAGACCTGCTGGCCGAGCACCGCCCGCACCGCGAACTCGGCGGCGTCGACCGTGCGCGGCACCCGCCGCCCCGGCGCCTTGTCGACCAGCGGCGCGAGCAGCGGGTCGGTGCGCAGCCGGTCGTCCACGGCGACGGGATCGGCGTCCAGGTCGAGCATCCAGCGGCACCTGCTGATGGCGATGGTGAGATCACGGAGGTCGGTGAGGTGGAGCACGCAGCCGATGTGTTCGGGCTGTGGCGTGAGCTCGGCGATGCCGTGCCCGTACGGGAGGGACAGAGTGCGGCGGAACGCGCCGTCGCGCCACTCCTCGACTCCGGGGACTCCGGTCGCCGCGAGGTGCCCGAACAGATTGTCCGGGGTCAGCGGGGCCCGGAAGGGCAGCCGCAGGGTGATCGCGCCCGGCGTCTGGCCGGCGATGCCCGGTGTGGCGCGGGCCCGCAGCTCGGTCGGGGCGAGCCCGAACACCTCGCGGACGGTGTCGTTGAAGGTGCGGATCGAGGAGAACCCGGCGGCGAAGGCGACCTCCGCCATGGGCAACGGGGTCGTCTCGATGAGCAGCCGCGCGGTCTGCGCGCGCTGCGCCCTCGCGAGGGCCAGGGGGCCCGCGCCGAGCTCGGCGAGCAACTGGCGCTCGATCTGGCGGGCGCTGTAGCCGAGGCGGGACGCGAGCCCCGGCACGCCTTCGCGGTCGACGACTCCGTCACGGATGAGGCGCATGGCGCGGGCGACGGTGTCGGCGCGCGCGTTCCACTGCGGCGAGCCGGGTGTCGTGTCGGGGCGGCACCGCTTGCAGGCCCGGAACCCCGCCTGCTGACAGGCGGCCGCGCTCGGGTAGAAGGTCATGTTCTCGACCTTGGGCGGCACGACCGGGCAGCTGGGCCGGCAGTAGATGCGGGTGGTGAGGACCGCCGTGAAGAACCAGCCGTCGAAGCGCGCGTCCTTCGACTGAACGGCGCGCACGCAGCGCTCGGTGTCGGTGTGCATCGGTGCGGGAGCGACGGGAGGCATGGCTCAAGCATCCGACACGGACCCCGCCCCCGCTGGCGAGAATCCGACATCGAGCTCGCGGGGCCTGGGAGCCGTACGGGGTACGCGGGCCATCCGTGCACGGGGGGCCTCCATGCACGCGAGGCTTCCCCGCACGGGAGGGGCTTCCATCGGTTCCGGGGTGGGGCGGTCGCGGGATCCGATGTGGGCACGGGCGCGAGGCGGCGGCGCGGTCGCGCGTGGGGTCCGCACGAGCTTCGGGCGGTGGCGTGAACACTTGTCCGGTCGGCGCGGAGTGTGGTCTCGTGGGCGTGATCACGCGGGCGGAACGAGGGGGCACCGATGGCGGACGGCAAGGGGCGGTTGCTGGCCATCAGCGACCTGCACATCGGATACGCCGAGAACCGCGCCCTGGTGGAGAAGATGGTGCCCGGTTCCGACGACGACTGGCTCCTGGTGGCCGGGGACGTCGCCGAGAAGGCCGCCGACATCCGCTGGGCCCTCGCCACCCTGGCGAGCCGCTTCCGCAAGGTCGTCTGGGCCCCCGGCAATCACGAACTGTGGACGCATGCGAAGGACGACGTCACCCTGCGGGGCGCCGCTCGCTACTCACACCTGGTCGAGATGTGCCGCGACCTGGGCGTGCTCACCCCGGAGGACCCGTACCCGGTCTGGGACGGTCCCGGCGGCCCGGTCGCCGTCGCGCCGCTGTTCCTGCTGTACGACTACACCCTCCTGCCGGCCGGCAGGACCACCAAGAGCGAGGGGCTCGCCTACGCCTACGGGACCGGCGTCGTCTGCAACGACGAGTACCTGCTGCACCCCGACCCCTACCCGAGCCGCGAGGCCTGGTGCCGGGCCCGGGTGGCCGAGACGGAGCGCAGGCTCACCGCGCTGCCCGACGACCTGCCCACGGTCCTGGTCAACCACTACCCGTTGCACCGCCACCCCATGGACGTCCTGTGGTACCCCGAGTTCGCCATGTGGTGCGGCACCCTGCTGACCGCCGACTGGCACCGCAGGTTCCGCGTGTCCGCCATGGTGTACGGCCATCTCCACATCCCCCGGACCACCTGGCACGAGGGGGTCCGCTTCGAGGAGGTGTCGCTCGGCTATCCCCGCGAATGGCGCACCCGTCCGAGCGCGCCGGGTCAGCTGCGCCGCATCCTGCCGGTCCCGGCCGAACACGAGGCGCCGGCCCTCAAGCACCGGACGGGCTGACCGGGAAGCCGTTGCCGGTTCCGGTTCCGGTTCCGGTTCCGGTGACAGTGCACGCCGGAGTCCCCAACTCCCCTTCGACGCAGGGTCAGTGACGGAACGTCAGTCAATGGACGCACCCTATGGACGTCGGCCGACGGTCCTCAGCCGACCTGCTCGGCGAAGGCGGCGTACGCCCGCTCGTCGAAGAGCACGAACCTGACCTCTTCCACCGCCGTCCTCGCGCCCCGCACCGCGTCCACCGCGATGCGCGCGGCATCCTCGACGGGCCACGCGTAGACCCCCGTGGAGATAGCCGGGAACGCGACCGTGCGCGCACCGAGCTCGTCGGCCACCCGGAGCGACTCCCGGTAGCAGGAGGCGAGCAGCGGCTCGTCACCGCTGCCGGCCCGGTACACCGGGCCGACCGTGTGGATCACGTGGCGTGCGGGCAGCAGGCCCGCCGTGGTGGCGACCGCCCGGCCCGTGGCCAGGCCCTTGCCGTACTGCGAGGCCCGCAGGTCACGGCATGCGGCGAGGACAGCCGGGCCGCCCCGCCGGTGGATCGCGCCGTCCACCCCGCCGCCGCCGAGAAGCGAGGAGTTCGCCGCGTTGACGATGGCGTCGACCTCCTGTTCGGTGATGTCGCCGCGCACCAGGACGATCTCCGCCCGCGCCGCCGTCACCGCAGGTCCGCCCTGCGCAGGGCGCGCCACACGGCCTTCGCCGCGTTGTGGCCGGACATGCCGTGCACGCCGGGGCCCGGCCAGGCGGCCGACGAGCACAGGAACACCGAGGGGTGCCGGGTCGTGTAGGGGAAGAGGGAGACCTTCGGGCGGAGCAGCAGCTGGAGGCCGCGGGCCGCGCCGCAGGCGATGTCGCCGCCGACGTAGTTGGCGTTGCGGGCGGCGAGCTGGGGCGGGCCCGCGGTCGCCCGAGCCAGAACCCGGTCGCGGAACCCGGGCGCGAACCGCTCGATCTGCCGCTCGATGGCGTCCGTGGCGTCGCCCTCCCACCCGTTGGGGACGTGCCCGTACGCCCAGAACACATGCTTTCCCTCGGGCGCGCGGGACGCGTCGACGAGGCTCGGCTGGGCCGTGATCAGGAACGGCGTCGCGGGCGCGGTGCCGGTGGAGGCCTGGCTGAGGGCGGCGCCGATCTCGCGGCTCGACGGCCCGATCTGGACCGTGCCGGCCATCCGGGCCTCGTGCGCGGTCCACGGCACGGGCCCGTCCAGGGCGTAGTCGATCTTGAAGGCGGCGGCTCCGTACCGGTAGCCGTCGTAGGCGCGGCCCAGGCCCGCGATCCGGGCGAGAGCGGTCGGCGAGGTGTCGAAGAGGTAGGCGCGGGCCGGCGGCAGGTCGTCAAGGCGCTTCACCTCGAACCCGGTGTGGACGGCTCCGCCCAGGTCCCGCAGGTACGCGGTGAGCGCGTCGGAGATCGACTGGGAGCCGCCGCGCGGCAGCGGCCAGCCGTTCTCGTGCGCGGCGAGCGCGAAGAGCAGACCGACGCCCGCGGTGGCGATGCCGTTCAGCGGGGCGATGACATGGGCGACGAGGCCGGCCATCAGGGCGCGCGCCCGGTCGTCGCGGAAGCGGCGCATCAGCCAGCTGTACGGCGGCAGGCCCACCGCGCCGAACCGCGCGAGGCCGAGGGGGTCGCGCGGCAGCGCGGTCGACGGCAGCGACATGAAGTCCCGTGCCAGAACGTCCCACTTGCCGAGGTAGGGGGCGATCAGACGGCGGTAGGCGCCGGCGTCGCGCGGGCCGAAGGAGCCCGCGGTCTCGGCGACCGACCGGGACAGGACCGCGGCCGTGCCGTCGTCGAAGGGGTGCGCCATCGGCAGCTCGGGGTGCAGCCATTCCAGTCCGTACCGCTTCAGCGGCATGGTGGCGAAGACGGGCGAGCCGATGCCCAGCGGGTGGACCGCGGAGCACGGGTCGTGGCGGAAGCCCGGGAGGGTGAGCTCCTCGGTCCGGGCGCCGCCGCCCACGGTGTCCTTGGCCTCGAAGACCTCGACGCCCAGTCCCCTCCTTGCCAGTTCGACGGCGGCGGTCAGCCCGTTGGGGCCCGCCCCCACGACGACTGCATCGAGCATCGGCGCCACCTCGGACTTTCCTCACACCACGGCCAGGGGCCCCAGGATATTCCGGGTGCACCGACAATCCGGCCCGGGGTAGCGTCCGGCCGGTGAACTCGCAGCCGGACTCCGCCTTCAGCGCCCGCGTCCTCGCTCTCGCCGAGCGGCTCACCGAGGTGCCCGGGGTGCGGGCCGTCGCCCTGGGCGGCAGCCGCGCCCGCGGCACGCACCGGCCGGACTCCGACTGGGACCTGGGTGTCTATTACCGCGGCGAGCCGGACGTTGGCGCGCTGGCCCGGCTGGCCGAAGAGGTCACGGGCGCCCCGGTGGAGGTGGCGGGGCCCGGCGGCTGGGGCCCCTGGGTGAACGGCGGCGCCTGGCTGACGCTCGACGGCGTCGCGGTCGACTGGATCCTGCGCGACCTCGACCGGGTGGAACACGTCTGGGCGCGGTGCGTCGAGGGCCGGTACGAGGTCGGTGTGCAGCCGGGTCACCCGCTCGGCTTCTGGTCGCCCGCCTATCCCGGGGAGGTCGCCCTCGGCCGCGTACTGGCCGATCCCCAGGGCGAGTTGACGCGACTTCAGGTACGGACGCGGCGCTATCCGGAGCCGCTGCGGGCGGCGCTGGTCGCGGCCGCCTGGGAGGCGGAGTTCTCCGTGGCGGCCGCGCGCAAGTCGGCCGGCTCGGGCGATGTGCTGCACGTGTCGCTGTGCCTGTCGCGGGCCTTCGGCGTCCTCGCCCAGTCGCTGCACGCCCATCACCGGCGCTGGCTGCTCAACGAGAAGGGTGCGCTGGCCTCGGCGGCCGCTCTGCCCGCGACGCCCCCGCGCTTCGCCGAGCGGACGGCGGCCGCCCTGACCGTCCTCGGCATCGAGGCGGTCGACCTCGCGGACACGCTCGTCGGCGACGTACGGACCGCCCTGTCCTGACGGCGCCCCGCCTCCTCGTGTCACACCCCGCCGGAGCTCCGCGGCGCCACATCCCGCCGAACCCCCGGGGGCACCACGCCGAGGGCCCGCGTCACACCCCGCCGGAGCCGGCCGCCCGGCAGCCCCGCCAGAATCCCCGTCCCGCTCCCCTCACTCCCCCGCCAGGAGCCCACGGACGCGGTCCGCCGTCGCCGCGTCGCGGGCCGCGGTGAACGGCAGTGCGTTGCCCCCGGTGATACGGAACGGCACCCCGGCGACGGTGGTCTGCGCGCCGCCCGCCTCGGCGACGAGGAGCAGCCCCGCCGCGTGGTCCCAGGCGTACTCCCAGGAGAACGCCAGCGCGTCCAGCTCCCCACGGGCGATCGCCAGGTATTCGAGGCCTGCCGAGCCGCAGGGCACGGCCTCCACCCCGTCGGTGCGCAGGCTCAGGAGGGCCCGCTTCTGCTCGGGCGTCGTGTAGTCCGGGTGCGAGGTGGCGACCCGGAGCACCGCGCCCGGTTCGGGTGAACCGGCGTGCAGCGGCTCGCCGTTGAGGGTGGCGCCCCGGCCCCGGACCGCCACGGCCATCTCGTCGAGCGCGGGCGCGTACGTCCACGACGCCAGGAGTTCGCCGTGGTGGGCGAGCGCGACCAGGGTACAGAACCCCGCTTCGCCGCGGACGAACTGTCGGGTGCCGTCGACCGGGTCGACGATCCACACCGGCGCCTCGCCGCGCAGCGCCTCGTAGATGGCCGGGTCGGCGTGCACGGCCTCCTCGCCGACGACCACCGAGCCGGGAAGTATCGCCGTGAGGGCGGCGGTCAGATGCTCCTCCGCCAGCCGGTCGGCGACCGTCACGAGGTCGTGCGGGCCGTTCTTCTCGGTGATTTCGTGCACGGCGAGCTGCCGGAAGCGCGGCATGATCTCGGCGGCCGCCGCCTTGCGGACGGCTTCTTCCACCGATGCCGGACCATCTGCGAGAAAACCTTCGTCGATCATGCGTCCAGCAAAACACGCGGCACTGACAACCGGCGAGCCGCGTCCGATCCCCCGGTGAACAGCGCGTGGCCCCCGCGTGAATCCCGGCCGGCCCGGCCGGTGGAGCGGCACGGGGCGGAATACCGCGGGGCCCGACTACCGTTGAGCCGGCTCGGAGCAGAGGGAGGCACAACGGTGCACGGCGAATACAAGGTCCCCGGCGGCAAGCTCGTCGTCGTCGATCTGGAGACCCGCGACGGCGTCCTGCGGGACGTGCGGGTCGCGGGCGACTTCTTCCTCGAACCCGACGAGGCCATCGAGGCGATCGACGGCGCCCTGGAAGGCGCCCCCGCCGACACCACGGCGGCCGGCCTCTCGGCCCGTATCGACGCGGCCCTGCCGCCCGGCACCACCATGTACGGGCTGTCGTCCGACGGTGTCGCGGTGGCCGTGCGCCGTGCGCTGGCCCATGCCACCGACTGGAACGACTACGACTGGCAGCTGATCCACGACGGCCCGCAGCCGCCCGCCCTGCACATGGCGCTCGACGAGGTCGTCACCGCCGAGGTCGCGGCCGGCCGGCGTCCGCCGACCCTGCGGGTGTGGGAGTGGGCCGCTCCCGCGGTGGTCATCGGCAGCTTCCAGTCGCTGCGCAACGAGGTCGACCCCGAGGGCGCCGAACGCCACGGCATCACGGTCGTGCGGCGGATCAGCGGCGGCGGTGCCATGTTCATCGAGCCGGGCAACACCATCACGTACTCGCTGTCGGTGCCCGACGCCCTCGTACAGGGCCTGTCCTTCGCGGACAGCTACGCCTACCTCGACGACTGGGTGCTCGGCGCGCTCGGCGACATGGGGATCAAGGCCTGGTACCAGCCGCTCAACGACATCGCGACGGAGGCCGGCAAGATCGCGGGGGCGGCGCAGAAGCGGATGGTCGCGGGCGGCGGCGCGGTGCTGCACCACGTGACGATGGCGTACGACATCGACGCGGACAAGATGACGGACGTGCTGCGCATCGGCAAGGAGAAGCTGTCGGACAAGGGCACGAGGAGCGCGAAGAAGCGGGTCGACCCGCTGCGGCGCCAGACCGGCCTCGCGCGCGAGGCCGTCATCGACCGGATGATCGCGTCGTTCCGCGCCCGGTACGGTCTCTCCGAAGGCAGGGTCACGGACGAGGAGATGGTCCGGGCGCGTGAGCTCGCGGCCGCCAAGTTCGCCACCGATGAGTGGACGGCGCGCGTCCCGTAGGAACGGCGCGTTCCGCAGGACGGCGCACGGCGTGGAGGAACGGGGACCGGTGGATGGCTGAGCGGTCGATGCGGCTGGACGGGCCCGAGGTGGCGCCGCTGCGGGTGGAGACCGCGGCGGGCGGGCGGCTTCTTGTGCGCCAAGGCGCGGAGCCGGTCCTGTTCGCGGTGCAGCGGGCCTCCCGCCGGGGGCTGCACTATGCGAGGACGGGCCGCTACGTCTCGCCCGTGCCGCCGCTGCGGGCCGCGCGGGCCCGCTCGTTCGCCACCTCGCGGCCCTGCTCGGCCCGCTGGTCGCACCACTTCGGCGCCGCTCTGCGCGCGAGCCCCAACGGGCCGCTGCACCAGGGGGATTGGCGGCTGCTCGGCTCGCTGCCCCGCTGGTTCGCCGACGCCAACTGGCCCAAGCTGCTCGCGCACGATCCCGACCGGGGCCACCTGACCTGGTTCGGCTACGGCGACCCCGTCGAGGACGCCCGCGATCTGCTTCCCCTGCGCCGCCTGTCCCCGCCGGACGCCCCGCGCGTGAAGGCCTTCCGCCGCCTGTACCGCGAGGGCGTACTGCCCCCGGTGCTCCTGTGGTGGATCAGCGGCCTGAACTCCCCCGTCGTGCTCGACGGCCACGACCGCCTCACGGCCGCGCTCGCGGAGGGCGGCCGCCCGGAGCTGCTCGTCCTGACCCGCGCCGTGCCGGACGGCTGGGCCGGGCCGGCGATGGACCGGCGCATCGAGGCGTACGAGGACCACGTACACCGTCAGGAGGCGGAAGGCGGACCGCTCGCCTCCTTGCTGATCTCGCACGAGTCCCGCAGGTTCGCGGCGGACCTCACAGCCCTGGAGGACGCCGCCGCCCTCACCCGCGGCTGGCCCCTGCCGGGCGGCCCCGACGCGTGGCAGCGGGCCGTCGACGCCTGCGCGCCGGGCTGGGAGCCGGGCCCGGCGGACTGACGGTCCGGGGCGAGTGCCCCGGCCGGCGGCATAACGGGCCCTGAGGGTAAGGGAATTGACGGGGCGCGCCGAGGGGCGGCGCGAGGCGGGGTCAGGTCAGGGCGGGGGTCAGGTCAGGTCAGGGCGGGGATGACCTGCTCGCCGTAGGCGTCGATGACGGCCTCGCGGGCGTCGTGCATGGCGTACACGGCGAACTGGTCGACACCGAGTTCGCGCAGCGCCTTCAGTTTCTCGATGTGCGCCTCGACCGGGCCGAGCAGGCAGAAACGGTCCACGATCTCGTCGGGCACGAAGGCGGTGTCGGGGTTTCCGGTCCGGCCGTGGTGGCTGTAGTCGTAGCCCTGGCGCTGCTTGATGTACGCGGTGAGTGCCTCGGGCACGAGACCGGAGTGTTCGCCGTAGCGGGACACCAGGTCGGCGACATGGTTGCCGACCATGCCGCCGAACCAGCGGCACTGCTCGCGGGCGTGGGCCACGTCGTCGCCGACGTAGGCGGGCGCGGCGACACAGATCGTGATCGAATCCGGGTCGCGGCCCGCGTCGGCGGCGGCCTTGCGCACCGCCTTCACCATCCATTCGGTGAGGAAGGGATCGGCGAGCTGCAGAATGAACCCGTCGGCCTTCTGCCCGGCGAGCGCGAGCGCCTTCGGCCCGTACGCCGCCATCCAGACGGGCAGCTTGCCGTCCTTGACCCACGGCAGCCGCAGGGGCTGACCGTCGACCTCGGACTCGCGGCCCTCGGCGAGGTCGCGGATGACGCCGATCGCCTCGCCGAGCCTGGCCAGGGTGTTGGGCTTGCGGCCGGCCACCCGCATCGCGGAGTCGCCGCGCCCGATGCCGCAGACCGTGCGGTTGCCGTACATGTCGTTGAGGGTGGCGAAGGTGGAGGCGGTCACCTCCCAGGTGCGGGTGCCGGGGTTGGTGACCATGGGGCCGACGGTCAGTTTGGTGGTGTGTTCCAGGATGCGGCTGTAGATGACGAACGGCTCCTGCCAGAGCACCGACGAGTCGAAGGTCCAGCCGTAGCGGAAGCCGTTGCGTTCGGCACGCCGCATCAGGCCGACGACGGCCGAGGCGGGCGGATCGGTCTGCAGGACAAGTCCGAAATCCATGGTGCTCCTAGCGGTCCACGGTGCCTGACCTTGCAGGCCGGCTGCCTCGGCGGCGGTCCGAGGAGGGATAATCCTGGACTCCTTGCGGGGGCTTCGCAAGAGGGCTTCTCCGCGTGTCCGCCGCTCCTCGGGACAGTCTTCACGACCGGGTGCGCCCGCTGCCCGCCGCAGGACCGACGCCACGGCGCCGTCATGCGTCTGGCGCAGTCGGCTTCGGGTCGACGGTGCGCGCGGGGGTGTGCCGATGGGCGCGCGACCGTACGCGAGAGGGGGCGGCGTTCGCACGCCGCCCCCTCGCCCCACCTCGGGGCCCGTCGCGTCAGTGTGCCTGCTCGAAGGGCGAGGGCACGGGGTAGTAGGCCGCGAGGAAGGCGCGCAGGGTGCGGTCCTGCTCCTGGACCGAGACCTCCGCGTTGGCCGATTCACCGATGCAGAAGACGGCGCGGTTGCGGGTGGCCAGCAGACGGCTCAGGACCGTGTGGTGCTGGGGATTGCCCACGTTGACGTAGGTGCAGGAGATCGTCGAGGGGGTGGAGCGTCCCGTCAGATATCCGTAGTGGTGGTGCAGGGACGACGTCACGGACAGGTCGGAGGAGGCGCGGAAGCGGCTCGCGGCCGTGGCCGCGATCTGCTCCGGGAACTTCTCGCCGATCTCGGCCAGGACGCTGCGCCGCAGCGGGTGCGGGGCGTGCAGGAAGCTGTGCGTGGCGGTGCGGCCGAACATCCCCTCAAGGAGCGCCCTGTTGTTCTTCGCCGCCGCGAAGTAGCCCTCTTCGTCGTCGGAGAGTTCGTTCGGCGGAACCGCGGTCGGCGAACGGAAGTGGTGGGCGTTGCCGTTGCTGTCGAAGAAGGACTGCGCGGTGAGCGGCCGGCCGATGAACACGTCGTCGTTGAGGTAGAGGAAGTGCTCCGACAGGCCCTCGATACGGTGCAACTGGCTTTCGATGGCATGGGAGTTGAAGGTCGGCAGCCAGCTCGGGTCGCCGAAGATCTCACGGTGGCTGACCACGTTGATGCGCGGGTCGCTGGTGTCGAGCCAGGCGGGCACCTGGTCGTCGGTGACCAGGTGGATGGTGCGCACCCAGGGCGCGTACATGGCGAGCGAGCGCAGGGAGTAGCGCAGTTCGTCACGGTTGCGGAAGCGTACGTCGCCGTGGTCCGCGCCGCCGGCGGTGGTGATGCCGGCCGCCGCGCGCGCGGCGTCGCGCCGCTGCTGCCAGGCCGGGTCGGTGTCGTCGACCCAGGTGTAGACGACGTCGATGGGGAAGTCGATGTCGTTCATGAGGCGTCCGGTGAACGCCTTGGCGGTGGGGTGCTCGCGCTCCCCCACCCGCAAGGTGGCGTCGGCCTCCAGGTCGGGGAGGCGCGGGCCGATCAGGGTCGAGCCGCGCGGGGCCTTGCGCCAGCCGGGGAACTCGTCGTCCTCGGCGCTGGTTTCCCAGAACTCGACGGTGCAGCCGAAGGCGGGGCCGTAGCGCAGGGTGCGGCTGGTCGTGGTGACCGGCTTGAAGACGCGTACGCCCGCCACGTCGCCGGCGTCGCGCAGCCGCTCGGCGAGCCAGGCGCCGGGGGCCGCCCCGCTGGGCGCGATGAGCTCGGCGTACACGGGCTTGCCGTGGAGTTCGGTGGCCAGGGCCGCCAGGGTCTCGGGCCTGCGCTCGACCTCGACGGCGATCCGGTGGGCGGTGCCGGCGTCACGCAGCAGCAGGTACGGGATCCGGTGGGCGTCGAGGGCGGCGGTGGCCAGTTCGAGGTTCCACTCGGCCATGCGGGGGGCCAGGATGTCGTCGCGGACCTCGGCGAGGCGGCCGGCGGTGCGCACCACGGTGCCGGTGCGGTCCTGTGCCTGGAGCAGGACTTCGCGCGCCTTCTGCTCGTCGGCGGAGTCGGCGAGGCCGGTGACGGGGGCGCTGACGTTGAAGCTGCGGGTGCCGCCGGCCGCGATGCGCCGGGCGGTCCGGTCGGCGCGCTCGGCCAGGCGCTTCGGGTCGTCGCGCCGGGCCACGAGGCGCGTGAAGAGCTCCTCCCAGCGGGCCGTGATCTCCGCGGCGCCGAAGCGTTCGCGCACGCCGGTGCGGGCGGCCGCGCCATAGGCGCGCCGGGTGTCCTCGTCCTCCATCAGCTTCGCCATGGACGCGGCGAGGGAGTCCTTGTCGGCGTCGGGCACGAGCAGCCCGTCCACGCCGTGGCGGATGATCTCGGCGGGGCCGGTGACGATGTCGTACGCGACGACGGGGACGCCCGCCGCGAAGACCTCCAGGAGCACCAGGGGGAAGGCCTCGTTGCGGGAGGGCAGCACGGCGAGTGCCGCCTTGGCCCACTCCTCCTCCATCTGGGCGGAGCGGCCGAGCAGGTGCACGCGGTCGTGCAGGGACAGGCCGTCGACCAGGCGGCGCAGGTTCACCTCCTGCGGGCCGTCGCCGAAGATCCGCATGGTCCACCCGGGGTGGTCGTCGGCGATCGAGGCGAAGGCCTCGACGGCGTGGTCGAGCTGCTTCTCCGGGGTCATGCGGGCGGCAAGGACGATGGCCTTGCTGTCGAGGTCGGAGCGGGGGCGGAAGCCGTCCGGCACGGCGTTGGGGATCGCTATGAGTTCCGGGGCGGCCGCCCCGAGGCTGTCGGCGAACCAGTCGTTGGTGCGGCCGGTCAGGGAGACGAGGGCATCGATGCGGGGCGCGAAGACCAGCAGGGGCTCGCCGGACACGCCGCGCAGCTGGGAGGCCCGGTGCTCCTGGTGGACCGTGATCACCCGGCTGGGCGCCAGGATGGCGGCGGCGGCCATCAGGGCGGGCGTGGTGGTGATGAGCACGTCGGTGTCGAGCGAGCCGAGCGCGGCGGTCATCTCGATGTCGGAGAGCCGGTCGAAGGTGGACTCCCAGGACGGCTTGATGAGCTCGCTCGGCAGGGACGCCAGGGTGCGGCAGTCCTGCTCGGCCAGGTCGTGGGAGCGCACGGGCCGCCCGTAGGAGCCGGTGCGGTCCACGAGATAGCGGCGCGGGACGCCGCGGCCGGCCTCGAAGAACGGCTCGGAGCGGGTCTTGAAGACGCTGATCACTTCCACCTGATGACGGGGCATCAGATGGGTGGCCTGGGTATAGACGGCCATCTCGGTGCCGCCCATCTCGTCGCCCCAGGTGAGCAGGAAAGTGATCTTCATCGGTTGGCGTCCTCGGGTGTGACGAAGGGGGTGCAGCTGACGGCGAGGGTGCCGGCTGCCGAGAGATGGGCGTGCACGCGCAGCACGGTGCCGTCCTCCAGGGCGATGCTGCGGAAGGGCGTGCGGAAGACCCGCTTGGGGTTGCGTACGTCGGTGAGCCGGCGCGCGATCTTGAGGTGGGTGGTTCCGGAGGTCAGCCGGATGTCCCACATGCGCTGCCCGCGGCCTCCGCGGCTCATCTCGGCGAGCGGCAGCTCGAAGGTGAACTCCGGGCCCTGCCAGTGGGTGCGCACGGTCAGCGGGGTGCCGCCCACGCCGCGCCGTACGGCCTCGGCCGTGTAGCGGGGGGCGGAGGCACGCACCGCGAGGAGGCGGCCGCTCACGGTGATCCGGTCCCACTTCAGTTCGAGCTTGGTCAGCTCGGCCTGGCGGCGCGGCGCGGAGACCTTGACCATGGCGTGGCCGTCGAGGGTGCGGACCACGCGGTAGTGCACCCCGGTGGCGGGGTCCGGGGGCGTGCGCAGCGTGGGTCCGTCCGACACCGCTTCGTGGAGCGCGGCGATCGGGGTGCGGCGTATTCGCCCCTGGTGGTCGACGGCCACCAGGCTCATGCGCCACAGGCCGTCGTCGAGGCGGGGGCCGTGCGTGGTGGGCGCGTCGTGGCGGGCGTGCCGCAGGGACGTCGTCAGGGTGAGCAACGTACCGCCGTCGGGCTGCGGTTCCCGTTCCAGGGGCAACTGCTCGACCCGGCCGTGCGACTCCAGGTGCAGCCGCACCTCGGCCGTGTCGGCGACGGGCGCGGGGCAGGGCAGGGCGACGTTGAGCGTGCGGCCGCCCAGGAGCGACAGGTGGACCGGGCGTAGCGGCGGCCCGGAGCGTGCCCGAGCGCCGAGCGCGGGCACCGTGTCGATCAGTTCGGCCCGGCGCCGGGCCCGCACCGCTGCGCCCCGGGCCCACTTCGCGGCGCGCACCGCGTGGGACAAAAGGGGTTCACCCATGACGCTCCGTTCTCCACATCTCTCAACCTGCGACCCTCGGTGTGAGGTACGCCCCCCTGCACGAGCCGGCACCGGCTCGCCCACCCCCGTGGCCGTTTCCGGCCGGATGGAACCTCGGAGCGATTTATTCACTCCTGTATTGCGCCATGGAGACGTATCTCACTGAGGACGCGTGGGTTCCGGCGGCGGGACACCTCAGGTTTCCTGAGGCTTTACCGACCGGCCAGGACCCACATGTTAACTTCACATGGGATTCACATGGGATTGGCATGAGAATCCCTGGTTCAGTTGCTTCGTCGCGCCGGTGGGGACTCGCGTGGCTGCCGTCCCCCAGGGACGTTTTTTACACGGAGACAGAAAAAGACATGACGAAGGCCCAAGAAGTATCTACGACCGGGGCCCGTCGCCGGGGGGCAGGCGTGGTGGAACAGCCAGACGCGTTCGGCGTCCAAGTGGTGCACGGGACGGTCAGGCCAAGCGCCGAGGCGTCCGGCCTGGTCTCCATGTACCGCAAGGTGCTTCCGGTCCAGGGCCGCAAGGCCATCGCCCGGCGCTTCTCGCCCGCACAGCGCCGCAGGGTCAAGCAGCGCATCGGCGCCGCGTCGGCCGCCCTCCAGGCGGTCCAGATGCGGTCCTCCGCGTTCACGGCCACCCACCGCGCCGTGATCGCCCGGTCCGGTGCCACCGTCGTCACGGCCGAGGGACGGCTGCGGCTCGCCCTGCCCCAGCCGCGACTGTCGCCCGAGACGGCGCGGCGCGCCAATCTGGCCTTCGTCACCGAGGCGCTGTCCGGCGCGGGCATCGACTACTTCTGCATACGCCGCCAGGACCGCTCGGCCACCGCGGTCGCCGTCTCCCAAGCCGACCGCTCCGCCGCGCTGCTCGCCCTGAGCGCTCGCTGCGGCTCGCACCCCGGGTACCTGACCGCGTCGGCGGAGAGCGGGCGGGTCCTGGCGGGATCCCGGTCCGCGAGCTGGCAGCGGTTCTCCCACGCCGACGTGGTACGCGTCTTCGCCTATCACACCGACCCCGGCCGCCAGTTGGTCCTGGGCGCCGAGCACGGCTGCGACATCGAGTTCTGGGCCGCCGAAGGCGACCGTCTTACGGCGCCGCGGCGCAACTCCATAGCGGAGTCCGTGCCCGCGGTGGCCGGGGCCGTCGAGGTTCCGGTCGAGACCTTCACCGCCCGCTACGGCACCCGTGACCGCGCCCTCCTGACGGTCCGTACCCGGGAGGAGTTCACCACGGTCCTGCCGCGCGACGTCACCTTCCCCGTGGACGCGGTCTACACCTGGGTCGACGGATCCGACCCCGCCTGGCTGGAGCGCCGTTCGCGCTTCTCGGGAGCCACCTATCACGCCGAGGCGGCCAACGCCGCGCGCTACGCCGACCACGACGAGCTGCGCTACTCGCTGCGCTCCCTGGACATGTACGCGCCGTGGATCCGCACCATCTACATCGTCACCGACGACCAGACCCCGGCCTGGCTGGACACCTCGGCCCCGGGCATCAAGGTGGTCTCGCACCGCGACATCTTCAGCGACCCCGGTGTGCTGCCGACGTTCAACTCGCACGCCATCGAGAGTCAGCTGCATCACATCGACGGTCTGTCGGAGCACTTCCTCTACTTCAACGACGACGTCTTCCTCGGCTCCGAGACAGCGCCCGGTGACTTCTTCGTCGCCAACGGCCTGACCAGGTTCTTCCCTTCGCCCGCGCTGGTGCCGCTCGGCCCGCTGTCCGCCGACGACGTCCCCGTCGCGGCCGCGGGAAAGAACAACCGCACCCTGATACAGCAGCGCTTCGGAACGACCCCCGTCGCGAAGATGCGCCACATGCCGCACGCGCTGAGCCGCAGCGTCCTGGACGAGATCGAGACGGAGTTCGCCGAGCAGCACGCCACCACGGCCTCCCACCGGTTCCGCAGCAGTGACGACATCGCCATCCCCTCGTCGCTGTACCACTACCACGCCTTCCACACGCGCCGCGCGGTCCCCGGCGATCTGCGCTACGTGTACCGGGACGTCGCCCACCCGCACACGCCCAGCCAGCTGGACCGGCTGCTGCGCGACCGCGACAAGGACGTGTTCTGCCTGAACGACACCACGTCGGACGAGGCCGACTTCGCACGGAGCGACCGTCTGATACGGACGTTCCTCGAGGCCTACTTCCCGGTGGCGAGCAGGTTCGAGCGGGCCCGGTGACCCAGGCCCGGCCGGCCACTCCAGCAACCCCCGCCCTGGACGCTCCCATGCACCCGATGTCCTCCTTCCTGCCCACCCGGCGCACCGTCGTGGCCGGCCTTGTCGCGCTCGGCGCCACGGCCTGCAGCGCGAGCCCGGACGAGCCCGCCCGCGGATCCCGCGCCGCCACACCTGCCGATCTGGACGGACAGAGCGGCGGCAGGGTGATGCAGATCGTCGCGCACCCCGACGACGACCTGTACTTCATGAACCCGGAGCTGGCGCAGTCGATCGACGCCAACGACCAGCTCGTGAGCGTCTACCTCAACTGCGGCGAGACCGGCGGCCTCAACAAGGTCCCCGGAAGCAGGACCCCGCCCGAGCGGGACGTCGCCGCCTATGCGGGAGCGCGAAGGCAGGGCCTGCGCCAGGGGTACGCGTTCATGGCCGACGGCCAGGCGCACACCGCATGGAGGACCGAGGCCGTGGCGTTACCGGACGGCACCCAGGTCGAGGTCGACACCCTCGTCGGCCATCCGGGCATTCAGCTGATCTTCCTGGGGCTGCGTCAGCACACCTCGTACGGCTCGGGCCGGAGCAAGGGACTCACCCAGCTCTGGGCGGACCCGTCCATGCTGAGCAGCACCCTCGTCAGCACCGGCTCCCCCGTCCAGGTTTCGCACCCGGTCACCCGCGCCGGTGTGATCGCGGCCCTCACCCACCTGCTCGACACCTACAAGCCCACACTGGTGCGGACCATGGACCCGGACCCGGACATGCAGGTGCACGACGCCTCGCACCGCACCCATCACGACCAGCCCGGGTACTCCGACCATCCCGACCACACGGCGACGGCGCTGTTCACCCTGGCGGCGCTGGAGAACTACCGGGGTCCGGGCAAGGACCGCCCGTACACGGTGGTGTCCTATCGCGGCTACGGCAACGAGCGCTGGCCGCAGAACCTGCCCGCCGGTCTCGTCCGGGCGAAGGCCGACGTGCTCAACGCCTACGGCGGCTCCCCCGGCAGCTGCGACTTCGTGGCGGGATGCGGCGACTACGACGTCGGCAAGGACCGCTCGTACACGACCGGCTGGCTCCAGCGCACCACCTTGCGCTACCCCGCCGCCCCCGCGCTGCGCCTCGACGCGGGCGGCCGGACGACCGCGTTCGCGGTGCTCGGTGGCCAGGCCGTCATGTGGCGTGAGACCGCCCGGAGCAGCGGCCGGTGGGGCGTCCCCCGGCCGCTCGGCACCGAGCGGCTGCTGCCGGGCATGACCGCGTTCCTGACGCATGACGGACGCTGGCAGCTGTTCGCCGCGCGGGTGGCCTCCCTCGGCCCCGCCCGCCGGGACAACCGCCGGGAGATCGTGGTCACCGAACAGCGCGCCCCCGACGGCCCCTTCGGCGCCTGGTCCACCCTCGGCAACCCCGAGGCGGACGCGGACCGGGGCCGCCGCGTCGGCTCCCCCGTCGTCACCCGGGACGGTGCGGGGTGGCCGGTGCTGTTCGCGCGCAACTGGGCCATGGGCGTCTCCATGCGCCGGCAGCGGCCCGACGGCCAGTGGACGCCGTGGCGGGACCTCGGCGGCGCAGAGGTCCAGGAAGGGCTCAGCGCACTCACCGACCACGAGGGCCGCATCCACGTTGTGGCCTGCGGCCACGACGCGGTCCACCACTGGTCGCAGCGCGAACCCGGCGGCCCCTTCACCGTGGCGCAGGCGAGCCTGCCCGCTCCCGCGGATCCGCCCGCCGCCGTCCTGCGTCCCGATGGCGGCATCGCCCTCGCCTACCGCGAGGCCAGGACCAGCCGCATCGTCGCCGGCAGTCTCGCGCCCGGTGCGCGCGACTGGCGGCCCGAGCGGCTTGACCTGCCGGCCCGCGGCTACGGGCCGTTGGCCCTGCTCGCCCAGGACGACGCGATCCTGCTGGCCGCGCGCAACGACGAGGGCACCACCAGTACGGCGCTGTGGCGTTCTGGCACCCAGGCGCGCTGGTCCACCGATCCCGGTCGGGTCGCGGGCGTACAGGCACTGGTCGCGGACGCGGCGGGACACCCCGTCCTGGCGCACCTGACGTCCGAAGCCACCCTGCGGACCGCACCCGTGTCCACGTCCTCGGCCCGCTGACCGGCGGCGCCGCTCCGGCTACCCGAGGTACTGCGTCGTCCCGCGCGGCAGGAACGCCCCGTGGCCCGCGCGGCCGGTGTAGCGGCCGTTGTCGATAATCACTTCGCCGCGGGACAGGACGGTGCGCACCTTGCCGCGGACGCGTTTGCCCTCGTAGGCGGAGTAGTCGACGTTCATGTGGTGGGTCGAGGCCGAGAGCGTCTGTTCGGCGGCGGGGTCGTAGATGACCACGTCGGCGTCGGCCCCGGGGGCGATCGTGCCCTTCCTGCCGTACAGGCCGAACATCCGGGCCGGGGCGGCGCAGGCGATCTCGATCCAGCGCCGGCGGGTGATGTGCCCGTCCACCACGCCCTGGTGGAGGAGGTCCATGCGGTTCTCCACCCCGGGCAGGCCGTTGGGGATCTTCGAGAAGTCGCCGCGGCCGCGTTCCTTCTGGCCGGTGAAGCAGAAGGGGCAGTGGTCGGTGGAGACGACCTGGAGGTCGTCGGTGCGCAGGCCGCGCCAGAGGGCCTGCTGGTGCTCGCGGGGGCGCAGCGGCGTGGAGCAGACGTACTTGGCTCCCTCGAAGTCGGGCTCCGCGAGGTTGTCGGTGGACAGGAAGAGGTACTGCGGGCACGTCTCGCCGAAGACCGGCAGGCCCTTGTCGCGCGCCGTCACGATCTCCGCGAGCGCCTCGTCGGCCGAGACGTGGACGACGTACAGGGGGGCTCCGGCCACCCGGGCGAGCTGGATCACCCGGTGGGTGGCCTCCGCCTCCAGGAGGACCTTGCGCACCTCCCCGTGGTGGCGCGGATCGGTCTCGCCGCGCGCCAGGGCCTGCTGGACCAGGACGTCGATGGCGAGGCCGTTCTCCGCGTGCATCATGATGAGGCCGCCGTTGCCGGACGCCTTCTGCATCGCGCGCAGGATCTGGCCGTCGTCGCTGTAGAAGACCCCCGGGTAGGCCGTGAACAGCTTGAACGAGGTCACCCCTTGGGCGACCAGGCTGTCCATCTCCTTCAGCGTCGAGTCGTTCACATCGGAGACGATCATGTGGAAGCCGTAGTCGATCGCGCACGTGCCGTTCGCCTTGGCCATCCACGCGTCGAAGCCCTCGGCGAGCGACCGGCCCACCGACTGCACCGCGAAGTCGACGATCGTCGTCGTGCCGCCCCAAGCCGCGGCCCGTGTGCCCGTCTCGAAGGTGTCGGAGGCGAAGGTCCCGCCGAACGGCATCTCCATGTGGGTGTGCGCGTCGACGCCGCCCGGGATGACGTACGTGTCGGAGGCGTCGATGACGCGGTCCGCGCTCCACTGCTGGCTGCCCGCCGCGGCGAGCGCCACGATCCTGCCGCCCTCGATCAGTACGTCGGCGTGGATTTCCTCGGCTGCCGTGATGACCAGGCCGCCCGTGATCAGTGTGCGGGTCATGCTCCTCGTGTCTCCTTCTCGCACTGCTCGAACTACACGCTGTGCAGGGCTCGTTCCAGGATCGCCGCGCCTTCCTCGGCCTCCGCGACGGTGAGGGAGAGGGGCGGCGCGATGCGCAGCACGCTGGTGTCGTGGCCGCCGCCCTTGCCGATGAGGAGGCCGCCTTCGCGGGCGGCTTCGAGGACCGCTGCCGCCGCCTCGGGATCGGCCTCGTCGGTGCCGGGCCGCACCAGTTCGATGCCGGCCATGAGGCCGCGGCCGCGGACCTCGCGGACGGCGGGGAGCTGGGCGCAGATCGCCCGCAGCCGCTCGATGAGCAGGCCGCCGACGCGCCGGGCGTTGCCCTGGAGGTCGTGTTCGAGGAGGTGGCCGAGGTTGGCGAGGCCGGCGGCCATGGTGACCGGCGAGCCGCCGAAGGTGGAGATCGAGTTGCTGTCCAGGCAGTTCATGACCTCGGCGCGGGCGACGACACCGCCGATGGACATGCCGTTGCCGATGCCCTTGGCGAAGGTGAGGAGGTCGGGCGGCCCGTTCTGGGCGTGTGCCTGCCAGCCCCAGAAGTGGTCGCCGGTGCGGCCCCAGCCGGTCTGCACCTCGTCGGTGATCCACAGGATGCCGTGCCGGTTCAAGACCTCGCGGAACGCGGCGTACAGGCCGTCGGGCGGTGAGGTGAACCCGCCGACGCCCTGGATGGGTTCGGCGATCAGCGCGGCCACGTTGCGGGTGTGGCCGAGCAGGTCTTCGAGGTCGGCGACGCACGCCTGGATGAACTGGGCGTCGCCGAGATGGGCGTAGGGGCCGCGGGCGCGGACGCCTCCGTGCACGTACAGCGTCTGGAGCGGCGAGAGGCTGGTCGGGGACCAGCCGTGGTTGCCGGTGATCCCGACCGCGCTGAAGGAGCGCCCGTGGTAGCTGTTGCGCATCGCGAGGATCTGGTTGGAGCCCCGGTAGGCGGTCGCGAGCAGCAGGGCGGTGTCGTTGGCCTCGGTGCCGGAGGTGGTGAAGAAGACCCGCGCGTCCGGGATTCCGGACAACTGGGCGATACGCTCGGCGAGTTCGACCATCGGACGGTCGAGGTAGAGGGTCGAGGAGTGGATGATCCGGCCGGCCTGTTCGGCGACCGCCTTGGTCACTTCGGGCAGGGCGTGGGCGGTCATCGTGGTGAGGATGCCGCCGAAGAAGTCGAGGTACTTCTTTCCGCCGGCGTCCCAGACGTGGCGGCCCTCGCCGTGGGTGATCTCGATGGGCTCGCGGTAGTAGAGCGCGAGCCAGTCGGGCAGGACGGCCCGGTGGCGCTCGTGCAGGCTGCGGGTCACGGCTTCACCAGCCCTTCGTAGGCGTCGGGGCGGCGGTCGCGGTAGAACGCCCACTGCTGGCGGACCTGCTCGATGAGGCCGAAGTCGAGGTCCCTGACCAGGAGTTCCTCCTCCTTGTCGCTGGCCACCTCGCCGACGAACTGGCCGCGCGGGTCCACGAAGTAGCTGGTCCCGTAGAAGTCGTTGTCGCCGTACTCCTCGATGCCGACGCGGTTGATGGCGGCGATGAAGTACTCGTTGGCGACGGCCGACGCGGGCTGTTCCAGCTGCCACAGGTAGCCGGAGAGACCGCGTGAGGTGGCGGAGGGGTTGTACACCAACTGGGCTCCGTTGAGGCCGAGTTGGCGCCATCCTTCGGGGAAGTGCCGGTCGTAGCAGATGTATACGCCGACCTTGCCGACGGCCGTGTCGAAGACCGGCCAGCCCAGGTTGCCCGGCTTGAAGTAGTACTTCTCCCAGAAGCCCTTGACCTGGGGGATGTGGTGCTTGCGGTACTTGCCGAGGTAGCTGCCGTCGGCGTCGATGACGGCCGCGGTGTTGTAGTAGAAGCCCTCGCCCTCGATCTCGAAGACGGGGACGACGATCACCATGCCGGTCTCGCGGGCGAGTTCCCTCATCCGGGTGACGGTGGGGCCGTCGGGGACGGGCTCGGCCCAGCGGTAGTGCTCCGCCTCCTGGACCTGGCAGAAGTACGGGGCGTTGAAGACCTCCTGGAAGCCGATGATCTTCGCACCCTGCCGGGCCGCCTCGCGGGCGTGCGCCTCGTGTTTGGCGATCATGGATTCGGTGTCGCCGGTCCAGGTCGCCTGAACCAGTGCGGCGCGCACGACGTTGGCCATGAGCTGCTCCTTCGACGGGTTGTCAGCCAGCCAAATCCACACGCGTAGATCCGTGTGTGGATGCGACCGTAAGGCGCGTTACGCACCGTGGCAAGACCATCGCGGCTTCGGCGAGGCCGATTGCGGTGCCCCAGATCAACCGGGAAGGGACGGATTCCCCGTACCTGACACGGTGTCACCTCGTTCGGCGCCCGGCCCCGGAAGGCGGCCCCAGTTGCCGCGCCGGGCGTGGCGCAGGAGCACCGGGTCGTCGCCCACCACCACGGGGTGTCCGACCTCGGCGAGGAGCGGCAGGTCCGCGGCCTCGTCCGCGTAGGCGTAGCAGCGGGCGGCCGGCACGCGGCGGTCGCGCAGCAGGGCTCGGGCCGCGTACCCCTTGCCCTGGCCGGTCATGGGGGCTCCGGGGCGGGAGCACAGCACGGCGTCGGGCGCGAGGTCGTGGGTTATCGGCGCGAGAGCGGCGGCGCTCGCGCGGGTGACCAGCACGACGAGGTGCCCGAGCGCGGCGTGGCCGTGCAGTGCGGCGAGGACCGGCGGGTGCCAGAGCCGGCCGAGCGGCGCGGCGAGCGAGGCCAGGTCGGGGGCGGCGAGGAGGGTGCCCTCCACGTCGAAGAAGACGACGGCGGCGGGCACCTGGGGGCGGCGCTCCGGGCGGGCGCGGGTGGTCGTGTCCATTGCCAGGGACCATGCCCACCTGGACGGGCGGCTCAATCCCCAATTTTCAACGTTCTGTTGAACTCGTCCGGAATTCCGCCCCGCGGGCCGTCTGCGCCTGGACCGCCGCGCCCGGGTTCTGCGCATGGGTGAGCGTCTCCCAGGCGACGAAGAGGTCGTCGGTGCCGCTCGGGCGCTGCTGCTGCGCCAGCCTGCGCGTCTCGGGCAGTGTCATGTGCAGCCGGTTCTGGAGGTGGTTGAGCAGCACCTCGACGTCGGGGCCGAGGGACCGGTCGATCCTGCCCGCGCAGAGCCAGGCCGGAGCCTTGGCGCCCAGCTGGTAGTGCGCGTGGAATTCGAGCGCCGCCTTCAGCCGTTCGGCCGTGGGCCCGTACAGGTCGATGCCCTGCTGCCAGGCCGTCTCCGCGACGTGGGCGGAGGCGGCCAGGGAGTAGCCGACGTGCATGAAGTTGCGGCACGTCTCCTGGCCGAGCCCGTCCTGGTAGGTGCGCTGTCCGAACCAGTACGTCGCCAGCTTGTCCGGGGTGATCATGGAGCCGCCGGGTGGCGGCTTGGGCAGGGCGCCGTCCGAGGCGAGGTAGAAGTAGGCGGGGACGCGGGCGCGGTAGCGCTCCAGGGCGTCCTTGAACACCTGGTGGTCCTCGACGAACACGGCGATGCCGATCGCCGCGTCCGTCATCGCGAGTTCCCAGTTCCCGTTGTAGTCGGGGACCTTGGCGCTCACTGCGGGCAGATACGCCTTGCGCAGCATCCACTTGAATCGCTGCACCGCCGGCGCCCGCCACTGCGGATACCCCGCGTGCACGATGTCGGCGGCCCGCGCCCAGGTCGAACCCGCCCAGGCGGTCTGGAGGTCCGCGTTGCCCTCGGTGTGCCGCTTCATCACCTGCGCCCAGCCGTCCATGATCTCGACGGCCTTCCTCGCGTGCGCCTCGTTGCCGTTCACCGTCCACAGCAGCGCCTGCGTGTACGCGGCGATGGCGTCCTCGCGCTCGGAGACGCAGGCGGGCGGCCCGGCGTTGGGCGGGCACGGCACCGTCTCGACGGGGTGCGGGGTGTAGCGCAGCGAGCCGTAGCGGCTCGCCTTCATCTTCTCGTACGCGGAGTGCCACGGCTCCTGGCCGGCCCGCACCTTCTCGCGCACGGTGTCGAGCTGGCTCCGGCCGACGACCACGCCGGGGTGGTGGAAGACCAGCGTCGAGGGGTCCGCGCGGCCCACGGCGGAGGCGGTGGACACGCGGGGTGCGGGGGCACAGGCGGCGAGCAGCGCCAGCGCGCCGACCGCGGCGACGACGGCCGTCCGCGGCGGGCGGCGGCGCCGTCCGGCGCGGGGACGGCTCTGTGACGGAGTGAACACGCTCCTACGGTCGCCCGGTGCACACCCTGGCGCAGGATCTGTTGCGCCGAACAGGCAGGCCGCGGCGTTGCGGGATCAGCGGGCCGGGTGCGACACGGTGCCGACGGCGACGTACCCCAGGTCGGCGGGGGCGGCGCCGGGAGACCAGGCGTCGAGCAGTGCGCCGAGGCCGGGCGGCCAGATCTGCTCCGCCGTGCGCGCCAGCTCGTCCGGGGTCCACCAACGGGTGCCGAGGATGCCCTCCGCGCGATGGCCGGCCGTGGCCTCGGGCGTCGGCTCCCGCCGGGGCACCCGGGCCTCGGCCAGGTAGACGTGCTCGTGCTGGCGCACGGGCACCCCGGCGCGGGTGAAGTCGTGGGTCCAGGTGCACAGCAGCGGGCCCGGTTCGAGCTCCGCCCAGCCGGTCTCCTCGCGCAGCTCGCGACGGGCACCCTCGCGCGGGGACTCCCCCGGATCGAGGCCGCCACCCGGAAGGGCCCAGTGCGGGCCGACCTCTTCGTTGTCGTACCGCAGCAGGAACACCGCGCCCAGCGGATCCCTCACGACCGTGCGGGCCGCCGCTCTTGGCCTACGGGCACCCGGAACGCTCACGCGGCGACGGCGGGCGGCGGAGCGCAGTCGGACACGATCTCGTCCATGGACAGGCCGAGGACGGAGGCGAGCGCCGCCACGGTGAAGAAGGCGGGGGTAGGGGCCCGGCCCGTCTCGATCTTGCGGAGGGTCTCGGCGGAGAGGCCCGCCGCGGCCGCGATCTCCGGCATGCTGCGGTCCCCACGGGCCGAGCGCAGCAACCGGCCGAGCCGTTCGCCGCGTGCACGCTCTTCGGGGGTGAGTGGGGTGCGGACCATGCGCCGATTCTAGCCCCGGCGCCACGGCGGCATGGCGGCACGTGAAAATGCACCTTCCCCGCCCCTCGGAGGTGCGCCGGGCCCCTCCGCGCGGGCCGGGCGCGGGGACGCGGGACACCGGGGCACGGAGCGGCGGCGGGCGACGCCCGCGGGTCTGCCCGGCCCCGCGGAGGTGACGGATCGTCAGTTGTTGGCCAGGAACCGCTGGGCCAGCGTGTCACCGAGGGCCACCGCGGCCCCGTGGTCCTCGATCGGCTCGGCCTGGGCGCCCTTGAACAGGATGTACGTGACGTCGGATTCGGCGCCGCCCGACCTCGGGCTGGGGTTGATGCCGAGCGCCTTGGCGGTGGCGTACGACGCCTCTCCGATGGAGGAGGCGGGACCGGTGTCACCGACCACGGCGTACACGACCTTGTCGCCGTGGATGACGGCGGCGACCCCGCCCCCCTCGATGCCGGCCGCACGGTAGTCCCAGACGGGGCTGGGGTTGGGCACCACGACGTAGGGCAGCTTCTCCGCGTCGAGCGGCCTGTCGTCGCTCTGGTGGAAGCGGGTGTCGGGCTGGAACCACGGGTCGGTCCTCTTGTTGCAGAGCCTGCCGCGGCGGCCGTCGCAGTCGATGTCCAGGTCCGCCTTCCAGAACACGGCTCCGTTCGCGCCGCAGACCGGCACGGTCGGCGGGGCGCCGGCGTCCGTGCGGTACCTGCCGTGGGAGATCTGGTCGCAGCTCGTCACCTTGGCGAGGAGTTCGGCCGCGCCGACCGTGCCTTCGGGCGCCGAGGCGGGTGCGCCGGCGGCGGGCGGGCCCGCGACGGACATGCGGGCGGCGGACGCGCGGGCGGCGGCGGCGCCGGGAACGGGTGCGCCGGGGACGGTGGCGCCCTGCGCGGTGGCGGGCAGAGTCGTGGCGAGCAGGGCGGCGCCGGCGGCGGCGAGGGCGAGCGTTCTGGAGCGCACGGAGAAAACCCTTCTGTCAGGAAAGGTGCTTTACCCGTTGTGCGCCGTGTGCGCCTCCTGGTGGTGACGGCGTCGATCGCCTCCGCGGCGCGAGGCCCGTGGCCCCCGGCGGTTCAGCCGGGGGCCACGGGCCTCCTGAGTGCCGTGGAAGGGAGTTACCGCTTTCCACTCGGATGGACCACGAGGGCCGACCCGCCGCCCCGCCGCACCGTCTCGGCGGCGGCGAGCCAGCGCCCGTCCGGCAGGCGCTGCACTCCGGTCGCCGCGCCGATCTCCGGATTGAGCGTGAAGGAGTGGCCGAGCGCTTCGAGGCGGGCCCGCAGCGGGCTGTTGTAGAGGGCGGGTTCCAGCTCGGTCCGGGCCGCGTTGCGCTGGCTGGCGCGCGGCGCCGCGATCGCGTCGACGAGCGGCATGCCCCGGTCCAGGTGGTTGACGAGCGTCTGGAGGACGGTGGTGATGATGGTCGCCCCGCCCGGCGAACCGAGCGCGAGCACCGGCTTGTGCTGCCGGTCGAGCACGATCGTCGGCGAGATGGAGGAGCGCGGCCGCTTGCCGGGGCCGGGCAGGTTCGGGTCGTGGACCGCGGGGCTGGCCGGGGCGAAGGAGAAGTCGGTCAGCTCGTTGTTCAGCAGGAAGCCGCGGCCGGGCACGGTCATGGCGCTGCCGCCGGTCTGCTCGATGGTCAGCGTGTACGCGACGACGTTGCCCCACTTGTCGGCCACCGTGAGGTGGGTGGTGTTGTCGCCCTCGTACGTGGTCGGGGCCGCGGTGCCCGAGGTCCCGCACGCCGTCGGGTGGCGCGGGTCGCCGGGGGCGAGGGGGCTGGTCAAGGCCGCGTCGTCCTTGATCAGGCAGGCCCGCGAGTCGGCGAAGCGCTGCGAGAGCAGACCCTTGGTCGGTACGTTCTCGAACGCGGCGTCACCGACCCAGCGGCCCCGGTCCGCGAACGCGATGCGGCTCGCCTCGATGTAGTGGTGGAGGAACTGCACGTCCGACGCCTTCGACAGGTCGGTGCGCTCCAGGATGTTGAGCGCCTCGCCGACGGTCGTGCCGCCGGAGCTCGACGGGGCCATGCCGTACACGTCGAGCCCGCGGTAGTTCACCTCGGTGGGCGCCTGGTACTTGGCCCCGTAGGCCCGGAGGTCCTTCTCGCTCAGGTCACCGGGGCGCACCGCACGGGTGGAGGCGGGGTCGACGGGCGGATTGCGCACCGTACGGACGATGTCCCTGCCGAGGTCGCCCCGGTAGACGGCGCCGACGCCCTTGCGGCCCAACTCCTCGTAGGTGCGCGCCAGATCGGGGTTCTTGAAGGTCGAGCCGACCACCGGGAGCTGCCCGCCGGGCAGGAACAGCCTGGCGGTGTCGGGGAAGTCCGCGAAGCGGGCCTGGTTGTCCTTGGTCTGGGAGCGGAAGGTGTCGTCGACGGTGAAGCCGTCGCGCGCGAGCCGTTCCGCGGGCTTCAGGAGCGTGCTCAGGGACTCGCTTCCCCAGGCGTGCAGGGCCCTGTCCCAGGTGGCGGCGGTGCCCGGCGTTCCGACGCTGAGCCCGCTGGTCACCGCGTCCGCGAAGGGCAGCGGCTTGCCGTTCTCCAGGAAGAGCGAGGAGGTGGCCGACGTGGGGGCCGTCTCGCGGCCGTCGACGGTGTGCACGGAGCGGGACTTCGCGTCGTAGTAGACGAAGAAGCCGCCCCCGCCGATCCCCGACGAGTACGGCTCGGTGACGCCGAGCGCGGCGGCGGTGGCGACGGCCGCGTCCACCGCGTTGCCGCCGTTCTTGAGGACCTGGAGACCGGCGGCGGACGCGTCGGCGTCCACGCTCGACACCGCTCCCCCGTAGCCGACCGCCTCCGGGACCTTGGCCGGTGTTCGGCCGCCGGGCGGCGCGGCCGTCGTGGGCGGGGCCGCGGCGACCGAGGCGGCGACCGCGGCCGCCGCGGCGAGGAGGGACAGGGTGCGGACAGCAGGACGACGCATGCAGACCTCCCGTTGGCGAACGTCCGCGCAGCGTAACGCTGTCCCGGCGGTGACGTCATGAGCACGTCGAACGCGGGGGCGAACTCCCGCTAACATGCGCGCCCATGAATGACGACGTACGCAACATCGTCCTCGGCGTGGTGGCCGCGGGCATAAGCGCCGCCTTCGGCTGGCTCGCCCGTACCTACCTCTGGAAGCGCAGGCTCC
Source organism: Streptomyces sp. NBC_00442 (assembly GCF_036014195.1). NCBI lineage: Bacteria > Bacillati > Actinomycetota > Actinomycetes > Kitasatosporales > Streptomycetaceae > Streptomyces > Streptomyces sp. NBC_00442. The sequence continues at coordinate 1,098,450 of NZ_CP107918.1, forward strand.
GCCGCAAGCAGGCGTTCTTCGGGCTGCCGGACCACTCCGAATGTCTGCTGGTCGTCAACCGCGCCGCCACGCACGAGGGCTCGGTGCACCGCTTCGACGTGTTCGCCCTCCTCGAACTCTCCTCGCTCATCAAGGACTGCGGGGCGCACGCCCGGATCATCCAGCACGACCTCGCCCAGCAGGGCTTCGGCGAGCGCACCGAGTTCTGTCTCGGCGGGCCGTACTCGAACCGGCGGATGGCCGCCCACCTCGTCTCGCTGCTGCCGGGCGTGAAGATGAACGTGGACGCCGAACCGAGCCCCGACCGGGGCACCTTCCAGATCGGCTCCGAGCGCTACCGGCTGGAGAACGGCGTCGTCGAACATGTGCTCCTGGCCCGGGTCACCCCCGGGCAGGACTCCCGCCCGGTGTTCCTGTTCTGCGGTCAGTCCGCGATCACCAACCAGGCCGCCACCCGCTATCTGGCGCGCAACGCCGAGAAGCTCGCCCGCAAGTACGGCAGCGGCTCGTTCTGTCTGCTCCTCAAAGTCGTCAACTCGCAGGCGTACGGGCCCGACGTGGTGGAGCTCGTCGCCGATGTGACGCGGGCCGCCCAGGAGCCCGCCCCCGCGGTCCGCACCTCGCACCGGGCCGCCGGCTAACTCACCCTCAGATGCAGCGACTTGATGCCGTTGATGAAGTTGGACACCAGGCGCCGGGGCGCGGCCGCGAGTTCGGTGCGGGGCAGGACGCGCAGCGCCTCCTCGTGCAGCACCCTCAGTTGCAGCCGGGCGAAGTGTGCGCCGAGGCATACGTGCGGGCCGTCGCCGAAGGAGACGTGCGGGTTCGGTGCGCGGGTGAGGTCCAGGCGGTGCGGGTCGCTGAAGACGCGTTCGTCGTGGTTGGCGGAGGCGTGGAAGACGACGACCTTGTCCCCGGCCGCGATCCGCCGCCCCGCGAGTTCGGTGTCCCGCACGGCGGTGCGCCGGAAGCTCAGCACCGGCGGATGCCACCGCAGGAGTTCCTCGACGGCGGTGTCCACCGCGACCTGATGATTCATCAACACGGCGCGCTGGGAGGGATGTTGCGCGAGAGCCAGCAGCCCTCCGGGCGCCGCGCCGCGCACGGTGTCGTTGCCCGCCACGGTCAGCAGGAAGAAGAACATCTCCAGTTCGGCGCCGCCGAGTTCGCCGTGGGCGAGCGAGGTCATGATGTCGTCGCCCGGCCGCTCCCGCTTGTACGCGGCGAGTTGCCGGGCGTACGCGAACATCTCGGCGAGCATCGCGGGCGAGCGCGGGTTGACGGGCCGCCCGTCGTCGCCGGTGACCCGGGGCTCGTCCGGGTCCTGGTAGGCGATGACGCGTTCGGTCCATTCGAGCAGGAGGCCCCGGTCGCCCGGCGGGACGCCCAGCAGGTCGGTGAGGTTGAGCAGCGCGTAGTCGTCGGTGACGTCGGCGACCAGATCGCACACGCCGTCCTCGGCGCCGTCGCGGGCCGCGGTGAGCAGGGCGCGGGCCCGTTCGCGGGCCAGTGCCTCGAAGCGTTCGATGCGGCCCGGTGTGAAGGCGCGGCTCACCAGGCGGCGCAGCCTGCCGTGGTCCTGGTGCGCCGGGTCGTCGGCGCCGGGGCCCGTGCGGGGGTCCTGGTTGAGCATCATGCGGCGGATGAACGGCAGGTCCGCGGGGTCGGGGTCGCGGATCTGGGTGGCGCCGAGCGCGGAGGAGTAGCTGCCGGCGTCCTTGAGGACGCGTACGACGTCGGCGTGGCGGGTCACCGCCCAGAAGCCGGGCCCGGCCGGCCAGCCGAGCACCTCGGGCTCCGCCTGCCACGCGACGGGCAGGTGGTCGCGCAGCTCGCGGTAGGCGGCGTACGGCGGTCCCGCGGCATACAGGCGCGGGTCGAAGACATCGGGTGCGTCATTCGTCACGCGTGGCCTCGGACATGGTCGGACGCGTGGCCTCAGACATGGTCGGCCCGCAGGAAGTCCTCGACGGTGCGGATGAGGTCGAGCGGCGCCTCGTCCATGGCGTGGTGTCCGGCGTGGGGCAGTTCGACGAGCTGGCCCGCGGGGTACCAGCGCATCCATGTCCCGCGCAGGAAGGCGGCGTTGATCGCCGGGTCGAGCGCGCCGGCCACCGCGAGGGCGGGCACCGGGGAGCCCTCGGTCTCCTCGTGGAAGTCCTCGCCCGCCCAGGAGTCGAGCCAGGCGCGGAACGCCTTGGGGTCGCTGCGTTCCACCGAGCGCCAGGTCATGCGGTCGAGCCAGGCGTCGGGGCGGTTGCCGCCGGTGGTGAGGTCGATGATGGCCCGGCGCTTGGCGGGCCGCTCGGCGGCCGCGGTGAACAGCGCCCGCGTCGCCTCGTCCATGGGCATGCCGCTCGCCGGGACGGGCGATATGCCGACCATGCGGCGCACCCGGTCGGGGGCGGCGGCCAGGACGCGCTGGACGACGGCGCCGCCCATCGAGTGGCCGATCAGCGAGAAGCGGTGCCAGCCCAGCCGGTCGGCGAGCGCCAGTATGTCGCCGGCGCCCTCGCTGGTGGTGAACGCGCCGGCGGCGTCCCGCGCCTCGCCGTAGCCGCGCAGGTCGACGAAGGCGTAGGTGAAGACGGCGGCGTCCAGGTCGGGGAGGACCGCGGCGAAGTCGCCGCGGTCGGCGAGCCAGCCGTGCACGGCGACGACCCGGTGCGGTCCGTCGCCGTGGAGGGTGTGGGGCAGCGTGAATCCGGCCATGGGTACTCCGATTCCGGACGGCGGTCGTCGGCGTACGGCCCGCGGTGGTGCTGTCGGCGTGCGGGACGTACGCGTACACGGTGGCGGTCGCCCTGCCGCGAGGCAAGAAGCCGGTCAGAACTGCCAGGGACTGCGCACGGGTTGCGCCGTACGGTCGTCGACGGCGACCTCCGCCGGGGCCAGTCGCCGCACCTCTTCGAGGGCGGCGGCCGCGTCGAAGGCGAAGAGCTGCTCCTCGAAGCAGAGGCCGTGCGCGCCCGCGGGCCGCCCGAGCACGGGCGCCAGGCGCCGGTACATGGACCGGGGGCGGCTGACGTAGGGAAGCGCGGGCGAGCGCAGGTCCACGACGAGGAAGCGGCGCACCTTGGGGCCGGTCCGCAGGGCGATGGCGCTCACGGCGCCGACGTCGTCCCAGTCGATGCGTCCGGCCAGCCAGGTCGGCAGCCGCACGGTGAGCGTGTCGGCGTCCACGTCGATGCGCAGCGGGCGCAGCAGGTAGCCCACGAAGACGGCGGCGACACCCAGCAGGACCACGCCCGCGACGGCCATCACCGGGCCGGCGACGTCGCCGTTGGGACCGTCGAAGACGGCGGCGACCGCGAGCCACCAGACCACGGCCACCGCGATCGAGGCGAGCGGGACCCAGATCAGGGGGCGCCGCAGCGGCAGGACGATCGGGTCGGCCGCGGGCTGTATGGGGCTGGCTGAATTGTCCACACGCAGAGCTTGGTCCGTCGGCGGCCCCCGCGCCAGAGTGTTACCCATGGGTTTACTGAATTGAAGTCAACGAGCGGCACGCACCGCCCGGCGCATCGCACGGCGCGCGGGACGGGTCGCGCGGAGCGAGCCGCGCGGATCAGGTCGTGCAGCCGACGTTTTCGAGCGCACTCCCCTGCCCGGTGCCCCTGATCGTCACCTTCAGGTCCGTACCGCGCGCCACCGCCCGCAGGGCCGTGCAGGCGATCTGCCGCCGGGCGACCAGGGTGAGCTTCGAGACGTCCTGGCCGAACACGACGGTCACCTCGCCCTCGCCCACCGCCATCCTCAACGGGCTCTTCCACGGCGGGAGTTCGGTGCGCAGCCCGGCCGCCCTCTCGTCCGCGTCCGGCCCCGCGAACAGCAACGGAAGGGACGGCCGCGGGGCGCCCGCGCGCACCACGGGCATCAGGCCGTCGGGGCCGACGAAATAGAGCACGGTGCCGTCGACGGCGGGCGGCAGGGCCTGCGCGGACGCGGGGTCGCCCACCGCGATGACGTCGGTGGACTGGATGCCGCAGCCCGCGGCGAGGAGCGCGGCGGGCAGCAGGACGAGCGCGGCCAGGGCGCGCGGCGCCGTGATCGTGAACCTCATCGCGCCGCCTGTGCCGGCGCGGCCGCACCGAGGCCGGTGGGCAGCTCGACGGTGAAGACGGCGCCGCCCCCCGGTGCGTTCGCCGCGCCGACGGTACCGCCGTGCAGCCGTACGTTCTCCATGGTGATGGCGAGTCCGAGGCCGCTGCCGGCCGAGCGGGTACGGGCCGCGTCCGCCTTGAAGAAGCGGTCGAAGATGTGCGGAAGGACGGCCGCGTCGATGCCGGGACCCGCGTCGGCGACCTCGACGACCAGCGGGCCGTCCCCGAGAGCCGGGCGCAGCCGCACGGTCACCGGCTCCGAGCCGTGCCGCAGGGCGTTGCCGACGAGGTTGGCCACCACGATGTCGAAGCGCCTGGGGTCGATCATCGCCCTTACGCCGTCCGGGAGTTCGGCGATCACCCGGTCCTGCCAGTGCCGTCCCTGGAGGGTCTTGCGGATGGCCTCGGCGACATCGACCTCGTCGGTGTTGAGCTCGGCGGCCTTGGCGTCGAAGCGGGAGATCTCCATGAGGTCCTCGACGAGGGTGGCGAGCTTGCCGGTCTCGGCCGAGATGAGGCGCACCGCGCGCGCCGTGTCCGGGTCGAGACCGTCGGCGTCCTCGTCCAGGACCTCGGTCACGGCCAGCATGCCCGCGAGCGGGGTGCGCAGTTCGTGGCTGACGTCGGAGGCGAAGCGCCTGGCCCGCGCCTCGGCCTTCTGCAACTCCTCGACCGAGCGCTCCAGCGCCTCGGCCGACTCGTTGAACGTCCAGGCCAGATCGGCGAGTTCGTCCGACCCCTTGACCTCGATGCGGGTGTCGAGGCGGCCCTTGCCCATGCTGCTGGCGGCCCGCCGCAGATCGCGCACCGGGCGCAGCACGCTGCGGGCGGCGAGGAGCGCGGGGACCACGGCGACGGCGAGGGCGGGCAGTGCGCCGTTCTTGGCGGCCGAGACCATCGCCTCGATGGTGATGCTCTCCGTCTTCAGGTCCATCACCGCGTAGAGGTAGATCCCGCTGCGCTGCTCGTCGGCGCCGCTGCGGTCGAACATCACGGGCATGCCGATGGTCAGGTACGGGGTGCCGTCCTGGATCACCCGCTGGAACGAGCCGTGCGCGTTGGCATGGGTCTGGCGGCGCAGCTCGTCGGTGATGACGGTGGAGGTGGGCCGGCTGGTGGAGGAGGCACGCAGGGTGCCGTACTCGGCGAAGACGAACCAGGGGTGCGGCTTGCCCGCCCTGGCCAGGGTGCGGCTGGCGTTCTGCAGCGCGGCGGTCGAGGTGGGGAGCGAGAAGTACTCGTTGGCTATCTGTTCGCGGAACTGCTCGACGGCCTGGTCCTGGGCCTGTTTGAGGATGGCCGAGCGGGCCGACTGGTAGGTGAGGGCCGCGGTGGTGACCGCGCTGATCGCGGCCACCAGGAGGAAGGCGGCGATCAGCCGGGTGCGCAGGCCGGGGCGCAGCGCGCGGCGGAGCGGGAACCTCACAGCGGCCCGAAGCGGTAGCCGAAGCCGCGCACGGTCTGTATGTAGCGGGGCGCGCCGTCGGGGCCGGCGGTGTCGCCGAGCTTCTGGCGCAGTCGCCGCACACAGGCGTCGACCAGCCGGGCGTCGCCGTGGTAACTGTGCTCCCACACCGATTCCAGGAGCTGCTGCCGGCTGAAGACCTGCTCGGGCGAGGCCGCGAGGTGGAGCAGGAGCTTGAGTTCGGACGGCGCGAGCGCGAGGCGCTCGCCGTTCCTGGCGGCGGTCAGGCCCGCCCGGTCGAGGGCGAGCTCGCCGTGGACCTCCGGGCCCGAGCGCGCGGCCGGATCGGCGAGGCGGCGCAGGACGGCCCTGATGCGGGCTTCGATGACCTCGGTGCGGGCGGGCTTGACGATGTAGTCGTCGGCGCCCGCTTCGAGGCCGATCACCACGTCGAAGTCGTCGCCGCGCGCGGTGAGCATGATGATCGGCAGCTGGCTGGTCTCGCGTATCCTGCGGCAGACCTGGACGCCGTTCATGCCGGGCAGCATCAGGTCGAGCAGCACGAGTTCGGGGTGGAAGGCCTTCAGCGAGGCGAGCCCGGCCTCTCCGGTCCCGGCCGTCCGTACCTCGTGGCCGCGCCTGCGCAGGCCGAGTTCGACCCCTTCGCGCACGGAGGGGTCGTCTTCTATGAGGAGCACGCGAGGCATAGGCGTCAGTATCCCAAGGGTCTGGATTGTCCCGTCACCGGGCTCGGTGTCTGCCGCCGGCGGGGCGCACCTTGTCGAGCACGGCGTTGATGTCGGTGAGGCCGAGCGGCCGGGCGAGCAGCGCGAGGACGAGGACGAGCGCGACGGTTCCCGCGCCGGCCGCGGCGACACTGCCGAGCGGATCGGCGGCGCGGGCCGCCCCGTAGCCGAGCGCCGCGGCGGGCACACAGGCCGCGAGGAGCCGCAGATGGGCGAGGACCGCGGGAGAGCGCAGCGGGCGGCCGCCGCCGAGCCTGCGGTCGAGGGTGTACGCGGTGGCCGTGAGCCCCGCGCAGAGCGCCACGGTGTAGGCCCCGGCGATCCCGGTCACCGCCCAGCGCGTCGGGAGCACGGCGTAGGCGACGGCGGTGAGCGCGGCGTTCAGTCCCGCGATGACGAGGTTGAGCAGGAACGGGGTGCGGGTGTCGCCCAGCGCGTAGAAGCCGCGCGACAGGACGTACTGTCCCGACAGCGCGACGAGGCCGGGTGCGAACGCCATGAGCATGCCCGCCATCACCGTGATGTCCTCGGCGCCGGTCCTTCCGTACCCGTAGACCGCGCCGAGGATCCACGGCGCGAGCGCGAACAGGGCGCAAGCCGCGGGGACGATCACCGCGGCTGAGGTCCGCAGTCCGTACGACAGGTCGCGCCGCACCTGGGCGAGGTCGCCGTCGGCCGAGGCGCGGCTCATCCTCGGCATCAGGGCGGTGACCAGGGACACGGTGACGATGCCGTGCGGCACCATCCAGAGCACGTAGGCGTTGGTGTAGGCGGTGTAGCCCGCTCCGTCGCCGATGCCTTCGCGCACCGCCGCGGCGCCGGCGGTGGTGGAGAGCCGGGTCACCACCCAGTAGGCGAGCTGGTTGGACACGACGAGCAGCACCGCCCAGCCCGCCGACCTCAGCGGCCGGCCAAGACCCTGGCCGCGCCAGTCGAACCGCGGCCTCCAGCGGAACCCGGCCGAGCGCAACGACGGCACCAGGGCGAGGGCCTGGGCGACGATGCCCGCCGTGGTCCCCCAGCCGAGCAGCCGGGCGTCGGCCGCGCTCAGCGTGCCCGCGCCCTGCGCGGCGAGGCCCAGGTAGAGCCCGAACACCGCGATGACGACGACGTTGTTGAGGACGGGCGTCCACATCATCGCGCCGAATCTGCCACGCGCGTTGAGGACTTGGCCGAACAGCGTGAACAGCCCGTAGAAGAGGATCTGCGGCAGGCAGTAGCGGGCCAGGGCGATGGTGAGACCGGCCTGGGCTCCGCCGTAGTCGGTGTATCCGTGGACGATCGCCGGGGCGGCGAGCACGGCGAGCGCCGTGATCACGACGAGCGCGCAGGCGCACGCCGTCAGCAGCCGGTCGGTGTAGGCGGCGCCGCCGTCGGCGTGTTCCTTGGCGGCGCGCACCAGCTCGGGCACGAAGACCGCGTTGAGGGTGCCGCCGATGAGCAGCATGTAGAGGATGTTGGGGACGTTGTTGGCGACGGCGTACCCGTCGCCGAGCAGCCCGACGCCCAGCGCGGCCGCGATCACCGCGGAGCGTACGAAGCCGGTGGCGCGCGAGACGATCGAGCCCGATGCCATCAGCGCGCTGCTGCGCAGCAGCGCGGGACCGCCGCTCTTGGCCGGCGCGGCGGTCGTGGTCACCGGCGTGCCAGGTACGCCTGGAAGGCGCGATACAGCGCGTTGTTGGCGGTCCCGCCCATGGATGTCTCCCACTCCCCCAGCGTCTCCACGACGTGGCCGCCCGTGCCCAGTTTCCAGCGCAGCAGCCCGAAGGGGCGGTCCTGCGGATCGAGAGTGGAGGGTACCCCGCGCATGTCGTACACCTCGGCGCCGCGGGCGCGGGCGTCCTGGATCATCTGCCATTGCAGCGCGTTGCTGGGGCGCACCTCGCGGCGGTGGTCGGCGGACGCGCCGGTCTGGTACCAGACCCTGCCGCCCACCGTGATCATGGTGTGCGCGGCGAGCACCTCGCCCCGGTGGACGGCGAGGTAGAGCCGCATCCGGCCGGGCTGTTCGGCGTTGAGCGCCGCGTACTGGCGCTCGTAGTACGCGAGGGAGCGGCCGAGGCGGAATCCGTCGCGCTCCTCGGTGATCCTCAGCAGCCGGTAGAACTCGGGCAGGTACTCGGGGCCGCCGACGACGACCTCCACCCCGGCCCGGTCGGCGGCGCGCACGTTGCGCCGCCACTCCTGGTTGAGCCCGGCCCACAGCTGCTCGGTGCTGCGGCCGGCCAGGGGCAGCCGGAAGACGTGGCGGGGCTGCGCGTCGGCGTCGCCGTCGTCGCCGCCGCACCGTTTCCAGCCGCGGGTGCGCAGTCGTTCGGCGACGGCGGAGCCGAGCGGGTCGACCTCGGTGGCCAGGACGTCGCCGATCCGGCGACCGGCCCCGGTGGCGGCCTTGAGGCGGGCGGCCTCCCAGCGCCGGTAGGCGGGCACGGGCCCGATCCGCACCGCGAACGCGCCGGCCCTGCGCAGGTGGCGGAGCAGCGGCCCCAGCCAGCGGTCGATGCCGGGGTCGGACCAGTCGGCGACCGGGCCTTCCGGCAGATAGGCGAAGTATTTCCGGGTGCCGGGGAATTGCCGGTAGAGAATCTGGGCCGCGCCGGTCAATGCGCCGCCGTCGAGGGACCATCCGACCCTTTCGGTGGCCCATTGGTCCTTCACGTCGGCCCACGAAGGACATTGCAGAAAGCTGACGTCGGCGCGGCCCGCGAGAAAGGACCGGTACTCGGCGGTGTCCAGGGCGCGGACCCCGGCGTCCTGGTCTCGGTCCCCGGTCACCAGCAGTGCGGACACGTCCGTGGCCTCCCAAGTGCGCCCCGTCGTCGGCCTCCGGGGATGCACAGGATGCTCACAGCGGTCCATGACCACTTCTCGCGTCGAATGTGACCGGACGATGACCGTTTATGTGCGGTCCTTGTCACAGAGGAAACGCGGAGCTTTCCGGTGCGTCCTGCAACCTGAAGTCCGGCTGGTGACTCTCACCTATGGAAAACGCATGTGCAACGGAGGTCCTTCAGTTGAGCCGCACACCTCGCCATCCCTTCCCCTCCCGCCGGCCCGCCCGCATGGCCGCCGTCGCCGCGACGGCGGCTCTCGCCGCCGCGCTGACGGCGTGCGGGGGCGGGGGATCCTCCTCGGGCGACGGAAAGAGCGACCTCAAGGCCGCCGCGAAGAAGCCGGAGATCTCGGTGAATCTGACGGGCAGTCAGGCCAAGCCCGGTGAGCCGGTGAAGGTCACGCTCGCCGACGGCACGCTGGGGAGCGTCACGGTCACCGACACCAAGGGCGGCACGCTCACCGGGAAGACAGCCCCGGACGGCAGGTCCTGGACCTCCGAGCGCTCGGCCGCACCGGGCACCTCGTACGCCGTCGAGGTCAAGGACGCCAAGGGCGCGACGGCACGGGCCACGTTCGCCACGGCGGCCGCCGGGAAGGTCAACAAGGTGAGCATGGTGCCGGGCAAGGACACGACGGTGGGAGTGGGCCAGCCGGTCTCGATCGTGTTCGACAACCCGGTCAGGAACAGGGCCGAGGTGGAGCGGCACCTCAAGGTGTCGACGTCGAACAACACCGAGGGTTCCTGGGGCTGGATGCAGGACTACTCGGGCAAGGACCGCGTGGACTGGCGCCCCAAGGAGTACTGGAAGTCCGGCACCAAGGTCACCCTCGAAGCCGACCTCAACGGCATCGACTCCGGCACGTCGGGCGGCTGGTTCGTGAAGGACTACAAGACCGACTTCACGATCGGCAGGAACCAGGTCGCCAAGGCCGACCTCAGCACCCACCACCTCAAGCTGTACCGCGACGGCGAGCTGCTGAAGGACATCCCGATGTCGGCGGGCACCCCCGGCGGCGACAAGGCGTCCTGGCGCGGTAAGACCGTCCTGATGGCCAAGGAGGGCACGATCAACATGAACTCCGAGACCGTCGGCCTCGGCAGCTCCTACAACAAGATGGTCGACTACTCGATGCGGCTCACCTGGTCGGGGATGTACGCACACGCGGCACCCTGGAACGGCCCCTACTTCGGCTCCGCCAACAAGAGTTCGGGCTGCATCGGCATGAGCGACGCGGACGCCAAGTCCGTGTACGGGACGGTACAGGTCGGCGACCCGTTCGAGATCACCGGCGACGGCGCGAAGGGCACCCAGGCCCTCAACAACGGCTACGGCGAGTGGAACCTGACGTACGACGCCTGGAAGGCGAAGAGCGCCCTGGCCGCCCCCGCGGCCGGCTGACTCCTGCGGAGAGCGGTGCCCCCGTCGCCCAACTTCACGACGTGGGCCCGCTCCGCATCGAGCACAACCCGCTCGGCACACAGCTGACCTTCTCCTCGCCCGCGTCGGATCCGTCGTCTCCGACGGCGCCGCTCCGCGAGAAGTGATCACCGGCTGCTGCCGGGCGGGCATGGCCCCTGAGCTACTGCACTCCCCCCGGGCCTCAAGGGCCCGGTAGGGGCCCCCTCGGCAGCAGCGTCCCTGGTTCGGCCGGTGCGACGTCCACGGCCTCCGTCTTGGGATTGCGCTTCTGTCTCCTGGCCATCCAGGTGGCGAACCAGGAAAGCAGCATGCACATCCCGATGTAGATCGGTGAGATCACCATCACCACGGGGATGAACGGCAAATCGTAGTCGAGATTCGACGCGATGAGCTTCCCCGCGTGGAGGAACTCCTCATAGGTGATCAGATAGCCGAGCGAGGTGTCCTTCAGGGCGACCACCAGCTGGCTGATGATGGTGGGCAGCATCGCCCTGACCCCCTGCGGGACCAGCACGTACGTCATGACCTGCGTCTTGCGCATGCCGAGCGAGAATGCCGCCTCCTTCTGGCCGCGTTCCACGGAGTTGACACCGGCCCTGAAGACCTCGGCCAGAACCGATCCGTTGTAGAGCGTGAGTCCGGCCACGAGCGCGGGCAGCGGCTGCACCTTCAGCGCCACGAAGATGAAGAAGATCATCACCAGGACGGGCATCGCGCGGAAGAACTCGACGAGCAGCGTCGCCAGCCAGCGCACCGGCCGGTGGTCGGACAGCCGCCCGGTGGCGAGCACCGCGCCGAGCGCGAGCGACAGCACCGAGGCGAACGCGAAGGCCCGCAAGGTGTTGCCGAGCCCTCGAAGGAGCAGCTCCTGGATGCCCTTGTACTCGAACGGCGACCACTTGGCGGAGGTGAACTGGTCGGTGTCGAACAGGAGATACAGGATCCAGCCGATCAGGGCGAGGATCAACGCCGTCGAGATGACTCCGTAGACGAGGTGGCGCTGCCGGGTCTTCGGCCCCGGGATGTCGTAGAGGGCGGTGGACTCGGTGGCCAGTGGCGCGGTCATCGGGCGACTCCCCAGCGCTTTTCGAGGATGTTGAAGACGGCGCTGATGAAGAGGGTGATGATCAGGTAGCCGACGGCGATCCAGACGAAGGTCCAGATGATGTTGTAGCCCAGCTCGCTCAAGGTCTTGTACGTGCCGAGGAGTTCGGTCACGCTGAAAGCCCCGGCGATCGCGGAGTTCTTGGCGAGCGCGATCAGCGTGGAGCCGATCGGCGGGATCACCGAGCGGAACGCCTGGGGCAGCACGACCCCGGAGAGGGTCTGGCCGAAGGTCATCCCGAGGCTTCTGGCCGCCTCTCCCTGGCCCTTGGGCACGGTGTTGATGCCGGCGCGCAGCGCCTCGCAGATGAAGGCGGAGGTGTAGCAGCCGAGCGCGATCACCGCGAAGAGCTGGAAGGGCAGCACCAGGCCGAAGCGCGGCAGCCCGAGCAGGACGGCGAAGAACAGCAGGGTGAGCGGCGTGTTGCGCAGCACGGTCACCCACACCGTGCCGAGCGCCCGGAACGAGCCGACCGGCGACACGCGGCAGGACGCCATGACGAAGCCGAGGACCAGCGCGAGGACCGAGGCGTAGACGGTCAGTTCGACGGTCCCGAGGAAGCCCTTGCCGTACAGCGAGAAGTTCTTGGTGAGTACGTCCATTGCGGCCTCAGCTCGCCGGATAGCGGTCGATGGGCGGCGCGGGCGCCGGGGGTCGCCCGGACAGGCCGAGCGTCGCGGCGTACGCCTTCTTCCAGTCGCCGTTCTTCTCGTGGGCCTCGATGGCGTCGTCGAGGAAGAACCGCAGCGTGTTGTCGCTCTTGGGCACGCCGATGCCGTAGGGCTCCTTGGAGAACGGCTTGCCGACCACCTTGAGTTCGTCGGGCACCTTCGCCGCGTAGCCGCTCAGGATGGTGTCGTCGGTGGTGACGGCCGCGACCTGGAAGGTGAGCAGGTTGTCCACGCACACCGAGTAGGTGTCGTAGGCGACCATGTCGACCTTCGGGTAGTCCTTCTCCATCCGCTGGTACGGGGTGGAGCCTGCGGCCGAGCAGACCCGCTTGCCGTCGAAGTCCTGGGGCGCGGTGAGGTTGTCCTCGTCCGTGCGCACCAGGAGCCCCTGGCCTGCCATGTAGTAGGGCCCCGCGAAGCCGACGAGCTTCTTGCGGTTGTCGTTGATGGTGTACGTGCCGACGTAGTAGTCGATCTGGCCGTTCTGCAGCGCGGTTTCGCGGTTCGCCGAGGCGATCGTCTTGAACTGGATGGTCGACGGATCGAAGCCGAGCGAGGCGGACATCATCTTGGCGATCTCGATGTCGAATCCGGTGTAGACGCCGGTGGCCGGGTCCTTCTCGCCCAGGTAGGGCTGGTCCTCCTTGGCGCCGACGACCAGATGGCCGCGGTTCTTCGCGCGCCGCCACACCGGGGAGCCGGGCAGACTGACGTCCTTGGCCACCGTGTAGTGCGGCAGCAGGGCGGCCTTGGGGCCCTTGACCGGCGGGCTGCCCGACTTGCCGCAGCCGGCCAGGGCCAGGACGAGCAGCAGCGCGGCGAGCGCGCGTCGTGTGGCCATCATCGTTGCGTTCACCCCCCGTTCAGTGCTTGAGGATCTTGGAGAGGAAGTCCTTGGCCCGGTCGCTCCGCGGGTTGGTGAAGAAGTCGTCGGGGGTGCGGTCCTCGATGATGCGTCCGTCCGCCATGAACACGACGCGGTTGGCGGCGGACCGGGCGAAGCCCATCTCGTGGGTGACGACGACCATGGTCATGCCGTCACGGGCGAGCTGCTGCATGACTTCGAGCACCTCGTTGATCATCTCCGGGTCGAGCGCCGACGTGGGCTCGTCGAAGAGCATGACCTTGGGGTCCATGGCCAGGGCGCGGGCGATGGCCACGCGCTGCTGCTGGCCGCCGGAGAGCTGGGCGGGGAGCTTCTCGGCCTGGGAGGCGAGGCCGACCCGGTCGAGGAGTTCGCGGGAACGCCTGTCGGCCTCCTCCTTCTTGCGGCCGCGCACCTTCATCTGGGCCAGCGAGACGTTGGCGAGGACGGTCTTGTGCGCGAAGAGGTTGAACGACTGGAAGACCATGCCGACTTCGGCGCGGAGCTGGGCGAGGCCCTTGCCCTCCGCGGGAAGGGGTCTGCCGTCGATGGCGATGGTGCCCGACTCGATCGTCTCCAGGCGGTTCATCGTCCGGCAGAGCGTCGACTTGCCCGAGCCGGACGGGCCGATGACCACCACCACCTCCCCACGGCCGACCGTGAGGTCGATGTCCTGGAGGACGTGCAGCGTCCCGAAGTACTTGTTGACGTCACGCAGCTCGATCAACGGATCGACGGCCATACGCTGTCCTGCCCACTCATCGCTGTGTCGAGGTCAGCGCAAACTATCCAGCCAGGTAAGGGACTTCATCTCGACACGCGCGAATAGGGCATAAACCGTATTTTGACCGGGGGGCCGCGGGGTGGCACGCGGGGGGCCGTGCAGGGCCCCGGCACGGCCTGGCGAGCCGCGCGGCGAAGGCCCGGCACGGGCCCGGCGGCCTGTCAGCGGGGACCCGTCCTCGGCGGCACCGCGGGGCCGTCGGCGGGTGCCTGGCCGGGGGGCGGCACCGGCCTGGCGAGCCGCGCGGCGAAGGCCCGGCACGGGCCCGGCGGCCTGTCAGCGGGGACCCGTCCTCGGCGGCACCGCGGGGCCGTCGGCGGGTGCCTGGCCGGGGGGCGGCACCGGCCCGGCGGGCTGCGGGTGGCGGCGGCATCGGCCGGGCACTGTCAGAGGGGACCCGGCGCAGGCGCGGCCGGGGTGGTGGCACCGGACTGGCGCACGGTCGGGCGGGGACCCTGTCACGGGACTGGCCGGGGGGCGTGGCACGGCGCCCGGCGGGGTGCCGGCGGGGGTCTGGCATCGGTCCCGCGCGCTGCGGGCGGGGGCCTGGCATCGGTCCCGCGCGCTGCCGGCAGGGGGTCTGGCATCGGTCCCGCGCGCTGCGGGCGGGGGCCTGGCATCGGTCCCGCGCGCTGCGGGCGGAGGCCTGACCGAGGGGTGGGCCGGGGCGGTGGGGGGCCGGTCAGGCTTCGGCGGCCTCGGCGTAGACCTGGAACAGTTCGGGGGCGCCGGTCGCCGCCCAGGTCAGGCCCGCGTCCACCACGTCGATCTCGCGGCCGGAGGCGAGCCGCACCACCGGCTGGCCGCTGGGCCACACGTCCCAGCTCGCGCCCGGCACGGTGCGCACGATGACGGTGCCCAGATACAGGCCGGCGTCGTTGCCCAGCCAGGGCAGTTCCTCCGGGTCCTCGCGCCAGCGCGGGGTCAGCTGGTCCAGGGAGTCCAACGAGGCCGGGGAGTCGTCGAGTTCCAGACTGTTCTGCCAGGCCCTCGTGCGCAGCAGCTCGCACTCCGAGAGCACCTCCGCGACGCCCTGCGGATCCTCCCGGTAGATCGCCGCCACGGACGCCGCCGGGTGCCGCCTGCGCCAGTTCTGGAGGAAGTTCATACGATCCAGACTCCCATTTGAACGGTCAGTAGCACTACGGGGCACGCGGGGCGGCGCCGCGGCGTGCGGGCGGGGCTCAGACCTCCAGGTCCACCACGACCGGCGCATGGTCGGACGCGCCCTTGCCCTTGCGCTCCTCGCGGTCGACGTAGCTGTCCTTGACGGCGCCGGCGAACGGCTCGTTCCCGTAGACCAGGTCGATGCGCATGCCCCGGTTCTTGGGGAAGGCCAGCTGGCGGTAGTCCCAGTAGGTGTAGGGACGGTCGTACTTCAGGGGGCGGGGCACCACGTCGGACAGGCCCGCCTCGCGCAGCGACGCAAGCGCGGCGCGCTCCGGCGGGGTGACGTGGGTCAGCCCCTCGAAGACGG
The DNA here is from genome assembly GCF_036014195.1 of Streptomyces sp. NBC_00442. Lineage (NCBI taxonomy): Bacteria > Bacillati > Actinomycetota > Actinomycetes > Kitasatosporales > Streptomycetaceae > Streptomyces > Streptomyces sp. NBC_00442. Next base: position 1,113,865 of record NZ_CP107918.1, read on the forward strand.
CCGGGTCGTACACGTCCTCGTCCGTCGGGGCCACGTTGAAGTCGCCGAGCACCGCGAAGGGGCGCCGGCCTGCCGCGTCCTCGGCGACGGCCGCCTTCAGGGCCTCGAACCACCTCAGCTTGTACGCGTAGTGGTCGTGCTCGACCTCTCGGCCGTTCGGCACGTAGACCGACCAGAGGCGGACTCCGCCGCAGGTCGCCGAGATCGCGCGCGGTTCCTCCACGCCCTCGTAGTCCGGGCCACCGGGCAGCCCGAGCACGACGTCGTCCAGGCCGACGCGGGAGACCAGGGCCACCCCGTTCCACCTTCCGGTGGCGTTGACCGCGGACTCGTAGCCGAGCTCGCGCAGCTCCGCGGCGGGGAAGCCCTCGGCCGTGGTCTTGGTCTCCTGGATGCACAGCACGTCGGTGCCGCTGCTCTCCAGCCAGGCCAGCAGACGGGGCAGCCGAGCGGTGATCGAGTTCACGTTCCAGGTGGCGATGCGCATGCGTCCCAACCTACCGCCCGGCACTGACAGTCACAGAAGCGTCGAGTCCCCGGGGGTGAGGCGGGCGTGGTCGGCGCCGCCGAGTGAGCCGATCTGGGAGTCGTAGATCGGCCGGGCGAGGTCGGTGAGCAGGGCGTCGTGGATGTCGAAGGCGCGACGCGGCTTGACCTCGCGCACGTAGTCGATCACCTCGGAGATCTTGTTCCACGGGGCCATCACCGGCAGCATCAGGGTGTCCACGGCGTGGTCGGGCACGGTGAGCGCGTCGCCCGGGTGGAAGACCGAACCGTCCACCAGGAAGCCGATGTTGGTGATGCGCGGGATGTCGGGGTGGATCACGGCGTGCAGTTCGCCGTGGACCTGGATGTCGAACCCGGCGGCCTCGAAGGCGTCGCCGTGCCCGACCGTGTGGACGCGGCCGGGGAAGGCCGCCGAGATCTTCTCCGCGACGCTGCGCAGGGTCCAGATCTCGGCCGCGGGGTTCGCTTCGAGGCCGGCCCGCAGCCGCTCCTCGTCGAAGTGGTCCGGGTGCTCGTGGGTGACCAGGACCGCGTCGGCGCCCACCGCCGCGTCCCGCTCACTGAACGTGCCCGGGTCGATGACGAGGGTGCGGCCGTCCTTGTGCAGCTGGACGCAGGCGTGGGTCTTCTTGGTCAGCTTCAGGCTCATGGTCCCATCCTGCTCCCGGCCCGGCGCCGGGGCACACGATCCGGTCAGCCGCGCGGGGTGGTCTCCTCAAGGATCACCGCGCCGACCACCCGGAACGCCGCGCTCGCCGCGGGAGCGCCGCAGTACACGCCTGTCTGGAGGAGGATTTCCTTGATCTCGTCGGGGGCGAGTCCGGCGCGCAGCGCGGCCCGGGTGTGCGCCGCCAGGTCGTCCAGGTGGCCGCCCGTGGTGAGCGCGGCGAGGGCGACCGCGGCCCGGGTCCGCCGGTCGAGGCCGTCCCTCGACCACACCTCGCCCCAGACGTGGCGGGTCGTGACCTCGTCGAAGTCGCTCCTGAAGGCGTCCGCTCCGGCCGTCTCGGCGTCCACATGGGCGTCGCCCAGCACCTCGCGCCGCATCTTCATGCCGCGCTCGTACGCGTCCGCGCCCACCACGGCCTCGACGAAGGCGGGGGCCGGCGTCTCGGCCGGGACCTCGGGCGCGAGGGGGCCGGCCGGCGCCGGGGGCGCCAGGGGGGTGGGCACGGGGGGCGGCACGGGGAGGGCGGTGAGGGTCTCCTGCCAGGCGGTCGAGAAGTGGCGTACGAGGAGATCGGTGACGGCGCCCGGCTGCTCGACCGGGGCGAGGTGGGAGGCGCCCGGCACGACGGCCAGGCCGGCGCCCGGAACCCCGGCGACCAGCGTGCGGGCCTCGCCGGGCCCGGTCACCCGGTCCTCGGCTCCGACCAGGGCGAGCGTGGGCACACCGATCCGGCCCAGCTCGGCGCGGATGTCGAAGGCGGCAAGCGCCTCGCAGGCCCCGATGTAACAGGCGGGATCGGTCGTACGGACCATCTGCACGGCCCACTCCACGATGGCGGGCTGGGCCGCGGCGTAGGCGGCGGTGAACCAGCGCTCGGGCGCGGAGCGCGCCATCGGGTCCATGCCGTTGGCCCGGACGATCACGCCGCGCTGGCGGTACTCGTCGGCGGTACCGAACCGGGGCGAGGCGGCGACCAGGGCCAGCGAGGCGATCCGTTGCGGGTGGCGCAGGGCCAGATCGGCGCCGATCGCGCCGCCGATGGAGCACCCGGCGTAGCCGAAGCGCTGGATACCGAGCCCGTCGAGGGTGGCGATCAGCCGGTCCCCGAGCTCGGCCACGGAGTGGGCCGGCTGCGCGGGCGCCCCACCATGCCCCGGAAGGTCGAACCGCACCACCCGCCAGGTGCCGGCCAGCTCGGGTATCTGGCGGTCCCACATGTGCCAGGTGGTACCGAGGGAGGGACCCATGACCAGGACAGGAGCGTCTTCCGGCCCGTCAACGCGGTACTGCAGAGTGTTCTTCGGTGTCTCGCTCACCCGCCCGACCCTCTCATCAGTCACCTTCAAAGTTACCGCCAGGGTCAGAAAGTCCGGGGAGACGCGGGCATGGACGCCCCGTGGTCCGCCTCGACCGTCACGGTTCATCGGCTGCGGCATCGACGACCCCGACCTCGCGGACAAGCTCAGCCGCCCGATCAGAGACCACGACGGCTTCAACCACCCTCAAGGCGGCACACCCCCCATGCCCGCACCGGCCTCGCGTCGGCGTACGAACAATGGCTCACATTGATTTAATGTTCAACTTACTCAAGCGGCAGTCCGGTCGGTGCGTGGACGACCACCCCGGAACCGGGCGCCAATGCCCTTTACCGCCAACGGAGTTGAACCGATACGCCCCAGACCCAGACCGAGACCGGACCCGGACCCGGAAACGGAAGAACACCCTGCCGCTCCGCCTCCACCACCACGCCTGGATCACCGACGACCAGGAAGCCAACCGGCGCTTCTACGAGGACGTGATCGGCCTGCCCCTGGTGGCCACCCGGACCGAGCACCAGGTACTCACCGGCTCCGAGCGCGCCTACAGTCACGCCCTCTACGGCTTGGCCGACGGCAGCGCGCTCGCCTTCTTCCAGTTCGCCGACCCCGAGGACCAGAAGGAGTTCAAGACCATCAGCGACTCCACCCCGTTGCGCCACATCGCCTTCAAGGTCGAAACGGAGACGCAGGAGGCCATGGGCGAGCGTGTCACCGCGGCCGGTGATGCGGAGACGAACGCCCACGTGATCGACCACGGGTTCTGCGTCTCGCTGTACGTCACGGACCCCAATGGGCTGATCCTGGAGTTCGTCGGCCACCCCGACGTGGAGAAGATCGACGCCGAGCGGCGCGCCACCGCACACGCCGACCTCGCCCGCTGGCTCGCCGGCGACCGCACGAGCAACAACCGGTGGCAGTGACCCGCCACCGGCGTCGACGCGGTAGCGAGCGTCCAAGCCGTGATACCGGGCCGGCCGAGAGCGACAGCAGGGCGCATGCGCGAGAGCGTGGCTGTCACCGTTCTTCGGATACGCGTGTGGGCTCCCCGCCAGTCGATGGCGGGGAGCCCACACGTCATGCACTCGGCGGTCTACGCCTACCAGCGGTACCAGCGGCCGCTTCCTCCCTTGGGACGGGCGATGAACCCGACCAGCCACACGACGAGCACGATGATCGCGATCCACCACAGGGCCTTCAGCGCGAAGCCCGCACCGAAGAGGATCAGAGCCAGCAGAAGAACGAGAAGCAGGGGAACCATAGTTATCAACCTCCGAGCCACCGAATGCCCCGCCGCAGCAAGGCAACACCACCTCGGTGCGACTGTTTCCAAAATTCTTGACCGGGCATTCTTCTTCCCCTATCCGAGAGCACGGTTGACCGGCCGAAGGGTCAACGGCCCCGCTGTGGGGGTGTCGGGGGTATCGGGGGTGTCGGGCGTGTCGGCGAGCCGGCCGTCTTCGAGGTGCAGTCGGCGGGTGACGTGTACGGCTTCCAGCAGTCGTCGGTCGTGGGAGACCAGGAGCAGGGTGCCCTCGTAGGAGGCGAGGGCGGATTCGAGTTGCTCGATGGCTTGGAGGTCGAGATGGTTGGTGGGTTCGTCAAGGACCAGCAGGTTCACCCCGCGGCCCTGCAGCAGTGCGAGTGCGGCTCGGGTTCGCTCGCCGGGTGACAGGGTGGCTGCGGGTCGTAGGACGTGGTCGGCGCCCAGGCCGAACTTGGCCAGCAGGGTGCGCACTTCGGCCGGTTCGGCCTCCGGTGCGGCGGCGCGGAAGGCGTCCAGGAGAGATTCGGCTCCGTGGAAAAGTGCGCGGGCCTGATCGATTTCGCCGAGCTTCACTCCGGTTCCGAGCGTCTGGTCGCCGGTGTCGAGCGGGATGCGGCCCAGCAGCGCTTCGAGCAGGGTCGATTTGCCGGTGCCGTTCGCGCCGGTGATGGCGACCCGGTCGGCCCAGCCGATCTGCAACGAGACCGGCCCCAGGGTGAAGTCGCCGCGCGGGACGGTGGCTTCGCGCAGGGTGGCCACGATCGCCCCGGAGCGGGGCGCGGTGGCGATCGTCATGCGCAGCTGCCATTCCTTGCGCGGTTCCTCCACCTCCTCCAGGCGTTCGATGAGCCGTTCGGCCTACTTGGCCTTGGCGGCCAGGTTCTCGCTGTTCTCCAGGCGCGCGCCACGGGCGAACTTGTTGTTGTCGCGGCTGCGGCGCTGTGCTGTGCGCACTCCTTTCTCGGCCCAGGCCCGGTGGACGTTCGCGCGTTGCTGAAGGGCGGACTTGCGCTCGGCGTACTCCTCGTACTCCTCGCGCGCATGCCGTTTGGCGCGCTCCCGCTCCTCCAGGTAGGTGGCGTATCCGCCGCCGAACAGGCGCACCTGCTGCTGTGCGCGGTCGAGTTCGAGGACCTGAGTGACGGTGCGCGTGAGGAATTCGCGGTCGTGACTGACCACGACCGCGCCCGCGCGCAGCCCGCGCACGAACTGCTCCAGTTGTTCCAGGCCGGCCAGGTCGAGGTCGTTGGTGGGCTCGTCCAGCAGGAAGACGTCGTAGCGCGAGAGGAGCAGCGAGGCCAGCTGGGCACGCGCGGCCTGGCCGCCGGACAGGGACGTCATGTCCTGCTCCAGGCGGACCCCGAGCCCGAGGGTGCCGGCGACGTGCTCGGCACGCTCCTCCAGGTCCGCCCCGCCCAGCGCAAGCCAGCGGTCCAGGCCCGTAGCGTACGCCTCGTCAGCGCCGGCGACGCCGTCGGCCAAGGCCTGCGAGGCCGTGTCCAGAACGTGCTGGGCGGCGGCGACACCGGTGCGGCGTGCGAGGAAGCCGTGGACGCTCTCGCCCCGGTTCCGGTCCGGCTCCTGCGGGAGATGGCCGATGGTCGCACCGGCCGGAGCCAGATGCACGCGGCCTTCCTCCGGCCGGTCGAGCCCGGCGAGGAGGCGAAGCAGGGTGGACTTGCCCGCGCCGTTGGGTCCGACGAGGCCGATCACCTCCCCCGGCGCCACGGCAAGGTCGAGGCCGGTGAACAGAGGGAGGTCGCCGTGGCCGGCTGCGAGGTTCTTGGCGGTCAGGGTTGCGGTCATGAGGTCACCTACCGAAAAGGTCCGCCACCTGCGGTGACGAGTAACGGGTGCATGAGGGAGGCACGCGCTCGGTAGGGCGGCGGCAAACAGGGGTGTGCCGCATCCGGTCAAGGGACGCGGTCTCGGACACAGGTGTGTCGCCCGGTATCCGGAGGGGCCGGGGAGAACGCAGAGGTCGCACGCACACCACCGCCGCCGGCATGGCCGGGCGCGGCAGGGCAGCACGGGAGAACACCGTGCTGACAGCAGGGGTACGAACCTCAGATGCGCAAAGTCCACCTCGATCGGCGACAACAGGACCACCAATCACATTACCCATCGACCGCACCACCGGGCATCCCCCTTTCGACCGACGCGTCCCGCTCCCGGCCGCGTGGCAGAGTCGGCCAGGCCGGCCGGGTCAACGGATCGCGCGCGTGCGATACAGGCGGGCAAACGGGGCATACGTAGGCTATGAAGCTGATCAGCGAGGACAGCGGCCCGGCGGCTCCCCCCGCATGGCTGCGCTTCGGCGCCGGTGCTGCAGCTGTGACCGGCGCCGCTCTCGTCGGAGCGCGAGCGGTCGATGCCGACAGCGTCTGGTACGAGTCTCTGCCGAAGCCGTCGTGGCAGCCGCCGTCGTGGGCCTTCGGCGTCGCCTGGACACCGTTGTACGCCACGATCGCCTATGCCAGCGGCCGTGCGCTGGGTGCAGCGCCCACCCGGCGGGAACAGCGCCGTCTCGCCGCGAGCGTGGCCGTGAACCTCTCCCTGAACGCCGGATGGAACTGGCTGTTCTTCCGTCTGCGCAGCCCGCGGGCAGGTCTGATCGGCACGGTGCTGCTCGACCTCAGCAATGCGGAACTCATCCGCCGCACCGCCCGATCCGACCGCGCCGCGGCCAAGATCCTGCTGCCCTACGCGGCCTGGTCCCTCTTCGCCACAGCCCTCAACGGTTCCATCGCTCGCCACGACCGAACGGCGTCATCCAGCAACCGGCTTCGCTGAGACCCGCGCCGTGGTCGAGGCTCCCTTCCCGGGATACGTGGCCGGCCGCCACCCCTGTCATCGACCAGGAGCCACAGAGGTATTCCGTCGAGTCCCTTGTGGGCCGGCACAGTCGAGGTGGTGTTCGACTGCACGGATGCTCCGTCGCGGTACGGCCCCTACCGGGCGGCCCCTGTCCCGCGCCGGGGGCCGATGCGGGTGCTGAGGCCTACCGCTTCTTGCGCCATGCGAGGAAGAGCGGAACGACGATGCAGAGGACCGCCAGGGCGAACAGGACTATTCCCAGCGTTCCACCGGGCGTTATCGAGGTACGTGCGAGGATCATCACTGACTCACTTCCGGTGAGGGGCAGAGCACCCGCTTAACGATTCCTGGAACGAAACGCCGCCCAGACCGCGAGGCAGAAGGCGTCGACGGCGACCGCGACCATGAGCACGGGCCACGCCGCGTCCCAGCCGCCCTTGAATCCCAGAACGACCGCGAGTGCGTAGAGCAGTACGGACATCACGATCACGAGGACGGCGTTCCGCCTGACAGCACCGCTCGATCCGTAGGCATGTTCAAGTATTTTCGCCATCACGCTTCCCCTTCGTCGTGCGTCGTGCGTCGTGCGTCGTGCGGTGTGCGTCGTGCCTCGTCCAGGATTCCGCTTCTGCCGAGGGACGGAGGGGTTGACGGAGAGTGTGCGGCTCCGTCCCTCGGCAGAATGTGCGCGCTACTTCAGGCCGTCCTCAACCTTTCCCGAGACGTAGTCGCCTGCGGCCGTGCTGGCATAGGCGCAACCGACTTCGAGTGCCGCGGACGCCGTTCCGCCGGTGGGCAGTGCGGCGAATCCTGCCGCGAACTGGCATCCGCTTTCGATGGCGATGCCCGTCGCTATGCCCGCTGCCTGGCCCCACAGTGCGTCGGTGTCGCCCTCGAGACCGCTGGAGACCGCGTCGCTGACGTCCTTCACGTCCCCGGGCAGATCGGAGAGGCTGTAGAGGCCCCTCGGGTCGATGCGGTTGACGGGGTCGCCCTCGGCGTACAGGTAGGGGTTCTTCTCCTGGCCGGAGGGGTCGGGCTGGGTGAAGCGGCCGATGTTGGGGTCGTAGTAGCGGGCGCCGAGGTGGTACAGGCCGGTCGGGTCCTGGTGGCCGCCTGCGAAGCGGTAGGGCTGCGCGGCCGCCTCGGTGGTGGTGCGGGACACCCCGCGCGGGCTGTACGTGTACGTGTTGACCTTGGTGCCGGTCTCGTCGGCGAGGCCGATCACCGAACCGAGCGCGTCGGTCAGGTAGTAGTAGGCCTTGCCCGCGGTCGTCATGGAGTTCAGGGTGCCCCCGGGCTCCCGGTTGAATCCGGTGTCGACGCCGCCGGTGGTCTCCGCCGACAGGCCCAACGGGCCGTTGTGGAAGGTGGTTTGGCCCAGCTTGGTGCGCTCCGACTGGTCGGTCGAGGCGTACTGGCCGGCGTAGGTGGTGCTGCCCACGGCGAGGGACTTCAGCTGGGAGTAGTCGGACCACTTCTCCGCGGTGCGGGTGCCCTCGGGGGTGGAGGCCCCCGCGGTCTCGTTGCCGGCCTTGTCGTAGGACCAGTTGGTGGTGGAGCCGTTCTTGCCGGTGATCTGCTGCGCGTCGTTCACCGTGTAGGTGGTGCCGTGCGGGCAGCCGGGGTCGACACCCTGGGAGGTGAGGTTGCCGGCGAGGTCGTAGCAGTACTGCCAGGACGAGTTGAGGGTGCTGCCCTTCTCCTCCTTGGCGTAGGAGAAGCGGCCCGCCACGTCATAGGTGTACGAGGTCTTGAGCCCGGCGACGACGTCGGTCGCGGTGCGGATCTTCGTGCCGTCGGTCGCGGAACCCGTCCCGTAGCCGTAGGTGTAGGTCAGATTGGTCAGGGTGCCCTTGGATGAGGTGGTCTTGATGGTGGTGGGGCGGCCGGACTTGTCGACGTCCACGCTCTGCACCGTGCTGCCGGGGTAGGTGGTGCTGGTGCGGGTGTCGTTGTTGTTGTAGCCGTAGGTGGTCCTGCGGCCGCTCTGGTCCTTGAGTTCGGTGAGCCGGTTGGCCTTGTCCCACGTGTAGTCGATGACGCCCGAGGGGTCGGTGTAGGTGTCGACGTTGCCGTTGGCCGTGTACGCCAGGACCGTCTGCGAGCCGTCCTGAAGGGTGCGGACCGTCTCGCGCGACAACGCGTCGAACTGGTAGGTCTGGGTGCCCGTGCGGTCGGTGCGCGAACTCAGGTTGCCGTCGCCGTCATAGACGTACGTGACGGTGTCGTAGCTGCCGGTGTCGACCTTCTTGACACGGTCCCGGTCGTCGTAGGTGTAGAGGGTGGTGACGCCGCGGCCGTCCTTGGAGTCGGTGACTCGGCCCAGCGCGTCGTAGTGGTAGGCCACCTTGCCGATCTGCGTGGGCGGAGTCACCGAGTCCAGGTTGCCGCGGGTGTCGTAATGGAACGACGTCACCGAGTTCTGCGTGCCGCTCATCTTCGTGGTGGCCTTGCAGCGCTGGCCCTGGAAGCCGCCGCAGGTCGCGGTCGCCGGGTTGTAGTCGATGGTCGCCGAGCCGCCTCCGGTGCCGCTCTGCGCCACGGAGATCGTGTTGCCGGCCGTGTCGTACCCGTAGTCCGTCTTGTCACCGTCGGCCGACGTGGCCGAACCGGGCACGTCACGGCCCGCCTTCGTCGACCAGCCCGCCACCGTCGACGTGGCGCCCGTGGGCAGCTTCGCGGAGGTCGGGTTGCCGCGGGTGTCCCAGCCGTACGTCGTCACGTTCCCCGCGCCGGTGCCCACGCCCATCGCGTCCGTCGCGGTCTGCGTCAGATGCGCCTTGTACGACTTCGAGCGCCCGTGGCCCAGGGCATCGGTGACCTTGGCGACCTCACCGTCCCCGTCGTGCTCGTACTTCGTCGCGTTCAGGAGCGGATCGGTGACCGTGGTGGTGCCCGCGGCGAGCCGGCTCGTCGCGTCGTAGGAGTAGGTGTACGTGGGGGCGTCGTCGCCCGAGCCGCCGAGTTCGGTGAAGCGGCGCATCGAGGTGACGCGGTTCTCCGAGTCGTAGGTGAACACCGTCGCCCGGGACTCGGGCGTCGTCACCTTGATGACGCGTCCGTCCTCGTCGTACCCGTAGGTCGTGGCGTTGCCCGTGGTGTCCCGGGACCGGATGATGTGGCCGTTGGCGGCGTCGATGTCGTACGTGACGGTCCGGCCGGTGTTGTCCGTGGCGGTCCACAGCGTGGCACTCGTCTTGACGAGGTCGATGGTGCGGCCGGAGCGGTCCTCGGTGAGCTTGAAGCCGGCCGCCCGGCCGTCGGCGTCCTTGTGCGCGGTGACCGTGATGGTCCCGTTGTTGCGGTCGGTCACCTTCGTGAGGGTGCCGTCCGCGCTGTAGGTGTCCTTGGAACCGGACTTGCGGTCGGTGAGGGTGTAGGTGCCGTCGCTGTTCTTCTTGAGGTCCTTGCCGTAACCGTCCGGCGTCTTGAACGTGCCGTCGGTGTTCTTCAGGAAGTCGATGGTGGCGCCGGAGGAGTCGTACCAGATCACGTCGTTGGTGAACCAGGTGTCCAGGGACCGCTCGTACCCCGTCCACCACGGGTCGGCGACCTGGCCCAGCGGGCCCTGGAAGGAGTTGTAGGTACGGGTGAGCTGGAGGGACTCGCCCACGCCCGCGATGTCGAAGTCGGTGGCGGCCAGCATCAGGTTGCCGGTCGAGTAGTCGATCCGCCCCACCAGGGAGTCGGTGATGCGGAAGTCGAATATCTGGTGCCAGGGCACATCGCCCTGCCCCTCGGGGACGTACACCTTCACCGACGGCCCCACACTCTGGGACGGGCTCTGGCCCGCGAGGCGGGACTTCTGCCCGGCTTCCCACTGGCGCCGTTGGGGAGTCGACGCCGCCTCGCGCTGATTGCGCGGCGGCTTGTTCTTGCCCACCTTCACCGTGGGCATCGCCGCTCGCGTCTTGCTCTGCCCCCATGCGGAGACCGGCGTGGGCGCCGGCCCTGCCGCCACGGCGGGCAGCGCGGACGCGCCCAGGCCCAGCACGGCGACAGAGGCGAGTACTGGGCTTCTCCATGAGATGCGCGCATGCCGAAAGGGCATGCCGAAGGCACGTGAACGCACGATCTTCCCCCCGATAGGAAGTCAGGCCGGCAGCCCCCATGGCCACCAGGAGCACACACGTTCACACAGGACCCACACAGGCCGGCCGCGCCTTCCCCGGAAGTCGAGGCGCATCCCCGCCGAAATAAGCCCTTCCCCTTGTGCTGGTCCGCGTCGGCCAAAACTGGACACGGGACCGCAATGTGGCGCGATCTCCTTCGTCCCGGCCGGCACGGGCGGCCGTTCCGCCTCAGCCACATCGGCTCAAAATCGGTGTCCGAAGGGGCAGTTCACTTCCTTCCGGCCGTCGGTGACCCGCTCATCTCGGCCAATGGACCGCCAGAACGGCTTCTGCGCCCGCGCATCGGCCGGGGCCGCCCCCGGTCAACGGACGGACAGCCCGCAGGTTTGTCATCGGGCCCGAACCCGCTCCGCTCACCCCTTCGAGTCGGTACGCCTCATACGTCTGGGTGAGGGACGGCCTGTTCGACGACACCTCCCGGCCGGCCCTCTTTACCTTGAACGGCACGGTGGTCGTCGATGGGCCGCCCGCGTTGTCACGGTGGGCGGAGGGCGTGGTGGGGTACCTGGCAGCTCTGTGGCGGCGCGTGCAGTACCGGTTCGACACCCTGGTGTCGCGCAGCACGCCCGCCCTCATCGGCTGGCTCACGCTCGTCTGTCTGTGCGCCGTCGTTCCGGTGAGTGTGCTGCTGGTGCGGACGGACCGCCGGCCGCCGGAGACCTTCACCGGGCAGCTCGTGGCCGTGTGGGTGAGCGTCGGGCAGACACTGAAGCTGGGGGGCGCCGTCGGCTCGCCCCTGTATGTGCTGGCGTCCGTGCTGCTCGCCCTGGTGGCGCTGCTGTTCGTGTCGACGCTGGTCAGTCTCATCACGACCGGCCTCAACCAGCGGATCATGGAGCTGCGGCTGGGCCACTCCACGGTCCTGGAGGTGGGACACACCGTCGTCCTCGGCTGGTCCGACCAGATCTTCCCCGTCATCGCGGAACTGGTGTCGGCCAACTCCAACCGGCCGAGGGCCGCCATCGCCGTCCTGGCCGCGAAGGACAAGGTGGAGATGGAGGGCGAGATCGGCGCCCGGATCACCGCGCCCCGCACCACCACCATCGTCTGCCGCAACGGCTGCACCACCGATCCGGCCGTGCTCGCGCGCGTCAGCCCCCGGACCGCGAAGGCCGTACTCGTCCTGCCGCCCGGTACCGACGACGGAGACGCCCTCGTGGTGAAGACCCTCCTGGCCCTCAACGCGCCGACACCGGGCGCCGACGGGACGGGCGACACGGGCCCGGGTGGCCCCGACCGCCACGACGGGGACGGCGGGAACGGCACCCGCGCCGGCGACGGAGGCGGCATCCACGACGGGGACGGCGGGGCCGGCACCGGCGCCACCTGGCCCCGTCGTGACACCCGTGTCGACCCCGCGACGGCCGTCGTCGTCGCGGCGGTCCGCGACACCCGCAACCGGCTCACCGCGACCCTGGCCGCCGGGCCGCGCGGGCGCGTCCTGGCCATCGACGACATCGTCGCCCGCCTTCTCGTGCAGACCGCCCGCCAGCCCGGACTCTCGCTCGTCTACCAGGAGTTACTGGATTTCGCCGGCGACGAGTTCTACTCCGTTCCCGCCCAGGACCTGGCCGGCCGCACCTTCGGGGACGCGCTCCTGGCGTTCACCACCTCCTCGGTGGTCGGCCTGCTGCGCGTCGACGACACCGTCGTCCTCAACCCCGGCCCCGAGACCGTCATCGCGGCCGACGACCGTGTCATCGTCATCACGCGCGACGACGACACGGCGGTACTGGAGGACGCGACGTCGCACGTCGACGCGAGGGCCATGGCCACGGCCGCCCCGGAGCCGGCCCTGCCCGAGCGGCTGCTCCTGCTCGGCTGGAACCGTCGCGGCCCCCTCATCGTGGCGGAACTCGCCTCCTACGCGAGCACCGGAACCACCCTGGACATCGTGGCCCTCGGGGACGACGTCACCCTGCGCGGCGCCTACGACTCGGCGACGGAAATGGGGCCCTTGGAGGTCACCCTGCACCGCGCGGACATCACCAATCCGGTCGTGCTCGGCGCCCTGGACGTGCCGTCCTTCGACAGCGTCATCGTCATCGCCGACCCGGGCGACGCACCGGCCGGCGTGCTCGCCTTCGCCCAGGCCGACCCCGACGTGGACGACAGGACGCTGGTCACCCTGCTGCACCTGCGGGCGATCGAGGAGGCGACGGGCCGGGAGATCCCCCTCACGACGGAGATGTCGGACGACCGCAACCGGCTGCTCGCGCCGGCGCGCGAGGGCGCCGACTTCATCGTGAGCGGCCGGCTCATCAGCCTCCTCATGTGCCAGATCTCGGAGAGCCCCTATCTGGCCGCGCTCTTCGAGGAGTTGTTCACCGCGGAGGGGAACGAGCTGTACCTGAGACCCGCGACGGACTACGTCCGGCCGGGAGTCGAGGTCACCTTCGCCACCGTCGTCGCCTCGGCGCGGCGCCGCCGGGAGTGCGCCGTCGGATACCGGCTGCGCGCCCATGCCACACGCGGGCCGGCCTACGGCGTGCGGCTGAATCCCGACAAGCGGGACCCGGTCCGGCTGACGGCGCTGGACTGGGTGATCGTGATCGCCACGGACCGATGACCGGCGCGCCGTTGCGGGCGCACGCACCAACTGCCGCATGTCGCGGCTCACTCGACCGTGCGTCGGGGGGGACGGAAGCACTGGAGTCCCCGCCGACCGGACGCACGGCGTCGCCGGCTCCCGCCGGAGCCGGCGACGCTTCCAGCCGGCGACGCTTCCGTTCCCTTGCGGCGCGGGAACTTGGCCCTGCGCCATCGCCGCCCGCTGTCCCCGCCCGCTATCCCCGCAGAACGGAGTCCGCGACCTTGAGAGCGGCGGCCTTGTCCTGCTTGATCTGGGCGAGTTCCTGGCGATGTTCCTGGATGAGCCGCGTCTGAATCTTCACTTCCGCGGAGTTCCAGACACCGATGAGATCGACGTTGCTCTTACAGGCGACATCCGCCGTGGCCGTCGCTTTCTCCGCTTCCGTGATGCTGCTCTGCGCGAACTTCGGATCGTCGTTCGCCTTCATCGGGTCGCTGTAGGAATATCCCTTCCCCTTCATGCAGGAGGACCATGCGGCGAACACCTTCTTCACACCGGAATCCTCGAGAGACGCCTTGTAGCTCTGCCCGTCGAGCCTCGTCACAAGGTCCGCGATGACCGGCTTTCCGTCCGTCACCTTCTTGAGGCCTTCATTGAGGCAGCCCCCGTACGGAACCGTCGTGCCGTTCTGAAGCTTCGGTGCGGTCAATCCGTTCTGCACGGCGTCGCTGCGCTCCTCCTTCGTGCCGGTGAGCGCAAGCCATTCCTCGGGAGAGCGTTTCGGAGCCGCGGGAGGAGCGACGAAACCGTTCGTGCGCTTCACCACGAATTCCGGCTTGTACCCGTACGTGCCGGCCTGTTCGGCATCGTGGGTGCCATAGCGAAGATCGTCGAGGTCTTCCATGGCGTCCACGCCATTGGCCCCGGGGCCGAGCGACTGAACCGGCGCGGGCTGGAACTTCTTGAAGCCGAGGCCCTCCATGCACTGTCGCGCGAGTTCGGATCTGGCCTGATTGATCCGCGTATATTCCGCGCCCGTCGGACGGTAGTCGGTAAGGGGCAGCTCGAAGGCGGAGCCGGCCTTCTCGCCGGCCGCGCCCTGTGCCGCATGGGCCGCCACGGCGTGGGCCGCTCCGCCGGCCGCGTCACTGCCGGGCTCCTGTGCCGAGTTCACCCGCGAAGCGCCCGTGTGCTCCGCGGTGCCGCACCCGGCCAGCAGCAAGCCCGAGAGCGCCGCGATGGGGACGATCGCCATGGGCGCCTTGGAAACAACCAGCTTCCGCATTTTCAACCTCCTACGTCAAAACGTTCAGTTCAACGAACACATGGCCGCACGGCCGTGCGGCCCCGGGGGCACGCGTGTTACGGCAGGAGAAGAGGGGCTCAGTGCCCTCCGCCACCCTCGTGACGCGGGAACCAGTTGGTCGATGCGTTGTTGTTCTTGGTCGTTTCCATGATGAGCCGGCTCTGCGCCGGAACGTATTCCCACGGCCCCTTCCAACCACTGTTGTAGTGGATGCAGTAGTCCGTGCTTTCCGTGCGATTGTCCGCCGATGCCGCGTTGTTCTTCACGGGCAGGCCGCCGCCGTTGCCCGAGCCCGGCTTGAAGTTGTAGTCGAGTTCCCAGAGCCCTCCGTCGTAGAAAGTCGCCAGCGCGCCCGTCCAGCCCGAGTTGTAGTAGAAGCAGGCCATGCCGGGGTAACACCGCTCCGTGGGAACCGGCTTGATGACACCGGCCTCCGCCGTGGGAGCGAGACCGAACGAAAGGCCGGCCACACATGCGCCCACGGCAAGGAACTTGGACATTCTCATCGCCTTCTCCTTCGTCAGAACGAGATCGTCATACGCGGGGTCATGGGCAGAGACCTTAGTTGCCGATGTGGCGGGCGAGACGGGTGAGGTGCCGCCGAGATGGGCCCCAACCGGTACGTAAAAGACAGGTCCGTTCAGGACATCCTGTGCGGCAGTCACGCGCGCCCACCTGCGACGAAGTCGCCGCCTTCGCATTGCATAGGGCCGAGCCGGTCATTCCGCCACGGTGGTGGGATTCATTCCACATCTCGTGTATCGGTCCCTTTCCACCGAGGCGATCGCGTACCTGTCCGGAGCGACGAAAGAACCGGCTCCGGCCACTCCGCATTCCCGCCATGTCGGCGCCATCCCGGACCGCGTGAACGGGGCGCGGGCGGGCAGACGGACGTGGGAGTGATCTTGCTCGTGGCAAGCGCCCTCCGTGTCACCACCCGCCCCGCCGGCCCCAACTGCCCTGTCATGGGCGGCCAGTTCGAAGGAGTCCGCCGATGACCGTTCCGGTCCGTCCCCTCCCCGCCGTTTCGCGCCGTCGGCGCCCCGCGTTCAGTCTGCGCACCACCTCGCTGGGCTTCGGTCTGGTCGCGCTCGTCATCTGGGGCGTCGGCCTGACCTTCAAGTCGGCGGTGCGGCCGCACTCCCATCCGCTCGGCGCCGTACTGGCGCTGCTGGCGCTCCTCTTGCTGTCCACGGCCGCGATACGCAGCAACTGGCTGCGCCGCGCGGCCCGCAGAGCGGCGCTCGAAACCGCGGTCGCGCCCGTGCCGCACCAGCCCGACCCCGTGCTCCCGCCCACCGTCGGCGCCCCCCAGGCCGAGGAGTGCGCCGACATCGACCCGTTCGCCTTCGAGGAGGCGGTGTCGCGGCTGTGCGAGCGCGACGGCTGTTCCGATGCGCGCGTGGTGGGCGGGGCGGGCGACCTCGGCGCGGACGTGGTGGCCACCACGCCGGACGGCCGTCACCTCGTCATCCAGTGCAAGTGTTACGCGACGGGCCACAAGGTCGGCTCGCAGGATCTGCAGCGCTTCGGCGGCACCTGTTACGCCGTGCACGAAGCCGACCTGGCCGTGGTGGTCACCACCAGCGAGTTCACCGACCCGGCCCTGGGCTACGCCGACCAGTGCGGCATCCTCTGCCTCGACGGGACGTTCCTGCGCGCCTGGAACAACGGGACGGGCCCCGCCCCCTGGGAGCTCCCCGGCATCTGAACGGCGGCCCGCGGGCACACACCGCGGCGCGCACCACGACACGCACGACACGCACGGCACGCACGACGACACGCACGCGACACGCGCGGCGGGAAGCGGCCGGTGCCGATCCGCTTCCCGGACCACCCCACGTAGGTTAGGTTAGGCATGCCTAAGTAACTCGCGTTCTGCGACGTCCCCAGGGAGAACCCGCATGCGCCCCCAACGTGCCCGCACCCAGCAGCCGACCCCCGCCGAGCGCGTGCGCTCCATCGTCGCGGCGGCCCATTCCATGACCGTGGTGACCGACGGCCGCCACCAGGAGCTCTACAGCCTCGACGGCGCCGGTGTCCTGGGCCGCATCCATCTCCACGACCCGGCCGACCCCGCGCAGGCCCTCCCCGCGGCGCCCCGCATCCCCGTCCGCCTCGAACTCACCGACATCGCGCCCACCCCCGTGCGCGACCGGTTGCGCGCCCGCGTCACCCTGTCCGGCCTGGTGGCGAAGGCCTACAGCGCGGACGCCACGGAGAGCACCTGCATGGAGTTCGGCCAGGCGGTCATCGAGGACGCCGCCGGGCGCGCGTACGTCTCCCTGGAGGAGCTGCAGGAGGCACCGTGCGATCCGACGGCGTCCTGCGAGGCCGGCATGCTCACCCACCTCGTGGACGACCACCCCGACCTCGTCCCGCTGCTGCTCCGGCTCGTCGAGCCCCGGCTCAAGGACGGCGTGGTGCGGGCCCTGCCGCTGGCCATGGACCGCTACGGCGTCACCCTGCGCCTCGAACTCCCCGCCGCACACCGGGACGTACGGCTGCCGTTCCCCACGCCGCTGACCGACATCGACCAGGCCGGCCTTCAGTTCCACGCCCTGCTGACCGCCGCGCGCCGCTCCTCCCACCAGCGGCTGCCGGCCTGAAGGCGCCGCGCGGGGGCCCGCGCCCGATGGGTCCTCACGGCGTTCGTCAGGGGGTCGTCGTGGACACCACGAAGACGTACGGCCGGTCCGGGTTGGTCTCGTCGACCGTGATGTCCAGGGTCGGCCGCGGCTTGTCCTGGACGCGGGTGGTGCCCGACCAGTCGCGGCCCGCGTGGAAGGGCCAGTGCACCTTCGCCGCGTCCTTCGCGTCGATCGTCACGTCGCCGGGCCTGAGCGTGGCCGTGCTGGTACCGGCGCCCTTCATGAACTCCGCGAGGCCGGCCGCGCTCGTCTTGAACTGGACGTACAGCTTGCTGACGTTCCAGCTGTTCGTCTCGTAGTAGTACACGCCGATCGAGTCCATCGGGATCGTCACGTCGTAGATGCGCCGCTGCGCCTTGGACGGCCAGTCGTGCACGAGACCCTTGGCGGCGGCCTCGGACTCCTTGTCGCGGCCGCTGGTGCGGCTCTGCTCCGCGGAGATCGCGAGGTAGCCGGCGGGCACGCCGATGAGCAGCACGATGATCACCGCGGTGATCCAGCGCCGCCGGATCATGTGCTGCCGGGTCTCGGGGGGCCTCTCGTCCGGCGGCGGGGACTGGCGGGGCACGGCGGGGCGGTCGGGCGGTGTCATCAGTCGGATTCCTGGGTGGTGCGGGTGGTGCCCGTCCTGCGGACGGCTTCGGCGACCTTCGCGTACCGCTCGTAGCGCTCCACGCGGCGGCGGTTGGCCCGGCGGAAGCGGCGGGCCACCAGACGGGCGAGGTCTGCGGCGCCGACCATACCCGCCTCGGGCCCCAGCTGCGCCTTGGCGATCCTCGCTTCGGGCCGGTAGCCGCGGCCGGTGAGGTGGCGTTTGAAGGCGTCCCGTGCGGGGCGGATCAGGAGGTCGTCGGCGGCGCTGACGCCCCCGCCGATGACGAAGCAGGACGGGTCGAGGGCGGCCGCCAGGTTGGCGATGCCGACGCCGAGCCACTGTCCGATGTCCTGGAGCAGCTCGACGCACATCGCGTCGCCCTCGCGGGCCAGCTCGGTGATGAGCGGCCCGGTGATCTCGGAGATGTTGCCGCCGA
Source organism: Streptomyces sp. NBC_00442 (assembly GCF_036014195.1). NCBI lineage: Bacteria > Bacillati > Actinomycetota > Actinomycetes > Kitasatosporales > Streptomycetaceae > Streptomyces > Streptomyces sp. NBC_00442. The sequence goes on from NZ_CP107918.1 coordinate 1,132,099, forward strand.
CGCGTTCGATGATGTTGTACGCCACCGGGGAGTCGGCGCTCGCCAGCTCGCGGGCCTCGCGCACCAGCGCGTTGCCCGAGCTGTACTGCTCCCAGCAGCCGCGGTTGCCGCAGGCGCAGCGGTGGCCGCCGGGCACGACCTGCATGTGGCCGAATTCGCCGGCGACGCCGTACTTGCCGCGCTTGACCTGCCCGTCCTCCAGGATCGCGCCGCCGATGCCGGTGCCGAGCGTGATCATGACGAGATGGTCCTCGCCGCGCCCGGCGCCGAAGCGCCATTCGGCCCAGGCCGCGGTGTTGGCGTCGTTGTCGACCATCACGGGCACCGCGAGGCGGGCCTGGAGGGCATCGCGCAGCGGCTCGTTGCGCCAGGCCAGGTGCGGGGCGAAGAGGATGGTGGAGCGGTCGGCGTCGACCCATCCGGCCGCCCCGATGCCCACCGCGTGCACGTCGTGCCGGTCGGAGAGGTCGAGGACGAGCTCGGTGATGGTGTCCTCGACGACCTTGGGGCTCTTGGACTTGTCCGGGGTCTCCGTGCGGAGCTTCTCCAGGATGTTGCCGTCCGCGTCCACCACGCCGGCCATCACCTTCGTACCGCCGATGTCAATGCCGACGGTGGGCACCCGGGGGGCCGTCAGGTGCGAGCGGCGTTCCCGGGTGCCGACGGTGCGCAGCGTGGTCCGGGCGGAACCCCGGTGGGCTAGGGCGAAGTCGCGGTACGTGGTCATCGGGGCCGATTCTGCCATCCGGACGCGGCACGGACCTCGCGCGCGGGCGCCGCCCCGGCGGCCCGGGGCGGCGGCGCCGGCCGGACGGGACGGTGCGGACACTCCCTAGGACACGTCGCCGGGCCCGGTGGCCCGCTGGAGTTCGTGACTGAGCTCTTCGAGCTCGCTGCCGCCCGCCATCTGGCGGGTGAGCTCGTCCAGGGTGATCTCCGAGCGCAGATGGCTGCCGGTCATCGAGCCGCGCTTGAGGAGCACGAAACGGTCGCCCACGAGGTAGGCGTGGTGCGGGTTGTGGGTGATGAGAACCACTCCGAGTCCGGCGTCCCGGGCGGCCGCCACGTACTTCAGGACGACCCCGGACTGCTTCACGCCGAGGGCGGCGGTCGGCTCGTCGAGCACCAGGACCTTCGCGCCGAAGTGGACGGCGCGCGCGATGGCGACGCACTGGCGCTCGCCGCCGGACAGGGTGCCGATCGGCTGGTCGACGTCGCGCAGGTCGATGCCCATGCGCAGCAGCTCCGCGTGGGTGGTGCGGCGCATCGTGTCGACGTCGAGGCGCCTGAAGGGGCCCTTGCCGCGGGTGGGCTCGGAGCCGAGGAAGAAGTTGCGCCAGACCGGCATCAGCGGGACCACGGCCAGGTCCTGGTAGACGGTGGCGATGCCACGGTCGAGGGCTTCGCGCGGGTTGGCGAGCGAGACGTCCTCGCCGTCGATGCGGAAGGCGCCGGAGTCGTGCCGGTGGAGACCGGCGATGATCTTGATGAGGGTGGACTTGCCCGCGCCGTTGTCGCCCAGGACACAGGTGATCTCCCCGGCGTGGACCTCCAGGGTGACGCCTTCGAGGGCGCGGATGTTGCCGTAGTACTTGCTGACGTCGTCGAGCTCGACGAGCGCGGTCCGCCCGGCGGCCTCGTCCGCGTTGTTCGTGCTGTTCGTGCTGTCCGGGTTCGTCGTCATGCTGTCGCCTCCGCCCGCTTGCGCACCCAGGCGTTGAGCAGGGTGGCGAGCAGGAGCATCGCTCCGAGGAAGAACTTGAACCAGTCGGGATTCCACTCCGCGTACACGATGCCCTTGCTGGTCATGCCGAAGATGAACGCGCCGACCGCGGAGCCGATCGCCGAGCCGTAGCCGCCGGTGATCAGGCAGCCGCCGATGACGGCCGCGATGATGTAGATCAGCTCGTTGCCGACGCCCTCGCCCGACTGCACCACGTCGAACGAGAACAGCAGGTGCTGGCCGGAGATCCACGCCGCGAAAGCGACACCCATGTAGAGGCCGATCTTCGTCCTGAAGACCGGGACGCCGACCGCGCGGGCCGCGTCCGCACCGCCGCCGACCGCGAAGATCCAGTTGCCGAAGCGGGTCCGCAGCAGGATCCAGGTGGCGGCCGCGACGAGCACGAACCACCACAGGATGGTGACCTTCAGGTCGACGGAGCCGATGCTCAGCTGCGAGGCGAAGAGCTTCTTCGCCGACGCGAAGCCCTCCATGTCGGAGATGGACTTCGTCGAGACCGTGCCGCTGATCAGCTTGGTGAAGCCGAGGTTGAGGCCGGTCAGCATCAGGAACGTGCCCAGCGTGATGATGAAGCTGGGGAGCTTCGTGCGGGTCAGCATGAAGCCGTTGAACGCGCCGATGGCGACGGTGACGAGCAGGGAGACGGCCACGCCCACCCACACGTTCGCCGTCATCTGGTAGCTGAACATCGACGAGACGAGCGCCGAAGTGGTCACGAGGACGCCCGCCGACAGGTCGAACTCGCCGCCGATCATGAGCAGCGCCACCGGCACCGCCATGATGCCGATCGTGGACGCCGCGTACAGCACGGTCGAGAGGCTGGAGGGCCGCAGGAAGCTGTCGGCGACGAGGGCGAAGAACAGGAAGACGGCGGCGGCGCCGACCACCGAGCCGAGTTCGGGGCGGCCCAGGAGCTTGCGCCAGACCGAGCGCGTCAACAGCCGCTCGTCCGCGCCCAGTTGCGTGGCGGTCATCGGGTCCCCCGCTGCGTGTACGCCTCCAGCTTGGCGGCCTGGTCCTTCGTGACGATCTGGGGTCCGGTCAGCACGGGGAGCCCGCCGCCGAGGACGTCGGCGTTGTACTTGTAGAGCCACAGGAGGTCGACGGCCTCGTATCCCTGGAGGTAGGGCTGCTGGTCGACGGCGAAGCCGAGGGTGCCGGACTTCAGGGACGCGGCCACCTTGGGGTTCAGGTCGAAGGTGTCGATCTCGGCGGAGCTGCCGGCCGACTCCTTGGCCTTGACCGCCGTGTCCGCGAAGGGTGCGCCGAGGGTGACCACGGCGTCGATGGACGGGTCGGCCTGGAGCTTCGCCTCGATCGAGGACTGCACGTCGGGCATGTTGGTGCCGGTGACGTAGAGGTTCTGGACCTCGCCCTTGAAGGTCTCCTTGGTGCCCGCGCAGCGCTGTTCGTGGCCGACGTTGCCCTGCTCGTGCAGGACGCAGAGGGCCTTCTTCCTGCCCCGCTTGGTGAGCTCGTCGCCGACGGCCTTGCCCGCGATGGTCTCGTCCTGGCCGATGTGGGTGAGCGCCCCGAACTCCTTGGACTTCTCCGAGCCCGAGTTCACGGTGATCACCGGGATCCCGGCCTTCTCGGCCTTGGCCACGACGTCCTTGAGCGCGTCCGGCTTCGCGAGCGTGACGATCAGCCCGTCGACCTTCTGGTCGATCGCGGCCTGCACGAACTGGGCCTGCTGCTGACCCTGGTCGCTGTGCGAGTAGAGGAAGTCGATGTTGTCCTTGACAGCGGCCTGCTTGGCGCCGCTCTGCACGATGTCCCAGAAGGTGTCGCCGTCGCCCGAGTGGGTGACCATCGCGATCTTCCAGCGGGGCGTGTTCACCGCGGCCCTGCCCTGGGCCTGCGCGGACTTGCGCGCGTCCTCGGCGCGCTTGCCGCCCGTGCTGCTGCACCCCGCCAAGGAGGCGGCACCGAGCACCACTGCCAGCACCGCGCCCATGGCGCGTACCCCTGTCCCAACCCTTGCCACGACGCCGTGCCCTTCCTGCTGTACCACCGGGTGCCACCGGGGCTGGTCGGTCCCTGCCCCGGCCGCCCAAGTATGGGTCACGGGGGCTCCGCGGGCGCCCACCAGGTGACCCGTCGCGGCTCAGGGACGCACGAGGAGCTGGAACTCGAAGGAGTAGCGCGAGGCCCGGTAGAGGTGCGAGCCGAACTCGACGGCGCGGCCGGTGTCGTCGAACGTGGTGCGCTCCATGGTGAGCAGCGGCGCTCCGGCGGCCTCGGCCAGCAGGGCGGCCTCCTCGGCGGTGGCGGCCCGCGCCCCCACGGTCTGGCGCGCGCTGTGCAGGGTGATGCCCGCGCCCCGCATCAGGCGGTAGAGGCCGGTGCCCTCCAGGTACGCGGTCTCCAGCGGCAGCAGCCCGGGGGGCAGATGGTTGCGCAGCCGCGCCATGGGCTCGCCGTGCGCGTACCGCAGCCGCTCCACGAGGTGTACGTCGCTGCCCTCGGCCACCCCGAGGGCGGCGGCGACCTCGGCGCCGGCCGGTTCGACGGTGTTGCGCAGCACGGTGGTGGCGGGTTTCTGGCCGGCCGCCTCCAGGTCGTCGTAGAGGCTGCTCAGTTCGAGCGGGCGCTTGACCTGGCTGTGCACGACCTGGGTGCCGACGCCGCGGCGGCGCACCAGGAGCCCCTTGTCGACCAGCGCCTGGATGGCCTGGCGGACGGTGGGCCGGGACAGGCCGAGCCGCTGGGCCAGGTCGATCTCGTTGCCGAGGAGACTGCCGGGCGTGAGGGTGCCCTTTTCGATGGCCGCCTCCAGCTGCTGCGAGAGCTGGAAGTAGAGCGGGACCGGGCTGGTGCGGTCCACGCCGAGCTGGAGCGGGTGGGAGAAGTCCGCCATGGGTCTTGGCTGCTTGGGCACCCGGCGAGCGTAGTGCGCCGGGCATGTTGACGGGAAGTCGTGAAGTCCGGTTGTCAGGACAAAGTCTTGACAGGGCGCCCCGCCGCGGCCACGGTGAGCCCATGCGCATCGCAGTGATCGGGACGGGGCGGATCGGCGCCTTCCACGCGGGCGTTCTCGCCCGTCATCCCCAGGTCGAGGAGGTGGTGGTCGCGGACGCCGACGCGACGCGGGCCGCTTCTGTCGCCGCCCTGACCGGGGCCACCGCGGTGACCACCGTGCCGCAGGCGTTCACCGGCGTCGACGCGGTGGTGATCGCCTCGGCGACCGCCGCGCACGCCGGGCTCGTCGCGACGGCCGCGGGCGCGGGCCTGCCCGCCTTCTGCGAGAAACCGATCGCCCTGGACGTGCCGGGCACGCTGGAGACGCTCCGCGCGGTCGAGACGGCGGGCACCGAGCTCCAGCTGGGCTTCATGCGCCGCTTCGACGCCGGATACGTCCGGGCCCGTGACCTGGTGCGCTCGGGGCGGCTCGGCCGGCTGCACACCGTACGGGCGATGACGTCCGACCCGGCGCCGCCGCCGGCCGCGTATCTGCCGCTGTCCGGCGGGCTCTACCGCGATTGTCTCGTCCATGACTTCGACATCGTGCGCTGGGTGACGGGCCGTGAGGTCGTCGAGGTGTACGCGACGGGCTCGGACGCCGGGCCCGCGATGTTCCGCGCGGCCGGCGACATCGACACCGCGGCCGTCGTCCTCACCCTGGACGACGGCACCCTCGTGAGCGCCACGGCCACCCGCTGCAACGGCGCGGGGTACGACGTACGGCTCGAACTGGCGGGAGAGCGGGACCAGTTCGCGGTGGGCCTGGACGACCGCACTCCGCTGACCTCGGCCGAGCCGCACGGCGCGGACCGCCCCGGCAAGCCGTGGACCGGCTTCCTCGAACGCTTCGGCCCCGCCTACGAGGCGGAGCTGGACGCCTTCGTCCGCCTCGTGCGGGGCGAGGCGGCAAATCCGTGCGACGGCCGGGACGCCCTGCACGCCCTGCGCATCGCCGAGGCGTGCGAGGTGTCGCGCGGAGAGCGGCGGGTGGTGGAGGTCGCGGAGATCCCGGGCGGCTGAGCTACCAGCGCACCGGCAGGCGCTCCGGGCCCCGGATCATCATGCCGGTGCGCCACGCGAGGGCCGCCGGATGGATGTCGAGCGCCAGGTCCGGGCAGCGGTCGAGCAGGGCGCGCACCGCGACGCGCGCTTCGAGACGGGCCAGTGGCGCGCCCAGGCAGTAGTGGATGCCGTGCCCGAAGGCGACGTGGCCGCGGGCGTCGCGACGGATGTCGAACCGGTCCGGTTCCGCGAAGCGCGCCGGGTCTCGGTCGGCGTCGGCGAGCGCCACGAGGACCACTTCGCCGCCGCCGGGGATCAGCGTTCCGGCGATCTCGACGGGGTCCTTGGTGAAGCGGTACGTGGGCGTCTCGACCGGGCCGTCGTAGCGCAGCATCTCCTCCACCGCGTTGTCGATGAGCCCGTCGAAGTCGGCCCGCAGCGCGGCCAGTTGGCCGGGGTGGCCGAGCAGGGCCAGCATGCCGTTGGAGATGAGGTTGACGGTGGTCTCGTGGCCCGCGACCAGGAGCAGCCAGGCCATGCCGAGGAGTTCGTCCTGGGACAGGCGGTCGCCGCCCTCCTCGTCGGCGGTGTGGATCAGCGCGCTGATGAGGTCGTCGCCGGGGCTCGCGCGCTTGTCCTCGAGAAGATGGGTCAGATAGTCGTTGACCGCCTTTGCGGCGGCGAGGCGGTCGTCGAGCAGGGGTGCCGCGAGGGAGGCGTTGGACCACCGGCGGAAGGCGTCCTGGTCGAGCGTGGGGACGCCGATCAGCTCGCAGATGACGGTGATCGGCAGCGGGAAGGCCAGCGCCTCGACGAGGTCGGCGCGGCGGTCGGGGGCGGTCAGCATGGCGTCGACGAAACCGTCGGCCATCTCCCGCACCCGCGGGCCCAGTTCCTCCACGCGGCGCGGCGTGAAGTGGCGGGTCACCAGCCGGCGCAGCCGGGTGTGGGCCGGCGCGTCGGAGCTGAGCATGGTGGGGCCGGAGGAGACCTGGCGCACGCCCGAGCCGGGCGCGGCGTTGCGCCACTCCTTGCTCAGCCGGTCGTCGGCGAGGACGGCGCGCCCGGCCTCGTACCCCACGACGAGCCAGGCGTCGGCTCCTTCGGGCATCCGGATGCGGTGCACGGGGCCCCGGGCCCGCAGCTCGGCGTAGACGGGGTAGGGGTCGCGGGTGAAGTCCTCACCCAGCGCGGCGAGATCGACTACGGCGTCGTGGGTCAACGCGTGCCCCTTCCGGGCGATGGGGTGAACACGGCGGACGATACGGCGCCCCGCGCGGGCCCGCACGGCCTTTGCGCACCCTCCTCGCACCCGAGCGCCAGGGCCGCGGGGCGCGGCTGCCGCGTCGGAGCACCTCGCGCGGCCGGCCGACGGCTGTCCCCCCGTCGGCCGCCCCCTGTCTCCCCGCTGGTCCGCCGGACTTCTACCCTGGTGGGAGCAAGGGAGGCAAGGTGCTGAAGCGTTGGTGGTTCATGGAGCGGCTGCGCCCCACCGTGCCCGAGCAGCGGGGCGGGGAGCTCTCCAAGGAGCGGCAGCAGCTGGTCCTCGACGAGTGGGCCGCGGCCCGTGAGCGGCTCGACCGGCTCGTGTCGGCGCGGGTGGCGGCCGTGGGCGACGTCCTGCGCACGGCCGAACTCCCGCTGAACCGGGACCCGTCGAGCGGTCCGGCCGGCGATCCGGTCGCCGATTCCGACTGCACCTGGGCCTTCGACGCCTATCAGGCCGCGGGCAAGCTCGTCGACGAGGCGGCCGACCTGCCCGACCTCGCGGCGGCCGCGGTCCTCGCCGACCGCGCCCTCGAACGGTTCGCCGCGGCCCACGCCCGCGCCGCCGGGCAGCCCGCCCCCAGGGCCGCACGGCGCTGCTTCTACAACCCGCTGCACGAGGCGGCCGAGGACGCCCACTCCCCCGTACGCAAACAGCACCGGCAGCGGGCCAGGCGGCGCTCCGGGCCGCGCGAGGCGGCGGCGGACCGGCGCCCCGCCTGCCCGTCGTGCCGCCGGGCGATCCTGGCCGGGCAGACGCCGGACGTCCTGCCCGCGCTCGTCCCCGTGAAGCTGTCGCGGCTGCGCACGGCCCGGGTACTCGTGCCGTACTACTCGGTGCCGCAGCAGTGGTCCCTGTGGTCGCTCTGCGTCTGCGGCGCCTACGGCGACGAGTGGCCCTCGCTCGTGCTGCGCGGCGAGCACCGCAAGCGGGCGGCGGCCGCCCGCAAGGCGTGAGTCACCAGCGCACCGGCAGATGCCGCGCGCCGCGGATCAGCATGCCGGGCAGCCATTCCAACTCGTCCGTCCTGACGTCGAGTTGGAGCTCGGGTACACGCTCCAGGAGGGTACGGACGGCGATCCGGCCCTCCATGCGGGCGAGCGGGGCGCCGAGGCAGAAGTGGATGCCGTGGCCGAAGGCGAGGTGGCTCTGCGGGGGGCGGCGGATGTCGAAGCGGTCCGGGTCCTGGTGGCGCAGCGGGTCACGGCCGGCCGACGCGAGGGCGACCAGGACGGGCGCGCCCGCCGGGACGACGACCTCGCCGATCCGGACGGGCTCGCGGGCGAAGCGGTACGTGGCGGTCTCGACGGGGCCGTCGTAGCGCAGCATCTCCTCGACGGCGCCGTCGATCAGTCCGTCGAAGTCGGCCCGCAGGGCGGCGAGTTGGTCCGGGTGGGTGAGCAGGGCGCGTACGCCGTTGGAGATGAGGTTGACGGTCGTCTCGTGGCCCGCGACGAGCAACAGGAACGCCATGCCGATGAGTTCGTCATGGGACAGCTGGTCGCCGTCCTCGTGGCGGGCGCGGATCAAGGCGCTCAGGAGGTCGTCGGCGGGGCCGGAGCAGCGCTTGTCCTCGATCAGCTCGGCCAGGTACTCGCCGATCCTGCCGACGGCGGCGGGCCCCTCGTCGCCGGAGAGCGGCGCGACGGCCTGGTTGGACAGCACGCGGAACGCCTCGCGGTCGAGGTCGGGCACGCCGACGAGCTCGCTGATGACGGTCATGGGCAGCGGGAAGGCGAGCGCGTCGACAAGGTCGGCGGTGCGGCCGGGAGCGGCCAGCATGGCGTCGAGCAGACCGTCGGTGACGGCCTGGACGCGGGGGCGCAGCGCCTCGACGCGGCGCGGGGTGAACTCCCGCGCGACCAGCTTGCGCAGCCGGGTGTGCTGTGGCGGGTCGGTCTCCAGCATGTTGGCGCTGGCGGGCAGTTCGACGTAGCCCGTCTCGGCCAGTGGCCGCCAGTCCTTGGCGAGGCGCGGGTCGGCGAGCGCGGCCCGTGCCGCCTCGTGGCCGACGACCAGCCAGACCTCGTCACCCGCCGGCGTACGCACCGCGTGGACCGGCCCCGCGGCGCGCAGCTTGGCGTACATCGCATAGGGATCGGCGTTGAATTCCTCGGCGTGCTCACTGAGATCGACCACCGTCATGGCCCCGCCCTCCGTTCGGTTGCCGGTCAGCCTACGTCGCCGTCCGGGCCGTCGAGCAGCCCGGCGTCGTGCACCAACAGGGCGATCTGCACACGGTTGTTGAGGCCGAGCTTGGCCAGGACGCGCGACACGTGGGTCTTCACGGTGGGCACGCTCAGATACAGCCGGGCGGAGATCTCGGCGTTCGAGTGGCCGCGGCCGACCGCGACGGCGACCTCCCGTTCGCGTTCCGCGAGCAGCGCCAGGCGTGCGCGGGCGCGGGCGGTCCGGTCGCCGGGAGCGGCCGCCGCGCCGGCCACCTGGGCCATCAGCCGGCGCGTGACGGCGGGCGAGAGCACGGGATCGCCCGCGGCGACGCGTCGTACGGCGGAGACGATCTCGGCGGGCGGCGTGTCCTTGAGGACGAATCCGGCGGCTCCGGCCCGCAGGGCCCGCAGCACCTGTTCGTCGGCGTGGAACGTGGTCAGGACGATGACCTCGGGGGCGTCGGGGCGGGCACGCAGCGTCCCGGTGGCGGTGAGGCCGTCGACGCGGGGCATGCGGATGTCCATGAGTACGACGTCCGGCCGCCGTTCCAGGGCGAGTTGAGCGACCTCGTCGCCGTCGGATGCCTCACCGACGATCTCGATGTCCTCGGCGCCGCCGAGCATGAGCGTGAGGCCCGCGCGGACCAGGGGGTCGTCGTCGACGATGAGCAGGCGGATGGTCATGACGGCCACGGTAGCCAGGCCACGACCGTGAAGGAGCCGTCGGGCCCGGGGCCGTGGTCGAGCCGGCCGCCGGCGAGGGCGGCGCGTTCGGTGAGGCCGATGAGGCCCTGCCCGGATCCGGGCACCGCGGGCACCGGGCCCGGGGGCGCCGGGTTGCGCACCTCGACGGTGAGCCCGTCGCCCGGATGGCCGGTGACCGTGACGGTGACCTCGGCGCCCGGCGCGTGCTTGCGGGCGTTGGTGAGGGCCTCCTGGGCGATGCGGTAGGCGTTGCGCCCCGTGGCGGCGGGCACACCGGAGGCGTCCGGGATCCGGCTGTCGAGCGCCACCTCCATCCCGGCCTCGCGGGATTCGGCGATGAGCGCGCCGAGGGTGGCGAGCGTCGGCTGGGGCCGGTCGTCGGCGCCCTCGCCGGGGCTGCGCAGCACGCCGATGATCTGGCGCAGGTCCTGGAGCGCCTCGTGCGCACTGTCCCGGATGACGCCGGCTGCCCTCGCGACCTCGGCGGGCGGCGCGTCGGGCCGGAATTCGAGGGCGCCGGCGTGCACGGAGAGCAGGGTGAGCCGGTGGGCCAGTACGTCGTGCATCTCGCGGGCGATGGCCTCGCGGGCGAGCCGCTGCGCGTTCTCGGCCCGCAGCACCGCCTCGGCCTCGGCACGGGCGGCGCGTTCGCGCAGCGCCACGACGAGCTGGCGCCGGGAGCGTACGAGCATGCCCCACCCGGTGACCAGCAGGACGAGGACCGTGCCCACGACGGCGTTGGTGAGCAGGCTGGTCGTGGGGTCCGGGCGCAGGACGGGCTGCAGCACCGAACTGATCACGGCGGCGCCGCTCACCGCGAGCACGACGGGCTTGAACGGCCGGTGCACGGCGAGGCTGAACAGGGCGACCAGGAACGCGCCGGACGCGACCGGCGCGACCAGCGACACCACGACGAGACCCGCCGCGAGCGCCACCGGCCGGCGGCGCCGCAGCCATACCGCGCAGCAGGCGGCGGCCCCCACCAGCTGGTCCAGCAGGAGCGTGGTGCCGGAGTAGCCGGGCGTCCTGTCGAGCGTGTCGGCGGTGAGCATGCCGATCAGGACGGCGGCGGCGAAGACGCAGAGGTCGACGGCCCAGTCGCGTACGGTGCGCCGCGGCCTCGCCCGGTCGCCGGGCAGCTCGGGGTCGGCCACCGCCGAGGGCAGCAGCCAGTGGAACTCCGGTCCAGCACGTGTCATGTCGACAAAGTTACGCAGCTCGGCGGCCCGCCGGCGCGGCACGGGCGCGGCGCGCTACCAAAGTCGCGGGACCGAAGACTTTGGACGGGGCGGTGGCGTTCCGGTGGCCGGCGCGGCGGACCGCGGGCGGCCGGAGCGACGGCCCGGCGGCGCACGCGGCGGCCCGGCACCTCACTCGACGGCCCGGCGCCTCACACGCGACGCGTGCCGCGGCTCACGCGACGGCCCGCCGGCCCCAGCTGGTGCCCGCGAGGACCAGGGCGGCGCCCAACAGCCCGAGTGCGCCGAGCCGTTCGCCGCCGAGCGCGATACCGGCGGCCGCGGCCCACAGCGGTTCGGTGCCGAGGAGGAGGCTGACGCGGGAGGGCGAGGTGCGGCGCACGGCCCACATCTGCACGAAGAACGCGAAGAGCGTGCACAGCACGGACAGGAAGAGCAGGCCGGCCCACTGACCGGCACCGAATCCGGCGGCCACCGTCCAGGGCGCGGGGCCCGTGCCGGGGGCAGCGGCGAGAACAGCGAACACCGCGACCGCACCGCCCAGTTGGACGGTGGTCAAGGAGAGCGCGTCGGCGCCCTGCACCGACTTGACGCGGGCCATCAGCAGGACGTGCGCGGTACGGGCCAGGGCGGCCAGCAGCATCAGGAGGTCGCCCGCCGACGGCGCGGTGAAGCCACCGCCCTGGGTGAGCAGGACCACGCCGGTCACCGAGAGGGCCGCGGCGGCGAGGAAGGCGCGGGGCGGAGCGACCCGGGTGACGGCGGCCTCGGCGAGCGGGGTGAAGATCATGGTGAGGCTGATGATGAGCCCGGCGTTGGTCGCCGAGGTGTGGACGACGCCGTACGTCTCCAGGAGGAAGATCCCGCTCAGGACGAGACCGAGCAGGCCCGCGCCGCGCCACTGGGCCCGGGTCAGGGCCCGCAGGCCGCGCCGTCCGGCCACCGCGAGGACGGGCACGACGAGCGCGAACCGGAGCACCAGGACGGCGGTCACCGTGCGGGGGGTGGTGATGTCCTTGGCCGCGAGGTAGCTGGCGCCCCACACGACGGCCACGAGAAGGACCGGCAGGTCGGTGAGCCAGGCGCGGCGCGGGGCGAGCCCCGCGGAGGGTACGGCGATCGACGTCACGGGCGCGGTCTCCAGAGGAGTGTGCGGTGTGGAGACGTCGGCGGCTCGCACGGGGACGATCACCGTACCGGTGGGCGTGCGCCCCGGGAAGAGCCGTCCCCCTCACCGGGGAGGCGTCACCCCGCGTGCGTGGAGAAGAGGCCGCCGGTGGGTCCCTGCTTGTCGCCGCCCTGCGCCTTCTTGAGGGCGTTGGCCAGGCCCTCGATGGTGAGCGACTGGAGGATGACCCGGCCGTTGCCCTCCAGGGTGGCGAGCGAGAGACCCTCGCCGCCGAACACCGCGTTCATCAGGCCCTGTCGGTTGAGGCCGCCGATGCGCTGGACGCCGTACTGGATGCCCTCCTCGAAGGCGACGATGCAGCCGGTGTCGACCTCGATGCGGCCGCCGAAGTCGGCGGGGTTGAGGTCGATGAAGTTGCCCGCGCCGCAGATGATGACGGTTCCGGTGCCGGTGAACTTCTCCAGGATGAAGCCCTCGCCGCCGGCCATGCCGGTGCGGCCGCCCTGGAAGGCGATGCCGAACTCGACGGTGGACTCGGCGGCCACGAAGGCGTCCTTCTCGGCGAACCAGGCGCGGCCGCCGGTGAGTTCGAGGGCGCGCATCTCGCCGGGCAGCACGCCCGCGAAGCCGACGGTGCCCTCGCCGGTGGACGTGAAGTACTGGAAGGCGAGCGACTCCCCGGCCAGTGCGCGCTGGCCGGCCTGCATGGCGGTGCCCATCGCCTGGCGCAGCATGCCGCCCATGCCCCCGCCGGCCGCGGCGGCACCGCCCCGGGCGGGCCCGGAGAGGCGGGTCTCCATGGACACGTTGGCGGTCTTGAAGAGGAACTTCCCTGCCTCGCAGTAGACGGTCTGGCCGGGGGCGAGGTTCACGACGGCCATCTGCATGGCGTTGCCGACGATCTCTTGCTGAAGGGTCACGGCCGGTCTCCTGACGCGTGCGGGGTGGTGTCCGGTGGGCTCAACGTACGACACGGAGTGTCGGGTTCCGGTACCTGCGTCTCGGTGTCCGAAGGCCGCCAGCGCCGCGATCCCCCGACGGCTTTGCTTGAACTCACAACCAACCGGGATCCGGAAGTCCAGGAAAGAACCCACGAAGAGGAACGACGCCATGAACTCGCTCAACGGCAAGAAGGCCCTGGTCACCGGCGGCAGCAGGGGCATCGGGGCCGCCATCGCGCTGCGGCTCGCCCAGGAGGGCGCCGACGTCGCCGTCACCTACCTGCACGGGGAGGAAGCGGCCCGAGAGGTCGTCGCGAAGATCGAGGCCACGGGCCGGCGCGGGGTCGCATTGCGCGCGGACCTGGGGGACGCGAGCGCCGCGAAGGCCTCGGTCGAGCAGGCCGCCGAGGCCTTCGGCGGCCTGGACATCCTGGTCAACAACGCGGGCGTGGGCGTCCTCGCGCCGCTCGACCAGCTCACCCCTGCAGATGTGGAGCGGGTGCTCGCGGTCAACGTGCGCGGCGTCTTCCTCGCCTCCCAGGCGGCGGCCGTACGCCTGCCGCGCGGCGGGCGGATCATCACGATCGGCTCGTGCATGACCCAGCGGGTGCCCGGCCCCGGCGGCACCCTGTACGCGCTGAGCAAGTCGGCGCTCATCGGCCTGACGAAGGCGCTGGCGCGGGAGCTGGGAGGCCGCGGGATCAATGCGACCCTCGTCCACCCGGGCCCCATCGACACCGACATGAACCCGGCGGACGGGCCGTACGCGGCGGGCCAGAGCGCGATGACCGCGGTCGGGAGGTTCGGGACGGCCGACGAGGTCGCGTCGATGGCGGCGTACCTGGCGAGTGACGGCGCGGCGTACGTCACGGGCGCCGAGTTCGCGGTGGACGGCGGCCACGCGGCCTGACGCCCCGCCCCGGGGCCCTGCCCCGGAACCCTCCGGTTCACCGTCGAGTGCGGACCGCGCGTGGCCGATCGCGCAGTTCCCCGCGCCCCTCAACCACTCGGCCCGGCCCGCATGGGCCCCCGGAGGGTCTCGGGAAGGGCGGGGTGGGAGCACGGACAACGCGAGGCACCCCGGTGCTGTCGGGTCGGGGTGCCTCGCGTCGGAGGGCGGGTGTCGTGCCGCCCTGCTCAAGGGGAACGGGTGAGCTCGTCCCAGCTCGCCCGGTCCGTGAGGAAGGACCGCTCAGCCGCCCAGTTCCTGGTGGCGGGCGGTCAGGCGGGCCGAGCCCTCGGCCGTCAGGGAGCCGAAGAGGCGAAGGCGCGAGATGCCGCCGTCGGGGAAGATGTCGACCCGGACGTGGGTGCCCACGGCCGGGGCGTCCAGGACGAAGCGGTGGTTGGTGTCGGGCTGCAGGCGCGTGCGCGGCAGCGCCTCGACCCACTCGCCCGACTCCCCGTCGCGCACCGAAAGCGCCGCCCAGCCGGCGGAGTTGCCCTTCAGGTACGCCGTGTCGATCTCGACCGCGCGTATCTCGGACTGAGCCGCCAGCTGGTAGCGGATCCAGTCGTTGCCCTTGTCGCGCCGGCGCCGGGTCTCCCAGCCGTCGTCCATCTTGCGCGAACGGCCCGGCTGGATGGTGTTGGTGGCGGGCGAGTAGAAGCGGTCGGAGGCGTCCTCGACCTGGCCGCCGTTCTCCAGGGCCGCGAGGTCGAAGGTGCCGAGCGTGGCGAGCCAGCGCGGGTCGGGGGCGACCTCGCCGTAGACGCGGAGGCGGGCCACGCCGCCGTCGGGGTGCTGGTTGAGGCGCAGGTGCGTGAAGCGCTGCTCGACGTCCACCGCGAAGCCGTTGGCCGCGTGCCCGCCAACTGCCGTACGGGGTACGAGAGTTGTCCACTTCACATCGGGGGCGAGCAGGTCCTCGGGCGACGGGGAGCCCGGCAGCGAGGCGCCCTCGACCGAGACGGCCTGCGGGTAGTTGCCGCGGAAGTGGGCGGTGTCGACGACGATGCCGCGCACCACACCGGGCGCGCCCAGACGGATGAGCGCCCAGTCGTGGTCCTCGTCGGTGGGGTGCGGCTGGTCGGCCGAGACGCCGCGGCGCCGCCGGGTCTCCCAGCCGTCCATGATCTTGCCCTTGTGGCCGAAGTGCTCGGGGTCGAACTCGGCGGCCTCGGGCTTGAGCAGGTTCTCGCGCTCGGCGAAGAACTCGTCGTTGGCGGCGATCACGCCCGCGCCGAGGCGCCGGTCGGCGAGGTCGGCGTACTGGGTGAAGGAGAAGTCGGCGGAGCGGTAGTCCGCGTAGGGGTCGCCGCCGCCGAAGGGGCTGGCGTCACCGGTGAAGGAAGGCAGGGTGCTCACGGTGTCAGTTGTTCCTTTCGAGCAGGCGGCCGGTGGGCTCGGAGATGACGCCGTCGTGCTGGATGCGCTCGCCGCGCAGCCAGGTCGACTTGACGACACCGTGCAGCGTCTTGCCCGCGTAGGCGGTGACGCGGTTGCGGTGCTGGAGTTCGGCCGGGTCCACGGTGAAGGTCTCGTCGGGGGCGAGCACCGCGAAGTCGGCGTCGCGGCCGGCTTCGATGGCGCCCTTCTGGGTGAGCCCGACCAGGTTCGCGGTCGCGGTCGACATCCAGCGGACCACGTCCTCCAGGGTGTGGCCGCGCTTGCGGGCCTCGGTCCAGATGGCGGGGAGGCTGAGCTGAAGGCCGGAGATGCCGCCCCAGGCGGTGGCGAAGTCGTCGGTCTTCAGGTCGGCGGTGGACGGCGAGTGGTCGGTGACGACACAGTCGATGGTGCCGTCGGCCAGCGCCTCCCACAGCAGGTCGCGGTTGGCGTCCTCGCGGATCGGCGGGCAGCACTTGAACTCGCTCGCCCCGTCCGGGACTTCCTCGGCGGTCAGGGTGAGGTAGTGCGGGCAGGTCTCCACGGTGAGCCGGACTCCCTCGCGCTTGGCGGCGGCGATCAGCGGCAGCGCGTCGGCGGAGGACAGGTGCAGCACGTGGACGCGAGCGCCGATCCGCTTCGCGGCGGCGATCAGGCCCTCGATCGCGGCGTTCTCCGAGACCTTGGGCCGGGTGGCGAGGTAGTCGGCGTACTTGGGGCCGGTCAGGTGCGGGGCCGCGTCGAGCTCGTGCGGGTCCTCGGCGTGGATGATCATCAGGCCGTCGAACCCGGCGATCTCGGCGAGCGAGCGCTCCAGCTGCTCCTGGTCGAGCTCGGGGAACTCCTCGACGCCGGACGGCGAGAGGAACGCCTTGAAGCCGAAGACGCCGGCCTCGTGCAGGGGCGCGAGGTCCTTGACGTTGTCGGGCAGCGCGCCGCCCCAGAACCCGGTGTCGATGTGCGCCTTGCTCGCCGCGACCTCCCGCTTGATCCGCAGGTTCTCGACCGTGGTGGTCGGCGGCAGGGAGTTGAGCGGCATGTCGACGATCGTGGTGATGCCGCCGGCGGCGGCCGCGCGGGTGGCCGTCCAGAAGCCCTCCCACTCGGTGCGGCCGGGGTCGTTCACGTGCACGTGGGTGTCGACGATGCCGGGCAGCAGCACGTCGTCCCCGAAGTCCTCCACACGGGCACCCGCGGGAACCTCGGCCTCGTACGGCAGTACGGCAGCGATCTTCCCCTCGGCGACGGCGACCGTCGCCGGGCGCGTCCCCTCGGGGGTGATGACGCGCGTCGAGCGCAGTACCAGGTTGACGTCGGACACCCGAGCCCCTCGCTTCTTGTCGGCGGAGTTGCGACCCGTACGGCGGAGATGTTTCCGCGTACCGGAATTCAACGATCTGTTGAAGGAGTCTGCGCGCTGGCCGACGAAACCGTCAAGAGCGGCCACCGCGTGACGGCCGACACGGGTATGACTCTTGGAGGTTTCCACAGAATGGAATTAAGATTTCACCAAGCAGAATGTAGATACCGCCACGGGGCGCCGTCGATGAACGGACAAACCCGCTCTGACCGGCAAGGACACCTGCCCTGTCCAGGGTAGGCCGGACAACCGCCCGATAGTCTGCTCCTTCGCCTGCCAGCACCGAAAGGAACGCGCCGTGCCGACGTCAAGCGCCAGCACCACCGACGCCTCCAAGGCCCCCGCCGCCAGCGGAGGAGTCCAGTCTCTCGAGCGCGCCTTCGATCTTCTTGAGCGGATGGCCGATGCCGGGGGCGAGGTCGGCCTCAGCGAGCTCTCCGCGAGCAGCGGCCTGCCCCTTCCGACCATCCACCGTCTGATGCGTACGCTCGTGGCCTGCGGCTACGTCCGCCAGCAGGCCAACCGGCGCTACGCGCTCGGCCCGCGCCTGATCCGGCTCGGCGAATCGGCCTCCCGGCTGCTCGGCACCTGGGCGCGGCCCTATCTGACCCGGCTCGTCGAGGAGACGGGCGAGACCGCGAACATGGCGCTGCTCGACGGCGACGAGATCGTGTACGTGGCGCAGGTGCCCTCCAAGCATTCCATGCGGATGTTCACCGAGGTCGGCCGCCGGGTGCTTCCGCACTCCACGGGCGTGGGCAAGGCGCTGCTCGCGTACACCGCGCCGGAGGAGGTCCGCGCGCTGCTCGCCCGTACCGGCATGCCGGCCGCGACGGAAAAGACGATCACCACGGCGGACGGTTTCCTCGACGCCCTGGAGCAGGTCAGGCGCGCCGGGTACGCGGTCGACGACAACGAGCAGGAGATAGGGGTCCGCTGCCTCGCGGTGTCGGTGCCCAACTCCCCGACCGCGGCGGCCATTTCGATCTCGGGCCCGGCCGGTCGTGTCACCGAGGCGGCCACCGACCGGATCGTGCCGATTCTCCAGGGCATCGCCGAGGAGCTCTCGACGGCGCTGGCGAACACGGGCGCCCAGACCTGAGCCGGCCACCAGACCTGAGCCGGCCCCCGGGCAGCGCCCGGGTCGACCGCGCGAAAACCCCGGAGGTGTACGACACCGCCGGGGTTTCGCGCGTCAGGGGCCGGTCCGCGCCGCGGTCAGCCCGCCGCCGTGTGCGCCGCGCCGAGCCGCCCGTCGGCCATGGTCACCACGCTGTCCATGCGTTCCAGATGGGTGCGGTCGTGGGTGACCAGGACGGTGGCGGTGCCGCGGTCGCGGGCGAGGGTGAGCAGGAGGTCGAGTATCGCGGCGCCCCGCTCGTGGTCGAGGGCGCTGGTGGGCTCGTCGACCAGGAGTACGGCGGGCTCGTTCATCAGGGCGCGGGCAATGTTGATGCGCTGGCGCTGACCGCCGGAGAGCTGGTGGGGGCGGCGGTGGGCCTGCCCGTCGAGTCCGACGGAGGCCAGCAGCTCCAGGGCGCGGGCGCGCGCGTCGCGCGGGCGGCGGCCCGAGAGGTGGGCCATCACCTGGAGCTGTTCGGCGGCGGTGAGCGCGGGCAGCAGATGGGGCTGCTGGAAGACGATGCCGATGGAGGTACGGCGCAGCGCCGCCTTGTCGGCGGGGCTGAGCGCCGCGGTGTCGGTGCCGTCCACCACCACTCGTCCGCTGTCCGGCGTGACGAGGGTCGCCGCGACGGCGAGCAGGCTGGACTTGCCCGACCCCGACGGCCCCGCGCAGGCCGTCACCGTGCCCGCCGCGACGGACAGGCAGACGCCGTCGAGCGCGGTGAGGCGGCCTTCGCCGTCCGGGTAGGTCAGGGTGACACCGTCGAGGACGAGGGGCGGGGTGGCGGCCGGGTCCATCCGGTTCAGCCGGCCCATCGGGTTCATCGGGTCGATCGGGTTCATCGGGTTCATCGGCTTCATCGGGCACTCCCGAGCGCGGTCAGCGGGTCGACGGCGGTGATGCGCCGGATGGACAGGGCGGCGCCGATCACGCCGAGGACGATCAGCACGGCGGCCGGGCCGAGCGTGGTGGCCGGGTCGAGCACGAAGGGAACGGCGCCACCGACGAGGGAACCGGCGAGCGCGGCGAGCCCGGCGCCCAGGAGCGTGCCCGCCGTCAGCATCACGACCGCCTGGCCGAGCGCGTCCTTCAGGAGGTAGCGCGTCGAGGCGCCGAGCGCCTTCAGGACGGCGATGTCGCCGCTGCGCTGGATCGTCCACACGGTGAAGAACGCGCCGACGACCAGCGCCGAGATGACGAAGAGGAAGCCGCGCATCAGCTGGAGGGAGCCGTTCTCGGCCTGGTAGGAGGGGAGCGCCGCGAGCGCGTCGGACAGCGTCAGGCTCGTGGTGCCGAGCGCCTTGTCGGTGGCGGCCGGATCGGCGCCGCCGTCCAGGGTGAGCGCGACGACGGTCGCGGGGGCGTCGTCCGGGAGCGCGGTCCACACCACCGGGGTGTGGCTGTAGGAGTCGTCGCCCGCGACCGCCGCCACGCTCAGGGCCCGGCCGCCCAGGGCGACGGTGTCGCCCGCCTGCGCGTCGAGGTCGTCGGCGGCGGGACGGGACAGGACGACGGACCCCTCGCGCACGGCGGCCGGGGCCAGGTCCGAACCGGGCGGCACCGCGAACGAGGACACCGCGGCGGTGCGCCCGCCCGCCGTGGCGTTCAGGGTGGAAACGGCGAGCGGCTGCGCCTCGCGCACCCCGGGCGCCTGTTGCCACTTGCGCCAAGTGCCGCTTGGTACAACGGAGTTGGTGAAGGACGCCGACTGCCCGGACGGCGGCGCGGCGAAGGCGAGCCGGTCGGCGGGCAGGGCGCTGACGGCCGAGGTGTTGTCCCGCGCCAGCCCGGCGGTCAGCCCGGAAAGCAGCCCCACCAGCAGGGTGATGAGCACCACGACGGCACCCATCAGCGCGAACCGGCCCTTGGCGAACCGGAGGTCTCTCCATGCGACGAACATGGGCTCAACCCTGGTGGCCGCGGCCCCGCCGCCGCATCGCACGCGGGCATGCTCCGCGGCATCGAAGGATGCATCCGCACATCAAACTTTCGGTTGACCGGCGCCGCCCCACCGGCCCCGTACGCTGGACGGACCATGGATTCCGCCCGCCCCCACACCCCCGTCACCGCCCTGCTGCGCCTGTGTCTGCACCTGCTGCTCGCCGGGCTGCTCGCGCTCGCCGCGGTGCGGGCCACCGGCCACGGCGCGGCGCACACGCGGGCGGTGGTGGGGGCGGTGGCCCTGATGGGCGCCGTGTACGCGGTGGGGGTCGCCCTGCCCGCGGTGCGGCCCAGAACCACGGCGGCCGCGGTGTGGCTCGGGGCGCTCGGCGCGGCCTGGCTCGCGCTGCTCGTCGTCTCCCCCGACGCCTTGTGGGCCGCCTTCCCGCTCTACTTCCTGCTGCTCCACCTGCTGGCGCTTCGCTGGGCGCTGCCCGCCGTGCTCGCGGCGGCGGGCGCGGCCATCGCGGGATTCCTGCTGCACGGCCAGCAGGTCACCCCGGGCGCCTTCATAGGGCCACTGATCGGGGCGGCCGTCGCCGTCGCCACCGTGCTCGGGTACGACGCGCTGTACCGCGAGAGCGAGCGGCGCCGCGAGCTCATCGACGAGCTGGTGGCGACGCGGGCCGAGCTCGCCGAGGCCGAGCGCACCGCCGGCACCCTGGCCGAGCGCGAGCGCCTGGCCCGCGAGATCCACGACACGCTCGCCCAGGGCCTGTCCTCGATCCAGCTGCTGCTGCGCGCCGCCGAGCGTGCGCTGCCGGCGGGCGATCCGGCCCGCGACCATGTCGAGCAGGCCCGCCGCGCGGCCCAGGACAACCTGGCGGAGGCCCGCCGCTTCGTGCGGGCGCTCACCCCGCCCGACCTGGAACAGGGCTCGCTGTCCGGCGCGCTGGAGCGGCTGTGCGCCGGGGCGCGGGGGCCGGCCGTGCAGTTCGGTGTGAGCGGCACCCCGGTGGCGCTGCCGACCCCGTACGAGGTGGCCCTGCTGCGCATCGCGCAGTCGGCGCTCGCCAACACGGTGCAGCACGCCGGCGCGGGCCGGGCCGAGATCACCCTCAGCTTCATGGACACCTCGGTCGCCCTGGACGTCGTCGACGACGGGCGGGGGTTCGATCCGGACGTACGGCGGCCCAAGGAGACGGGCGGCTTCGGGCTTCCCGCGATGCGCTCGCGCGCCCGGTCGCTCGGCGGCACCCTGAGCGTGGAGTCGGCGCCGGGCCAGGGCACGGCCGTCGCGATCACCCTGCCGCTGCCCGTGGCGGGTGCCCGGTGAGCGCGGCCCCCATCCGGCTGCTGCTCGCCGACGACCATCCCATCGTGCGGGCCGGGCTGCGCGCGGTCCTCGACACCGAGCCGGGCCTCGCGGTGACCGGGGAGGCCGCGACCGCCGAGCGCGCGGTGGAGCTGGCCGCCTCCGGCGCGTACGACGTCGTCCTGATGGACCTCCAGTTCGGGGCCGGGATGCACGGCGCCGAGGCGACCGCGAAGATCATGGGGCGGCCGGGCGCCCCGCGTGTCCTGGTCCTCACCACGTACGACACGGACGCGGACATCCTCGCGGCGGTGGAGGCGGGGGCCGCCGGCTATCTGCTCAAGGACGCCCCGCCCGAGGAGCTCGCGGCTGCGGTACGCACCGCCGCCTCGGGCCAGTCGGCGCTCGCCCCGGCCGTGGCGCACCGGCTCATGGACCGGATGCGGACGCCCGCCGAGGCGCTGACGCGGCGCGAGCTGGAGGTGCTCCAGCTCGTCGGCGACGGTCTCTCCAACCAGCAGATCAGCAAGCAGCTGTTCCTGAGCCAGGCCACCGTCAAGTCCCATCTCGTCCATATCTACGCCAAGTTGGGGGTGGACTCGCGCACATCGGCGGTCGCCGCCGCGAGCGCGCGCCGTCTGATCCGCCAACCGGGCTGAACGCTTCCGGTGCTTCGGCCACCGCCCGCGCGGGCGGGTCCTCGGCGCTCGCCGTGCGTCATGCTGCTGGCATGGTCCCGGAGTGAACCGGACAGCATGGAGGCTCTCGTGCCCCAGACCTGCCGCCAGTACTGGTGGAACCTTCAAGGGCGGTGCAGGCTCAACTTCAACTGGGCCGCCATCAACCACGACTCAACGGTCGTGGTGACCGCGTCGGAGTACAGCGTGGACGGCAACGACCCCCGGCACAGCCCGCGCTTCACCGGCGCCGCGACCATCACGGTCGAGAACATCAGCCCGCACGCACCGCCCTACGACCCCAACCACGGCGTCACCTTCGTCGTCAACGTCGACTGGGGCGCGCCCCTGCACATCGTCACCGACATCACGGTCCTGGACGGGCCTCCGGTCGACATCGAGTACCAGAGCGGCTGAGGGGGCCCGATGCCACGCACCGTGCGCCAGTACTGGCACGGCCTGAGCGGCCGTACCGTGCTGAACTTCAACTGGAACGAGATCGACCACGACTCGACGGTCTGGGTCACCGTGTCCGAGTATTCGGTGAACGCCGCCGACGTCGAGCACAGCCCGCGCTTCGTGGGCGACGCCACCGTCCGGGTCGGCAACATCAGTCCGCACTCGCCGCCCTACGACCCCAACCACGGGGTCACCTTCGTCGTGAATGTCGACTGGGGTTCGCCCCTGAACATCGTCACCGACATCACGGTCCTGGACGCCAAACCGAACTACCGCCTCTGGGACTACCAGCGGCTCGCCTTCACCATGCAGGCGCAGACCCAGAGCAACTGGTGCTGGGCGGCGGTCGCGACCAGCGTCGCCCTCTACTACGACGCGGCGAGCACCTGGACGCAGTGCGCGGTCGCCAACTCCCAGACCGGGCAGACCCATTGCTGTACGCCGGCCGGCGCGTCCGGCAGCGCCTGCAACAGCCAGCAGCCGCTGGACAACCCGCTGCGCATCGTGGGGCATCTGAACCGGACGGTGGCCAACCGGGTCGACTTCACGGAGGTGGAGAGCGAGATCAAGGCGGGGCGGCCGCTGTGCATCCGTATCGGCTGGGCGGCGGGCGGCGGCCACTTCTGCACCGCGATCGGTGTGGACGCCCCGGCCGACCGGGCGATCGTCGCCGTGGACGACCCGATCTACGGCAAGTCCGACCAGGTGTACGACACCCTCGCCACCAGCTACCAGGGCAGCGGGACCTGGACGCACAGCTACTACACGAGGGGCTAGGACCGACCATGGCACTCCAGTCACCACCGCCCCCCGGCCAGTCGCGCGAGGCGGCCGAGTCCGGCCTCCGCCTCCTTGCGGGCCTCGGCCGGGTCCGCACCGAAACCCTGCTCCCGGCCGCGCCGGACGACCTGCGCCTCGCGGACCCGGTGCAGATGTACACGCTCGCGCCCGGCGAACCGCTGGCCGCCGCACGGCCCGTGGCGTGGCGCTATCTGGTCCGGCACGGCGACGATCCGGTGGCGCTCGCCGAGACGGTGCGGGACGCGTCGGGCGAGCACGTCTTCAGCCAGCTCAACTACGGGCCGTTCGTGGCCGGTACGGCGGCCGCGCTCGATGCGGCGGGCGGGGCGGGTGGTGACGCGGAGGTACGGCTGCTGCACATGCCGGCCGTGCACCTGATCGCGGTGTGGCTGCACGGGGATGCCGCCGACACCCTCGTCCCGGCGGCGCCGGCCCCCTCCGGCATCGAGGCGGCGCGCCCCTACCCCGCGGCCCAACTCCTCACGACTGCCTCCGAACTCGCCCCTCCTCCCCTCCCCCCCACCGACTCCCGAGGAGGCGCGTAACGGGCTCCGCCCCGGTCCCCGCACCGTGCCCCCCAAGGCCTTGAGGACCAGGGGGGACCCCCACGACAGGCTGAGGTCGCCTCTACCGAACCCCTCCAGGGGCGCGGGGAACCGCGCGCCCAGCCACGCACGGTCCGCACCCGCAAGCGGGCTTCAGGGGCGCGGGGAACTGCGCGACCAGCCACGCACGGCCCGCGGGCGAAAGCGGGTTTTCAGCGGCGCGGGGAACCGCGCAAGCAGCCACGAGAACGAAACCCCCCGCGGCAGCTCCTCCCGCCGCCGCTGCACCTCCCGCTCCCACCGGTCCGTGACCACCCCACCGTGCTCCACGACACCGCGCCCCATGACACCTCAACCCCTCTCACCCCTCGGCCGGGCCGATGCCCCGCCCTGTCCAGGCCAATGCGCCGACAGAACAAGAGCCTGTAGCCTGATTGGCCTGGAAGGCATGGCCAATTCAGGGAGGTTGGTATGGCAGGCATGCCAGTGGTCCGGTCCGTGGACACCGTCAGCAGCGCCGCCCGCACGCTCGGCAGCCGCCAGCTCGCCGGACAGGTCACCGCCCTGACGGGCCCGCACCCCGGCTACCGCGCCCTCGCCCAGGCCGTCCGCACCCTGCTGCTCGACGGCCGCATCCCGCTGCACACCCGGCTGCCGGCCGAGCGTGAGCTGGCCACCACCCTCGCGGTCAGCCGGGCCACCGTCACCGCCGCGTACGACTTGCTGCGCGAGGGCGGCTACGCCCTGAGCCGGCGCGGCTCGGGCACGTGGACGGAGCTCCCCGAGGGCGCGGCCCCGGCCAATGTGGCCCGCTACCAGGCACCCGACGGCGTCATCGATCTCGCGATGGCCGCGCCGAGCGCTCCGGCCGCCGAGCTCGCCGCCGCCTTCGAACGGGCCGGGGCGGAGCTCGCCTGCCACGCCGCCGGCAACGGCTACCACCCGCTCGGCCTGACGGAGCTGCGCGCCGCCGTCGCCGAGCGCTACACCCGGCGCGGTCTGCCCACCCTGCCGGAGCAGATCCTGATCACCACCGGCGCCCAGTCCGCCGTGTCCCTGGTGGTGAACCTCCTCGGCCGCCCCGGTGACCGGGCCCTGGTCGAGAGCCCGTCCTACCCCAACGCCCTGGACGCGGTGCGGCACGCCGGGCTGCGGCTCGCCCCCGTACCGGTGACCGAGGACGGCTGGGACATCGAGCTCCTGGAGTGCACGCTGCGCCAGACCGCGCCGCGGCTCGCCTACCTCATCCCCGACTTCCAGAACCCGACCGGCGCCCTGATGAGCCCCGAGCAGCGCACCCGGCTGCTGCGTGCGGCCCGCGCGACCGGCACCTGGCTGCTCATCGACGAGACCATGGCCGAGATGGCCCTCGACGGGCCGGCCCCCGCGCCGTTCGTGTCCCTGGCCCATCAGGGAGAGTCGGAGCAGCTCGTCACGGTCGGCTCGCTCAGCAAGACCCACTGGGGCGGCCTGCGCATCGGCTGGGTCCGCGCGGGTTCACGGCTCGTCAACGAGCTGGCCGCGCTGCGCCTCCACGTGGATCTCGCGCCCTCGCTCGTCGACCAGGTGCTGGCCAAGACGCTGCTGCCCGGCATGGACGACATCCTGGCCAAGCGGCTGCCGCGGCTGCGTGCGCGGCGTGACGCACTGGCCGGTTCGCTCGGCCGCCACCTGCCGGAATGGCGCTGGCAGACGCCGACCGGCGGGCTGAGTCTCTGGGTCGACCTCGGTCGCCCGATCGCGGGAGCCCTGGCCCAGGCGGCGCTCGGCCACGGCGTGAACCTTCAGCCGGGCTCCCGCTTCGCCGCCGACCCCGGCACGCACGAGCACCGGCTGCGCCTCCCGTTCGTCCACGAACCGGACGTCATGGAGGAAGCGGTGCGCCGGCTCGCCGCGACCCTCGACGCGGGGCTGCCCGCCGTCACCGGAGAGCAGAACCGCCCGCGCTGGGTGGCGTGAACCCCCCCTTTCCCACCACATGAACTACCCTTTCCCACAAGGGGAGTTCAGCCCCGACAACATGCCTCACGACCCCGCCCCGCCTCCGCACCGACCCCGGCCGCGCTCACGGGCGAAGCGGCGGCTCGCCGAACAACTCCACCGCCTTGCGTACGTCCGTGACGGCGCCGGCCAGCGCACTGACCGAGCCGATCGACCCCGCGATCAGCAGCAGCGAGCGCCGCAGTCGCGGCACCTCGGGCACGCCGCTGATGGCCATCGCGTCCAGCGCCGCGAGCTCGTCCTCGGCGACGGCCCGGTCCGGGAACTCCGCCGGATGGCCGGCCAGCTGCCGGCGCAGCCGGGACACGGCCGCCCGCAACTCGCTCACTCTGGGGTCCTCGCCACTGCCGGTCACGGCCCTCTGCTCCACGCCTCGCAACAAAAGTCCTCCCCCACGCACGTCCTTGTGCAGGTGTTCAGAGCCCGTACAGCGAAGGTCAACTGCCGGGATGCGCGGGTCAGTTAACGCCATCGGTGTGTCGTGCGCCACTACGGGGACGGAATTCGACAGAAGCGGCAGGTATATGTGGGGCCATGACACAACCAACGACAAATGGCGCACAGGTCACGGCAGTGCTGCTCGCGGCCGGCGGCGGGCGCCGCCTCGGTGGCCGGCCCAAGGCGCTGCTGACGCACCACGGCCGCCCACTTGTCGAGAACGCCGTGCGGGCCCTGCGCGAGGGAGGCTGTCGCACGGTGTACGTAGTGCTCGGCGCCGCCGCCGAGGAGGTACGGGCCCGCGCCGACCTGACGGGGTGCGTCCTGGTCGACAATCCCGGCTGGCCCGACGGCATGGGCTCCTCGCTGCGCGCGGGCCTCGAGGCGCTGGCCGCGACGGGCGACGGGACCGGCACCGACGGCGTCGGGGCGCGGGCCGCTCTGGTGAGCCTGGTCGATCAGCCGGGCATCGGCGCGGCGGCCGTCGCACGGGTGCTGGCCGCCCACCGTTCGGGCGATTCGCTGGCGGCGGCTTCGTACGACGGAAAGCGCGGCCATCCGG
Source organism: Streptomyces sp. NBC_00442 (assembly GCF_036014195.1). Classification (NCBI taxonomy): domain Bacteria; kingdom Bacillati; phylum Actinomycetota; class Actinomycetes; order Kitasatosporales; family Streptomycetaceae; genus Streptomyces; species Streptomyces sp. NBC_00442. The sequence goes on from NZ_CP107918.1 coordinate 1,158,715, forward strand.
TGCTGTTCGGGGCCCGCAGATGGGCGGAGATCGCGGCGTCCGCGACGGGCGACCGGGGCGCCCGTGCGTACCTGAAGGCCCATGAGTGCGAGATCACTCTCGTCGAGTGCGGGGACGTGGCCGAGCCGTACGACATCGATACCGAGGCGGATCTCGGCCGTCTCCAGTAGACCTGGAGTACACAGGGAGAGACGGGAAAGGCGACCGAAGACACGGAGTGAACGGGGTGGCACCCAGCGCCATGGTCTGTCGACCCGGAGAATCTCGACATCAACAAACCATTGAACTTCCACCATGAGGAAACTAGTATCCACTGTTCAGAAGCGCCCGTCAGATCAGCCGGCGCCCACAGTCGTATCTCGGAGCCCTGGCACTGAGTGCCATTTCATGGCGACCCGGCGGCCGTCAGGGCACCGCCCGCGAAGGAGTGACAGCTCATGTCCGCACCAGCGCCGTCCCCGCTGGCCATCGTCGATGCCGAGCCCCTGCCCCGGCAGGAAGAGGTACTCACCGACGCGGCCCTCGCCTTCGTGGCCGAGCTGCACCGGAACTTCACGGCCCGCCGTGACGAGCTCCTCACCCGCCGCCAGGACCGCCGGGCCGAGATCGCCCGCACCTCCACGCTGGACTTCCGTCCCGAGACGGCCGAGATCCGTGCCGGCGACTGGAAGGTCGCGCCGGCCCCGGCCGCGCTGAACGACCGCCGCGTGGAGATCACCGGTCCGACCGACCGCAAGATGACCATCAACGCCCTGAACTCGGGCGCCAAGGTCTGGCTCGCCGACTTCGAGGACGCCTCCGCCCCCACGTGGGAGAACGTCGTCCTTGGCCAGCTCAACCTGATCGACGCCTACGAGCGTCGCATCGACTTCACCGACGCCAAGTCGGGCAAGTCCTACGCCCTCAAGCACGCCGACCAGCTCGCCACCGTCGTCATGCGGCCCCGCGGCTGGCACCTGGAGGAGCGCCACCTCCAGTTCGACGGCCGCCCGGTGCCGGGCGCGCTCGTGGACTTCGGCCTGTACTTCTTCCACAACGCGCAGCGCCTGATCGACCTCGGCAAGGGCCCGTACTTCTACCTCCCGAAGACGGAGTCGTACCTGGAGGCCCGCCTCTGGAACGACATCTTCGTCTTCGCGCAGGACTACGTGGGCATCCCCCAGGGCAGCGTGCGCGCCACCGTCCTGATCGAGACGATCACGGCCGCGTACGAGATGGAAGAGATCCTCTTCGAGCTCAAGGACCACGCGGCCGGCCTGAACGCGGGCCGCTGGGACTACCTGTTCTCCATCGTGAAGAACTTCCGGGACGGCGGCGAGAAGTTCGTCCTGCCGGACCGCAACGCGGTGACGATGACCGCCCCGTTCATGCGGGCGTACACCGAACTCCTGGTCCGCACCTGCCACAAGCGCGGCGCGCACGCCATCGGCGGCATGGCCGCGTTCATCCCCTCGCGCCGTGACGCCGAGGTGAACAAGGTCGCCTTCGAGAAGGTCAAGGCCGACAAGGACCGCGAGGCCGGCGACGGCTTCGACGGTTCGTGGGTGGCCCACCCCGACCTGGTGCCGATCGCGATGGCCTCCTTCGACGCGGTGCTCGGCGACAGGCCGAACCAGAAGGACCGGCTGCGCGAGGACGTCTCGGTGGCGCCCGGCGACCTGATCGCCATCGACTCCCTGGACGCCAAGCCCACCTATCAGGGCCTGGTCAGCGCGGTACAGGTCGGCACCCGCTACATCGAGGCGTGGCTGCGCGGCCTCGGCGCGGTCGCCATCTTCAACCTGATGGAGGACGCGGCCACCGCCGAGATCTCCCGCTCGCAGATCTGGCAGTGGATCAACGCCGGTGTCGTCTTCGAGGACGGCCAGAAGGCCACGGCCGACCTCGCCCGCAAGGTGGCGGCCGAGGAACTCGCCGCGATCCGCGCGGAGATCGGCGAGGAGGCCTTCGCGGCCGGCAAGTGGCAGCAGGCCCACGACCTCCTCCTGAAGGTCTCCCTCGACGCCGACTACGCCGACTTCCTCACCCTCCCGGCGTACGACCAACTGGTCGGCTGATCACGGCAGTTGCTCCATGGCTCCGCCCCCGGTACCGCACAGCACCGGGGGCGGAGCCATGGTCACGTGAAGGCCGCGCCCGCCGCCACGAACGCACAGATCAGCACGAACAGGATGCCGAGCAGCGGGGCCACGAAGCGCAGGTACTTGTTGTAGCCGACCTTCGCCAGGGCCACGCCGCCGATGGTGACGGCGGTCGTCGGGACCCACAGGTTCATCCAGCCGCTCGCCGCCTGCCAGGCCGTGACCACCACCGCGCGCGACACGCCCGCGAAGTCGGCGAGCGGCGCGAGGATCGGCATCGCGAGCGTGGCGTGGCCCGAGGTCGAAGGGATCAGGAAGGCCAGCGGCAGGTTCACGACGAAGACGATCACGGCGAACAGGGCGGACGGGGCGCCCCGCACCACACCCTCGATCGAGTGCAGAACCGTGTCCGTGATCTGTGAGTTGTTCATGATCACCGTGACGCCGCGGGCGAGCACGATGACGAGCGCCGGGGAGATGAAGTCGGCCGCGCCCTGGATGATCGTCGCGCTCAGTCCCGCTTCGCCGAGCCGGGCCGCGACGCCCACCAGGACCGCCGCCACCAGGAACAGGGCCGCCAACTGCGGGAAGGACCAGCCCAGTTCCCAGGTGTAGGGGGTGGCGTCCGCCCTGCCCGTGAGGGCGCTCGACCACGGCACCACCGAGAAGATCATGAAGGCGAAGACGAGAACGAGGAGCGCGAGGACCAGTCGGTGGGTGCGGGTCAGTTCGGGCGGCCCGGCCGCCTCGCCCGTCTCCGTGTGCTCGCGGTCCCCCGGCAGGAATCCGGTCAGGGACGCCGACGGGTCCCGCTGGACGCGCCGCCCGTAGCGGACCACGTACAGGATCGACACGGCCGTCAGGACCAGCCACATCACGAAGCGCAGCACGATGCCGTCGCCCAGGGAGATCCCGGCGGCGGAGGAGGCGACGCCCGTCGCGAAGGGGTTGACCGTCGAGCACAGCACACCGATGCCGGCGCCGACGATGATCGTGCCCGTCGCGACCAGGCGGTCGTAGCCGAGCGCCAGCATCAGCGGCACGATCAGGCCGTAGAAGCCCAGGGTCTCCTCGGCGAAGCCCTCGACGGTGCCGAGGACCGAGAAGACCGTCATCACGCCCGCGATCAGCAGGGCGCCGCGCTCGCGCAGGCGGTGGGCGAGGAGGCCGATGCCCCGGTCGAGCGCGCCGGTCGCGAACACCACCGTGATGAACGCGCCGATGGCGAGCACGAAGAGGAACACCCCGGCGCTGCCGTACAGTTCGCCGGTCAGGGTGGGACCGACTCGGCCGGACTTGGCGTCCTGGATGCCGTAGAGGCCGTTGACCGGGGACAGGAAGAGATCGTTCAGGCGGTCGACGAAGCTCTGCCCGCTGTCGACCCGGTGGTACGTGCCCTCCACGGGCGCCCCGTCGGCCTTGCGGTCGTACGCGCCCGACGGGACGACGAACGCCAGGATCCACACGGCCACCGTGACGATCGCGAGGATCGTCAGCGCGCTCGGGAAGCGCGGCCCCGCGCTCCCGGCCGTCTCCGGCTCCTCGGAGGGCGGCTCGGACGGCGGCTCGGGAGGCGGCAGTTGGGGCGGCTGACCCGCACCGGTCTCCGCGGGCGGCGGCGCCGTCATGCCCGGCTCCGCCGCTCGACGCGCACGGCGCCGGCGCCCCGCGGGCCGTCCATGAGTGCGTCGACCGTCGCTTGCAGGTCCTGGTCCGCGTCCATGGAACTCAAGGGATCACGCGGGGCACCGGGGCGCATCCGCTGCTCACCCGATCGCCACGGCCCCGCACACCGTGCCCCGCGGACCAGCGCGTCGGGGAGCCACACGTCAGGGCGCCGTCACCGTCAGGGCGCCGTCACCGTCACGGAACCACGACCGTCGGCTGCGCCGAGAAGTCCCCCCACGTGCCGTCCGGCAGCCTCGCGCGGAGCTTCACGCTGTAGCGGGTGCCCGGCGGGTCGGTGAGCGTGAACGTGTACGAGGTGATGCCCTCGGCGGACGGGACGCCGGGCACGATCGTGGTCGTCGGGCGGCCGTCGAGGAAGAGCTGGTAGGCCCCGATCGCGCCGCCCGTGTGCGGCGGCGCCCAATGCAGGGTGACGTCCGCGCCGGTGCCGGACGCCGTCCGCGCGGTGGTGGCGCTCAGTCGGGCGGGGGCGGTGCTGGGGGGAGCCCCGGGCGCGGCGGCGGTTATCACGTCGACGGCGCCGCTGTCCTGAGAGGCGTTGTCGGCGGCGTCCCGGGCACGCACGGTGAAGGTGTAGACGGTGCCGGGCCGAAGCCCGGTCAGCCGCGCCGACGTCACGGCGCCGCCGACGCTGTGGATGCGCACGCCCTCCTGATAGACGTCGTACGCCGTCACGCCCACGTCGTCGACGGCGCGGCCCCAGCTCAGGTCGGCCGCGCCGGTGCCGTCCGCGCGGCCGGCGAGGTGGGCCGGGGCGGTGGGCGGCCGCTTGTCGTCGGGGGTCGCGGCCGGCGTGGTGACGGCGGCGGGCGCGCTGGGGGCCGACAGATTTCCGGCGGCGTCGGCGGCCCGCACGGTGAAGCGGTACGCGGTCGAGGCGGTGAGACCGTCCACATCGATCATGCTCAGGGTCGCGGGCACCCGCTTCACCGTGGTGCCGTCGCGCAGGATCTCGTACCCGGTGACGGCCTTGTTGTCGGTGGAGGGATGCCACATGACGTGGGCCGATGTGGCGCTGCTCGCCTGCGCGGTGACCGCGCCCGGCACCGACGGGCGCTGCCGGTCCTGCTCGTGTCCCGCTCCGCAGGCGACGAGCAGGAACGCCAGGGACAGCGCCAGGGAGAGCGGTAGGGACAGCGGCAGGGCGCGGGGCGGGCCCGCGGCTGTGGCCCGGTGGCTGATCGCGCGACGCACGGCTGCCTCCTCGTGGCTCTCGGGCTCGCAGGACTCCCGAAGGGCGGGGAATCCCCGCCTCCGACGGAAAGGTCCAGACCTGTATGACACGTCGGAGGTGCGCACGACAAGACCCCGGACCACACAACTCGCCTCGCCCGCACTCCAGTTGGGACCACTCCCCGGCGTCGAACCGAGACCCGGCGCCCCTCACCGTCCGAGCCGCTCCGCGCCGGCCCGCCGGACGTGCACCGCGCACCGCACACCCGCGCACCCGCGCACCCGCGCACCCGCGCACCCGCGCACCCGCGCACCCGCGCACCCGCGCACCCGCGCACCCGCGATGAGTTTTCGCCCCGGGCCCGGTCTCCCGTACATGAGCAATGACGCGAGCGCCCCGACCACCCACCCCGACCTCGGCCCCGCGGCGGCCGAGCTGACCCGCCTGCTCGACGGCGTACGGGACGATCAGCTGGCCGGCCCGACCCCGTGTCCCGCGTACGCGCTGCGGGACCTGCTCGCGCACGTCCTCGGCCTCGGCGCGGCCTTCCAGGACGCGGCGCGCAAGAAGACCGGCCCGACGACCGGCACCGCCCCGGGCACGGTGGCGCCGCCCGAGCTGCCCGACGACTGGCGGACGTCCCTGCCCGAGCAGCTCGCCGCCATGACCGACGCCTGGCGGGACCCGGCCGCCTGGGAGGGCGAGGCCCAGATCGGCGGCCTGCGCCTCCCCGCGGCGGTCACGGGCCGCGTCGGCCTGGACGAGCTGGTCGTGCACGGCTGGGACGTGGCGCGGGCCACCGGCCAGGACTACCGTCCGGCCGCCGCCGACCTGGAGGTCTCCTACGCCTTCCTCGCACCGTCGAAGGACGACCCGGCCGCGCGCGGCACCGCGTTCGGCCCGGCCGTCCAGGTACCGCACGACGCTCCGCTGCTCGACCGCGTGATCGGCATGAGCGGGCGCGACCCGCACTGGGCCGTCTAGCCCCAGCCGCGCGGCGACCGGCGCCCCGGCCGGCAGTGCGGGCCCGGCCGGCCGGCGGGCGGCTACCAGTGCGCGGGGCGCACCAGGGAGGGCGGGAGCTTCGTCGTGCCGTCGCCCTTCGCCGCGTTCAGCTGGGCCTGAGTGAGGAAGAACGCCTCGGTCAGATCGGCGCCGGCCAGCGAGGCGTCACGGAAGTCCGCGCCGATCAGGTCGGCGAGGCGCAGATCGGCGCCGCGCAGGTCCGCGGCGATCAGGAAGGCGCCCCGCAGGTTCGCGCCGCGCAGGTCGGCGCCCCTGAGCCGGGCCCCCATCAGGTCGGCGCCGCGCCGGTCCTTCCGCTTGCCCTTGAACTCGGCCCTGACCAGCTCGCTCGCCTTCAGGAGCAGCTCGTTCACCCGGTCGCGGTGGGTGGCGACGTCCAGGTCCTTCAGCGCCTCGGGCGCCAGCCCCGTGAACTCCTCCGTCTCCCGCAGCGCCGCCCCGAGCCGGGCGTGGACGGGCCGGGCCTTCGGCAGGGCGAGCGCCTCGGTGATGTACCAGAGCAGCTCGTGGAGTTGGCGCATCACGGGGAAGACCTCGAACATCGAGGCGGCGCTCTCCGGGGCCGCCCGCCAGTCGCGCCCGCCGAAGGTCTGCTGGGAGACCTTCTGGCCCGCGCCGAAGCAGTCGTACACCGTGCAGCCCTGGAAGCCGCTCGTGCGCAGGTCCCGGTGGATCGCGCAGCGGAAGTCCCGCTGGAGACTGGGGCACGGCTTGCCGGCCGGCTTGTCCTGCGCGAAGTCGGCCGATGCCGCGTAGGCGAGGGCCACGCAGCACAGACCGAAACAGTCGCCGCAGTCGGAGACGAGGCTGAGACGGGTCGCGCCCGCGGCCGGGACGACTGCCTCCTGGTTCTCGGACAACGTGCGGGACCCCTCTGACGGCTTACGGCTGACGGATTGCGGCTGGCGGCTGGCGGCTGACGGATTGCGGCTGACGGATTGCGGCTGATGGATGACGGCTGACAGATGACGGATTACGGCCGGTGACGGCGGCCCGACAGTCTAACCGCGCCCCGCCCACCACACCGCGTCGCCCGAGAGCACCGGCACGCCCTCGCCCCCTCAACTTCCTTGTGCCGCAGGGGTGTACGCCCCCTCCACGGCAATGGTAGGAAAGTTTCCTAACAGAACACCGGGAACGACGAACTCCTTCTGGAGGTCCAGGTGCACACCCCCCACGGCAAGGCCACCACACGTCGTACCAAGATCGTCCTACGTACCCTGCTCGGCACCGCACTGCTCGCGGTTCCGGTCACGGCGTACGCCGCCGAGAACCCGGCCGCCGCGCAGGCGGACAATGCGACGGTGATCAACGCCGCCGCGACCGGGCTCGACGACCCGGCGAAGAAGGACATAGCCATGCAGCTCGTCTCCAGCGCGGAGAACTCCTCGCTGGACTGGAAGGCTCAGTACAAGTACATCGAGGACATCAAGGACGGGCGGGGCTACACCGCCGGCATCATCGGATTCTGTTCCGGCACCGGCGACATGCTCGACCTGGTGAAGCTCTACACCTCACGCAACCCCGGCAACGTCCTCGCGAAGTACCTGCCCGCCCTGGAGAAGGTCGACGGCACGGACTCGCACAAGGGGCTCGACCCGAACTTCACCAAGGACTGGAAGACGGCCGCGTCGGAGACGGCCTTCAAAGAGGCCCAGAACGACGAGCGGGACCGGGTCTACTTCGACCCGGCCGTCCGCCAGGGCAAGGCCGACGGGGTCGGCACGCTCGGGCAGTTCATCTACTACGACGCCCTCGTGATGCACGGCGACGGCACCGACCCCACCAGCTTCGGCTCCATCCGCAAGAAGGCACTGGCCAAGGCCAAGTCCCCGTCCCAGGGCGGCAACGAGACGACGTACCTCAACGCCTTCCTCGACGCGCGCGTCTGGGCGATGAAGCAGGAGGAGGCGCACAGCGACACCAGCAGGGTCGACACCGAGCAGCGAGTCTTCCTGAAGAAGGGGAACCTCGACCTGGACACGCCGCTCGACTGGAAGGTCTACGGCGACCCGTACCACATCGGCTGACCTCCCCCACCGGTAACGGCGGGTACGGCAGCCTCGCGCCGCCGTACCCGCCGTTCTCGTCGGTTCCACCCTCTACGGTGGCTGAAATCAGCCGAGTTGACCCATTCTCCTTTACGGAACCTTTGCGGCCCGTATTCTCTCGTTCACCAGATCATCACAAGCATCCCGAACGCCCGAGAGAGCCTGCCGCATGCGCATATCAGAACCAGCCGTCCGCACTCTGCTCATCTCCGGCCTGCTCGGTGCGCTCGCGTTCACCACGACCGGCTGCCAGGACGAGACGGCGAAGCCGAAGAGCCCGGCCACGGCCACGGCTTCGCCCGCGACACCGTCGGCTTCGGCTTCGGCTTCGCCGTCCGGTTCGCCGTCCGTTTCGCCCTCGCCTTCGCAGTCGGCCGACGCGAGTCCGACGCCGAGCGCGGCGCGGAAGCCGGCCGCGACACCGCCGGCCGCGGCCACGAAGCCCCCGGCCGCCAAGGTCGAGCCCAAGCCCAAGCCCAAGCCGAAGGGCCCGAGCGTGCCGCCCCCGATGAACGGCGGCGGCAACAAGGGCGGTGGCAGCGCCTACTACAAGAACTGCACCGCCGCCCGCGCGGCCGGGGTCACTCCCCTGCACCGCGGTGACCCCGGCTACGACTCCCACTTGGACCGGGACGGCGACGGGGTCGCCTGCGAGTAGCCCCTCGGGCCATGGGCCAAGGTTCGGAGGCCGCCCGTCAGTGCAGCCCGTCAGTGCAGGGCGGCCTCCGGTTCGGCCATGGGCAGGACCTCGGGCTCCTCCTCGTTCCGCCGTGAACCGAAGTGGTTGAAGGCCAGGTTGAGGACGATGGCCACCACACAGCCGGTGGAGATACCGGAGTCGAGGACGACCAGCATCTTGTCGGGGAAGGCGTGGTAGAAGTCGGGCTTGGCGATCGGTATCAGGCCGATGCCGACGGCGGCGGCCACGATGAGGGCGTTCTCACCCTTTTCGAGGGCGGCCGTCGACAGGGTCTGGATGCCGCTGGCCGCGACCGAGCCGAACAGCACGATGCCGGCGCCGCCGAGGACCGGCAGCGGGACGAGGGAGATGACCGAGGCGGCGACCGGGGACAGGCCGATCGCCACGAGGATGAGACCGCCGGTCGCGACGACGAACCGGCTGCGCACCTTGGTCATCGCGACGAGCCCGATGTTCTGGGCGAAGGCGCTGGCCATGAAGCCGTTGAAGAGGGTGCTGAGCACGGATCCGAGGGTGTCGGCGCGCAGTCCCGCGGCGATGGTCTTCTGGTCGGCCGGACGCTCGACGATCTTTCCGAGGGCCAGCATGTCGGCGGTGGACTCCGTCATGCAGACCAGCATCACGATGCACATCGACACGATGGCGGCGATGTCGAACTGCGGTGCGCCGAAGTGGAAGGGGGTCGGGAAGCCGACGATGTCCGCGTTCTTGATGGGTTCGAGGCTGGTCTTGCCCATGGGGATCGCGATGATCGAGCCGGCCACCAGGCCGAGCAGGATCGCGATCTGCTGCATGAAGCCGCGCAGCAGTTTGCGCAGCGCGAGCACGATGACCAGGGTGATGGCGGCGAGCGCGAGGTTGGAGAGCGAACCGTAGTCGGACGCCTGCTCGTTGCCCCCCGAGGACCAGTTGAAGGCGACGGGCAGCAACGAGACACCGATGAGGGTGATGACGGTGCCGGTGACGACCGGGGGGAAGAAGCGGACGAGCTTGCCGAAGTAGGGGGCGGCTATGAAGCCGAGGAGTCCCGCGACGATGACTCCGCCGAGGATCACGGGCATCGCGTCGGCGCCGTGCTCCTTGCCGATGGCGATCATCGGGGTGACGCCGGCGAACGAAACGCCGTTCACGAAGGGCAGTTTGGCGCCGATCTTCCAGATCCCGAGGGTCTGGAGGAGCGTGGCGAGTCCCGCGGTGAACAGGCTCGCGGCGACCAGGAAGGCGGTTTCCTTGGTGTCGAGCCCCACCGCGGGGCCGACGATCATGGGCGGGGCCACCACGCCCGCGTACATGGCGGCCACATGCTGGAGGCCGCTGGTGAACATCTTCAGCGGGGGGAGCGTTTCGTCGACGGGATGCTTCTCGCCGGTCGGGGCGGGGCTTGCTGCGATGTTGCGAAACCTGGGCTGTGCGGCCACGGCGGTTCCTCCGGTCGGTTTACACGTCGGCGGTGGACGCGACTGTCAGGGAGGTGGTGCGTTGAGCGACTGGAACAGGTGGTGCGGGCGGTGCGAACAGCGCGGCTCGGCTGTCGTGCGTGCCGGGTCGGTCCCGGGTGGGGCTCGGGTGGGGACCGGTCCCGGACGGGCGGCCACGGATGGTGACGGAACGCCGGGTGACGGTACGTCTGGTGTCAGTACGTCCAGTGTCGGCACGTCTGGTGACGGTACGTCCAGTGTCGGCACGTCTGGTGACGATCCGTCAACTGCCGTTCCTTGCATGGTGATCAGGACGGGTTTCACCGTTCCGGGGGGTGCGTACGTCCTTGTAGTACGCACCCCCCGGCCCAGCTGCCGCGGACCCCGCTCGGGTCCACGGCGACCGGCCGAGGGCCGTCCCCCTCGGCCGGACTCCTTGGGGTCAGGCCTGCGCGGCGATCCGGGCGAGGCGCTGGGCCTCTTCACGGGTCGCCACCGCGATGGCGTCCTCGTCGACCGTGGTGAGGCGGCTGTTCTCGACGATCTGCCTGCCGTTCACGAACGAGGCGGTCACGGGCGCCGCGGCGCCGAACACCAGCGCCGTGACCGGGTCGGCGATGGAGGCGTGAGCGAGGGTGTCCAGCTTCCACAGCACGAGGTCGGCGAGCTTGCCGGCTTCGAGCGAGCCGATCTCGGCGGCGCGGCCGAGTACTTGGGCGCCGCCGTAGGTGCCCAGGCGCAGGGCCTGGCGGGCGTTGAGCGCGCGTTCGCGGTGCTGGGCGTTGAGGCGGTTGATGAGCAGCGCGTTGCGCAGTTCGGTGTGGAGCTCGCCCGACTCGTTGGAGGCGGTGCCGTCGACACCGAGGCCGACGGGCACGCCGGCCTTCAGCATGTCCGGGACGCGGGCGATGCCGGCGGCCAGGCGCGCGTTGGACGAGGGGCAGTGGGCGACGCCGGTGCCGGTGCGGGCGAAGGCGGCGATGTCGGAGTCGTTCATGTGGACGCAGTGCGCCATCCACACGTCGCTGCCGAGCCAGCCGGTCGACTCGAAGTAGTCGGTCGGGCCCATGCCGAACAGCTCCTTGCAGAACTGCTCCTCCTCCATGGTCTCCGAGCCGTGCGTGTGCAGCCGTACGCCCTTGGCGCGGGCCAACTCGGCGCCCTGCTTCATGAGTTCGGTGGAGACCGAGAAGGGCGAGCAGGGCGCGACGGCGACCTGGGTCATGGAACCGAAGGAGGCGTCGTGGAAGCGGTCGACGGTCTCGGCGGTCGCGGCGAGCGCGCCGTCGAGGGTCTCGACGGCGAAGTCCGGCGGCAGGCCGCCGTCCTTGACGCTGCGGTCCATGGAGCCGCGGGCCAGGGTGAAGCGCACGCCCATCTCGGAGGCGGCGCCGATGATCGCGCCGGACAGGTCGCCGGAGCCCCGTGGATACACGTAGTGGTGGTCCATGGCGGTGGTGACGCCGCCGCGGGCCATCATCGCGAGGGAGCCCTGGGCCGCCACGCGCCCCATCCGTTCGTCGATGCGCGCCCATGTCGGGTACAGCGCGACCAGCCAGTCGAAGAGGTTGTGGTCGGTGGCCATGCCGCGGGTGATCCACTGGTAGAAGTGGTGGTGCGTGTTGACCAGGCCGGGGGTGACCAGATGGCCGGTGGCGTCGATGCGGCGGACCACGTCGGCAAGGCCCTGGGGGGCCGCGCCGGCTCCGACCGACTCGATGGTGTTGCCGGCGATGACCAGGTGGCCGGATGCATACTCGGTGTCGTTCGCGTCCACGGTTGCGATCGCACAGTTTTCGATGACGATGCGCTGAGGGGCTGCCGAAGGTGCCATGATGCTTCCTTCTTTGCTCAGTGGCGGTTGTGACGGGGGCACGGCAGGACCCTACGAGGATTTGAGTGCCGGGGCCGCGACGCGGCTCCGGGTGCCGAGATGGTGGAAGAAGAGGTTCAGCAGCACCGCGGTGAGCGCCCCGGCGCTGATGCCCGATCCGAGCACGGTCTGTGCCCAGGCGGGGAATCCGGCGTAGAAGGTGGGTGCGGCGAGGGGGATGATGCCCGCTCCGAGTGCCACGGCCACCAGGATGATGTTGGAGCTGTCGTCGAGTCCGGCCTCGGAGAGCGTGCGGATGCCGCTGACCGCGATCGAGCCGAACAGGACGATTCCCGCGCCGCCGAGCACCGGCATCGGGACCAGCGAGACGACCGCGCCGAGCACCGGGAAGGCTCCGAGCACCAGAAGGGCGCCGCCCGCGACGGCGACAACGTACCTGCTGCGTACGCGAGTCAGCGAGACGACCCCGACGTTCTGGGCGAACGCGCTGGTGGGGAAGCCGCCGAAGACGGGGCCAAGGAGCGTGGCGATGCCGTCGGTGCGCAGGCCGCGGGCGATGGTGCGGCCGTCGGTGCGGCGCTCGCAGATCTCGCCGATGGCGAGCATGCCGGCGCTGGACTCGGTCATGAGGACCAGCATCACGATGCACAGCGAGAGCACGGCGGCGGGGTGGAACTCGGGGGCGCCGAAGGAGAAGGGCGTCGGCAGGGCCGCGACGGGCGCGGACCGCATCGCGGAGAAGTCGGCCATGCCGAACGGGATCGCCGCGAGTGTGCCGATCAACAGGCCAAGCAGCAGGGCGACTTGGCGCAGGAATCCGCGGCCGAAGCGCTGGAAGAGCAGGATCACCACGAGCGTGAAGGCGGCGAGCGCCAGGTTCTTCATGGAGCCGAAGTCGGCGGCCGTCTTGTCACCGCCCTGGGCCCAGGACACGGGTACCGGCATGAGCGTGACGCCGATGAGCGTGATCACGACACCGGTCACCAGCGGCGGGAAGAAGCGCAGCAGCCGGCCGAAGAAGGGGCCGACCAGGAGGCAGAAGACTCCGGCGACCATCACCGCGCCGTAGATGGCGGGGAGTTGGTGGCCTGGCGCGCTGGTCTCGGCGATCGCGAGCATGGGGGCGATGCCGGCCGATGAGGCCGCGTTCACGAACGGGAGCCGGTTTCCGGCGAAGTTCGCGACGCCGAGGGTCTGCAGGACGGTGGCGAGACCCGCGATGAGCAGACTGGCGGCGATGAGCCGGGTCTGTCCCGCGGTGTCGAGGCCGACCGCCTGGCCGATGATGAGCGGAGGGGTGACAACGCCCGCGTACATGGCGGCGATGTGCTGGAGCGCGGCGGGGACGAGCCGCGAGGGGGGGAGCTTTTCATCCACCGGGTGCACGGCACCGTCGGGTGGGGTGGGACATGGGCCGTCGGCAGGTGCCGGCGCCATTGCGGGCTGTGCCATGAGAATCCCTCCGGTCCGAGCCGTCCCCCGCCCGACTGCGGGCGGGCGGGGGACGGCTCGGGGCCGCGTCAGAGGTTGGTCATGTCGACCGGGATCTGCGGCTCGACGCCGTCGCGCAGGACGGTCGCCTCGATCAGACCGTACGGACGGTCGGCCGCGAAGTAGACCTCGTTGTCGTTCTTGAGCCCGAACGGCTCGAGGTCCACCAGGAAGTGGTGCTTGTTCGGCAGCGAGAAACGGACTTCGTCGATCTCGGACCGGCTGTTGATGATGCGCGAACCCATCTGGTACAGGGTCTGCTGGAGCGAGAGGGAGTACGTCTCGGCGAAGGCCTGCAGCATGTGCTTGCGCACCTGCTCGTAGGACTTCTCCCAGTTGGGCGCCTTCTGCTCGTCGTCGGTCCAGTTGAAGCGCCAGCGCGCGGAGACCTGGGTTGCCAGGATCCGGTCGTAGGCCTCCTGGAGCGTCGTGTACTTGTCCTTGACGTAGCCCCAGAATTCGGAGTTCGTCGAGTTCATCACGACCAGGTCCTTGAGGCCCGAGATGACCTCCCACTTCTCACCGTCGTAGGTGATCTGGGTGACCCGGGTCTCCTGGCCCTTGCGGACGAAGGAGTGCTTGACGTCGTCGGAGCCGATGAACTTCGAGTTGGCCTCGGAGGTCTCGATGCGCTCCCAGGAGTACTCCTCGATCCGGATCCGCGCGATCTTGATCGGCTCCTGCGAGGTCACGAAGTGCCGCGCGAGGTGGATGCCGAACTGCTCGGCGGACTCGATGCCGTACTCCTTGGCGAACGCGTACACCGTGTTCTTGGTGGTGTCGGTCGGCAGGCAGTTGGCGTTCGAGCCGTTGTAGTGCACGTCCTCCATGTCACCGGAGAGGGCGACGGAGACGTTCAGGTCCTTGATGTGGTGCGTGTCGCCGTCCCGCGTGATCTTGACGACGCGGTTCTCTGCTTTGCCGTACTGGTTCTGGCCGAGAATCGTGGGCATGTCTGCTAGCTCCCTCGGTAAACGGAGTAGCCGAACGGGTTGAGCAGCAGCGGTACGTGATAGTGCTCGCCCGGGGTGACGGCGAAAGTGATCGCCACCTCCGGGAAGAACGCACCGCTGTCCCTTACGCGGGGGGCGTCCTGCTGCGCCTCGGCTTGCTTCTTCTTGGAGAAGTACGTCTCGACCTCGAAATCGAGACGCACGTGGGTCGTGCCTTCCGGCAGCGCCGGCAGGTCCTTGCAGCGCCCGTCCGCATCGGTCGCGGAGCCGCCGAGCGCGGTCCACTCGGCGTCGGAGCCCGAGCGGGCCGCGAGCGAGATGGCGACGCCCTCGGCGGGGCGTCCGACGCTGGTGTCCAGGATGTGCGTGGACACCGAGGCGGTGGTGGCGGTGCTCATCAGTCCTTGTCCTCTTCTACAAGACGGGTCAGCCGGATTCGGTTGATCTTCCCGAGCTCGGTGCGCACGATCTCGCGCTCCTCGTCGGAGGTGTTGCCGATCCGGGTCTTGACCGCATCGCGCATCTGCTCGCCGGTGGCGCCGGTCGCGCAGATCAGGAAGACATGGCCGAACTTCTCCTGGTAGGCCAGGTTCAGTTCGAGCAGCTCGGCCTTGAGGGCCTCGGAGGCCCCGGCCATGCCGCGCTGTTCACGTGCGGAGGTGGGGTCACCGGGCTTCGGCCGGCCGATCGGCGCGTGCCCGGCCATCGCCTCTTCCAGATCCTTCGCGGTCAGCTCGGCCAAAGCGGCGTCACTGGCTGCGAAGAGGTCCTGCGCGGTGGCGTACGGGCGCTGGGCGAGCACCTTGCTCCCCCACGCCGAGCTGGCGCACACCTCGTGGAGCGCGGCGAGGGCCGCACTGTCCTGTGAGGTGTTGAACCGGGCGAGGCCCGGTGTCGAAGTCGTAGTCACGGCGGCCTCCGTGGCCTTGGTGCTGAACGGGCTGCGGATAGCTAACGCCCTGAGAAACATCCCGTCAACACTTTGTTGAAAACTTGGGGTGACAAAAACCGCCGCCCGGTGCCCGGACGGCGGTTCGTTGCGCGGCTTGCTGCGCGGGGGGGTGCCCGGACGACCACCGAGCGTGCTCGCTCAGTCGTCCTTGGCGGTGTTTTCCCTGTTCAGGTAGTTGTACACGGTGAAGCGGCTGACCCCGAGGGCCGAGGCGACCGTCTCCACGCCGTGTCGCACCGAGAAGGCGCCGCGCGCCTCCAGGGTCCGCACGGCGGACTGCTTGGCCTTGCGGTCGAGGGCCGAAAGGGGCATTCCGTGGCGGCGCTCCATGGCGGCCAGGATGTGGTCCAGGGAGTCGGAGAGCTGCGGCAGGCGTACCGCGGCCACGTCCTGGCCCTCCCAGGCGAGCACCACGTCGTCGGGCCGGGCGAGGCCGGGCGGCAGTATCTCCGCGCCCATGGCGTCGACGAGCGGCTTGACCGCCTGGAGCAGCGGATGGTCCGCGGGCTCCGCGGTGTGCGCGAGGGGCCGGTCCGAGGATCCGGCCACGGGCTCCGGGGCGCGCTCCACCGGTCCGGCCGCGGGGGGCTGGTCCACGGCGTCGGCCGCGGGGGGCTGGTCCACGGCGTCGGCCGCGGGCGCGGGAGGCTGGTCCACCGATTCGGTCACTGCTCGCCCTCCCCGATCACATTGACCTGGAGCGAGACGCGGGTGGCGCCCGCCGCCAGGGCCTTGCGCAGCAGCGCGTCCACGGCGGTCAGCACCTCGTCCGCGCCGCCTTCCGCGGTGTTGCCGAAGGGGCCGACGTCCACCGCGTCGAGCCGGGCCGCCTGGACGACGTCGCGGGCGACCACGGCATGCGGCGGCGCCTCGTCGAGATCGAAGGGCTCGGTCGTGAACTCCACTCTCAATCGCACCCGCTCAACCTACTGCGAAGGGGACGAAATCAGGGAGGCCCTCTTGACAAGCTCGCCGGTCCCACTGCAACCTTCCATCAAGCAGAAAACAACTTCCGCAATACGGAAGGAGCGCACACCCCTCATGGGATACACGGACCAGCGCTTCGATGTAAACCTTTCGATCCTCTTCACGGAACTCCCGCTCCTGGAGCGCCCCGCGGCTGCCGCCGCGGCGGGCTTCACGGCGGTCGAGCTGTGGTGGCCCTGGATCGAGACACCCACCCCCGAGCAGGCCGAGCTCGACGCCCTCAAAAAGGCGCTCGACGACGCCGGCACCCAGCTGGTGGGCCTCAACTTCTACGCCGGCGCCCTCCCGGGCCCGGACCGCGGCGCGCTGTCGGTTCCCGGCGAGGAGTCGGACCGCTTCCGCGCCAACATCGAGGTGGCGGCCGACTTCGCCGCCTCGGTCGGCTGCAAGGCGCTCAACGCGCTCTACGGCAACCGCGTCGAGGGCGCCGACCCTCAGGTGCAGGACGCCCTCGCCCTGGAGAACCTCGTCCTGGCGGCCCGCGCGGCCGACCGGGTGGGGGCCATCCTCCTGGTCGAGACCCTGAACAAGCCGGAGTCGCCGCTCTACCCGCTGGTGAGCGCCCCCTCCGCCATCGAGGTCATCGACAAGGTGAACGAGGCGACGGGTCTTGGCAACGCCAAGTTCCTCCTCGACATCTACCACCTCTCGATGAACGGCGAGAACGTCTCCGAGGTCATCGAGGCGTACGCCGACAAGACCGGCCACGTGCAGATCGCCGACAACCCGGGCCGTGGCGCTCCGGGCACCGGCTCGCTGCCGCTGGAGGAGCTGCTCGACCAGCTCAAGAAGGCCGGCTACGACGGCTGGGTGGGCCTGGAGTACAAGGCCGCCGATGCCGCGGCCTCCTTCGAGTGGCTCCCCGCCGAGGCCCGCGCGGCCCGCTGAGGCACGCCCCCGGGCCTCAACTTCTCGACGCATTAAAGCTTTTAGGAAGGCAGCACCCTCATGAGCAACCTCCCCAAGATCGCATGGGTCGGCCTCGGGATCATGGGTTCCCCCATGTCCGAGAACCTGATCAAGGCCGGCTACTCGGTCACCGGCTTCACCCTGGAGCAGGACAAGCTGGACCGCCTCGCGGCCGCCGGCGGCACCGCCGCCCCCTCGATCGCCGAGGCGGTCAAGGACGCGGACGTGATCATCACCATGGTCCCGGCCTCCCCGCAGGTGGAAGCCATCGCGTACGGTGAGGCCGGCATCCTGGCCAACGCCAAGAAGGGCGCGCTGATCGTCGACATGTCGTCGATCACCCCGCAGACCTCGGTCGACCTGGCGAAGAACGCCGCGGAGAAGGGCATCCGCGTCCTGGACGCCCCCGTCTCCGGCGGCGAGGCCGGCGCCATCGAGGCCGTCCTGTCGATCATGGTGGGTGGCGAGCAGGCCGACTTCGACGTCGCGCTGCCGATCCTCGAAGCCCTCGGCAAGACCATCGTCCTGTGCGGTCCGCACGGCTCCGGCCAGACGGTCAAGGCCGCCAACCAGCTCATCGTCGCGGTCAACATCCAGGCGTGCGCCGAGGCCGTCGTCTTCCTCGAGAAGTCGGGCGTGAACCTCGAAGCCGCCCTGGACGTGCTCAACGGCGGCCTGGCCGGCTCGACCGTGCTGACCCGCAAGAAGGGCAACTTCCTGAACCGGGACTTCAAGCCCGGCTTCCGGATCGACCTGCACCACAAGGACATGGGGATCGTCACCGACGCCGCCCGCAACGTGGGCGCGGCCCTGCCGGTCGGCGCGGTCGTGGCCCAGCTGGTCGCCTCCCTGCGCGCCCAGGGCGACGGTGGCCTCGACCACTCGGCCCTGCTCCGCGCGGTCGAGCGCCTCTCCGGCTCGCAGGTCTGATCCCGCGAGCCCTCCGCCCCCTCGGGGGCCCCTGATTTCCGGGCGGCGGCGGCGCTGACACCTGTCCTGTCGCGCCCAGGCGCCGCCGCCGTCCGGAAGCTCACAACTCCATTTTCAACAAACTGTTGACGTTCCGTTCCGGGCCTCCTTACGCTCCAGGAACCGCCGAACAGTCAGCGGTGCAGCTCCAGTACGGAAGGTCACGATGTCGAAGCGCGTGCTTACGACCGAGTCCGGCGCCCCCGTCGCCGACAACCAGAACTCCGCCACCGCCGGCGTCGGTGGCCCCATCCTGCTTCAGGACCAGCACCTCCTGGAGAAGCTCGCGCGCTTCAACCGTGAGCGCATCCCGGAGCGTGTGGTGCACGCCCGCGGCTCCGGCGCGTACGGCTACTTCGAGGTGACCGACGACGTCACCGGCTTCACGAAGGCCGACTTCCTCGGCGAGGTGGGCAAGCGGACCGAGACGTTCATCCGCTTCTCCACCGTGGCCGACTCGCTGGGCGGCGCCGACGCGGTGCGCGACCCCCGCGGCTTCGCGCTGAAGTTCTACACCGCTGAGGGCAACTACGACCTCGTCGGCAACAACACCCCGGTGTTCTTCATCAAGGACCCGATCAAGTTCCCCGACTTCATCCACTCCCAGAAGCGCGACCCCTTCACGGGCAAGCAGGAGCCGGACAACGTCTGGGACTTCTGGGCGCACGCCCCCGAGGCCACCCACCAGGTCACCTGGCTCATGGGCGACCGCGGCATCCCGGCCTCCTACCGCCACATGAACGGCTACGGCTCCCACACCTACCAGTGGACCAACGCCCAGGGTGAGGCCTTCTTCGTCAAGTACCACTTCAAGACGAACCAGGGTGTCCGCTCGCTCTCCGCCGAGCAGGCCGCCGAGACGGTCGGCAAGGACGCCAACAGCCACCAGACGGACCTGCTGCAGGCCATCGAGCGCGGCGTGAACCCGTCCTGGACGCTGTACGTGCAGATCATGCCGGTCGCCGAGGCCGCGGACTACCGCTTCAACCCGTTCGACCTCACCAAGGTGTGGCCGCACAGCGACTACCCGCTGCAGCGCGTGGGCCGTCTGGTCCTGGACCGCAACCCGGACAACGTCTTCGCCGAGGTCGAGCAGGCCGCCTTCTCCCCGAACAACTTCGTTCCGGGTATCGGCCCCTCCCCCGACAAGATGCTCCAGGGCCGCCTGTTCGCCTACGCGGACGCGCACCGCTACCGCCTGGGCGTCAACCACACCCAGCTCCCGGTCAACGCCCCGAAGGCGACCGAGGCGGACAACTACGGCCGCGACGGCCTGATGGCGACCCGCTACGGCCGGCGCACCGACAAGAACTACGAGCCCAACTCGTACGCGGGCCCGTCGCAGACCGACGCCGCCCTGTCGGCCCCCCTGGCCATCCACGGCTGGACGGGCACGCACGAGGCGCCCCTGCACAACAAGGACGACGACTTCTTCCAGGCGGGCGAGCTCTACCGTCTGATGTCGGACGACGAGAAGTCCCGCCTGGTGGCGAACATCGCCGGTGGCCTCTCGCAGGTCACTCGCGACGACGTCATCGAGAAGAACCTGGCCCACTTCCACGCCGCCGACGCCGAGTACGGCAAGCGCGTCGAGGAGGCCGTCCGCGCCCTGCGCGAGGACTAGCAGCCGGTTCGACCCGCAGACCGTGCAAGGAAATTGACGGGAGGTCAAATTCCTTGCACCGTCCGATCCGCCGACCCGGATGAGGGGTGGTCGGCGGATATGGACAACCTGAGGATCGCGGCGGTGCGGCGATGCCAGTGCGGTGGTGAAGGTGAGTGCGCCCCCCTTCTTGACCTGAAGGAAGGGACCAGGCGCCCCCACCAATCGCCTCCGCCGCGATCCCGGATCTCTCCTCCCCCCAAGAACTCCGTCCGGCGGCGCGAACGTCCTGTCGCGCCAGCCTCGCTCCGCCGGACGGGTACAACTCCCCAGCCAGGGCGTCGGGTTCGGTTTACGGTCCCGAATCGGACGTCCGATGATCAAGGCCCCACCCGCATGCCGGGTGGGGCCTTGATCTTTTCCGGGACGGTGCCGTCGACCCGAACGCACCGCAAGCGCCGGGAGTTGCGTCCCGTCGGCCACGCGGGGCCTTCCCACGCGACGAGCAAGTCGTGTCGGCGGGCTCCAGGCGCGTCTGCGGGGCGCGTGCGCGTCCGTACCGGCGACGGCACCGGCCCCCCTCCCCACCGCCCGGCCACGGCCGGGGACGCGCCGGGCGCCGGCGAAGTGGCGTCGTCGCCGGTGGATGCGGGGGTGTGCGCCTAGGATCGCCTCGATGATTGAGACGATCGTGCTCGACACGGGCGAAACACTGGTACGCGACGACCGCTACTGGGCTTCCTGGGCCGACTGGATCGGCGTACCCAGGCACACCCTCTCCGTCCTCGTCGGGGCGGTCGTCACGCAAGGCCGCGACCCGGCGGACGCGCTGCGCATACTCAAGCCCGGCATGGACGTGCGCGAGGCGTACCTGGCCCGCGAGGCCTCGGGCCGGGGCGAGCACCTGGACGAGACCGACCTGTACGACGACGTGCGGCCCGCTCTCGGCAGCCTTCGCAAGCTGGGTGTCCGTGTGGTGATCGCCGGGAATCAGTCGGCGCGCGCCGGCGAACTTCTGCGCGGTCTCGATCTGCCCGCCGACCTGGTGGTCACGTCCGAGGAGTGGGGCGTCGCCAAGCCCGCGGCGGCGTTCTTCGAGCGGGTGCTCGACGCGTCCGGAACAGGCCCGCACGAGACCGTGTACGTGGGCTCACACCCCGCCAACGACGTGTTCCCCGCCAAGGCGGCCGGGCTGCGCGTCGCCCATCTGCGGCGCGGGCCGTGGGGGCACTGGTGGGCCGAGGACCCGGACGTCGTGTCGGCGGCGGACTGGCGGATCGACTCCCTCACCCAGTTGACGGCCCTCGTGTCCGACGAGGCGTCGGATGCACCGCCCGCCGCGCGTCCGGCGCTGCGCAGCGTCCCCGAATGACCGGGGCGGGGTGCCGGTGCCGGGTGAACGAGGTTCACCCGGACGGGCAGCCCGCAGGGTGCCTCAAGGCCCCGGACACGCCCCCGGTCCGGGCCGCGACTGCGGTCCGGACCGGGGCTCTCCCATGGGGCGGAAGGCTAGAGCTTGTCCATGCGGGTGTACGGGCTGACGATTCGGGCCTGGCGGGAGCCGAAGTCGACGAGCATCGCGACGCCGTCCTCGACCCCGATGATGGTTCCCAGGCCGAACTGGTCGTGTGTGACCCGGTCTCCCAGGATGAAGTGCTTGGCCGCCGGGGCGTCCGGGGCTTTGAAGGGGCTGGTGGGCAGGTGGCGCCGGGGCGCGGATGGCTTCGTCATCGTCGTCCCAGTATGCGCCGCCGGAGGGCCCGAAGGGCAGGCCCGCCGGGTGACGATGGGGAATCGATCCGGTCCTGGCCCCGACCGCAACGCGTTGTGGTGCGAAAATCGTCACGAATTGACACGCAACCGTGAGGTTGCCGACGTGCAGCCGGAGGTATCCGTGGACGACGTCTTCAGGGCCCTGGCCGACCCCAGCAGGCGCCGTCTGCTCGACCGGCTCCGGGCGCGGGACGGGCAGACGCTGAGGGATTTGCGCGAGGGGCTCGCGATGTCGCGGCAGGCGGTGAGCAAGCACCTCGCGGTGCTGGAGGCGGCGGGCCTGGTCGCCTCCGAGCGACGCGGCCGGGAAAAGGTCCACCACCTCGATCCCGCGCCCATCCGGGAGCTGTCCGACCGCTGGATCGGGAAGTACGGGCACGAAGGGCCCACCCCGGCCGGCGGCCGGGATCCGAAAACGAGCCGTGCGGAGGAAGTCGCCGTGGACAAGCCCGAGTTCGCGTACACCATCTACATCGAGACCACCCCCGAGCGGCTCTACGCGGCCCTGACGGACGCCGAGTTCGCCCAGCGGTACTTCGGCGGCTGGGGCCCCATGTCGGTGTGGCGGGTGGGTTCGCCGGTGCTGTGGAAGATGGGGCCGGACGGAGCGTACGAGGATCTCGACCAGGTCGTCGTCGAGGCGGTGCCGGGCCGGCGGCTCGCGTACACCTGGCATCGACTTCTTCCGATGCACCGTCACCTCTTCGACAGCGACGAGGAGTTCGCGCGGGCCCGGAGCGAACAGTCCCGGGTCGCCTTCGACATCCGGCACGCCGAGCCGGCCTCGCTCGGCGTGAAGCTGACCCTTACGCACGATGGGTTCGACACCCCGGACAGCGAGATGCTCAAGGGCGTCAGCGGCGGCTGGGTGATGATCCTCTCCACCCTCAAGACGCTCCCGAACGCGAGGCCGGCAGCGCGGCCTAGGCAGTGTCCGGCCGCGCAAAGCGTCCGGCCCCCGTTCCCCAGTGCGGGGGAACGGGGGCCGGACCGTTTCGGGCGGCGTCATCGGGTCCCGGCGCAGAGGCCGGGGCCCGGGAAGCCGTGACTCAGGAACCCGCGGAACCGTGGATCAAGAAGCCGTCAGCGGACGGATCGCCGTCGGGGCGTGACCCGGCTCGGTGGCGAGCTCCTCGAACTCCTTGACCGCACTGATGTCGGACGTGGGGCTCATCGAGATGTTCGTGATCCGCTCCAGGATCGCCTCGACGACGACCGGGACGCGGAACTCGGCGGCCAGCTTCTTGGCCTCCTCGAACGCGGGCAGCAGCTGGTCCGGCTCGGTGACGCGGATGGCCTTGCAGCCCAGGCCCTCGACGACCTTGACGTGGTCGACGCCGTAGACGCCCAGCTCCGGGGAGTTGATGTTCTCGAACTCCAGGTTGACCTGGAAGTTGATGTCCAGGCCGATCTGCGCCTGACGGATCAGGCCCAGGTAGGCGTTGTTCACGAGAACGTGGACGTACGGGATCTTGTGCTGCGCGCCGACCGCCAGCTCCTCCAGCATGAACTGGAAGTCGTAGTCGCCGGACAGGGCGACGACCGGAACCTCGGGGTCGGCGGTCGCGGCGCCGAGCGCGGCCGGGATGGTCCAGCCGAGCGGGCCGGCCTGGCCGCAGTTGATCCAGTTGCGCGGCTTGTAGACGTGCAGCATCTGCGCGCCGGCGATCTGGGAGAGGCCGATGGTGGTGACGTAGCGCGTCTCCGGGCCGAAGGCCTTGTTCATCTCCTCGTAGACCCGCTGCGGCTTCATCGGCACGTTGTCGAAGTGCGTGCGGCGCTGCAGCGTGGACTTCCGCTCCAGGTGGGATGCGACCCACGCGGAGCGGTCGGGCAGCTTGCCGGCGGCCTTCAGCTCCTTGGCGACCTCGACGAAGAGCTCCAGGGCGGCCTTGGCGTCGGAGGCGATCCCGTAGTCCGGCGCGAAGATCTTGCCGATCTGGGTGGGCTCGATGTCGACGTGGACGAACTTGCGGCCCTGGGTGTAGACGTCGAGCTTGTAACCGGTGTGACGGTTGGCCCAGCGGTTGCCGATGCCGAGGACGAAGTCCGACTCCAGGAACGTCGCGTTGCCGTAGCGGTGCGAGGTCTGCTGACCGACCATGCCGGCGTTCAGCTCGTGGTCGTCCGGGATGGTGCCCCAGCCCATGAGCGTCGGCACGACGGGGGTGTTGGTGATCTCGGCGAACTCGACCAGCAGGTCGGAGGCGTCCGCGTTGATGATGCCGCCACCGGCGACGATCAGCGGGCGCTCGGACTCCAGCAGGAAGGTGATGGCCTTCTCGATCTGGGCGCGGCTCGCGGCCGGCTTGTAGACCGGGAGCGGCTGGTAGGTCTCCGGGTCGAAGTCGATCTCGGTGAGCTGGACGTCGATCGGCAGGTCGATGAGGACCGGGCCGGGACGGCCGGAGCGCATCAGGTGGAAGGCCTGCTGGAAGACGCCGGGGACCTGCGCGGCCTCCAGGACGGTCGTCGCGGCCTTGGTGACCGGCTTGGCGATCGAGGCGATGTCGACCGCCTGGAAGTCCTCCTTGTGGATCACCGCGACCGGGGCCTGGCCGGTGATGCACAGGATCGGGATCGAGTCGCCGATCGCGGAGTAGAGGCCCGTGATCATGTCGGTGCCCGCGGGGCCCGACGTACCGATGCAGACACCGATGTTGCCCGGGTTGGCGCGCGTGTATCCCTCCGCCATGTGGGAGGCGCCCTCGACGTGGCGGGCGAGGGTGTGGTCGATGCCACCGCCCTCCTTGAGCGCCCGGTAGAAGGGGTTGATCGCCGCGCCCGGCACGCCGAAGGCGTGGCTGACGCCTTCGAGCTTGAGGATCTCAACTGCCGCTCGGGCAGCGGTCATACGAGGCATGGGGTGCTCCTGCTTCGGCCGGCGGAGCGGGCTCAGGCGCGCCGCCTGGCCGCGCCGCCTTCGAGTCCGTTTCCGTAATGCGGAAGTATCATTCTGCTATGTGGAAGCAATGTAGGACGGCTTCGCCAGCGCGTCAAGGGAGAGCCGGGATGCGCGAATGCGCCACGCGACGGTCCTGGTTGGTGGACCATGGACCGCGGAGCCTCCGCGACGGCCGCCGAGGGGCTCGTCCGGCGCGGCCCGGGAGCCCCGTGGGGACCGCGTCGCGGTGGAGGTGGGGGCCGATGAACGGTGAAGGCGTACCGGCGTGCTGCCCGGACGTCGCCGTGGAGGTGGGGGGCGGATGAGCCGTGACGGCGTACCGGTGCGCTGCCCCGGATGCGGGCGGGACCACGTCTATGTGCCGCCCGCCTATCCCTGCGCCTGCGGCGCACCGCTCGCGCCGCCCATTCAGCGCGGCGCCCCGCCCTCCCCGATCACCCACCGCACCTGGACGGACACCTGGGTCACCGTCCGGTGTCGGTCCTGTGACCTGCAGAGCCAGTGGCCACAGCCGGAGCTCGGCTGCTCCTGCGGGACCGTCCTGAGGGTGCCGGTGCGCCCCGTGACCACGCCGTCCCCGGCCACGCCACCCGCCACCACGCCGCTCGCGCCCCCCGCTCCCACGACGGCCGCGCCCCGAGCGCCCGCGCCTCCCCCGTCGGCGCCCGCCGGCGCACGGGCCCGCGGGGCGTTCAGGCCGCGGACGATCCGGACCGCGCACGACACGGTGACGGCGGCCGCGCTCTACCTGGTCTGGCTGGGCTTTCGCGAGCTGTACCGTGCCGAGCCCCGCCCCGCCTCCGGCATCGATCTGCGCGGCCGGGGCCTGGTGGCCCGGGTGGACCCGACGACCCTGCCCGCCTCACCGGGGGCGATCGAGTGCCTGTGGCTGCACGCCATGACCGCGGAGGCGTGCGGCGTCCACTTCTCGCTCGCCGGATACACGCGCGAGGCCCTGCTGCGCGCCGACGACCTGTGGGTCCCGCTGTTCGTCCTCGACCTGGCGGGGACGCCCCAGCCGGTGAACGCGGCCGCCCGCGAACTGGTCGCGTCCGGCCCCTGAGGCCCCCCGGCCCCGGCCGCCGGCCCGCCGCGCGGTTTCAGGCCCCGTACGCCTCCCTCAGCTCCACCTTGCGCACCTTTCCGCTCACCGTCATCGGGAACGCGGAGAGGATACGCAGGTGGCGGGGGATCTTGTAGTGGGCGAGCCGGTCCCGGCAGTACGCGGCCAGCTCGTCCAGGGTGGGCGGGTCCGCGGGATCGCGCGGGATGACACAGGCCAGGATCTCCTCGCCGTACCGCTCGTCGGGGACCCCGACCACCTGGACGTCGCCGATCTTGGGATGCCCGTACAGGAACTCCTCGATCTCGCGCGGGTACACGTTCTCGCCACCACGGATGATCATGTCCTTGATCCGTCCGACGATCTCGACGTACCCGTCCTCACGCATCACCGCGAGGTCGCCCGTGTGCATCCAGCGCCCCGCGTCGATGGCCTCGGCGCTCCGCTCGGGGTCGTCCCAGTAGCCCAGCATCACGCTGTAGCCGCGGGTGCGGAGCTCGCCCGGTTCGCCGCGTGGGACGGTGACGCCGCTGACCGGGTCGACGACCTTCACCTCGACGTGCGGCATGACCCGGCCGACGGTGCCGGTGCGCCGCTCCAGGTCGTCGTCGGTACGGGTCTGCGTGGAGACCGGAGAGGTCTCGGTCATGCCGTAGCAGATGGACACCTCGGCCATGTGCATCTCGGCGACCACCCGCTTCATCACCTCCGCGGGGCACGGCGAGCCCGCCATGATCCCGGTGCGCAGCGAGGAGAGGTCGTACGCGGCGAAGCCGGGCAGGTTCAGCTCGGCGATGAACATGGTGGGCACGCCGTACAGGGAGGTGCAGCGCTCGGCCTGCACGGCGCGCAGGGTCGCCTCCGGGTCGAAGGAGGCCGCCGGAATCACGATGCACGCGCCGTGCGAGGTGGCCGCCAGGTTGGCCATCACCATGCCGAAACAATGGTAGAACGGCACCGGCACACAGATCCGGTCGGCCGGGGTGTAGGCGAGCAACTCGCCTACGAAATAACCATTGTTGAGCACGTTGTGATGAGAGAGGGTGGCCCCCTTCGGGAAACCCGTCGTTCCCGAGGTGTACTGGATGTTGACCGCGTCGTCGCAGGACAACTCCGCCTCGCGGGCCGCCAGTTCGCCCCGGTCGAGTTCGGCGCCGGACGCCATCAGGACGTCCCACCCCTCGTCGCCGATGAAGACGGTACGACGCAGTGCCGGGCAGTCGCCCCGCACCTGCTCCACCATCGCCCGGTAGTCGCTCGACTTGTGGGACAGCGAGGCGAACAGGACCGAGACCCCGGCCTGCTTCAGTACGTACCCCAACTCGTGCACGCGGTAGGCCGGGTTGATGTTGACCAGCACCGCGCCGATCCGCGCCGTCGCGTACTGGACCATCACCCACTCGGGGCAGTTCACCGCCCAGATACCGACCCGGTCCCCCTTGGCCACGCCATCGCCGAGCAGCGCGGCCGCCAACTGCGCTACATCCAGGGCGAATTGGGCATACGTCCAGCGCCGGCCCGACACATGGTCGACCAGCGCCTCGCGCTCCCCGTGCGCCCGGACCGTCCGGTCCAGATCGGCGCCGATCGTGTCGCCGAGCAGGGCGGTGCCGCTCACTCCATGGGCGTACGAGAGAGTCACCATCGCAGCGCGCCTCATTTCCTCAGCCGGGGCACTCAGCATGCCCCGACCGCCCGTGACCTGCCTACCCCGGCGCACCGGGAAGATCGACTCGGCCGCCCGCACCCGGCACGTCAGTTGATCCCGCGGTCGAGCCCGGTCCAGTACGGCTCGCGCAGCTTGAACTTCTGGATCTTGCCGGTGGCGGTACGCGGGATCGCCTCGCGGAACTCGACGCTGGTCGGCGCCTTGTAGCGGGCCATTCGCTCCTTGCAGTACGCGATGATGTCGGCCTCCGTCACGGCGGCGCCCTGCGCAAGGACCACCAGTGCCTTGATCGTCTCGCCCCACTTCTCGTGGGGCACCCCGATGACGGCGACCTCGGCGACGGCCGGGTGGCTGAAGATCGCGTCCTCCACCTCGATCGAGGACACGTTCTCGCCACCGGTGATGATCACGTCCTTCTTCCGGTCCGAGATCGTCAGGCAGCCGTCGCTCTCGGCGATCGTGCCGCCGTCACCGGTGTGGAACCATCCGTCCCGCAGGGCGGCGGCGCTTTCTTCCGGCTTCTCCCAGTATCCGTCGAGCACGTGGTTGGACCGGGCGAGCACCTCGCCCGAGCCGGACACCTTCAGCTTGACGCCGAGCGCGGGCACACCGGCCCGCGACAGCCTGCGCGCCCGCTCCTCGGCCGGGAGTCCCTCGTCGGCCGGGCGGGTCCGGTTCATGGTGAGCAGCGGGGACGTCTCGGTGAGCCCGTAGATCTGGAGGAACTCCCAGCCCAGTTCCTCCTCCATCCGCTGGATCATCCTGCTGGGCGGCGGTGCCCCGGCGCAGACGACCCGTACGCGGTCGCGGCCCGGGATCTCGCCCCGCCACGACGCCGCCGCGTCGAGCACCGTGTTCCACACGGCCGGGGCGCCGCACATCAGCGTGACGCCGTGCTCCTCCACCCGGCGCAGGATCTCCGGGCCGTCGACCTTGCGCAGCACGACCTGTTTCACACCGAGCCCGGCCATCACGTACGGCATGCCCCAGCCGTTGCAGTGGAACATCGGCAGGGTGTGCATGTAGACGTCGCGTTCCCAGGCGCGGGTGTGCAGTCCGAACGTCAGGCCGTTGACCCAGATGTTGCGGTGGGTCAGCTGAACTCCCTTGGGCCGCGCGGTCGTTCCGGAGGTGTAGTTGATCGTGGCCGTCGCGTCCTCGTCGGGGTTCGACCACGCTCGTGGCTCCACGCCGAAGCGCATGAGACCGGTCTCTGTCGGCTCTCCGAGCACGAACCGGTGGCGCGCCGTGACGCCGGACAGCTCCTCGTCGAGCTCGGGGTCGACGAGCAGGACCGACGCACCGCTCTGCCGCACGAGGTACTCGACCTCGTCGGGCTTGAGACGGAAGTTGACCGGCACGCAGATCCGCCCGCTCATCGGCACGGCGAACAGCAGCTCCAGCATGCGCGCGGAGTTGTGGCCGACCACCGCGATCCGCTCGCCCTCGCCGACGCCGAGAGCGTCGAATCCCGCCTGCCAGGCCCGGACCCGCTCGGCGAACCGCCCGTAGGTCAGTCCGGGCACCGGCGGGCCCGGCTGGTCGGGCTCGTCGACGACGCCGGTACTGGAGGAGAACCCCAGCTCAGCCCGGTCGAGGAAGTCCGAGACCGTCATCGGTGTCCGCATCGCTCTTCTCCCCTGTGTCCGCTGGACCCACTGTGTCCGCCGTGTCCGCGAGATCCACGGCACGTATGGCATGTACCGCATGTGTCGGAGGAAGTCTGGTACCTACCGGCGCCCCGAGCGGCCCAAATGACGAATTGCCCTGCTCAGAGCGGCGAGGAGGCGGGCGTGGGCGGACGGCCCAAGGCGGAGGGCTGGGGCTCAGGGGGGCGGGGCGTGGGCCGGGGCGCCCGGCGGGCGAGGCCCGCGGGCCGGCGGGGTCGGCGGGGTCGGCGGGCCGGCGGGGTCGGCCGGGGAGCGGGGCCGGCCGGGGCCCTCAGTCGTCGAGTGCGCGAAGGGCCGCCTCGGACGCGGAGTCGTCGGGGAGGTAGGCCAGAAAGTGGTGTCCGGGTTCGTCGACCGCGGCGAGCTTGACGGAACGCAGACGCAGTTCGCCCGCGACGGGGTGCCGGAAGCGTTTCACGGCCGGGCGGAACTCGGCGGTCTCCCGCTCCGCGAGCCAGCGCGCGGCGTGCGCGTCCTGCCCGATCGCCTCGATGATCTCGGCATACCTCGGATCGTGCGGCCGGCGGGCGGCCCGCGCCCTGAACTGGCCGAGCAGCGTGCGGGCTTCGGGCTCCCAGTCGGCGAGCAGCATCCGGCACGGCGGCCAACGGAACACCAGCCAGAGCATGTTGCGCCGCTTGGGCGGCACCCGGGCCAGGTCGGTCACGAGCGCGGCGTAGGCGCTGTTCCACGCCAGCAGGTCCCAGTGCGGGTCGATGACCATCGCCGGGTGCGGAAGCAGTGCGTCGACCAGGGAGCGCAGGTTCGGCGAGACCCAGCCGGCCGAGGCGACGGGCGGCGCGGCGGCGTCCTCCGCGAACGACAGTACGTGGGCGGTTTCGGCGGGGCCCAGCCGAAGAGCACGCGCGACCGCCCGCAGCACCTGCTCCGAGGTACGCACGCGGCCCTGTTCGAGCCACGCGTACCAGGACGTACTGATCCCCGCGGACTCGGCGACCTCCGCGCGGCGCAGACCAGGGGTGCGCCGGCGCGGCGTGACGGGCAGCCCCAACTCCCCGGGCGCCAGGCGCTCCCGCCGCGAGCGGAGGAACGCGCCCAGTTCGGCGCGGGGGTCACTTGTGGTGATGTCCGGGTACGTCACGACGTCAGCATGCCTCTGTCTCCGCGTCCGCCTCTGCCTGTGTCTGGCGTGTGCCTCTGCCTGCGTCTGTTGTCTGTTGTCTGTGCCTGTGCCTATGTCTCTGCCTGTGTCTCCGTCGCGGATGTGCCTCA
Source organism: Streptomyces sp. NBC_00442 (assembly GCF_036014195.1). NCBI lineage: Bacteria > Bacillati > Actinomycetota > Actinomycetes > Kitasatosporales > Streptomycetaceae > Streptomyces > Streptomyces sp. NBC_00442. Next base: position 1,188,865 of record NZ_CP107918.1, read on the forward strand.
CCGTGTCAGCGATGCTAATCGGCTGAGCGGACACGGGCCCGGCTCCCCCTGCTGAGCTGAGGACATGACCCTTTCACCGCCTCGCCGGAGACTGCTCTGCGCCGCAGGGTTCGTCAGCAACTTCGACCGCTTCTCGATCGCTCCCATGCTCCTGCTCATCGGATCGGGCCTGGGGGTGCCGCTCGGCACGGCCGCGCTCGCGGCGAGCGCCTACACCCTCGGTTACGGGCTCGCCCAGCCGTTCTGGGGCATGGCGAGCGACCGTTACGGACGGGTGCGGGTGATGCGCCTGTCGCTCGCCGCCGCCGCGCTGGGAGCGCTCTCATCCGCGGTGACGCCGGACGCGGCCTCGCTGGTCGTGGTGCGAGGGCTGACCGGGGCCTGTTTCGCGGCCGCCATCGCCGGCTCCCTGACGTACGTGGGTGACACGGTCGCACCGGCCGAACGGCAGCGCGCGCTGAGCTCGTTGATGTCGGCCTTCGCGCTGGGCACCGCACTGGCCACCGTCGTCGCCGGGGTGCTGGCCCACTGGGTGAGCTGGCGCCTGGTGTTCGCGCTCCCGGGCCTGCTCGCCGGATATCTCGCGTGGGCCCTGCGACGCCTGCCCGAGCCCGCGCTCGCACCACGCGAGGGCGGGGCGCTCCGTACCGTCGTTCGGTCACGCTGGCAGTGGTACGTGATGGGCGTGGCCCTGCTCGAAGGGGGCGTCCTGCTGGGCTGCTTCACCTATCTGCCGCCCGCGCTGGAGTCGCTGGGCGCGGCCCCGGCGACCGCGGGGGCGGTGGCGGCGCTGTACGGGGCGGCGGCGATGGGCGGCGCCCAGGTGGTACGGCGGCCCGCCCGGCGGCTCGGTCCGGTCACGCTGATCGTGGTCGGCGGCGCCCAGGTGACGCTCGCCTACGCCGTCGCCGCGGTGCACCCGTCCCTGGTGACGCTGGGCGTGAGCGCGGTGCTGCTCGGCGGCGGGTGGGCGTTCCTGCACTCGACGGTCCAGGCGTGGGCGACGCTGCTGGTGCCTCGGGCTCGGGCGAGCGGGATCGCCCTGTTCGGAGTGGCCCTGTACCTGGGCAGCGCCCTGGGCACGGGACTCGCCTCCGGAGCGGCCCAACAGGGCGCGTTCCAGGGCCTGTTCACGGTCGCGGCGATACTTGCCGTCCCCCTGACCGCCCTGGCGGCGTACGGCCGCCGCCGATACGGGCGCGACGGTGGGGACGATGTTCGGGGCGGGGAGAGAACTGGGGATGGGGCCCGGGGCGGGGGCGGGACCCGGGACCGGGTTGGGACCCGGGACGAGGCCCGGAGCGGGGACGAGGCCCGGAGCGGGGACGGCTGTCCGCCGCGCCGAGAGCGCTCTCGGCGGGCGGCGGACCGCAGGCCGTCCGACCCCCGTACGGTCCGGCCTGCCCGAGCCCGGCGGCGCTGACTCGCCGCCGCTCGTGGCTACTTGTCGGCGGTCAGCGTGCCGGCCGCGCCCCAGCTGTCCGTGGGGACCTCGTGGATCCACACCTGCACGGTCTCGGCCGGAATCTTGTACGCGTCGACGAACGCGTCCGTGACGCGCTTGACCAGGTCGCGCTTGAGCTCGACGTCGCGGGGGCCCTGCTGGATGGTGACGATGGGCATGACCGACTCCTCTGTCAGCGGCGGCTTCCCGGCCTGTCCGGGTCGCTCACCGGCGTGACCTCAGTCCATCGGATCCGTACCGCCCGACCAAGGGCCAGAGCGCGACCGCAGCGATCAGCTTTCGTGATCGCTGCTGGTCAATGGGGTTGAAGCGGGGTCGGCCCCGCTGAACACGCTCTCAGGAGCGACTCGACGGCGGCCGGGGCGCGCTCGGCGCCGACCACGAGGGCGGTGGGCAGGGAGAGACCCGGGGCGCGCACCGGCCGGAAGGCGACGCGCGGGGCGTGCAGCGCGCGGGCGTGGGCGGCGTACACGACGGTCCACAGCGAGCCGAGCCCGATGGCGGCCAGGCTGTTCTGGAGCGAGCCGCCGGCGGGGCCGGGGACCGGCTCGAAACCGGCGGCGTGGCAGGCGCCCACGACCAGATCGACGAGCGCGGGGTTGGAGCGGCGGTCGGTGATGCACAGGGGAAGCGCGGCAAGGTCTGAGAGCGCTATCTCCTCGTGGCCGGCGAGGGGATGGCCGGCGGGGAGAGCGACGACCAGCGGGTCCTCCCACAGAGGCACGATGCGCAGACCGGGTGCGGGTTCCGGGGAGCGTACGAAGGCGGCGTCGAGCCGGCCGTCGGCGACCTGCGCGAGGCGCTCGCGGGCGGGCGCCTGGGTCAGCTCGACCGCGACGCCGGGGGCGAGCCCGGCGAAGACGCCGAGGACCCGGTCGAGGTGCTCGCCGAGTCCGTTGCTGGTGCCGAGCCGCAGGGTCGGGCGTTCACGGACGGAGGCCCTGGCCCGCTCGGCGGCGGCCAGCACCTCCCGCGCCTCGGGCAGCAATCGCTCTCCGGCCGCGGTGAGGCGCACGTACCGCGGCGACCGGTCGAAGAGATCGCACCCCAACTCGCTTTCCAATCGCCGTACTTGTTGGCTCACCGCCGACTGGACGATGTGCAGTCGCTCGGCGGCCCGCCCGAAGTGGAGTTCCTCGGCGACGGTGACGAAGTAGCTGAGCTGCCGCAGTTCCATGCGGGCGACTGTACGAGAACGCGCCCCGGCCCTGCGCACACCGGCCCCGCACGGGGCTCCCGGGGCCTGCGCCGCCCCAGAACCCGATCCGCACCTGTCCCCCGACCGCGCCCGATCCGCGCTCGTCCGCGCACCGGAGGAGGCAGGGAACTTCGCGTGGGCCGGGCACTGCTCAGCCCGGGGCAGGACGTCGGCGCCCTGGGCTCATGGGCACGGGTGAGGTTGAATGGCGGCCATGGTGTCCACCGATCGCTACCTCGCCTTCGCCGCGATGTCCCTCCTGGTGATCGCGATCCCCGGGCCGAGCGTGCTGTTCGTGATCGGCCGGGCCCTGGCGCACGGCCGCCGCACCGCCCTCGCGACGGTCCTCGGCAACGTCCTCGGCTCCTACGTGCTGGTCTGCGCGGTGGCGCTGGGGATCGGCGCGCTGGTGGAGCGTTCGGCCGCGGTGTTCATGGCGGTGAAGCTGGCGGGGGCCGCGTATCTCGTCCTGCTCGGGGTGCAGGCCTATCGGCACCGCAAGGAGATGCGGCTCGGGGTGGCGGCCATCGGTGAGGCGGCGGCCGCGGCGCGGCCGGCTCATGGCGACATGCGGACCGTCGCGGACGGCGTCCTGGTAGGCGTCACCAACCCCAAGGGCATCGTGTTCTTCGCCGCGGTACTGCCGCAGTTCGTGGACCACACGGCCGGGCATCTGCCGTCGCAGATGCTGCTGCTCGGGCTGATCCCCATCACGATCGGCCTGATCACGGACACCCTCTGGGGCCTGGGCGCGGCAGCGGCCCGTGGCTGGTTCGCGCGCTCCGAGCGACGGCTCTCGCTGATCGGCGGCGCGGGCGGCTTCGCGATGATCGGACTCGGCGTGACGGTGGCGGCGACGGGCCGCGCCGACTGAACGCCGCCTGAGCCCGAAGGCACTCGACACCGGACGCACTCGACGCCCCGAGGCACTCGGCATCCGGCATCCGGCCTCTGGCAGCACTCGACACCCGGTGGGATGAAGCCGTCGCGCGGCCCTGCTCCCGCACCACCGGTCTCCGCCGGCCCGCGCCCCCGCGCCGACCTGCACCAGGAACGCGTCAAAATCGGTGGCAGCGGGGTCAATACCGTGTCAGCGCGGGAGACCGGGGCGGCGGCGGGGGCATACCTTCAGGCGCACGGGCGCATGACGCGTACGGCATCCGCACTCCCGCACCGGAGGACACCATGGACAGCCTCACCATCGAGGACGCCGATCCCGAAGAACGCCCCCCGGCAGGGCCGCTGTATGTGCCGGTTCGGCTCGGCTCTGCCGGAGGACACCAACTACGTTTCCTGCGCGATGAGTTCGGCGCGCGTACCGCGGTGGGCTTCACGAGCCGGGACCGGCTGACCGCCGTCCTGGGCGGCGACCAGAGGTGGATCCGGCTGGCGGAGCCGGCGTTGAGAGCGCTCTCAGCACCGCTCGGTGTGACCTGCCTGACGGTGGATCCGGTACTCACCCCGCCGGTCCCGCACAGCCGCCAGTGCCAGACCCCGCCCCTGTGCGCCCGCCGGGACCACGCCCTGAGCCGCTGACGGGTTCCGGCTTGGGCGTCCCACCCGCGCCGCGCGGGCGTGTGCCCGATGGCGAGGGCCTGCCCGTCCAAGCGGTGGGAGCGCTCTCAGACGGCGGCGAAGTCCCCGAACCGCACGTCGCATGAGGTGGCCGACGTCATGTCGGCCAGCAGCCGCGCTCCCTCCTCCGCGACCTCCGCGCGGCGCGCCCGCCCGAGCTTGCCGAACGGCTGCACGGTGAGCAGCGCGTGTCCGCCCGTCTGCTCCGCGATGCGCCAGATCCCGGCGAGGAATCCGTCGACGAGCAGCGTGCGGTGCGCCTGATTCCCGCTCCAGCTGCGGCCCCTGTGCTCGGCCGGAACGATCCGGGTCCGGTCGGCGTGCGAGAGCAGCAGGTTGTCGAACTCGGGCAGGAGGCGCACCGGGGCCGGAGTGTCCTCGTGGGGCCGGGTGGCGTCCGGCAGGTCGAAGAGTTCGACGCCGTTCTCGTCCTGGAAGACCGCCAGCCGAGGGCGCAGCCGGTCGAAGACGCCGGCGAGCCGGGTCAGGCCGGCCCAGGTCTGCATGTCCTTGACCGAGGCCGGGCCGAAGGCCCCCAGGTAGCGCAGCACGGTTTCGTCGGGCGCGGGCACGGGCCGGGCCGGACGGCCGAGCCAGTGCTCCACCGTGGTGAGCGCTACCTGGCCGCTACGGTCCCACAGGCCGCGCGGGGTGACCTGTACCAGCGGGAGTACGCAGCGCGCGGCGACGGACAGGGCGAAGGGATCCGCGTCCGGCCACTGCTTCAGGAGCGCCACGCGGAGTTCCTTCATGGTGCGCGGCCGGTCCTCGACCTGGGCGCGTACGACCTCGCCGAGCCGCTCCGTGTCGACCCCGGCCAGCCCCTTGCGGAAGGTGTTCAGCTCGCGGTCCCGCGCCGCCTGTACCAGCGGGCGCAGGGTGAGAGCGTCGTCCGCGGTGTGCGTGTGGATGGTGGACCGCATGGTGACGATGCGCACGACCTCACGCCGTTCCATCAGCTCCGAGAGCGCTTCCGGCCGGAACCCGGCGAGCCGGGACCAGAGGGCGAAGTAGGGCGGCTTGACGTTCTGCGCCTGGAGCCCGAGCAGGTGGGCGACGGCGTCCTTGGGTGTGTGCGTGGGGCTGCGTCGGAGCAGGAGCTGTCGGTCGAGAGTGGCGCGATTGAGCGCGCGGCGCGAGAGCACGGGGTGGGTGCGCCGGGGTGCGCCGGTGCCGGTTTTCGAGGCCATGGCGCGCACCGTACTCCACGCCGGTGGCCGGGCCCGCCCCGCCAACCCGGCCCCGCCCCCCGCTCCCGGCCTCCCCCTTTTGGCGGCGCTTGGCAGCCCTCTCAAGCGCCGCGTTCGAGCGCCCCGGCCCCCGCCCCGGAGGCCCGCCGTCCGGACAAGGAGGTACAAGGACGTATGACGACGTGCGCTGACGTGCTACGACGTACCAGGACGTCCACGGCGTGCCCATGCCCGCGCCATTTGAGGCGTATATCCTGCTGCGGGGGCATGCAGACGAACATTTCGGCCGCCCGCCGGGCCGGTCGCAGAGCGGGAGGTGAGGTGGCCATGCCGGACCGACACGACCGCCCCGCGCGACCGTCGAAGCGGCATTCCTGGCGCAGACAGCCGTCCGCCGACGCCACGCCTCCCCCGGATCCGGCTCCCGCCGCCCGGCCCCACGGAACATGGCCGGCCCCCGCCGGACCCGATGCCACCAGCGACGCGAACGTACCGGCGACGGACGGGCAGGACGGCGGCCGGCCCGGCGGGCCGGTCGGCAGCATCGTGCAGTCCTCGCTGTACCGGGACGGGCGGCACATCGCCTCGCCAGGCACCCTCGCGGAGACATTCCGCCGACTGCGCGAGACGCCCGACGGCATGGCGTGGATCGGCCTGCAACGCCCGTCGGAAGCCGAACTCCACTCCCTGGCAGCCGAGTTCGACCTGCACGAGCTCGCGGTCGAGGACGCCCTGGAAGCCCATCAGCGCCCGAAGCTGGAACGCTACGGCGACACACTCTTCGTCGTGTTGCGCGCCGCGCGCTACCTCGACGCCCCGGAAGAGGTCGACTTCGGCGAACTCCACGTCTTCATCGGCCGGGACTTCCTCATCACGGTCCGCCACGGCGCCGCCCCCGACCTGTCCGCGGTCCGCCACCGCATGGAAGAGGACCCGGCGCTGCTGGCCCTTGGCCCGGAAGCGGTGCTGTACGCCATTCTCGACGCGGTGGTGGACGGGTACGCGCCCGTGGTCGCGGGCGTTCAGAACGACATCGACGAGATCGAGACGGAGGTCTTCCGGGGCGACCCGGAGGTGTCCCGCCGCATCTATGAACTCTCCCGCGAAATGGTCGAGTTCCAGCGCGCCACCCGCCCGCTGGTCGGCATGCTGCACGCCTTGATGGCCGGCTTCGCGAAGTACGGCACCGATGAGGAACTCCAGCGCTATCTCCGCGACGTGGCCGACCACGTCACCCACATCAGCGAACGCGTCGACGGCTTCCGCCAGGCCCTCACCGACATCCTCACGGTCAACGCCACACTGGTCACCCAGCAACAGAACGCGGAGATGCGGGCGCTGGCGGAGGCGGGCTTCGAGCAGAACGAGGAGATCAAGAAGATCTCGTCGTGGGCGGCCATTCTCTTTGCACCCACACTGGTGGGAACCATCTACGGCATGAACTTCGAGAACATGCCGGAGCTGGGCTGGGGCTTCGGGTATCCGTTCGCGATCCTGCTGATGGCGGTGGTGTGCGTCAGCCTGTACTTCATCTTCAAGCGGCGGCACTGGCTGTAGGCGGGGGCGTCAGTGCGTTGGCGCTCGTACTGACTGGGCGCAGCCCCAGTACCAGCTCCAGCTCCAGCTCCAGCAGTAGGACCGGCTTGCACCGGGAGTTGTCAGAGGCATGGGGCACACTGCGCCCCATGAATTTGGTGACCGCACACGACTACGCCTGGATCCGCACCGCGCCGCTCTTCCGCCACGCGATGGAGAGTGGATACACCCTGACTTTGATACAGGGGCGCAGCCCGCACGAGGTGCTGCGCGCGATGGAGGCAGAACCGCGCGGCACCGGGATGGGAACGACCGGGCTGATCGAGGCGAACGACGCCCACCGCGCCGAGACGGACTACGACTACTGGGACGAGTCCTACGTCGCGGGTGCCTTCAGCACCCCGGGCGAGAACGGCGACTGGACACTTGTCCTCGGCTTCGACGGTGGGCTGGAGATCGAGGGCTCGTGCGTGCAGGCCCTGTCGAAGGGCGGCCGGGTCGTGGTGCACTCGACCAACGGGGGCAAGCCCATCCACCTCTTCCACTGGTTCGAGGACGGTGAGCTCCGTACGACGTTCGAGGGCCCCTCGGCGCGCGACGGCAGCAGCCCCGATGCGTTGGTTCCCCTCATGCGGGCGGTCGGCTTCCCTCTGACTTCCGGGGGAGAGCACGACGAGAGCGCCCCGGTCGTCGACGAGAAGGCGGCGGTTCTCGCTCTGGCCGAGAGACTCACCGGCGTACGCGTCACCGAATCCCTCCTCCAGGACGCCATGTACGAACTGGGGCTCGTCCCGGAACAGCCCGCCGAGGAGTGGGCCGGCCTGGTCATCGACATCACCGATGCCCACGGGGAGCGTCTCCACAAGGAATGGACCTATGAGGAGATCGCGGCGGCTTCGGACCGGGCACGGGCGGAGGCGAACGCGCCCGTCGTGATCACCTACAACGAGCCTCTGACGACGGACCGTTCGCAGCGCGAGCCGCACGAGCCGCACGAGCCGCACGAGCCGCACGAGACAGGTGAGTAGCCAACGGGCGCGTGGAGGGCTCCCGGAGGGCGCCCCGCTTCGGCCGTCTCTCCGGCTGCGAGGGGATCCCCGATCAGCGGCGTCCGGTGGCCAGGACGACGAGGAACTGGCCGCCGCCCTCCTCGATGGCGGCGGTCACCGGCACCCCCGGTAGCAGTCGGGAGAACCGGTCCACCAGCCAGTCCGCCGCCTCCTGGGCGTCATTCCTGGTCGGGCAACGGCCCACCATCTCGCGGCCCCCTTTGCGCTCCAGCCTGTCGGCAACGGCGATCAGCGGCGCGGGTTCGACTACGTACAGGCGCTGTGGCCAGGCGATGGCCACCTTGACCGCGCCCTTGCGGCTGTTGCACCCGCGGTGCGCGAGCCGCTCGGTGACCTTGGCCTTCCGGTCGGCGGTCCGGCTGTCGACACTGGGCCCGCGCGGATCGTTCACCGACTCGTCGGGGTCGACCGGTTCGTCACACACCCAGCATCGCCAGCCGTCGCGCTCGGCCACATCATCAAGAAGGCTCATCCCGGCACGTTAGCCTGCCCGGCCGCCACGCACATACCAGGGCCCCGGCCGGCCAACAGCGCTGCGACGCCAGCCGCTCCATGGACGGCGCGACCCTCGCTGGAAAGGATCCGGGGCGGTCGCGACGAGGTCTGTCCCGTCCGGCCGTGAACCGGCAGCTGTCCGACGAGCAGGACCGTGGAACGTCGATGTCCGACCCCCTGGCTAGCCTGTTCTCGTGAAGCAGACCGACGACCGCCAGTTCCCCTCCGCGCTGGCCACTGCGATGGCCGTCCGATTCGACTGCGCCGACGGGAAGTCCGGCGTCGACTTCGAGCCCTTCCCGGCCTTCCTGTCCGCTGCCGATACCACCGAGTGGTTCCGGGCATGGACCGGGAACAGCGAACTGGACGGCAGTGACTTCCGCGTGTTCGGGCAGGACGGCACGGGCGGGTACGCGGCGTTCTGGCTCATCCGCCCGAGCCGGCCACTGGCCGAGCAGCCCGTGGTCTTCCTCGGCTCCGAGGGAGAGACCGGTGTCGTCGCCCGCGACCTGGGCGACTTCCTGTGGCTGCTGGCTGACGGCTTCGGCCCCTGGGAAGCCGCCACCTCGTACGAGCCGGACTGGCAGGCGCGGCCCAATCCAGAGTTGGCATCCATCGCCGAAGGGTTCGCACCGAACCAGCGCCGGTCGGCTGCAGCCGTGATCGAGCTGGCGAGCCGGGAGTTCCCCGACTTCGACGACACCGTCATGGAGCTCTGCCGCTGAACCCGGCACCATCTCCTGCACAACTGGGGGCACCTGGGGCACCGGCTGCACAAGGCCGCACGAAGGCCGCACGAAGGCGAAAGATCCGGAAAGCTCTCAGTGCAGTGCAGACGACCCGTGCGGCGCGGAGTCGCTGCTCGGTACGGTCTACCGGGTCCCACGCCGCTCCCCCGTACGTCATACCGTGGTCCCACGCCGCTCCCCCGGGCGGCGGAGGCAGGTCGTTCAAGGGGCCGATGCCCGAGCGAGGCCTCCGTGCGACGTTCGGAACATGACCACTGATCCACGGATGATGAAGCCGCCCCTTCGCACGGGGAGGCAGCGGGGGCCGCGCCGGGTGCACCGGATATCCCTGTTCTGGGCGATGGCGTACGCCGGATTCGGCCTGGTCTGCGCGTTGGAGGGGATTCCCCTGTTCTCCCGCGGCGGCATCCTGGGGCCGCCCGTGGCGGGTTGGGCGGTCGCGGCAGTGGGGACCCTGGCGGCAGTGGCCTGTGCGGCGGTCTCGCGCCACGGAGTGCGGCCCGCCCTGCGAGCACTGTTGTGGACGGTGTTCGGCCTGGCCGGACTCGCCGCGTTCAGCTTGCTCATGGATGTGATCACGCTCATGTTCGGTCAGGGCGTGGACAGTTGGCCCGTCGCCGCGCATCACGCTCTGGCGGCGTCCGGGGCGCTCCTGCTCGCGGCCACCGCCCGCTCCGATCGGCCGCCGACTGGCGCGGCCGCCACCCCGGCGCCCTCTGCCGCACCCCGGCCGGTTCACCTCGCGGCCTGGGCCGGCACGGCGGCCTTCCTCCCCTATGCGGTGATGAAGCAGATCTGGGCCTTCGGCGGCACCTTCGCCGGCACATCCGGTGCGCGGATGCGCGCGATCTCCGAGCGCAACGGCGCTTCGGGCATCTGGCTCACCCTGGAGTCGTGGGGCCTGGACGCCACGATGCTGCTGGCCGTGCTCGGCGTGTTCCTGCTGTGGGGCCTCGTGCGGCCTTGGGGGCAGGTCTTCCCACGCTGGACGCCGTTGTTACGAGGACGTCGCGTCCCGCTCTGGCTCCCGCTGGCTCCGGCCCTGATCGGCGCCGCCACGCTCGCCCCGTACGGTGTGCTCGGCCTCGGCTATGTGGCGATGGCCACGATGGACGTGGTGACCATCCAGAAGGGCGATTTCCCCTCACCTCAGGACGTGCTCCTGGTCGGCTGGGTCGGCATGACGGCATTCGCCGGGTACGGATGCGCGTTGGCGGTGGCGGCCCGTTCGTACTGGCTGCGGACGCGCCGGCGCCCCCTGAGCCTCGATGCCCGTGGCTGTCCGCGGCCGGACGACTCCCCGCCACCCGGCCACGGGTCCTGTGTGCCCCCTCCGCCGGACAGGCTCTAGGGACTGGTCCAGCCTCCTCGGCCGACGGCGTCCTGAACTGTGGCGAGGGGCCGAAAGAGTTCCCGGAGCCCGGCGACTTCGAGAATCCGCAGGTGCCAGGGCCGGACACAGACCAGGGCCAGTCGGCCGTCGCGTTCCAGCACCCTGCGCCGTGCCCGGCACAACAGGGTGAGGGCGGAACAGTCGAGGAACTCCACGGGCCGCAGATCCACGATCACCTGGGCGCCGTGCGGGGCAGTGGCCGCGTCGATGTGCACCCGTATTCCGGGGACGGTGCTCAGGTCGATGGTGCCGTGGATCTCGACCACGGTGATGCCGTAGACGAAGTAACTACGGGTGCGCCGGTACGGGGCCGGCATGCTCCCCGGCACAAGGTGACGCCGGTGCTGCCCCGATGCTGCGTTCGCATCCTGGATGCTCAAGGCGGTTCCTGACGTGAGGCCCCCGCAGGACGGGGAGTTCGTGGTCGTCGGACCGTCACCAAGGGCTGGGGCAACGCTCAACTAGCGTAAGGAATGGCATGGTTGCAGAAACGTCAACACACCCGAACACCCACCTGAAAGGGTGATAATCGCGCCGCACCCTTGACACGGTCGCTCCACCAGTCGAGACAGCGAGGGCAGAGACCGGTCCACGGGTTGATCCGGGGTGGGCGCGGCAGTTGGGTCGACGGACCGTCGGGCCGGAGGGGCTGCCTCCGGCCAAAGCCGGGCCGGGCGGGGGCCAAGCAGGGCACCCCCGGGTAGATTCGAAGCACGCTCGAGGGCGATCCCGGGTCCATGACGAAGGGCCCGCGTGCACGGCAGAACGGCAGAACGGCGGAACGGCAGAACCGCAGATCCGAGGCCACGATGGGCAGTTGGAGCCTGCGTGGTCTCGACGTAGGGCAGGCGGCCGCCGTCCGGTCACGGACGGTGTGACGGCGGCCGCCTGCACGAGGAGGTGGGCTCCCCTCCGCACTCTCCTCGCTCCCGCAGTCCTCACCGGCATCCGGGGCCCGCAGGAAGGGCCCCGGCTCGAACAGCCATGGGAGGACGAAGGGCCGGAGCCGCCGTATGCGGAGCAGCGACTCCGGCGACCCCTGATCACAGGGGTGGACGGTGGCGCAGGCCCGGGGGCTGGGGGCCAAGGGGCGGTCGGCTGAACCACTCGGTGCGCGGTTCGCGTACCGCTCGCCCTTGTCTCTACCAGGCATCGTAGGCCGGTCTCCTCACGAAGCAACCATGCGAATCCAGCCGGTGCGCACTCGCCATGGCCGAGCGGGGTCCGGCCGGAGCACCTGGGCACCCGCGGCCCCTCGCCACGGCCGGCGGTGTCCCCACGGGGTCGGTGCCGGACGCGGGGTGCGGCAGCGTGGCCGTTCCGTGCCGGACGCGGGGCGTGGCGGCGCGGCCGTTCCGGTGCCGGAGCTGGGCATGGTCCGTGCCGACCGGGACGCGGAGGAGTACGGTTGGGCCACCGGGAGCATTTCGCACACTGGCCTTCACGCCGACGTCGTTCCCGGTGAGCAAAGACACCGGGCGTCGTCCAAGGACAGTGCCCCCGGAGACAGGTTCGCGCCATGTCCGCGACCACGACCGACCCGCGATTGTTCCTCCAGCGCGAGCCCCCGCCACCTCCGGCGCCACCTTCGGCCGCGCGCATCGCGCTGAAACCCCCCGGCGCTACCCCCGGGCTCCTCGACGGCGCTTGGTGGCCCCGCTCACGTGACCTGCTGCGTGAACTTCCCGCACTGATCGACGTCCTCGACACGCGGTGGGCCCGGATCACTCGTATCGCGGTCAACCCCCGGCACTGGCCCGTCGTTCCACGGAAGATCCCGGTGACCGGGCACGTGGTGAAGGCGGGCTGGTTCAAGGACGAGCTCGACCCGCACAAGCTTCTGCTTCTGTCCTATACGGCCGGACGCTGGGACCTCCTCGTCATCCCGCCGGAGACCGCCGCCCCCGCGGCCGCCCGGCTGATGGCCGCCGCAACCGACAGCGACGGCCCGCAGCTCACCGCGAGCGCCCTCATGGACGCAGAGGCGGCTCTGCACGACGCGACGGCCGTCGACGGGCTGCAGGACCCTGAGGAGGCGTGGGAGTACGAGGGCGGCGCCTCCTCCAGCTACGCCGTTGTGGCGGCGCGCCCCAGCCGCCTCCTCGTGGGGATGTGACCGCAATGACCACGGCCCTGACCATCGTGATCACCCTGCTCCTGATCGTCGGCGCGGCACGCGTGATCCATCTGCTCAACGCGCAGCACGCCGACCGGATAGCGCTCCACCGCTACTCCCGCTTCCAGCCCCGTGGCCGGGACGCGCGCAGCGGCCCTGCTCCGCGGGCTCCCGCCCAGGCGGATCCGCCTGCCGTACCGGCCCGCCACGATGAGCGCGAGGGAGGGCCAGGACGTCTGCGTCTTCTGCGGCGCCGCTTCCGCCGGGAGGACGGCAGTCGATCCATGCCTCACCTCTGATCCGCGTCCCGTCACCGGGACTCGGTCAGGGGCCGCCGGCCTCATTCACGGGAGCCCCACCATGCCGCTTCTGATCACGCTCGTTGTCATCGTCGCCCTCCTTGCGCTGCTGGCCCTGGCCCTGTCCCTCAGGATCGTCAAGCAGTACGAACAGGGAGTGCTCTTCCGCTTGGGGCGCCTGGCCGGCACGCGTGCTCCCGGGCTGCGGACCATCATTCCCCTCGTCGACGTACTGCACCGGGTGTCGCTGCGCATCGTGACGATGCCGATCCAGTCGCAGGGCATCATCACCCGCGACAACGTCAGCGTGGACGTGTCGGCCGTGGCCTACTTCCGCGTCGTGGACGCCGTGAAGTCCGTCATCGCCATCGAGAACGTGAACGCCGCCATCAACCAGATCGCGCAGACCACCCTGCGCAAGGTCGTCGGCCAGCACACCCTGGACGAGACGCTGTCGGAGACCGACCGCATCAACCTGGGCATCCGCGAGATCCTCGACGTCGCCACCGCCGAGTGGGGCGTCGAGGTCACCCTCGTCGAACTCAAGGACATCCAACTGCCCGACAGCATGAAACGCGCGATGGCCCGACAGGCCGAGGCCGAGCGCGAGAAGCGAGCCAAAATCATCAACGCCGAAGGCGAATCGCTCGCCGCGGCAGCACTCGGAGACGCCTCCGACACCATGATGGCCCACCCCCTCGCGCTCCAACTCCGCAACCTGCAAAGCCTCGTGGAGATAGGCGTCGACAAGAACACCACCGTCGTCTTCCCCGCACCCCTGATGAGCACCATCGGCGAACTGGGCGCCTTCCTCAGCCGGGAAGCGGCAGCCGCGGGAGCGCCGCCGACCCCGCACCCGGCCGACGTCACCGAGGCCGCCCCGGGGCCGAACAACAAGCCCGGCTCACTCCCCCAGTACAACTGACCCCCCTCTGGCCCCAGACCCGGCCGGTCCGCCCGCAGCGCCACGCCGAGCCCGGGAGCCCACCGTGTCCGTCAGTTCCCTCCCATCGCCGCCCCTCACCGGGCCTTCGGCGGATGCTCCGTCGGCCTTTGCGACCGCCGGCCGGCAACCGGCAGCCGGTCGGCGCACGGTCGGCTTCGGTGGATGCCCACGGGATGCCCCGTCCCCGCACTCCCGCTCGCCGTGCGCCGACCGGGCCGGACGGACCCGTCCACACGACGTCATCCGCCCGCTCGGACGTCTCGGCCGCGTGGATGAAGGTCTACGGGCCCGTTCCCGGCCACGACGACGCCCGCCGCCCATCCCCCGCCCGCCCTCCCCACCGAAGGACCCGAACCCATGACCACGACCCTCCGCCCCCCTTCGTCCCTGCTGCCGGTACGCCTGCACCTGACGCCGCCGGGCAACGGGCCCCGCCCCGTCGACGGCGTCTGGTGGCCCCGCTCGGACGACCTGACCACCGAACTGCCGCGCCTGATACGGGCGTTGCCCCACTCGTGGCCGCAGATCGCCCTTGCCACCGTGAACGCTGCCATGTGGTCGGCCTTTCCCGGCCGGATCCTCGTCGCCAACCACGTGATCCGACTGCACCGGGCCACCAGCAACCGCACCCCGGACACGATCTGCCTCGTCGCCCCCGGCCATGGCCGATGGGACCTGCTGGTCGTGCCGACGCGCACCGAGAAGACCGAGGCACTGCGCCTCCTGTCCATGGCGGACGGCCCCGCAGCCGACCGGCCGGGCGCACCCCTTCGGCGTGCGTCCGCGCAACGGACGTGAGCCGGGCCGGCTCAGGACTCGGCCGATGCCGCCCTGCCCCGGGACAGGCGTTCCGGGACCGGTTCCACAGGCCCCCGCCGCCCCTGGTCGCCGCCCGCCGGCAGCGGACGGCGGTCGGGTCGGGCGGTCTAGACTTGTGGCAGCATGTGTCTGCTGTCCGCGGGGACCGGCCTCACCGAGGTGTTCCCCACTACCCCGGCGTCGAGGGCGCCCGGCTGATCCGGCATTCCCATCTGCAAGCACAGGCTGTCGGCCGAAGGAAAGCGGGCGGGTTGTAGTGCTCAGCGAGCAGGCTGCCTACGTTCTGCGCGAAATCCGGTCGGGTGCTCGCACGGACGATCAGCTTGCGCACCTGTGCGCCCGCCTTCTGGATGCCGACGGTCTGGCCGTCTCGCTGGTCGTGGACAGGGGGCATACGGAGTTGGTGTGGTGCCACGGCAACGCGTCGGCCGAGTTCGAGGACCTTCAGTTCACCGTCGGCGAGGGACCCGGCCCCGAAGCTCTCGTCTCCGGCCGCACGGTACGGGTGCCCGACCTCGCCCAGGTGCGGCCAGAACGATGGCCGGCCCTGCTGGGGGCCCTGGACGGCCTGCCCGTGCGAGCGGTGTTCGCCTTCCCCCTGGACCTTGGCGCCATCAAGGTCGGGGTGGTGACCGCGGTGCGCAGTCAGCCGCGCGCCATGTCCGCGCAGGAAGCCGACGACGCCACGGCCCTGGCCCGGCTGCTGACCGCACGCTTTCTGGGCGGCACCCAGGGCGTGCCCCAGGCCCTGCGACGGGCGGTCGTCCACCAGGCCACCGGAATGATCAGCGTGCAGCTGGGACGGCCCCTCGCCGAAGCCGTGATGCGACTGCGCGCCTACGCCTACACACAGGACCGTCCGATCACCGAGGTCGCGCAGGACGTGGTGGCCAGGCGGCTGCGATTCAACGACGACAAGACCGGGCCCCAGGTGCCCGACGGCGATAGGGGATGAGTGTCATGGGTCGCGAACAACGCCTGGCCGAGGTCTTTGTGGAGTTGGCGGACTCCCTGATCGACGACTTCGACGTCATCGAATTCCTCCAGAGCCTCTCCGTGCGGTGCGTCGAACTGCTGGGGATCTCGGCGGCCGGCATCATGCTCGGCGACGAACACGGCGAGCTCCACACCATCGCCGCCTCCGACGAGAACACCCACCTCCTCGAACTCTTCGCCATCCAGCACGACCAGGGGCCCTGTGTGGACACCTTCCGCAGTGGCACGCAGCACACCAGCATCGACCTCACCGACCCGAAGGCCACCGCCGCCTTCCCGCACTTCGCCCAGCAGGCACGGCAGAACGGCTTCGCCGTCACCCACGCCCTGCCCCTGCGGCTGCGCACCCGCATCGTCGGCGCGATGAACCTCTTCCACACCGAACCCGGCACGCTCACCCCGGAGAACACCGCGCTCGCCCAGGCGCTGGCCGACGTCGCCACCATCGCGATCCTCCAGCAGCGCACCCTGGAGCAGACCTACGTCGAGCGCGACCAGCTCCAGGCCGCCCTGACCAGCCGCATCGTCATCGAACAGGCCAAAGGCATCCTCGCCGAACGCTGGAACACCAGCCTCGACGACGCCTTCGACCGCTTCCGCACCTATGCCCGGACCAACGGTCTGCGCATCTCCGACCTCGCCCGCCAGATCATCGACAACGGTCCTCAGCACAGCGCCCTGATCTGAGACCGACCGTTCCTCGGTACGGCGCTTTCCACCGCAGCGTCGTCGTTGCCTGGTGGACGCACCGGTAGCGTGGGCCCATGGACGAGGCCCGCAGCCAAAACGCGCGACCTTCCGCCGAGGATCGCGGCTACCCCGTGTTCCAGGCGGCGCGCGCCGGCGGGGTCGGCGAGCTCGATGGCCGGATCGTCGGGTGCCGGGCCTGTCCTCGGCTGGTCGCCTGGCGCGAGGAGGTCGCCGCGACGAAGCGGGCCGCCTTCCGGGACTGGGATTACTGGGGCAGGCCGGTGCCGGGGTTCGGGCCGCACGACGCACCCCTGGTGGTGGTCGGTCTCGCGCCGGCCGCTCACGGCGCCAACCGGACGGGCCGCATGTTCACCGGGGACGCGTCGGGCGATTTCCTCTTCGCCGCCCTGCACGCCGTGGGTCTCGCCTCTCGGCCCACGGCCACCACCGCCGACGACGGCCTGGAGCTGTACGGGGTCAGGGTGACCTCCCCCGTGCACTGTGCTCCTCCCGGGAACAGGCCGACGCCCGCCGAGCGGGACACGTGCCGGCCGTGGCTTGCGGCCGAGCTCACCTTGCTGGGCCCTCGGGTGATCGTCGTCCTGGGGGCCTTCGGCTGGCAGACGCTTCTGCCCGTCCTCGCCGACGCCGGCTGGCAACTGCCGCGCCCCCGGCCCCCGTTCGCGCACGGCACCGTGGTGACATTGCGCCGGGGCGAGGAGCGCGGACGGGCGGCCATCGGCGAACTCCATGTGATCGGCTGCTACCACCCCAGCCAGCGCAACACGTTCACCGGGCGCCTGACCTCTCCCATGCTCGTCGACCTGCTCCACCAGGCCGCGGAGCTGGCGGGCTTGAGCGGATGAGCCGGCAGGGTGAGCACCGCGGCGGCCGGTGAGCACCGCGGCGGCCCCCGCACAGCGATGGGCGAAGGCGCCGGATGTCCCGCCGTACCCCAATGGCATGATCGACCGCGGGGCGAGCCCCCGTCCTCACCGACCAGCACCTACCTAAACGGCCAGACAATTGATACGCATATTTTCGCGCATGTCCCCTGGGACGAGTCGGACACCTCGCACCGCGCAGCTCGCCCCCCGGGGCCGGGCGCGGGGGGCGGTGTGGGGCGCCGCCGGTGTGGTGGCGCTCGGTTTCCTCGTCGCGCTGGAGGTCTTCGCGCGGCGCTGCGGCATACCCGGGCCGGTCACCGCCCAGCTGCGCGAGCTGGTCTTCGCGGCCAAGCCGGGACCCCTGTACGGCGGTCTGGCCCTGACGATGGTGGTGCTCACCTGGCGGCAGCGGTTCGTCGCGGCCGGGGCGGCCGTCGGGGTCGACATCGTTTTCGTGCTGGTGCGGTGGGCGGCCGGCGCCAAGGTGCCCGAGGGGCAGTACTTCGGCAATGGCGCGCTGTGGGCGATGCTCGGCTGCGCCGTCGTCGCGATCACGCGCCGCACCGGTGACGAACGCGTCCTGCTCCTGAAGGGCGTCGGCCTGGGGCTGCTCCTCGTGACCGGCCGCAAGATCGGTGACACCTGGCTGCTCATCACCTCCAAGACCCGCCCCACCGTGCTCGACCCGTATGTGGCGACCGCCGATCACGCACTCGGCAATCCCTCCTGGGCCGCGGGCCGCATACTCAAGGCCATGGGCCCGCTCAGCGGCCATGTCGTGCATGTGGTCTACGCACAGCTCGCGGTGGCCGCGGTGGTGGTCGCCCTCTACCAGCTGCGCAACGTGGCGGCCGAGCGCCGCTTCCCGCGCCACCATCTCGTCCGCACCTTCCTGGTGATCGGCCTCCTCGGGCCGGCCATCTACATGATCTTCCCGGTGGTCGGGCCGGTCTTCGCCTACGGTCCCGGTACCTCCGGCACCGGCGGCGTGGAATGGGCGGTGGCCAATCTGTGGCCGCACACACCGCCGGCCGTCGGCGTTCCGCACCCGGTGCCGTACGACGGGATCACGCCGCGCAACTGCATGCCGAGTCTTCATACGGCGTGGGCCACCGCGATCTTCGTCCACACCCGGAAGGGGCCGCGACTCCTGCGGTTCGCGGGGGCGTTCTGGCTGGTCGCCACGCTCGGCGCGACGCTGGGCTTCGGGTACCACTACGGCGTGGACCTCGTGGCCGGCGTCGTGTTCTCGCTCACCGTCGAGGCGGCGCTGCGCACCTTCGACCGCGGCTGGGACCGGTCGGGGGTCCGTCTGGTCGCGTACGGCACGGCGGTCTTCGCGGCGCTCCTGCTGGCGTACCGCTTCGTGCCGGTGACGATGGCGGAGCACCCGTGGGTGTCCGGCCCGCTCGTCGTTCTGGCGATGCTCTCGGTCATCCATGGATACCTGCGGACCACGCGGGCCTGGGAGCCGGACCCCGTACCCGTACTGCTGCCGGAGCCGCACCCCGAGCCGGTGTGAGTCCTGCGGTGAAGGGCCGCGCCCCCGTCACAGCTCGTTCGCCGGCCAGTCCAGGAGCCGGGCCCCGATGACGGCGGTCTGCAGGGTGTAGCGGTGGACCGGGTCCGCCGGATCCGCGCCGGTGAGCTGGTGGATGCGCTCCAGGCGGTAGGTGAAGGCCCGCACGCTCAGGCTGAGCCGGCGGGCCGCCTCGGCCGCGACACAGCCCGCGTCGAAGTAGGCGGTGAGGGTGTCCAGGAGCGCCTGGGCGCCGCCGCGCGCCCGTTGCAGCGGGCCGAGCGCACGGTGCACCAGGTCCGCCATGGCTTGGCGGTCGCGCATGAGGACGGGGAAGACCAGCAGGTCGGCGGCGTGCAGCACCGGGCCTTCCAGGTTCATGCGTGTGGCGAGGTCGAGGGCGTTGAGCGCTTCCTCGTAGGAGTGCGCGACGCCTCCCGCGCCGGGTTGCGGCCGGCCGACGGCGACCCGGCCCGCGGTGGCCGCGTAGGCCTGCTTGGCGAAGTGGCGCAGGACGTCGTCCTGGTCGGCCGGGGCGACGCAGATGAGCCGGCCGTCCTTGGTGGTGGTCAGGATGTGGCGGTTGCCGAAGCGGCCGAACAGCGCCTGCTGGACCCGTTGGGTGGCGGGGTGCGCGTCGTCGTAGGCGTCCGGGCCCTCGGCCACGGCCACGGCATGGGTGTGGGAGAGCAGCAGCCCGAAGCGTTCCGAGCGCTCCGCCAGGTTTCCCGGGTCGCTGCGCCCGAACAGAAGGTCGTCGATGAACTCGCGGCGCGATGCCTCCTCTTGGCGTACGGCGAGGAGCTGGGCGCGTTCGTGTCCTTCGGCCAGGGCGTCGATGACCTGGCCGACGGTGGCCAGGAGGTGGTCGAAGGAGGCGCGCGGCAGGTCGGAGCAGGCGGTGCGGGCCGTAGCCAAGTGCTGCTGCACCAGCGCGCGCAGGCTGTGGCCCGCTTCGGCGGCGCGTCCGCCCAGGGCGCGGCGCGACTCCAGTTCGTCGCGGGTGAGCCGGCGGCCGGTGGCGCAGGTTTCGGCCAGTATGCGGGCGTATCCGTCGAGGTAGTCCGTCGATGTTGCCTGCCCGCCGGCCCGTCCGGCGGCCTGTCCCGTGCCCTGCGCCCCGCCCCGCCCCGTGCCCTGCCCCGTCACTGGTTCTCCTGATGTCCATGCGCCGGAGCCGACTCCTTGACGCTCCGTCGGCGCCCGCCGCTCGACGCGGGACCGCGTGAGCGGGTGGTGGGCCCCCAGGGTCAGTATCCGGCATCGGAGAAGCGTAAAGACTGCCGGGATCCGGCAGTGCGAACAGGCGTGCCCCGTGGCCAAGATGGCCGAGGGGAAACACGGGGGGACGGCTCCGGTGCCGGCGAGCGACGACGCGCCTGGTGCCGGAGAACCCCGGTGCGTCCCGGTATCACCATCACCGGGACATCAGCGAAGGGGGCGCCAGGATGACGGAGTTCGTCTCTGCCGCGCTCGGATTCCCCGCCGCACTGTTCAGCGCGGCCCTGATCGTCGTCGTCGTCTTCTGGCTCCTCGTGCTCGTGGGAGCCGCCGAGCACAACACCTTCAACGGGGACGTGCACGGCCACGTGCTCGGCGGGGGCGGTGTTCCCGTGAGCGTCGCGGTGTCGCTGCTCACCGGGATCTCCTGGTTCGTCAGCCTCACCGGTTCCGTCCTGGTACGCCGCTCCGGGGCGTCCGGTGCCGCGGGCGCGGCCCTCGACGCCGGGGTGCTGGCCGTGGCCCTGCTGTGCGGCTGGCTCCTCACCCGGTTCATCGCCGGCCTTCTGCGGCGCGCCCTCCCCGACCACCCGCCGCCCTCCCGGCTCGACTTCGTGGGCCTGACCTGCACGATCCGTACCGGCTCCGTCTCGGTCGACTTCGGTCAGGCGGAGGTCGCGGCGACCGACGGATCGACCGCCCTGGTGCAGGTCCGCCAGAGCGGGACCGAGCCCCTGCGGCTCGGCAGCACGGGCCTGTTGTACGCGTTCGACGACGACGGCGAGTTCTTCTGGGTCGCGCCCTACGACGCGGCGCTCGACCCGCGCACCCGCACCTGACGCGTCCGCCCCGCCCTCCCCCTTCTCACTCCACCTGTCCCAAGGACGTCTCATGGATGCCATTTCCCTGGGCCTCGGCGTACTCGTCGCCGTTGTCCTGCTCATCGCGATCGCCCTGCTCCTGGTGGTCGGCAAGCTGTTCCGGAAGGTGGAGCAGGGCAGGGCGCTGATCATCTCCAAGACCAAGAAGGTCGATGTCACCTTCACCGGAGCCGTGGTCCTTCCGGTGCTGCACAAGGCCGAGTACATGGACATCTCGGTGAAGACCATCGAGATCCGCCGCACCGGGCGCGAGGGCCTGATCTGCCAGGACAACATCCGGGCCGACATCCACATCTCGTTCTTCGTGCGGGTCAACAAGACGGTCGAGGACGTCATCAAGGTCGCGCAGTCGATCGGCACCCAGCGGGCCAGTGACCGGGTCGCCATCCAGGACTTCTTCGCGGCGAAGTTCTCCGAGGCTCTCAAGACCGTGGGCAAGCAGCTCGACTTCGTGGACCTCTACACCAAGCGCGAGGAGTTCCGGGACCGGATCATCCGGGTCATCGGCACCGACCTGAACGGCTACCACCTCGACGACGCCGCCATCGACCACCTCGAACAGACCCCGATGACACAGCTGGACGCGGCGAACATCCTCGACGCGCAGGGCATCCGCAAGATCACCGAGCTGACGGCCGTCGAGCACGTACGCACCAACGAGTACCAGCGCACCGAGCAGAAGGAGATCACCCGGCAGAACGTGGACGCTCGGGAGACCATCCTGGAGCTTGAGCGGCGCCAGGCCGAGGCCGAGATCAAGCAGCGCCGCGAGGTCGAGACACTGCGCGCCCGCGAGGAGGCCGCGACGTCCAAGGTGCAGGAGGAGGAGCGGCTCGGCGCGCAGACCGCGTTCCTGCGCACGGAGGAGCAGCTCGGGGTGCAGCGGGAGAACCAGGCCCGGGAGATCGCGGTCGCGCAGAAGAACCGTGAGCGGGTCATCGCGGTCGAGAACGAGCGCATCGAGAAGGACCGGATGCTCGAAGTCATCGGCCGTGAACGGGAGACGGCGTTGTCCGCGATCGCCAAGGACAAGGAGGTCGAGGCCGAGCGCCGCGAGGTGGCCGACGTGGTCAGGGAGCGGATCGCCGTCGACCGCACGGTGGCCGAGCAGGAAGAGTCGATCAAGAAGCTCCGCATGGTCGAGGAGGCCGAGCGCACCCGGCAGGCCGTGATCATCGGCGCCGAGGCGGAGGCTCAGGAGAAGCTGGTCAAGGACATCAAGGCGGCGGAGGCCGCGGAGGCGGCCGCCAAGCACCGCGCCGCCGAGCAACTCACGCTGGCCGAGGCCCGGTTGAAGTCCGCCGATCTCGACGCGCGTGCCAAGCTGC
The DNA here is from genome assembly GCF_036014195.1 of Streptomyces sp. NBC_00442. Classification (NCBI taxonomy): domain Bacteria; kingdom Bacillati; phylum Actinomycetota; class Actinomycetes; order Kitasatosporales; family Streptomycetaceae; genus Streptomyces; species Streptomyces sp. NBC_00442. The sequence goes on from NZ_CP107918.1 coordinate 1,211,238, forward strand.
GGCTCGCCGAGGGTCTCCAGGCGGAGGCGGCGGCCGAAGGTCTCGCCCAGGTCCAGGTCCGCGACAAGGAGGCCGAGGTCATCGAGAAAACCGGCCGCGCCGAGGCCGAGGCGACCGGAGCCCGCCTGAAGGCGGAGGCCGAGGGGTCCCGGCTCAAGGCGCTCGCGGCCGCGGCGGGCACCCAGGCGCAGGCCACGGCGGACGCCGCGATGATCGGCGAGAAGCTGAAGGCGGAGGCCGAGGGCCTGACCGAGAAGGCGGCCGCGATGGCGGCGCTCGACGACGCCTCGCGCGGCCACGAGGAGTACCGGCTGCGGCTCGCCGCGGAGAAGGAGATCCGCCTGGCCGGGCTCACCGCGCAGCGGCAGGTCGCGGAGGCGCAGGCCTCGGTCCTTGCCACCGGCCTGGAGAAGGCCGACATCAACATCGTCGGCGGCGAGTCCGTCTTCTTCGACCGGCTGGTGTCCTCGATCTCCCTCGGGCAGAGCGTCGACGCGTTCGTGCGGCACTCCGAGACCGCGCAGGCACTCGCGGGGCCCTGGCTCGACGGGAGCGCGAGCTTCCCCGAGGACGTGACCCGTGTGCTCGGCTCGGTGTCCACCGGAGATGTGCAGAACCTGACGGTGTCCGCGCTCCTGATGAAGATGATGAACTCCGGCGGCGCCAACGCCGCCCGGCTGGGCGAACTGCTGGACAAGGCGGGCCAGTTGGGGCTCACGGACCTGCCGGTCTCGGCACTGACCGGCCCGGCCGGCGGGTCGTCCAACGGCCCGGTCAACGGCTCCGCCAACGGCCCGGTCAACGGTTCGGTCAGCGGGCCGGTCAACGGTTCGGTCAGCGGGCCGTCCAACGGTTCGGCCACGGCCTGAGTCCCGGCCGGGAATGAGCCCGGGTCCGGGCCGCGGCGGCCCAAGCCCGGGTCCCGTACGTACGCACCCGCAGGGAGCCCCCACCATGAACAGCACGTCCCCCTCGTCCTCGTCCGCGATGGACGCGGGCACCTACGAGGTGTTGCGGGACCGGCTGGCCGCGCAGGCGGCCGAGCTGGCCCGCAGGGCCGAGGCGCTCAATACCCGCCGCGGCGAGGAGTTCGGGTCCACCGAGCTGTCCCTGACCGGCACCGATCACCTGCGCACCGCGGAGCCCTGCGTGGCCCGCGATGTCGTCGCGGTCGGCGACCGGCTGCTGTTCGGGTACAGCGGGGCCCTCGGCTCGAAGGACGCGACCGCCGTCGGTGACGTCTTCGCGCTGTACGACCGCGATCTCGAACGGGTCCCCGAGGACGCCGTGCCCGGCCTGCTCGACGACCCGGCGTTCGTCCGCGAGTTCACCGAGCTCCACCGCTACTACCGGCAGGCCCGGCTGCTGCGGCTGCGCCGCGTCGAGGGGAAGCTGCTCGCCGTCTTCCGGACCGGCGAGAGCGGCGACGACATCCGGGTGCTGCGCTGGGCCGTGGACGCCGACGACAGCGTCACGTTCCTGGACGCCCGCGGAGAGCGCGACCACGTCTTCCCGCCGTCCCAGGACGTCGAGTGGACCGCGGCCACCCGCGAGGACCACGTGCTCGGCCGCCACCCGCACGTCTCCATTGGCGGCGAGGTGTTCGTGGCGACGGTCGGCGGCGTCCTGACCGTCAAGGACGAGAACACCACCGAGACGGCGCGGGGGATCTACTCCGAGCCGGTCGACGAGCCGCTGCAGTCGCTCGCCGACGCCGACGTCGAGTACGCCCGTGCGGGCCGGCTCATCCTGCTGCGCGTGCGCCCTTACAAGGAGGAGGCGTGGCGCCACCTCGTCTTCAACCGCGCCACCAGGACCGTTGTGCGTCTCGACGGCATCGGGCAGGCGTGCCTGCGGCTGCCCGACGACCAGGGCCTCGTCTTCCCCGGCGGCTACTATCTCGCCACCGGCGCCGCCAAGACGTTCGACATCGCCACCGACGGCCTGGAGTTCGAGCGGATCCTGCGCTCACCGGGCGGCGAGGACGTGCTGTACGCCTTCCACGCGCGGGCCGAGGGCCACGGCCTTCTCCTGCCGTACCACGCCATCCGCAAGACGGTCGCCGCCCCGCTCTCCTGCCACGGCCACGCGCTGTTCGACGACGGCACGCTGCTGGTGCTGCGCGCCGACCTCACGGGCGCCGCCGCCGAAGCCGCCCGGATCCACCCGATCCAGCGGTGGCGTTCGCCCTACGTCAGCGACACCCATGCGGCCGCCCGGCCCGCCGGCGGGGGGCCCTTGGCCCGCATCGGCAACGCGGACCTCGTGCGCGGCATCTCCGACTGTCTCTTCGTCGCCCGTGCGGTCACCGAGACCGGCGCGCCGACCACCGGCGTGTACGAGGCCCTGCTCGCATCCTGTGTGCGCACCGCCGACACCCATCACTGGCTGGGCGATTCCGACGTGGGCGACCTGCTCGGCCCGTTGAGCGAGGTGCGTACCACGGCCGAGCAGGTGCTGGCCGAGTTCGAGACCGTGCAGACCCTCACCCGGCAGGCGGCCGAGGCCCTGGAGGAGGCCGCTGCCCGGATCGCGTCGCTGGTGCGCCGGCTGCGCGGCGAGACGCCGCGCGGCGCAGTCGACTGGGTGGCCGGTCTCACCGAACTGCGCCGCGCACAAGGGCACTTGATCACCCTCAGGGACCTCCGGTACGCGGACACCGCGCGCATCGACGAGCTCGCCGCGGACGTCACGGGCGACATCGCCTCCTTCGCGCAGCGGGCCGTGGCCTTCCTCGCGCGCGACGACGCGTTCGCCGGGTATCACGAGGACATCGCCCAGCTCGCGTCGCAGGCCGAGGGGATCGCGACGGTCGCCGAGGCCGACCCGGTCGCGGCCCGGCTCGACGAGCGGACCGAGGGCCTCAGGACCGTCACCGAGGTGGTGGCGGGCCTCGACGTCGGCGACGCCACCGTCCGCACCTCGATCCTGGAGCGGATCGCGGAGGTCCTCGGCGGCGTCAACCGGGCCCGCGCCACCCTCGACGCACGCACCCGCGACCTGCGCACCCACGAGGGTGCGGCCGAACTCGCCGCGGAAATCGGATTGTTGGGCCAGTCCGTCACCGGGGCGCTCGCCACCGCCGACACCCCCGAGCGTTGCGACGAACACCTCGCCGGGCTCCTGCTGCGCCTGGAGGACCTGGAGTCGCGGTTCGCGCACTGTGACGACGCGCTCGCCGAACTCGGCACCAGGCGCACCGAGGTGTACGAGGCGTTCTCGGCCCGCAAGCAGACGCTGCAGGACGCCCGCGCCCGCCGCGCCGAACGCCTGGCCGACTCGGCCGCCCGCGTCCTGGAGACGATCGCCCGACGCCTGACGGGCCTCGCCGACCTGGACGCGGTCAACACCTACTTCGCCTCCGACCCGATGGTCGCCAAGGTCCGCAGGACAGCGGACGAACTGCGCGAACTGGGCGACCGCGTCAGGGCCGAGGAGCTGGACGGCCGGATCAAGGCGGCCCGCCAGGAGGCCGGGCGCACCCTTCGCGACCGCAGCGAGCTGTACGCGGACGGCGGCAGGACCGTACGCCTGGGGCGCCACACGTTCGCGGTGAACACCCAGCCGCTGGACCTGACCCTGGTGCCGCACGGCGACGGCCTGGCCTTCGCCCTCACCGGCACGGACTACCGCTCCCCGGTCCAGGACCCGGCGTTCGCGGTGACGCGCCCCCACTGGGAGCAGTCTCTGCCGTCCGAGAACGCCGAGGTGTACCGCGCCGAGTACCTCGCCGTGCGCCTGTTCACCGAGCACGGGGCGGCCGCCCTCGCCGACGCCGATCTTTCGGCGCTCGTGCGGCGGGCCGCCGGCGCGGCGTACGACGAAGGGTACGAGCGGGGCGTCCACGACCATGACGCCGCCCTGGTGCTCGGCGCCCTGCTGCGGCTGCACGAGGGCGCGGGCCTGCTCCGCCACGGGCCCGTGGCCCGCGCCGAGGCCCAGCTCTTCTGGGCGCACCGCACCACCGGTCCCGAGCGGGCCGCCTGGACGCGGCGCGCGACGTCACTGGCCCGCGCCCGCGCCACGTTCGGTCTCGCCCCGGCCATCGACGCGTTCCTGGCCGAACTCGCCGCCGCCATGGGGGATGCGGGCCCGGCGGCCGCGTACCTCTTCGACGAGCTGGCGTGCGCTCCCGACGGGTTCGTCACGCGCGCCGCCACCCGTGACCTGCTCGACAAGTTCCGCCGGGCGGCGGGCACTTCGGCATACGAGGAGGACGTGACGGCGCTCGACGCCCTGGCCGACCGGCGCCAGCTCGTCGAGGCCTGGCTCTCCTCCTACGCCCTGGCGGCGGGCGAGCCCCTCGACGAGGGCGATCTGGCGGAGGCGGTCGCCGTGGAACTCTGTCCGGACCTCGTCCGCTACGACTGCGAGGCGCCCGTGTCCGTCACGGTCGAGGGGCTGCTCGGCACCCATCCGCGCATCACCCCCGGCCGCACCCTCGTGGTGCGCATCGACGAACTCCTCGCACGGACAAGGGAGTTCATGGAGCAGACCGCCACGGGATTCCGCGACTACCAGCGGCTGCGCACTGCCCTGGTCGCCGCGGAACGGGGGCGGATCCGCCTGGAGGAGTACCAGCCGCGGGTCATGTCGTCGTTCGTGCGCAACCGCCTCCTCGACGAGGTCTATCTGCCGCTCATCGGCGACAGCCTGGCCAAGCAGCTCGGCACGACGGGTGACACCAAGCGGACCGACAGCAGTGGCCTGCTGCTGCTCATCTCCCCGCCCGGCTACGGCAAGACGACCTTGATGGAGTACGTGGCGAACCGGCTCGGCCTGGTCCTGGTCAAGGTCAGCGGCCCGGCGCTCGGCCACGGCGTCATCTCGCTCGACCCGTCCGAGGCACCCGACGCCACTGCCCGCCGAGAGGTCGAGAAGATCAACTTCGCGCTCGAAGCGGGCAACAACACGCTGCTCTACCTCGACGACATCCAGCACACCTCGCCGGAGCTGCTCCAGAAGTTCATCCCGCTGTGCGACGCCACCCGCCGCATGGAGGGCGTACGGGACGGCCGGGCCCGCAGCCACGACCTGCGCGGCAAGCGCTTCGCCGTCTGCATGGCGGGCAACCCCTATACCGAGTCCGGGCAGCTCTTCACCATCCCCGACATGCTGGCCAACCGCGCCGACGTATGGAACCTCGGCTCCGTGCTCACCGGCAAGGAGAGTGCTTTCGCGCTGAGCTTCGTCGAGAACGCGCTGACCGCGAACCCGGTGCTCGCCCCGCTCGCCGGGCGCGACCGCGCGGACCTCGATCTGCTGGTGCGTCTCGCCGAACACGACCCGTCCGCCCGAGCCGACCGGCTCAACCACCCTTACGCACCTGCCGAGTTGGAGCGCATCCTCACGGTGTTGCGTCACCTGCTGACCGCCCGGTCCACCGTTCTCGCCGTCAACGCCGCCTACATGGCGTCCGCGGCGCAGAGCGACAGCGCCCGCGCGGAACCGCCGTTCCAGCTCCAGGGCTCGTACCGCAACATGAACAAGATCGCCGCGCGGATCGACCCCGTCATGAACGAGGCCGAGCTCGCCGCCGTCATCGACGACCACTACTCGGGCGAGGCGCAGACCCTCACCACGGGCGCCGAAGCCAACCTCCTCAAGCTGGCCGGGCTGCGGGGCACTCTCACCGCCGAGCAGGAAGCACGCTGGGCGGAGATCACCTCCGCGTACGTGCGCACGCAGGCGCTGGGCGGCCCCGAGGGCGACCCGCTCACCCGCGCCGTCGCGGCGCTCGCCCTGCTGGCGGACCGCATCGCGGCGGTCGAAACGGCGATCGTCCGCACAGGCGATCCCCGGTACGCCCTGGCCAACCCGGTCGCCCGGCCCGTCGCAAGCCGACACCCGGGCCCCGACAAACCGGCGTGACGGGCCGGGACGGGCCGTCCGACACCGCGGATGGACTCATGCCGCGGCGTGACGCCGGCTTCGCCGCGGGCCCCCGCAAGCGCGCGATGCGCCGGTGCGAGGGCTCGCGGCGAAGCAACTGCCGTGCGCGCGGCGCGAGTTGAGCTCAGGCCGCGCGGCGGACCCGGGCGGCCTTGCGGGCCTCGGCCAGCTCGCGGGTCTCGCCGCCGCGGCGCGAGGTGGTGCTCCGGCCGGCCTGGCCGCGGGCGGTGCCGCGTCCTCGGAACGGGGCCTGGCCGCGCTGCTTGGGACGCTCCTCCGCGGAGGCGGCGGGACCCACGGGAATGCCGGAGGGCGTCTGGGCGCCGGTGATGCGGCTCAACTCGGCCTCGCCCGAGCGGACCTGAGTGATCGTCGGGGTGATCCCGGCGGCCATCATCAGGCGGCTCATCTCGCGGCGCTGGTTGGGCATGACGAGGGTGACGACGCTGCCGGACTCGCCGGCGCGGGCGGTGCGGCCGCCGCGGTGCAGGTAGTCCTTGTGGTCGGTCGGCGGGTCGACGTTGACCACGAGGTCGAGGTTGTCGACGTGGATGCCGCGCGCCGCGACGTTGGTGGCGACCAGGACGGACACCGCGCCGGTCTTGAACTGCGCAAGAGTGCGGGTGCGCTGGGGCTGGGACTTCCCGCCGTGCAGGGCCGCGGCCCGCACCCCGCTCTGGAGCAGGTGCTTGGTGAGCTGGTCGACGGCGTGCTTGGTGTCCAAGAACATGATCACTCGGCCGTCGCGGGCCGCGATCTCGGTGGTCGTGGCGTACTTGTCGGCGCTCTGCACGTGCAGCACGTGGTGCTCCATCGTGGTGACCGCTCCGGCCGAGGGGTCGACGGAGTGGACCACCGGGTCGTGCAGGTAGCGCCGGACCAGGAGGTCGACGTTGCGGTCGAGGGTGGCCGAGAACAGCATCCGCTGGCCCTCGGGGCGCACCTGGTCGAGAAGCTCGGTGACCTGCGGCATGAAGCCCATGTCGGCCATCTGGTCGGCCTCGTCGAGCACCGTGATGGCGACCTGGTCGAGGCGGCAGTCGCGGCGCTCGATGAGGTCCTTGAGGCGGCCGGGCGTGGCCACGACGACCTCCGCGCCGGAGCGCAGCGCGCCGGCCTGTCGGCCGATCGACATACCGCCGACGACGGTGGCCATGCGCAGCCTCAGCGCCTTGGCGTACGGGGTGAGGGCGTCGGTGACCTGCTGGGCCAGCTCACGCGTGGGGACCAGGACCAGGGCGAGGGGCTTCTTCGACTCGGCGCGGCGTCCTGCGGTGCGCACCAAGAGGGCGAGGCCGAAGGCGAGGGTCTTGCCCGAGCCGGTGCGGCCGCGGCCCAGGACGTCCCGCCCGGCCAGCGAGTTCGGCAGCGTGGCCGCCTGGATCGGGAACGGCTCGTTCATGCCGAGGCTGGTGAGCAGTTCGAGGACCGGCGCGGGCATGTCGAGGTCGCCGAAGTTCGCGACGGGCGGCAGGGCCGGCGTGATGGTGACGGGGAGGGCGAACTCGCCCTGCGGGGCGGCGGGCCTGCGGCCGCCGCCGGGGCGGTTCGAGCCCTGGGGGCGGAAGCGGGCCCCCCGGTCGGTGCTGCCGCCCTTGCGGGCGGCGGAGTAGCGGTCGTTCGTGCGAGCTGAACGGTTCAAGGAGAACCTTCCTCGATATGGCACGTATCGAGGGACATCCGGCGTGGTGGAGCTGCCGGAACATCGCAAGAACGAGCCGAAAACAGAAGTCGAATTCTGATCCGGCCGCACCGGGGCGCGGAAATTCCTCGCCCGTTGTCGGAATGCCGGGCATCCGCCGCCCGGTGGGGCGGTCGGGCCGGATCAGGACAGCGGGCCGATGCGCGCCGGGCCGTGGCCACGGCGGTTGGTCCGCTGGGTGGCGGGACTCCCGGGGCGGTCCCCGGTGTCCCGCGGGCCGCGAGAGTGCCGTCACGTCGTGACGGCGGGCCCGGTGGAACAGCAAACGGGCTGGGGCCCGCACCCCAAGGTGCGGGCCCCAGCCGCGTGCAGAAAACGCTTCAGCGTCAGGCAGGCGTGATGTTCTCGGCCTGCGGGCCCTTCTGGCCCTGCGTGACGTCGAAGTTCACCTTCTGGCCTTCCTGAAGCTCACGGAAGCCCTGGGTGGCGATGTTCGAGTAGTGGGCGAACACGTCCGGGCCGCCACCCTCCTGCTCAATGAAGCCGAAGCCCTTTTCCGCGTTGAACCACTTCACGGTGCCAGTAGCCATGTCATATCTCCTTCGGGGCAATGCCCGGGGGTCCGCACTGTGCTGACCCCGTCGTTACCGCGATGATTGCCCCGTCCGGAAAAAACACCGGAAATACAAAAGCGCCCGACGGCATAAAACCATCGAGGCACTTGAAGTCTTTGGGAACCACAACTGCAACTGGGATCAACAGTAGCACGGTTCCCGGAAGCAGGCGCGGCAAATACCACCATTTTGGGCGCGTCGCCAGGAACCCTCGTCGTACATCGCACGAATTTCAGCGGCCCCGCAGGAAAAATATTCGGCTCGCGGCGGGCCCGTCCGGCCGTGCCGGGGCGCCCCGAGCGGGCGGGCGGGGAGTGCCTGGCCGGGCGCCCGCGACGGCACGCCTTGGTAGCGTCGCGGCGTGGGTCTCATGCGCGGGGCGGACGGCGGTGGAGCACCGGTGATGACGGCGCGGGCGCTTCGGATGTCACGGGTGGGCTCGGCGGTGCTGGTGCTCGGTGTGGCGGTGCCCACGTTCGTCGCGGCCGGCACCGGCACGCGGGCTGTAGCCGCGCTGCTGCTCGCCGTGGTGCAGGCCGTCCTGCTGTGGTGGGTGCTGAGCCGGCCCGGTGCGGTGCTCACCGCCAGCGCGCTGCTCGGCTCCGCGATGTGGCTGCTCCTTCCCGCCCTGAGCCTGACCGGCGCCATGCTCGGGGCCCAGATCGCCCTGTGTGTGCTGTCGGCCCTGCGGCCGGTGCGGACATCGCGGTGGTGGCTGCTCGGCATGCTCGCGCTGGCCCCGCTCGCGTACGTCGGCGCGGGCACGCTGGTGCTCGTCACCCATGTCCTGGCCGTGACGCTGGCATGGACCGCCGGGCAGTGGCGCAGGGCCCACCAGGACCGGCTGGCCGCCGAGACACGGCGGGCGGTCGCCGAGGAGCGGGCCAGGATCGCCCGCGAGGTGCACGACGTGGTGGCCCACACCGTCTCGGTGATGGTGATCCAGGCGAGCGCCGCCGAGGACGTCTTCGCCACGCACCCCGAGCAGGCCAGGCAGGCGCTGCGCGCGATCGACAGCGCGGGCCGCTCGGCCCTCGGAGAACTGCGTCTGCTGCTGCGCGCCGAGACGGGCGAGCACGCGGCGGGGACGTACGACAGGGGCGGGCGCGGCGCGCAGGACGTGGCCGGCGGCGGGAGCGGGAGCGACGACGCGCGGCGCCCGCCGCGCGGGCTCGGGGACCTCGCCGAGCTGGCCGCGGGCGCGCGGGCCGCCGGGCTCGCCGTCGAGCTCCACGAGGAGGGCGGTGCGCAGGATCCCCCGGCCGCCGTGGCCCTCGCGGCGTACCGGATCGTGCAGGAGGCGCTGACCAACACGCTGCGGCACGCGGGGGCGAGCCGGGTGCGGGTGTCGGTGTGCCGGGACGAGGAGTCAGTACGCGTCGAGGTGTGCGACAACGGCCGTCCCGGCAGCCGGAGTCGGGGCCCTGCCGGGTCGGGGCGGGGGCTCGCGGGGATGCGTGAGCGGGCCGCGCTGCTCGACGGCACCCTGGAGGCCGGGCCCGGCCCCGACGGAGGTTTCGAGGTGCGCGCGGTGCTGCCGATAAAGTACGCCTCGTGACGATCCGGGTGGTGGTGGCCGACGACCAGGCGCTGGTACGCGGCGGGTTCCGGCTGATCATCGATGCCCGGGACGACCTGGAAGTGGTCGGCGAGGCCGCCGACGGGCGCCACGCGGTGCGCCTGGTCGAGGAGTTGAGGCCGGACGTCGTCCTGATGGACGTGCGGATGCCCGTGATGGACGGCATCGACGCGACGCGGGCCATCGTCGATTCGGGCAGCGCGAGCCGCGTCCTCGTCGTCACCACCTTCGACCTGGACGAACACGTCCTGACCGCGCTGCGCGCCGGGGCCAGCGGATTCCTGCTCAAGGACATCAGGCCCGCCGAGCTCGCGGAGGCGGTCCGGGTCGTCGCGCGCGGGGACGCGCTGCTCGCGCCGACCGTGACGCGCCGCATGCTGGACCGCTTCGCGCACACCACCGCTCCCCCGGCGCCCGGCGCCCTGGCCCAGCTCTCCCCCCGCGAGCGCGAGGTGCTCACCCTGATCGGGCAGGCGCTGTCCAACACCGAGATCGCCCGGCAGCTGCATCTGTCGGAGGCGACCGTGAAGACCCATGTGTCGGCGGTGCTGCGCAAGCTGCGGCTGCGCGACCGGGTGCAGGCGGTGGTCGCCGCCTACGACCACGGCCTGGTCGAGCCGCGCCGCGGCTGAGCCGCGCCATGCCTTCTCGTCCCCCGGGGTGAGTCGCCCGCGCACTCATCCCGTGGGCCGAGCGCGGATCGGTCCGTGGGGTGGATCCCCTCGCGCCGCGGAGTGCCTAGCGTCGCTTCCATGACGCTCTCTCTGTACGGCCGGATGTATCTCACGGCCTACGACACCGATGCCGGTGCGCTGTACGACCGCACCCGGGCGGGCTTCCTGCTGCGTGTCGCGGTCCTGGCCGAGCTGGCCCGCGCCGGTCACATCGCCGACCGCGCGGGCGAGGTGGTGGTCCTGGACGCGGGCCCCACCGGCGACCCCGTACTCGATCTCGCCCTGCTCCCTCTCGCGGCGCACCGGCGTACCTGGAAGGTGTGGACGCGCACCGGCCGCAACGAGACCCTGTCCGCCGTCGAGGACCGGCTCGCGGCCCTCGGTGTGATCACCGTGCGGGAGCGCCCGGCCCGCTTCGCGCGCCCGGCCCGGCGCGACGTGACGGTGCGCGCGCCGGGGGACGTACGGGCGCTCCAGGGCTCTCTCGCCGGGGTGCTGCGGGCCGAGGGGCCCGTCGATCCGGACGACGCCGTCCTGGTGGCCCTCGCCTCGGCGGGCGGGGTGCGCCATGTCGTGTCGCGCGCCGACGCCAAGGCCCGCGAGGACCGGGTGGACGCGCTGACCGGACGTCTCGACGCCGTCTCGCCCTCGCTCGGCCGGGCCGTCCGCCGGCTCGGGACCACCCTCGTCGCGGCCCAGGGCGGGATGGGCGGTGGCTGAGGTGCGCGCGTGGGTGGCCGCGCTCGCGGGCGCGCTGGCCCTGACGCTCCCGCTGCCCGCGTCCCAGGCGCACCCGCCGGCCGCACGGGCGACGTCGTCGGCGGCGCCCGTGGTGCACACGCGGGCGGGCGCCGTACGCGGCTCGGAGCGTGACGGATACCGGATCTTCGACGGCATCCCGTACGCCGCGCCGCCCGTCGGCGCGCTGCGCTGGACCGCGCCGCGCCCGGCCGCCGCCTGGTCCGGGGTCCTTGACGCGACGAGGCCGGGCTCCGCCTGCGCGCAGCCGGCCGGCGAGGTGCCGGGCGGCAGCACGAGCGAGGACTGTCTGTATCTGAACGTGACCGCACCCGCCGGCGCGTCCGCGGGCCGTCCCCGGCCGGTGATCGTGTGGCTGCACGGCGGCGGCTTCACCAGCGGCGCGGGCAGCTCCTACGACGCGCACCGGATGGTCAGGGGCGGCGACGTGGTCGTGGTCACCGTCAACTACCGCCTCGGGGCGCTCGGTTTCCTCGGCCTTGCGGGGCTGAACGGGTCGGGCACCTTCGGCCTCGCCGATCAGCAGGCGGCGCTGCGGTACGTACGGGAGAACATCGGGGCGTTCGGCGGTGACGCGCGGAACGTGACGCTGGCCGGAGAGTCGGCCGGGAGTTACGCGGTCTGCGCACAGCTCGCCTCGCCGTCGGCCGTCGGCCTGTTCCAGCGGGCGATCATGGAGAGCGGCCCCTGCACGGGGGGCCCGGCACGCCCCTTCGCCCCGTTCTCGGTGGCTCCCCCTGCGGCACAGGCGGCCGGGGCGCGGCTCGTGACCGCGGTCGGCTGCGCGAAGGCATCGGACGTGCCGGCCTGTCTGCGGCGGGTGCCGGTCGCCCGGCTGCTCGCGGCTCAGGGCGCGGACGCGCAGCCCGAGCACGGCACGGGCCTGCTGCCGCGCGCCCCGGCCGAGGCCCTCGCATCGGGCCGGACGGCCCGCGTCCCGGTGCTCGTCGGCGCCAATCACGACGAAGGCACCATCTGGGCGGCGGGCATCATGGCGGCCGGAACTACCGTCACTCCGGGCAACTGGCCCCGCGTGGCATGGGAGTTCGTGCCTGATCCGGCGCGCTCCGGGGAGGTGGTACGCGCCTACCCGGTGGGTGCGACCGACGGCGGGCCGGTGTTCGGCGCGGTCATCGGCGACGCGAACTACGCCTGCCCCACGCTGCGCACGGGGTCGCTGTTCGCGGCGCACCAGCGGGTCTGGCGCTACGAGTTCGCCGACCCCGACCCGCCGCGCCCCCTCCCCGCTCCCCCGCCGTTCCCGCTGGGAGCCACCCACACCACGGAACTGCCGTACCTCTTCGATCTGGGCGGCCGCGCACGGGAGATGACGGTACGTCAGCATCGCCTTGCCGACACCATGATCGGGTACTGGACGCGGTTCGCACGCTCCGGCGACCCCAACGGCGGGGGCGCGCCGCGCTGGTCGCACTCCCAGGTGCAGAGCCTCGCTCCGGACAGCACTGGGCCGGTGCGGCCGGCCCCGGGGCACCACTGCGGGCTGTGGGCGACGATGCCGTGAGGGAGGCCGGGGCGGCGGGGCCGCTCAGACGGCGGGGAAGCTGAAGGTGTAGCCCTGCCGCGCCAGCCAGGGCAGCACCTCCTTGAGAGCGTCGACCGTCTGGGCGCGGGCGCCGCCGCCGTCGTGGAAGAGCACGATCGGGCCGTTCTTGAGCTCGTGCTTGACCGTGTTCACGATGGTCGCGGTGCCCGGCTGCGCCCAGTCCTTGGTGTCGACGTTCCAGCCGAGCGGCCGCATCCCGTGGGCGGCCGCGATGTGCCGGTTGTCGGGGGTGAAGGCGCCGCCGGGCGCGCGGAAGTACCGCACCTTGGCGCCGCCCGCCGCCTCCTCGATCATCTTCTGGGCGTCCAGGACTTCGGCGCTCTGGTAGGCGACGGGTTTCTTGTTCATGGCCTCGTCGTGGCTGACCGTGTGGTCGCACAGCCGGTGCCCGGCCGCGACGATCTGCTTGACCAGGGCGGGGTTGGCCCGAGCCTGCGGCCCGATCATGCAGAAGGTGGCCTTGACGCCGTACTGCTTCAGGACCGCGAGGACCTTCGGCGTCCAGACCGGGCTCGGGCCGTCGTCGATGGTGATCGAGACCGACTTGCCGCCGCTCTCGGTGGCGTGGTCGATGGTCTCCGATATGCCGGCGGCGCCGGGCGGCGCGGCGGGACCCGTGGCGCCGCGGGAGCCGTCCGATCCGTCCGGCGCGCTGTCGTCGCCGGCGGACCTCGATGGCTCGGCCGGCCGGCCGCCGGGCTTGCCGCCCGGCTTGTCGTCGGAGTGCGAGGGGGCCGTGGAGTGGGCGACGAAGGGGCCGGGACCGTCGGCGGAGGTGTCGCTGCCGAGGAACACCGCGGCGGCCACGCCGCCCGTCATGACGACGGCCGCGGCCGCGGCCATCACGATGCGGCGTGTGTGGGCAGTCGGTCGCGCCATGGTTTCCCCATCCCCTCAGTACGTGCCGGTTCGGCAGCCGGGCTTCACCAGTTGGCCACGATCGCACGATCGCGCTCGAATCCCGAAATGTGAATTCTCCGACCGGGTATGGACGGAAAACACCCCCTTCTCGGCAACACCCGCACGGGGTAAGGCGGTTGACGAGACCTCAGCGATGCGGGAGTCCGGTGCGGGCGCCGTGCGCCGGGACCTTGGTCCCTCACACGCAAGCAAAGAGCGCACCAAGGGTCTTTCCGGTTCCCTCTCCCAGCAGGCCGTTCCCCCGAAGGACCTTCGTCCCCGGACGGGCCGTCCCGGCCGCTCCCGACGAGAGCCTCGTCACTCCGGCCGGCTCGCGCGGCGCGGCGGGCCAAAGCCGCCGGCCGGCCGCACGGTCAGAACTCGTCGACGGTGTGCGGCAGTTCCGCCGTGCGCAGCGCCTCGTCCAGGGCCTGTGCCGCACCCGGGGTGTGTTCGGTCACCAGGCCCGCCCCGACGAGGCGGCGGACCTCGGTGCCGCCGAGGTAGCAGGCGGCCAGGTCGCGCACGTCGAGGGTGAGGTCGGGTGCGGACGAGGTCGGCTCGTAAGTGCAGCCGTGCACGGACGCGGTCAGGCGGAAGCGGCCGGAGTTGGCCGGGATGCGGTCGTCGCGCACCTCCAGGGCGAGGAAGACCTCGGCCGCCCAGGAGCGGGCGATGAGCGCGGCCCGTACGTCCACCAGGCGGATCCACAACGCGGGGAACTGGGCGACCGCCTTGACCTGGTCCCGGTCGGTGGCGAACAGGAGCAGCGGGTCGTCCGGCGCCAGGCCCCAGGCGCGGACGGTGCCGGTGAGGTCGATGCCGGCGAGGTAGTTCCACAGCGCGGCCTCGCCGGCCGGAGTGTCCGCGGCCAGCTCGGCGACCTGGACGGTGCCCGGCTTGGCGGGGTCGTCCTCGCGCCGTGTGCGGTAGACGGCGTATCCGGCGAGCGGTTCGCCGATGGGGCCGAGGCCGACGATGCGGGGCGGGCCGAGCTCCTCGTCGTCCTCGTCGCTCTCGGGCAGCCACTCGCCGCGCCAGCGGCCGGCGTCGCGCGCGATGCGGCCGGCACGGCGGGCGCGGGTCGCCTCGTAGTAGGGGCCGAGTTCGGCGGGGGCGTCGTCCGGGTCGATGAGGCGCAGCGCACGGGGGTCGGCGTCGATGCGCAGGGCGAGGGGGCGGGTGGAGTCGATCTCGACGGAGGTGCCGTAGGTGCCGGCGCCGAAGCCGAAGCGGCCGTAGATGGCGGCTTCGGTCGCCCAGAGCGCCGCGACGGGACGGCCGTGTTCCGCGCAGCGCCGGAACACCTCGGCGATCATCCCGGAGAGCACGCCACGGCGGCGGTGGGTGGGTGCGACGGAGACGAACGTGAGGCCGGGGCAAGGGAGTTCACCGCCCGGGACCGACAGCGTGAAGCGGTGGGCGACGAGGAAGCCGACGAGCGCGTCGCCGTCATAGGCGCCGACGCGGTCGCAGCGCAGCACCATCGCGCGGTGGTACTCCCGCTTCTCCGGCTCGTCGGGCCGGTCGTGGAAGACGAGCCACCACAGTTCCAGGGCGCGGTCGACGTCGGACTCGGGCACGTCGCGGAACTCCAGCTCGCTCATGCGGCGACCCTAACCCGCACGAAAGGGACGATCACGCACAGAACGACCGGGTCGGGGACGGGTCCGAGCGGGCCCTGGTTCATCCGGCGGGCAGCTCCGCCGGCGCGCCTCGCGGGGCACGGCCGGCTCGTACGGCGACCGGCACGGTGAGGGTTCCCGCCGCCAGGAACAGGGCGTCGAGCCCCAGCCACCCCGTGCCGCCCCCGCCGGTGACCAGGACCGCGACGAGCAACGACCCGCCCGCCCTGGCCGGATCGGAGGCGAGACTCCGGACGCCGAGGCACTCGCCCCGGCGCTCCCGCGCGGCAAGACCGTACGGGATGCCCCAGCCGCCGGCCGAGGAGAGAGGACGAGCGCCATGGACCCGGCCCGCGAATCGAGGGCGAGCGCCGGCCCCGCGCCGGGGCCGCCGAGCGAGAAGCCGATGTTGATCATCACCCTGCTGTAGGCGCTGGCGGCGACCAGTGCCGTGGGGTCGGCGATCGGGGCGCGGTGGGCGTTCTTGACCGGGCGGCTCGCGCTCTCGGCCAGGGAGACCGCACAGACGGCGGCGACGAAGCCGGGGAACGAGCCGACGAGGAGGCAGCCGGCGAAGGCCACCGCGCGGACCAGGACCGCGGCCGGGAGGACGCGGCTGTGGACGCGGCTGTGTCCGAGGCGGTCGCCGAGGCGGCCGGCATCTCGGGGTGACGGCGAGCGCGGTCTCCCACCATCTGGCAGTACCGCACCGGACGGGCATGGTCGGCCGTGCACGGGCGGGGCCCGTGATGCTCTGCGCCCGCACGGAGCTGGGCGAGCAACTGGCGTGCGGCGATTGACCGTTGACGCTCCCGCGACCCCACTGGCCGGCGAGGACCTCGGCGGATCCCGCCTCACGTCGCACCAGCACGCTACGGCTGGAGCGCTACGGGAGCACTAGGCGACCGACCCTATGCGGCGTCCCGTGGGTTCCGTGCCGTCGTGGTGGATCGGGGTGTGGGCTCCGGTCAGCGAGACGCCGCTGCCGCCGCGCCGGTTCGCGACGATCTCGGCGGCGATGGACAGGGCGGTCTCCTCGGGCGTACGGGCGCCGAGGTCGAGGCCGATCGGCGAGCGCAGCCGGTTCAGTTCGAGTTCGGTGACCCCCGCTTCGCGCAGCCGCCTGTTGCGGTCCAGGTGGGTGCGGCGCGAGCCCATCGCGCCGACGTACGCGAGCGGCATCCTGAGCGCGCTCTCCAGCAGGGGGATGTCGAATTTCGCGTCGTGGGTGAGGACGCACAGCACGGTGCGCGCGTCGACGGTGGTGCGCGCCAGGTACTTGTGCGGCCACTCCACGGCGATCTCGTCCGCGTCGGGGAAACGGGCCCTGGTCGCGAAGACGGGCCGGGCGTCGCACACCGTCACGTGGTAGTTCAGGAACTTCCCGACCCTCACCAGGGCAGCGGCGAAGTCGATGGCACCGAAGACGATCATGCGGGGAGCCGGGACGCTCGATTCGACCAGGACGGTGAGCGGCTGGCCGCACAGCCGGCCGTCGGCCCCGAGCGAGAGCGTGGTGGTGCGGCCCGCGTCGAGCAGGGCGACGGCTTCGTCGGCCACGGTGCGGTCCAGTTCGGGATGTCCGCCGAGCACACCCTCGTACCCGCCGCCCGGGTGGACGAGCAGGGCGCGCCCCACGAGTTCGGCCGGCCCGTCGGTGATACGCGCGAGGGCGGCTGCCTCGCCGCTCGCCGAGGCGGCGAGGGCTGCGGCGAACACCGGCCGGGCGGGCGAGCCCGCCAGGACCGGGGTGATGAGTATGTCGATGACGCCGCCGCAGGTCAGGCCGACCGCGAAGGCGTCCTCGTCGCTGTACCCGAAGCCCTCCAGGACGGTCTGGCCGTCTTCGAGCGCCTGTCGGCACAGTTCGTAGACCGCGCCCTCCACACACCCTCCGGAGACCGAGCCGATCGCCGTACCCTCGCTGTCCACGGCGAGGGCGGCTCCCGGCTGTCGGGGCGCGCTGCCGCCGACGGCCACCACCGTGGCCACGGCGAACTCGCGTCCCTGCTCGACCCACCGGTTGAGCTCGTCGGCGATGTCCAGCATGTTCGGTTCTCCTTACGGATGTGCGAAGGGCACCAGCGGCACGGCCGCTACTTGACGCCCAGCCAGTTCTCGATCGGATGGAGCGCGAAGTAGATGGTGAAGACGGCCGTCAGGGCCCACATGAACCCGCCGATCTCACGCCACTTGCCCTGGGCCGCCTTGATGACGGTGTAGGCGATGACACCCGCGCCGACACCGGCGGTGATGTTGTACGTGAACGGCATCAGGACCACGGTGAGGAACACCGGGATGGAGACCGCCCGGTCGCTCCAGTCCACGTGCTTGGCGGCGCTCATCATCATCGAGCCGATGACCACGAGGGCCGCGGAGGCGACCTGGGCGGGAACGAGCTGGGTGACCGGGGTGAAGAAGAGGCAGGCCGCGAAGAAGAGGCCGGTGACGACCGAGGAGAGACCGGTACGGGCTCCCTCACCGGCGCCGGATGCCGACTCGATGAAGACGGTCTGGCCGGAAGCGCCGGCGACGCCACCGATCGCGCCGCCCGCACCGTCGATGAACAGCGCCTTGGACAGGCCCGGCATACGGCCCTGGTCGTCGGCGAGCTTGGCTTCCTGACCGACGCCGATGATGGTGGCCATCGCGTCGAAGAAGCCGGCGAGCACCAGGGTGAAGACGATCATGCCCACGCTGATGGCACCGATGGAGCCCCAGCCGCCGAACTCGACGTGGCCGAAGAGGCCGAAGTCGGGTGTGGAGACCGCGCTGCCGCTGAGGCCGGGGGCGGTGCCGCCCCAGTCGGCGTCGGTCAGACCGCCGACCTTGGTGACCACGAAGGCCAGGACGCTGCCCGAGACGATGCCGATCAGGATCGCGCCGGGGACCTTGCGGGCCTGGAGCGCGAAGATCAGCAGCAGGGTGAGGGCGAAGAAGAAGACGGGCCAGCCGACCAGCTGACCGGTGAGGCCGAGGGTGACCGGCGGTCCGTGTTCGGGGCCCTTGCCGACGAATCCGGCCTTCACCAGGCCGAGCAGGGCGACGAACATGCCGATGCCCATGGTGATGGCGTGCTTGAGCGCCAGGGGGATGGCGTTCATGATCATCTCGCGGAGGCCGGTGACGACCAGGAGCATGATCACGACGCCGTACATGACGCACATGCCCATGGCCTGCGGCCAGGTCATGTTGGGGACCACCTGGGTGGTCAGGGCCGCGGAGACGTTCAGTCCGGCGGCGAGCGCGAGCGGAACCTTTCCGATGAAGCCCATCAGCAGGGTGCTGACCGCGGCCGCGAGCGCGGTGGCGGTCACCAGGCCCGCATGGCCCAGCGTGTGCTTGTCGACGTCGGGCGTCGAGAGGATCAGAGGGTTGAGCAGGAGGATGTAACACATCGCCATGAAGGTGGTGATGCCGCCGCGCACTTCCTGCGCGAACGTGGATCCTCGCTCGGATATGTGAAAGTACCGGTCGAGCCAGGACCTGCCGGCGGGGGGACGGGAGCCGGAGCCCGCGTCCTCGACGGTGGTCTTTGGCTCCACAGACTGCTGGGTCATGGTGCCTACTCCCAAGGTTCACAGGGGCACCCGCATAAGACTTGATGTCCTCAGGTCAGACAAGCTGCGGGATTTGGGATTGATGCGTGGGCTGCACGACCCGGGGGACGGCCCGAGACGAACGGTGTCTGCTCCTGCGGGGGTACCAACCGGTACCGCAGTGCAGATGGCTACGGGTGTTGCTGTTGTTGCCGGTGTGACTCGATAACGCTGGTGGTGCTGGTACTTCGGATCTGGCTGGTACTTCGGATAGTGCTGGTGAGCGGGTGTTGCTCCTGAGCGGGTGCTGCTTGTTACGAGGACCGCGAGCGGTGCGGTACTGGTGTGCTCCGGACGGTGCGGGCGACGGAAGTGTGACGTTCCTGGGAGGCACGCACCGCCCGGAGGGCTTGGGGGATCCCTGGGGATCAGACTCCGTTTCCCGTGAGGTGCTCGGGACGGACCGGAGTCCTGTTGAGCCGAAGACCCGTCGCGTCCCGGATCGCCGCGAGGACGGCCGGGGTGGACGAGAGGGTCGGTGCCTCGCCGACGCCGCGCAGGCCGTACGGCGCGTGCGGGTCGGCGAGCTCCAGGACATCGACCGGCATCGCCGGAGTGTCGAGGATGGTCGGGATCAGATAGTCCGTGAAGGACGGGTTGCGTACCTTCGCGGTCTTCGGGTCCACGATGATCTCCTCCATCACCGCGACGCCCAGGCCCTGGGTGGTACCACCCTGGATCTGGCCGACGACGGAGAGCATGTTGAGGGCCTTGCCCACATCCTGCGCGGTGGCGAGCTCCACGACCTTGACGAGGCCGAGCTCGGTGTCCACCTCCACCACCGCGCGGTGCGCGGCGAAGGTGTACTGGACGTGGCCGTTGCCCTGGCCTGTGACCAGGTCGAACGCCTGGGTGGGGCGGTGCCGGAACTCCAGCTCCACATCGATCTCCTCACCCTCGATCACGTCCGCCAGGTCGGCGAGGACCTCGCCGCCGTCGGTGACGACCTTCCCGGCTTCGAGCAGCAGCTCGGCCGTGGCCCAGGCGGGGTGGTAGGAGCCGAATTTGCGGCGGCCGATCTCCAGCACCCGCGCGCGGACGGCCTCGCAGGTGTTCTTCACGGCGCCGCCGGTCATGTACGTCTGCCGGGAGGCGGAGGTGGAACCGGCGGAGCCGACCCGGGTGTCGGCGGGGTGGATGGTCACCTGCGCGACCCCCAGTTCCGTACGGGCGATCTGGGCGTGCACGGTGACACCGCCCTGACCGACCTCCGCCATGGCCGTGTGGACCATCGCGACGGGGCTGCCGTTGATGACTTCCAGGCGTACCCGGGCGGTGGAGTAGTCGTCGAAGCCTTCGGAGAAGCCGACGTTCTTGATGCCGACCGCGTAGCCGACGCCCCGTACGACACCCTCGCCGTGCGTGGTGTTGGACAGGCCGCCGGGCAGGGCGCGCACATCCGCGGCCTCGCCGGCCGCGAGCCACTGCTGCTCGGGCGGCAGCGGGCGCGCCTTGACCCGGCGCAGGAGCTCGGCGACCGGGGCCGGCGAGTCCACGATCTGGCCCGTCGGCATGACCGCGCCCCGCTCCATGGCGTTGAGCTGCCGGAACTCGACGGGGTCCATGCCCAGTTCCGCCGCGACCCGGTCCATCTGGGCCTCGTAGGCGAAGCAGGCCTGGACGGCGCCGAAGCCGCGCATCGCGCCGCAGGGAGGGTTGTTGGTGTAGAGCGCGATCGCCTCGATGTCGACGTCGTCGACGACGTAGGGGCCCACGGACAGCGAGGAGGCGTTGCCGACGACGGCCGGGGAGGCCGAGGCGTAGGCGCCGCCGTCCAGGACGATCCGGCACTTCATGTGCGTGAGCTTGCCGTCCTTGGTGGCGCCGTGCTCGTAGGAGAGCGTGGCCGGGTGGCGGTGCACATGGCCGAAGAAGGACTCGAACCGGTTGTAGACCATCTTGACCGGCCGGCCCGTGCGCAGCGCCAGGAGGCAGGCGTGGATCTGCATCGAGATGTCCTCGCGGCCGCCGAAGGCGCCGCCGACGCCGGAGAGCGTCATGCGGACCTTCTCCGGCGGCAGGCCGAGGACCGGGGCGATCTGCCGGAGGTCGGAGTGCAGCCACTGGGTGGCGACGTACAGGTCGACGCCGCCGTCGTCGGCGGGCACCGCGAGGCCGGACTCGGGGCCGAGGAAGGCCTGGTCCTGCATGCCGAAGGTGTACTCGCCCGTGACGATCACGTCGGCGCGCTCGCGCGCCTGCTCCACGTTGCCGCGGACGATCGGCTGGCGGTGCACGATGTTGGGGTGCGGGACGTGGGCGGCGTGGTGGTCGTCGCGGTCCTCGTGGATCAGCGGCGCGTCCGGGGCGAGGGCCGAGGCCTCGTCCGTGACGAGCGGCAGCTCCGTGTAGTCGACCTTGATCTTGGCGGCCGCGCGGCGGGCGGTCTCCGGGTGGTCGGCGGCCACGAGGGCGACCGGCTCGCCGTGGTGCCGCACCCGGCCGTGGGCCAGGACCGGGGTGTCCTGGATTTCGAGGCCGTAGTTCTTCGTCGTCGCCGGCAGGTCGTCGTAGGTGAGCACGGCGTGGACGCCGGGCACCGCGAGGGCCTCGGAGATGTCGATGCCGTCGATCAGGGCGTGGGCCACGGTGGAGCGGAGCGTATGGCCCCACACCATGTCCTCGTGCCACATGTCCGAGGAGTAGGCGAAGGCGCCGGTGACCTTGAGGGTGCCGTCCGGACGCAGGGTCGACTGGCCGATGCCGCCCCGGGTGTGGTTCTGGGACACATTGGTGGGTGTGCCGGCCGGTGTGGTGCGGGTCTTCTGCGCCATGGTCACACCGCCTCTTCCTGACGGGCGGCCGCGAGGCGGACCGCGTCCAGGATCTTCTCGTAACCGGTGCAGCGGCACAGGTTGCCCGAGAGCGCCTCGCGGATGTCCGCGTCGGACGGCTCGGAGTTGCGCTCCAGGAGCTCGTCGGCGGCGACCAGGAGACCCGGGGTGCAGAAACCGCACTGCACGGCGCCGGCGTCGATGAAGGCCTGCTGGATCGGGGAGAGCTCGCCCGCCTCTCCAGTCTGCCCGCCCCCGGCCCGCGAGCCGAACTCTCCCTCGGACCCGTGGGCCGACCAGCGCCGGGCGGCGTCGATGGACGTACCGCAGGCGCCCGGGGCGCAGCCGTCTGCGGGGCGCGCGGCGGCGCGGTGGGCTGCGTAGTCGGCCAGCCCCTCCACGGTGACGACCTCGCGGCCCTCGATCTGGCCGGCGGCGACGAGACAGGAGCAGACCGGAACGCCGTCGAGGCGCACCGTGCAGGAACCGCACTCGCCCTGCTCACAGGCGTTCTTCGACCCCGGAAGCCCCATGCGCTCGCGCAGGACGTAGAGAAGGCTCTCGCCCTCCCACACGTCGTCGGCCTGCTGCTCACGCCCATTGACCGTGAAGTTCACGCGCATGGTCATGCAGCTCCTTCCAGGGTGTGGCCGCCGCGGTAGGACTCCCACGTCCACATCAGCGTGCGGCGGGCCATGACGCCGATGGCGTGACGGCGGTAGCTCGCGGTGCCGCGGACGTCGTCGATCGGGTTGCAGGCGGCCGAGGCGAGCTGGGCGAACTGCTGGGCGACCGACGGGGTGATGATCTTGCCGTTGTCCCAGAAGCCGCCCTCGTCGAGCGCCGCGTTCAGGAATTCTTCGGCCGTGTTCGCCCGAATGGGGGTCGGCGCCGCCGAACCGATGCCGGTGCGGACCGTGCGCGTCGCGGGGTGCAGGGCCAGGCCGAACGCGCAGACCGCGATGACCATGGCGTTGCGGGTGCCGACCTTGGAGAACTGCTGGGGGCCGTCCGCCTTGGGGATGTGGACGGCCTTGATCAGCTCGTCCGCCTCCATGGCGTTGCGCTTGACGCCCGTGTAGAACGCGTCGATCGGGATCAGCCGGACCCCGCGCGCCTGCGACTCGACCTCGACGTCGGCCCCGGAGGACAGCAGCGCCGGGTGGGCGTCGCCGGCCGGCGAGGCGGTGCCGAGGTTGCCGCCGACGCCGCCGCGGTTGCGGATCTGCGGGGAGGCGACGGTGTGCGAGGCGAGCGCCAGGCCCGGCAGCTCGGCCCGCAGGCTCTCCATGATCGCGGTGTACGGGACGGACGGACCGAGCCGGACGCTGTCCGCCGAGACCTCCCACTGGGCGAGCTCGCCGATGCGGTTGAGGTCGAGCAGGTACTCCGGCCTGCGGTGATCGAAGTTGATCTCGACCATGATGTCGGTGCCACCCGCGATGGGCGCAGCGGTGGGGTGCTCGGCCTTGACAGCGAGCGCCTCCTCCCAGCTGGCCGGGCGAAGGAAGTCCATGACTGGCTCCTCTTCTCAAGATCGGGGTCTTACGCGCGGGACCCGGTGACGGGTGGCCCTGGACATCTCAGTCGTTCACGTGTTGTTAACGCGGTGTGGAATCAGTACACAAGCCACGATCCCTCGGGTGCAGTCACCGAAACCATGAAGCAGTTGGCTGGTCTCCGCTCACGTTCTGTAGATTCGTATGAAAGGCGGTGCGCTGTTGACCCACCGTCTTCCAACGGCAACATCAAGACAGATCGGCGGCGACACGCGATGCGGCTGCGCGCACTTCTGGAAACCGAGGCGCTGGGGCTGCGGCTGCTCGGCGGCGAGGACGAGCTGGACCGTACGGTACGGGGGGTCATGACCACCGACCTGCGGGATCCGAGTCGGTACCTCACGGGCGGCGAGCTGGTTCTGACGGGGCTCGCCTGGCGCCGGGACGCCGAAGATTCTGAGCCATTCGTACGCATCCTTGCGGGTGCCGGTGTGGCGGGGCTCGCGGCCGGCGAGGCGGAGCTCAGCGCCATTCCCGATGATCTTGTTTTGGCTTGTTCTCGCCATCGGCTCCCGCTCTTCGCGGTGAACGAGTCGGTCGCGTTCGCAACCATCACCGAGCATGTCGTACGACAGGTGTCCGGCGAACGCGCGGGCGACCTCGCGGCCGTCGTGGACCGTCACCGCAGGCTGATGACGTCGGGCCCCGCGGGAGGCGGCCCCGAGGTGGTCCTGGACCTGCTGGGCTCCGACCTCGATCTGCGGGCCTGGGTGCTTTCTCCCACCGGCCGCCAGATCGCGGGCGTCGGCGACCCGCTGCCGCCCGCGCTCGGTGCGGCGCTGGCCGCCGAGCACCTGGGCGCCACCCGCACCGGGCGCCGGGGCCCGCACCGGGCCGCCGTGGACGGCGTGACCTACTCGCTCTTCCCGATCCGCAACAACGGGCGCGGCGCCGCGCCCGCCGCCCGTGATGTGCGCGAGAGCGTGCTTTCGGACTGGCTGCTGGCCGTCGAGGCGGACGCGAGCGACTGGCCGGCCGCACGGCTCGACCTCCTCCAGGGCGTCACCCAGCTCATCGCGGTCGAGCGCGACCGGCGCGACGCGGCCCGTACGGTGCGCCGCCGGCTCGCCCAGGAGGTCCTCGAACTGGTCCAGGCCGGCGCCGCGCCCGCCGAGATCGCGGCCCGCCTCAGGGTCGCGGCCCCCGTGCTGCTGCCCGGCCTCGGCTCGGCGCCGCACTGGCAGGTCGTGGTGGCGCGGGTGGACTGGGAACGCGACTCGGGCGCGGAGATCGAGAGCGGCCCGGTCGCCCAGTCCCTCCTGGAGGAGATCCTGGTCGACCCCGCGGTCGTCGGCGCCGAGTCCTCCGACCGGATCGCCGTGGCCCACGCGGGCGACGAGGCGATCGCGCTCGTACCGCTGCCCCCGGTCACGCCCGAGGACCCCGAGGGCGGACTGCACGCGGACGCGCTCCTGGACATCGTGCGCGCGCCGCTCTCGGCGGGTCTCGCCGACGACGGCCGTCTGACACTGGGTGTCAGCGCCGCCGTCCATTCGGCCGAGGGCCTGCGCGGCGCCCTGGAGGAGGCCCGGCACGCCCGCCGGGTCGCCGCGGCCCGCCCCGGCCGGGTGTGCGCGGCCGGCCACCACGAGCTGGCCTCGCACGTGCTGCTGCTCCCGTTCGTGCCGGACGACGTGCGGCGCGCCTTCACGGCCCGCCTCCTCGACCCGCTGCGCGACTACGACCGGCGCCACCGGGCCGAACTCATCCCGACCCTGGAGGCCTTCCTGGACTGCGACGGCTCGTGGACGCGGTGTGCGACGCGGCTGCACCTGCACGTCAACACCCTGCGCTACCGGGTGGGCAGGATCGAGCAGTTGACGGCCCGTGACCTGTCCCGCCTCGAGGACAAGCTCGACTTCTTCCTGGCGCTTCGTATGAGCTGACAGTCGATCCCGGCCAGTGTCGGACGATTGTGAACTCATTCACGCACCCCCCTTGGCCCGGCGTGCCATTCCGTGTTCAGATGCGGATCTACTCAGCAGCTCGATGGCGCGCTCGGGGAGGGCAACGTGGCGTACACCGCCATGTCTGGTTCCGGAACGACTGCAGATGACGGGGATCCGCTCCAGACCGCGGTGTGGCGGCTGCGCTCGCGCGGCTGCTGGACGGATGCCGCCGCCCTGCTCGAACCTCATGCGGGAACGCCGGCCGGCGCCCTTCAGCGCACCGCCCTGCTGACCGAACGCTGTGTCTACACGGAGTCCGGCTGGGCGGAGGCCGACGAGGCGCTGCGGGGCGCGGAGGCGATAGCCCGCAGCGACGACGAGCGCGGCGCGGCCGCATGCGAGCGCGGCTATCTCGCCTACGCCTCCACGCTGTTCGGCGTGCGGGACCGGGCGGACGAGGCACGTTCGGCGTTCGGCCGGGCGGCCGCGCTGACCGCCCCGGCGGGGCGCGGCCGGGCGCTGCTCGACTTCCGCCGCGGTCTGCTCGCCGAGAACGTGGCCGACGCGCCCGAGGCCGCCCGCGCCGCCTACCGCCGCGCCCACGAGGGCGCCGCCGCGCACGGCGACACGCTGCTGCTCTCCTTCACGTGGCGCCATCTGGCCGGACTCGCCCTGCGCGAAGGGGAGTTGACCCAGGCGCGGCACGGCTTCACCGAGTCCCTGCGAATCCGCGAGGAGCTCGGCTACCTCATCGGCACGGCCCCGGCGCTCGCGGCGCTCGCCGACACGGAGGAGGAGCCGGTCTCGACCCGGCTGCGCACGGAGGCCGCCCGGCTCGTACGCCTCCTCGGCGTCCCCACCTGGCTGGTGACGCATCTGGGGGCGGTGCCGCCTCCGTCACCGGCGACCTGACGACGTGTCGGATCGATGAACCGGCTTGATCCGAAGGGGAGTTGATCCGAAGGGGAGTCGATCCGACGCGGGGCGGGTCGACTCAGAGTACCGAGCCGGTGAAATGTTCCCGGACGAGGGCCTGGACGACCGGCAGGTCCTGGGCGCACAGCGCGTCCAGGAGGGCGAGGTGTTCGGCCGCGTCCGCCACCAGGTCGCCGCGGCGGGCGACCGGCGCCGCGGTCAGCGGCCACTGCGAGCGCCGGTGCAGGTCGTCGGCGACCTGCACCAGTTGCCGATTGCCCGCGAGGGCGAGGACCGCACGGTGGAAGGCTCGGTCGCACTCGGCGTACCCCGCCCGGTCACCGGTCGCGGCGGCTTCGGTGGTGGCCTCGGCGAGCGGGCGCAGCTCCGCCCAGCGGGCCGCCGGCACACTGCGGGCCAGCCGCAGCATCACCGGCACCTCGATCATGGCCCGCACCTCGGCGAGCTCGGCGAGCTCGCGGGCGCTGCGCTCGGTGACCCGGAAGCCCCGGTTCGGCACGACCTCGACAGCACCCTCGATGCTGAGCTGCTGCATGGCCTCGCGCACGGGCGTCGCGGAGACGCCGAACCGCTCCCCCAGCGCCGGCGCGGAGTAGACCTCGCCGGGCACCAGGTCGCCGTCGACCAGCGCGGTGCGCAGGGCCGCCAGGATCTGGCCGCGCACGGAGTGACGGTGGACGGCGCGGGGCGGGGGCGGCCCGCCGTGGGTGTGCTCGTTGTGGGTGTGCTCGTTGTGGGTGTGCTCGCCGTGGGTGTGCTCGCCGTGGGTGTGCTCGCCGCGCGCGTCGTTCCTGGTCTGGCCGGGGACGCGGGGTGCCCCGGACGGAGGTATCGCCGCCTCGCGCGCTCTGCCCTGCTCCACCCCGGCCTCCTACGGCTCCGCCTGCCCCACACAGACCATAGGCGGACAAAGCGCGAGTTCAAACATCGCATCGATCGGCTAAGGTAAGCCTTACCTGTCAACGATCGTGATTCGGTGGTCCCGCATGACCGTTTCCACCTTGCTGCCCCGCCCGCTGCCGAGTCCCGTGGCGGACTCCTACGCCCGGCTCGCCGAGGTGTTCCCCGGCCTGGGGATCAGGGAGCTGGCCGGGGCGGAGCGGGCGCCGCACGGCGCGGGCTGGGTCGGCGCGGCGGAGCTCGCGGACGGCGGCCCGGCCCTCGACGCCTTCCTGGCCTGGGACAACGCCCAGGTCGTACGGGACTACGGCCACCAGGCCCGCCCCGATGTCATCGCCTCCTTCGGCTTCCACCGCTACGCCTGGCCCGCCTGCCTCCTGGTGACGGTGCCGTGGTTCCTGCACCGGCGGGTGCCGCGGATCCCGGTCGCCGACGTGGCGTTCCAGCGCACCCTCGGCCGGATGACCGTACGGGTACGGGATTTCGCCTGTCTGCCCGACGACCCGGCCTCCGACCTTCCGGGCGCCCATGTCGTACGGGACGAGGAGGACTTGCGGGGTGAGGTGCGGTCCGCGGTGGCCGAGCACCTCGGTCCGGTGCTCGACGGTTTCGGGCCGCGCATGCGGCGCGGCAGGCGGGCGCTGTGGGGCATGGCGACGGACGAGATCGTCGAGGGCCTCTGGTACGCCGGCGAGCTGCTCGGCGAGGAGGCGCGCGCGATGGCCGAACTCGACGCGCTGCTCCCGGGCACCACCAAGCCGTACGTGGGCACTCCGGGCTTTCGCGAGCTGACCGCGCCCGACGGACGAAGCCTGCCGACCCGGGACCGCGCGAGCTGCTGCTTCTTCTACACGGTGCGCCCCGAGGACACCTGCGTCACGTGTCCGCGCACCTGCGACGCGGACCGGGTGCGGCGGCTCAGCGCCGCATCCTGACTCCATGCCACCCGTCCGGGTGAGGGTCGGTCGAACCCAACTGACGCGCCGGGAACGGAAGTTCGAGCCAATACCCCCTATCCGACCCTCCTCGGACTCCATTGGCGTCCTCTTGCCCCGAAACCCCCTTGCCGGCCCGCGCGGCTGGAGCAGTATGGCGGCCGATACGCCCTACGCGATGCAAGGGACACCGCATGCGACTGACCGACATATCGCTGGACTGGCTGCTTCCGGGCGGCGTGATGATCGTGGGGGTCGTCGTGGCTCTGGTAGTGCTCGCGCGAGGCAAGCGCGCCGGTGACAACGCCACCGGCGAGGACTCCTGGGAACGCAGCGAGGAGCGCCGCAGAAGGAAGGAGGCGGTGTACGGCACCGCTTCCTATGTGCTCCTGTTCTGCTGCGCGGCGGTGGCCGCCGCGCTCTCCTTCCACGGTCTGGTCGGCTTCGGCCGGCAGAACCTCAACCTGACGGACGGCTGGGAATACCTCGTTCCCTTCGGGCTCGACGGGGCGGCCATGTTCTGTTCCGTCCTCGCGGTGCGCGAGGCGAGCCATGGTGACGCGGCGCTCGGCTCGCGCCTGCTGGTGTGGACGTTCGCGGGGGCGGCGGCCTGGTTCAACTGGGTGCACGCGCCGCGCGGCATGGCCCACGCGGGCGCCCCGCAGTTCTTCGCCGGGATGTCGCTGTCGGCGGCGGTGCTCTTCGACCGCGCCCTGAAGCAGACCCGCCGGGCGGCGCTGCGCGAACAGGGCCTGGTGCCACGGCCGTTGCCGCAGATCCGGATCGTGCGGTGGCTGCGGGCGCCTCGGGAGACCTTCGGCGCCTGGTCGCTGATGCTCCTCGAAGGCGTGCGCACCCTGGACGAGGCGGTCGACGAGGTCCGCGAGGACAAGCGCACCAAGGAGGAGAACAAGCTCCGCAGGCGCGACCAGGAGAAGCTGGACCGGGCGCACTTCAAGGCGCTCAGCCGGCAGAACCGGGCCTGGGGCCGCGGCAGGGGCGGCGGCCGTCAGGTCGACGTCCAGGGGATCGGCCCCGGGCCGGGCTCCGCGCAGCCCAAGGCTGTCGCGGAGCCGGCCATAGCGGAGCCGGGACAACTGCCCCTGCGCAACCGGCCCTCGCTACAGGCCGTCGGGACCACTGATCCCGCGTCGGCCACGACCGTGGACCTCACCGCCGAGGACGACACCCAGGCACTTCCCCGGCTCGACTCCCTGGAGCGCAAACTGAAGGATCTTGAGCAGCAGTTCGGATAGCCGCGCGCCGGCCGTTCACGGGCCGTCCGTCGACCGCACCACGGGAGACCTCTCCCGCTGCCGGTCCCGGGCGGCACGTTCGCCAGGCCGTGTCTTCAAAGTCCCGTCCGGTCGGCCTGCGGGCGGACGACGCCACTTTGATGACACTCCCTAGTACCGCGGCGGCGCACCGCCGTCGAGTTCGAACCAGACGACCTTTCCCCGGTCGTGCTCCTGCACCCCCCAGGCGTCCGCCAGCGCCTCCACGAGGAGCAGTCCCCTGCCGTGCGTGCCGTCGTCGCAGGACGGCCGGTACGGCGTGGGCAGTTCGGCCACGAAATCCTTCACCTCGACGCGCAGCCCGGACGTGCTGACCACGGCCGTGACCACGGCGCCCCGGTCGGTGTGGATGAGGGCGTTGGTCAGCAATTCGCTGGTGAGCAGCTCCGCCACGTCAGCCGCGCCCGAATGCCGCGACGACACGAGAAGTTCCCGCAGCGCACGACGGATGTCCCGCACGGCCGCCAGGTCGGCCTGCCCCACTCTCCTGCACAGCAGACGCTGGTCCCCCTGCTGCGCATCAGGTGTCCGGAAGGGCCCGCTCCCCGCGGGACCGAATCCTGCCTGATGCCCTGTCATAACCCCCACCTGCACGCTGTGACGACCTTCTTTCCCTCGAACACCCACACGGGATGCATGCCCCCGCCCGGCCACGGTCACGCATCGTGATTTGACGACAACCGAACGAGAAGGTTCTCCGGTCGCCGCCGAAGCGGCTCGACCGAGCTCCAACTCCCGTGTCCGGCAGGCGGGTTGCCGACACCGTGCGCTCCTCCACGCGCCCGTCCACGCGCCCGCACGAGCCGCTGTCCGAGCGCCCTCGCCACCGCCCGCTCGGCATGTGCGGGTCGAGTCCGCCCGCCGCCCCCCTCTCGTTGACGGCGGCATACGGAACGTTCGGGGCCGCTGCTCTGCACGGCTCGCCCGGCGGGGCCGCACCGGGGCGGACCGGCCGCGCCGAAGACGCCCGGCCGCCCGGCGTCAGCCCCTGTACCGACATGCCGGTACCGATCCCGGCGTACGCGACGAGCGGGCACCGCACAGGGTGCTGGACGTCGAGGTGGGGCCGGAACCCCGTGGGTGGGACCGCGATGCGGCGCTCTGCGCGGTCGCGGGGCCGGGCCTCCGCGCCCCGCTGCCCGCCCCGGGCGCGTACAGCCTCCCGTACGGCGGTCCCGGCCGGTTGCGGAAGGTGCTCCTCCCCCATCGGTGCCACGACATCCCGCCCGGTTCGCGGGGCGTCCGGGCACCGCCGGGCGCACGGGGCGTAGGCGCGCGTACGCACGACAGCGGACAACCCGGTCGCGGGGCCGGCTCATCGACCGCCCGGTCGCGGAGCCGGCTAGTAGGGCACCGTGCCGCACCAGGTCTGGGCCCAGGCGGACGGGCCGTACTTGTTGGCCGCGCGCACCGCCACACAGATCTCGTCGCCCGAGAAGGGCCCGTTGATCGTGTAGTTGAGGTCGCCGGTGGAGAGGATCGTGTCCACGCTCTTCTTCGTGAAGTTGCTGCCCTTGTTGGTGTAGTGGATGTCGTAGCGGGTCGCTCCGGAGATCGAGGACCAGCTCGCGACGATCGGCATGGAACACGCGCCGACACAGGAGTTGGCGTACTTGAGCTGGTAAGCGGTCATGGCGGGCGGTGGGGAGCCCGCGGGCTGCCCGGTGGATCCGGACGAGCCCGACCCGCCCGAGCTACCGCCCGATCCGGTGTGCCCACCGGAACCGGAGCCGCCGACCGCTCCCCCGCCGGCGCCCCTCGTGGATCCCCCGGCGGAGGCGCTTCCCCCGCCGCCACCACCGGGGGATCCCGCACCGCCGCCGTTGGTCTGGGTGTTCTGTCCGCCGGCGCCGCCGACGGTGACGCCGCCCTTGCCGTCCTGACCCTGCGTGCCGCCCTTGGCCGGATCGCTCGCCGTCGCCGAGGGTGAACTGCCGGCCGGGCTGGGCGAGTTGCTCGCCAAGGGCGTGGCGCTGACGCCGGGCCCGGCACTGGCGCCGGCGCTCGGTCCCGTGCTCGCGCTCGCGCTGTTGCTCGGCGGCTTGGCGTGCGCGTCGTTCTTGCTGTCGCTCGCGAAGGGCTGGAGCACGGCGAGCGTGCCGCCGCCCACGGTGAGGACGGCGATGACGGGGAGCACGACGAGCCTGCGCCGGCGGCGGGACTTCTCCTCGGGCTCGCGTGCCGTGACGGTGCCCTCCCCCACGAACCCTTCGGGGAACCCGGTCCCGGGGCGCAGACCGATCGTCGCCCGGTCCACGGGCTCCTCCCGCAGGGGCTTCGCCTCCGCGTCGAGCAGCCGCGCGGACTGCTGGGCGAGCCGCTCGACGACGCGGGCGGGCAACCAGGCGCCGCGCCCGGCGCTCGGACGCGTACGCTCCGGATCCGCCAACAGCTCGTCCACACCGGGGCGTTCGGCGATGTCCTTGGTCAGGCAGCGGGCGACGAGCGCGCGCAGCGAGTCGTCCTCCACGCCCGACAGGTCGGGCTCGCCCTCCACGATCTGGAACATCACGGCGTGCTGGTTACTGGCCCCCTGCCCGAACGGGAGCTGCCCGGTCGCCGCATAGGTCAGCACACACCCGAGGGTGAACACGTCGCTCTTGACCCCGGCGCTCTGGCCGCGCACCTGCTCGGGCGACATGAAGCCGGGAGAGCCGACCGCCATCCCCGTGCTGGTCAGCAAGGACTCCACGGATGTCTCCAGGGCCCGCGCGATCCCGAAGTCGATGACCTTGGTGCCGTCCACGGTGAGCATCACGTTGGACGGCTTCAGGTCGCGGTGCACGATCCCCGCGCCGTGGATGTCCTTGAGCGCCTTCAACAGCCCCTCGGCGAGGGCGTGCAGGGACGCGGGCGGCAGCGGCCCGTACCGCCGCACGATCTGTTCGAGCGAGAGCCCGGGAACGTATCCCGTGGCCACCCAGGGCGGCTCGTCGCCCGGCCCCGCGTCGAGCACAGGCGCCGTGTACCGCTCACCGACCTTGCGCGCCGCCTCGATCTCCCGCCGGAAGCGCGCCCTGAACTGTTCGTCGGACACGTGCTCCTCGTGCACGACCTTCACCGCGACGGTGCGCCCGCTGTCCGACCGTGCGAGGAACACCCGCCCCATGCCGCCGGCGCCGAGCCGGCCCAGCAGCAGATACGGTCCGATCCGCGCGGGGTCACTCGCCGCGAGCGGCTTGATCCCCCCGTCGGCGTAATCGTCCTTCTCGCCGCGTCCGTCCCCGTTAGTACCGCTCATGATGATGTGGCTCCCCCGGCCCTTGTCGCCTGGTCATCGGCGCAACTTCGTTGAGGGTAGTCGCTGTTGAGACGCCGAGTGAAGGTGAGGACGCGCCGGGCGGGCGGGGCGGTTCTGTGCGGCGGGGCGGTTCTGTGCGGCGGGGCGGTTCTGTGCGGCGGTCCGCCTCTTGGGGGCGGGCCCTACGGCCTGGGTACGTTGCGCAGGTTCGAGCGGGCCATCTGGAGCATGCGGCCCACGCCGCCGTCCAGGACGATCTTGCCGGCGGAGAGCGCGAACCCCGACACCATGTCCGCGCTGATCTTCGGCGGGATGGAGAGCGCGTTGGGATCGGTGACGATGTCGACGAGGGCCGGTCCCTTGTGCTTGAAGGCGTCCCTGAGAGCGCTCCCGAGCTGCTTGGGCTTCTCGACCCGTACCCCGTACGCCCCCGCGGCGCGGGCGATGGCCGCGAAGTCGGGGTTCTTGTTGGTCGTTCCGTACGAGGGCAGGCCGGCGACCAGCATTTCCAGTTCGACCATGCCGAGCGAGGAGTTGTTGAAAAGCACGATCTTCACGGGCAGGTCGTACTGGACGAGAGTGAGAAAGTCACCCATCAGCATGGTGAAGCCGCCGTCGCCGGACATCGAGACGACCTGGCGGTTCCGGTCGATGAACTGGGCGCCGATGGCCTGCGGCAGAGCGTTGGCCATCGAGCCGTGGCTGAACGAACCGATGACGCGGCGTCTGCCGTTGGGCGAGATGTAACGGGCCGCCCAGACGTTGCACATACCGGTGTCCACCGTGAAGATCGCGTCGTCGTCGGCGAGTTCGTCCAGGACGGAGGCCACGTACTCGGGGTGGATCGGGACGTGCTTGTCCACCTTGCGGGTGTACGCCTTGACGACGCCCTCCAGCGCGTCGGCGTGCTTCTTGAGCATCTTGTCGAGGAACTTGCGGTCCGTCTTGACCTTCACGCGCGGTGTCAGACAGCGCAGGGTCTCCTTCACGTCGCCCCACACCGCGAGGTCCAGCTTCGAGCGTCGGCCCAGGTGTTCGGGGCGCACATCGACCTGGACGATCTTGACGTCGTCGGGCAGGAAGGCGTTGTACGGGAAGTCGGTGCCGAGCAGGATCAGCAGATCGCACTCGTGGGTCGCCTCGTAGGCCGCGCCGTACCCGAGGAGGCCGCTCATGCCGACGTCGTAGGGGTTGTCGTACTGGATCCATTCCTTGCCGCGCAGCGCGTGCCCGACGGGCGACTTGACCCGCTCGGCGAACTCCATGACCTCCGCGTGCGCGCCCGCCGTGCCGCTGCCGCAGAACAGGGTGACGCGCTTGGCCCGGTCGATGAGGGCCGCGAGCTTGTCGATCTCGGTGTCCCCGGGGCGCACGGTGGGCCGCGACGTGACCAGGGCGTGGTCGATCGCCTTGTCGGGGGCGGGCGCGGAGGCGATGTCGCCGGGCAGCGCGAGGACGCTGACCCCGCCCTGACCGATCGCGTGCTGGATCGCCGTCTGCATCACGCGCGGCATCTGCTGCGGGTTCGAGATCAGCTCGCTGTAGTGGGAGCACTCCCGGAACAGCTGGTCCGGGTGGGTCTCCTGGAAGTAGCCGAGGCCGATCTCCGACGACGGGATCTGCGAGGCGAGGGCGAGGACGGGCGCCATCGAGCGGTGCGCGTCGTACAGGCCGTTGATGAGGTGGAGGTTGCCGGGCCCGCACGATCCGGCGCACGCGGCGAGGCTGCCGGTGAGCTGAGCCTCGGCGCCGGCCGCGAACGCGGCGACCTCCTCGTGCCTGACCTGGATCCAGTCGATGCCGGGGGTGCGGCGGATGGCGTCGACGACAGGGTTCAGACTGTCGCCGACGACTCCGTACAGCCGCTTGACGCCCGCGCGCCGGAGGATGTCGACGAACTGCTCCGCAACGTTCTGCTTGGCCATGGATCCATCAACCCATGCCCTCTGCCGTTACGCCTCCCAGACTGCTACAGCCGTACGGTCGTCGGCGTAACCCTTCACCCTGAGCTGAAGGTCGGCGAGGAACGCGGCGAGCCCCGGTGGCTCGGGGCTGGCCCAGCGCTCCGCCAGCTCCTTGCCGAGAGCGCTCTCACCGCGCAGGGGTTCGGCGAGACCGGGGCTGCACAGCAGGAGGGCATCGCCCGGACGGGCCACCGAGGCCCGGAAGCGGAACGGTTCGCCGGGCGGAGCCGGTGCGTCGATGGAGGGGCGGAGGGGATCGACGGTGTTGAGGTCCATCGTCAGGCGGTCCCCCTGCTCGGTCTCGGCGGGGGCGGAACCGAAGCCCACCACCGGCGCCCCGAGCATGGCGCCGGGCTCCGGCACGGCGGGCTCGATGTCCTGCCAGACCCCGCCGCGCAGCCGGAACAGGCCGCCGTGCCCGACGCCGAAGAACACCCGGGTGCGGCAGGCGGGGTCGGCGGAGAGCAGCAGACAGCGCAGGCTCGCGGTGTACTCCTCCGGCACCATGCCGAGCTCGCCGGCGCGGGCCCGCAGCATTCCGTAGCTGCGGTCGGTGAGCCGGTGCAGGCCCGACTTGAGGTCGCCGCGCCGGCCCGCCCTGATGTCCTCGGCCAGGCGCACATGGCTGCGGCCGATGGCTCCGCCGATCCAGTGGCAGGCGTCGGCGGCGGCGAGGTGCGCCCGGTCGCTGGTGCGCGCACCACTGGCGACGGCGACCAGGACCAGGGCGTTCTCGCCGGTGCCGAAGCGGGCGGTGAGCAGGGCGTCGCGGCGGGGCTCGCCCCGGTAGCGCGCGGAGTCCCCGCGCGACGAGCCGGCCCGCAGGACGTACGCGCCGTAGCGGGCGCCGTCGAGCACGGTGTCGGCGACGAGTTCGTCGAGCGCGTCGGGGCGGGCGGTGGCCAGCGCGGTGGGCTCGGCGTCGTAGGTGGGCGGTCCGTCACCCACATGGCCGGTACGGGGCCGGGGCGCGGGCGCGAACTGCTCCGGCGGGGCGGTCCGCGCCGGCCCGAACTGCTCGTCGGGCGCGGTGACGGGCGGGCCTGACCTGCCGGTGGCGGGCGTACGCAGACTGCTCGGCGCGTTCGCGACGCGCGGCCCGTCGTCGGCGCCGCTTGGCTCCGGCTGCGCGGTGACCGGCGCCGCACCCGGCCGGGCCGGGGGCCGGTCCGCCGCGTCCGGCGCGGTCCCCTCCGCCCAGCCCGGCGGCAGCTCGGGGACGGGCTCCGCCGGCGGAGGCGGGGCCGCGGCCACGGATTCCCACCAGGCGGCGGGCTTGCGCGGCCCGGCCGCGCTCCCGGCCGCGCTCCCCGGGCCCCACGGGGCGGCGGGGCCGGGCGCGGAGGCGGGGGGCGGCACGGGTTCCGGGCCGGGGGGCTCCACGGCGGGGCGTTCCGGCGCGGCGGCCGGGGGCTCGGGGGCCGGGCGTACCGGGGGCTCGGGGGCCGACCCTTCCGGCGCGGCGGCCTCGGGTACGGCCGCCTCGGGTGCCGCAGCCTCCGGTACGGGCGCCGCACGCGAACCGGCCGCCTCCCGGGACGCCGCCTCCGGGGCCGCCGCACGTGATCCGGCGGTATGCGAACCGGCGGCGCGTGAACCCGCCGCGTGCGAAGCCTCCGCGTGTGAACCCGCCGCGTCGGGGCCGACCGCCTCGGAGTCCGGGCCTGGGCCGGGCACGGGGTCGGGGCCTGGGCCGGCCCTCTCCTCCGTCGGGGGTGAACCCACCGTGTCCGACGCCGAGTTGAAGCGGTCGTCGAGGCTGTCGCGCGAACCGTCGGGACCGGCGTCCGGTGCCGACTCGTCGTACAGCCGGTTCCACCAGTCGTCGTCCCGGGTCGGCCTCTCCCCCTGCTGACTCATGCCCTTATTGTCCACCGCTGGAGGCATACGAAAACGGGGCATCGGGAAAATGTGCTCAACGGACAAGCGTCGCAACGGCAGAAAAGTCCGCCGGGCGCCCCCACCCCCCACGGGGAGGACACCCGGCGGACCGCCTTCGTGGATCAGCGCACCGCGTACGCGTTCACCACGGTCTGGGTGACCGAGTTGCCGTTGGCGTCGGTCAGTTCGGCCTTCAGGGTCACGTCCTTGGAGGTGGCTCCCGCGTGGTTCACGGTCGCCGTCCACCTACCGCCCTGATGGCTGGTATTCGCCTTGGTCCAGGTGGTTCCGCCGTCGTAGGAGTACGACAGCCCGGCCGACACCAGGGCGGCCGGGGTGTAGCCGGCGTGGCCCGTGACCGAGAGCGCGATCTTCTGGCCGTCAACCGCCGGCACCGTCTTGAGGCCGTCCTGCGGCACGGCGTAGTGGGGGAAGAGCAGCGGAATGCCCTGGGAGAACGCCTTCTCGTCGAGGTGCGAGCGGAACTTCCAGCTCGTGACGACTTCCTGGGAGCGCTTCCAGACCGCGCCGGAGGGCCCGATCTTCTGGTTGTCGCTGATGAGTTCGTACGCCGCGTCGTCCGCGGGGACGGTGAACACACCCGAGGGCCAGCCGCTGCTGTCGTAGTCCTCGCCGTTGCGGCGCAGCAGCAGGGAGCCGATGTCGCCGAACGAGCCGGGCTGCGCGCTGTGTTCGGTGTCGCCCCACATGTTGGGGGCGAAGCCGATCAGGTTGCCCTGGCGTTCGGCGGCGAGCAGCGGCTTGCCCGTCGCGTCGCGCCCGGCGTCGGGGCCGATCACGCCGTCGTACCAGCTCTCCGTGGTCTGCTCGCCCGGCCGGTGGGCCCTGGCCGGGGAGAGCATGAACTCGCCGAAGGGGAAGCTGGACGAGACGAAGTGGTCCCAGGTGGTGCCGCCCGCCGTGTAGTACTCGGTGCGGGTGGAGGGGACGGCCACCAGGTCGATGCCGGAGACCCCGATCGGGTCGCCACCGACCGGGCGGTGTGCGCTCACGCCGTCGATGAAGTCGGCCGGCACGCCCATCGAGTGGTAGGTGGAGACGGTGCGGCCGAGCTGTCCGTCGCGGACCCGGTAGGTCCGGTCGGAGCCGAAGCCGCCGTCCTCCTGGAAGCCGAGGTTGTAGACGTAGCCGCTCTTCGCGGTCGCCTTCCAGTCGAGGCTCACCGGACCGTGCGCCAGCCGCCCGGCGAGGTCCGTCGCCTCCGCCGTCTCGACGGCGAGCGTGGGCAGCGGGCCGCCCGTGAAGCCGTACGCCGGCAGCCAGCGGCCGGCCGAGGGACGGTGCACGACGAGCGCCGTGGCGCCCGCGGCCTTGGCGTCCTTGCCCAGGGTCGCGAGCGAGTCGGCGCCGTCCGGTACCGCGACGAAGGCGATCCTTCCGCTCACCCCGGCGGACTTGAGCTCGTCCGGGGTGCCCCGACCCGCGTCGACGAGCGGGGCCCGGCCGGTGCCGTCGAGGTTGTCGGAGCCGGTGCTGGCGGTGACCGGGTGCAGCGCGGGGCCGCCGGTCACCGACAGCTTCTCGAACTGCGGGGCGTAGGCCCGCCAGTAGCTGCCGAACTCGAAGTCGCCGGTACGGGCGCTGCCCCGGACATCCGCGTAGTAGTCCGTGATCAGGCGCGATCCGGTGATGGAGCCCGAGTGCAGCCACTGGCCGCCCCAGGAGCGGGCGAAGTCGAGGGTGGTGGTGCGGACTTCGCTGGGCCGGTCGGTCCGCACGGAGAGGCGGTGCGCGGTGCGGGCGTCCAGGACGAGGGTGGTGTCCTTCTTCAGGTCGAGCTGCGGGCGGCCGAGGTAGCTGACCGAGCCGACGTTCTCGCCGGTGGCGTCGCCGGGGTCGGCGGTGGCGACGAACGAGGACACGAAGTAGGCGCCGGGGCGTAGCCGGTAGACCTGGTCGACGGCGCCCTCGTTGAAGCGGCGCTCGCCGGTGGCGGTGTCGGTGCCGATGACGTCGAGCGAGGAGGCTCCCGCGGCGGGACTGCCTTGGCGGTCGACGAGCTTGACGCGCAGGGTGACGGTCTCCGGCTCGACGTAGAGCGAGAACGGTGTGGAGACCCGCACGCCGTTGGCCGTGGCGAGCACGCGGCCCGTGACGTCTCCGTACTGGGCGGCCTTGAGGCGGGCGCTGGGGTCGATGGCGAGCGGCACCTTGACGGTGGCGCCTGCCGGGACCGTCACCGAGGCGGAACTCAGCTTCGCCACCGCGGAGTTGACGGCCGAGCCGTCGTTGCCGGTGACGCCCGCGACCTTGAGGGCGAGCTTCACGGCCCGGTCGGAGACGTTGGTGTAGGGCACGGTGACGGTGGTGCGGTCGCTCTTGTCCTGCGGCCAGTCGAAGGCGCCGGCCTGTACGGCGGGCGCACCGAGGACGGTCTCGTCGATGGCGGCCTTGACGTCGAGCCGGCCGCCGCCGGTCTCGCGCACGTCCCCGGGTATCGCGCTGTTGGCGGACGAGACGAGTGCGGACTTGATCTGCTGCGCCGTCCAGTCGGGGTGGCGCTGCTTGACGATGGCGGCGGCGCCCGCGACGTGCGGGGTGGCCATGGAGGTGCCGGACATGGACTGGTACGCGTAGACGCCGCGGCCGCCGGCGTTGGCGGCCAGGATGTCGACGCCGGGCGCGGTGATCTCCGGCTTCAGGGTGTGGGTGAAGGGCGCGGGGCCGCGGCTGGAGAAGCTCGCGGTGGTGTCGTCGTGGTCGACGGCTCCGACGGTCAGGACGCCGGGCGCGCAGCCGGGTGAGGACACGGTGTTCAGGCCCGGACCGGCATTGCCCGCGGCGACGACGAACAGGGTGTGGTCGGTCTCGGTGGCGAGTTGTTGCGCGGCGACGCTCATCGGGTCGGTGCAGTCGGTGGGCACGGGGCTGCCGAGCGACATGGAGACGACGTCGGCCTTGTTGTCGACGGCCCACTGCATTCCGGCGATGATCCACGAACTGTCGCCGGAGCCCGAGTCGTTGAGGACCTTCCCGACGAGGAGGCCGGTGCCGGGTGCGATGCCCTTCTCCTTGCCGTCACTCGCCGCGCCCGAGCCGCCGACCGTGGACGTGGTGTGGGTGCCGTGGCCCTGACGGTCCTCGGTGTCGGGCGAGTCGGTGAAGTTCTCGGAGGCCACGATGCGGCCCTTGAGGTCGGGGTGTTCGGCGTCGACGCCGGTGTCGAGGACGGCGACCTTGGTGCCCTTGCCGTCGTAACCGGCGGCTCGGGCGAGGTCGGCGCGGATCTGCTTCGAGGACTGGTCGAGGGAGGCGGTCACCTTCCGGTCGAGCCACAGCTTCTTGATCCCGGGGGACGCCGACCGGGTGCGGGGGCCGGTGGCGTCCGCCCACACCTGGGCCGCCTTCGTCTTGTCCGCGCTCAGGGCGCGACCGTTGACAGCGGGCAGGCTCAGCCCCGCCTTGGCGCCGCGCGGCACGGCCGGGGCGGCCGACCTCGCCGTCGCGCCGTCGTAGATCGCGATGAGCGGAATGGTCTTGCTGTGCGCGTCGTCGTAGCCCTGGCGGATGAGCCCGGAGACGTTGAAGAGCTCCTCATCCGCCTTGCCCGCGGCGAGCGCCGGCGCCGCGTCGTCCGGGTAGACGTACAGCTCGCCGCCCGAGCGCCGGGTCTGGACGAGGGGCATGGAGCCGTCCTCGCGCGGCAGGGCGGTGACGCCGGTGGGCGCCCCCGAGGCGTCCCTGCTCACGACGACCTTGTCGCCGGTGACGAGGGTGACGGTGGCCGGTGTTCCCGTGCTGCTCGCGGCGCTGCCCACGAGTGGTCTCTTGGCGGTGTCCGCCGTGCCGTCGCCTCGTGGCGCTGCCACGGACGGCGCCACCGCGGTGACGGCGAGGGCGGCGGCGGTCGCCACCCCCAGAGCCGTACGCGATATCGGGCGCATCGCTCTCCCCAGATGAATCCGGAACAAAAGACACCGTGCCCGAAGAGCACAAATGCCCTGCGCCCGGAGGCTGTTGGTGCTGCGGTGGCTCGACATTGGCAGAGCGGCGACGGATACGGCGATGATGTTGTGCGGCGGGTTTGTGCCGGGGCGGTTTCCCGCCATCGCGCAGGTGAGGGCCTGGACACAGGCTTTGAGGGAGGCGGTCCGTGGTGCTGGGAGCGATAGGTCTCGACGAGACGCAGGAGTCGGCGTACCGCGCCCTGGTCGCGGTGGGCGCGGCCGAGGTGAGTGACCTGGCGCACCGGCTCGCGCTGCCGGAGAGCGAGACCGAGCGCGCGCTGCGCCGCCTGGAGCGGCACGGCCTTGCCGCACAGTCCTCCGCCCGCACCGGGCGGTGGGTGGCGGCCCCGCCGGGGGTCGCGCTCGGCGCGCTGCTCACCCAGCAGCGCCACGAGCTGGAGCAGGCGGAGCTGGCGGCGGCGCTGCTCGCCACGGAGTACAGGGCCGAGGCGGCCGAGCCGGCCGTGCACGACCTCGTCGAGGTGGTGACCGGCGCGAGCGCGGTCGCCCACCGCTTCCACCAGTTGCAGCTGGGCGCGGCCGACGAGGTGTGCGCGCTGGTGACGGGCCGCCCGGTCGCGGTGACCGGCATGGACAACGAGTCCGAGGAGCGGGCCTCGATCCGCGGGGTCGCCTACCGGGTGGTGGTCGAGCGTGAGGTGCTCACGCTGCCCGCCGGGATCGTCGAGCTGACCGCGGCGCTCGGCCGCGACGAGCAGGTGCGCACGGTGGAGCGAGTGCCGACCAAGCTCGTCGTCGCGGACCGCACCCTCGCGATGGTGCCGCTGACCGGCCGCGGCGCCGAGCCGGCGGCGCTCGTGGTGCACGCGAGCGGGCTGCTCGAATCGCTGATGGGCCTGTTCGAGGCGGTGTGGCGGGACGCGCTGCCGCTGCGGCTGGGCGCCGGCGGCCGCGACGTCGTCGAGGACGGGGCCGGCCCCGACGCGACCGACCTGGAGATCCTGTCGCTGCTGCTCGCCGGGATGACGGACGCCAGCGCCGCCAAGCAGCTGGATCTCGGCCTGCGGACCGTGCAGCGCCGGGTCAAGGGCCTGATGGAGCTCACCGGAGTGACGACCCGGCTCCAGTTGGGCTGGCACGCCTACGAGCGGGGCTGGGTGGCCCGCTGACCCTCGCGCCCGCGGCGCCGCGATCGCCCGGAACTGCGGGAACGGGCCGCTTCCTGCACCCTTGGCAGATGGGTGTGTGGCAGCTCCTCGCGGTCGGGGCGGTGATCCTCATGGGCCTGTGCGGCGTGCTGGTGCCCGGTATTCCGGGGCAGGCGATCGTGTGGGCCGCCCTGGCGTGGTGGGCGCTCGACGACGCGAGCGGCCTCGCCTGGGCCGTCCTCGCGGGGGCCACCGGCGTCCTCCTCCTGAACCAGGCACTCAGGCCGTTCCTGCCGCCGCGCCGCTTCAAGGCGGCCGGGGTGTCCAAGCGGTCGGTGCTGACCGCGGGCGCGGCGTCCGTCGCGGGGTTCTTCGTGCTGCCGGTGGTGGGCGGGATCGCCGGGTTCCTCGGCGGGCTCTACGGCGCGGAACGGGTGCGCCTGGGCAGCCACGCGAGCGGCTGGGCCTCGGCCCGTACGATCCTGCGCGCGGGCGGCTACTCGGTGATGGCCGAGCTCTTCGCCTGCCTCCTGGTGACGGGTGCCTGGATCGGCGCGGTCGTGTGGGGGTGACCGGGCACGGCGTACGACCGAAGTCCTGGGCCCGCGTGCCGATGACGGGGCGGCGGCGGGCGTGTGAGGGTGATCCCATGACCGAATTCAGCGAGGCCGAGCGCACCTATCTCAAGAGCCAGCGCCTTGGCCGGCTCGCCACCGTGGACGGCAAGGGCCAGCCGCAGGCGAACCCCGTCGGTTTCTTCCCGCAGGACGACGGGACGATCCTCATCGGCGGCTACGCACTGGGCACGACGAAGAAGTGGCGCAACCTCCAGGGCAACCCGAAGGCCGCCCTGGTGATCGACGACGTGGTGAGCGTACGCCCGTGGAAGGTGCGCGGGGTCGAGATCCGCGGCACGGCCGAACTCCTCACCGGGCCGCATGCGTTGGGGCCGCACTTCAGTGAGGAGCTCATCCGCATCCACCCGGACAAGATCCACAGCTGGGGCCTGGACGAGGAGCCCGGCCCCAGCTAGGCGGCGGCTACGACAGCTTCACCTCCGGCTTGTACAGGTCGAGCCAGATCGCGAGGTCCAGGGAGCGCTCAAGGCCGCGGCGCGAGGCCTGGTGGATCTGCGGGGCGCTCACCTCGGCGGCACGGCGCAGGCCGTCCCGGTCGATGAGGTCGAAGACCGGGTGGGAGGGCTGGGCCAGCAGGTCCTTGGCGTGGGCCTGGAGTGCGGTGGCGTACTTCGGGTCCTGCGTGGAGGGGTAGGGGCTCTTGACCCGGTCGTACACCGACTGCGGGATGACGTCCCTGGCCGCCTCGCGCAGCAGGCTCTTCTCGCGGCCGTCGAAGGACTTCACCGACCAGGGCGCGTTGTAGACGTACTCGACGAGGCGGTGGTCGCAGAACGGCACGCGCACTTCGAGCCCGACGGCCATGCTCGCGCGGTCCTTGCGGTCGAGCAGGACGCGCACGAAGCGGGTCAGGTGGAGGTGGCAGATCTTGCGCATCCGGTACTCGAAGTCGCTCTCGCCGTCGAGGCGTTGGATGCCGGCGACGGCGGTGTCGTAGGAGTCCTTGACGTAGGCGGGGACGTTCAGCGCGGCGGTCAGGTCGGGGCGCAGCAGGCCCGAGTCGTCGCCGAACTGCTCGGCGAACTTGACGAGCCAGGGGAAGGTGTCGGCGGCCCGCGCGTCCTCGTCGAAGAACTGCTTGTAGCCGCCGAAGACCTCGTCGGCGGACTCGCCGGACAGCGCGACCGTGGAGTGCTCGCGTATCGCCTTGAACAGCAGGTAGAGGGAGGCGTCCATGTCGCCGAAGCCCATGGGGATGTCGCGGGCGCGGATGACCTTGGCGCGCACCGCGGGGTCGGCGAGCGCCTGGGCGTCCAGGACGATGTCCTGGTGGAGGGTGCCGGAGGTGCGGGCCACGTCGTGGACGTAGGGCGTGTCGGGGGTGGCGCGGAGTTCGTCGGCGACGAAGTTCTCCGTCTGGCCGACGAAGTCCACCGCGAAGCTG
Source organism: Streptomyces sp. NBC_00442 (assembly GCF_036014195.1). Lineage (NCBI taxonomy): Bacteria > Bacillati > Actinomycetota > Actinomycetes > Kitasatosporales > Streptomycetaceae > Streptomyces > Streptomyces sp. NBC_00442. Next base: position 1,254,559 of record NZ_CP107918.1, read on the forward strand.
CGTACCTGCTGGTCCACCTCGCCGAGCTGGCGGGCGGCGATGGCGGTGAGCGCCGAGGAGTCGAGGCCGCCGGAGAGCAGCATGCAGCGCGGCACGTCGGCGACGAGCTGACGCCGGACGATGTCGTCGAGCAGGTCGCGGACGTGGGCGATGCTGGTGGCGCGGTCGTCCTCGTGCGGGCGGGTCTCCAAGGACCAGTAGGTGTGGGTGCGCAGTCCGCCGCGGTCGACGGTGACGACGGTGCCGGGCTCGACCTCCTTCATGCCGTCCCACACGGCGTGACCGGGGGTCTTGACGAAGGTGAACAGCTCGCGCAGCCCGTCGAGCGAGACGGAGCGCCGGGCCAACGGGTTGGCGAGGATCGCCTTGGGCTCGGAGCCGAAGAGGACGCCGTCGGGCGTCTCGTAGTAGTAGAAGGGCTTGATGCCCATCCGGTCGCGGATCATGACGAGGCGCTGGACGCGCTCGTCCCAGATCGCGAACGCGTACATGCCGTTGAGGCGTTCGGCGACGGCCTCGCCCCATTCGAGGTAGCCGTGCAGGACGACCTCGGTGTCGGAGTCGGTGGTGAACCGGTGCCCGCGGGCGGCGAGTTCGGACTTGAGCTCGGTGAAGTTGTAGGCCTCGCCGGAGTAGACGAGGGCGACGCTGCGGCCGCCTGCTTCGACGGTCATGGGCTGGCGCCCGCCCGGAAGGTCGATGATCGCGAGCCTGCGGTGGCCGAGGGCGGCCGGCCCGGCGGCCCAGATCCCGCGGTCGTCGGGACCGCGGCAGTCCATCGTCTCGGTCATCGCGTCCAGGGTGTCCCGCTCGGCGCGCAGTTCACGGTCGAAGGAGATCCAGCCGGTGATGCCACACATGGTGCCTCCTGCCTCGCCGCTCCGGCCGGAGGGGGGACGTGCCGCCGGCCCAAGCGGATGTATTGAGCAACTACCTACGTTTCGATCGTGTGACTCGACAGGGGGGTCCGTCAACGGGGCGATGGTGGGGGTGGCTTGAATGGGGTGGGTCGACGGCTGGGACGCGCGGGTCGGGGTGTGTGCCGAGCCCCTTTCCGCGCAGTTCCCCGCGCCCCTTGTGGGGCTCGGCAGGAGGCAACCTCAGCCTGTCATGCGGGTCCCCCCTGGCCCGTGAGGCCTTGGGGAGATTGCGTACGAGCGCCCTTGAGGCGCGAACGGGGCCCGGGGCGGAGCCCCAGGGGGTCAGGGGCTGACTGCCAGGACGATGTACGCGGCGAACAGCGAAAGGTGCACCCCGCCCTGCATCAGCGTGGCCCGCCCCGGCACAACCGTCAGAATCCCGACCGCGACGGTCAACGCGAGCAGCACCATGTGGCTCGCGCCGAGCCCGAGCACCAACGGCCCGGAGAGCCAGATCGTGGCGAGCGCGACGGCCGGAATGGTCAGGCCGATACTGGCCATGGCCGAGCCGAGCGCCAGATTGAGGCTGGTCTGGACACGGTCGCGCCGCGCCGCACGCACCGCGGCGATCGTCTCGGGCAGCAGCACCAGCAGCGCGATGACCACGCCCACCACCGAGGCGGGCAGCCCGGCCGCCGCCACACCCCGCTCGATGGTGGGCGACACGCCCTTGGCCAGGCCCACGACCGCGACGAGCGCCACCCCGAGCAGGGCGACGCTGATCCAGGCGGTGCGCGCGGAGGGCGGGTTGGCATGGGCGTCGTCCCGCATCACCTCGCCCTGCTGGGTCACCGGCAGGAAGTAGTCCCGGTGGCGCACGGTCTGGGTCGCGACGAAGAGTCCGTACAGGAAGACCGAGGCGATCGCGGCGAAGATCAGCTGTGCCGGCGAGAACTCGGGGCCCGGCTTGCTGGTGGTGAAGGTCGGCAGGGCCAGGCTGAGCCCCGCGAGCGTGGTGACCGTGGCGAACGCGGTGACGGTGCCCTCGGCGTTGAAGACGGTGACCCTGCGGCGCAGCGCTCCCACCAGGAGGCACACCCCGACGATGCCGTTGCAGGTGATCATCACGGCGGCGAAGACGGTGTCGCGGGCCAGGGACGCGCTCTTGTCGCCGCCGTCCGACATCAGGGTGACGATCAGCGCGACCTCGATGACCGTCACCGCGACGGCGAGCACCAGGGATCCGAACGGTTCGCCCACCCGGTGGGCGACCACCTCGGCGTGGTGCACCGCGGCGAGCACCGCGCCGGCCAGGAAGCAGGCGACCAGCGCCACGAGCCCGGCGGGCAGCGAGCGCCCCCAGGTGAGCGCGAGCAGCACGACGGCGAGCAGCGGCATCACCGCCGACCAGCGGTCCAGGGGCAGGCGCGCGAGACGGATCATGCCTCCGACGTTCTCAGAAGTGGCCGGTACCCGCCCGTCGGACTACTGCTCCCCTGCCGCCGCGACCGCCATGTGGCGCCGGGCGTAGGAGCGCCACGGCCGCCAGGCGTCCTCCCCCGTCGCCGCCCCCACGTCCGGGTCGCCGAGCGCCCGGGTCCGGATCACCGCGACGGTCTCGTCGTCCATGCCGGGCAGCGTACGCAGTACCCGTACAGCCTCCTCGCGGTCGGCGCCGGCGTCCAGGCGCAGCGCTGTGTCGGCCAGGGCGGTGGCGAGGGCGGCGATGCGCTGATCGGGGTGGGCGGCGAGCGCGGCGGGCTCGGGGAACAGGTGGGTGAGCGTGCCGCAGGGCACGTCGAGCCGTTTGCCGTACGTCTCGACGAGGGCGGCCGCGCGGTCCCGGCCGGCCAGGGCCCGCACCGCGCACTCGTCGGGGTCCGCGGCGCCCGGCGAGCGAAGGCCCGGGGTCCGCGCGACGAGCGGCGCGAGCAGCGGGTCGGCACCGAGCCGCTCGTCCACGGCGTACGGGTCGGCGTCCAGGTCGAACAGGCGCCGCAGGCGCTGCACGGCGGTGGTGAGGTCGCGCAGGTCCGTGAGGTGGATCCGGGCCTCGAGCCAGCCCTGGCGGACCGCGGTGTGCGCGGGGGCCGCCTCGTCGACGGCCACGACGGCGGTGCCGTGGGGCAGCCGCAGCGTACGGCGGTAGATGCGCGAGCCCGGCCCGCCCGTGACCGCCTCGACATGCTCGACGGCTTCGGCGGCCAGCAGGTCGAAGGTCTCCTTCACCGCGTACGCGCCCCGGTAGGCGAGCCGCAGCGGGACCCCGGCGGCGGTGGCGACGCCCGGCCTGACGGCGCGGGTACCGGCCTCTTCGCGCAGGGCGCTGGGGGTACGGGCGTAGATCTGCCGGATCGTGTCGTTGAACTGGCGCACGCTGGCGAATCCGGCGGCGAAGGCGATCTCGGTGACGGGCAGCGAGGTCGTCTGGAGCAGGACGCGGGCCGTGTGGGCGCGCTGGGCTCGGGCGAGGGCGACGGGGCCCGCGCCCACCTCGGCGGTGAGCTGGCGCTGCACCTGGCGGGTGCTGTAGCCGAGCCGCGTGGCGAGTCCGGGCACGCCCTCGCGGTCCACCACGCCGTCACCGATCATGCGCATGGCACGGCCCACGACGTCGGCTCGGGCGTTCCACGCCGCGGAGCCGGGCACGGCGTCCGGGCGGCAGCGGCGGCATGCGCGGAATCCGTTGCCCTGGGCGGCGGCGGCGCTGGGGAAGAACCGGACGTTCTTGCGGCGGGGGGTGACCGCGGGGCAGCTCGGACGGCAGTAGATGCCGGTCGTCGCCACGGCGAAGAAGAACTCGCCGTCGAAACGGGCGTCCCTGCTGCTGACGGCCTCGTACTGGGCTTCTGCGTCCATCACGGTGTCCATTGTGCGGGGTCCCCTGCGGGGTTGCTGGCGGATTTCAGACACCCAGGTATCCCCCACCCGGGGCTCCGCCCCGGACCCCGTTCGCCCGTTTTCCCACCCTCCCGCCCGTGCGGCTACTTGAGGAGTGCGGCTCCCTGGGGCTCCGCCCCAGACCCCGTATCGCGCCTTAGGGGCGCTCGTCCTCAATCTCCCCCAAGGCCTTAAGGGCCAGGGGGGACCCCCATGACGGGCTGAGGATGCCCATGCCGCCCGGCACCGAGCAGCTAAGGGGCGCGGGGCTGTGACACTGCGCGGCTCCGCCGCGGTGGGCGCGAGCCGTCGGCGCCCGGGTGCCCTACAGGGGCGCGGGGAACTGCGCGAGAAGCGAGCACGGTCCGCACACGAAAACGGGGTTAGGGGCGCGGGGAACTGCGCGAGAGGCGGGCACGGTCCGCACCCGAAAACCGGCCGTTCAAGGGGCGCGGGGAACTGCGCGAGAAGCGGGCACGGTCCGCACCCGAAAACCGGCCGTTCAAGGGGCGCGGGGAACTGCGCGAGCGGCCCCCACCGGCCCGCAGACGAAAGCGAACCGGGCTCAGGGCGTGCCCAGCCGGGCGGGGGCGGGGGCGCCCCGCTCGGCTCGGCCAACTGCTACGGCTCAGCGCATGCGCCCCCGCTTCGCCTCCCCCCGGGCCCGCCCCTCCGCCCCCTTCGCCTTCCAGTCGCGCCGAATCTCCGCCCGCATCCGCGCGTCCGTCTTCGCCACGATGCGCTGGTTCTCGCGCAGCAGCTTGCGGTAGCTGTCCAGGCGCCGCTCGGGCAGCGAGCCGTCCTCGATCGCGGCACGCACCGCGCACCCCGGCTCCGCGTGGTGCGCGCAGTCGTGGAAGCGGCAGCCGGCGGCCAGTTCCTCGATCTCGGAGAACACCTGGCCGACGCCGCTCTCCGCGTCGTACAGGCCGACGCCCCGCAGCCCCGGGGTGTCGATGAGCGTGCCGCCGCCGGGCAGCACGAGGAGGTTGCGCGTGGTCGTGGTGTGGCGGCCCTTGCCGTCGACCTCGCGGGCCGCCTGGACCGCCATCACCTCCTCGCCGAGCAGCGCGTTGGCGAGCGTGGACTTGCCCGCACCTGACTGCCCGAGCAGCACACTGGTGCCGCCCGCGACGACCGCGCGGAGGACCTCGACGCCCTCACCGGTCCTCGCGCTGACGGGAACGACCCGCACGCCGGGCGCGGTGGTCTCGACGTCCTGGACGAGGTAGGAGAGCCCGACCGGGTCGGGGACCAGGTCGCACTTGGTGAGGACGACCACGGGCTGCGCACCCGACTCCCAGGCGAGGGCCAGGAAGCGCTCGATGCGGCCGAGGTCGAGCTCCACGGCCAGCGACACCGCGATGATCGCGTGGTCGACGTTGGCCGCGAGGATCTGCGCCTCGGAGCGGTTGGAGGAGGTGCTGCGCACGAAGGCGGTGCGGCGCGGCAGATACGTACGGACGAACAGGGGGTCGCCGCCCGGCTCGACGGCGGCCCAGTCGCCCGTGCAGATGACCCGCATCGGGTCGTGCGGGGTGACGAACGCGGTGTCGGCACGCAGCGTGCCGGAAGCGGTCACCACGTCGCACAGGCCGCGGTCGACGCGTACGACGCGGCCGGGCACCAGGCCCTGCGCGGCGTACGGGGCGAACTCCGCGGCCCAGTCGTCGTCCCAGCCGTAGGCGGCGAGCGGACGCGAGGGGGCGGAGGTGTTGAGCGACGTCGTGCAGGAAACGGCGGTGTCGCAGGCAGAGTTGTTCAACGCGGTGGAGAACGAGGAAGACAAGGGGAACCCTTCGAAGGGCGGTCCCGGCGCCACGCACACGGGCGTGGAGGACGATACGGTCGGTCAGCCGGAGACCACGGGGATATGAGGGATGAGCTTCGGGATGCGGGCAGCGCCCTTCGCAACGACAGCCATCGGTCACACCTCCCCGTACATGTCTCAACACCGGCGACGACGTGGTGTCGTCCCGCTCGAACAGTCCCGACTCTAGGGGCCGCCGGCCCGCGGCGCCAGGGAATTGTCGACGGTGCGCGGCGCGTCCCGCCTACCTCACGTCTCGCCCGTGCGGGGCGTTCTCGCGCAACACCGCACCGCGGACAAAAGCGTCAACTTACAGTGCCATCATGGGATTTCAGGTGCGTTCGGCGGAGCAGATGCGCCGCTACGCCTTTCGGCTGGACGAGTGGAACCGCTCCCTGGGCGACGGCTTCGGCTGGACCATCCTGCTCATCGGCGACGGCGGCCCGACGACCCGGGAGTTCCTGCTGCGCCACGGGGTGGACCTCAGCGTGAAGACGGCACACCGGGTGCGCTTCGCCTTCTTCTCGGACCTTTCCGAGAGGGAGACGCAGCGCTTCGAGTGGGAGCGCGCCTACGGCGGACGCTCCTCGCGGTCCTTCCTCGACCTGCTGCGGACGACGTTGGGCCGCATGTCCGGGCGCCACCATCCGCTCGACTGGGAGGGGGAAGGCTGGCGGGAGCTGCGCCCGGAGGCGCTCGCGCCCTTCACCGGCTCGGGACAGATCCATGCGCACCTCCACGACGCGGAGCGCTTCTTCGAGGGAGCGGTCCCGGGCACCGACGCGGCGGCCGAGTTCGCCGCGAAGCTGGGGATCGGGCGCCATGTGCCCTGTCTGCTGATGTTCACCGACCTCGGCGCTCCCCACTACCACGTGCTGCCGTTCGAGGATCTGTCCGCCTCCGAGGTCTACGACCGGGTGCGCGGCTGGGTCGACGCGTACTACGAGATCAACCGCGAGCTCCTGGCGCACTGGTCGTCCGTCGAGCAGCGCATCCACCAGCTGTCGTCGCGGGCCGGCGCCTCCCTGGCCCGCATCAGGCACTGGCCGGTCCAACGCCGCGACGACTGGGCCCAGTTGAGCCTCCTGTCGGAGTCGGCCCGCATCGCACGGGCGGATCCGGACGCGGCGGCGGAAGAGCTGGAGTCGTTGACGCGAAGCCATCGCATCTCGACGCGGTTCGGCGACGAGGTGCGGGATCTGCGGGGCCGGGTCCGCGAGCTGTGCGTGCGCGAGGAGCAGGCGGCCCGGCTGACCCGGATCGCCGAAAGGCTCCGGGAGACCGACGACCCGGCCCGGCTCTCGCACGTCCTGACGGCGCTGGCCCGCAAGGAGCACCCCGGCCTGGGCGGGAGCACCCGGCAGCTGGCCAAGGAGACCGCCGCCCTGGTCGCCGGGCCGTGGCCGGCCACCCCCGAGGAGGAATTGTTCCGCTGGTGGCGGCGGCATTCCCCACCCACGGCCAAGTGGCAGGTGCTGGCTCAACTCCTGTCGGATCACGGCGATTCCGGGCACGCGGAGGCGGGCCGGGGGGCCCGGACCGACCCCGCCCCGCACCCCGGCCACGCCGCTTCCCCGCACCCCGACCACGCCGCTTTCTGGTCCGCCCTCGGAGCGTGCCCGCTGGAGGCCGACGCCGAGGACACCGCGGGCCGCGCGCTCGCCGCCCTGGCCGCCCACTACGGCGTCTCCCCCACGGCACCCGCCTGGACGAACGCCTCCGCGAACCTGCGTCACCACCTGACCGAGAGCGTGCGCGGCGCCCAACGCGGCGCTCCCGCATGGCTGTTGCGGCCGCGTCCCGCAGTACTGCTGTGCGAGTGCCTGTTCACCGAGGGCCCTCACGACGACGACGCGCTGCGGAAGTACCTCGCCTCGCGCCCCCGTCCGGCCGCCGCCCTGCGCGACATCACCGATGATCCCGAGCAGTTCGCCGCGGACGCGAAGGAGCGCCTGGCTCGTGTCCTGGCCCGGCGGGACGCCGTCGTGCGGGCGCTGGCCGAGGACGCGCACCGGACGGCGACCCGGCCGGTGGACCGGGCCACGCTCGGCCGGCACATCGGCGACACCCTGGAGAGCGTGCGCGCGACGTTCCGGGCGGAGGTCGAGCGCAACGGCCGGGACCAGGTCTCCCGGGAGGCGGGGATCGCCCATCTGGCGAAGGACCTGGAGACGGCGGCCCGCCTCGACTCGGCCCTGCGGCAGTACGACGAGGCGGTCCGCGGGGTGGTCCATCCGCACGTCGACGACCCGCTCGTCATCCCCCTGACCGGCGCCTCCACGGTGGCCGGCGCCCTGCGGCTCGGCCCCGTACCCACCGCGTCCCAGGCCGAGGAGATGCTGCACGCGACCTACGAACAGACACGGGAGGCCACCCGCCGGGCGCTTGCGGGGCACGAGCGGGCGCAGCGGGAGGGTGAGCACTGGGATCCGGACGTCCGCTTCGGACGGGTACTGGCCTCGGTGCTGCCCGCGCCCCGGGCCGCCGACGTCCTCGCGGCGTTCCCCGGTTCCGCACCCGACGACAGGGCGACCCGTGCGGCGCGGGAGCAGCGGGCGGCGGAGGTGCTGGGCCGGCTCAGCCGCGACGAGTTGGCGGCGGTCCTGGACCGGGCCCGCCCCGCGGGGCTCCCCGAGCCACGGGTGCGGCCCGGGGAGCGGATCACGCCCGCCCTGGTGCTTTCCGTGTTCGGGCTGTGCACCGCGCCGCGCGTCTTCATCTCGTACGCCCACGAGGACGACGGCGGGGCCCACATCGACCGGGTGCGTGCGCTGTGGCGGCTCCTTCGATCCCTCGGCATCGACGCACGCCTCGACCTGCCGGCCGGCGAGGCCCCCCAGGACTGGGCGCTGTGGACGCACGAGCAGTACAGGGCGGCGGACTTCGTCCTGGTCATCGCCTCGCCGGCCTACAAGCGCCGCGCCGAGGGCACCGAGGCACCCGGCACCGGCGCGGGCGTCATCTGGGAGGCCCGTCTCATCCGCGGCGAGATCTACGACCGCCCCGACGACTGGTACCGGCGCATCCTGAGGGTCGTCCTTCCCGGGTGCTCCCTCGACGACCTGCCGGACTATCTCGGCGGACGCACCACCACGTACTACGAGGTCGCGCCGCTGACCGCCGAGGGCGCCGAGAGGCTGGTCCGCTACCTCACCGACCAGCCGTACGAGACGGGCACCCCGATCGGCACCGTTCCGCACCTGCCGCCCCGCCCCCGGGATTGAGGCCGCCCGCGCTCCCGCCTTCCGTCAACTTCCTCTGACGCACGGCCGGTTGGGACGCCACGGCAGGCCGTCCCGGACCCCGGACCGCGGCGCTCGCAGCCCTTATTTGCACATCAGCGCAATAAGCGGCAGACTGCATGCGGCACCAAAAGCCGCATCGCCGGTATCCACCCATATTCACGGATATCCACCGACTTCACGGAAGGGGGCAGTCATGGACGCCGATCCTCCCAGTACGCGCTGCCCCGCCGACCGCGCCTGACTCCCAGCACCCCGCCCCGCCCCGCCCCGCTCCGGGGTCCGGGCGTACGGCGAGCGGTTCTTCACGGGGTTCTCCAGGGCCGGCGGCCCTCCCCCCCTTGCTTCCGCTTTCCCTTTCTCACCACGCCGGGCCCGCGCCCCGCCGGGGTGCGCCGTCGCGCGCCCTCCGGGGCTCCCGTGCCCCACAGCGTGGTCGGAGGTTTCCTGTGATGTCGTTCCGGACGAGCCGCCCCGCACCGCGGCCCGCCTCCCGTTCCGCCGGGCGCCCTGCCCGCCTGAGCTGGGTCGACGCGGTGATCGCGGCGGCCGTGCTCGTACTCTTCTACGTCGTGCTCCACGTGGGGCACGGGACCACGGTCCGCTTCTCCACCGATCAGTCGATCAAGGTCGACACCGATCCCTCCCAGCTGCCCTACGATGCGGCGCGTTCGCTGCTGCGCATGTTCATCGCGCTGGCCGCTTCGATCGTCTTCACGTTCGTCTACGCCCTGGCCGCCGCGAAGAGCAGGCGCCTCGAACGCGTCCTGATCCCGGCGCTCGACATCCTCCAGTCGGTGCCGGTGCTCGGCTTCCTGACGGTCGCCGTCAGCGGGTTCGTCGCCCTGTTCCCGGGCTCCCTCCTCGGCCTGGAGTGCGCCTCGATCTTCGCGATCTTCACCTCGCAGGCCTGGAACATGACGTTCGGCTTCTACCACTCCCTGACCTCGCTCCCCCGCGAACTCGACGAACTGTCAAGGTCGTTCGGCTTCACACGCTGGATGCGGTTCTGGCAGGTCGAGCTTCCGTCGGGAATGATCGGGCTCGTCTGGAACGGCATGATGAGCTTCGGCGGAGGCTGGTTCTTCCTCGTGGCCTCCGAGGCGATCAGCGTCAACAACAAGGACTACGCGCTGCCCGGCGTCGGTTCGTACGCGGGCGCCGCCATCGCCGACGGCGACCTCGGCAAGGTCGGCTGGGCCATCCTCACCATGGCCGTCATGGTCATCGGGGTGAACTTCCTCTTCTGGCGGCCGCTGACCGCGTGGGCCGAGAAGTTCAAGAACGAACAGTCGGAGGCGAGCGAGGTCCAGCGTTCGGTGGTGCTCGGCTTCCTGCGCCGCTCCCACTGGCCTCGGCTGCTGGGCAAGCTGTTCCGCCCGGTGGGGCGGACGCTGAGCCGCGTGGGCCGGATCTTCGGCACCGACGACCGGCCGCTCGCCGTCGACCCGGCCAGGCGGCGCACCGGCGACATCGTGTTCGCCGTCGTCGCGGGCGCCCTCATCCTGTGGGGCCTGTTCGACCTGGGCCGCTACCTCCACGACGAGACGGGCCTCGGCGTCTTCGGCGAACCACTGCTCCTCGGGCTCGCCACGCTCGCCCGGGTGGTGGTCCTGGTGGCCGCGGCCACCGTCATCTGGGTGCCGGTCGGCGTGAGGATCGGCTTCTCGCCGCGGCTGACCCGGATCGCCCAGCCCGTCGTACAGGTCCTCGCGAGCTTCCCCGCCAACTTCCTCTTCCCGCTGGCCGTCTGGTTCTTCCTGAAGACCGGCCTGTCGATCAACATCGGCGGCATCCTCCTGATGGCGCTCGGCGCCCAGTGGTACATCCTCTTCAACACCATCGCGGGCGCCATGTCGATCCCCAGCGATCTGCGCGAGGCCATGGACGACTTGGGCGTACGGGGCTGGCAGCGCTGGAAGCGGCTGATCCTGCCCGGCGTCTTCCCGGCGTACGTCACCGGCGGCATCACCGCGTCGGGCGGCGCCTGGAACGCCTCGATCGTCGCGGAGGTCGTCACCTTCGGCGGCACCACCCTGACGGCCACCGGCCTCGGCGCCTACATCGCGCAGGCCACGGCATCCGGCGATTTCCCGCACCTGCTCGCGGGCGTGGCGGTGATGAGCCTGTACGTCGTCGCTCTCAACCGCCTGCTGTGGCGCCGCCTGTACCGACTCGCCGACACCCGCTTCGTCCTCTGACGGTGCCGATTACGGCAACGCGACCGCAGCAACTGCCGCCGCTCACTCCTTTTTTGACTACACGTCACTTCTCTTGCGTCTGGAGCTCCTCATGGTTCTGAACACCCTTCGCACCCTGCGCGGCGCGCGGCGCACCACCGCCCCGAGGGCGCCCCGCCCCGTCGACGGCGAGATCCTGCTCGAAACGGTGGGCCTCACCAAGGCGTACGCCGGTGCCGACGGCGAGCTGCCCGTGCTCGGCGGCATCGACCTCCAGGTACGGGCCGGCGAAGTCGTCGCGCTGCTCGGCAAGTCGGGGTCGGGCAAGTCGACGCTGCTGCGCTGCCTGGCCGGGCTCGTGCCGCCGAGCTCCGGCACGGTCTCCTACCGAGGCTCCCCGCTGACCGGCGCCAACCCGGGCACCGCCATGGTGTTCCAGACCTTCGCGCTGCTGCCCTGGCTGACCGTGCTCCAGAACGTCGAACTCGGCCTCGAGGCACGGGGCGTGGCCGCCGACGCGCGGGCCGACGCGGCACGCCAGGCCATCGACCTGATCGGTCTCGACGGCTTCGAGTCGGCCTACCCCAAGGAGCTGTCCGGCGGCATGCGTCAGCGCGTCGGCTTCGCGCGGGCGCTGGTCGTCGAGCCGGACGTCCTGATGATGGACGAGCCGTTCTCCGCGCTCGACGTGCTGACCGCGGAGAACCTGCGCGGCGAGCTGATGGAGCTGTGGGAGTCGGGGCAGTTCCCGACCCGGGCGATCGTCCTGGTCACCCACAACATCGAGGAGGCCGTCCTGATGGCCGACCGGATCGTCGTGCTCGGATCGCGGCCGTACGGCACGATCCGCGAGACGTTCGAGGTGGGGCTCGACCGGCCGCGCGACCGCGAGGCGGCCGCCTTCGACGAGCTCATCGACCGTGTGTACCGCACGATGACGGGCCGCACGAAGGAGACGTCGCCGCCCGCCGTGCACGCCGTCCGGGCGGCGCGGGCGCCGTCCGCCGCCGGTCACCCCGCGGGGGCCGGGGGCGTCGGTGTCGAGGGCGTCGACGCGGACCGGCGCACCCCCGCGAACACGCCGCTTCCCGGTGCGAGCGTGGACGGACTGTCGGGGCTCGCCGAGATGGTCGCCCACCGCGGTGGCGGCTGCGACCTGGCCGACCTGGCCGACGATCTCGGCCTGGAGATCGACGACGTGCTGCCGCTGGTGGACGCCCTTGAGCTGCTCGGCTTCGCGGCCGTCGGCGGGGACGACCTGGTGCTGACCGACCGGGGCGCGACGTTCGCCGGCGCGGACGTGCGCCGCTCGAAGGAGATCTTCGCGGACGCCGCGCCGGACGCCCCGCTGATCCACCTGATCACGACCAGCCTCCGCCAGAGCCCCGACGGCGCCCTGCGTGCGGGCTTTTTCCGCGACGTTCTGGCCCACCACTACACGAGCGAACAGGTGGCGCGGCAACTGGAGACCGCGACGGACTGGGGCCGGTACGGGGAGCTGTACGGGTACGACGCGGAGCGGGAGGAGTACGCGCTGGACGAGGGCGCGGGCGATGCGCCCCCGGACGCGTGAGGTGGCCGTCCGCCTCCCGGCCGGAGGTGGTCGCTCGCGCAGTTCCCCGCGCCCCTTCGGGTGCCCTCGTGCCGTTACGCTATTTGCATGGGAGCGCAAGTGGAGAGCTGGGACGCCGAGCGGGCCGAGCGGGCGGTCGGGGTGCTGAAGGCGGTGGCGGATCCGTCGCGGTACCGGCTTCTGTGGGCGCTGAGCGGGGCCGAACTGCCGGTCAGCGCGCTCGCCGAGCTCCTCGGCGCTCATGTCGCCGCCACCTCCCAGCACTTGGCCAAGCTGCGTGCGGCGGGGCTCGTCACCTCGCGCCGGGACGGTACGCGGATCTTCTACCGGGCGGCCGGACCGGGGGTGCGCGCCCTGCTGGAGGAGGCATCGGTCGTGGCGCTCGCCGTCTCCCCCGAGCCCGACGAACGGGCCTCCTCCTCCCTGGCCGAAACCCCCGCGCCAGTACGAGCACCCCGCAGGACAAGGGCCCCGCGCCCGGCGACCGAATGACAAGGGGCGCGGGGACTCCGCCCCGAAGGGGCGCGGGGAACCGCGCGAGCAACCACGCCCGGCGCGCGGACGAACACCCACGCCGAACAACCCCTGACGCACCCCGCGGGGCGTCCGTTTCGTTCAAGACGGACCCGTCCCGCCCTGCCTACGGTGGCGTCATGACTCCACGACTCGACGCCTTCGGCCTTGTGGTGGCCGACATGGCCGCATCCCTCGCCTTCTACCGCCGTCTCGGCCTCGACCTCCCCGCCGACGCCGACACCCAGCCGCATGTGGAGTGCACGCTCCCTGGCGGCACCCGGATCCTGTGGGACACCGAGGACACCGTCCGCTCCTTCGACCCCGCCTGGACGCGCCCCGAGGGCACGGGCCGCGCGGGCCTCGCCTTCGCCTGCGCGACGCCCGCCGAGGTGGACGCGGCGTACGAGGCGCTGACCGCGGCGGGACACCACGGGCATCTCAAGCCCTGGGACGCGTTCTGGGGCCAGCGTTACGCGATCGTCCACGACCCGGACGGCACCGAGGTGTCCCTGTTCGCCGCCTCGGCGTAGTCGGTCAGGGTCATCCCGGCCAGCGCCCGCATCTCGCGTGCCAGGTGGGCCTGATCGGCGCAGCCCGCGGCGAGCGCGGCCTCGGCGTACGGCACGCCGCGCCGTACCAGGTCGAGGGCGCGCTGGAGGCGCAGGATGCGGGCCAGCGTCTTGGGCCCGTAGCCGAACGCGTCCAGACAGCGCCGGTGCAGCCGGCGGACGCCGAGGCCCGCGTCCGCGGCCGTGGCGGCCACGCTCCATCCGGCCTCGATGCGGTCGGCGACGGCCCGGATCAGCGGGTCGGGCGCGGGCTCCCTGGCCAGGGCCACGGCTTCGAGGGCCGCCGCCGGGGCCGCCGCCTCCCCGATCCGTTCGGCGAGCAGCCGCACCTCGGCGCCGGACCAGATCCCGTCGAGCGCCACCCTGCTGTCACGCACCTCGTGTGCGGGCACGCCGAGGACGGCGGGCCCGGCGCCGGGCGCGAACCGGATCCCGGCGTAGCGCGTGCCCGGGGCCGCACCGGGCACGTGGGCGCGGGTGTCGGGGCCCGCCACCAGGAGGCGTCCTTCGCACCAGAGCAGGTCCATGCAGCCGTCGGGGAGCACGGGCCGCGCGTCGTCGTCGCCCATGGTCCGGGTCCACACGACCGCTCCGGCCAGCCGTGAGGGCCGCTCTCGGTACATGCTTCGAGGGTAGTCCGGGTGGTCCCGCGCCCGCCGGTGGTGCCGGCCCGTCAGTCGTGGTGGTGGCGGCGCGGGGACTTCTCGTGGTCGCGAGGCCCCTTCTCGGGCTCCTTCTCGGGGCCCTTCTCCGCCGGCTTGTCCTCGTGCTTCTTCACCGTGTGCAGCCGGGACTTGACGTCCTCGGGGGGCAGGAACTTCGACCAGCGTTCGGGGAACTCGGACGGCATGCCCGGATCGTTGCCCTCGTCCGCGTCCTCCTCGCCGTCCTCGTCGCCGTCGTCGAAGAGCGTCGGCTCGAAGTAGTGGGCGCGGGCCACCAGCTCGGCGGCCTGGGCGGCACGGGCCCGTTCGCCCGCGGCGCGGGCCGCGGCCGTGGCCACCGACGGCCAGACCCGGTCGATGGCCGCGTTGACGGCCGCGCCGACCAGGACCGCGAACGCCGAGATGCCGATCCAGAGCAGCACCGCGATGGGCGCCGCGAGCGAGCCGTAGATGGTGGGGCCCTCGACCGTACTGGTCAGGTAGATCCGCAGCAGGAACGAGCCGAGCACCCACATCGCGAGGGCCACCAGGGCGCCCGGCACGTCCTCGATCCAGGGCGAGCGCACCGGCACCGAGACGTGGAAGAGCGTGGTGAGGAAGGCGATGGAGAGCAGGATCATCGTGGGCCAGTACAGGAAGCTGATCACGTCCGTGCCCCACGGGACCCACTCCACGACCCGGTCGGGACCCACCACCGCGAGCGGCAGCACGACCGCGCCGATGAGCAGCGCCACGATGTAGAGCAGCAGGGAGAGCAGCCGGGTCTTCACGATGCCGCGCTGCCCGTCGAGCCCGTACATCACGGTGATGGTGTCGATGAAGACGTTGACGGCCCGCGAGCCCGACCACAGGGCGATCGCGAAGCCGATGGAGACGATGTCGGGGCGCTTGCCCTTGGTGACGTCCTCGAGGAGCGGCTGCGCGAACTCGTGGACGCCGCGGTCGGAGAGAACGGTTCCGGCCGCGTTGAGGATGTTCTGTTCGATGCTGGCGACGGTGTGGGTACTGGTCCAGCCGTCCACGTAGCCGAGCAGCGCGATGACGCTGAGCAGCAGCGGGGGCAGCGAGAGCAGGGTGAAGAACGCGGCCTCGGCGGCCAGGCCCAGGATCCGGTACTCGACGCAGGAGTTGACGGTGTCCTTGAGGAGCAGCCAGCCCAATTTCCGCTTCGAGACGTTGCGGTAGACGACGCGGGCCCGATGGAGGCGGCCGGATGTCCGCTCGGGTGTTTCATTTGCTGGCTGCACGTCCATACCGTATCGGCATGGCAGCCACCACCCACACAGTGACCAACCAGGCTCCGCCCCTGGTGGGGTACGACGTCTTCACCGCCGACCGGGCCCTTGGCGAGGCGGTCGAGCGGCACACCGCGCCGGAGCTCGTCGACGAGGTACGAGAGGAGCTCGCCGGTCTGGGAAGGACCGCGGGATCGGCCCAGGCCCAGGAATGGGGGGTGCTGGCCAACGAGAACCCGCCGAAGCTGCGCACCCACGACCGGTACGGCAATCGGATCGACGAGGTCGAGTTCCATCCGAGCTGGCACCGCCTGCTCGGCAAGGCCGTCACGTCGGGGCTCACCGACGCCTGGGGGCGCCCCGCCGGCCACGTGCGGCGCGCGGCCGGATTCCTGGTGTGGACCCAGGCGGAGGGCGGGCACGGCTGCCCGGTCTCCATGACGCACGCGGCGGTGCCGGCGCTGCGCACCGACCCGGCGCTCGCCGCCGAGTGGGAGCCGCGGCTCACCTCCCACGTGTACGAGCAGGGGCTGCGGCCCGCCGCCGAGAAGGCCGGCGTGCTTTTCGGCATGGGCATGACGGAGAAGCAGGGCGGCAGCGACGTACGGGCGAACACCACGTCCGCTGCGCCGCTTTCCGCCGACGGCGAGTACGTGCTGACCGGGCACAAGTGGTTCTGCTCGGCGCCGATGAGCGACGGGTTCCTGGTCCTGGCCCAGGCTCCGGGCGGCCTCACCTGCTTCCTGGTGCCGCGGGTGCTCGCCGACGGCACCCGCAACGCATTCGCGATCCAGCGGCTCAAGGACAAGCTGGGCAACAAGTCGAACGCGTCCAGCGAGGTCGAGTTCGACGGGACGTGGGCGCGCCGGGTCGGCGAGGAGGGGCGCGGGGTGCGCACCATCATCGAGATGGTGGCGGCGACGCGGCTCGACTGTGTGATCGGCTCGGCGGCGATCATGCGCCAGGCGGTGACGCAGGCCGTGCACCACGCCTCGTACCGCAGCGCGTTCGGCGGGCTGCTCGTCGACAAGCCGCTGATGCGCAACGTACTGGCCGATCTGGCCCTGGAGTCGGAGGCCGCCACGACGCTGGCGCTCCGCCTGGCGGCCGCCTACGACGCGGACACCGAGCAGGAGCGGGCGTTCCTGCGGCTCGCGGTGCCGGCCGCCAAGTACTGGGTCACCAAGCGGTGTACGCCGGTGGCGGGCGAGGCGCTGGAATGCCTGGGCGGCAACGGGTACGTGGAGGAGTCGGGGATGCCGCGGCTGCTGCGCGAGGCGCCGCTCAACTCGATCTGGGAGGGTTCGGGCAACGTCCAGGCGCTCGACGTCCTGCGGGCGCTCCAGCGCGAGCCGCAGGCGATCAACGCGTTCCTCCAGGAGGTCGGCACGGCGCGCGGCGCCGACCACCGCCTGGACGCGGCCATCAAGGACCTGCTGACCGAACTCGCCGATCTGGACGGCATCGAGGGGCGGGCGCGGCGCCTGGTGGAGCGGATGGCGCTGGTCCTCCAGGGGTCGCTGCTCGTGCGCTGGGCACCGCCCGCGGTCGCGGACGCGTTCTGTGCCTCGCGGCTCGGCGGCGACTGGGGTGCGGCCTTCGGGACACTGCCCCACTCGCTCGACCTGGCGTCGGTGGTGGAGCGGGCGCGCGCCGAGGCGTGAGGAGCCGCCCGCGGCGCGGTAGGGAGCCGGCGCCCCGGGCGGCCCGTCGGGGGTGGTGCCGCGCCGACACGGCGCCACCCCCTCGCTCTCATGCCTCCGTGGATGAAGCATGACGACCGGACAACCGGTGCATGCTCACCTTCGTCTCTCCGTGTGCGGCCCGCGAGAGTTGCACGGGGTTGCAACCCGAGCGGGGCCCGCGCGCGGAGGCCGTGCGGTGTCAACCACCGCACGGACAGGACGAGTTGAGCACGTCCGGGCGCCGGTCGCCGGTTGCCGGGCGGGCGTCGGAGCCGACCGCAGGAGGTTCGCGTGGAGACCAGCACGCTCGATGTGGCCCGGCTGGCCGCCATGGACTCCCGGGAGGCGACGCGGCTCCTGCAGCGCGTGCGCGCGGCCGCCCTCGCCGGCCGGCGCTCGACGGTCGTGCCGCGCAGGGAGATCGGCGAGTCCTGGCGACGGGCGCTGCGCAGCGGGCTCGACCCCGACGGCGACAGCCACCCGGGCCTGCTGCCGCCGGCCGAGGTCGAACGGCGCCGGCGCCACTCGCCGTTGACGCAGGTCCTGCCGGTCCTCAGGGACGCCTTGGTGTCGGTCGCCGACGCGGCGCAGCACATCATGGTCGTCTCGGACGCCGAGGGGAGGGTGTTGTGGCGCGAGGGCCACTCCTCGGTGCTGAGGCTGGCCGACACCCTGGGCTTCGAGGTGGGCGCCGACTGGAGCGAGCCGGCCGTCGGCACCAACGGGGTGGGCACGCCGCTCGTCACCGGGCGGCCGGTGCAGGTGTTCTCGGCCGAGCACTTCGTCGCCGCCCACCACACGTGGACCTGTGCGGGCTCGCCCGTCGTCGATCCGCGCGACGGGCGGCTGATCGGCGTGGTCGACATCAGCGGACCGCTCGCCACCATGCACCCGGCCACGCTGTCCTTCGTGACGTCGGTGACCCGGCTGGCCGCGGCCGAGCTGCGCGCCCAGCATCTGCTCGCCCTGGAACGCCTGCGCGCGGTCGCCGCGCCGGTGCTCTGCCGGGTCGGCGGGCGTGCGCTGGCCGTCGACGCCAACGGCTGGGTGGCCGCGGTGACCGGCATGCCGCCGAAGGACCGGCTCGCGCTGCCGGCGCCGTTGGCCACGGGCCGCGTGTGGCTTCCCTCGCTCGGCATGTGCACCGTCGAGCCGCTGCCGGGCGGCCGGCTCGTCCAGGCCGTCGACGGGGCCCGCGGCGCGCCGGCCGCGCGGACCCTGCGGGTGGTGCTCGACCTCAGCAGGCCGCGGCACTGCTCGGTGACGGTGTCGGGGGACGCGGGCAGCTGGGCCCAGGGGCTCAGCCCACGCCATGCCGAGCTCCTGTTCGTCCTCGCCCTGCACCGGGAGGGGCGCAGCGCCGCGCAGCTCGCGCAGGACATCTTCGAGGACCCGACGCGCACGGTGACGGTACGGGCCGAGATGTCGCGGCTGCGCCGCCGGCTCGCGGAGGTGCTCGCCCATCGCCCCTACCGTTTCGGCGAGGACGTGCGGGTGGAGGTGGTCCGGCCGGAGCGCGCCGCGGACCTGCTGCCCCGCTCCTCGTCGCCCGCCGTCAGACAGGCCCGGGAGCGGCAGTCCTGACCTGCGTTGTACGCCGCGGCGGCCGCATGATTGCCTGGCCCGCATGAGTACCACCGTGACCATCTGGTCCCTGGAGCAGACCTCCGCCGCCGATCTGCGCCCGGCCGCCGAGCCGACGGGCGACATCACGATCGTGCGCGCCGAGGTCCCCTCGCCCGAGTTCAGCCGCTTCCTCTATACGGCGGTCGGTGGCGACATCATGTGGACCGACCGGCTCGGCATGACGTACGCCGAGTGGGAGCGAGCCCTGGACCGGCCGGGCACGGAGACCTGGGTCGCCTACGAGCGGGGCACCCCCGCGGGCTACGTCGAGCTGGAGGCGCAGCCCGGCGGCACCGTCGAGATCGTCTACTTCGGTCTGATCCCGGCCTTCCGCGGGCGGCGCATCGGCGGCCACCTCCTGACGCACGGGGTCCGGCGGGCCTGGGACCTGGCCGGGCGCTGGCCCGGTCTGCCCGCCACCGAGCGGGTGTGGCTGCACACCTGCTCGCTCGACGGCGAGCACGCCATGGACAACTACCTGCGGCGCGGTTTCAAGCTCTTCGACACGAAGGAGGAGCAGGCGAAGGACGCCGCCGCGCCGGGTCCTTGGCCCGGCGCTTTCTGAACCGCCGACCGCGCGGACGCGGGCCCGACCAGTGATCCGAAACACACTGTCTCGTTCTTCGAGACACTAGTGTCCACATTTTGGATAGTGGTGGACTGGGTCCAAAGTCCCGTGA
This sequence comes from Streptomyces sp. NBC_00442, assembly GCF_036014195.1. Classification (NCBI taxonomy): domain Bacteria; kingdom Bacillati; phylum Actinomycetota; class Actinomycetes; order Kitasatosporales; family Streptomycetaceae; genus Streptomyces; species Streptomyces sp. NBC_00442. The sequence continues at coordinate 1,274,080 of NZ_CP107918.1, forward strand.
CACGCTTCCGTCATGTCTGGAACTGGAATTGCCTTGGTGAGTCGGCGGCACGTCGACCTCGGCCGCATGTCCAGCGCCATCTGTCCGGCACGCTGACGCCTCCGGCAGCGCCGCGAACCCGTTTCTTCCTCACCTGCCTGCGCACCGCCGCGCCGAAGCGCGAGTGTGCAGGTCAGAGCCGCCCTCCTGCAGTCCCGAAGGACATATGCCATGGCCGCCAGCCCAGAAAACCCTGCCCCGACGACGCCCCGCCGCAAGCCGGGCCGCCACCGTGGTGAAGGCCAGTGGGCCGTCGGGCACTTCACCCCGCTCAACGGCAACGAGCAGGTGAAGAAGGACGACGACGGTCTCAATGTGCGGACACGCATTGAGACGATCTACTCCAAGCGCGGTTTCGACTCCATCGACCCCAGCGACCTGCGCGGCCGGATGCGCTGGTGGGGGCTCTACACCCAGCGCCGGCAGGGCATCGACGGTGGCAAGACGGCCATCCTGGAGCCGGAGGAGCTGGACGACGAGTTCTTCATGCTGCGCGTCCGCATCGACGGCGGCCGGCTGACCACCGAGCAGCTGCGGGTCATCGGCGAGATCTCGCAGGAGTTCGCGCGCGGCACCGCCGACCTCACCGACCGGCAGAACGTCCAGTACCACTGGATCCGCATCGAGGACGTCCCGGAGATCTGGAACCGTCTCGAAGCGGTCGGCCTCTCCACCACCGAGGCGTGCGGCGACACCCCGCGCACCATCCTCGGCTCGCCGGTCGCCGGGATCGCGGCGGACGAGATCATCGACGGCACCCCGGCCGTCGACGAGATCCACCGCCGCTTCATCGGCAACCCCGCCTTCTCCAACCTGCCCCGCAAGTTCAAGACGGCGATCTCCGGCTCGCCGCAGCTGGACGTCGCGCACGAGATCAACGACATCGCGTTCGTCGGCGTCGAACACCCCGAGCACGGCCCCGGCTTCGACCTGTGGGTCGGCGGCGGCCTCTCCACCAACCCCAAGCTCGGTGTGCGGCTCGGCGCGTGGGTGCCGCTCGACGACGTGCCGGACGTCTTCGAGGGCGTCATCTCGATCTTCCGCGACTACGGCTACCGGCGGCTGCGCACCCGCGCCCGTCTGAAGTTCCTCGTCGCCGACTGGGGCCCGGAGAAGTTCCGCCAGGTCCTCCAGGACGAGTACCTCAAGCGCGACCTGCTCGACGGGCCCGCCCCCGAGCTCCCCAAGGACGTCTGGCGCGACCACCTGGGGGTGCACCGCCAGAACGACGGCCGCTTCTACATCGGCTTCGCCCCGCGCGTCGGACGCGTGGACGGCGCGACCCTGAGCAAGATCGCCGAGCTCGCCGAGACACACGGCTCGGGCCGCCTGCGCACCACCACCGAACAGAAGCTGATCGTGCTCGACGTCGAGGAGGCCCGCGTCGACTCGCTCGTGGCCGGCCTGGAGGCCCTCGGGCTCAAGGTCAACGCCTCGCCGTTCCGGCGCGGCACGATGGCCTGCACCGGCATCGAGTTCTGCAAGCTCGCCATCGTCGAGACCAAGGCGCGCGGCGCGTCCCTCATCGACGAACTGGAGCGCCGCCTGCCGGAGTTCGACGAGCCGATCACCATCAACATCAACGGCTGCCCCAACTCCTGCGCCCGCATCCAGGTCGCCGACATCGGCCTCAAGGGCCAGCTGGTCCTGGACGGCGAGGGCAACCAGGTCGAGGGCTTCCAGGTGCACCTGGGCGGTGCGCTCGGCCTGGAGGCCGGCTTCGGCCGCAAGGTCCGCGGCCTGAAGGTCACATCGGCCGAACTGCCCGACTACGTCGAGCGCGTGCTGGGCCGCTTCCAGGCGGAGCGCGCCGAGGGCGAGCGGTTCGCGACCTGGGCCGCCCGTGCGAGCGAAGAGGCCCTGTCATGAGCGAGCGGGCGGCGCCCTTCTACTGCCCGTACTGCGGCGACGAGGACCTGCGCCCCAACGAGACCGGACACGGCGCGTGGGAATGCGCGGCGTGCAACCGGGCCTTCCAGCTGAAGTTCCTCGGGCTGCTCGCCCGCGGAGTGACGCGCAACGACACGGGAGGGGAAGCGATATGACGGCCACTCGGAGCGACACCCGGACCGCCGGAGAGCTCAGGGCACTCGCCGAACAGGCGGGCCGCGACCTCGAAGAGGCCTCCCCGCTGGAGATCCTGCGGTGGGCCGCCGACACCTTCGGCGAGCGCTTCTGCGTCACCTCCTCCATGGAGGACGCGGTCGTCGCCCACCTCGCCTCCCGCGCCAGGCCCGGTGTGGACGTGGTGTTCCTCGACACCGGCTACCACTTCCCCGAGACCATCGGCACCCGCGACGCCGTCGCCGAGGTGATGGACGTCAACGTCATCACGCTCACCCCGCGTCAGAGCGTCGCCGAGCAGGACGCCCAGTACGGCCCGAAGCTGCACGACCGCGACCCCGACCTGTGCTGCGCGCTGCGCAAGGTCAAGCCCCTTGAAGAGGGCCTGAGTTCGTACGCCGCGTGGGCCACCGGACTGCGCCGCGACGAGTCCCCGACCCGGGCCGACACCCCGGTCGTCGGCTGGGACGAGAAGCGGCAGAAGGTCAAGGTGTCGCCGATCGCCCGCTGGACGCAGGACGACGTGGACGCCTACGTCGCCGAGCACGGCGTGATCACCAACCTGCTCCTCATGGACGGCTACCCCTCGATCGGCTGCGCCCCCTGCACCCGCCGGGTCGCCGAGGGCGAGGACGCGCGCGCCGGACGCTGGGCCGGGCGCAACAAGACCGAATGCGGACTGCACGGATGACGGACCGTCAGAAGAACGATCAGGAGACTTCGATGAGCGTGACGGAGGCGGGAGCCACCATCTGGCTGACCGGTCTGCCGAGCGCCGGCAAGACGACCATCGCCCACGAACTCGCGGGCCGGCTGCGCGCGGACGGCCACCGGGTGGAGGTGCTCGACGGCGACGAGATCCGCGAGTTCCTCTCGGCGGGCCTCGGCTTCAGCCGCGAGGACCGGCACACCAATGTGCAGCGGATCGGCTTCGTCGCCGAACTGCTCGCCGCCAACGGCGTGAAGGCGCTGGTCCCGGTCATCGCCCCGTACGCCGACAGCCGCGAAGCCGTGCGGGGGCGCCACCGGAGCGAGGGCACCGCCTATCTGGAGGTGCACGTCGCGACGCCGGTGGAGGTCTGCTCCGTACGCGATGTGAAGGGTCTGTACGCCAAGCAGGCGGCGGGCGAGATCAGCGGTCTGACCGGTGTCGACGACCCGTACGAGGCGCCTGTCGTGCCGGATCTGCGCATCGAGTCGCACACCCAGACCGTGCAGGAGTCCGCGGCGGCGCTCTTCGCGCTGCTCAGTGAGAGGGGCCTGGCATGACGTCGGCAGTGACCGTGAACGAGGGCGTCGACAGCCCGTACGCGCTCAGCCACCTGGACGCCCTCGAATCCGAGGCGGTGCACATCTTCCGTGAGGTGGCGGGTGAGTTCGAGCGGCCGGTGATCCTTTTCTCCGGCGGCAAGGACTCCATCGTCATGCTGCACCTGGCGCTGAAGGCGTTCGCCCCGGCGGCCGTGCCCTTCACGCTGCTTCACGTCGACACCGGGCACAACTTCCCCGAGGTCCTCGCCTACCGCGACCGCGTGGTGGCCGAGCACGGCCTGCGCCTGCACGTCGCGTCGGTGCAGGAGTACATCGACGCCGGCAAGCTGCGCGAGCGGCCCGACGGTGTGCGCAATCCGCTCCAGACGGTGCCGCTGACGGAAGCCATCCAGCAGCACCGCTTCGACGCGGTGTTCGGCGGCGGCCGCCGCGACGAGGAGAAGGCCCGCGCCAAGGAGCGGGTGTTCTCGCTGCGCGACGAGTTCTCGCAGTGGGACCCGCGCCGCCAGCGCCCCGAGCTGTGGCAGCTCTACAACGGCCGGCACGCCCCCGGCGAGCACGTGCGCGTGTTCCCGCTGTCCAACTGGACCGAGCTGGACGTGTGGCAGTACATCGCCCGCGAGGACATCGACCTGCCGCAGATCTACTTCGCCCACGAGCGCGAGGTGTTCAAGCGGTCCGGGATGTGGCTGACCGCCGGCGAGTGGGGCGGGCCCAAGGACCAGGAGACGGTCGAGACCCGCCTGGTGCGCTACCGCACCGTCGGCGACATGTCCTGCACCGGCGCCGTCGACTCCGACGCGACGACGCTGGACGCCGTCATCACCGAGATCGCCGCATCGAGGCTGACCGAGCGGGGCGCCACCCGTGCCGACGACAAGATGTCCGAGGCCGCGATGGAAGACCGCAAGCGCGAGGGGTACTTCTAAAGTGAGCACTACCGCCGAGAACGCCAAGCAGCTGGCCGACCTGTCGGCCACCACCCTGCTGCGCTTCGCGACCGCCGGCTCCGTCGACGACGGCAAGTCCACCCTGGTGGGCCGGCTCCTGCACGACTCCAAGTCGGTCCTCACCGACCAGCTGGAGGCCGTGGAGGCCGCCTCCCTCAAGCGCGGCCAGGAGGCCCCCGACCTGGCGCTGCTCACCGACGGCCTGCGGGCCGAGCGCGAGCAGGGCATCACCATCGACGTGGCCTACCGCTACTTCGCGACCCCGCGGCGCCGGTTCATCCTGGCCGACACCCCCGGGCACGTGCAGTACACCCGCAACATGGTGACCGGCGCCTCCACCGCCGACCTGGCCGTGGTCCTGGTCGACGCCCGCAACGGCGTCATCGAGCAGACCCGCAGGCACGCCGCCGTCGCGGCCCTGCTGCGGGTGCCGCACGTGGTCCTCGCCGTCAACAAGATGGACCTGGTGGCGTACGAGGAGAAGGTCTTCGCGACGATCGCCGAGGAATTCACCGCGTACGCGAGCGAGTTGGGCGTTCCGGAGATCACGGCCATCCCGATCTCGGCCCTCGCCGGGGACAACGTGGTCGAGCCCAGCGCCCACATGGACTGGTACGGCGGCCCCACCGTCCTCGAACACCTGGAGACGGTGCCGGTCAGCCACGACCTGACCTCCTGCCACGCCCGGCTGCCGGTGCAGTACGTGATCCGGCCGCAGACCGCCGAGCTCCCCGACTACCGGGGCTACGCGGGCCAGATCGCGGCCGGTACGTTCCGGGTCGGCGAGCCGGTGACCGTCCTTCCGTCGGGCCGCACCAGCACGATCGCGGGGATCGACCTGCTCGGCGAGTCCGTCGACGTGGCCTGGACCCCGCAGTCGGTCACGCTCCTGCTGGCGGACGACATCGACATCTCGCGCGGCGATCTGATCGTGCCGAGCGGGGACGCGCCCCCCACCACCCAGGACGTCGAGGCGACGGTGTGCCACGTGGCCGACCAGCCCCTGACGGTGGGTCAGCGGGTACTGCTCAAGCACACCACCCGCACGGTCAAGGCGATCGTGAAGGGGATCGAGTCCCGGCTCACCCTGGACGACCTCTCCCAGCACCCGAACCCGGGCCAGCTCGTCGCCAACGACATCGGCCGCGTCACGGTGCGCACCGCCGAGCCGCTGGCGCTGGACTCCTACGCGGCGTCCCGGCGTACCGGATCCTTCCTTCTGATCGACCCCGCCGACGGCACCACGCTGGCCGCCGGCATGGCGGGCGAGTCGTTCGCCACCCACAAGGTCCTCACCACGGTCGAGGACGAAGAGGGCTGGGACTTCTGATGACCAACGACGTCTACTCGACCTTCGCGAAGGAGGGCGGCCGCGTCGGCAGCGGCGCCCTCGGCAGCGGCCAGGGCGGGGTGGCGCGATGTGCGCGATGACGTACGCGCACCGCTCGCGCGCCCGGCTGCACCACCAGCACGTCCCGCACCGCCGAAGACCTGCCGACTTCCCGGCCGCGTCCCGGAGTTGAGACTCCTGACGTAAGTACCGGGCCTCCGAGAGGACACCCTCCCGTGCCTGCCAGCTCCACCCTGCGGCGCAGCCTCGTCGCCGCCGCCACCCTGCCGCTGCTTTTCGGCGCCCTCGCCGCCTGCGGCTACGGCTCGTCCGCCGACAAGGACGACACGGCGAAGGCCACGCCCGCCGCCAACGGCAAGAAGCTCTCCGCCGACTCCGTGAAGATCGGCTACTTCCCGAACCTGACCCACGCCACGCCGCTGATCGGTGTCCAGGAGGGGCTCTTCCAGAAGGAGCTGGGCGGCACGGCCGTCAAGACGGCCACCTTCAACGCCGGCCCCTCCGAGATCGAGGCCCTCAACGCGGGCTCGATCGACATCGGCTGGATCGGCCCCTCCCCGGCCATCAACGGCTTCACCAAGTCCAAGGGCCAGAGCCTGCGCATCATCGGCGGCTCCGCGTCCGGCGGCGTGAAGCTGGTGGTCAACCCCAGCAAGGTCAAGTCCCTCGACGACCTCAAGGGCAAGAACATAGCGACGCCGCAGCTCGGCAACACGCAGGACGTGGCGTTCTTGAACTGGATCGCCGAAAAGGGCTGGAAGGTCGACGCGCAGAGCGGCAAGGGCGACGTCAACGTGGTCCGCACCGACAACAAGATCACCCCGGACGCCTTCAAGTCCGGTTCGGTCGACGGCGCGTGGGTGCCCGAGCCGACCGCGTCCAAGCTGGTGTCCGAGGGCGGCAAGGTGCTGCTCGACGAGTCCGACCTGTGGCCGGACAAGCAGTTCGTGATCACCAACATCATCGTGTCGCAGAAGTTCCTCAAGGAGCACCCCGACGTCGTCGAGGCGGTCCTGCGCGGCTCGGTGAAGACCAACGAGTGGATCGGGTCCCACCCCGACCAGGCGAAGGCCTCGGCGAACGCCGCGCTCAAGAAGCTCTCCGGCAAGGCCCTTCCGGCGGACATCATCGACCCGGCGTGGACGTCCATCAAGACGCTCGACGACCCGCTGGCGGCGACCCTCCAGGCGCAGGCCGACCATGCGGTGAAGGCCGGGCTCCTGAAGCAGCCCGACCTCAAGGGCATCTACGACCTGGCGCCGCTCAACAAGGTCCTGAAGTCCCTGGGCAAGCCCGAGGTCGCCGACGCCGGTCTCGGCGTCAAGTAGTCCCCCACCCAGCCGGTTCCACAGGTTTCCCAGGAGGTGACGACCATGGCCACCGCACTCGTCAAGGCCACGGACCGTACGACGGCGACGCACGAGTACGCCGCGCGCATCGGGCACGTCTCGAAGTCCTTCGGCGGTCCCACGGGGCCGCAGCTCGTCCTCGACGACATCACCCTCGATGTCGCGCCCGGCGAGTTCGTCACCCTCCTGGGTGCCTCAGGCTGCGGCAAGTCGACGCTGCTCAACCTGGTCGCGGGCCTGGACGCCCCGACCGCGGGCACGATCGAGACGCCCGGCGGACGGCCCGCCCTGATGTTCCAGGAGCACGCCCTGTTCCCGTGGCTGACCGCGGGCAAGAACATCGAGCTCGCCCTCAGGCTGCGCGGGGTGCCCAAGAACGACCGGCGCGAGCGGGCCGAGGAGCTCCTCGCCCTGGTCCGCCTCCAGGGCGCGTACGGCAAGCGGGTGCACGAGCTGTCCGGCGGGATGCGCCAGCGCGTCGCGATGGCCCGCGCGATCGCCCAGGACTCCCAACTCCTTTTGATGGACGAACCGTTCGCGGCGCTCGACGCGATCACCCGGGACGTCCTGCACGACGAACTGACCCGCATCTGGCGGGAGACGAACCTGTCGGTGCTCTTCGTGACGCACAACGTGCGCGAGGCGGTCCGGCTCGCGCAGCGCGTGGTGCTGCTCTCCTCGCGGCCCGGCCGGGTCGCCCACGAGTGGACGGTGGACATCGAGCAGCCGCGCCGCATCGAGGACGCCGAAGTGGCGGAACTCTCCGTCGAGATCACCGAACAACTGCGTGGGGAGATCCGCCGCCATGGCCAGCACTGAGACCACCGCCGTGAAGGACGCCACGGACTCCCCCGGACTCGGCAGCCTGGAAGCCGGGCTCGACGCGCTCGAGACCGTCCAGGCCCACCGCACCCCGGTGCGCGAGGTCCTCGTCAAGAAGGTCCTGCCGCCGCTGACCGCGGTCGCCCTTGTCCTGGTGGTGTGGCAGGTCCTGGTCTCGGCGAAGGTCACCGACGAGTACAAGCTGCCCGCGCCGTCCGCGGTGTGGTCGAGCCTGACCGACATGTGGCTCCAGGGCACCCTGCTCGACGTGGTGTGGACCAGCGTCTCGCGCGGCCTGCTCGGCTTCCTGCTCGCCCTGGCCATCGGCACCCCGCTCGGCCTGCTCGTCGCCCGGGTCAGGTTCGTACGGGCGGCCATCGGGCCGATCCTGTCCGGTCTCCAGTCGCTGCCGTCGGTGGCCTGGGTGCCGCCGGCCGTGCTGTGGCTGGGTCTGAACGACTCGATGATGTACGCGGTGATCCTGCTCGGCGCGGTCCCCTCGATCGCCAACGGCCTCGTCTCCGGCGTCGACCAGGTGCCCCCGCTGTACCTTCGGGCGGGCCGCACCCTCGGCGCGACCGGGGTGCGCGGGGCCTGGCACATCCTGATGCCGGCCGCGCTGCCGGGCTATCTCGCGGGCCTCAAGCAGGGCTGGGCGTTCTCCTGGCGCTCCCTGATGGCCGCCGAGATCATCGCGTCCTCGCCCGATCTGGGCCTGGGGCTCGGTCAGTTGCTGGAGAACGGCCGCAACAACTCCGACATGCCCGGCATCTTCCTGGCGATCTTCCTGATCCTGATCGTGGGCATCGCCATCGACCTGCTGATCTTCAGCCCGCTGGAGCGCAGGGTGCTGCGCGGCCGCGGCCTGCTCGTGAAGGGCTGAGGCGCCCGTGCACCGCCCGGTCCTCCTCGTCATCGCCCACGGCAGCCGCGATCCCCGGCACGCCGCGACCGTCGACGCCCTGGTGCGCCGGGCGCGGGCGCTGCGGCCGGGGCTGCGCGTGGAGACCGGTTTCCTGGACTTCAACGCGCCGTCCGTCCCGCGGGTCCTCGACCGGCTCGCCCTCGAAGGCGTACGGGACGTCGTGGCCCTGCCGCTGCTCCTGACCCGCGCCTTCCACGCCAAGTCCGACATCCCGGCGGTCCTCGACCGGGCGCCCGCGCGCCTGGACATCAGGCTCGCCGATGTCCTCGGCCCTTCTCCGCTGCTGCTCGCCACGGTGGAGCGGCGGCTGTACGAGGCGGGGCTCGCCCCCGCCGACAAACGCTCGACCGGGGTCGTCCTGGCCTCGGCGGGCTCCACCGACCCGGAGGCGATCGCAGTGATCGCTGAAATTGCGCGGGAGCTGCGGCACACCGGTTGGTGCGCCGTGCGGCCTGCGTTCGCCTCCGCGGCTCTGCCCCGTACGGAAGACGCCGTACGGGAGTTGCGGGCCACGCCGGGGGTGCGCCGCGTGGCCGTCGCGCCCTACGTCATCGCGCCCGGCTTCCTGCCCGACCGGATCGCCAGGGGCGCGGCACAGGCCGACGTCCTCGCCGGCGTCCTGGGCTCCGCGCCGGAGGTGGCACGCCTCCTGCTCGACCGGTACGACGAGGCGCGGACGCGCGGGAGCGTCGCCGCGCTCAGCGCCTGACAGCGCGCGGGCCGGTGGCGGCCCGCGGCCCTCAGTCGAAGCTCAGGGACCCGGTCCTCGCCCTCTTCAGCTCGAAGAAGCCGGCGTGCGCCGCGAGGGTGCGCACGCTGTCGAAGAGCCGTGCGGCTTCCTCGCCGCGCGGGATCGAGCCGAGGACCGGGCCGAAGTGGACCGCGCCGTCCAGGTGCATGGTCGGGGTGCCGACATAGCCGTCCTGCGCCGGGTCCTTGCCCGCGTCGTGGCTGCGCAGCACGGCCTCGTCGTACGCCGGGTCGTGGGCGGCCCCGGCGAGGGCGGCGGGCAGGCCCAGTTCCGCGAGCGACTGGGCGATCACCTCGTCGAAGTCCTGATTGCCGCCGCCGTGGATCCGGGTGCCGAACGCGGTGTAGAGATCGCGGAGCACCTCGTCTCCGTGTCCCTCGGCGGCCGCGACGGCGACCCGGACCGGGCCGATCGAGCGGTCCACCAAGTCCCGGTACCAGTCGGGCAGTTCGTTGCCGATGTTGTGGAAGTACAGGCTCATCGGCCGGAAGCGGAGGTCGATGTCGCGATGCCGCTCGACCTCCAGCATCCAGCGGGAGGTGATCCAGGCGAAGGGGCAGGCGGGGTCGAAGTAGAAGTCGACGGTGGCGCGGTCGACGGTGGTGCGTGGCGCGGGGTCGGTCGTGGGATGGGGTGTCCGGTCTGTTCTCGGGTCCGTCATGGGTCGAGCCTAGCGGGGCAGTGGCCCTTGCTCCTGGGCCAATACGATTCCGATGCGCTGGGCCATTTCGGCCGGCCCGCGTCCCGTCCGCCATGCGGGCCGGCCGGCGGGGGGCGAGGTGTCGAGGGGTCGATGGGTGGATGCCGGACCCCGGGCAGTGGTGCCGGAGCCCGCCGGATACGGTCCGGGGATGATCTCCCAGACCTTCACCTTCGGCCAGGGACACACCGTGCGGCGCCTCGGCTTCGGCACCGCGCAGCTCACCGGTCCCGGCTACTGGGGCCCGCGGGGCGAGCGCGCGGAGGCCCTGACCGTGCTGCGGCGGGCCGTGGAGCGGGGCGTCACCCTGATCGACACCGCCGACAACTACGGCCCGGGGCTCGCCGAGGAACTCGTCGCTCAGGCACTGCACCCCTACCCCGCCGGCGTCGTCGTCGCGACCAAGGGCGGTGTCGTACGGACCGGCGACAGCGCCTGGCACATCGCGGGGCGGCCCGAGCAGCTGCGGGCGATGTGTGAGGCGAGCCTGCGCCGGCTGCGCGTGGAGATCATCGATCTGTACCAGCTGCACCGGCTCGACCCCGCCGTGCCGATGGCCGAACAGCTCGGCGCCCTGGACGAGTTGAGGCGGGCGGGCAAGATCCGGCACATCGGCCTCGACAGCGTGAGCGCCGGCCAACTGGAGCAGGCTCTGCGGCTGACCGCCATCGCCTCCGTGCAGAACCGCTTCAACCTCCTGGACCGGGAGTCGGAGCCGGTCCTCGCCCTGTGCGAGGCGCGCGGTCTGGCGTTCCTGCCGTGGTTCCCGCTGGCGAACGGCGCCCTCACCGCGGGCGGGGCGGCCGTCCTCGACCGGATCGCGGGCGATCACGGTGCGACCAGGGGCCAGATCGCCCTCGCCTGGCTGCTGCACCGCTCCCCCGCGCTGTGCCCGACGCCCGGCACCGGTTCCCCCACGCACCTGGAGGAGAACCTCGACGCGGGTCGTGTACGGCTTTCGGAGGGGGAGTTGGCGGAGCTGAACGATCTCGTGCCGTCCTGAGCGGGGCGGTCGCGGCCGTCATCCCCGGGCGGCCTCCGTCATCTCCGCCAGTGCCTTGACGGTGTTCCAGTTGCGGGAGGTCGCCGATACGCCCTTGAGCAGGCCGGGCCGGGACAGGACCGGGGCGAGCTTCGAGACGCCCAGGCCCCCGGGCGCGTACAGGTAGAGGACCTGGTCGCCGAGGCGGAACTCCTCGGGGAGGAAGGCCGCCGCGTCGATGCCGGCGAAGCGGTCGGCGGTGACGGGCGGGCCCGCGAAGAAGGTGGCGTGCAGCTGCTTGCCCGCGAGCCGCTCGGCGGGGAAGGGGCAGGCGTCGAGGACGGCGCGCAGATAGGGGCCGCCGCGCACCATGCACGCGACGGAGAAGCCGAAGTGCTTCTCGATGGCGGCCTCCAGTTCCGCGGCGAGTGCGTCCTGGTCGCGGGAGGCACTGCTGAAGACGGCGTTGCCGCTGTTGAGATACGTCTTCACGTCGCCGTGTCCCAGGTCGCCGAGGAGCTTCCGCAGCTCGGCCATGGGAACTTTCTTGGCCCCGCCCACATTGATGCCGCGCAGCAGAGCGGCGTACGTCGTCGTCATGGGCCACACCCTAGGACGGCCCCCGCGCCCCGTGGGGGACGGGCGCGGAGGCCGTCGTTCAGCGCTGCCGGATGCCGACTACTCGACGACCTTCAGCAGCTTGTTCGGGGTGCCCTGGCTCGCGTTGGAGATCTTGTCCGCCGTCGCGCCCCGGGTGAGGGCGTCGGCGACCTGGGCGGGGGTGGCGTCCTGGTGGCCGGCCAGGTAGACGGCGGCGGCGCCGACGACGTGCGGGGTGGCCATGGACGTGCCGGAGATGGTGTTGGTGGCCGTGTCGCCGGTGTTCCAGTCGGATGTGATGTCCGAGCCGGGGGCGTAAAGGTCCACCACCGAACCGAAGTTGGAGAAGCTCGACTGCTCGTCGTCCTTGGTGGACGAGGCGACGGTGATGGCTTCCTTCACCCGGGACGGCGAGCCGTTGCCCGCGTCGGCCGACTCGTTGCCGGCCGCCACGCCGAAGGTGACGCCGGAGGCGATCGCCTTCTGGACGGCTGCGTCGAGCGCCGGGTCGGCGGTGCCGCCGAGGCTCATATTGGCGACGGAGGGGCCCTTGTGGTTCTTGGTGACCCAGTCGATGCCGGCGACGACCTGATCGGTGCTGCCGGACCCGTTGTTGTCGAGCACCCGAACGGCGACTATCTTCGCCTTCTTGGCCACGCCGTGCGCTGTGCCCGCGATGGTGCCCGCGACGTGCGTGCCGTGGCCGTTGCCGTCGTCGGCCTTGTCGTTGTTGTCGACGGCGTTGAAGCCGTAGGAGGCCCGCCCGCCGAAGTCCTTGTGGGTGATGCGGACTCCGGTGTCGATCACATAGGCGGTGACGCCGTCCCCGGCCGCGGCCGGGTAGGTGTAGGCGCCGTCGCCCGCGGTGCCCGTCTGGTCGATCCGGTCGAGACCCCAGGACGGCGGATTGTTCTGGGTCTCGTCGATGTGGAACTTCTTGTTCTGCACGACCTTGCCGACGGCGGGGTCGGCGGCGAGCCGCTTGGCCTCGGTCTGTGAAAGCCCCGCGGCGGAGAAGCCGTTGAGCGAGGAGGAGTAGTCGCGCTTGAGTTCGCCGCCGTATTCCTCGGCGAGTTTGCGCTTGGAGTCCGCCGATGCGGATGCGTCGAGCAGGACGATATAGCTTCCGTCGACGGCGTCCTGGGCGTTCAGGCCGTAAACGGTGCCTTCGGCGGGAGAGGCCCCGGCGAACGGAGAGTTGAGGGCGGTCGCTCCGGCCGCGGCCAGCACGGCGGTTGTCGCCACCGCGAGTTTGATCTTGCTCGCACGCTTGTGGGATGCCATGAAGAGGGGTCTCCTCGTCACTGAATGTGGGGGGTTGACCTACCGGAGGCAAACCCTCCGGGGCTGGTTCGAAACCCTTGCCGATTGACGCGCGCAGATCAAGGTCTTCATGAAGCTGTGATTTAGGCAACAAGATTTCGTAATGCGATACCGACCACGAAGGGGGCAACTCGGGCTTTATGGAGGGCCGCTGGACATCCGGCGCGCACCGTCGAATTCCCCGGCTCCCGACTTCTCCCGGATCACGGGAATTTCCGCCCCGGCGCCCGGCTCAGCGCCGATAGCGGGCGAGAACCCGGTTTCCGTCCTGGACCAGGCGTTTCTTCAGCTCGGCCGCGTCGATCGCTCCGCTGTAGTACTCCTGAAGGGCGGGGGTGGCGACCTTGTCCTTCCATTCCGGGTATCCCCGGACGGACTGCGCGGGAGCGGACCGCAGATGGGGTGCGAGCGCCGCGCCGGT